>JBGTGR010000017.1:0-107274 GCA_041746655.1 Elainellales cyanobacterium | reverse complement strand
GGGTTATCCCGATGGCACCTACCGCGGCAACCGCGCCATGACTCGTTATGAGTTCGCAGCTGGTCTCAATGCTGCTCTCGATCGCGTCAATGAACTCATCGCGGCTGGCTTGGCGGATGCCGTCACTCGTGAAGACCTGGCCGTGCTGCAGCGTCTGCAAGAAGAATTTGCGGCTGAACTGGCTACCCTGCGGGGACGGGTTGATGCACTAGAGGCTCGCACTGCTGAACTGGAAGCAAACCAGTTCTCCACCACCACCCGCTTGAATGGTGAAGTCCTCTTCAACTTCGCAGGTGCTTTCGACGAAGGTGATGTAATTGAGCAGGGACGCCGTGGTGTCCGTGGTCCTAACATCACTCCTGACAGCCAAATCACCTTTGGCTACCGGGCTCGCCTCAACTTTGACACCAGCTTCACCGGAAGCGATCGCTTGAGAACTCGTTTCCAAGCCCGGGATGTTCAAAACTTTGAGTCTGACCCAATTGGCTTCTCCTTTGGTGGCAGCAACGCTGGCAACTTTGAGTTGGATGACTTGGTTTACACCTTCCCCGTTGGAAACCGTGTTCAGGTGACTTTGGGTGCTAATAGCATTGATGTAGATGACTTCGTCTCAAGCACCATTAGCCCATTTGACAGTGGTGCTTTTGGTTCTCTGTCTGGCTTTGGCTTCCCTCAGCAGTATGCGGGTGCTCCAGGAAACGCTGGTGCTGGCCTTATTCTTCAGTTGACAGACAATGTCAGCCTCGACCTGGGTTATACGGCAGCTGAAGCTGCTAATCCTAGCACAGGTGCAGGTCTGTTCAATGGTGACTACGGTGCGATCGCCCAGCTGACCTTCCTGAGCGACTTCGTCGATGCAGCATTGACTTACGTCAATGCTTACCGAGGTGGTCCCGATACCTTCACAGGTGTTGCTGAAGTGTCGAACACCTACGGTGGACAAGTCAACTTCAAGATTGGCAACGCCTTTGAAATCGGTGGCGGTGCTTCCTACACACCAACTCGGGCAATCGGCACGGGTGACTACCGCGTTTGGAGCTACCAGGGCACCTTGGCCTTCCCCGACCTGGGTGGAGAGGGTAACATGCTTGGTATCCTAGCGGGTGTTCCTTCTAGAGCAACCGCATTTGGTGACGGTACCTTCCCCTTAGTTGGTATTCGGACAGAAGATGCTTCCTTCGTGGGAGAAGTTTTCTACCGCTATCGGCTCAACGACAACATCGCCATCACTCCTGGCATCATCTGGATCACTGATCCGTTCAACAACAACGCTAACAGTGACACTGTAATTGGTGCTCTCAGAACAACCTTCAGCTTCTAAATTGCTGAATCGTTAAAAACCTGTTCTGATTGGTTTGTAATCACATATCAGCCCGAGCCCACAAAGCTCGGGTTTTTTCTTGGCATTCAAGTTTTCAAAGGGATTTTCAAAGATAAAGATCAGGTTTATACATTTCTACGCCTAAACCTGCAAACCCCAGTGGGGAACCGGGGTATACTAGAGATACAGACTCAGATTTAGTGATCTAATAAGTAGAGTAAGTAGAGATTTGAATCGTGCTTTGCTTCAACAGAGCAGCAGGTTCAGATGATCACCTCGCTGACTAGTCGTTATGAACTTAGCTTGTGGAACTTTCTTGTAAAAGCGAGTATGCACTGTTAGCTCTGCTAGAGTTGACAGCCCACTACAGTGGCGGAGAACCGCTGCAGATTCGGCAAATCGCTGCGGAGCAAAATATTCCTGATCGCTATTTGGAGCAGCTTCTAGCAACTCTAAGGCGTTCCGGTTTGGTGCGTAGCCAACGAGGTGCACGGGGTGGTTATCTGCTGGCTCGAGATCCCTGGAAAATTACACTGCTCGAAATTGTGACCTGCATTGAAGGTTTAGATGCCAAGCCGTCTGAACCTAGCCAGGACCTACACTCGATTGAAGGACTTGTAATTCGTGAAGCTTGGCAAGAAGCTTGTCAGGCCGCTAACACAGTACTTCAGAAATACACGCTACAGGATTTGGCAGAAAAGCGAGATGCGAGAGAGCAACTCGATATTATGTATTACATCTAGGCGACAATTTGGTGAGTAGTTCAAAATGAGCCCGCTGATGTAGCCGTTGCTCTCCTTTGGTTTGCCTGTATAGCTCCCTCTTGATTATGGTTGGATAGTTACTATGCGCATTGCTCAGAATGTTACTCAGCTAATTGGCCAAACTCCTCTGGTGCAGTTAAACCGGATTCCGCAAGCGGAGGGGTGCAAAGCTCGAATTGTGGTGAAGCTGGAGGGGATGAATCCTTCTGCTTCTGTGAAGGATCGCATTGGTATCAGCATGATTGAAGCAGCTGAACGGGAGGGAGCCATTACACCCGGTAAGACTGTGCTGGTTGAGCCAACTTCTGGTAACACGGGCATTGCTTTGGCTATGGCAGCCGCAGCCAAGGGATATCGACTGATTTTAACGATGCCTGAGACGATGAGTTCAGAGCGTCGGGCCATGCTACGGGCCTATGGAGCTGAGTTAGAGCTAACCCCCGGAATTGAAGGGATGGGGGGCTGCATTCAAAGGGCACAAGCCATTGTTGAGGCACTTCCCAATGCCTATATGCTGCAGCAGTTTAGAAACCCAGCCAACCCGAAGGTACATCGGGAAACAACGGCGGTGGAGATTTGGGAAGATACAGAAGGTCAGGTTGATATTCTGGTCGCCGGAATCGGTACAGGTGGGACGCTGACAGGTGTGGCAGAGGTTCTGAAGCAGCGCAAACCGGGCTTTCAGGCGATCGCCGTAGAACCCACCAACAGTCCGATCTTGTCGGGTGGACGCCCAGGCCCCCACAAAATCCAAGGCATTGGTGCAGGTTTTGTCCCGGAGGTATTGAGAATTGATCTGATCGATGAAGTGATCACCGTGTCCGATGAAGCGGCGATCGACTACGGACGTCGTTTAGCTCGCGAAGAAGGATTACTCTCTGGTATTTCTAGCGGCGCGGCGCTGGCTGCTGCCATTCAAGTGGGACAGCGCCCAGAAAATGAAGGCCGTCTGATCGTTATGGTGCAGCCCAGTTTTGGGGAGCGCTACCTCAGCACGCCTCTCTTTCAAGATCCAGAATTAGTAGCTGCAGCTCTGGGTTAGAAACGAGCAAAACTCATCCGCAAGCAGGGTTAGAATGTTTGAATGGCACATTCTAACCACTATAAAACACTGGATGTGAACCCATCAGCCAGCCAAGCTGAAATCAAGCAGGCCTACCGTCGGCTGGCAAAACTGTTTCATCCGGATAGCAATCGTGCAACTGCCGATCACAATCGCATTGCGGACATTAACTTAGCCTATGAAGTTTTAGGGGATCCTCATAGGCGACAGTTTTATGACCGAGGGTTGAGCAGTGTGTCGCAGGCAGACACCTCCGGGTTTACCCCGCAAGCGAAAAAACGTAGCCGTCAACAGCGCACTGAAGCCGCTCAACGGCAGTACCGTCAACAGAGACAAGCCGGGGGAAATACTGACGAGCAGCTCGAGCGTTGGCTTGATTGCGTTTATCAGCCGATTAACCGTAGCCTGTACCAGATTGTGTCTCCCCTTCAAGATCAGATCGATGATCTGTCAGCAGATCCGTTTGATGATGAGCTGATGGAAAATTTTCAGTCTTATTTAGAAGATTGTCGGCAGCGATTAGCTAAGGCTCAAGCTGCGTTTGCTTCTATTCCCAATCCTGCCAATGTTGCGGGTGTTGCAGCCCATCTCTACTACTGCTTAAATCAGGTGGGGGATGGTATCGATGAGTTGGAACGCTTTACCTACAACTATAGTGAGCAGTATCTGCATATCGGACAGGAGCTATTTAGGATTGCGAACGGTCTGCGTAGAGAAGCACAGGCTGCGATTCGAGATATCACCTAACGGAGTCGCTTCAGGCAAACCCGTTAGAGCAAAACGGTCGTTAAGACAAGAGTCTCGCTACAATTAGAAACGGCTCTCTCGTATTCGTTGCTTGCGCGAAATTTGACCTATGCCCTTGCCTATCGTTGCCGTTATTGGTCGCCCAAATGTGGGCAAATCTACGCTTGTCAATCGGTTGGCAGGGGTGAATGACGCGATCGTACATGACCAACCGGGTGTAACCCGCGATCGCACCTATCGTCCTGGATTTTGGCAGGACCGAGAATTCTTAGTTGTTGATACAGGTGGACTCGTCTTTGATGATGATACCGAGTTCTTGCCCTTAATTCGAGAGCAAGCTCTAGCCGCGTTGGCTGAGGCCAGTGCAGCCATCATGGTTGTTGACGGACAGGCTGGACCCAACGCAGCAGATGAAGAGATCGCCAGATGGTTGCGGACCCAGTCGGTTCCGGTGTTGCTAGCTGTCAACAAGTGTGAGTCACCTGACCAGGGAATGGCTCAAGCTGCCGAGTTTTGGGTTCTGGGAATTGGAGAGCCTTACGCCGTATCTGGAATTCACGGTGGTGGGACCGGAGAGCTGCTGGATCAGCTCATCACCTATTTACCTTCAGTAGAAGAACTGGAGGAAACCAACGAAATCCGGGTCGCCATTGTAGGACGCCCCAACGTCGGCAAGTCTAGCTTGCTTAATGCCTTTGTTGGCGAAAATCGGGCCATTGTGAGTCCGATTTCTGGAACAACGCGGGATGCGATTGACATGGTGGTCGAGCGCAATGATAAGCGCTATCGATTGGTTGATACTGCCGGGATTCGCAAGAAGAAACAGGTTGAATATGGCCCTGAGTTCTTTGGCATCAACCGCTCATTCAAGGCCATCCGGCGCGCAGATGTGGTTTTGTTTGTGGTTGACGCCGTGGATGGCGTTACCGAACAAGATCAAAAATTAGCAGGACGGATTGCTGATGATGGTCGAGCCTGTGTGCTGGTGGTAAACAAATGGGACGCTATCGAGAAAGATTCCAACACGATCTATGAATATGATCGGTTGCTGAAAGGCCGCCTGTATTTTGTTGAATGGGCTGAATCTATTTATGTCAGTGCCATGACAGGTCAAAGAGTTGAGAAAATCTTAGACTTGGTGGATGTCGCAGCGGAGCAGCATCAGCGACGAGTATCGACCTCCGTCATCAATGAGGTGCTGGAGGAAGCCGCGAGTTGGCATACGCCCCCGACTACCCGCCAGGGCCGTCAGGGTAAAATTTATTACGGCACCCAAGTCAGCAGCCAGCCTCCCACGATAGCTCTATTTGTCAACGAACCAAAGTTGTTTAACGAAAACTATCGACGCTATGTTGAACGGCAGTTTCGGCAGGCGCTGGGCTTTAAGGGCACTCCCATTCGATTGCTATGGCGTGGCAAGAAAGTTCGCAATTTCGAGCGGGAAACAGCCAATCGAGCGACCAAGGTTTGAGGAGGCGATCGCTGCTAAGCTAATCGCTAATTGACAGACGCGTACCTATGGATTTATTGCGATCGCTCCCAATCGGGCTTTATCTTGAACAACCGATCACTTGGCTGCACAAAATTGATCCACGCGTCAAATTGGGTTGGCTAATTGGTTTTCTGTTGACCCCTATTGCAGCAACTCCACTTTGGCGACTCTTGATTGTGGGAACGCTGATTTTTCTGACCCTAACCTCCAGAATTCCCTGGCGAGTATGGCGGCGGCAGATGGGCCTGATCTTGCTGTTTAGCCTGTTGATGTTTGTCGTCACCATGCTGGCTCCAGATGGGATTAATGTCGAGCATCAGCCTAGAACGCCAGTTCAGGAACTAGCACTAACCACCCTAGCCCCACCTGAAACCGATTCTCCGCCGGCTGCTGCGCTAGCGGAGGAAGCCGCCCCAGCTCTCCCACAGCCGACCCCTTACCAATATGTGATTTTTCAGCGCGGAGTGATCAATATTACTCGTCGTTCCCTTGAACTAGCCGTGCGGGTCGCGACATTGACATTCACCCTGATTTACAGCAGCAATTTATATCTGTTGACCACTGCTCCTGAGGAAATCACAGCAGGCCTCGATAGCTTGATGCGGCCTCTGCGCCGATTCAATGTACCCGTGACAGAGATTATTCTTACACTCACCCTGGCCTTGCGGTTTATTCCGCTCGTGCTGGAGGAGGTTCAAAATTTAGTTCGCTCCGTACAGACGAGAGCGATTAACTGGAAAAAACTAGGACTACGTGGATCAACCAAAGTTTGGCTGATGGTGGCAGAACGACTGTTGCTCAATCTGCTGTTGCGTGCCGAGCAGATTGCCAGCGCCATGCAGGTACGCGGCTTTACGGCTCCTAATCAACATCGGGTTAAGTGGTATCAGTTTCGGCTCAGGGCACTAGATTGGCTAAGTTTGTTGGGGCTAGGAGCCTTTTTGGGAGCGCGATCCATTTGGGGCGGGCTCTAACCTATGGGAAACACTTGGGGAACAGATAGGGAACACCGAGGGAACGAAGGATAGCCTGATGACATCCAAATCCTGTTCCTTGCAGCCTTGGTACTGGCGATCGCAACCGCTTCACCATCGCACTGGCTCCGAAGTGTATGCGGCCCTATTTCACAATCAATCAAGCTTTTCCATCTCGACCCTCTTGGAGAGCCCAGGGGACAAAACGGCTCACACCCTGCTCCAGTCCCGCTATTCGATTTGTGCGGGTGCGCCTCGAATCACTCAGCATTCTCCCCAGATGTGGACGCCTGCCGTCGGCGAGATTCTGCCCCTGTTGAGTCAGCTCCTCCAGCGAGCGGGCGATCCTGCCCCCTTCACTAAACACCCAACAGGCTTAGAACATTTGCCCTTCACAGGAGGGTGGCTAGGCTGGCTAGGCTATGACCTCGCCTGGGAAATTGAGCAGTTGCCCAGACTCAACCTCGACCCCCTCCCCTTTCCAGTGGCTTACTGGTACGAACCTGAGTGTTTTGCAGTTTTAGACCATTGGCAGCAAGTCCTCTGGCTGGCAGCGTCCAATCCACAACAGCTCGATCAGCTGCAGCAAAGATTAGAGCAACCTCAGCGTGCTGCCGACGTTGCTGTGAACGGAGAAAATTTCGCTTCAGTCCCCAAATTTTGGACGACCCAGACAGAATATGAAGCGATGGTGGCCCAGGCCAAGCGCTACATCCAGGCAGGGGATATCTTTCAAACCAATTTGTCTCTGCGGTTCGAACTTCAAACCCAGGCTGACAGTTGGTCGATTTATCGAGCCCTTCAGCAAATCAATCCTTCCCCCTTTGCGAGCTACTGGCAAACGCCTTGGGGAGCGCTAATCAGCTGTTCTCCAGAACGACTTGTCAAACTACAAGGGCAAGAAGCCGAAACCCGCCCCATTGCCGGAACGCGATCGCGTGGTGCAACCCCCTCTCAAGATCAGCAGCAGGCTCAAGACCTAACCCAGAATGCTAAGGAAAATGCTGAACATATTATGCTCGTGGATCTAGAGCGCAACGACTTAGGTCGGGTCTGCGATTGGGGATCCGTCGTGGTCGATGAGTTGCTCACAATCGAACGCTATAGCCATGTCATGCATTTGGTCAGCAATGTGAAAGGCTCATTGCGAACCGACTGCAATGCGGTCGATCTGATTCGGGCCTTGTTTCCTGGCGGCACGATTACTGGATGTCCAAAGGTGCGCTGCATGGAGATCATTGAAGAATTGGAGCCCGCTCGCCGCAGTTTATTTTATGGGTCTTGTGGGTATCTCGATCAGCGTGGACACCTAGATTTGAATATCCTCATTCGCACATTGCTCACGACGCATTCGGCGACAAGCCCTTCTGAGCAGGGAGCATCAGAACAGGGGGCGTCTAATCAGGGGGCGATCGCAGGGTTGTCTACTCTTTCCAAAGTGTGGGGGCAGGTCGGAGCGGGAATCGTTGCAGATAGTGATCCTGAAAAAGAGTGGCATGAGTCTCTGCAAAAAGCAAAGGCCCAACTCGCTGCACTCAACTGCGTCGCCGGAGGAGATAACCCATAATCTCTTTTAAAAATCAGCCACATGTCCCAAACAGTTTTGGGAAAGCTGCAGATTTGGTAGCATCTTGGCCCACTTTCTCATACAGTAATGAGATAAACAAAGTGCACTCAGTACATTGACGACTTGTATTAACGCTAACGGCATTGATGTATCCGTTGTCAATAAATTTTTCAATAGATTGACCGACTTGAGCTATCTTTGATACCGCTCAAATGCGGTCTAACTCTGCAATGACTACCGAAACCTATCTCAATCACCCCACATTTGGTTTGCTATTTAGAGTGTGCTTGGTTGAGGAAAACCGAGAGCTTTTCGCGACCCTGTATGCTCAACGATTGTTCTTTTTGGTTCAGAATGGTCCTGCAGGGATTCAGTTTGACCCCATTGGACGAACCGACGCGCGCATCTTGGTTGAAAACCGTCTCCGTAGCCTTCGTCGCACCGGACAGTCGCAGGAATACGAGCGGCTGCAACTCACCCACAAACAAACTTTTCAATTTTGAGATTCAATTTCAAGATTCAATTTTGAGAAGTGACCCAGGCCATTTTTGTCAAAATGGAATAGATTAAAACTCGCCTAGAGTTTAGCTGATTTTGCTCAGAGGTGGCTGATGACTACTTTTCCTGCCGCTCAAGCGATCGCAGATCGGATCGTTCAAATTCGCCAGACCCTGCCGGATTCAGTTCGCCTCATTGCTGTAACCAAGCAGGTTTCGGTAGAAGCTATTCGAGCAGCCTATGGGGCGGGGATCAGAGATTTTGGAGAAAGCCGGATTCAAGAAGCAGCTGATAAGCAGGCCGCGCTTCAGGATTTACCGAACATAACTTGGCATTTAATTGGCCATCTCCAAAGCAACAAAGCTCGCAAGGCTCTAGAGCAATTTGACTGGATTCACTCCCTAGACAATCTCAAACTGGCGCAAAAGCTTAATCAGCTAGCAGCTGAGCTAAACAAACAGCCTCAGGTGTTTTTGCAGGTCAAAATGTTGCCCGACCCAACGAAGCATGGCTGGAACATCACTGAGTTGCGCCAAGACTTACCGCAACTTGATCAGCTCACCCACCTCAAGATTAGGGGCTTAATGACGATTGCACCCTATGGCTTGCCGCCAACAGAAACTCAGGCCGTGTTTTCTCAGGCAAACGAGCTAGCCCAACAGATCCGACAGCAGGGCTGGACCCATTTGCGTATGCAGCATCTCTCGATGGGAATGTCAGAAGATTATTCGCTAGCGGTCGAAGCTGGAAGCACGATGGTACGGTTGGGCCGAACCCTCTTTGGCAGTCGTCCCAAATCTGATTAATTCGGTTTACGAACGGAGATGAAAGAGTTAGCAAGGATAAAATGGCAAAGTTTGGTGAATTATCACCCGAATTGCAAACAAATGTGACTCTCTGGGCAACGCAGTTGGTAAATTTTCAGCTTGTTTTGCCCAAACCATTGACTTTAAACATTTGATGTATACTATTGGTTCTAATCAAGTAAATTAAGACAGGGTGTTTACGGGATTAGTGGTAGCCGACGTAATTAAAATTTTCTTAAGCCCTGGCTAAGTATCTAAGATAGAAAGCAATCTTTCTAAGGGACTTGGATGCAATCCACCGTTGCGTTTGCTGCCGTATGGCCCCAGGTATTCTCCCGAGAGAACTCTAGTCGTGATGGAGCGTGAACAGTGAACACTATATTTACAAAACTGCGAGATTTTGTCGGACTCAATGATCCAGTGGACTATGAGTACGAGTATGACGAAGTAGACGGGGAAGAATACCAGAACCTATACCAGGAAGAGCACGCTCAACCTGTCCAAGAAGAAGAACCTCGTCGTCGTCGCATGCGGGAAAGAACTATGTTTGCATCAGAAGCAGGAACCGGGGCTATGAACAATGTGATTGGAATGCCGGGCGCTGTGAATGGGATGTCAGAAGTTGTGGTGATGGAGCCACGCACTTTTGAAGAAATGCCCCAAGCCATTCGAGCGCTTCGCGAAAGAAAGTCGGTCGTGCTAAATCTCACCATCATGGACCCCGATCAGGCCCAGCGTGCGGTTGATTTCGTTGCAGGCGGCACCTACGCGATCGATGGTCATCAAGAGCGAATTGGGGAAAGCATTTTTCTCTTCACTCCCAACTGTGTGCAGGTTAGTACTCAGCTCGGTTTGATCAACGATATTCCCATGAATCAGCAGCCTCCGGCTCAACAAGGTCGTCCAATGCCACCAACGCCCGCCTGGACCAATGAACAGCAGGCTCGGATGGCGTAGGGATTACGCTCAGAAGGTTGAATAAATTCAATGATCTTCTCTCTCTCTCTGCTCCTTCTGAAGGTGGCAGGGAGAACTTTGTTTCTTGCCTAGATTAGATGAGCAGGAATATCGAATGATGTGTTAGGAGCTAAGGTTGAGTTGGCAGAAAAGCTTGGCATGATCGGCGGTGGAGTCATGGGAGAAGCCATAGTATCTCGACTCATCGCTCAGGGTGTATATGCAGCAAATGATATTTGGGTCAGCGATCCCCAGCTTCAGCGTCGAGATTTCTTATCTCAGCAGTATGGCGTTCAGGTGACGCCCGACAATCAGGCTGTGGTGGCGGCGACGGAAGTTCTGTTACTTGCGATTAAGCCCCAGATTTTTGAGGCTGTTGTTGCCAATCTGACTCCAGATCCCAAACAGGTGGTGGTGTCGATTTTGGCAGGAATGCCCCTTCATAAGCTAGAAGCTGTATTTCCAGGGCAGCCTGTGATTCGGGCAATGCCCAATACGCCAGCCACGGTAGGCGCTGGAATGACGGCGATCGCCCCTGGCCAACATGTTCAACCTGAGCACCTACAGATTGCCCAACAGATTTTTGAGGCGGTGGGAGATGTAGTAGAAGTACCCGAACGTCTGATGGATGCTGTGACGGGGCTATCGGGCTCTGGGCCGGGTTATATAGCCGTCGTCATTGAGGCATTGACTGACGGCGGAGTTGCGGCGGGGTTGCCACGGGCGATCGCCTCCCAACTTGCGCTCCAAACGGTGCGGGGGACGGCGGAGCTACTACATCAGTCTGGAATGCATCCGGCTGAACTTAAGGATCGGGTCACAAGTCCGGGTGGTACTACGATTGCCGGAATTGCCCAGCTAGAGCAATCGGGCTTACGGTCGGCGCTGATTCAGGCTGTGCAGGCAGCATATCGGCGATCGCAGGAGCTAGGCACTTAGAGCCAAGGGGTCTATGCAGGTATATGCACACCGCCGCCAAATGGCGAACTGTCCGGAAAATTTGGGCTGTTGCCAGATAATAGAGATCAAGATACCTCACGGCTGACAAACTCAGCCAAGGCTGTGACGCATGGATATCTCTCATCTGGTGATACAACTCTTGGTGGCACTAGGCTGTGCGATCATCGCCAGTATTTTGGTGCCCCGCCAAATTCCGGGGCAGTTTGTAGGCTTGCTGGCAATCGGGTTGGCAGGGGTCTGGTTAGGAGAGTGGGGCTATCAGTTGCTCTACCTCCGGTATGGGCTCAACCATGAAATCCTAAATTGGCAGATTCGAAGCGTGCCAATCATTCCAGCCATCGTAGGATCTGCGATTGTCCTGTACACGGTGACGGCGTTTCTGCGGTGGGGGCGCTACAGCAACTAGCTTTTACAACTAAGTTCTTGTAACCAAGTTCTTATAATTGCGTTCTTACAGACTTTGTTCGGTAGAGCCTGATTCTTTTTGGCCGATCCGAGGCTCCGTTCCGGCTAGGATGCGCTGAATGTTGGCTTGGTGTCTCCAGATCACATATGAGCCACCGGCGATCGCCAAGAGTTGATAAGGTAACGGCTGCTGCAACGCGGCCATCAGAACAATCCCAGCCACGGCAGCGCAAATCGAGCTTAGTGATACAATCCGGGACGCCACTAGGGCAACGGCAAACACGGCCAGCGTTCCCAGCCCCACGGTCAAAGTTAAGGCGAGGAAGACTCCCAGACCCGCCGCGACCGATTTACCACCTGTAAAGTTGATCCAAACGGACTTGCTGTGACCCAGCAGCGCCATGAGGCCCGCCAAGGTCAGGAGCCAGGGCATCCAGGCAGGCAGGTTGCCCCCAGTAGGCACTGCCTCCAAAACCATAGGCAAGCTATAGACAAATCGAGCGAGGGCGATCGCCAAAGCTCCCTTCAATACGTCAATCAGCAAGACGACCAACGCAGGCCCCTTCCCCAGGGTTCGCAAGACATTGGTGGCTCCAGTGGAGCGAGAGCCATGCTCCCGAATATCAATGCCTTTGAGGATGCGACCTGCCAGGTAGCCAGTTGGAATGGAGCCAAACAGATAGGCCGCGACTAAAACGGCTCCAGCCAAAATCACCCAAAGCACCATATTCGTAACTCCTTCCGGTTTGCCTCAACGCTGGGTAGACTCAAAAACTTGACTTTTAAAAAAATCAAAACCAGCTCTGGCAAGTGTTTTGCTCAAAGTAGTATCAGTTTACACTGTTGCTTGGCTCAATGTCTGTCCAGTACCTGACTTGGCCCAACCTGTCTGCAAAGCTCCAAAAGCTAGAGGAGTGGCGGGGCGGTCGGATCGGCAGCAAAAGCTAGCCACAGCGGAAACTGCAACATAGCCAGATTGATCACATTTTCTGACTCGTCAATAATGATCAGCGGCAAGTCCCCCCGCTGCACCAGTCGATCAGCGCGTTGGGCAAGAGGTTCTGGTGCTTCAAACAAAACAATGCCTTGCTCAGCCCCAAAATCTGCCCGCGAAATGCCCAGACAGTCTTGTAGACCCCGTCGCCATTCTCCTAGTCGCTCAGGCGTATTGGCCAAAACCAGAATTTTGACGCGCTCACCATAGAGATAGTTCAAAATAGAAATTACAGCTGAGGCTAGCAAAATATTTTGCAGGCGAGAGCCCATACTGCGTAATGCGCCCCGTCCACCTTGCTTGAAAAACCAGTTGGCCACTCGTTCTGCATGAACAGGCTCAAAGGTGCGCCGCAACTGCCACGCTGGACCGTAGTAGTCTGGCAGCGTGCGGTACTGATCGAGCAGATTACGAATTTCCTTAACTTCGTCCTGAAATTCCTGTTTGGCAAACTTAGGCGAGATCGGCTGATTGTCCTTTTCTGGCTCAGTTCGCCGAGCGGGCTGAATAGGTTCTGCCTCCTGGGGCACTAGATCGAGCTGTTCAGCGGCAACCACCAGATCTTGTAAGCTGCCAACAAGATAGTCTTTGAAGCCTTGTACTCGAACGGCTAGGTCTTGCGAGACGCCAGCAAAGCTTGTGCGCATTTCAGCCCGAATCCGCTCCTGCCTCCGCTCTAGCTGTTCAACCGCAATCTGAAGGGTTTGTTTGCGCTGCTCTAGCTGACTCAAGCCCTCCTTGATCAAACGAGCGACACTGGCCTGAGCTTCTGCCATTTGCTCCCGGAGCAGCGTGTTGTAAGTTGTCTGCAGTTCTGCAATATCTTGCTTCAGAGCTTGCTCTTGCCGCTTAAGTTCGGCAATTCGTTGAGACAATTCTGCAACAGTTTCCTCCCCCGGATCTGACTGAGGCTCAGCAGCAGGTGAGTTAGTGGGATTAGACACGCGAGATTCTAGGTTGGGGGATTCGTCTGAAGGCATGGGCGATCGATAAGTTCCTGAACAATCAGGTTACCTCAGCAGCGGAAGAAAAATCAGGTCTGATCCGACGATCGGAAAGGAAATCACCTGAATTTGAGTAATTCGTGCCAGCTAGACTTAGCGAGCTAGACTTGGGGACACCGTTGTGCCAAACAAGTCTGCAGCGCTTTGGCGTCAAACAGGATAGGCAAGAAGTGAATGCTCTTCACTTCCTTGAAGTAAAACAAGATAGGAACGGGAGACCAAAAGATTCTCCAGTTTTGCCAGTCGGCGTAGGGAAACTGCCGAATTAGGGTCTCACCCCGAGTGATGTCGAGGGCTGTAGCCGTAAATGTCAGCCGCAGGGTCAGCGTTTGGTAGAGCAGAAACAGGCCAAATAGGGCGATCGCCCCACTCACCAGTGGCTGGACAAATACAAGGGGAATCGAGAGGATCACCAGAGCGATCGGCAAACTGTAGCTAGGTGCAAGCTGCACCGTTTCGATGGAAGTGGGGTCGATTGAAGTGGGGTTTGAGGGAGTTGTGGTCACGTAAAAACTCCTGGTATGGTTGGAAGCCCTGCCTCTTCAGAGCAGGGAGGAAAACCGACTCAAGCGGCTTTAGCCGCCGCCGTTAAACTATATTGAGAAATTGGGTGGCAGGGGTATGGTTGCCCCTGCTTAACTCCCTTTCGGGGTAATGTTTTCCTCGCCAATGTTTTCAAGGCTTGTTGAGCTAACGGCACTGTCTACATCCCAGCTTCAACTGTTTAACCGTTAACGACAGAGCTACAAACTGGAAAGCATTTGTAGGTGTCATGACCTCAAAAACGTAGTCAGTTAAGACTTAGGCTGGTCAGCTATCTAAAGGGGAGGCACGAAGCCCCGTCTCTTTAGAGCCGGGTGCTGACAAGTACTCGTCCTCTTGGCAGACTGAATCGGGTCTCTACAACTTTTATTCTAAAGGCTTAAGCTCCTGCCGCTCTAATTAGAGTCTGAGTAGTTAGAGTCGGGGGAGCGAGGCGGCGATCGCCCTTAAAATCCTCGCAAAACAGCGCTGCTAGTCCCCTGAAACATCAGCCACGACAAAAAGAAGTTGATCACAAAAATTGCCAAAAGCGCCGTAACAACGGCTGTCGTTGTCGATTGTCCGACCCCTTTCGCCCCGCCCTTGGTAGTCAAGCCCCAACTGGAGCCAATCACAGCAATCAATGCACCAAAGACAAAGCCCTTGATCGCGCCACTGACTAGATCCCAAGTTGAGAGAAAATTACGCGCCGACTCCAGGAAAGTAATCTGCGAGATGTCATAGAGATTACTAGCCACCAACAAACCACCCGTCATCCCGGTGATAAAAGACAAAATTGTCAGAATCGGCAGCATTAGGCAGCAGGCAATCACCCTGGGAATCACCAGGTAATCAATCGGATCAGTCTTGAGCATTTGTAGAGCATCGACCTGCTCAGTCACCTCCATCGTGCCAATCTCAGCCGCAAAGGCAGAACCGACCCGACCCGCAATCACCACAGCCGTTAGCACAGGTGCAAGTTCGCGGGCCAGGGCGATCGCCAACACGCCACCCACAGCCGTGCCTGCTCCTAAGTTGATAAACTCCCGCGCCACCTGAATGGTGAACACCATCCCAACCGTAGTAGCAGTGATGAGAGCAATCAACAACGATTCAGGCCCTACCACTGCCATCTGCTCTAGGGTATTGCGACGGTGAATTTTACCCCGGAGTAGATGAATCAACACCTGGCCGCCCAGCAAAATAGCAGCCAGTAGCCGCTGACTCCACAGTTTTAAGCCAAAACTTTGAGCAATTTCCCGCAATGGTGTACTACCTACCCTTAAATAAGGCTGAAAGAGGGACAACAGTACAAAGATAGCGGATCGCGACTCCCCTGTAGGGAGATACGGCTTTATGAGAGGGATTCATACCTCTTCAACAAGATTTTTAATAGAAATTTAAGATTTCTGACATCCTGACTACGCTGGGTAGATCCCCCCTATTGTAGAAATTGGTAAGTGTAGTACTTGCACTGTCCTATCTTCTCATCGGAGCCTTGTCTCTCTATGAGCATCTTGCCCAATCTTCTCCGATCGCTGCTAATTACCAGTGTTTTTAGCTTTGCTGCTCCTATCATCTTGATTGGCACGACCTTAGTAGGGGTCTCGCTCCTAGGCTATATTCCCGTTTTGGAGGCGATCGCCCAATCTGCTAGCGAGCAAATCATACAGGTTCTAGCTACCTTTGGGAGCGACAGAGCTTGGGAAGGCTTAGTGGTGATTGGCTTGGTGTGCAGCTTAGTGGGAGTTTTGTTTGATACCTATACTTTCTACCGGCATCAAAACCTCCGCAACCCCTAATCTCTTTCTTAATTAATCTACTCTCTGAAATTTAGATTCTAAATCTAGATTAAAAGCGACGCTACCTTTGGGTTCTAGGGAAACCGTCCATTTCGGCGTCAGGCAGTTCTTGAGAAAAGTTTCTATCCTGGAGAGTGGTATTCCTTGGTGTCTGAATTTCATGCGTCAACTGAGTCAATGGGTTTCGAAGTTAAGCGATCGCAACTGGACCCCTCTCCGTCCTGTCCTGCGCCTGCCAAAGCACCTGCCAAAACTTAAGCAATATCAACGTTGGGTTGCCGTTCTGTTGCTCAGCCTGTTTATCGGGCTGGGAATGCCTCAGACAACCGCACTAGCTCGAACGGCAACGCCCACTGAGAGTTCAATTCAGCCTTACATTGACGGGGTGCTCGATCGAGTCACAGAGTTTACCCTCGACAACGGCATGAAATTCATTGTGCTCGAGCGTCATCAAGCTCCCATTGTGTCTTTCATGACCTATGTTGACGTCGGAGCAGCCTTTGAGGAAGAGGGCAAAACAGGAGCTGCCCACTACCTAGAGCACCTTGCCTTCAAAGGGACTCAACGCATCGGCACCCTAGACTATGCGGCAGAACAGATTGTTTTAGATCGCATGGATGAGCTGTTTGACCAGATCCAAGCAGCAGAAGCAGCAGGACAGGCAGCAGAAGTCGCAAGACTACAAGAAGAGTTTGATCAGGCTCGTAGCGAAGCAGCAGCTTATGTTGAGCAAAACAAGCTAGGGCAGATTGTGGAGCAGTCGGGAGGCGTAGGTTTGAATGCCACCACCTCTGCAGATGCCACCCGCTATTTCTACAGCTTTCCTTCTAACAAGCTAGAGCTATGGATGTCGTTGGAATCTGAACGCTTCCTGGAGCCCGTCTTCCGTGAGTTCTATGAAGAGAAAGAAGTCATCCTAGAAGAGCGGCGGATGCGGGTCGATAACTCACCGATTGGCAAGATGGTTGAGGTCTTTCTAGAAACAGCCTTTCAGGAGCATTCTTATCGCCGCCCTGTGATTGGGTTAGAAGACGATTTGCGTAGAATGACCCGCCAAGACATTCAGGAGTTTTTTGACGCTTACTATACGCCAGACCACATGATTGTTGCGGTGGTGGGAGATGTTGAGCCGGGTCAGGTTCGACAGCTAGCCGAAACGTATTTCGGACGCTTTGAAGGCCGATCGGCCCTCGATCCAGCCATTACGCCAGAGCCGCCTCAGACAGAGAAGCAGGAAGTGACCCTGCGATTTCCGTCCCAACCCTGGTACTTGGAGGGCTATCATCGACCCGCCAAAAATCACCCAGATGATGTGGTGTACCAACTGATTAGCTCCATCTTGTCTGATGGTCGCACCTCGCGGCTGTATCGTTCGCTGGTTGAAGAACAGCAGATTGCGCTAAACGCTCAGTTTTCCAATGGCTTCCCCGGCGATCAGTTTCCCAATTTGCTCCTGTTTTATGCGCTAACCGCACCCGGCCATGACGTTGATGAAATTGCAGTGGCACTAAAAGCAGAATTAGATCGCCTGAAAGCCGAGCCCGTCTCGACCGAAGAACTCGATCGGGTGAAAACTCAGGCGAGAGCAGGTCTATTGCGGACGCTGTCCTCCAATCGAGGGATGGCGAGTTTGCTGCCAGAGTATGAAGCCAAAACGGGAAGCTGGCGCAACTTGTTTGAGGAGTTAAAAGCCATTGACCAAGTGACTGCTGCCGACATTCAGCGGGTGGCCAATGAGACCTTCCGAACTGAAAACTTGACCGTTGGCAAATTACTACCGTCGGAAGCCAGCTAAAGGCTAAACATTGCAGCCAGAAATGTTGAGCTTTCTCTTTTTTGATTACCCTTTTCTGATCAAGTTTGTTTGATCAATCAATTGGCTCAATTGAATGAAACAGGATTCTCCCAGAGACGCCTACCTACAGGAGTTGGATAAATTTATGCAGCGGTTTAATTTTTGGCGCAGCTTTTGGCGCAGCGGGCAAGGGAAAAGGCTGGTCAAATATATCTCGATGGCAGTCGTGGTTGTGATGTTGATTACGGTCGGTTTGGGGCGATCGCCCGCTCTCGCCAATCCAGCCCGCCACTACACCGAGTTAGAATTTGGCCCACCGCCTGAAGTTCAGATTCCAGAGTATACGCGCTTTGAGCTCGACAACGGCATCGTGGTTTACCTGATGGAAGACCATGAGCTACCGCTAGTGAGCGGAACTGCTATGTTCCATACAGGTGAGCGGCTAGAACCTGGCGAAAAAGTAGGGTTAGCTAGCATTACCGGAGAAGTGATGCGAACGGGCGGCACCCGCAGCCACCCTGGCGATACACTAAACGAAATTTTGGAGCGGAGGGCAGCCTCCGTCGAGACTGGAATCGACGCGGTGACAGGCAGTGCCAGCTTTAATGTACTCAGTGAAGACTTAGATGAGGTTTTTGGATTATTTGCAGAAGTCATCCGGGAGCCTGCCTTGCCTCAAGACAAGATTGACTTTGCCAAAAATCAGCGGCGGGGTGGGATTGCCCGTCGCAACGACGATCCAGGCAGCATTGCGGGTCGAGAATTTCAGAAGCTCGTCTATGGGGAAGATAGCCCCTATGCTCGGATAGTCGAGTATGAAACCTTGGCAAATGTCACCCGCGTTGATGTTGAGGGTTTTTATCAGCAATATTTCCACCCCAACAATATGTTGCTAGGCATTGTTGGAGATTTTGACTCTGAGGCCATGCGATCGCGCATCGAGTCCCAATTTGGCGACTGGCAGCGTGGCCCCGAACTCAACGTCCGAGAGCAGCTCCCTCAAGTTGCTCAGGCTCAAGCTGGCGTCTTCATGGTCGATCAGCCACAGCTTACCCAAAGCTATATCCAGGTCGGACATCTAGGCGGCAGGTTAGACAACCCCGACCATGCAGCCCTCTCTGTGCTCAACGAAGCCATGAACGGCTTTGGCGGACGACTGGTCAACGAAGTGCGATCGCGCCAGGGTCTAGCCTACGTCGTCTATGCCTACTGGAGCCCCCGTTTTGATTATCCTGGCACCTTCATCGGAGGTGGACAGACCCGCTCCGATGCCACCGTTCCCTTTATCCGCTCTGTGCTGGCAGAAATCGAGAAGGTGCGAACCTCACCCCTCACCGACAACGAACTTCGGCGCGCCAAAGACTCAGTTCTCAACGCATTTATCTTCAACTTCCAAAGCCCAGACCAAATGCTGGCTCGCCTGATGCGCTACGAGTACTACGACTACCCCCAAGACTTCATCTTCCGCTACCAGCAGGAAGTCGCAGAAACAACCACAGCCGAAGTTTTGCAAGCGGCCCAAACCCACCTCAAACCGGATCAGATCGTGACCCTCGTCGTCGGGAATGCCGCCGAAATTCAGCCGCCCCTCAGTAGCCTGGGACCCAACATTGAGGTGACTCAGCTCGACATCACCATCCCAGAACCCCAAGGCTAACAACCCCATAGTCGGGCCTTAAGCAGCTCCCAAACCTGTGAGACACCCGCAAAGCAGAGTGCTTCATGCCACCCAACAAACCAACCCTGACCGAGAGGGTGTGGGGGACGGAATCCGTCCCCTGCTGAGGGTGGGGGCAACTCTCAAGGCTCGGACAAGGCTCGGACAAGGCTCAGACTTTACCAACCGCCATATCCCAACCCAAACGATTAACCATGTGTCGCCTTCTAGGATATCTAGGCCCCCCCATTCGCCTCGACCACCTGCTCTACCACCCGAAACACTCCTTAATCGTCCAGAGCTACCAACCCCAAGAAATGACCGCTGGACTCCTCAATGCCGATGGGTTTGGCGTCGGTTGGTATGACCCAGAACGCGATCGCCACCCCTTTACCTACCGCAATACCCTGCCCATCTGGAACGACCTCAACCTTCCCCAGCTCAGCCGCTACATCCAATCTGGCTGTATTCTAGCCAACGTCCGCAGCGCCACACCCGGATTGGCCATCGACCTCAGCAACTGCCAACCCTTCCAACAAAACTCTATCCTGGCCATCCACAACGGCTTCATCGAAAACTTTCGACAAACCCTCTATCGCCCTATGCGCGATCGCCTCAGTGACGACCTCTACCAGGCGATCCAGGGCACAACCGACTCAGAAAACCTATTTGCACTATTGCTCAACGAACGCCAACGATCTACCCACATCACCCTCGAACAAGCCCTGCAAGATACCCTGACCCAAGTCTTTCTCCTCGCCGAGAAATTTCAAGTCACAGTTTCAGCCAATCTCATCATTAGCGATGGCGATCGCCTCATCGCCTGCCGCGCAGCTCAAGGAAATCCTGCCCCCTCCCTCTACTGGCTCAAAGATGATGCATTCTTCCCTCAGGCAGTCGTAGTTGCATCAGAACCGTTGTTTGCTGGCAATTGGACCGCTTTTCCAGAACGCAGCATTCTTAGTGTGAGGAAAGACCTTGAGCTTCAAATTCAATCCTTCTAAATCCAACTCTAGCCAGATTTTGTCGGCCCCAGCTTCGACCAGCGCCCTCGGTCAATCTTCAGCCGAGACCTTGGCCCAGGTTCAACAACAGCAAGAATGCGATCGCCGTCAGCAACTCCGACAGTGGTTAGAATCTTGTCGAGCCGCCACCTTAGGTCTATTTGAGGACGTTGATGATGCCACCTTCCGCAAACAGGCCCATCCCGAATTTAGTCCAGCCGGCTGGCACCTCGGCCACATCGCCTACATCGAAGCCAGCTGGATTTTAGAACGCTTGGCCGGACTCCCGCCCCAATTTCCGCAATATCACCGTCTGTTTGCCGCCGACGGACTGCCCAAAGCCGAACGCTCCAACCTACCGGGCCTGCTCGAACTGCAAGATTACCTGACGGACGTGCGCCAGCAAGTCTTGGCCTACCTGGAGACAGCACCGCTAGACCATCAGCAAGAACGCCTGTGGCGATGGCTGTTGCAGCACGAAAGCCAGCACAACGAAACCATTACCTTAGTGCTACAGCTCCAACGCTGGCGACAAAACAATGGTCGTCTCACCTGGGAGGGCGATCGCCCCTTACCGAATCTTCCCCCCACACCAGCGCAGACTCCGATGATCTGCATTCCAGCGGGCTACTTTGAGCAGGGCAACAGTTCCCTCAATGCCCTAGACAACGAGCGCATGGTACATCCGGTTTACCTAGAAACCTACTGGATTGATCGCTATCCCGTGACCTGTCGGCAATATCGCGCCTTCATGGCGGCAGGCGGCTATCAAGAATCTGGCTGGTGGTCGCCAACGGGCTGGGAATGGCTGCAACAGCATCCAGTCTCAAAACCGCTCTACTGGTCCGATCATCCCGAGTGGGACGATCACCCGGTCTGTGGGGTGAGTTGGTATGAAGCTGAGGCGTACGCCAACTTTGTCAACAAGCGCCTCCCCACCGAAGCCGAATGGGAAAAGGCCGCGAGCTGGGATGCCCACCCTCAAAAACGCCGCACCTATCCTTGGGGAGAAACCTTTCCCCTCTCCCAACACTGCAACCACGACCATTGGATTGGCCACACAACCCCCGTTCATGCCTATCCTGATGGACAAAGCGCCTCCGGATGCGACGACATGCTAGGCAACGTTTGGGAATGGACTGCAGACTGGTTTCAGGGATACACCGGATTTCAGCCTTATCCTTACACCGGATATTCCCAGGCTTACTTTGATAACGAGCATCGTGTGCTGCGAGGTGGTAGTTGGGCAACTCGGCCCTGGGCCTTACGCTGTGCCTTTCGCAATTGGTACCATCCTGGTGTGCGGCAGATTTTGGCTGGCTTCCGCTGTGTCCGCAGTGGAGAAGCTTAAGTCTCTGTCTTTGGGCTTAAGCAAAATCTAATCATCGGGTGAGAGAATGTGAAACGGATGCCATTGATGTTTGTTTTGCGGCAATATTGAATATTTTTTCGGCTTTTAGGGCATTAGGGCTGCTGAGTTGGGCAGTTTCGGCTTTAAGTTGCCGCAGACGGCGAGATGCATCCGCTGACGGATTCTAACGAGGCTGCATGCAAATTTCATCATCGTCTCATCGCGGTTATCCTCAGGCTCCCAAACCGTTAGAGCCTCACCAGGCGATCGCAGATCGACTCACCATCGAACATCGCATCGATGCCGCCGCCGATCTGGCCCTAGAGGATGCAGAAGAGGTGATCGCTGGGCTGACTCAAACTCCGAAGTCGGTTCCACCTCGATACTTCTACGACGAGCACGGCTCGCAACTGTTTGAGCAGATTTGCACCTTGCCCGAATATTATGTGACTCGGACGGAAACTGCGATTTTGCAAGACTGTGCAGCGGCGATCGCCCAAATTACTGGCCCCTGCGACATCGTTGAACTCGGGAGTGGTAGCTCCACCAAAACCCGAATCTTGCTGGATGCCTACCAAGCTCAAGGCTATCCGCTGCGTTACCTACCGATCGACGTGAGCCCCAGCATTTTAGAAGACAGCGCCCAAGACCTGCTCACCGATTATCCTGCGCTTCAGATCTATGGCCTCGTCAGCACCTACCAGTTGGCCCTGCGTCAGTTGCCGCCTTCCCTGCTCCCAACGCGAATGATTTGCTTCATTGGCAGCACATTGGGCAATCTAGGCCCCCAAGCCTGCGATGGGTTTTTCTCTCAAATGACGGCCACACTGCAACCTGGAGAGTACTTTCTACTAGGGATTGATTTGCAGAAGCCCATCTCGATCTTGGAAGCCGCCTACAACGATCGCCAGGGCGTCACAGCCGAATTTAATCTCAACATGCTACGGCACCTCAACCGTAAATTTGAGGGCAACTTTGACCTCACTCAGTTTGAACACCGAGCTTACTACAACGCATCACTCCATCAGATTGAGATGCACCTGAAGAGTCTTCAGGCTCAAACCGTAAATCTACGGGCACTAGATCTCACCGTTGAATTTCAGTCTGGGGAAACTATTCTCAGTGAGATTTCTCGCAAGTTTGATCTCTCATCCATACAGCAAGATCTCCAGCAGCGCGGACTTGTACCCGTACAAACCTGGACAGATACGCATCAATGGTTTGGGGTACTGCTCTGTCAGGTTCAGCGCTAGAGATTCTGCTCGCATCTAGCAAAAAATTTCCCTGGAGTGGGTCTCTTCTCGGCAATATCCTGCTCTAGGGAAAACTCGTTATGCTATTTTTCTGTGTCAAATAAAATACCTATACGATCAGTAGCTGAGTAATTTATAAAATTATTTACTCCGCGAAATCCCCATTGTGACTTAATATCTGAATTGGTTATAAAAGAATCGCAATAACAGGTGCTCTGCTGAAATACTGTACCACCTGCTTAGCTTCAGGGATCTTGATAACTTACTCAAAGGACTGCTGGTCAATCAGCGCATCTATCACATTCGCTGACATTATCGGAGAGATGATCGCGTCCTATTTGAGGAAATTACTGGAATCAATTAGCCTTTGACTTACTAGCGATCGCAGCAAGTATCTGCACTACAAGCCTTACCAAAAGGCTATTACAGTGCTGGCTTATCACGCTGCGGCACATGATTAATCCGGGTAAGGGTAAGAACTTCGAGATGGGTAAGGGATGCTTTTCCCTTGTCGATTTTGTTGTGGCTCGAATATAGTTTTCGATGTTGCTAACAGAAACCTACGACTTTCTGAAAAACATCCGGATTAAAAAAATGTTGCCTGAAAAGTAAATCTGTTCCCATCTGTGATGCTCTAAAGCTAGAGAAAAGAGTCCCTAATGTCAGATTTTCTGACTGAGATCAGCGCTACATGCTGAGCCCAAAAAGTCAAATTTTCAACAAATTCCTGACAGATTTCCAACAAATTCCTGACAGGTTCCTAGAAATTTGACCAATGTATAAGTTGAACTTAGGGAGGAACCCTTTTGTTTTCAGAACTAGAGACTTGTCATACCTGCACGTTGGATCAAACCTCTGATCTGCTGACTGCTCAATCGCAACAGGATGTTTTCTCGACGGCTCTCAAATCAGGAGGAGTAGGCTTCTCGAATTCGGACGATTTTAGTGTGACCACAACGGCCAGTCAGACTACAGCCAAACAAGAGTTAGTGGGAGATGACTTCGATAATGTGCTGGTTGGGACGGCTGCCAATGACATCATTCGAGGGCTGCGAGGCAATGATGATTTGTCAGGACGAGGCGGAGACGATCGCCTCTTTGGCGGCCCCGGTGATGACATTTTGCGCGGCGGCGCTGGCAATGATCGCCTTGTCGGTGGGGCTGGAAACGATCGCCTCATCGGTGGAACAGGCAATGATGTTTTGGCAGGTGGACCGGGTCGAAACGTGTTGACTGGAGGGCCAGGAAGCGATCGCTTTGTGCTGGCAGCAGGCGTCACACGCCCCCGGCTAGGACGGGCCGATGTCATCACCGATTTCACCAAAGGTGAAGATGTCATTCAAATTCCAGTTTCCTTCGATCGGCTGAGTATCACTCAGGGAACGGGAAATCAATCGCAAAACACGATCATTCGAGATCAGGTAACGGGTGACTATCTCGTTGTGCTGAGAGGGGTGAACAGCGCCAACATTGGCAGCGAAGACTTTGTTGCTCTCGATGCGCCGACTGCAGGGACAGCACCTGCCATTGCATCCACCTCTTCCATCGTCAGCAACACGGTGAAGTTTACGCCTTCCGATAGCCAATCGGCGATCGCCTCCCGAGGGGCTGCCCGCATCAAAATCGGAACCCAAACCATCTATATCGGCACCCAACAGGTCTCCAGCATCAACCAAAATCCAATTATTAGGAGCTTTGACTCCAGCAACCCAGCCAACAACTGGACGCGAACCAACTACGAAGTCACGGGCGCAGACGGGCGTGGCTACGGCTTATTTTGGGATGGTAAAAACCTCTACGGCGTTTTCAGTGTAGACGGAAACCAAGGAACTGCAAGTCAAGATTTTCGCCGGGTGGCCACAAACGCCACTCAATCCTGGCTCCGCAGCTATGGATCGGGCGGTGGCGCTAAGATTGGGGTTTTAGCTCGGATCAATCCGGCCACGGGGGCAATGACCAGTGCCGTTCACCTTTCTTCGGTGTTGAGCAACGGTCGTTCCAACTCCCTGGCCATTAGGAACCTATCCGTCAATTCTGCAGGCAATCTTGTTGTTCAGTCTAATGCTTGGTGGGCTCCTCGCCGTGCCAATGGCAGTGCCATGACGCAGACGGGTATAGGAGGTTCACCCTTCGACTACAGACTCGAACTCACGCGCGATCTCAAAACGGTGGTAAAGGCCTCTGCTGTGGGTTGGTCTTAGCCTGTGGAGTCTAACTCCTGAAGTCTAGTCCGTGCAGTTTAGTCTGTGCAGACTAGTCCGTGAAGTAGGGACGCAATGATTTACGTCCCTACCGATTTGGGAATTGGTGGTACAACAAGGCGATCGCTCGTTGTCCGATACTATTGGAACCATCGAGTGGATTACAGCCATTGCCAAATCATCGTTGGGTGGGGAGTCATCTCACTAAGTTTCTAGAAACGGAAGGCATCCGATTTGTGCGGATTCTCTGGTGCGACAATGCCAACGTAATCCGGGGCAAGGCTTTCCACACCGATTTCCTGGCCGATCATCGCAAGCATGGCATTGGCATCTCGATGGCGCAACAGGCTGTTCCGGTCATGTATGACGCGGTCGTGCCAAACAGCGGGTTAAGTCCGGTCGGAGAAGTTTGGCTCACACCAGACTGGTCTACTCTCAACTGTTTGCCCTATGCGCCAGGACATGCTCGCGTCATGGCTGACCTGATCCATCAGGACAAACCCTGGCCGCTCTGTCCACGCAGCTTTCTGAGACGAATGATTGCGGCGGCCCAAGCGCGAGGCCTACAGGTGATGTCTGCCTTTGAAAATGAGTTTTATCTGCTGCGCCAGACACCCGATGGCATTATGGCTGCCGATGATACAGTGTTTGCGTCCACCCTGGCAATGGATCTCAATCAGGCCGTCATTGATGAGATTGCCGAAGCGTTGCTCTCCCAGGGCGTTCCGGTGGAGCGCTATTATCCGGAGTCGGGACCAGGACAGCATGAAATTGTAATTCGCTATAGCCCTGCGCTACAGGCGGCGGATCATCAGATTATTTTCCGAGAAACGGTTCGAGGCGTGGCATTGCGGCATCAGCTGCGCGCTTCTTTTTTGCCTAAAATCTTTGCTGAGAAAGCTGGGAGCGGTTGCCATCTGCACCTTAGCCTTTGGCAAAATGGCCAAAACTTGTTTCCTAATCCAGATGGGCCTGATCCGGATGAGTCCGATCCAGATGGATCTGCTCCAGATAGGACGGGAGGGTTGTCGGCGATCGCCCGCGCTTTTATGGCCGGAATTCTGCATCACTTGCCCGCTCTCATGGCGATTACCACACCCACTTCCAATTCCTACCGTCGTCTACAACCCCACTTCTGGAGCGGAGCGTTCCGATGTTGGGGAGTAGACAATCGGGAGGCGGCGGTGCGGGTTCCCAGTGGCCCTGGCGGCACAACCCCGTCTCGTCTAGAGCTAAAAACCGTAGATGCGACAGCCAATCCCTACTTGGCATTGGGAGCGGTGATTGCAGCAGGACTGGATGGCATCGATCGAGAGCTGAGCCCTGGAGAACCGATTCAAATTGATCCAGGCTACCTTCCAGTCACAGAACGACAGCACTTGGGCGTCGATCGACTGCCCGAGCGGCTAGATCAGGCGATCGCCTACCTGAGCAAAAACGACACCTTACTCACCGCGTTAGGTCCCGAACTGGCACAGGCCTATTTGGCAGTCCGTCGCGCAGAGTGGGAAGCGCTAAAAGATCTGGAATTGCCCGACGAAGTGAACTTATTGCTAGAGCGCTACTAGCGATCGCATGGGAAGCCCCACCTATTCTCTGCTCAGCCAAGAGTAATAATATCTCCATTCTAGACTTGCGGTAGTTTTTACCAGAATTCTTGCTGCAAGCCAACTTCAGGCCCCTAAAGCTGCTCTTAATAAGACTCTCGCTCCACTATTCTTTGAAGAAAAATTAGAGTGACGTGAGCTATATTTCGTCACATTCTGTTAACCCTCTCAGCAGGTTGAAGAAGTAAAAGAAGTTAAAAATCGCAAATCAACAGCTTTGCAATTATTATTTCATGACACTTTAAATTTCATCTATCAAACGGGTCGAATTTGCGGAGTTAAAAAGATCGGTCAGAGGGTGGAGATTTAATAAAACTCTGACCAAAGTATTTAGAAAACAATCGTAGAACCCTTGCTGTATAAGGACTTTCACTGAAGTTTAAGCATTTTTACATCCCTTGACTCAGAATTATTTCTGATTAAGCTTAATAGTAACGACGGCTTTTATACGCCTTATTTTCTCTGGATTTTAATCATGAATAATTCATTTAGTTCACTCTTTAATTGGAAAACTTCTTTACTGCTACTAGGGAGTGTCTTTGCGATCGCCCCTCCCGCAGCAGCAATGCGGCTTAACTTAAACATGACAAATTCTGCTGCAATGGGTGGCATGGAATTTGCCAGTCCCTGGGTTGGTTTTCATCGAGGCGACTTTGACTTGTTCAATGTGGGTGATCCGGTTCAGCCCTCCATTGAGGAATTTCTTGTCAACGGCGATCAGGCCCCTCTCAACGAGCAATTCCGTCAAGAAGTGGAGAGCGCAGATACCTTCCCACCACCGGGTGAGCCTCCCACTCCAACGGTCATTCCCCCCCAGGAGCAGATGAGTCGGATCATTGAAGTGCCCGAAGAAGAAGCGGTAGATCTGTTTCTGTCCTATATCGCACCTGTTGTGGAGATGGAGGGCGATCAGGTGCGTCGGACTCGGCGGGCGATCGCCAATGCTGATGAACGCGCCATTCGAGTCTTTGACGAGAACGGCGAATTCACCCCTATCGAGTTAGTGGTGTCAGGTCAGGACATCATTGAAATTAATGGTGATGATCGGGTGGCGCTGCCTTTCCCTGACTTGGATGAACCTGTGTTGAGCTTCCAGGTCACTCAAGAAGCGGATGAAGACCCCGCTACCGTTCCTGAGCCTTCTCTGCTGCTAGGGATTGGTGCTGTTGCAGGTACCCTTGGCCTCACGAGCTTGAAGAAGAAATCTAAGAAAGACACAGCGCAATCTTAGAAACGCAACATCGTAGAAACGTAACACCCTAAAAAGGCAACGTGGAGACGTGGCTAATCACGTCTCCACGGGACGAACCCACACCGAGAGGAAGTCAGCCGTTAAAACCGAAACGTCGTGCGAATTGTGCCGACTACCACATCATCGTTATTGGCGTTTTGGTTGGGAGAAAAGACCCAGATCACACCGGGAGTCACCGAGATATTGTCATTGAGCTGTAGGCGGTAAAACCCTTCTAGCTGATAGGCAAAATCTCGCTCTAGGAAGGGGGCTCCACCGGGGACATCGAGCGATCGCAAGGTTGGAGCCGCACCAAAGGTGAGTCCAGCCAGTGAGCCTTCCCTTCCCAAATCAGCTAAGGCTAGCCCAACCGCAAAATTCCAAATGTCCGCATCTCCCAACTCAATCAAGCGAGCACTCGTCTTGCCAGCCCAGCCATTGATTGTGAACTGCGGCGTAATCCCCAGCGAAACCTCTACGCCGTAGGAGTTGCTGACAACAGGCCGGAAAAAGGTCTCTGGTGTGAGGATGCCAGTGGCTCCTACCAGAGCAACAGGATTCAAATTAGCCTGTGCTGTTCCAGTGCCTCCAAAGCTAATGCGGTTAGCCTGAAGAGTATCGGGGCGGTTTTCGTAAGCATGGACATAGGTGAGACCGATGCGAAAGCGATCGCCCACCACCATTTGTCCTAAGAAAGAATAATTGCCGTCAAACAGTCCGGCTCCAGGGCTAGGATCGGGGGCAGTCACACTTAAGTAACCCAGATCAAAGCGGAGAATATCGGCAGGCTGAAACGATAACGAAGCCCCAGCCCCACCGGCTGTACCACCAATTCGATAAATAGGATTGCGCTCACTAAAGCGAGAAATCGCATTTTGTCCACCGCCAAACCCTTCTAGCAATGGATTGACTGTATCGGCATAGTGATGGTGTTGTCCACCTGTCGCAAAAAGGGTCGCTGTGGTGCGGCTGCCAATTGGGAAACTATAGGATAGAAGCCCCAAATCTATATTGTTATCGATATCGCCATCATAGGTAAAACGCCCTTCCTGAGTGTCAACCTGCGTTAAGCCATTGATAAACAAAGCTCTTTCGCCGGGGGGGCGCTGGAGTATAAGAGGAATAGCATTGCCCGACTCAAAGCGAGTCCGCAAGCGATCCAGTCCAGTAAAGCTGCTGTCAAAATTGAGCCGTACTCGGTTTTGGAGAACGGTGCTAACTTCCGTATCGATCTCACCAATCTCACCAAAGGCCGTACTGACACCAATGATGGCTTCACCGTTGAGCCGGGTGGTCAGCGAAAACTGATTGGCCTCTAGCTCAGATGTTCGGGCATCCAACGCATCGACCCGACCTCTGAGGGTGGCCAGTTCTGCCGCAAATTCTTGCTGGAGCCGTTCGATCGTAGCCAAGTCGTCCTGAGTAGCAGCACCAACCAACTGAGCCGCAATCAGTTCATTAATGCGATCGAGGCAGGCATTCAAGCCAGCAGCAAATTCATAGCGAGTTAAAGCCCGATTGCCGCGAAACGTTCCATCGGGATAGCCAGCAATACAGCCATAGCGTTCGACCAAAGACTGCACGGCTTGGAATGCCCAGTCGGTAGGTTGAACGTCTGAAAGCTGCGTTACGCTAGTGACTTGCGCCATCGCATCGCTCAGCACATCGTCTGCTAGCGGAGCTAACGCGTCTGGCTGAACCTCTTCTAGCTGTGTCACACTCGTCACTTGCAGCGAGTCGTCAAACGTCGCGTCCAATGTCGCACCAAACGTTGTGTCAGACGTCGGATCCTCTAGATCTGCGGCTAGATTCACCGTAGGCTCTGCGATAGGCAACCCGGCATCTAATTCAGTCTCTAGTAGGCCCGTCTCTAGCTCAGTCTCTAGTAAAGAGTCTGCGGTGAGTGAATCAGCTTCTGATATCAGAAAATCGGCTTCTGGTAGAGGGGCTTGGGCAACGGCAACACTAGTGATTCCGAGGGAACATAGGCAACCGAGGGGGAATAATACGCGTTTCATGCGCTCTCCTGGAACGACAGCATTTTGCAATAGCAAGTCGGGTAGATGACGAAATCGTTGGAATGAAATCGTTGGAATGAAATCGTTGGACCGCGATCGCTAAACTAGGAGGAAGATTGAGCGAGCTAGATAGAGCTGTAGCCTACTTGCGGCCTACTCCAGTCCACTCTAGAGAACTAGCGGCTTATATCTGCTACTCGCAGCTTTTTCCTCCCTGTCTTTAATCCTCTAGTTAAAGTTAAAGGGCTACTCTAGGAATCTTTCTAGAGGCATAGGCTCGTACAACGAAAACGCCTGAGCATGGATCATCAACACTGAAAGGAGGTCAATATGTCACGAGCTTTGGGCAAGTCAGGAATCCAAATTACCCCGATCTTGATGGGGACATGGCAGGCTGGAAAGAAGGGCTGGGTAGATATTGAGGATCAGGAAGTCACACAGGCGTTGAGAGCTGCTTTTGATGCTGGAATTACAACCTTTGACACTGCCGAAATTTATGGAGACGGCTACTCTGAGGAAATTGTCGGTCAGGCGCTGCATGAGGTGCGCGATCGCGTCATTTATGCCACCAAGGTTTTCCCCAACCACTTCAAATACCAGCAAGTAATTGACGCCTGTGAGGGCTCGCTCAAGCGGCTCCAGACAGATTACATCGACCTCTATCAAATCCATTGGCCAACTGGAGCTTTCAACAGCGAAATTGTGCCCATTGAGGAAACCATGCGGGCGATGACTGATCTCAAGCAGCAGGGCAAGATTCGGGCAATTGGGGTGTCAAATTTTTCGCGCGAGCAGCTAGCAGAAGCGTCTCAGTATGGACAAATCGACAGCTTGCAGCCTCCCTATTCGCTGTTTTGGCGTCAGGCTGAGAAAGAATTGATGCCTTATTGCGTCAAAAATGACATTACGATTTTGGCCTATTCGCCGCTAGCTCAAGGGTTGCTAACGGGTAAGTTTGGCCGAGGCCACCAGTTTAAAGAGGGGGATATTCGAGCTAAAAATAAGCTGTTTCAGGGCGAAAACTATGAGCGGGCCCAGCAAGCTCTCGATAAATTGCGTCCGATCGCAGAGCGGCACCAGTGCAGTTTGGCTCAATTGGCGATCGCCTGGCTGATTGCCCAACCCAAAGTCTGCGCGATCGTAGGAGCTAGAAATCAGGAACAGGCGGTACAAAATGCTCACGCCGCAGAGGTAATACTGACCAATGACGATCTGGCCGCAATTGACGCCATCGGTTGCAGTGTCACCGACCACTTAGATGGAAATCCAGTCATGTGGGATTTTGCCGCCTAGGGTCTGAGGATTCTGCGGATAGTGCCAAAATCAGCCCTGTCAAGCAACGGTTTTACCAGATTTTGCTCAAGTCCAGCACAAAGCCGGGAAGGATGCGATCGCCGCTGATTGTAGTGGGGTTGTTGAACTGTTGCATCGGGGCATTCGATTGATAGATGTAGACCTGCTTTTCGACTGGATCGATCAACCAGCCGAGCTTTGCCCCACTGGTGATGTATTCCTGCATTTTGGTTTGCAGCATGGGCAGGTCATCCGTTTCAGAGCGTAGCTCTATAACAAAATCGGGGCAGATGGGGGCAAACTTTTTGCGTTGCTCTGGGGGAATGGCTTCCCAGCGAGATATCTCAATCCAGGCTAAATCGGGCGATCGCACCGCTCCATTGGGTAGGGCAAACCCCGTACTAGAGTCAAATCCAACTCCTGTACCATTTTGCTGAATCCAAATCCCCAACTGCACCGCTAGTTTAAAGTTGCGCTCTCCCGATTCTGACCCTGTTGGCGACAAAACAACTAGCTCCCCGTTTTCAGTCCGTTCAAACCGCAGCTCTGAATTGACTTGACAGAACGCAAAAAACTGATCATCGCTCATTTCCAAAACGGGACGGAGCTTGATGATCGTGGGCATGGTTTGAGTCACATCTATAACCTGTGCAGTAACCTGTGCAGTCATGAGAGATTTTTAGGCAGGTGAACGAGGTCTGTCTTGATTCTAAGACCAAGAAAACTCAGGAAACCAGTTCTAGCGAGGCGTAGGAGGCTCCACCTATGGGCTTGCTGTGGACTTGAACGAGAGGCGATCGCCACCCCCAACTGCTGGTCAGCGAGCAACAGAAAAATCACAGGGGATTGGATCGTTCGAGTAGCGTGATTAAATTATCGCGCATTCCAGGACAGTCGCAACTGCGGGCAATTTTTACCACACCCGGAACCTCTTCCAACTCGACCCAAAATTCAGCTCCATAGTCGCTGCGCGATTCAACCAAATATCCCTGCTCACCATTGAAAGGATGGGGCGATATTTCGCCTTGCAGGCGTGTCTGTTCTTCCACAAACTGCTGTAGATCTAGATCTGCTGGGGCCTCTAACTGATCGACAGTGGTTGCAGCATAGCCTCGTCCTAGTGCATCTCCCCCCTGAGCTATGCAAACAATTAACTCATAGGTTCCCGGATCGACGATTTCTACAGATCCATCGTTACGAAGAATGGCACGATAGTTTTCCGGAATGGTTAAGTCAAGGCCAAACTGTTCCAGCTCTAAATCGCGGGTCGTATCTGCGGCTGGAATAACACCTGGATCGTCACAGAACCCTTCAGGCTGGGCTTGAGCCGTTTGAGAGAGCGATAGGCCGATTAGAGCCGATCCCAAAACACTTCCCAGAACACTTCTCAAAACATTGGTAAATAAAGCTCTCATTAAAACTATTCAGACAATATCTGTTCGTCTGCTCTCCAATCACAACTATTTATGTTCAACTTAAAGAATCTATGGCTCCTTTTTTCCCACTAAAAGACATAGGTTTTTTCAGTCTTTGGGAAGAACCCCTCAGCTTCATCTCGCGTGATGTCTGACTTGTAGGTTTTCTGACTTGCAGGCTTGCGGTATATGTCACTGATCGCTACGCCACCCCAACCTTCTTCGCTCCCCGTTCCCCTATGAAATTTACGATTCAATCCTTCACGGTCCACAAACAATTTGCGCTGACCATCAGTCGGGCTACGAGCGCTCAATCAACCAATGTATGGTTGCGGCTAGAACATGATTACATCGAAGGGTGGGGGGAAGGGTCGCCGTTTTCGTTGGGAGATGCCTCGCAGACAACAGCGGACATTGTCTCTGCGCTTGAGCAAATTGCTCCGGCGTTGGAACCGCTAACACCGTTTGATCGGCAAGAAATTGAGCGAATTTTGGCAGAGAAACAAGTGCTGTCGGCGGCACGCACGGCAATTGATTTGGCGTTGCATGATTGGATGGGCAAGCGGGTGGGGTTGCCGCTGTGGAGGCTTTGGGGGCTAAATCGCGATCGCATTGTGCCAACTTCAGCCACGATTGGCATTAGCTCTCCCGATGCAGCGCGGGCGCGAATGCGTCACTGGCTACAGCGTGCTCCGTTCCGAGCCGTTAAGGTGAAACTAGGCAGTCCGGCGGGGGTTGAGGCAGACCGAGCCATGCTTTTGGCGGTGCTAGAGGAAGTCCCTCAAGGCGCTAAGTTGAGTGTGGATGCGAATGGGGGATGGAGTCTAGAGGATGCCCTGTCGATGAGTCATTGGCTAGCCGATCGGGGTGTGACTTATATTGAGCAGCCATTGGTACGGGGGCAGGAGAAAGATTTGTCGGTGTTGTATCGAGAGTCGCCGCTGCCGATCTTTGTGGATGAGAGTTGCTGTACCAGTCAAGATATTCTGTTTTTGGCAGATAAGGTGCATGGTATCAACATCAAGCTGATGAAAGCGGGTGGCCTTTCTGAAGCGCTGCGAATGGTGCATATGGCTAAGGCTTGCGGTCTGCAAATCATGTTTGGCTGCTATTCTGACAGTGCGATCGCCAACACCGCCGCCTCCCATCTGGCTCCCTTCGCCGATCACCTGGATTTGGACAGCCACCTCAATCTGAAGGACGATCCTTTCATCGGAGCCAACTTGGAATCTGGATGTTTGCGACCCAACGATTTACCTGGACTGGGGGTACACCGTGCGTCTGACTACAAATAATCGAGTTGCGTTGCTGATGCATGAGGGCTTGCAAGGCGCTAAGGGCAAAACTGGAATTTCCCTGCTGCGCTACAGCGAAATTCCCATTGTTGTTGTCATTGATGAAACATCGGCAGAAAAGTCGTTGGCGGAGCTGACCGGGATTCAACGGTCAATCCCCGTTGTGGCCTCAGTCGAAGCTGCATTGGCCTACAATCCTGACGTTCTTACAATTGGAATTGCACCTTCGGGGGGAGCCTTGCCCTCTCCCTGGTGGCAGGAGGTAAAGCAAGCAGTTGCAGCAGGGTTATCGGTGGTGAACGGACTGCATACCCCTATGTCGAGCGATCCTGAGCTGAATGCTTTACTGAAAGGGGAACAGTGGATTTGGGATGTGCGACGAGAACCAAGCGGTCTCACAGTGGGAAGTGGACAGGCGCGATCGCTCTCCTGTCTGCGAGTGCTCACCGTCGGCACCGATATGAGCGTCGGCAAAATGTCTACCAGCCTAGAACTCCACAAAGCCTCACAACAACGCGGCCTCAAATCTCGGTTTCTGGCGACAGGGCAAACTGGACTCATGCTGGGTCACGATGGCATTCCGCTCGATGCGGTGCGAATTGATTTTGCCTCCGGCGCAGTGCAAGGCATCGTCATGAAATATGGCCCTGATTACGACATTCTTCACATCGAAGGTCAGGGTTCTCTGATGAACCCAGCCTCTACGGCAACGCTCCCTTTGATTCGCGGTAGCCAACCCACCCACCTAATTCTCGTCCACCGGGCCGGACAAACCCACATCCACAACTTCACCGACTTCGCGATTCCACCTCTTACCCAAGCCATTCAGGTCTACGAAACGGTTGCCGCTGCGGGTGGCACGTTTGATCGGGTTAAGGTGGCGGCGATCGCCCTCAACACTTTCTATCTCCCTGAAGATGAAGCCAAAGCCGCGATCGCCCAGGTTCAGCAAGAGACGGGTTTGCCCTGTACAGACTCTATTCGCTTTGGTGCAGAGCCTTTGCTAGATGCCATTCTTCAGTGATTTTGTGGTCAAACAAGCCTTTAACGAATTACAGCCGTGGGCTAAAGATTCACCAATCTGCAACAGAAAAGCGATCGCTCCTCTAGGCCAGAAGCGATCGCCGAGTCTCTCTGCAACTTGGCAAGCTAGTTCAATTAGCCAGTTCAAATAGCTAGTTCAAACGGAAATTGGAACGTAGCGTAATATCTAAATCGGTTTCAGGATTGACGACGACGACTTCAACTTCTTGTCGTCCGCGCAGCAAATATTCTGCGGCAACGCCCAAGCCTGCGCCCAACACCACATCCACAACCCCAATGTTGCCAAACAGCTCACCCAACACTGCACCAGCAGCAGCCCCGATCGCCGCTCCTCGCAAAAGGTCAGGATTGCTGCGACGGCTAATCGTTTCGGTTTCCGTAATCAGCTGAGAAGTAGCATCGATCGCTACGCGCCGCTCACTGACAGGGAAAACAACTTCCTGGGCCACAAAGCGAGTTCCGCCATCTAAAGGCTGGAGTTGTCCCTCAATTCGGCTACCCACTGGAATCAAGACCGTTCCGGCAGCAGAGCGAATATCGGCAGCGACGATAAGCGTGACCTCTGCGGTTTCGTCCGGCATGACAATAATGCGCTCAGCTTCGTCATACCTCACCGGAATGATGGTCCCGGCGGGTACGCCAACGACCTGAGTTGAGTCGGGAAATAGTTGTCCAATCAGAAAAGGCTGGGATGTTGTTGCAGCAGGAGATGTTGCCGCAGCAGGCGTGGCTAGGAGGGCAGGAGCAATGGCGGTTGCCGTAATGCCAAAGGCCATGAGAAAGGCAGTTTTGGACTGCCAGCGATCGGAAATCAACATGAGCACGATTCCCCCTGAGGCTGAATGCTGGTAGTAGAAAATGACTGAGATTGAGGGCCTCTAGTTCCCAAATTCGCCAGATTTCCGTCGTTTTGAACAGCCAGATAAAGCAGTTTTAAAGATACGGGTAGAGATATTTCAAGTAGGAGCGTCCTGCCATACACTAGCCAAAGTGCAATTTGTCCTGACAATTTGGAAAAAATCCTGTATCACCAGGAAGAAGTATTCGGCTGGCTCATGTTTGGTTGCTCATGCTAGAAATTATTTCATCCTTGCTGGCGCAGCAGATTCCCCCCCTGCTGACAACGATTCCTTCAACACCGCCGGGTATTCATTTGCTGGCCAATGCTGGTGTTTCGGTTGCCGCTCCGGTTGTGATTCCGCCAGAGATGGCCGAACCTGTCCCGTTGGTGGTGCCAGTTTCTCCAGCGGAGCCTCCCCAATCTGCGGCTCAACCTAGCCCTTCCCCGGTAGCTGAGCCATCTCCTGAAGCAGTGCCTGAAACAGTGAATAGGGCTCCAACACCCTCTAACGCGGTGGTTGTACCTGTTGTACCTGCTGAAGAACAAGGGTCTACGGCGGAGCAAAGGCCTCGCCCTGTTGAGACAGAAGCGGCTACAGAAGCAGCCGCTACAGAAGCCTCTGAGTCTGGCAATGCTAGTGCCCAGCCCGATCCAAAGCAGGTGCTGGCAGAACGCTTGGCGGCATTGGTCGAGCGCGATCGCCCGATGCGAGAGGCCCAACTGCGTGAAAACTTGATTGCGGCGGCGATCGCCTATGCCCAAGCCGGACAGTTTGAACAGGCGCGGCAAACCGCTCAACATCCGATCTTGTCACCCGACATCCAAACCGAGCTGCTGGCTCAGATTACAGCGATCGCCCAAGGGGGTTCCTCAGACATTGCAGGGGCAACCATTAATTTAGAAGCGCTAGCCTCGATCTGTGCTCCCACGGGTACAACCGTCGTTCAGCCCATTATTTCCTGCCCTACCGCTGTAGAAGGCAAACAGGCGGTTGTCCCTGCGGGGTCTTCTGCAGGGTTTTCTGTGGGGCCTTCTGCTCGTTTTGCGGCGTCACCGAGTGCTGAATCTCAGATTGCTGCGGCCAATCCTCAGGCATTCTACAGCCCCATTCGCCCCACCGGACGCTTGGGAAATGGCGATATTCGGCTGATGTATCCCTTGATAACGCCTGCACCGATCACCTCTGGGTTTGGCTGGCGTGTTCATCCGATTACGGGCGATCGCCGTTTTCACTACGGCACCGACTTCGGCGCACCGACAGGAACCCCAGTGGTCGCGGCTTATTCGGGACGAGTAGGCGTGGCAGGCTCTCTGGGCGGGTATGGCCTAACTGTGACGCTGCAACACAACAACGGCAGTCAAGAAACGCTCTATGCCCACCTTTCGCAAATCTTTGTGCAGCCCGGTGAATGGGTCGAGCAAGGCAGTGTGATTGGTCGAGTTGGCAGCACCGGAAACTCCACGGGGCCACACCTCCACTTTGAGTTTCGCCAACAAACGGCAGAAGGCTGGATTGCGATGGATGCGACGTCTCAGCTGGCGCAGGCAGGCCAAATCGCCTGGAATCCAGACTTTGACAAGCTACCACCACCGCCAAATGTGAGCTTTGGCCCGCTGGCTCAGCCACCGACGCCGGAACCCGGAACAAGCAGACTGGCCAGCCTTGATCTCTATCGCTTTGGTGGATTTAGTCTCAGTCCTGCTCAGTTTCAGCGACAGCGATATTCACTGTCAGGATGGAACGGCTCAGGCTTGATGTCGGGGCAGTTTAACCCCGTGAAGGGTGGTTTGGGGCGGGGGCGATCGCTCATTCCGCTAACCATTCCAGAACCGCTAATGGCCCTGTTAAACTGGCGCTTGCCGACGCTGACCAAAGATTTGCAGCCGTGGATGTCTGATCCAGACTTTGCGGAAGTCGCTTGGGTAGCACTAGAATCGCCCCTACCTGCCCTGGCCCTGACTCAAAAGGTAGGAAATGTGGCGATCGCAGGTCTTGCCTCCACCAAAGTACAGCCGCCAGAGTTGGTAGGGAAGTCTCCGTCAGCCAAGTTGCCCGATCTGGCTGAGTTTCTCCCCACAGAGGAAGGCCTACAACCCGTCGAATCCTCAGCTTCCGTCCCTGACATGGAAATTGTGATCGTCAAGCGGGAGAATTAAACGGGAAAATCAAACAGCCGTGTTTAGCAGGCGCATTAAGCAGGCGTGTTCAGCAGGGGCGACTCCAAAATCTGCTGAATCGCCTCTACTTGCTGATGGTAGGTAGTTTCTGACAAGACGGGGGTTGTGTCCTGGATTGAAATCGGTTCATGTAGATCAATCCAGGAGCGACAGCCGCCATATTCGGCACGATAGGAAATGTGGCGTGGGTTTGCTAGTTGGTGAACCCGCAACAACAGCACATAGAGCGGTTGACTGGGCTTCCACTTGAGCCGCTCTGTCACAAATTGCTCATTCCAGATGTGAAAGGGAAGTAGCGCCGTAACGGTCGGCTCTTCCGTCACCTGAAAAATATGGGTGATTTCGGCCCAGGCGGCGATCGCTACCGTTTCAGGATGCCAACCCGATGACACTGGCTCAACCTGTTCGGCGTAGGGAGCTTTGAGCAAGTGCGGTTTCTGATGCTCGTAGGTGGGATAGAGCCAAACCCGGTCTTGCTCGACCTGGAAGGTCCGCTGGTGCTCTCGAATGCCGCCCTTCCGCAACAGTAAAATGGTATCGCCCTGCGTCAGAGCAGAAACCGCCACAGACCACTCCTTGAGCGCTTGATTAAAGCAAAGTTCCACGGGCTTTCTCCCGATTCAAGCCAGCCTCACTATACTTTGTATTCGTTGATCTAATCTTCTGCTGTTTCAATCACTACCGATCGCCTGCGTCTCATCCGCTGATAGCCATAGATGCTGCCGCCCACGACCAGCAGCAGGTACGGGCTATAAACGAGCAGCCAAATGCCGAGTTGCAATAGATCAACGCTAAATTTGCTGAGTGAGCGAGTAGACTGCTGCCAGGTTTGCTGAAGCTGGTTCTGGGCCGACCGCTGCGGTGGAATAGAGGCGATCGCCTCCTCCAAATTCATCGTCACGACCGAATAGGCCACCCGATTACGCAGGCTGCTGAGTTGAGCGTCAATCTGTTCGATGGAGTTGCGAACGTTGCTAACTTCTTGGGCGACCTGCAGCACCTGAGCCACTTCGCCAGAGCGCTCCATGATTTCCAGCAACATTTCTTCCGATTTCCGCAGGTTTCGCAGCCGTGCTTCCTGATCAACCAGCTGATTAGAAACATCTTCAGCGGTGATGGACTGGCGCTGAACAGTGCCTAGATCTGAGAGTGCGTCGAGCGTATCCTGAAGCCTTTGTTGCGGCACGCGCATCTGCAACATGGCCGTGTGCCGACTGACTTCACCTTGCGGAATCTGGTTTTGCAGGTTTAGCACGTCGCCTTGCTGTTGTTGGGCGATCGCCGTTGCAGCATCAATGGTTTCCTTCACCGAGTCTACAACCAGCGCCAAATCAGCAGTCTTCACCATCTGCGGCTGCATCTCTGGCATCTCTGGCGAAGCCATTCCAGGCGCAGGTGCAGGCGCATCCATTGGCATAGCTTCGTTGCGGGCTTTTCCAGTAAAACCACCCACCGCATCACTAGAGGCAGGCGATTCCGACATCGTCGGCTGGATGGCGGCACAGCTAGTAAACACCATGCTGCCTGCTACAACACTCGAAACCAGAGCAGATTTCACGCGCAAACAAGGTGAAGTCTTCATAACTCACAACTCAGGGGAGGATGCTTGTTAGTATGACCACGCCAGCGCCGAGATTCGCTCTGGTTTCAGTTTGCGTAACCACCAAAAGCACAGGTTAGGCTTTATACCGAGCTAGCCTGATTCGAATCCAAGTTTAGAACCCAGTCTCGGATCAAAGCATTCACCTGCTCAGGAACCTCATGGTGCGGACAGTGACCCGCCTGCAGATAGTGTTCACTCAGGGTTGGGTAATGCTGTCGAAACTTGGCTCCGCGCGATCGCGCATTCATCCACGGATCGCCCTCTCCCCACAGCAGCATCAACGGTCGCTCCAGCTGGCTGAGCAGCACATCAATCGTCTCGCCCCGAGGAGACTTAAACACCGACGCAAACACTTTGCCCGCCCCCGGATCACAAGAAGGCCGATAGATATCTTCAACCAGCTGATCAGTAATCGCGCTTTTGTCGAGATAGACCTGCTCCAGCGTCTTGCGAATCACCGATCGTTGCCGCACATACTGAAACAACAAAAAGCTGGGCAATGGCTGGAGTAATAGCGATCGCGCCATCGTACCAAACACCTGTCGAATCGGGTCTGGCTTAGAAGTCATCTGCATGTCAGTAAAGGGGCCAGCACTGTTAAGCAAAACGACACCCGCTGCTGACTCTGGCCGCTGCGCTCCCACACACAGAGATGCATAGCCACCCAACGAGTTGCCAGCCAACACGGCAGGTTGACCAATGACTTCAGTAATAAACTCATGCAGCTGATCGCGCCACAAATCCCCGCTATACTGCCAATCAGGCTTCGCAGAGCGGCCAAAACCTAAAAGATCAATGGCCCAAACTTCAAACTCGTGACTCAACCCGGCAATATTTTTTTGCCAATGGTCGGTGGAGGCACCAAATCCGTGGATCAGAACTAAGGGAGGCCGCTGAGAAGAACGCTCGCCTGCTTTAACGTAGTGAATAGACTGCCCTCGCCAGTCCCAATAGGCCCGCTCTGGGGCGATCGCTGTCTGCATAAATCAAAAAGAGTAAAACTGTGAATGCTTAAAATCTATGTGAAGCAGTGTTAACTTTTTCATTTTAATCATCTTGCCGATTTTCAGGCATTACTCCTCCTCCTTCAATCATGGCAGCCCTCCGACTTTCCACGTCCCGACCTCCCAACCCTCTCCGCAGACGAGCCTTATTTTTTGACAAAGTGATGGCGGCGATCGCCCTCCTCAACCTAGGGCTTGTTGCTTTCGACTATAGCTACATTCCCTTTCGAAACTTTTATTTGAGGCAGTTTCCGGACTTTACCTGGTGGTATGGCGCGCAGTTCAAAGGAATTGAGCCACATCGCGTCACAGAAGCCTATCTCGCGACCGTGGCTGATTTTCAAAACCAGGTGGCCGCCGAGGGATTAACCTCTCCTCAGACTCAGGAAATCCTGACCGAACTACAAGTCCGCAGTGAAGCCATCATTGACGAAGATCCATTCGCCGTCGCAAACAAATCAGGCACGCTCGAACGGATTAAAGATCGAATTCGAAATCGCGTAAGTGATGTAACTGGACAGGATTTTGAATCCTCCAAACAGGCATTCACCGTGTTTTGGAGCCAAAACTATCTGCTCGGACAAGGCTATACCCAAGAGATTGCTTTCTTTAATCAGCAAATCCGACCGCTAATCGAAACCAACTACTTTCGTCAGATTGGATTTGACGGACGCCCCCTAGATGAGTTCTGGCGGATTGACCTCTGGTTTATAGTCCTATTTGGTGCCGAATTTTTAGCTCGAACTTGGTATCTGCACCGTCGCTACCGAGGCACCCGCTGGCTCGACACGATGCTATGGCGGTGGTACGACCTGCTGTTATTAGTGCCTTTTTGGCAATGGCTACGGGTGATCCCAGTCGTCATTCGCATCAACCAGTCCAACCTCATGGATCTGGAACCGCTACGAAATCGGATCATTCGCGGCATCGTAGCCAGCTCGGCGGTAGAGCTGACCGAAATTGTCGTGATCCGTCTGATTGATCAGGTCCAAAACCTGATCCGCCAAGGCGAAATTACCCGCTGGCTAGTCCGTCCCCAAACTGGACCTCGCTACATCGATCTCAATGATGTCGATGAAATCAAGGTCATTTCAGAACGGCTGATCTCAACGCTGATCTATCAAGTTTTGCCAGAAGTCCGCCCCGATATAGAAGCGTTGCTCCAGCACAATGTCCACACAGCGCTGCAAAAGTCTACTGTCTACACGCAGTTTCAACGAGTGCCAGGACTGGGAGATTTACCAAACCAGCTCACTCAGCAGGTAGTGACAGAGGTCTATCGCACGATTTACGGCACGCTGACCAGTTCCCTAGAAGATCAAAAAGGAGCCGAACTCACCCAGCACCTCTTGCAACACCTAATCGCTACATTTCGAAGCGAGATCCAAAAAGGTCATGCGGTAGAAGAGATTGAAAAGCTAATGACCGTTTGGCTAGATGAGGTCAAGATTAACTACGTCAGGCGACTAGCGGCAGAGGATGTCGAAAAGCTGCGGGAAGAAACCCTAAAAATTTACGAAATCATCCAAGCCAGCTAACCAACTCACGACTGTGATGTCAAGAACCCCCACCTGCTTAGGCGAGGTAGGGGCGTGAGACAGCCAGGTTTCACGGGTAACTCCTGACTAGACCGATGAGCCAACTCGATAGCACGGACTTCCGAGCGTTTTCCTAACTCGGACTATCTCCAAACCCTCTGGCTGAGGGTGCTTGCAGAAAGGACATCTATCGAGATGGTGGTCGAAGGAACCAGTTGTTTTTTGGATTATCTCCAATGCACAAACAAGCCCGCATTCCAGTTTTATCGCCAGAAGGCAACCCCTTGATGCCGACCTTGTATCGACGGGCGCAAGCCTGGGTAGAGCAGGGTAAAGCTCAATGGGTTAGCAATGACCTCAACATCAAACAGGTTCAGTTATTGCAAGAGCCATCCAGCCACAACACTCAACCTGTTGTGATGGGCATCGACCCTGGCAAGAAGTTCTCAGGCATTGCTGTGCAATCAAGTCGATTCACTCTATTCACAGCACATCTGATTCTGCCCTTTCCTCACATCACTAAAAAGATGACCGGAAGGCGCATTATCAGACGAGCGAGACGAGGGAGACGCATCAATCGAAAGGTTGCGTTCCATCTTCGCGCCCACCGCCAAAAAAGGTTCTCAAATCGCAGGCAGAAGAAGTTGGTGCCATCAATCCGAGCAAACCGTGAATTTGAGCTGCGGATCACCCGTGAACTGATGCGGCTATTTCCAGTTTCCACGATTGTCTACGAGTACATCGAAGCGAGAGGTGATAAAGCCTTTAGCCCAGTGATGGTGGGTCAAAAAGTGATGTTGGGATGGTTGGGAGAGCTTGCCCCAGTCGTTACGCAGTTGGGCTGGAAAACTGCCAATATTCGCAACCACCTGAGATTAGTAAAGCAGAAGGCTGACAAGTCGGCTCAGACGCCCCAGACTCATGCAGTGGATGGAATTGCCTTGGCTGCCAGTCAGTTTGTGGAATACCACAAGTATCACAAGTTGGGTGAAGACGGTGCTACCTGGGTAGGTGCAGTGCGATTAACCCCTTCTCCATTCCGAGTGATTGCCCGTCCTAATCTGTTCCGTCGCCAACTCCACTTTGAGAACTTCAGCAAAGGTGGCATCAGAAAACGCAAAGGTGGAACAGTGACACCCTTCGGGTTCAGGTCTGGAGACTTTGTGCAAGCGCAGAAGGCAGGTAGAGCCTATCGCGGTTGGATTGGGGGCTACAGTGCGGTCAACAACGTGGTTTCACTGTATAACCACAACTGGCATCGGATGGGTCAGTTTTCAGTCGGCAAAGTTCAGTTAATTAAGCGGAGTACCAAACTATGTGTGGCGTAGATCCATTGGCAGACTCCGTACCTCCGTCTGCCGTCGCTATCCCTCCCCACCTGCAAGCCTAATCCTGTAGGGGTTTCTGCGAAGCCCCGTACCACAACACTTTCAGAATCGGTGATTTTCGCACTCAATCGCTGAAACCGCGTGGATTCGAGCTTGGAGTTTAAAACCCCTACAAGGTTAGCCTGCAAGCGAGGATGGGGGAATCCCGCGAAGCTTGTTGAATACGTTAAACTAGGGGGGCAGAGCGCGAGATCCGCACTCTGTTCTGTCCAGGACATCATTTCGCTGGAAGTGGGTCAACGCCCGCTTTTTTTATTGGTTGAAAACCCTGACAGTTGTCATGGGATGGCTCCTAAATGCCCAACTAACCAACCTAGCGAATGGCTGCCCACAACATCCCCTAAGTCTACCGACCTTGCATCTCCAGAGAAGATGGCTCATCCCCTAATTCCCCAAATCATCGATCTAGCCAGTCCTGTCGCCGAAACCCTTGGGCTGAAGGTGGTTGGAGCCGTATTTCACACCAACCAAAACCCGCCAGCGCTGCGCGTTGATATTCACAATCCCCAATCCGACACGGGGTTAGATGACTGTGAGCGGATGAGTCGAGCCCTAGAAGCAGCTCTGGATGCAGCCGACTTGATTCCAGATGCCTATGTGTTAGAGATTTCTAGCCCTGGTATTTCGCGAAATCTAACCACAGATCGAGAATTTATTTCCTTTAAGGGATTTCCAGTGACGGTGACAACGACCGAGCCGTTTGAGGGGCGTCCTATCTGGACTGGAAAGCTGATCCGACGAGATGAGGAAAATATTTACTTAAACAAGAAAGGTCGTACTATCAAAATTCCTCGTCAGTTTGTGAGCCAGGTGCAGCTGGTTGAGACAGAGGAGTAGGGCGATCGCCCCAAGCTTTACGTCCGAGCTTTAAGGTTGAGAGTCCCACGAATTAATCTCGGCACTCGCTTCAGCTCAAAACTCAACTCTTAAATTCAAAACCTATATTTCACGAGATTACGGAGGTTGGTCTTATGTCAATGGTGAGTTTACCCGGACTGCAGGACATGATTGAAGGGATTAGCCGCGAGCGCAATTTACCTAAGCACGCGGTGCAGTCAGCCTTGCGGGAAGCCTTGCTCAAAGGATACGAACGCTATCGTCGGACCCATCGTGCCGATAGCCCCAACTTTGACGACGAGTACTTCAACAACTTTGAAGTTGAGCTTGACGTAGAAGAAGAAGGCTTTCGCGTCCTTGCCACCAAAACTATCGTGGAAACCGTAGCGGTTCCAGATCACCAAATTTCGCTACAGGAGGTTCAGGAAGTCGCTGCTGAAGCTCAACTGGGTGACACTGTGATTCTAGATGTCACGCCCGACCAGGGAGAATTTGGTCGGATGGCAGCGATTCAAACCAAGCAAGTGCTGGCCCAAAAGCTGCGCGATCAGCAACGCAAACTTGTGCAGGAAGAGTTCCAAGACTTAGAAAGCACCGTGTTGCAGGCTAGAGTACTGCGGTTTGAGCGACAGTCTGTGATCATGGCCGTTAGCAGCAGCTATGGTCAGCCTGAAGTGGAAGCCGAACTGCTCAAGCGCGATCAGTTGCCCAACGACAACTACCGAGCTAACGCCACGTTTAGGGTTTACCTCAAGCGAGTGTCAGAAGGCTCCCACCGTGGCCCACAACTCTTGGTATCTCGGGCAGATGCGGGTTTGGTGGTCTACCTATTCGCCAACGAAGTTCCTGAAATCGAAGATGAGGTCGTGCGGATTGTGGCGGTGGCGCGGGAAGCCAATCCGCCTTCTCGTTCGGTCGGCCCTCGCACCAAAATCGCAGTTGACACGCTAGAGCGAGATGTCGATCCCGTTGGGGCTTGCATTGGGGCTCGCGGTTCGCGGATTCAGGTTGTTGTCAATGAGCTGCGGGGCGAAAAAATCGATGTAATTCGCTGGTCGCCTGACCCAGCCACCTACATTGCCAATGCCCTCAGCCCAGCCCGGGTTGATGAGGTGCGTCTGGTTAATCCAGAAGAGCGACAGGCCCATGTGCTAGTCCCTGAAGATCAGTTGAGTTTGGCGATCGGAAAAGAGGGCCAGAATGTGCGGCTCGCGGCTCGTCTTACCGGCTGGAAGATTGACATCAAAGATTCTGCCAAATATGACTATGATGCTGAGAATCGTAAGATTGCAGCGTTGGAAGAACAAAAGCGGCTGGCAGAAACAGCAGCAGCGGCTGAAGAAGAAGAGTACGAATATGAGTACGATGATGATTATGAATCAGAAGAGCTTGAGCCTGAGACATCTGAAGAGCCGCTCACTGTAACCGCAGGAGAAACCGCAGAAGAAGTCGCAGAAGACGGAGCCGAGCCAACTGCTAGTCCGGTAGCCGCAGAAGCTGAGTTGAGCGAACCTGATGAGGAGTCTGATATTGAGCCTGATATTGAGCTTGATCATGAGGCAGAACCTGCCATCCAACGACCAGAATAAGCTGCAGTCTAAGATTTAACATTGGATGATGGAGCCAAACTACCGCCGCTGCATTAGCTGCCACCGAGTGGCTCCAAAGTCAGATTTTTGGCGAGTCGTGCGAGTATACCCGTCTCGAACGATACAATTGGAGGAGGGGGCCGGCCGATCGGCTTACCTCTGCCCAACCGTCAGCTGTCTGCAGGCTGCTCAGAAAAAAAATCGATTGGGGCGATCGCTCCGAGCACCTGTTCCAGAAGAAATTTATCAAACCCTGTTTGGGCGGTTGTTGGCGTCAGCGCCTGAACGGCCCTCTGGCCAGACTGAGAGATAAACCTTAGGATGGAAGCAGCACCGACAAAGCATTAAAATCTTACAGTTCAACGAAGCGAATTAGGTTCATCGAATTGCAAATCTACAACGAAGCCAGATTCAGTGCCACAATGATTGAGGCAGGACTCCGTCTGAAAACTTTTCTCAGTTTTCGTGAGTTTTGTGCAAGATTGTAGAGGGGTTGCTCACCTCACTGAGCAGCTTTGGATCTGTGGGGCGTATTGGCCATCCATGCAGATCAGATAATAATGGCATGAGTCTACGGCTTCTAGGGTCAAGTCGATTCAACGTCGTTTCATCAACAAGCAGCAGGCCCACTATGTAACAACCAGTCCGAACGAAGAGGGAGAGTGGATGAACAACGCCAAAGTCAGAATATACGAGTTATCACGGGAATTAAATTTGGACAATAGAGACATCTTGGCAGTCTGTGACCAGTTAAACATCGCTGTCAAGAGCCACAGCAGCACCATCACAGAAGCGGAAGCAGAGCAAATTCGTACTGCCGCTGAGAAATATACGCCTAGCCACTCCTCTCCTAGCAGGCCAGCCGCCTCGGCAACCCAGGCCTCTCGGTCTAAGCAGGTTAGCCCTAAGCCTCCTGTCAAGAAACAGCAAATTTTGGAAATTCGCAGACACCGACCTACCATTTCTGAGCCTCCTAAGCGTCCTGACGTGGAAGCTTCTGCACCTGCATCTACATCCGCATCTGCTAGCGTGCCCGCGATGCAGTCGCCGCCACCTCGGTCTACTCCTCAACCCCAAAGACCGACGGGGCCCAATCGTCCGGCTCGCATTTCTGAAAACGAAGCTCAGGATGTAGAGACCGAATCTGTTGTAAATGAAGCACAGCAACCAGAGCTGGTTGACTCTAAACAGGAGGTTGCTGAACCGGAGGTCGTTGAACGGTCACCCGAACCTGCTAACTCCCCGGCCCAACCTGTGGAATTGTCTTCACCAGACGAAGAGGAAGACTCCCCACAGCTGATCGCACCTCCACCGCGACCTACAGTCTCTAGACCGTCGGCACCCACCTCACCCTCTTTACCCGCGCCATCAGCCCCATCAGCGGGACCTGTCAATCGACCGACGCTGAAGCGGGCCAGAGACAAAGCTGAGCCGCGATCGCCCCAAGAAGAAACAACGACGGTTTCGAGGCCTTCTGCTCCTTCTAGAGCGGGATCGGGATCGGGAGATGACTCGTCAACGCCCAGGCCAAAGCCTGTGCTGGAGTTGCGTCGTCCGAAACCCGTTCGTCCTAGTTCTGCACCCTCAGCGACTGAGGAAGATTCGACCGAAACTCGGGCTAAGGTCGGGGTTGGGATGGAAGGCGGAGTGGCCTCTCCTGAAGAGCTAGAACTGCGTCGCCCCACGCCACCTCGTCCGCCGAAGCGCGCCAAAACCTGGGATGACGAAGAGGATGATGAGATTCCTCAGAAGGCAGCGAAGGTCGGTGCGAAAGCGAAGCGGCGTCCCGTCGTCATCGAAGATGAGGAAGAAGATCTCGTTGATGATGATGCAGCGACAGATGAGGATTCTCCAGTGCAGGTCAGCCTTTCACTGGCTCGTCCTCCCAAACCCAAAGGTCGTCCAGCCCAAAATCGGACTGCTGCCGTGGCGGCTCCAGCTCAAAAGCCCAAGAAATCTTCTTCTTCGTCCAAGCATTATCGGCGCGATCGCCGCCAAGAAGAAAAGCAGGAGCGTCCAGAGAAGCTGATCTTGACCGACAGCTTGACGGTTCACGAGTTGGCTGAAGCAACGTTGGTTCCTGAAACCGAGATCATCAGGATGCTCTTCTTCAAGGGCATTGCAGCCAACATCAACCAGTTGCTCGATATCCCCACAGCCACAATGGTTGCTGAGGAAATGGGCATCGAAGTGGAAACCGTAGAAGCAGAGGCAGAAGCGACGAAAGTCACTGAGATGCTGGATGCTCACGATCTAGAAAATCTGCAACGGCGTCCTCCGGTGGTCACCATCATGGGACACGTAGACCACGGTAAGACCACACTCCTTGACTCGATCCGGAAGACCAAGGTAGCCCAAGGTGAAGCGGGTGGCATCACTCAGCACATTGGTGCTTATCACGTCGATGTGGATCATGGAGACCAAGTTCAGCATGTTGTATTCCTCGACACGCCGGGCCACGAAGCCTTTACGGCTATGCGGGCTCGCGGAGCACGAGTGACCGACATTGCGGTGCTGGTCGTTGCGGCAGATGATGGCGTCCGTCCTCAGACGATTGAGGCAATCAGCCACGCCAAGGCGGCAAAAGTGCCTATCGTGGTTGCCATCAACAAAGTTGACAAGGAAGGCGCACAGCCCGACCGCGTAAAGCAAGAACTGACCGAGCATGGTCTGGTTCCAGAGGAGTGGGGCGGCGAAACCATTATGGTTCCAGTCAGCGCTATCAATGGCGACAATCTGGATACCTTACTGGAGATGCTACTGCTGGTTGCAGAAGTTGAAGATCTCTATGCCAACCCCAACCGACCTGCCAAGGGAACGGTGATTGAAGCCAATCTAGATAAGGCTAGAGGTTCGGTTGCGACCCTGTTGATCCAAAACGGAACCTTACGGGTGGGTGACACCTTGGTTGCAGGTTCAGTCTTTGGTAAAGTCCGGGCCATGATTGACGATCGCGGTCGGCGGGTTGAGGAGGCTCATCCTTCCTTTGCGGTTGAGGTGCTGGGCTTAAGTGATGTTCCAGCGGCTGGAGATGACTTTGAAGTCTTCAGAGAGGAGAAAGAGGCTCGGAGTACGGCGATCGCCCGCACTGACCTACAGCGTCAGTCTCGTCTACAACAGGCGATGGCGTCCCGTCGCGTCAGTCTCAACACTCTGTCTGCTCAGGCTCAGGAAGGCGAGCTGAAGGAACTCAACCTCGTCTTGAAGTCAGACGTGCAGGGTTCGCTCGAGGCTATCCTGGGTTCGTTGCAGCAGCTGCCTCAAAAAGAAGTGCAGGTCCGAGTGCTGTTAGCGGCTCCTGGAGAAGTTACTGAGACAGACGTTGATTTGGCGGCTGCCAGTAGCGCAGTTATCGTTGGGTTTAATACGACGATGGCGAGTGGCTCACGTCAAGCCGCTGACCGCGCAGGAGTAGACATTCGGGAATACAACGTCATCTATAAGCTCTTGGAAGATATCCAGGGCGCAATGGAAGGTCTACTAGATCCCGAACTGGTCGAAGAGCCATTAGGACAAGTGGAAGTCCGGGCTGTATTCCCAGTCGGTCGCGGCGCAGTGGCGGGTTGCTATGTGTTGTCGGGTAAGGCAATTCGTAACTGTCGAATTCGAGTCCGGCGCGGTGGCAACGTGGTACACGAAGGCAACCTGGATTCGCTGAAGCGGATGCGGGATGATGTGAAGGAAGTCAATGCTGGCTACGAATGTGGTGTCGGTCTTGATAACTTCAGCGCTTGGCAAGAAGGTGACATCATCGAAACCTTCCGTCTGGTGACGAAGCGACGCACCTTATCGGTGTAATACTCGCCTTCGGTCATTAACGCCCAAGGTTCTTTCAACTCAATCAAGCAAGGGGCAGTGTAGTCATACCTGCCTCTTTTTTTGGCCCAGTTTTTGGCCCAGTTTTGCCCCCAGGTTTATCCCTTATGTTTATTCCTGTCCTGAAGTCCAACCGCACTCACTCATTCACTCACATTCGCTCACATTCGCTCAATTGATCCGACGTTGCATTACCATGACATTGATGCCTCGGATGTTTGGCTATGCGTTCTTTCTGGTCTGACCCCTACCTCTGGATTCATCTGGCTGGTTTGGCAGCAGTGCCTATTCTGCTGGAGATTTGCCTGATTGGATTGGCGACGGGAGATCCATTTTTGCCCGTTGGTCTAGAATTTCTGCTAATTGCGATCGCAGGCGTTGCTCCCGTGCTATGGATGCAATGGCAACAACCTTTCTGTATTTTTAGTCTTTTGGTGCTGTCCCTCAAGCCAACGGAGATGACCATCGAACAGCGCCAGATGTTGCGTTTGTTTAAAAGTCAGGAGAGTCGCACGTTAGCGGTTGTAACGGCGGGCGTGCTAGTTCTCATCTTGTGGCAGCTTTATCAGATTGCCCCAACTGTGATCGGTGCAGTTGCGCTGCCGTTGCCTTGGCGATCGCTCGGTTTGTTGATTGCAGCGATCGCCTTCTTAGGGATCAACCTATTTGTGCAGGTTCCGGTCAGTGTGGTGCGCGTGATGGCCGCGACAGATGCTCAGCTGGCTGCTCAAGAGGCCTACCCAGTCGAGCAAATTCCCAGAAACTTTACGCTGCTAGGGTTAAAGGTCAATCAGATATTGCCTCCTATGGTGGCAGAGCCGCAACCTATAACCGTGGCTGCCGGAGGAGGAGACGTAGCGATCGCCCCCACCGACGCAGATGGATGGGTTGAAGACATAGAAACACCAACAGCACCCAACCCATCACCGGCCACTTCTGCAGCGACTTCTGCTCCTCCCTCAGATTTAGAGCAGCCTGCTTCGGAACAGGCTGTCTCTGGCCCTCCTTCCTCCGACGTTGCTGAAGACCTTTCAGAGCAAGTTGACCAGATTGACCTAGTTGATCCGACTGACCAGATTGACCTAGTTGACCCGTTAGAAAATATCACCGTTCCAGGACCAGAGGCCATTACAGAAGCTCCCGCAATAGCAGATGAAGCAGATGCGATCGCAGAAGCTTCAGTAACAACAACCGAACCAGAGGTCACTTCGCAAGTAAACTTAGAGAGTGAAGAAACTTCCGACAGTGCAGACTCGGATGCCCAATCGGTAGACATCTCTAGCCAAGAAGCGGCTCCTGACGAAGAACCTTGAGCCCCTTCCGAGCATTGAAGCCCCAATCCAGCAAATAATTTGGGGTGGATTACTCCGCTTACGTATCGCGGAACACAGCCATTTCTAATAGCTGCGTTATCCTAAAGAAAGTAAAGCTTGTGCTGGCTGTTTTGCTGTCACCTGTGTTGTGATATTTGAGGTTTTTATGGCTAGTTCTCCCTCCGCATCTTCTAGCCGCTTCTCTGAAGATGCAGAAATTTGGAAGAGCCTAAGGCAGGCGATCGCTGTGAGTTCCGGCTTTCAGCGATGGCAGGCCGAACGGTCTAGCTCTCAGCAGTTTCAAGAACTCAGTCTAGATCAGCGAACTCGTCGCTATCTACGAGAGACACTAGAAACCCTAGCCTACTAAGGGCTTTAGGGATGAGTGTCTAGCTGACCAGACTTAACAAATTGATTGAGATAAAACAGAACGACCGGAGCGATCGCCAATGACACGCTCCGGTCGTTTTTACTGCCGAGTTGCCTGAGATCAGTTGCCTGATATCAAACGGCTTAGTAGATGATATTGCCAATCCGACCCAAAATATTTTGTAGGCGGTTTTGCAGATTTCTCAGCTGATTGAAAGCCGAGAGGACTCGCTCCACATCTACATGTACCTCCTCAGTGGGATAATTTTCTAGCACCTCAATCACACTAATCCGGTTATCATCACTCGCTGACAAGACCAAGGCCGAGCGCAGCGCTTGCCGATCTGCCTGTCGAGATGGGGTGTAAATTGCTTGACTGACCTGATCTAAAACTAGATTTCCTGCCGGATTGTTCAGAATCCGATCCAGAGTGACCACGTCAATCTGCACATCTTGATTGAGCGTGCGGCGCAGACTTTCAGGCTCCTGACGGGCCAGCCCTAGATAGATCCGCAGTGCAGGAGAAACTTCTCCAGTTTGCGCGAGGGTCGATAGTTCTTCAACTGAAACCGAGCGCCGCAAAAAGCGGTATCGAAGCACAACCCGTTCGGCTGCAAACGCATCGGAAGCTTGGAACACCGTTCCTAGAATGATGCTAAGGGGCAATGCCCAGCGAAGTAGAGGAGTCTGTAGACGCATAACAAAAGATTGGGTGGAGAACACACGATTGAGAGCACACCCTCAAATTGACGAGCGTGAAGCTAGCAAAGTTGCATTCCGTGCAAAAATATGTTTCTGACTAGCTGGGCTGAATAACCCCCCTTTGGCCAGAGTAGAAGAGTGGCACAACGTCGGGAACTGTATGTTTTAGCGACTGGTCTTCAAACCTACAGCATTAGTACCTAGGTCAAAGGCCGTGCGTAACTGCGATAAGGCTGAGGCCACTCAGTCTAGTGGGCTGGCTGTGAAGCAGGAACAACTCTGGGGCAACCTAGAGAATCTCCACTCAACCTCAACGGTATGGATAGAGAGGATGCCAAGTAGTGACTCGTCCTTCAGTAAAGATCATACTTATATGAAATGTCAGGGTTCCGACAACCAGGGATTTGTGGGCGGACATCAGTCAAATCAACCAAATCAGGCGAGAAAAGGGAAAAGGTCTGTGACAACTCTCTCTAGGCGGATGGGATTAAGTGCTTTACTGTTGCTTCTCGGTGGAGGACTCCTGACCGGGCCTGTAACCGCATCAGCGGCAGACAATGTGCGACCTACAGCTTCCCTCACAGCTCAGATTCCTACGAATGCCACAGTTCTCTACGTCAATCCGACCCTGGGTGTTGACGAACCCAATCGAGGCTCAAGCGATAATTTAGCATTCCGAAGCATCACCTACGCGCTGGGACGGGTGCAATCAAGCGCAGCAAGTACCGTAATTCAGTTAGCGCCTGGTAGCTATACTCGCGATACGGGTGAATCGTTTCCGCTGGTGCTACAGCCCAATGTGATTTTGCGAGGAGAAGAGTCGAACAAGGGCCAAACAGTACTTCTAATCGGTGGGGGCAGCTACGTTAGCCCTACCTTCGCATCCCAAAATGTCACAATTCGCGCCCTCAACAACAGCAGCATCAGAGGCTTGACGGTCACCAATCCCAACTCCCGTGGCACTGCCATCTGGGTCGAGTCTACCAATCCAACCATTCGCAACAGCACGCTGTCGAATAGCTTGCGGGATGGTGTGTTTGTGACCGGGACGGGCGCACCCACCATTGAAGGCAATATCTTCATGGGCAACAGTGGCAATGGTGTCTCGGTGGCTCGTTCGGCGCAAGGTGTGATTCGAGGGAACGTGTTCCAAAATACAGGTTTTGGAATCGCTGTCGGAGATGCCTCAACTCCCCGCATTGAGAACAATCAACTGGTCCAAAACACAGATGGTGTGGTGATTTCCAACACTGCTCGTCCAGTTTTGCGGAAAAACGTGATTGAAAACAATACCCGTGATGGTGTGGTGGCGATCGCCAGTGCCCAGCCCGATTTGGGAACTGCCGACAGTCCGGGTGAAAATCTAATCCGCAACAACGGTCGTCACGATCTCTACAATGCCACTCGCAGCAACACCATCCTGGCCGTCGGCAACCAAATTGATCCAGGCCGAATTGCCGGAACAGTTGATTTTGTGGCACGCGATGTCGCCGCCCCTTCCAACTTCTCAGATGTACAGGGCAACTGGGCCCAAGCCTACATTGAAGCCTTAGCCAGCAGAGACATTATCGGTGGGTTTCCAGATGGCACCTATCGCCCCAACGATCCTGTGACGCGCGCGCAGTTTGCTGCCATTATCAACAAGGCATTTAATCCAGTTGCCAATCGCGCTGGAATTAACTTTGTAGACGTCAGCAACAGCTTCTGGGGCTACCAAGCCATTCAATCAGCCTATCGAGGTGGTTTCCTCAGTGGCTATCCGGGGCAGGTCTTTCGGGCCGACCAACGCATTCCTCGGGTTCAGGTCTTAGTTTCCCTGTCGAGTGGCCTAGGGATTGGCAGCGGTGAACCAGCCGTGCTCAGTCGCTACCAGGATGCGGCACAGGTTCCAGATTGGGCCAGAGGCTCAACTGCAGCGGCAACTCAGCGCAATATCGTAGTGAATTATCCTGCTGTTGGCCAGCTCAACCCCAACCGAGAGGCAACCCGAGCCGAGGTCGCAGCCTTTGTCTATCAGGCCCTGGTAAGTGCCGGACAAGCTGAGGCGATTCCTTCACCCTATGCGGTAATTGTTCAGCCGGAAAACGTGACGCAGTCTTCCCAGCCTTAAGGGTAGAGGCGCTTTCCCGCGAGAGAATAAGAAATAGAGACGCTGATACACCGACGTCTCTACTTTTTTTTGCTTAGAAAAATACTTTTTGCTTAGAAAAATACAGATTACATACAAAGCGCCAGGATCAAGAGATCTGGCGCTTTGTATAGATATTTATAGGGTTTATAGTTAGGGTCTTTATATCGGCTGACCCCATTTGAACGTTCCTATTGTGGCAAAAAGATCAGTCAAATGGCATCTTCATAAGATTGTTTTTGTATTTCGTTTTTTGAATCACGGATGGTAACCTGGGGCTCGAATGAGTGCAGATTTTTAGGAAGCACTTTTACCCCCAGGCTGCTCATTTCCGCTTTCGCTTTGCTTTTTGCTCCAACCGAAACAGCCACACCATAAGGGCTACCACTCCCATCTGTAGCGCAAAGTTGGGCACCGTACTCGCGACCTCACGGCCCGCCAAAAGCTGCGTGAGGAAGAGAAACGCTCCAATGCCTCCCGACGCCCCACAGACCACATAAACAAACTGTCTAAGGCCTCGATAAGGAGCCTTCAGCTCTGCCTTGAGTTGAGCATATTGGTCTGGAGTGAACTTTGGAGCTGGTTGAGAGAAATTAGAGCGAGGCTTAGAGCCAGAATCAGGCATGACGATGAGCAGTCTCCAAAAACTTCAGGTCGGTTCGTGGTCCTATTCCCCTGAAAGGGGGAAGGCGATCGCCCTTCCTAGAGAATTACAATACAAGAGAGCATGAGCTCGTCTCCTCAAAATTGTATCGCTGCCGAGAAAAGACGATGACTTCCAAAAGACTGTACCGCAGCCGTAACGATGTCGTCATTGCTGGAGTCTGTAGCGGCATTGGGCGCTACTTCAACATTGATCCCGTACTGGTCCGAGCTGGGTTTGTGATCTTCGCGCTGACTGCTGGCTCTGGAGTTCTAGCCTACCTGTTGTTGTGGGCTATCATTCCCCCAGACAGCACCCTCTAGCAATCTAGCGCAAGCCTCGCTTACCGCTAGGATAAACCGTTGACCAGTTCGTGCGAGCCATTGCCAGTTGCTCCTCTGTGACTTTTGCGCCTGTCAGATCAGCACCACACAGATTTGCGCCCCGCAGATTTGCGTTGCTGAGATAGGCATAGCTCAAATCGGCCCCCCGCAGGTCAGCTTCACCCAAATCAGCATGGCTAAGATAAGCTCTGGCCAAATTGACGTTACGCAGTGTCGCCTGAGTGAGGCTTGCCCGCCCAAAGTCAGCATTGAACAGGTTAGCACCTTGCAAATTTGTTTTTTGGAGCTTGGACTGATGGAAGTTAGCTCCCGATAGATTGATGCGCTGCAGCTTCAACAGGCTCAGGTCGTGGGACGTAAAGTCACGACGCCCTTTGGCATAGAAAGTCAGCAAATCTTCTGCCGAAAGCTTGGGAATGATGGTTGAGGGTCTACCTGCTGAGCTACTCGACGTGATAGACGTGAGGGAAGACTGCCGCTTCGTCAGCATTCGCCGCATCGGTGAGCCAGGCTGTAGGCTGGTTGACTCTGAAGATGCTTTAGCCTGTCGAGCCCGAATTGCCGCCGCCATCCGAGCATTGGGAGAAGAGGTGGATGTGGTTTCGCAGGAGTCCAGAATTGGGGTGTGGTAGTGAGGCTCCGTGTGGCCATTTTGATAGCCATTTTGGTAGCTGTTCTGGTGGCCATTTTGGCGGGTTGGCTGATTCACCATACTTTGCGCCAGACTGTCGAGATAGGGCTCCAGATCTAGTGCTCTGAGAATTTCGCCTGCCGCCTGATAGCGATGGCGGACTGAAACCTCCAGCATTTTCCTCAGGACACCTGCGAAATGATCACTGATGTGAACATACTCCTCCCAAAGCATTTCACCAGTGGCTGGATCGTAGTCTAGGTCTTTGGGAGACTTACCTGTGAACAAGTAAACGCAAGTCACACCTAGGGCATAGATGTCGCTGGCATAGACCGGACGCATGGCCATCTGCTCAGGCGGTGCATAGCCGGGGGTGCCAATGGCATAGGCTGTGAGGGCGGTTTGCTCGGAGGCTCCAGCCCGCGTTGGGGTGACTTGATCTTTCACGGCCCCAAAGTCGATAAGAACTAGCTTTTTGTCCTGCGATCGCCGAATCAGGTTAGCGGGTTTGATATCTCGATGGATCACCTGCTGGCTGTGAATGTACTGCAGCATCGGCAGGACTTCACTGAGAAACTGCTTCACACCGGCTTCGCTGAAGGGGCCAGAACGCTTGACTTCTTGTTGGAGGGTCGAGCCGCTGATATATTCCTGAACCAGATAAAACTCTTGATCGAAGTCAAAGTAGTCGAGCAGCCGAGGCACCTGAGGATGGTTGCCGATTTTACCCAGTGTTTTGGCTTCCCGCCGAAATAGCTCCCTCGCCATCTGTAAGACATGAGGGGAAGAGGCAACAGGCCGGAGCTGTTTGATCACACAGTAAGGATTGCCAGGTAGGGACTCATCCTTGGCTAGGAAAGTCGCCCCAAAGCCACCATGCCCTAAAGACTGTAGGACTCGGTAGCGATCGCGCAACAACAGCTTAGAGCCGCAGGCCTGACAAAGCTCCGTGTGGGTTAAGTTTTCTGGATTGGGACAGGCTGGGTTTAAGCAATAGCTCATTCGGCATCTCTCGCTTTGTCGATCGCCGGGTATCACTGCCTTTCAAATCGGACTCCCCTCTAGAATGATCGAGAGAGAAACCCCTATGGCTAGATTTTGACACCTTATCTTAATTATCTTTCCAAGAATGACGAGATGAAGCGCCATTCTTGCGGGAAATCTCTTGAAGAGTTGCTAAAGTTAACTCCATTTTGCTTGAAATCTATGTGAAAGCCTAGAAATTTACGGTTGGACGGGGCAAGTTCTGCTACATGCTGAGTGCAATTTAGGCTGCACAGGGAAACCACGGGGATCTGATCGTTGAGCGCTAAAATAATGGGGCACGATTTTGACTGAGTATAGGGAAAACAAACCGGGCAATGCGTATCTCTCTAAACTGGCTACGAGAACTGGTGGACCTGGACATGACTCCAGAGGAGTTAGCTGACGCGCTAACCATGGCTGGTTTTGAGGTAGAGGATATTGAAGATCGTCGCACCTGGGCAGAGGGTGTGGTGGTGGGGAAGGTCCTGAGCCGCGAACCTCATCCGAATGCGGACAAGCTGAGTGTTTGCCAGGTGGATATTGGCGCTGAAACGCCCTCTAGTATTGTGTGTGGGGCATCCAACGTTCGGGCAGATATCTATGTGCCAGTCGCAACAGTAGGCACCTATTTACCCGTAATCGACCTCAAAATTCGTCCTCGCAAATTGCGGGATGTTCCTTCATCTGGCATGATTTGCTCTCTAGCTGAGGTGGGCCTTGCCAAAGAATCCGCTGGCATTCATATCTTTGAGGCAGAAAACCTGCAACCTGGGAGTGACGTTCGTCCTTTGTTGGGCCTAGATGATGTCATTCTCGATCTCACGTCTACGGCAAACCGAGCCGATGCACTCAGTATGGTCGGCGTGGCGCGCGAGGTTGCAGCCCTGACAGGCAAGGAGTTACGGCTACCCCATGTCTCAGACCTAGAGGGCTCGGCAGGCGCAGATCTGACGCTCAAAATCTCGGAGCTAAAGGCCTGCCCGCTATATATTGGCACAGTGATTGAACAGGTGAACGTAGGGCCGTCGCCTTCCTGGCTACAACAGCGGCTTTTGGCTGCAGGCACCCGCCCCATCAACAACGTGGTAGATATCACGAACTACATTTTGTTGGAATGGGGGCAGCCGCTCCATGCGTTTGATCGGGACAGACTGCGCGCTGTGGCAGGTCATGAAACCCTGACGATTGGCGTTCGCTTTGCGGAGACCGGTGAAACGCTCACAACCCTGGATAGCCAGAAGCGATCGCTCTCCGAACAAACCTTGCTGATCACAGCTAGCGATCGCCCAATCGCATTGGCAGGCGTCATGGGTGGCGAGGACACCGAAGTCCATGCCGAAACTCAAAACCTGATGCTAGAGGCCGCTCTATTTGACTCAGTAGCCATTCGGCGATCGGCTCGCTCCCAAGGACTCCGGACAGAAGCTTCAGCCCGCTATGAGCGAGGCATCAATCCAGCAGAGCTTTCCCTAGCCTGTCAGCGGGCTCTATATCTGATCACAGAGTTGGCAGGGGGCCAAATCGGGACACAGGCGATCGTGGATGAGCGATCCACTCAGCTCACTGCGCCCCGCACCATCGAACTCCGGCTGGAGCGGGTCAACCAAATCTTGGGGCCGATTGACTTGAGTTTGGATGACGCCCCAGAGCCGACCACTGCCGAAGCAGAAGAAAGCCTCATGGGAGAACTCGATGCCGCCACGGTAGAGCGAGTTCTAATCGCGCTAGGTTGTGAGCTGGCCCCCGGAGACAGCAGCGACTCCTGGCGGGTAACTGTGCCGCCCTACCGCTACCGTGACCTAGAGCGCGAAATCGACCTGATCGAAGAGATTGCCCGTCTCTATGGCTACAACAACTTCTGCGACACGCTACCCACCAAAACGGAACCTGGATACCTGTCGATCGAGAGTGCTCTGACCCGCAAGGTGCAGGCAGCCTTCCGAGCGGTGGGCCTCAATGAGGTGATCCACTACTCGCTGGTCAAATCGGGGCAAGAAAATCAGATCGCGTTGACCAATCCTTTGCTCGTTGAATATTCGGCCTTACGAACGGAACTACTGACAGGATTGCTCGATGCCTTCCAGTACAACCTGGAGCAAGGAAACGGACCTCTGAATGCCTTCGAGGTGGGGCGAGTGTTCTGGCGCGAGGAAGAAGGCTTTAACGAAGCGGATAAGGTCGCTGGTGTGATCGGCGGAGACCCAACCACAGGGCGGTGGGTTCGGGCCGGACGGGAGCAGCCAATTTCCTGGTTTGAAGCCAAAGGCATGTTGGAAAGCGCCTTTGAAAGCCTAGGATTCTCAGTAGAATATCAGCCCGATCGCCGCAACCCACTCCTCCACCCTGGCCGCACGGCTTCTCTTTGGGTCAATGGAGTTCGCCTGGGTACATTCGGTCAGATCCATCCCCAAGCTCTCCAAGAGCGAGGTCTCTCTGACGAGGTTTATGTATTTGAGCTAGATCTGGATGTCATTCTTGATCAGATGGATCGGGAAGAGGGCGAAGTATCTGTCTTTAAGGTCTACTCAACCTATCCTGCCTCCGATCGCGATATTGCCTTTTATGCGCCGATCCAAGTCTCTGTGGCGGAGCTAGAACGGACGATTCAAAAAGCAGGTAAGCCGTTGCTGGAGTCGGCGGAGCTGTTTGATGAGTTTCGGGGCAAAAATGTTCCAGAAGGCAAGCGTAGTCTGGCATTTAGGTTGGTGTATCGGGCGGGCGATCGCACCCTCACCGATGAAGATGTAGAACCCGTGCATCAAAAAGTTCGGGATATGCTCGTTGAAAAATTCAGCGTCGATCCTAGAAGCTAAACCTTTCCAGGCCAGAATCTAAACTTCCAAGCCCACCATTCAAACTCTAAACGATGCCTAAGTATGTGATGTGGGGGAGCTACTGCGAGGATGTGCTCGAAAAGCGGGCTCCCTATCGCCAGTCTCACCTCGATGGATTAACCCAGCAAAAGGAATCGGGGGTCTTAGTCACCCTCGGGCCAACCCAAGACTTAACCAAAGTTTTTGGCATTTATGAGGCCGACGACGAAGCTACCGTTCGGCAACTTGTAGAGGCTGACCCCTACTGGCAAAACGGTATCTGGACGGAATACGACGTGCGCGAATGGATTCAGGCGTTTTAGCTAAACCGGACCTTATAAAGCTGAAAGACCTCCCCAGGTTGCTGTTTCACAATCTGCGCCTGGGAGGCCTTCAGCAGCTTTTGCCAATGGGTGAGCGGTTCTAAGAACACTTCTGCACCCAGGTAGGTCTCTAAAATGGCCCAGTTTTCTGCCAGCGGTGCATCGGGATCGATCGCATCAAACACAAACAGGCCACCGGGTTTTAGCACCCGCTTGACTTCGCTCAAAACTAGCTGCCAGTAAGCAATCGGATAGTAACAGCTTAGTCCGGTGGCGATCGCCAAATCAAACTGATCAGCCTCATAGGCCAACTGATGAGCCGCACCTAGCTGAACGCCCTTAAACAGCTTTGAGTTGAGTTGAGGCCCCCGTGAGTTGAGGCTGTCTCGCGCCACCTCACTGACATCCTGCCCATAAAATAGGGCTTCCCATTCCCGCCACGGATAAATTAAAAAGCTAACCCCACAGCCGATATCTAGGCAGCGATGACGCTTTTGAGGCTTCGCAATTTCCCAAAAGGGTGAGGCGAGTTTGTTGGCGAGAGTGCCCGCCGCCCACTCCTGGAAGATTGGCATCGCTTCCACCTCAGCCGGAAGATCAAAGGGTTCCCCTCGGTATTCGTGGTTAAAGCGATGGGCAACAGCATCAACCCGAGGCTGCCAATCTTCCTGGCGGCCCAAAAAGTCAGATAAATCGTAGTCTGAAGAAGGGGAATTAGATCGAGGCATTCAGTAACTCAAGAAAACTGGGCAAGGAGTCTCAATAGGACATGGGTCCTTAACCTTAGCCCTTGAGTGTCTTATTAAAGTTTTGTCGGTAAGACCGATTTGAGGCAAACAAAACAGGCCACATTAGAGCTAGATAGAGCCGACCTTCGCTGAAGTTGGTCCGATTAAATCCAGTCCAAAACTTCCAAAGACCACCCACATAAACCGCTAACAAGATGAAGCCAATCAGAGGCATGAGTTGAATCTCCAAACTAACCTATCAACTCAAGTGTAGAGTAGCGAACGGAAATTCTGCTACATTCCGCCCTATGGTAAACACCCTGTGCGAATGCTACATCTCTCGCTACTATTCTGGAAGAACCTGAGAATTATGATTAAGAAATGTATCACTGTTGGCTGAGAACCAACTAAATCTGGCAACTAGATCTGCAACGAGATCCGGCAATAGGTCCAACACAGATCGGAACGGACTGCACTTGATTGACCGCACTTACTGAGTGCAATTGATTGATCAGGCATAACCGCGTCAAAGTGAAGCTGTAGTGAGAAAATGTTGCTTAAAAGGGTCATCTCTCCTCAGAGGTGTTTGAAGTTCTAGTCTGAAACTAGTCTGATCAGAAACTAGAGTGAATAGCGGACCGTAAAATTGCCGCTGGACGCAGCAAAAATTGCAAACCGCAAGGAGGACATATGCGAGCAGTGCTAATGGCAGGTGGATCGGGGACGCGACTCAGGCCCCTAACCTGTGACCTCCCAAAACCAATGGTGCCTGTGCTCAATCGACCCATTTCTGAGCACATCATCAACTTACTGAAGCGGCATCATATCACGGAAATTATTGCTACCTTGCATTACCTGCCTGATGTCATGCGAGACTATTTCCAGGATGGTCACGATTTTGGCGTTCAGATGACCTATGCGGTGGAGGAAGACCAACCGCTAGGAACGGCAGGCTGCGTCAAGAATGTCTCTGAACTGCTGGACGAGACGTTTGTGGTGATCAGCGGAGACAGCATCACCGACTTTGATCTGACGGCAGCAATCCAATTTCACAAAGAGCGCGGCTCAAAGGCAACGCTGGTGTTGACGCATGTACCCAATCCAATTGAATTTGGGGTGGTGATTACAGACGAGAATCAGCGGATTAAGCGATTTTTGGAGAAGCCTTCCACAAGCGAAATTTTTTCCGATACGGTCAATACAGGCACCTACATTTTGGAGCCGGAAGTTTTAGACTACCTCCCTGCCAACCAGGAAACAGATTTTTCAAAAGACCTGTTTCCGCTGCTGCTGGAGAAGGGTGAACCCATGTATGGCTATATTGCGGACAGCTACTGGTGTGATGTTGGCAATCTGGATGCCTATCGGGAAGCCCAGTATGATGCGCTGAAAGGCAAAGTAAAGCTCGAATTTCGGTATTACGAGGAGCGATCGCCCAGTTTCTGGGTTGGTAAAAACACTTTTATTGACGCCTCCGCCAAAGTCGAGGCACCGGTGGTGATTGGCAGCAATTGCCGCATCGGGCCGCGTGTGCATATCGAGGCCGGAACAATCATCGGCGACAATGTCACGATTGGTGCAGATGCCGACCTCAAGCGTCCGATCATCTGGAATGGGGCCATCATCGGCGAAGAAGTCCATTTGCGGGCCTGTGTAGCCGCCAGAGGGACAAGGGTCGATCGGCGAGCCCATGTGCTAGAAGGGGCGATCGTCGGTTCACTCTCTACTGTGGGCGAAGAAGCGCAGATTAGCCCTGGTGTTCGAGTTTGGCCGAGCAAGAAGATTGAGCCTGGTGCAACGCTGAACATGAACCTGATTTGGGGCCATACAGCGCACCGAAATTTGTTTGGTCAGCGGGGCGTCTCGGGATTGGCCAACGTCGATCTCACCCCAGAATTTGCAGTTCGCTTGGGAGCGGCCTACGGATCGACTCTAAAGTCAGGTTCGCAGGTGACGGTGTCCCGCGATCAACGCAGTATTTCTCGGATGGTGTCGCGATCGCTAATTGCAGGCCTAATGTCGGTAGGGATTCACGTTCAAAATCTAGAGGCTACAGCCATTCCGCTCGCCCGCGCCATTGTGCCAACGCTGTCGGTGCAGGGCGGTGTGCATGTGCGAATTCATCCCGATCGCTCCGACCACATTCTGATTGAGTTTTTCGATCAAAATGGCATCGATTTGTCAAAAGGGCGTGAGAAAAAAATTGAGGGAGCCTACTTTAAAGAAGATTTCCGTCGCGCTCAGATTCAAGAGATTGGCAATGTGGTCTATCCAGGACAGGTTCTGGATGTCTATAGCACCAGCTTCGAGCGCCACCTCAACATTGAAGCAATCCGCAACAGCAACTCCAAGATTGTGATCGACTATGTCTACGCAGTTTCGGGGGCTGTTTTGCCCGTGCTACTCGGAAAGTTTGGTTGCGACGCCGTTGTTCTCAACGCCAGCCTCAGCCAGGTGATGCCCTCCCCCACCGATCGCGAAGTGTTGCTCAACCAGTTGGGGCATGTGGTCGAAGCGCTCAAGGCCAACCTAGGAGTACAGGTGTCCGCCAACGGTGAACAGCTCGTCCTAGTCGATGATGCGGGTGGTCCAATTCGGGGTGAAATGCTGACAGCCTTGATGGTTCATATGATCTTGACCGATCATCCTCGCGGTACGGTTGTGGTCCCAGTCAGCGCCTCCAGTGCAGTAGAGCAGATTGCTCGCCGTCATGACGGCAAAGTGATTCGGACCAAGGCCAATCCGACAGCTTTGATGGAAGCCTGCCACACCAATCCCAATGTGGTGTTGGGCGGCAGTGGTGAAATGGGCTTTATTTTTCCGCAGCTGCATCCCGGCTTTGACGCCATGTTTTGCATTGCCAAGCTGATTGAAATGATGACGCTGCAGGAGCGATCACTAGGTCAGATTTGCCCTGATTTACCTCGCGTTTGCCACAAAACGATGACCGTTCGTTGCCCGTGGACTGCCAAAGGGGCACTGATGCGGCACTTGGTCGAAACGCATCCCGCCGATAGCTTAGAACTGGTGGATGGTGTCAAAATTCTTAACCGCCAACACGACAGTTGGGTGTTGATCTTGCCAGATGCGGGGGAACCGCTCGTACACTTAGTAGCCGACAGCAATGATCGAGGCTGGGTGGATGAAACCTTGAGAGAATACCGGACCTATGTTCAAGAATTTGTAGAGCGAGAACAAGGGATAGAGGATGCCAACCAGAAAGATTTTGATCAAAACGGGTTCTAAATTCGGGCGTAGTACAAACGAATTAGACATCACCAAGAGCCTTGTTTATACTGGATCTAGGACTATCCAAGATGGAATTCTTACACAATCTTGACGGGTTCGGCCTAGAGGAACGTACTTTAAAGTCGGGAGACTGCGTTTATGAATAGCTGCATTTTAATGGCGGAGATTGTCCAAGATCCTCAACTTCGCTACACCTCTGATAACCAGACTGCTGTGGCAGAAATGCTGGTCCAGTTTGAAGGTCTGCGCCCAGAAGATGCTCCCGAAACTCTGAAGGTGATTGCCTGGAGAAACCTAGCTCAGGAGGTTCAAGAGCGCTATCACCAGGGCGATCGCATTGTGATCGAAGGCCGACTCAGCATGAATACCATGGATCGGCCCGAAGGCTTCAAAGAAAAGCGGGCAGAACTCACCGCCCAAAAAATTCATTTGGTGAGTAGTGGAACTGGATTGGGAGATGCTTCTTCTAGCGCGAGTTTCTCAGATGGGACAAGTCCAGCTCCCTATTCGCCGCCCCAGAGCCGGCCCTCTGCTGCACCTCGAGCTAGCTCAGAACCTGCACCTGCAGCCTACAGCACACCTGTGAGCGCTGCGCCCGACTATGCAGACTACGATGACATTCCGTTTTAGGGCTATTTCTATTACGCTTGCCGTCTCCTGCATATCCTGCTGAAGCCACAAACAAAACAGAAAAACAAAACAAAAAAGAGGGGAAGTTATCCCCTCTAAAAAACTAATTTGCTTACCAATCTGGGTAAACCCTAGATGCAAGCTGTGGTCTAGGCGGCTGAATCGGGATCGATGCGGCCATAGAATAGACCTTGAACCTTAACATCCTTCGCTTCTTTGGCTCCCATATCGGTGTCAGAAGGCTGGACACTCACGAAGGTTCCGGCGATCTCTCCAGTGATGTTGTCAACCTTAGCGACCTGGAGCGAGATTTTACCTTCGCCTAGTACAAACCGCTTCATGTTTTCCGACAAGATCTCTTCATCGTCGGCTCTGGCAGGAAGGGCGATCGCATTGTCATAGCCACTCGTCAGACCGCGACCCTTAGGATCGAGGAAGTTAGAAGTCCGGTAAGAGGGGACTTTAAACGCACCTTCAAAGTCTGTAGAGGTGTTAATGCTGTCGAGACCACTTTGGCTCTTGGCAACGAGACCCTTAATCGTGAATAGGAAAGGAACCTGATCACCCCCAGGAAGCTGAACAGTGATGGCTTGGAAGTCCAGTCCATCTTCTTCTAAGAACGTCAGGCTGCTGTCTTGCCCAACCTTCAAAAGACCACGCACTTGGTCGAGGCTGGACGTGTAGCGAGTCAGAGGCTTGCCAGGAATATATTCTGCCTCTTGACGCTTGTTCGTTGGTTCTTCTTTCACAAAGAAGCTGGTTGGCTCCAGGCACAAATCCCGCAGCAGGTAAGACTGTCCAGGCTCGATCGGGATGGCTCCTCGGCTGGTTTCTCCCAACTGGGGGCAGGTGTTGGCAAGGCCTGTTCCCAAAATTTCGTCGTAGGTGAGCGGACCCTTTGCAGTGGGGCCTTCACTACATGCCGTTAGAACCCCCAAGCAAAGTGCCAGGAATGTAACAAGTAAAGCGCGATACCTCATGGTCAACCTCAAGATCAATGTATAAATTCCCGCCAGTATTATCGATTAAAAATCAGGCTTTAGTAGCTGCAGGTTCGGACCCTCTGCGTCTCAACAACCCAATGTTGCATCCTAGGACACTTATTTTTGAAAGGCCTTAGTGCGTGTTCAGGAAGTTTGCTGTAACTGCTGAAGAGTCAATGAGCCTTCGCCAGGTTAACTGAATTCTTGATGAAGAATTGTTATGAAGAAGCCTGGGACAGTTCGATTGAGATCTCAATACAGCATTTTACAGGACGTTGTCCCCTTTAAATTGACTGGAACGGGAAATCGGAATGGCTTCAGGTTAAACAACAGAGAGGATTTGAACAGATTGACTATAACTTCTTCAACCAGAACACAAAAATGAGTAGAAAGTCGGCGTTGCTGTTAAAGCTTTAAGTTTTATTTCTAAATATTTTTAATTGTTGCAAGGGTTTCAGCACTGGAATTGGCAGCGGCATCCAGTACATTTGAGTTGCAACTAAAGTGTCTTAGAATGCAGCTTTTTAAGGCTAAAGTTAACCCTTGCGGGTCAGGCGGCATTTTCGAGCTAAGTTTCCAGTGGGTCGTATTTGTTTGCACAGACTGGCTGGCAGCCTCTAATTTAAAGACATCTAAAAGACATCTAATAACTTATTAGGGTAGGCACAGGTATGGGGGAGGAACGAGAGGAGCAGTTATCTAATGAGCTAGCTGTGGAGCTAAAGGCGATCGCCCAAAGAGTCCGACAGATCGCACAAGAGCGGCAGCAAGATAGCCTGTCACTACTAGCGCTGCTAAGACTCCTGGAAGGATTGCATCGAGAGATTCGAGACGAAATGTTTCAGGAGTCATTGCCCAATAGCCGCCACGAACTCTATGCACTGCTGCGAGATATGGAGGCAGAAGGCGGTTGGCCCTATGTTCACCGCATGAAGCTGCGATCGCTCTTAGCCAATCTAGTCGTTGAGGAAGAAAGTGAAGCTGGTGAGCCATCTGGGGGTTCGTCAGCTCTACAAACTGAGGCCAAAGGGGATTTCCAGCACTAGACTGGCATGAGTCGATAGAATAAAAAAAAGATTGGTAAAGAAACAAACTCCATGATTCCAACCGTTATCGAACAATCGGGCCGTGGTGAAAGAGCCTTCGACATCTACTCACGACTGCTGCGTGAGCGGATTATTTTCCTGGGGCAGCCGGTTGACTCAGATCTAGCAAATCTGATTGTTGCTCAAATGCTGTTCCTGGAAGCAGAAGACCCTGAGAAGGATATTTACCTTTACGTCAATTCTCCAGGCGGCTCAGTCATGGCAGGTTTGGGAATTTTTGACACCATGAACCATATCCGCCCGGATGTCTGCACCATTTGCTTAGGGTTGGCTGCCAGCATGGGAGCATTCCTCCTCAGCGCTGGAACCAAAGGCAAGCGCATGAGCCTTCCTCACTCCCGTATCATGATTCACCAGCCGCTGGGAGGCGCACAGGGACAGGCCGCCGACATCGAAATTCAGGCGAAGGAAATCCTCTATCACAAGCGACGGCTGAATGAGTGGCTATCCCAACAGACGGGCCAACCCCTAGAGCGGATTGAGCAAGATACAGAGCGAGACTTCTTTATGTCTCCCCAGGAAGCCCTGGAATATGGCCTGATCGACCAAGTGATCGATCGCCACGCCGTTGGCATCCGTCCAGAAGTGGTTGCGTCCTAAAGCCTTTCCGCCTAAAACGGAGCTTGATCGGGAGACGGCTGCGACTCTAGGTAGCTGAGAAAATCGAAGAGTTCTTCGTCGGTGAGTTGCTGGCGCGATCGCCTGTTGTAAGTTCGTTGTAGATACGTACGCCCTTGCGCATCGCTCCAGCCCAACCGCCGCAGCTCAACCGTCGTTTGAGCAATGATATCTGACAAATCAATAATTGGACTGGGCGCAGCATTGGCACGAGGAGTTGGCGCAGCGCTAGCTTGAGGCCGTTCTGTTTTGGTGCGTCGGGGTGCAGGCCGTTCTGCAGGCTGTTCTGCAGGTCGATTGGGCTCTGGTTCAGCCTTAAAACGGGCGGGAGCAGGAGACTCAGGGAGAGGTGGCTGGCCCACCGAACGCTTAGCTCTAGACACAGTATGGCCATTCGCTGGGTAAGGTAGCTCTTCTACTGCTAGTTCATCTGGTTCTAGGTCTAGGTCTGCTTCCAGGTCTGGTTCAACACTGAAGGAAGCGAAGGTTTGCTCCGGAACAGCTTGGGCCAAGAAGTCTGGTTCTGAAATAACTTGCTCCGGAAGGTTCTGAGCCGGGATCTTTTGGATTGGAACGTTTTGAGCCGGAATATTTGGGGCCGGAATGCTTTGAGCCAGGAAATCTTGCTCTAGAACAGGTTCTTCATACGGCGGCTCCACCTTCTGCTCATAGACAGGAGATGGCATAGGTTGAGCACTGGGCATCACTGTTTCAGAAACAACGGGGCTAGGTAGCTCTAGGGGCAGCGAAAAACTAGTATCACTTACAGGCGCAGCATTGCTTACAGGCATAGAGTGCTCTGCAGCAATGCTAGCTGGTGGCGCAACGCTAGGGAGGTTTTGTTGGGACTGCATCAACGGCAGTTGCATAGCAGATGCATCACTGCCAGAGCTACGGTTGGACATGAGATGCACCTGTAGCTCATAGCCAGAGGAATGAAGGGCAGGATCGGCGGCGGGATGAAGTGATAAAGTAATGCCCATTGCTTCGAGGGCTCTCACCTTAGCCCGATCTTCAGCTAGTTCTAAATCGTTGGCAGAAGCCATGCCTGTGGCGAGTGTCGTTCCACCCATCTGGACCAAAACCCGCACCACATAATTGCCTTCATGAATAGTCAGCAGTTCAGAAACGAGGCACCCAGTAGGATAGCGGGCTCGAAACTGCGCGAAGAGAGTTTGGATCGTAGGCTGATGTTGCAAGGCTGCTGAGTAGGTTAGATCTGGCTGGGTAGAAGAGACAAGGGCCGATCGCGACGCTGCTGTTTGTGCTCCTTCAGTACCAGACATCCCAAACTGAGTAAACGGGGTAGCCTGGATTCCCTGATAGCGTAGGGCGATGGTAGCCCCAACTACGTCCATTGTATGTGGCGGTCGTTGCAACGTGAACCTCAGCGAGAACTGCAGATCGAATTTTACGTGAGTCTGGCCTCAACATCCGAGAATTATGAGGTTAAGCTTAGAAGGATAAGGCTGTACCCCAGTCGTGGATAAACTAGGCTTTTCCTAGCTTGTTCCATCTGGGGATCATCTATAACAATCTAAGTTTATTTTCAATTAATGCTGGATCGACTGCTAGATTACTCCCCCAACTTCGGGGCTGACACTCTACTGCTCCTGCCTGTCCTGATTGCGCTGGAGGCTGTTTTGTCTGCAGATAATGCGATCGCCCTAGCTGCGATCGCCCAGGGTCTAGAAGGCCCAAAACTGCAGCGTCAGGCGCTCAACGTAGGCTTGGTGGTTGCCTATGTGCTGCGAATGGCCCTGATTTTGACGGCAACCTGGGTGATTCGTTTCTGGCAGTTTGAGCTACTCGGGGCCGCTTATCTACTCTGGCTGGTGTTTCAATACTTCACCTCTGACGAGAAGGAAGGGAATCATCATCACGGCCCTCGTTTTCAGACGCTGTGGCAAGCCATCCCAGTCATTGCGCTGACGGATCTGGCGTTTTCGCTCGATAGTGTCACAACGGCGATCGCCATTTCAGACCAAACCTGGCTGATCCTAATCGGCGGAACCATCGGGGTGATCACGCTGCGATTCATGGCAGGCTTGTTCATCCGCTGGTTGGATGAGTACGAGCGCTTGGAGGATGCAGGCTATCTGACCGTGGCATTGGTGGGTCTGCGGTTGCTGCTGCGAGTGATCGATCCGTTGCTAGTTCCCCCAGAATGGATCATGATTTTAAGCATTGCTCTCCTATTCATCTGGGGCTTCTCTAAGCGAAGTGAACCCAATCAGTTAGAGGCTGAATCGTCTGAGCCAGTAGAGCTAGATGCAGTGCCAACACCCGAAACAGCCCTAGAGAAGGAAGCTCAGGAAGCCTCAACCGATTGAAGCTGCTCACTCCATGAGTTTCTTACTAATGGGGAGTTGGGGGGCTATAAGTCCGGCGCTGTCTTCACTCAAGTCCAACCAGAAATTTTGCTGGCTCAGCGTTTTGCTGGTTCAGCGTAAAGAGTACCGTCTGGCATTCGGGCATTTTGCAGATTAGCGCCCCGCAAACTAGCGCAGCTCCAAAGATTCATATCAACTCGCGCTTCTCCTCGGTCTGCATTGAGACTCAGGCGAAAAATTGTATTGTCTCCTGGTCGCGGCGATTCTGAAGTCGCGTCAACATTGAGGTCAACGTTGGAGCCATCGTCTTGGGCCTGCAGGTTCAGCCGCAGCGCTGTACAACCCAAATCAGCCTGTTCGAGATTGGCCGCCTGCAAATTTGCGCCGTTTAAATTGGCGTTGGCTAGTTTGGTACTTGAAAGATTAGCCCCGGCTAGATTGGCTCCGGTCAGGTTGACACCCCGCAGGTCAAGCCCTTGGAGGTTGGCTCCCCGCAGATCACAGTCTGGGCACTGATGGGTTTTGATCAGCTGTTGGACCTGTTTCGATCTGCCAAAGCTAGAGGCATAGAGGCCCGTAGCTCCTCCCAGCACAATCAACAATGCAATGACGGTGAAGTGACTTAGTTTCATTGGGCTTGAGCAGAGTGTGGGCAGCAACGTTACCAGGTGTCGCTATAGAAAAATACAGAAAGTATCCTCTAGTTTCCGGACGCGCCGCACTCAAGGTTGGGTTCCCTGCTCTGCTTGCAAGCTGCGACTTTGTAAGCTGCAACAAGAACAAGGGGGTGGACAGAGCCTCCCCCCATACACTTTTATATTTGTGACCTATTCGTAAACCCAGGGAGTCAGGGTGGGTTGCCAGTCGGCAAGTTCGCCCTCCTCAAACCATAGGCTGATCTCTCGCTGAGCCGTTTCTACTGCGTCAGAGCCGTGAATCAGGTTGCGGCCAATGCTGACTCCAAAATCGCCTCGAATGGTTCCGGGTTCGGCTGTGAGCGGGTTGGTTGCGCCGATAATCTTGCGGGCAGAGGCAACGACGCCCTCGCCTTCCCATACCATCGCCACGACGGGTCCAGAGGTAATAAATTCAACGAGTCCGGCAAAGAAGGGCTTTTCTCGGTGAACGTCGTAGTGCTTTTCGGCTAAGTCGCGACTGACGTTCATGAACTTCATGCCAACGAGTTTGAAGCCCTTGGTCTCATAGCGACGGATGATGTCACCCACCAGTCCACGCTGTACTCCATCTGGTTTGATTGCCAAAAATGTCCGTTCCATCAAGTCCCTGCTCCTTCACAATTTTTCAAGCCTTTTCTATGCTCAGTAAAAGAGGGCGCTTTGTAAAGCAACTCTATGTTTTGTCGGAAATTTGCCTGGAACTTAACCTGCTGTTAACCCAAGTTCAAGCAAACCCTTATCGGTTGACCGATGCAGCGATTTTGGGGATTGGAGTTAAGATAAATTGGCTATTCGATCACTCAATCGCGAGGGCATAGAGAAATGGGAGTTCAGCCAAATGTAAAGCAGGTTAAGGCTGAAAAGGGGATCAACGGGAAAAATCCCACTCAAGTAGATCAACAAGTAGATACAGTGCGAACTCAACCCTGGACAATTGAACAGAGTGAAGAACTCTATCGGATTCAGGGATGGGGGGAACCCTATTTCTCCATCAATGCAGCTGGGCATATTACTGTCTCGCCGAAGGGCGATCGCGGCGGGTCTTTGGACTTGTTTGAACTGGTGCAGGCGCTGAAGCTGAGAAATTTGGGTCTACCGCTGCTGATTCGCTTTTCTGACATTTTGGAAGACCGCATCGAGCGACTCAACGCCTGTTTTGGTAAGGCGATCGCCCGTTACAACTATCCCGGCGTCTATCGGGGTGTGTTTCCTGTCAAATGCAACCAACAGCGCCACCTGATTGAGGCGTTGGTTCGATTTGGCAAACCTCATCATTTTGGCCTAGAAGCTGGATCGAAGCCAGAACTGATGATTGCGCTCGCCACGCTGGATACGCCTGATTCTTTGCTAATTTGCAATGGTTACAAAGACCGGGAGTATATCGAAACGGCGATGCTGGCCCGACGGCTTGGCCACCGCCCTATCATCGTCTTGGAGCAGGTCGAAGAAGTCGATCTGGTGATTGAAGCGAGCCAGAAGCTGCAAATCGAACCGATTTTGGGCGTTCGGGCTAAGCTCAGTGCCAAGGGGATCGGACGCTGGGGGATTTCAGCAGGCGATCGCGCCAAGTTTGGCTTGACCATTCCCGAAGTGTTGGGTGCGGTCGAGAAGTTGCGAGCAGCCAACATGTTGGACTCTCTGCAATTGCTGCACTTCCACATTGGTTCTCAAATTTCGTCGATTGCGGTGATTAAAGATGCTCTGCGTGAGGCGAGTCAGATTTATGTTGAGCTGGCCAAACTGGGAGCCAGTATGCAGTACTTGGATGTGGGGGGTGGTTTGGGCGTTGACTACGACGGCTCTAAGACCAATTTCTACGCCTCCAAAAACTACAACATGCAGAACTACGCCAATGATGTGGTGGCTGAGGTTAAAGAAGCCTGTGCAGAGCGAGGGTTGCCAGTCCCAACGTTGGTGAGTGAAAGTGGGCGGGCGATCGCCTCCCATCAGTCGGTGTTGGTGTTTGATGTGTTGGGCACCAGTGAGGTCAGCTCGGAGCCGCCAGAGCCAATTCAAGGGCAAGAACATCTGATCATTCGTAATCTGTACGAAACCTACCAGGCGATTAAGGTCGAGAATTACCAAGAGGCCTATCACGACGCGGCTCAGTTTAAAGAAGAGGCCGTTAGCCTGTTTGGGTTTGGCTACTTGAGCTTGCCAGAACGAGCGCGGGCCGAGCGGCTATATTGGGCCTGTTGTGAAAAGATTTTGGCGATCGCCCGTCAGCAAGAATACGTGCCAGACGATCTGGAAGATCTGGAAAAAATCATGGCGTCGATTTACTACGTCAACCTATCGGTCTTCCAGTCTGCGCCAGACACCTGGGCAATCGACCAGCTCTTCCCCATCCTGCCCATTCATCGTTTAGATCAGGAGCCTACCCAGCGTGCCACCCTGGCCGATCTGACCTGTGACAGCGACGGCAAGATCGATCAGTTTATCGATCTACGAGACGTGAAGTCGGTCCTAGAACTGCACAAGCTCAAGCCAAACGAGCCCTACTACCTGGGCATGTTTCTCGGCGGAGCCTACCAGGAGATCATGGGCAACCTGCACAATCTGTTTGGTGATACCAATGCCGTCCACATTCGGCTAACCCCCAACGGCTACGAGATTGAGCATGTGGTGAAGGGAGACACCATGACGGAGGTGCTGGGCTATGTGCAGTATGACTCTGAAGATCTGATTGAAAGCATTCGGCGTCAAGCTGAGCACGCTCTGCAAAACAAACGCATCACCATCGAAGAATCACAACTGCTGCTGCAAAACTACGAACGGAGCCTCAGCCGCTATACCTACCTCACCCCGTAATTTTTGAGCTGATAGAAAAGAGCATAGAGACGCGATTAATTGCGTCTCTACAACCTACTCAAAGACGGAAAAAGCAGACTGGCACAAAAAAAGAGCACGCGATCGCATGCTCTCGTCAAGTTGAAGAAAGCTTGAGGGCTTATTTGGCGGCCCAGGAAGATTGCGGGACGCGGTGATCGACACCCAGAAGTTCAGCGATCGCCTGACTTTCGGCAGGAGGCTGAGAAGGCGGATCTTGGCGAGTGTCGGTAATCAGCCAATCGAGCGCAGCGGCCTGCACATCGATCGCCGCTCCAGTTTTGTCTACACAATAGCGGCCAAACACGAGCTTATCGACCAAGCGCACACCCGGCCCTAAGCGCGAATATTCGAAGATGACGCTGTTATCGACCGTTGCACCGCTACAAATGTTGCAGCTAGGACCAATCATGGTAGGGCCGATGATCGTTGCACCATCTTCGATCCGGGTCATGCCGCCGATATAAACCGGACCCTTGATATTGACTTTGTCCCAGTTGACATCAACGTTGAGACCTGTGTAAATTCCAGGCGCAACTTCATGCCCAGGGATAGCTACATTTTTGACTTCGCCCATCAGGACGCTACGAATGGCCTCCCAGTAGTCTGGGACTCTACCAATATCCACCCACTGGAACTCCATTGGGATGCCATAGAAAGGAGCCCCCGCTTCGACTAGCTTGGGAAATAGCTGGCCTCCGATGTCAAATTCGGTATTGGACGGGATGTAGTCGAAAATTTCGGGCTCAAAGATGTAGATACCCGTGTTGATGTCGGTGCTAAGCGCTTCTTCGACAGAGGGCTTTTCCTGGAAGGTTTTGATGCGACCTTCGTCGTCAGTCACCACCACTCCATAGCTGGACACTTCTTCGCGAGGCACCGACTTCATCACGATTGTGGCGATCGATCCCTTTTCGCGATGTTGACGGACGGCTTCTGTCAAGTCGAGGTCAATCAGGGCATCTCCACAAAGAACCACAAAGGTATCGTCAAAGAAGGGGGAGAAGTCTTGAATGCGTCTCATTCCACCTGCAGAGCCGACCGCTTCTCCAATCAGATCACCATCGACAATTTTGCCTTCAAACGAGTAGGCAATTTGCACACCAAAGCGCTGCCCGTCGCGGAAATAGCTTTCGATTTCGTTGGCGAGGTGGCTAACGTTCACCATGATTTCATCAAAGCCATGCTGGCGCAAAAGCTCTAGCAAAAACTCCATAACGGGTTTCTGCAAAATCGGAATCATTGGCTTGGGGATGGTGTAGGTGATTGGACGAACACGGGTACCCTTCCCGGCGGCCAGAATCATGGCTTTCATAATGATTTATCTCTCTCTATCTGAGCTATTGGGCTTGTCGCTGCAGTGATTGCGTCGGCTGATGGTCAAGATAACTTGTTACAGTCTTTCACAATTCCTGAAGAATGACAGGGAGGACGCTGTAATTTTGCACAATCTACATGAAAAGTTTGAGTCAAATTGATAATTTTGGCTAGGGAGCCTCTAGACCAGACAGCCGAACAAACCAAAGTGTGATCTCAAGCACGGAGCCAAACTCCAGGACCTGATTGCTGTACCTGGTTATATCATTTCGTTACTAGCTTGCCACACCCCACGGGGGAGATTCCAGGGGGGATGGGTTAGATCTTTAGATCTTAGGATTAAGTTTAACAGGTGGGCTGTGAGACCTCGGTTTTAGACCCGACGGAGCACCTTAATCTGGCAAGGCAAAGGTTGAGAGGTCAGCAATTTGCGCTTCTGTTAGATTTGCCAAACTTCGCACTTTGAGATCTTGATAAAACTCTTCTTGGGCAAGCTCCACTTTCGATTGGGCGCTTAAAAACAGCAAGGCCCAGAAGATGCCGACGCGATCGCCTTGGGGTGAGTGAGCCGGTGCGAGGTTGATGGGTTTGATGGGGCCTGCAAAGCTGTAGTTTTCGGGATGGGACCACAAATCTAGCAACATCTCAAAGTCGAGCCAGTCTTCGCCCTGACCCATTTCATCCCAATGTTCGCTAAGGAACACATCTAGGGCGGTCGCAATCTCAGAGAGGTTTTCTTGGTGGGCTAGCTGGGCGATCGCCCGAACAGCCTGACTCCGAGAAGGGGGCTTGGCGCGACGGGAGCGGGCGCGACGGGGTCGGCTTTCTGACAGGGTGGCGGCCATGAGTTCCAGCTGCACAATCAGCTCAGGCAGCGTCACTTTCCGATTTTGAGGGGGACGGGCCACCGCACGACGTCGAATCCGCTTTTCTAAATTTCTGGGTAAGGGCGCATCAGTGCTACCCTCCGCCATGAAAAATTCCTCTTCTTCCGGTTCTAGCTCCGGTTGATCAGATTCTAGACGGGCCAGCGTATCAGCCTTGAGCAACACCAGCATGGAGGCATACAGAAAAGCCTGTCCAGACTGAGAGAGATCGTCCTCATAGGGGGCACGACCATCTTCTCGCGTTTGAACAGGCTGGAGCTGGCTTAGAAACCGATCGATTACCTCAATCACCTGCACATCCCAGGGATCAATTTCTCCTCGCTCTGCCAATTCAATCAGCAGGGCGATCGCATTTTGAGCCAGGGAACGGGCCATGAGCGTTAGGATTACCGGATGCTAGTGCGGACAAAATAAACAGCGGCTAGCAAAATCAGCGTTAGGAGCAAGATCGGCACCCACAAGCTCCAGGGATTGAGCGGATCGATCAGGTCAGAAAGCTGCATGATGCAGTTCTTTTGCTAGTTTGACTGGGCATAGACTTACTGGGCATATACCTCTGCCGTTTCGGTAACGGTGTCGGCCTCTTGAGAAGCAGGCAGTAAGCGCTGTTCCTCTAGTTCTACCTTATATCGCTGGACATCTTGCTGAAGTTCCTCGATTCGCTCATCTCGCTCCTTCAGATCGCGGCCCACCTCTAGCATCCGCTGGAGTTGATTCCAGACGCTGAAGACCCAAGCCAAAACTGCACCGATTCCCATTGCGAGAATCAGCTCAACCGACAAGGGAGCCTGTATATTGACTCCCGGAATGACGCGAATAATCGAAGGCTCTGTGTTTTCAATTCCAAACAGCACTAGGGCTAAGGAAAAGACAAAGATAATGACAAAGTTAAGTTGGCGCATTAGCTGAACTCTCTATCTTGTGAATGACCCATTCAAGTTTTCAGAGGTCGGGGCATCAAATCAAGACAATCCCCAGATGTTAAGGAAGTTTACATCAACACTGAATCACATTGAATCAATACCCAATCAACCTATTTCTAACGCTGTCGAACAAACATGGTCGAACAAACACGGTCGAACAAAGTCTAGCAGTTTCATCCTTCAGGGACAGCAGTATGAACAGTTGGAGGTGGGGTGATTCGTTTTTTTAGATAAATTCCGGCGGTGACGGCGATCGCAATCATCAAGGCTCCAATCCCAAGCGGGCTAGGCATCCAGAAGACGGCTTCGAGATGGTTAGGTTTTCCTGCTGTGAGCGTCCAGATTAAGGTTTTTCCTTCCTGCCGGACGGTGGCGTTGGCTTGGGCTGTGTTGAGATTGCGAGCTCCCCAAGGGGTGGTCAGGCTAAACTCTAGCTCTAGTAGCCCAGATGGATTGAGCAGCAGATTGTTTTCGGAGGATGTGAAACCGAGCGATCGCAAGTCTAGATCGTAGCTGAGGCGATCGCGCAACAACAGCAAAAAATTGCTCTCACGTAGCCGCAGGTGAGATTCCAGGTTGGGCAAGTTTAAGGCAGAGTCTGAAGTTTGGCCAGCCGTTTTCACAGCAGTTTTGCCAGTCGTTTTGCCAGAAGATTTGCCAACTGGAGCGACTGGTTGGAAGAATTTATTAAACTTTGCTTCTAAATCAGCTCCGTTTTCAAACGGAATCGTGACTTTGACTTCCTGTTGAGAAATCCGTTTTGCCCGTCCTCCAAGTGTGCGAGTGCGCTGCTGCAGGCTATCGAGCCATTGCTGGGCCGCAGAGTCACTAAAGCTAGTGAGGGGTTCTCCTAGACGAATGACCTGCACAATTTCGCCCTGGGTCTGTCCCCCAAAGTTGATGCCGACGTCGTAGTGAACGCAGCCTGACAAAAAGAGCGAGGCCAGCAGCATGAGCCAAACGACCCGCAGCTTTAGAAGGAGCGGGGCGATCGCCCGAATGCTCCATCGGATGGGGAACGGGTCTGAACGAAATGTAGGACTGACAGAACGGGCCATCTTACTCATGACAGTAGACTTTTTAATCGCAGTCGGACTTTAATCACAGTCGGATTTCAAATTAGCAGGTTTTCCCAAAATCTATCGTGTTGCTGGACGCACTCCCCGAAAGATCGGAATTGCTTCACAAAATTGCTTCACAAATATTATGCATGGACGTTGCCTGAGGGAAGTTGTCTGAGGAAAATTGCCTGGGGGAAGTTGTCTGGGGAAAATTGCCTGGGGAAAGTTGTCTGGGGAAAGTTGCCTGTTAGCTAAGCCAGAGCAGACCACCCAACGTGAGGGCGATCGCCGCCAGCGCCACCCAGGTAAAGCGATTGTCTTGCGTATTAACCTGGCTCAAGTCAATCGGTTCGAGATCGGGTTTGGGTTGAGTTCTGGGTTGGCGGGGCTTGCGAGGCACAGTCTCTGCAAAGCGGGAGGTTTTGAGATTGCTGCGATCGGCTTCGTCGAGGGTGGCCAAGTCGGGAATCTCGGTCAACCATTCGGGGCGCATTTTCAGACGGGGCGCTTTGAGAATGTACAGCAGCCGTCGGCTTTGTTTGCGGGTGTCGATGTTGGGGTGACGACCCAGTTGCTCACAGAGGGCGATCGCGTCTTGGCGTTGCTCAGCGGCTTCGTAGGCTGTCACTAACCAAATCTGCATTTCTCCGCCTAAAGGAGATTGGCGATTGACCAAGCTAACGGCTTTTTCCAAAGACTGAATCGATTGGCGATACATGCCCCGTTCAAAGGCTTCGCGCCCAGCTCGATATTGCAGTTCTGCCAGTTTTTTTTGCTCTTCGTTACTCACGGTTATTACTTCTAGCTTTCTTTCCGGGCGGTCTAAGCGGGCAGCCAGAAAATAAACTTCCAACGTTCACTTCCAGCGTTCACTTCCAGCGTTCAGGGGTGGCTCAGATCTGATCAGCTTTTCTCTCTACTTTAAATTTTAGGCAGGTTAATCTATAGAAGAGATAACTATTTTGGGTGAAGCGTGCGCCTGAGTCTCGACCCACTGCGGCTGATCCGCGTCAAAGCATCTACCGTACAACCCCCCTTGATTTTGCTCTTGTGAGTTTTGTTCTTGTGAGGAAATTATGCTGAAGTGCTTACGTTGGCGGTCTCAGTGGAATTGGATGCAGATGTTGGCGATCGGATCGGCCCTGGCAGTTGGGGGAGGATTGGGACTACAGGCAGATCCAGCCGTGGCGGATGGGTTGGTGGTGCAGGGCAGAAGGCTGAGCATTACGGTTGGGCCTGCTGTGCAGAGTTCTTACTCCACATACTCCACATATTCGACAAGCTCTCCCTTCGTCAGAACAGAGATTTATCAACCCTTTCCAACTGGAAGCGTCCTGATTCAAAGACCCTATATCGTCAATGGGGAAATTCGAGATTCGGTGCTGATCAATCCGGTGTTAATCAATCCAACCATCCGCAACTCAACCTTGATCAACCCGACTATCACCTCCTATCCCAGCTATCGGCCCAGCCCAGTGATCAACATCCCCCAATACCCATCCCATCCTGGCCAAAATCCTAACTCGCCCAACTGTCTGCGCCGCCATGCTACGCTGCGGTCTTACTGCTAGGGGCGAATCGCTATTTCCCGCTTGCATTTCCCGATTGCACTTCCCGCCTGAACCTTCCTTGTGAACCTCCCGCTTGAACTAGAGCATGGAGTCGGAGGCAACGATCATGGAGCCAATGCCAGAATCGGTCAGGACTTCTAGCAGGAGTGCGTGGGGAATGCGGCCATCAATAATGTGAGCCGCCCGAACTCCCTGCGCTAGCGATCGCACACAGCAGTTGACCTTCGGAATCATCCCACCCGCTACGACTCCTGTTTCAATCAGGTGACGGGCCTGTTGAATGCCTAATTTGGCGATCAGCGTCGATGCATCATGGTAATTCTCTAAAATGCCGGGGGTGTCCGTCAGCAAAATCAGCTTTTCGGCTCCTAGCGCGGCGGCAAGCTCTCCAGCCACGGTGTCAGCGTTGATGTTGTAGGCTTGACCTTCCTCATCCGCCGCGACGCTCGAAATGATCGGAATATAGCCTGCGTTAACAATGGCCTCTACCACTTTGGGGTTCATGCTGTTGACTTCCCCCACAAAGCCAATTCCCGCTTCGCCCTGAGGCCGCGCCCGAATCAGATTGCCATCCTTACCACAGAGCCCAATTGCAGACCCTCCGGCCCGATTGATCAGCGAGACAAGTTCTTTGTTGACACGCCCCACCAAAACCATCTCCACCACATCCATTGTGGCCGCATCAGTAACACGCAGGCCATTTTTGAATTGTGGCTCAATCCCAAGCTTATCAAGCCAAGAGTTGATTTCTGGCCCACCACCATGAACGACGACTGGACGCACGCCCACACAGGCGAGGAAGACAATGTCGCGGATCACTTTCTCTTTGAGGTGGCCGTCTTTCATGGCTGCGCCGCCATACTTGACCACGATGGTGCGTCCGGCAAATTGCTGGATGTAGGGAAGCGCTTCGCTGAGAACCCGCACGCGGGTCGCTTCGGCTTGCTGAATGTATTCGCTGTTATGGAGCATAGGTTGGCAAGCTAGGAGGAAATCAAAACACTTGCAGGATGACACCCAGGATAGATCTAAGTCTGTCGCAGCGGTTGCGTTTTCCTGCATATAGGGCTGCAAAAGGTTGCCAAGGGCCACAAAGGGCTAGATCAAGGCAGTGCTAAATGCAGTTTAGAGGAGGTTGTAGCTCGCAACAACTGCTTACAAGAACTGCTTACAAAGTGCTACCACTGGCCAGCATTAGCCAATACTGCTTAGTTTGGGGGAAGGATAGGCGTCACTTCTGGCCTGAGTACCTGCGCGGTTTCGCTCAACACCCGAGCAGCGACCTCTGCGGCAGCTTCTCCAGGCTGAACGACAATGCGAACGTCGGCCTGCTCATAGAGCGTATGACGTTGATCTAGTAACTCTTGCAGCGTTTTCAGCAGATCGTCAGGTGATTGCAGCAGTGGACGGGTTGTGCTGTGGCGCAGACGCTCGTAAAGCAACGGGATAGGAACATCTAGCCAGACAACGATGCCGTGATGTAGATAACTCCAGTTTTTCTGCTTCAAGATGATGCCGCCGCCTGTGGCGATCGCCAGTTGTCGATAGGCTGCTAGCTCCGACAACACCTGAGTTTCTAGCTCTCGAAAGCCTGCTTCGCCAGATTCGGCAAAGATGTCGGCTACGGATTTTTTGGCAACCTGCTCAATCACGATATCGGTATCAAAAAATCGATATCCTAACTGTTCTGCCACAAGGCGGCCAACGGTGGTTTTTCCGGCCCCCATCATGCCGATTAGATATAGGCTTGTCCCTTTCAGAAAATTGCTCACCCGTCTACTTTCCCTTCTACAGTTTTTACCTTAGTTACTGCTGCCAAACCCTCTGACTAAAACCGAGACTAAAACCGAAACGGACTAGGCCGATCGGTGTCTGAGCCATCCTCATCGTCAACATCCCAATCCTCATCATCCTGGCTTTCGTACTCTTGATCAATTTCATCAAGAGAGCGGGTTGGAGGAATAATCACTTGGTAGTCTGCATCGTAGATAGACTCTGTTTTGCCGACGCTAGAATCACTAGGATCTCGGTAGCTGTAGGAGTAGAGCGAGCCTGACTGAAAGCGAGTGGTCGGTTCGCGTTGCACTTCGTAATCAGTCTGGACGGGGCGATCGCTCGGTTCTTCCCAATCAAAGTCGGGGTCGTCGAAGTCCCTCAAGTCGTTAGCCTCTTCTTCCCAACTGGAGCGAACGGGGGGGCGATCGCGAAAAATCTCCCTCTCCGGATCGACCGCATCCCGGTTGGGGTCAAGCGTCAGATCTTCATAGCCATCCCAGTTGGCCCAGTCGTCATCCTGGCGATCGCGTGCAGGTGTCTTGATATTGGGCAGATCATCTTCTGGCCTAGGCACCTCCACAGGCTGTCCCCAACTAGACCAATCATCATAATTTGGGCGACTTGACCAGTCTTGGCCTGAAGCTACATTTCCACCGTCCACCGTGACTGGCCTAGGAATATCGTCGTTGGGGTCAGGGGTTGCAACTCTAGCCCAAGGAGTATTCCAACCACCCCCCCGATCGGGAGGCTCTGGCTCAAACTCACTGTTGAGGTCAAATGCGGTAGAAGGCCTGGTAGCCGTGCGGGGCCGACGCGCCGGTGCAAGGGAGGTTGAGATGCCAAACAGGATGTGAATCACAACCGTGGTTAGGGCTCCGGCTGTAATCGCCCCCAGCAACCACAGCGCCATCGGCAAAGCGATTGTTTCTCCCCCAAAAATAATGAGGGGAACTGCAGGCGACCAATTTTGCAGGCCAAACAAAATCAGCCCTGCGATCACCAGAAGCACAACTGCAAGTTTGATTGGCATAGTTTATCCTCCGCCGCTGGCGTCCCAGCATGGTGGGAGTACTCTTACTCCCGAGCTTAGCGTCTTTCCCCTCGACCACAGCATCTGTCTATCGCTCCATTTTTTGACGGCTCCAAAACGTGCTCATTTTCTACTTACGAGATCTTTTTATTTACGAGATCTTTCTGCCTACGAGATTTCTGAGTTGAGATGCCCTTCCCAACGCCGCAACGGCACGCAGTCTAGCCCAAACTGATCGAGCGAGCGAGCCACGACAAAATCCACCAGATCTTCTACCGTCTGCGGGTTGTGATACCACGCCGGAATCGCAGGCACAATCCGGGCTCCAGCTTCGGCCAGGGTCGTCAGGTTACGCAGGTGGATGAGGCTTAAAGGCGTCTCACGCGGGACTAGCACCAGAGGCCGCCCCTCCTTGAGCTGGACATCTGCAGCTCGCTCCAGCAAGTCAGAACTCAAGCCAGCAGCCAGTTTGCCAATCGTACTCATGCTACAGGGTATCACCACCATGCCTCGCGTCCGAAAAGAACCGCTGGCAATGTTGGCTCCGACATCGCCCCAGGGATGGCAACGAAGTTTACCAGTTGTTTCTACACCCGCCTGCTGTCGCCAAAACTGCTCCTGCTGAGCGGCCTCCAGCGGCATCCGAATGCTTTGTTCTGCTTGCCAAACCATATAGGTTGACTTGGAGGCAACCAGCTCGACCGAGTGGTCTGCCTCCAGCAAAAATTTCAGCGCCCGAACAGCATAGATGAGACCAGAGGCTCCAGTAATTCCGAGAATTAGAGGGAGCGGTGAATCGGCAGAGGTCAAAGACACGCGATTATAACGGCTAGAGAGTTGTGAAGTCGTGAGTTTTAAGGGTTGAGCTTTGAGTTCAAGCATCTAGCTAACGCACAAAACTCAAGACTTACCGCTCAAAACTCCCTCTTAATCATAATCCTCTGCGGAATGGTCATTGTTGGGCTCCATGTCCATGTCTGAGATAGGGCCCTCATCGCCTTCGTCGTCCGTTGCTTCACTGCCGCCACCGACCGCCACCAAGTCAATTTGCTGGCGATAGTAGTCAACGCTCTTCACCTGGACTTCGACGCGATCGCCCAATCGATACTGCTTGCGGTTTTTGCGTCCAACTAGCTTTTGTTGGCGAGAGCGATATTCATACCAGTCGTCTTTGAGCGAGCTGACATGAACCAATCCTTCGACCAAGAGCTCTTCAATCTCGACAAAGAAACCGTAAGACTGAACCCCTGTGATCAGACCGTGGAAGACCTCGCCCGTATGCTGCTGCATAAATTCGGCCTTCTTCAGCCCTTCCAGGTCGGCTTCAGCTTCCTGGGCCAGCTTTTCTCGCTCGCTCAGATGGACCGTCACCGAGGCTAGATGTTCTTCAAGATCGTTGTGAACTTGGGGCGGGAGTACGTTCCAGTTAATCTGACCGTGGCAAGAACTATGGTTGAGGTTGACATGATCTTTAGAACGAGACGAACGGCGATCGCGGCCATGCTCAAACACTGCATGGAGCACCCGATGCACCAGCAAATCTGGATATCGCCGCAGTGGAGAAGTAAAGTGCGTATAGCCCTGCTCGATCGCCAGCCCAAAATGTGCGCCGGGATGAGTGCTATAAATGGCAGGTCTCAGCGTAGACAGCAGCAAATAGGTCAGAACCTTTTCAGCCTTAGACTCCGAAAACTCCTGCAATAGATTTTGGTAATCACGGGAATGCACCTCGTCTTCCTGTTCTGGCTGAGAATCAATTCCCATATTGCTAATCAGCTTCATCAGTTCTTGCACATCGCCCGGATCGGGGGTGCGGTGCACTCGATAGATACCCGGCACCTGCAGCGCTTGCAAATGCGAGGCGATCGCTTCATTCACCAAAATCATCAGCTCCGTCACAATCGAACGCGCTGGCAGGAACGACGAAACCACCATCGCCCCCAAAGCCCCCTCATCGTCATACTGAAACTTGGGAGACAAGTACTTGCCTAGTTCCGAATTCTTTTCATCTGGGAAGACTTTTTCTGGCAAATTCAGCTCAAAGGCACCCCGCTGGCGACGCTGACTGCGAATCACCTGGCTCAGCACATACAGCTGATCCAACATGTCAAAAATCTGCGAAAACTCCTGCAACTCCTCAATCGGCGGCAGCGGATAGGACGATGGATTGGGTTCTTCGGCAGGCTGATTGCGCTGCAAAATGGCTTGAGCTTGCTGATAGTCGAGTTGGTAATCCACCCGAATAATCGTCGGCTGAATTTCAAACTCTAAAACCTCACCCTGATCGTCTAGCGTCAGCAACACCGACAGCGCCAGTCGCTCCTGTCCTGGGGTCAGCGAGCATCGCTGGTGAAGAGGCTGCGGCAGCATCGGCAAAATCGTTTCCCCTAGATAGATTGAGGTGCCGCGTCTCTGCGCCTCAACATCTAACGGAGAACGGAAGGGCACATAGTAAGACACATCCGCAATATGAACCCCCAACCGCCAGTGATTGGACTCGGTTCTTTCTAGAGTGAGCGCATCATCAATGGCTGGACTGTTGGAAGCGCTAAGACCATCAATGGTCAGGGTTGGTAAATGTCGCAGATCGAGGCGATGTTTAGTGTCGGCCTTACGGAGCTTAGCCGGCAAAGCTTTGGCCGCTTCGACCACCGTCTCCGAAAAGTCACGCGGGAGGTCGTGCTTGCAGCAAATAATGTCAATATCTGAAGCCGCCTGAGCATCACTGCCCAACACCTGGGCAACCCGCCCTACAGGAGGATAAGACCCTAGCGGATAGCGCAAAATTTCGGCATGGACAAGCTGCTCGACCGCTTCAGCCAAGTTGGTGCCATTCTCTTTGAGGTTGAGCTCAAACAAGAGGCGATCGTCGAGAGGAACAGCTCGATAAGTGCCTTCGATTTGCTTAACTCGCGCCAGCACAGAGGAGTTGGCACGCTCCAAAATTAGCCGAACTTCGCCTTCTGGACTGCGTCGCCGACTCCCTTCTTTGGTGACTTTGACTAAGACGCGATCGCCATTCCAGGCCGTATTGAGCTGGCTTTCACGAATATAAATATCTTCCGACCCTTCCACATCTTGAATGGCGAAGCAAAAGCCCTTGCTTGAGCAACGCAGCTTCCCTTCCACCACATCCTCTTCAAAAATGCGACGATACTTACCCCGCTCTTTCACCAAGATGCCAATCTTCTCAAGAGCATCTAGGGCAATTTGCAGTCTGCGGAGGCTATCGTCATCCTCACAAGCGAGTTTTTTCTCCAGAGCTTTAGGGGCAACTAGCTTCTCATCTGGAAAATTGGCTAGCAACGTTGCGATCGAAAATTCCATGTAGCGATTGGTCCTTATGTCTATCGAGTTTGGCTTCTGACCCTTACCGTGTCTTCATGAGCATGGTTGAGGGAATGCTCACAGATTGTCTGATCATCCAGCGGATTGAGGCTGACTGAGCCGTACAGCACAAAACATTCCATACATCTCTGTACGAACATCATCCCGTGACTTTGAAGTGCGCTCCTGGCTCTCTACGGCGCAGGCATGCGAACTGCTAGATCCACAGGGTCAAGGACAATGCTGAACTCAAAGTCCCTCGTCAAACCTATGCCAGGTCTTACTTGAGGGCATTGTCAACCTGACAATCGCAGCAACGATGTCCCTGCGTTAGGCCGTGACACTAGGTTGTACTCGCGTTCTATATCCGAGCCGTTGATGGCCTGCTCCTACTTTTCTGCTCTTACGTTAGAGATCTAGAGGATAAGTAAGAGAATGATGCATCAACGCACTCCAGAACGTAACCCAGTCTAGAGTCAGCGGGGGTAAAACACCGAATTTGGATCACCTATTGCTAAGTGCTCAAACTTCAGCTACTTCTGCACTTTGTCCATTCTATTTATATTTCGTATCAAGGCAAAATGGTCACTTAAATATCGATATTTAATAATGATGACATTGAATAATGACGCTAATGACGCTGGCCTGTCACGATGTAGGCAACCCGTCTGCCAATGTTGGTGGCATGATCGGCCATCCGTTCTAGATGGCGAATCACCAGCACCAGCAAGACAATGGGTTCGATCTTACCGGCTACATCTGTTTGCTGAGCCAGCAACGTGTAAAGTTCTTCATAGTCGGAATCAACGGCATCATCTTTGTCTTTGATGCTCAAGCCTGATTCTGCATCCAGGTTGGAGAGCGCCACCAAACTCAGAGCCAACATGGCGCGACAGCGATTTGACATCAGCTGGATGCGCTCCATACAAGGATGGGGAGGATAGGGAAAAAGCTTAACCGCAATCTCGCCTAGATCATCAGCATAGTCACCAATTCTCTCAAGGTCACGCACCAGTTGCATTACCGCACTCAGTAGGCGCAAATCTTGGCTGACTGGGGCTTGAAGCGCCATTAGATTAACGCAGTCTAGTTCGATTTGCCGATAAAACTGATCAACCTGCTTATCCTGAATTGCAATTTGCTTGGCGGCTTCCAGATCTCGCTCGAAGAGAGCTTGACGAGCCAGCCAACAAGAACTTTCGACTAGGGCTCCCATGCGGAGCACATCACGCTGGATACGCCTCAACTGGCGCTCAAACTGAACCCGGGTAGGCTTAGAAACATCCAAATGAAAATCTCACCTGTACATCCTAAAGAGTCAAAATAGAGGACTAATAAATGCCGATCTGTTGTTTGATGGCGGCATTTGAGTATTTATATTTATTTACCTAAGTATAGCGATCTCGAAGGTTTTGGGTTTCTACCGCTGGAGTCGTAGGGGTGGGTCTGGCCGCTTCATTTCAAGGCGGTATCTCAAGGCGATGTCTCAAGGCGGTGAAAGACTGTCGTAGCTACGGATCTGTTACATCATGTAACAAGTTATTCCAGAATGCAGTGATTTAGCCGACAGTGATGACGTTGGCGTTAGTTTGATCCAGTTTGGAGCAAGCTACGTTTGCCTGACTTGCTGAAGACAAAAGGAGTTTTCGAACATGTCTTTATCAGATACTCAGATCTACATCGCTCTGGTGGTTGCGTTGATTCCTGCCGTTATGGCTTTCCGGTTATCAACGGAACTGTATAAATAACTCCAAGGTTGGAAAGCTCGATTTAGGGCTTTGCCAATTTCGTTGCAGAGAGTTTATCTTGGGGATAATCCTGCCAAGACGGGGCGATCGCTCTGTTTGAGGCAATGCTAATCACTGGTCTATCGTGTTGGTAGACTTAGGGTTGGGCTAGGATTCCCTCAGGCGAAGCTCTCTGCTGGTTTTTAGGGTCAAGTTTTTGAGTTATTCGCTGTCTTTGCATTCTGCTGCTTTACATCCTGAGAGGACCGCTTCAGGCTTGAAGGAAGCAAAAAAGTAGTTTGGGAATCCAAAGGATCGGGTAGCTTAGAGGTGAGGGTTTCCGGATTCAGGCTACCCTTCTGTCAGCGCAGACTTGCAATACTTATGAATGCGATTCCATCTTCTCGTCCGCCTCTACGTCCTGTAGAGCCTCTTCGTCGCAGGACCTCTCGTCCTCGCCTGCACTCACGCCAGCATCCCCATCAGGCGATCGCCACGGAGGTGAGCACCAAGCTGATAGTCAATTTGGTTTTGGCGATCGCTGCAGGAACGGCTTTGGTGAAGTTGCTGCCCTACAACCTCTCCCAGCGGGAGCATTTGCGCGAGTTGCAAACCGAAGTTGCAACGGTGGAAGAGCGGGTCGAGCGCTTACGGAATGATTTTGATCGCAATTTTGACCCTAAGCAAACTCGCAGCATCATGCAGGAGCAAAGCAGCCGTATTGATGCGAGTCAACGTCAGGTTGTATGGCAGCGATCGCCCCTCAGTGAATAAGGCCCAATGCTGGGTTGTTGCTGCTTTGGGAGTTGGTGAAACGACATTGATTGAATTCCTAGATTGAAGTCCTAGATTGAATTCCTAGAGGGGTTGCCAAGTTATAAATTGAAGTCCTAGATTGAAGTCCTAGATTGAATTCCAACGCTGATCTCTCTCGCTGGACGGCTCGTATTTGGTCATGTCAATTCAGAAGTTTCCGCTGGCCACTATCCAAAAAGTCAGGCAATACATCAAGGGCATCCTAGTTTTACCAGAGTCGGAACAGAAGATTTCCTCTCTACCGCCGTCAACTGAGGATGAGCCACCAGAGCCAGATTCTTTAGACTCTCTAGGCGATTTATTTAAGTTTGGAGGATGGATGGAGGAGGATCGACCGACTCCTCAGGTGGCAGGGCAGTGGTTGATTAGCGCCGTCAATCCAGCAGATGCCTTGATTAAGCTGCCAGGATTGCAGCTAAAACCTGATTTTCGGTTGGTGAGCTATCTCTATCGGTCGGAGTCAGAGGGGTTTGGCAAGACTTGGGCTTTGCCAGAAGAACTGAGCAGCATGGGGTATCTGGAGCAAGCCCTAGTGTTGGGGGAAGGGCCAGAGCAGCCTCCTCAGCCAAAGGGCGGCATGGCAGATTTTATGATGGCGATCGCGGGCGATCGCTCTCCTGTCTCTTTTCTGATTGCTTCGATTCTGCGTCGAGAACTGGAAGAAGTAGGAGCCTTAGGGCAGTACTGCAATTGGACCCACCATCGTTTGATCGAGACTGTACCCACGCGGGTAACTTGGCAGTGGCGCATGGAGCAACCCAAGGATTTATCACCCAAAGTTCGACTATTTGAGGATGGACGGGCTGCCGTAGAGTTTTTCTCTTGTCGGGTTGTCGCTCCGAGTTCGATTTTTCGGCATGTTGATCAGTACTCAGCCGACCAATATACCGCCAACTCAATCGATCGATCGGTGGCGATCGCCAAGCGCTAAACTAAGCAAACCACAAATGTCCGGTAATTTCTGATCGACAGACGATATTCTACACAGAGAGCGAATCATAATTGAGGCGAAAACGGCAGAATAAGTAGTCAGAGAAGCTGGCAAACTTTATTGGAAGTTATGAACACGGATCACGTTCACTTCTATGCCGAAGACGCAAAGGCACTCCGGGACTGGTTTGTTGATCGGTTGGGATTTCAAACCATTGCCTTCCAAGTTAGTGCTCACACCCATACCGAAGTGGTGAGTAGTGGAGCCGTTTACCTGATGTTGTCCTCGCCTTTGAGTGAGGCTAGCCCGGTAGCTCAATATCTCAACTTGCATCCACCGGGTGTGGCAGACTTGGCGTTTCAGGTTTCCAACCTTGAAGCGGTGATGGAGCAGGCGATCGCCCACGGCGCGAAACTACTCCACCCGCTTCAAGTCGAGCACCAAGCACAAGGCATGCTGAAATGGGCACAAATTCAGGGTTGGGGAGATGTAAAACACACGCTCATCGAACGTAAAGGCATAACCTCGCTGCTGCCTCAGTCTGCGACTTGGTGGGGGGATGCGCTCTGCGCCGCCGACTCAGGCGAGACAAGACGCGAAACAAAACCGCTGACGTCGCTCCATCCCGTCTATCCTGATCAGGTTTTTACAGTGATCGACCACATGGTGTTGAACGTTGCAGCAGGCGATTTGGCGCAGGCCGTGGACTGGTATGAGCGGGCACTTGGATTTGAACGCCAGCAGACCTTCAGGATAGAAACTCAGCGCTCTGGCCTCTCTAGTCAGGTGTTGATTCACCCGCAGGGCACGGTGCAGTTTCCGATCAATCAACCTGTGTCGAGCAGTTCCCAAATTCAAGAGTTTTTGGATGTCAATCGTGGCCCTGGTGTGCAGCATATTGCCCTGCAAACCAATGATATTGTGGCGGCGATCGCCCAATTTCGTCAGCGCGGGTTGCTGTTTTTGCAGGTGCCTACCACCTACTACAGCCAGCTTCAAGAGCGGTCGGGATTTTGTCTCTCTAGAGCCGAACTGGAGGCGATCGCCTGTCAAGAAGTTTTGGCCGATTGGCATGAAGACAGCCCCGAAGCGCTACTACTCCAGGCCTTCACTCGGCCCATTTTTGACGAACCTACCTTTTTCTTTGAACTCATTGAGCGTCAGACCTATCAGACTGAGCAGCGATATGAGCAAGCCAAAGGCTTTGGTGAGGCAAATTTTCGGGCCTTATTTGAAGCAATTGAACGAGAACAAATCAAACGGGGCAGCTTACGCGGATAATCGCACAACACCCCCACCTCAACCGTTTCGAGGGGCCGCAATTGACAAGAAATAGGGGAAAAAGATAGGGCACAATTTTTGATTAAAGACTGGACAAGATTAAGGCTTTTTTGGTACAAGTGTTCTTAATGGCATTGTCCGTTTACCACCCGTATCCCTTATGGAATCTCTAACTGAAGTCCAGCGTCAGCTTTATGACTGGCTGATCGACTACATCCGCGAGCATCAGCATTCTCCTTCAATTCGGCAAATGATGAAGGCAATGGGGTTGAAATCTCCAGCGCCCATTCAAAGTCGTCTAGAGCATTTGCGGGCTAAAGGCTATATTGCCTGGACAGAAGGACGCGCCCGGACAATTCGGCTGCTCCACAGCACCAACAATGGTTTGCCCATTCGAGGAGAGATCGCCGCAGGGGGTCTAATTGAGCCTTTTACAGATGAAGCCGAAGTGTTGGATATCTGTGGATTCCAGCTTCGCCCCCAAGACTATGCCCTGCGGGTAACGGGGGATAGCATGGTGGAGGCCATGATCGCCGATGGGGATATCGTCATCATGCGACCTGTCTATGAACCCGATCGCCTCAAGGATGGCACCATTGTTGCGGCCAGAGTGGAAGGCTATGGCAATACCCTCAAATATTTTTACTTAATGGATGATCGGGTGACGCTAAAGCCCGCCAATCATACCTATACCCCCATCGAAGTTCCTGCTGCTGCCGTGCAAGTCCAGGGAGCGCTCGTGGGAGTCTGGCGGCAATACAGCCTAGCCATGTAGGGAGAAATATAGGGAGAACCGTAGGGAGAAAGAAGGGCCATAGAGGGTAGAGGTGGCTTGAAAGGCGGCTCAGTCAAAAACGAAAATTTGGCGGCTGTAACGTTTCGTTGCAGAGGAGCCGCCTCGAAGGTAGGCAAAGGGAACAGTTTTCCTGATGCCTGCTTTTTTTGTCGAAGCAGACTCTAGAAACCAATCTTGCTGTGTCAAGATGGCTGAATGCAAAATGATTATCCGGCAAGGAGTCGATCAGAACGGTGAAAGCTACTCGCTCTTTTTTCCAAGTCTTCCAGAGTCGGAAGATGGCGTCCCTGCTACTGTTAGGGTTTGCGTCGGGTCTGCCGCTGTTTCTCACCAGTCGCACCCTACAAGCCTGGATGACGCTAGAGGGAGTAGATCTAACGTCGATTGGCTTGTTTAGCCTGGTTGGCCTGCCTTACTCGCTAAAGTTTTTGTGGTCCCCGTTTCTCGATCGCTTTATGCCTCCGTTTTTGGGGCGGCGGCGTGGCTGGCTGGTGATTACTCAGGTGGCGCTAACCTTGGCAATCGCCGCCATGTCCCTCCAAAACCCCAGTCTTTCCCTCCAGTTGTTGGCCGTGAATGCGCTAGTGATTGCATTTTTGAGCGCCAGTCAAGATATTGCCTTTGATGCCTATCGCACTGATGTGTTGGAAGAACGGGAGATGGGAGCCGGAGCGGCTGTCGCGGTGTTGGGCTACCGAATTGCGCTGCTGGTGACGGGTGGTGCTGCGTTGATTTTGGCTGACCGGATTTCTTGGCCATTGGTCTATCTCTGCTTGGCAGGGCTAATGGCAGTCAATCTAATTTTCTCGGTGTGGGCTCCTGAGCCTGTGTTGCACGATCGCCCACCAGCCTCTTTGATAGAAGCGGTGAAGCTCCCCTTCCTAGAGTTTTTTCAGCGATCGGGAGTCCTGCAAGGCGTCTTCATGCTGGGCTTTATTGTCCTATACAAGTTTGGTGATGCGCTGATCAACAACATGGCCACGCCGTTTTTGTTGCAAACGGGATTCACCCAGACGGATATCGGCACCATTCAAGGCGGCATGGGTCTACTCGCCACCATTGTGGGCGTGTTGGTAGGTGGCGCTACGCTCAGTAAGTTGGGTATCAATCGTTCGCTCTGGGTGTTTGGCGGACTGCAGGCCATTAGCAACCTGCTCTATCTAATCCTGGCTCAGGTTGGATTGAGCTACTCCCTCATGGTGATCACCATCAATGTGGAGAACTTCTGTGGCGGATTGGGAACGGCGGCTTTTGTGGCGTTTATGATGAGCCTTTGCAATCAGCGCTTTTCGGCTACGCAGTTTGCGCTCCTATCGAGCCTGATGGCGGTGAGCCGCGATATTTTGGTAGCTCCTGCCGGACGATTGGCTGAGACAACGGGTTGGCCCTTGTTTTTTCTGATCACCATGTTGGCGGCACTGCCCGGATTGCTGCTCCTGCCCACATTTGCCCCCTGGAACCCAAAACCTGTCGCGGTGCCAAGACCTGGCCTGCCTGAAGAGGAAGATCCCAACAGTTAGTTGTACGATAGAAACAGAAGACTTCATAAAACTTGAAATTCTTTCTAATTCAGCCAACTGTTTCCTGAATCATGGCTATTTTTCGGCAACATATTGCACCGTTTTTAATTTTGCTGGTGTTCCTCGTGGCGCTAGTTGCGGTTAGCTCTCGGATCTTTTTACCGGGAGATATGGCGGCTCCTGCCCCGATTGAAGATGTGGATGTGCGAGCGCAGTCTCCTGCGGCTGAGGTCGAGCAGGCGATCGCAGACCTGCCTGTCAGTCTAGATGCTCTCATCCACGGGCTACCAGAAGATTTGAGTTCTTCTGCGCTCTAGCCAAATTTTGGGCAACTCCTGTGAGTGAAGCGATTGCACTCCCGTCGGGATATCGACTGCGGGTAGGGTCCGCGTTAGATCGGGCACTACTGGTCAAGTTCATGCAGCAAACCTATCGAGAACTGCATCCTGACCAGGATTTTGCTCATCTCGCTCAGACGGTGGAGCAGCATTTGTCAAACCAGACTCCGCTTTGGTGGGTCGAGTCCGATCTAGCACTAGCCGATCTAGCACTAGATGGAACACCAGATTTAGCACCCGATCGGGCTCCAGATTGGGCACCAGATCGCACACCAGATCGACAGATGGGGCCGCAACCTGTGGCAGGTCTGTGGCTCGGAACTGCGATTGACCAGATGCAGGGCGATCGCCATACCTATGTGTTTTTGCTCTACGTGGTTCCGGCCCATCGGCGTCGGGGCATTGGCACGGCTTTGATGCATCAAGCCGAAGGTTGGGCAAAACAGCAGGGCGATCGCCAAATTGGTCTTCAGGTATTTCAGTCCAATCAGCCGGCTCTGGAGCTTTACAACAAACTTGGCTACAGCCCACAGTCGGTCTGGATGGTGAAATCTTTGCAGAACGAGGATTAACTACTAGGATTTGGAGCAAAACGATGGCTGACAATCCGCGTAAGGACCAGACTAAAGAACAACAGCACCCGCTGTGGAACAACGATCGCCAGCTGGTCGATAACCTATTGGCGGCAGAACCAACCGACTACAACCTATCCGAGGTGGGGCGGCTGCGAATGCGCTACCAGGGGTTTCCGGGGGCAAGGGATATCCAGACTGACCTCGACAAGGTGCTGAAGAAATGGAAGCTTACTGAGGAAGAACTGTTTGAAACCACGCGCCAAATTCATCAGCGCACCCAAATTTATAAAGGCCGCAGCAGTCAGCGTGAAGACTGGAGCTAATCCGAATCGCGCACCAGATGCTCCTCTAGCACCGTCAGCACCCGACGCTCAATTGGGCGCAGTTCGATCGACCAACGTTCATCCTCGTCTTGCGGTTCACCGAGTTGGGGGAGCAGCCGTTCTTCTACATAGGTATCCGTGATGGCTGGATGGACATAGTATTTGCGGCAGGTGGCGGGTCGATTGCCCAATTGCTTGGCAGCCGCTTTGATCGCTTGCGAAACGTTTTTCTTGGCTTGGGTCTGAGAGGTAAAGGGGCCAAGCTCTCGGAGGGCGATCGCCGCCGTCACGGTACCCGCCCAGGTGCGAAAGTCTTTGGCAGTAAATTCTTCGCCTGTGATGGAGCGCAGATAGTCATTCACATCTTCAGAGCTGACGGTTTGCCGCTCTCCATCTGGATCAAAGTACTGAAATAGCTCATAGCCTGGAATATCACGGCAACGCTTTACAATCTTGGCCAACCGCCGATCTTTGAGTTCGATTTCGTGCTGGATGCCGCGTTTTCCCCGAAAGTGAAACTGGACTCGACTTCCAGAAATCTCGACATGGCGATCGCGCATCGTAGTCAAGCCGAAAGACTTGTTTTTCTGAGCATATTCCACATTGCCGACCCGGATCAGCGTGGTTTCCAACAGCCGCACCACCGTCGCCAAAACTTTTTCTCGTGAGAGGTTTCGTAGCCGCAGATGTTCTTCTGTTTTTTGGTGGATACTCGGCAAGGCAAGGCCAAACGGAATCATCCGATTAAACTTAGTTCGGCTCCGAACCTCGCGCCAATCAGGATGGTAAAGGTATTGCTTACGGCCTTTGTCGTCTCGTCCTGTCACCTGCAAATGCCCATTGGGCAAAGGGCAAATCCATACATCCGTCAATGCGGGTGGAATCACAAGCGCTTTGATGCGCTCCAACGTTTTGGGGTCTTCAATGCGATCGCCCTCCGGACTCCAGTAGCTAAAGCCTCGACCCGCTCGCTTCCGCCGAATCCCAGGCATCTCATCGCAAACATAGCGTAAACCCGCTAGCTGGGCCGACTGAGCTGGGTCGGTAGCCAGTGCGAGCTTGATTTGCTGACGAGTGGCTTGGTGTTGAGCCTGGGGTGACATGATCGGAGAGGGATGAGGAGATAACGGTGATGAGAAGATAGCCGTCAAGAATTAATGCAAAAAAGCAAAAAGGGGCGCGATCGCCCCAATTTCAGCCTTTTCGAGCCAGTATTCGAGACAATAAATTAACGATTTTGATTGAGGAAGCGACTGGCCAGTGAAACAGCACTCCCGATATCAATCTCACTATCCTGGTTGTTATTCAAAAAGAAGTTCAGAACCGAGTTTGCGTTTTGGTTACCGCCTCCCTGATTACCCGAGTTGCTCGCTCCAGTTTTGAGCAGATTTAGCACCAAAGGCACCAAAATAGGCAGCATTGTCAACACCGTATTCAAGTTCACCCCAGTTTTCTGAGAAGCATCCTGCGCGACCTGCTGCTGCTGAGCTGTCGTAAACAGGGACTGAACCGCTGTAGGGTTAGCACCTGTGCCGCTGTACTGATTCACAATTGACTCAACCTGACCGCTGCCCCCGGCTTGCTGTTTTTGCTGCAACGCCGAGCGCACATGCCCACCCACAATCGACAAAAGCGCCTGTGTTGTGGATGGATTGACTCCCTGATTGCCAGAGAGCTGTTGAACAGTGTTCAAGATGCTGCCCAATTGATTGGAGCTAGCCTGCTGGTTAGGATTATTGACCGCGTTGAGAACTTGATCAAAAAGATTCATAGAAGAGTTGCCTTATGATTCTGGTTTCGCTCACCCCTATCATGGCTGATCACAATTCGACTTGCTGCTAAAGCACGGCTTGCCCTAGCCAATTGTCACTTGGCTGGTGTCTACACTGGTGGCACCTCGGACACCCTTCGCAACCGATGCCAGCTTGCTTAGAGTTTGCTGATCCGGTGCTTTTCCTTTTAAGACAACGGTGGTGCCAGTTTGGGCAACATAGAGGGTGTCGATATCATCCATGCCTGGAGTTTCGTCAAACGCTAGGGCAACCCGCTTGGCTAGACCACTCTGGTCGTACTCGCCGTTCAATCCCATCCGTTCGGGGGGCACACTCTGCTGATTGTTAGTAGAAGCGGGTTGTGCCGCTCGACTGGCAGCAGGATCTGGCTGAGCCGCGCGGGTTTGGGTGGTTTGGGCGTTTCTATTTTGAGTCGCAGCTTGGCCGCTGTTGGCCTGAGGCTTCGACTGTCCAAAAAGTCTTTTTAACCAAGCCATAAAATTTATGATCTCCAAAAGTTTGTGCTGCTATCTATTACAGTCTGAGTAGGCTCTCACAACATCTCCCGCAAGATGTAACGCTTGATATTCCTTTGATACAGAGGAATACACCCTTTGAGCTAGACCACACAAAAAAGTGAGGGTCGTCACTAACCCCCACTTGCTGATTTCACTTCAATCGTTGCCTTCAATCGTTGCCTTCAAGCGTTGCTTAGCTCGTTTTAACACTTACTCATTGGCCCATTGAAAAGCCTGCTGCTTGGCATGAATGCTTTTCATGTGCTTTTTGACGGTGTCCACGGCAATAAACAATTGGGCAGCGATCTCTTTATAGGTGTAGTTGGCTCGTCGCAGGAGCCAAACTTCTGACTCTCGGTTGGTTAGCTGATAGCGCTGGCTTTCGGCGATCGCCACTCGCTGAGCAGACTGATATTTGTCTTCCAATGCAACCAACAAACCCGGTTGTCCCAGGCTTGTGAGGTCTATCCACTGCACCCGAATTCGGATAGTGCGGCAGCGATCCGCCTGGATTTCGTCTTCCAACGTGACTTGATAATCAGGATGCAACTCGGAGTTATCGATCAGCATCTGACAAATCCGCCAGATTTGGTCGGGAATCGTATCAGCGGCAGCTTTGTCCTGATTGAGCTTTTGACAAATTTGGCGAGCAAAGCTGTTGGTGCAGATTGACCTTCCTTGCGGAGTCAAAATCAAAATACCGTCAACGAAACCTTCAATTACAGCTTGTAGAATATGAGTGTTCATTGGGGGGGCTCGAATGAACTCGACATTACACTTCTTCGACGTCCTCTCCCACTTTCCAGAAATTCAAGTGTTAACTTAAATTTCAGAGAGGGGTGGGTCAGGAATGAGTCCATTTAAAGAACTCAACTCTTGGTCTGAAGTTGCTATGTGACACTACAGTACCTGGACTGATTATTTCGGTAGCCAAGCCGCTGAATCCCCTCAAACAACACACTTAAAAAATAGACAATTTGGGAATCGGATCAGGTTTGAGCCATTGCGGCGCTTGATTTGAGAAAATTCAAACTCTTGAAAGCCAAGCAGAATCACTACAATGGGTGAGCGATCGCCCTACCTCTGCTTTTTTTCCAAATAAATTATTTTAATCTGCTCTAAAACCCACTCGTTTCCAATTTCCCTGAGCTTGAGAAGCTATTATCGAACTTCCCAAAATTCGCAAATAAAAACCCTCTGCTTCTTCCAAGAAACAGAGGGTATTGCTCTCCTACAGCTACATCATTGACCTAAATCATTGCATCTATCCACAGAGAATGATTATTTCCGTTTGGCTGCGCGACGCGGAGCAGTAGACACATCCGCAGCGGGCCTAGTGTAAACCTCAATTGCGAGTTCTTCTAGATAGCCATTGATTAAAGCAGGGGCATTAGGAGCCCCCACACGCAAAATTGCTCCAATTTTGTAGAGTCCTGGAGAGGTCAGGCCTACCGCTGTAGGTGAACCCATTTTTAGGGTTGGGGTGTAGGTGAAAACTTGAGCTTCTGTAGCTAGCTCAACTTCTCCAAGGACTGTCCCTACTTCAGGGCCAAAGGGTTTGGCGTAAAACTCAACCTGAATCGTGGGCTGGAGGGGCAGAAGGGCGATCGCCCCTGGTCCACCCAAAGTCACTAAAACTTGAAGAGAAAAAGCTTGGTCATCTCTCAATATTGTCGCGGGCAATATCGTCGCGGAGTTTGCCTCTTCTGAATCTATCAAAACATTAAGCTGAGTGAAGGAACAGGTGATAGGAATCACATTCACTTGACCATTCATAATCATCAGAGAATAGAGAGCGATCTGAACTCCAAGTAAAGTATTTTAAAGAACTAAATATTGTCATCTAAAACACAGACTTAGATTAATTTATACCTATCTTAGAACGTAGCTCAGAACCTAGTTTAGAAAATATCTAGATCCTGATTTTCCGTCGTTCTATGGCTTCAATCTATCCAATTAAGTTTCCCGAGATGTTGAACTAAATGTATCGGAAATTAGAGAGATTCAAAAGTACCCAGCTCGGGTACTGCCACATCCATTGTTTGATTGCCATCATACAAACAAGTCGATAAGCCAAACGAAAAACGCTGAGCGCATAACCTAAGGCAGCGAATTTTATTAAGGCTATTAACTCATTCAACCCCAACCATCTCTTAAAACTACGAGGAAATTTGTCATGAGTATCGAAACAATGGAAGCAATGGCAGCGATCGCTCAACCGAAGACTCAGTACACGACCACCGAATCCTACTCCAAAAATGTTTTAGGTCCAGTTTCTTTTACGCTGTCTAACTTGCGAATCAAGGGTACAGCAGGTCTACCTGAAGAGCCTAAGCAAGTAGCTCCTGGTCAGTCTCCTTACATCATTGCGTCCAACGAAGAGTTTTCTGCCAGCGTAGATGTTGAGTTCAACGACAGCCCGCTAACTCGCCTGCTGCTCTGCTTGGGCACAAAAGTGGAAATCTGTTTCGCGTTTGAAGGCATGGGTGCCAAAGCTGCAGAAGTTGATCTGACTGCTGCGATCTGGACCGAAAAGGACAAGTTTAACTACACCGTTACCTATCAAGGCACTCCAGAAGAGTCTGGGTTGAGCAATGGCTTTTATGTCATCGCCGCTGTAGCAACTGTTGGTCCTTCCAAGCATGCCTGTGCTCCTTTCGTCTTTGGCTATGGCTACATCGCCAAGCGACTGCTCCAGGTTTACCAGGCCTTCAACCACTAAATCTCTGAGCTAACACCTCTCTGAGCTAACAACTCTCTGTAGGGTGGGCACGGCCTGCTCTACAGAGATACCTCTCATTGGCACCCTAGTTCTACCTGCGGATCGAGGCAAGTCTCACTCCTTTAGGTCATTCTGTTGCTAAAAGGGTCTGAAATTTCAGACTTTTATGAGAGGTACAGAGTGTCCAAGATGGTTAGCCCTATTTATCCAATTCGTTCGTTGATCAAGTTCAAGGCAAAGAGCCAACTTATTGCCAACTATATTGGCCAAGACGTGACGATCTTTGTCAATCGCCAGGGGAAAGACCCCATCTCTCAACCCATTCGACCGGCTGAGCCTAGCCAACCTGCAGGGGCAGGTGAACCCACAGCACCTCGGCGTGACCCAGAAGGCTGTCTGCTAAATGAAGCTTTTGACGAAGCGCTATTTCGGGAAATTACCGCCACATCGTTTCATCCCAATCAACATCCAGAACTATATCAGCCCTGCCTTTCTGCCCATGATGCAGCGGAGATTGAAGATCAAATTGCGACAGAGATTATTCAGACCTATGGCCAGATTCAACAAAGTAAGAAAAGTGAACTGGTGCAGCGCCTAAATTCTCTGCTCTGAAATCTGTGCCCTAAAATCTGTGCTCTAAATTCTCTACCCTGAAATCTCTGTCCTGAGAAAATGGGTTTAACCTAGAGCGATCGCCCCAACAGCATTTGCTAGCCAAGACTAACGTGTCCGGCTAGGATGAGTTGAAAATTAACTTCATGTTGGCTCTGCGGGTCTTGACGCTCCATGTTGACGCTAACTCAACGTATTCCTGCTAATCCTGAAGCTGTGGTGAGCTACACGTTGACCCTTACGGCTGAGGAACGCACGCGATCGCGCCATTATTTTCCAATTAAAGCAGGTGTAACCGAAGCAGGCGCAACCGAGACAGGTGAGGGAGTTTATCTCAATCTGCCTAGAGGAACCGTCTTATTTCACGGAGATTTGCTTCAGGCTGAGTCGGGCGATTTGGTACGAGTTTTGGCGAAGCCAGAGCCCGTTTTGACGGTGACAGCTTCTACGACATTGGATCTGCTGCGAGCGGCTTACCACTTGGGCAATCGCCACGTGCCCTTGGAGGTGACGGCAGGCTATTTGCGGCTATCGCCTGATTCGGTGCTGCAATCTATGCTGGAGCATCTCGGGGCAACAGTTTTACCCGGTTTGCATCCCTTTCAGCCAGAAGCTGGGGCATATGGGCAAGGTCATGCCTCTAGTCACGGTCATGCCTCTGGTCACAGTCATGCTTCTAGTCACAGTCATGCCTTAGGGCAACCCCATAATCATGGCCATTGAGCTATTGTCTGGTGCGCTGCTGCAACTCCTACAGTTAGCCAATTCAGCGCTGCCAGTAGGGGCATATAGCTATTCTGAAGGGCTGGAAACACTGGTACAACAGGACAAAATTTTGCATCAGGCGAGTCTGGTTCATTGGCTCCAGCAAGAACTCCGCTATGGCGCGATTCGGCTAGAGACAACGGCTCTGATTCGAGCTTATGAGGCTGTGCAAGGTCAAGATTGGGAAGCGCTGCAAACCTGGAATGATTGGCTTTCGGCTATCCGCGAAACAGAAGAATTGCGATCGCAAAGTTGGCAGATGGGGCGCACACTGTCTCAGTTGCTGGTGAGCTTGGATCCGGCGGTTCCCTCCCCCCTCCAACGCTGTGGAGAATCTTGTAATTTTGCGATCGCCTTTGCCATTGCGGCGGCTCACTGGCAGATTGACATCCAAGCCACCGTGCTGGGATATCTACACAGCTGGACTTCTAATTTAGTCACGGCTGCTGTCAAGCTGATTCCACTGGGGCAGACTGCCGGACAGCAAACTCTATATGCGCTCTACCCGGATCTGAGCCAGGTTGCTGAAGACCTGGTAACGGTTCAGAATTCAGAACTGGAGGCCTGTAGTTGGGGATTGGCGATCGCCAGCATGACCCACGAAACCCTCTACTCTCGACTGTTTAGAAGCTAAGATTACAAGCTAGAAAGCTAACTAGAGCGGCTGTGGGGGCTGTTCAGGACGTTGCTGACCAGGGCCAATCAATTGGGGCTGTCCTGTCATGGTAAATTGCCCGGAGAGCTCCAGATCATCCTCACCCATTGCATTACAAGTAATGACAGCATCCTGCATCGGATTGCCCTCTAGAATGCACTGCCCCTCGACTTCAATTAGTTCTTGCTCGTAGCCTGGCACCGTTGAGACAAATTGATTCAGGTCGAGTACATAATATTCAGGCTGCGGTTGTTCATCGTTGAGCCCTCGAAAGGAGAGCACGCCATCCTCTGTGAGAAAATCAAAGACGATTCGCCCATTGAAGTAGGCTACATGCACCAGAGCCTCTGCACAAAGTTCGGACAGATCTTCACCCATCATCTCAAACTCACAAGTTCCAGGCATGATGGCGGTATAACGAAAGGGTTCTTGGCTTAAGTCAGCCTGATCTAAAGCATGACTCTGTTGAGGGAGATCAATGAGGCTAACTGTGATCAGCCCCAAGCTAGCGGTGCCTAGGCTAATCCAAAACCGTTTGTTGAATAAAGGGTATTTGCAGCTCACAGCGCTTTCTCTGCCAACGATTTACACTTTATGCTGGCATGTGCTTGGGGGGAGGCAAGGGGGCTAAGCTATAAATTTCCTTAAGATTGCAAATCAAAATTGCAAGTCTCGTTGTGGCTGTTGGTATGACTTTCTTGTTATCTCGTGAGGCGATCGCGATGAATCCGTTTCGAGTTGGAATTGCGGGTCCGGTAGGTTCGGGTAAAACCGCACTCGTAGATGCGCTGTGTAAAGCGCTGCGAGATCAGTTTGATTTAGCAGTGGTGACTAATGATATTTATACCCAGGAAGACGCCCAGTTTTTAGTAAGAAGTGAGGCTTTGGGACGCGATCGCATCATTGGCGTCGAAACAGGCGGATGCCCACACACAGCCATTCGAGAAGATGCCTCAATCAACTTGGTGGCCATCGAGCAGCTAGAGCAGCAATTTACCAACCTAGATCTGATTTTTGTAGAAAGCGGCGGCGATAATCTGGCTTCAACCTTTAGCCCCGAATTAGTAGATTTGACGATCTACGTGATCGACGTGGCGGCAGGTGACAAAATTCCTCGCAAAGGCGGGCCAGGGATCACAAAATCTGATTTGTTGGTGATCAACAAAATTGATCTCGCGCCGATGGTTGGAGCCGACTTAGATGTGATGGATCGGGACGCTCGCAAAATGCGGGGAGATAAACCCTTCGTCTTCACCAATCTTAAAGAAAAGCAAGGATTGCCAAGTATTATTGACCTGATTCAACTCCACATGGGCAAAACACCCATTTCGCAACCTGCCCAGGATCTCCCTTAGAGCCCTTAGTAAGTGGCGATCGCAATATATTTGGTAGCCTAAGATACAGTTGATCGCCAGCCAGCACCCTAATATCTCACCGTATTGTGACTTATCTGCGTTATACGCCTTCTCATAAGGGGATTGGATCAAATGGCTAATCAACTCGGTAGACGTAAGTTTCTCCTCTATGGTTCCGCTGCCATGGGAGGCAGCATTCTCCTCAAAGCTTGCGGAGCGTCTCCCACCAACACAACCACCGGATCTTCCAACGGATCTGCTGCGGGTGGCAATGGGGATACCATCAAGGTTGGCATTCTCCACTCCCTGAGCGGCACGATGGCCATTAGTGAAACGAGCGTGGTTGATGCCGAGCAGCTAGCCATCAAACAAATCAACGAGTCTGGCGGTGTGCTGGGTCGGCAGATTGAAGCCATTGTAGAAGACGGCGCTTCCGATTGGCCAACCTTTGCCGAGAGAGCCGGTAAGCTGATCGACCAAGACAACGTGGCTACCGTCTTTGGTTGCTGGACTTCTGCTAGCCGCAAAGCAGTCCTGCCCGTGTTTGAATCTCGCGACCACATGCTGTGGTATCCGGTGCAGTATGAAGGTCAGGAGTGCTCCAAAAACATTTTCTACACAGGTGCCGCGCCCAACCAACAAATCGAGCCTGCCGTAGAGTGGTTGCTAGAAAACAAAGGCACCGATTTCTTCCTGGTGGGTTCAGACTATGTGTTTCCCCGCACGGCCAACACCATCATCAAGGCACAGCTTGAAGCCCAGGGTGGCACGACCGTCGGAGAAGACTACATTCCTCTAGGCAGCACAGAAGTTACCCCCATCATCAGCCGAATTCGTTCGGCTCTCCCCAATGGCGGTGTGATCTTCAACACCCTCAACGGAGATAGCAACGTCGCTTTCTTTAGCCAGATGCAGGGTGCAGGTCTTGACCCTGAGCGCTATCCGGTTATGTCGGTGAGTGTGGCAGAAGAAGAGGTGCGGGCGATCGGCACCGAATATTTGCAAGGACATTATGCTGCATGGAACTACTTCCAGACGGTAGAAACGCCTGCCAACCAAGAATTTGTAGAAGCCTTCAAAGCCGAATATGGTCAAGATCGGGTAACGAATGACCCGATGGAAGCGGCTTACATCATGGTTCATCTGTGGAAAATGGCGGTTGAGGCGGCAGGTTCGCCTGACGATTTGGATGCAGTGCGAACCGCAGCCTATGACCTCAGCTTTGATGCGCCGGAAGGCACGGTGACGATGCGACCCAACCATCACCTGGCCAAGTATGTGCGGATTGGTGAGGTTCGCGAAGACGGGATGTTTGAAATCGTCAGTGAAACTGATGCGGCTGTTGAGCCTGAACCCTGGAATCAGTTTGTTGCTGAAACGACAGGCTATGCCTGTGATTGGTCTGATCCATCTCGGGGTGAGCGTTTCCAGCTTTAATCACTGCCCGTCATGATTGGCTTGACTTTGGCTTGACTTGACTTGTTGGATTGAGAAGGGGGCGATCGCCTCTAATCGGGGTGACGCCCTTTTGTTAGGCAAGGTTTGAGGAACTACAAAATCCGTGCTACTTGGATTCTTTGACGCACTCTTTAACGGCATCAGCATCGGCTCGGTTTTGCTGTTGGCAGCGCTAGGACTGGCGATCGTGTTTGGTCTGATGGGCGTGATTAATATGGCTCACGGTGAGCTGCTGATGCTGGGAGCCTACACAACCTATCTTGTGCAGAATGCAACTCGGGCGTTGGGTGGTCCCTGGTTTGAGCTTTATGTATTCCTGGCACTGCCGATGGCGTTCTTAGTGACGGCACTGGTGGGGCTCATCCTGGAACGGGGGGTGATTCGACACCTGTATGGCCGTCCCTTGGAAACGCTGCTGGCGACCTGGGGCGTCAGTCTAATCCTGCAACAGTTTGTGCGGAGTGTGAACTGGGTTCTGATTGCTGGGATCGCGATCTTTTGTCTGCTATTTTTTGGTGGGTTGGCACTCTCGAAACGCCGCACCTTTGCCCCTCACATTCAAGCCTGGATCAAGATCGGGCTGGCCGGATTGTCGGGGGCGATCGCCCTCACCACAAGCAATGTCTTGGCTCAAAGCTATGGTTTGCTCGTCACACAGCCCTGGTTTGGAGCCCAAAACGTCGATGTAACGGCACCTAGCTGGCTACGCGGCGGCATCCAACTCATGGGTCTACAGTTGCCCTACACCCGCCTGTTTATCATTGCCCTAACTATTGTTTGTTTGCTCGGCGTCTATGTTTTCTTAAACTACTCCGCCTGGGGACTGCGGATTCGAGCCGTCACCCAAAACCGCAGCATGAGTTCTTGCCTGGGCATTCCCACCGCTCGCGTTGATGCGTTTACCTTTGCGCTAGGGTCTGGATTGGCAGGTGTGGCTGGATGCGTTCTAGGGTTTCTAGGCTCAGTCGGTCCTAACACTGGGCAAAACTACATCGTCGATACCTTTATGGTTGTGGTCGTTGGCGGGGTTGGCAAACTGATGGGAAGCATCGTGGCAGCACTCCTGATTGGGATTGCCAACTATGTGCTGGGTTCTGGCATCCTAGCTCTGACCTTCGCGCCGCTGCAGCCTTTGGTTGATTTCTTCACCTTCTTCGCATCGACGAGTATGGCGCGGGTGATGGTCTTTATCTTAATTGTTGTGTTCCTCCAGTTTCGTCCGGCGGGGCTATTCCCGCAGAAAGGGCGCATTGTTGATGCCTAGGAAATCCTGATGACTACAGACGCAATTCGCAGTCCTGAAAAAAGCTGGTGGCAACGACGCCCTCTGGTCGTGGAGGTGGGGATTGTTGTGGCGATCGCCCTCTTCTTTGTTCTGATCTTGCCGACCCTCCTCTCCGCCTTTCAGCTCAACCTACTAGGGCGATTTTTGGCGCTATCGATCGTCGCCCTTGGCATTGATTTGATTTGGGGCTACACCGGAATGCTGAGCTTGGGGCATGGCGTCTTCTTTACGCTGGGAGGCTATGCGCTGGGTATGCATTTGGCCCTCCAAATTCCAGAAGGCGCATTTAACCAACTGCCAGAATTTATGTCTCTGTATGGGGTGACAGAGCTGCCGTGGTTTTGGGAGCCGTTTAACTCGTTTGGGTTTGCATTGGTGGCGATCGCCATTATTCCAACCGGATTGGCGGCCCTACTGGGCTACCTGGTGTTTCGCAACCGGATTCGAGGCGTCTACTTTGCCATCCTGACCCAAGCCACCACCATCATTTTCTTTAACTTCTTCAACGGTCAGCAGCGCTGGTTCAACGGCACCAATGGCCTGACCAACTTTAGGACACTGTTGGGCGAACCTGTGGGCACTCCCCAAGCAAGAGCCACCTTTTACACAATAACGGTGCTGTTTGTTGTCCTGACCTATTTCCTTTGCCGATGGCTGACGAGTGGGCGGTTTGGCCGAATTTTAGTGGCGATTCGGGACGATGAAAGTCGGCTGCGCTTCAACGGCTACAATCCGACTGGCTATAAAGTGGTCGTGTTTGCGATTTCTGCCGGATTGGCTGGAATTGCAGGGGCGCTATTCACCTTACAGTCTGGCATCATTTCCCCCGCCTCGATGGGAATTGTCTTTTCGATTGAGATGGTGATTTGGGTGGCCGTGGGAGGCAGGGCCAGCCTAATTGGTGCGGTTTTGGGCACTCTGATGGTTAGCTACGCCCGCATCTACTTTAGTGAGCGTTACCCTACTTTTTGGCTGTTCTTTCAGGGTGCGCTGTTTTTAATTATTGTGTTGGTCTTGCCCAATGGCGTCGTCGGTTGGCTGCGCTACCAGGCCATCAATGACATTCGCTGGCTGTTTGGCCGTCCACCCCGGTCGTCCACCTATCCCAGTCTTGAAAAAGATCTAGATGTGCAGTATGAACGCCAAAATCTTAGAAATTGAAAATCTGACGGTCAGTTTCGACGGCTTCAAAGCGTTGAACAACCTCAACTTCAGTATGGATGTGGGCGAGCTGCGGGTCGTGATTGGTCCCAATGGCGCTGGCAAGACCACTTTTCTAGATGTGATTACTGGGAAAGTGAAGCCGACTGAGGGACGAGCCTTGTTCAAGGGGCGAAACTTACGGTCGTTTTCTGAGCATCAGATTGCTCGACAAGGCATTGGCCGCAAATTTCAGACCCCCAGGGTATATCTCAACCTCACCCCCCGCGAAAATCTGGAAATCTCCTGTAATCGCAACAAAAACGTACTAAGTACGCTGTTTCGGCGTCCACCCAAGTCAGAACGGCGCACTATTTCTGGCTTGTTGGAGACAATTGGTTTGGCCCACAAAGCCGAGATCAAAGCAGACTTGCTCTCCCATGGCGAAAAGCAGTGGCTAGAAATTGGCATGTTGGTGGCTCAGTCGCCCGACCTGCTGCTCGTAGACGAACCCGTTGCTGGCCTCACAGACGAAGAGACGGCCCAAACAGCCGATTTGCTGCTGTCGTTAGCGGAAAGCCACTCTATTGTGGTGATCGAGCACGATATGGAGTTTGTGCGCCAGATCGCCCGCCAGGTTACGGTGCTGCACCAGGGCAGTGTGCTGTTTGAGGGCACCATGGACCAGGTACAGACCGACCCCAAGGTAATCGAAGTATACCTGGGTAAAGAAACCGGCATCACCCCCGAGCAAATGCTGCTGCTGCGCATTGCCGCCACCATGGCCTGGGCCGACGACAACTTTGCCGACGTGCAGCAAGAGGTGATCTTAGACCGCCTTAGCCGCAAGTTTGCCCACGCTCCCGAAGAGCAAGGCGAGCTGCGCGACGATCTTAAAAACCTGCTGGCCACCGAGATTCCGCTAGAAGACCTAGTTCCCCAGCTCACCACCCCCGCCCAGCGCGAAGAAGCTCTGATGCTCAGCTACGAAGTGATTAGCTCAAACCAGATCAACCAAAGCGAGACGGTAGTTTATCAAAAACTGTTAAGCCTTCTGGGCCTGCCCCCTGAGACTGTCGGCCGCCTAGAGGCCGCCGCGCTAGAGAAACTGGCCGCTAGGGGATAAGTTGAGTTTTGAATTTTGAGTTCTGAATTTTGAATTCAGGCTCACCCCTATAGACCTAACCCACAACTCAAAACTAACAACTCAAAACTCCAGAACCATGACCACTACCCTCCCCACTCCCGCCCTGCAAGACCCCGCTACCGCGCCCATGCTCGAGATCTCGGGTCTCAACTTTTACTACGGTGAAAGCCACATTCTGCGCGATGTGGCGATGACCATCCCCAAGGGGCAAATGGTTTGCCTAATAGGCCGCAACGGCGTGGGCAAAACCACCATGCTGAAAAACATTATGGGGGTGCTGCGGCCCCGCACGGGCGAAATTCGCTTTGAGGGCCAGGTGGTAAATAGCCTGCCCCCTGATCGCCGGGCGCGCCTGGGCATTGGCTAC
>JBGTGR010000016.1:0-44072 GCA_041746655.1 Elainellales cyanobacterium | reverse complement strand
TGGACATAAATAAATGATGCTGTAGGGTGCTGTTAGGCGTAGCCGTAACGCACCATTTCCCTTTGATGCGTTACGCTGGCGCTTTTCTGGTATGCCGGAACGGCTTTACACATCCTACAAATAATTAAGCTCATCTACTTACTAGGTGTTGAACCAATCGCGCGGCTTTAGCGGTAGAGCCAGACCCTGAGGAGAGAAAGCAATTGCTCTGTGTTGATTGGTTTGCTGATATAGTCGGAGGCTCCAGCTTCGATACATTTTTCGCGATCGCCCTGCATGGCCTTAGCCGTCAGCGCAATAATGGGGAGTGACTGAAAAACATCTTGCTGGCGTACAGCACGGGTCGTTTCATAGCCGTCCATTTCTGGCATCATCACATCCATCAAGATAATATCCACGTCCGCATTGGACTCAAGTTTCTGAAGTGCATCTCTGCCATTTTCAGCATAGATCACATCCATCTGATAGCGCTCTAGCAGACTCGTCAGGGCAAAGATATTGCGAACATCGTCATCAACAATCAATACCTTTTTGTGGGCCAAGACTGAATCGGTTTGGTGGAGCTGCTCCAAAATTCGACGCTTGGATTGGGGCAGGTTGGCCTGAATGCGGTGGAGGAAAAGTGCCGTTTCATCGAGCAAGCGTTCGGGCGATCGCACATCTTTAATAATGATCGATTCTGCCAATCGCTTGAGCCGCGTTTCTTCGGGGCGGGTGAGTTCCTTCCCTGTGTAAACGATAATCGGCAAACCTGCTAGCCGTTCTTCCTGTTTGATTTGCTCAATCAGCTCAAACCCATCCATGTCGGGTAGGCCCAGATCTAACACAACACAATCAAAGTGCTTCTCCCGTAACGCAGACAGCGCCTCAGCACCCGTTGCGACCACCTGCGTCAACACATCTCCGTTGCCAATCAGCTCCCGAATGCTGGCGGCCTGTACGGCATCATCTTCAACCACCAGCAAATGCTTGACCTGCCGTTCTACAAACCCTTTGATGTTTGTGAGGGCCTGGACCAGCACCTCTGGAGCAACGGGTTTTTGCAAATAAGCGATCGCCCCCAACTGCATTCCCCGCTGCTGCTCCGGTTCGGCGGAAATAATGTGAATCGGAATATGGCGAGTATTGGGGTCATGCTTGAGCAAATCTAGAACCGTCCAACCATCCAGGTCGGGCAAAAGAATATCCAGCATAATTGCATCGGGTATAAACTCCCGCGCCAGCGATAGGCCGTCATTGCTGCGGAGTGCAACCAATCCTTTGAATCCTGCCTGACGAGCCATGTCGAGCCGGATACGGGCAAAATTGACATCGTCTTCAATGATCAAGAGGGTGCGATCGCCCGGATAAATGCTGCCCTGATCATCTTGCACCACACGTTCCCTCACCACTGTGGGGCTAACTGGAGCTGGATCCTTGAGGGCAGGGCTTTGAAAAGCCTTCAGCGTGGGCTGACGAGAGGCATGACCATTGGCCCGGATCTCGTTCTGGGGTGAGGCCTCTACTGGCTGATAAACCTGGGGTAAGTACAGCGTAAACGTACTCCCCGCTCCGGGCTGACTAACCAGTTGCAGCTTGCCACCGAGCAAGTGAGCAATCTCACGGCTAATCGACAAACCTAGCCCAGTGCCGCCATACTTGCGGCTAGTGGTGCCGTCGGCCTGCTGGAAAGCTTCAAAAATAATTTGCTGCTTGTCAAGCGGAATCCCAATCCCAGTGTCTTGGACTGCGAAGGCGATCGCAGGCACTGCCCCCTCCTGTTCACGCTTATCATCCAAAACTTGACGAACTACCCCAATCCGCAGCGTCACCCCCCCCTGCTCTGTAAACTTAAAGGCATTAGACAGCAGATTTTTTAAAACCTGTTGGAGCCGCTTCGGATCAGTCGAGATCGTATCAGGTACATCGTCGGCAATTTCTACTTCAAAGCTCAGCTGCTTCATTTCAGCCACTTGCCCAAAGGTGCTTCTCAAGTAGTTATGCAAATCGTTGAAAATCACACTTTCCACATCAACCGACATACTTCCCGACTCAATCTTGGCTAGATCGAGAATGTCATTGATTAGCTCCAGCAAATCCGTACCTGCCGAATAAATGGTGCGGGTATATTCCACCTGTTTTTCCGAGAGATTGCCCTCTGGGTTGTCAGTCAGCAACTTTGCCAAAATCAACAGGCTGTTCAGCGGTGTCCTCAGCTCATGGGACATGTTCGCCAGAAACTCAGACTTATATTTAGAAGTCAAAGCCAACTGCGCTGCTTTTTCTTCCAGTGCTTCTCTAGCCTGCTCTACCTGTTGATTTTTGCGTTCCACCTCTTGATTTTGCTGAGCCAACAGCTCTGCTTTTTCTTCCAGCTCTTCATTAAGCTGCTGCAATTCTTCATTAGACTGTTGAAGTTCTTCTTGCTGCTGCTTTAAGACCTCCTCAGACTGCCGCAATTCCTCCGCCTGCTCCTCTAGCAGTTGATTGCTTTCCTTCAGCTCTTCTTGCTGGCTTTGTAGTTCTTCGGTCAGCGCCTGAGCCTGCCGCAGCAGTTCTTCATTTCGCATATCAGCAGCAATGGTGTTGAGAATGACACCAATCCCTTCGCTAATCTCATCCAGCAGAGCCAGTTGAATCTCGCTAAACTGCTGAAAAGACGCTAGCTCAATCACTGCCGCCACTTGATTTTCAAATAAGATCGGCAGCACAACGATATTCAGCGGACTAGCGGCCCCCAACCCAGAGTTGATCTGAACATAGTCGGTTGGCACCTGCGTCAGCAAAATCCGTTCTTTTTCTAGGGCACACTGCCCCACCAAGCCTTCCCCTAAATGAAACTGATTAGATAGGTGCTTACGCTTGCGGTAGGCATAGCTACTCAGGAGTCTAAGGACGGGTTGCTGAGATTGTGTTTGGTCTAGCAGGTAAAATACGCCATGCTGGGATCCGGCTAACGTGGCTAGTTCTGAGAGCACTAGGTTGGCCACCCGTTCCAAATTGCGCTGGCCCTGCATCAGGCGAGTAAACTCAGCCAGACTTGACTTCAGCCAGTTTTGCTCCTCGCTGCGTTGGGTGGCGCTGCGCAGGTTGGCCACCATTGTGTTAAAGGTTTGGGTCAGCACCCCGATCTCATCTTCGCGATCGCGATTGTCTGGCAACTGGGCTGAGAGATTTCCATCGGCGATTTGCAATGCAACTTGGGAAACATCCTCCAGTGGTTTAGAGATATTGCGACCCAGCAGATAGCCAATCAATCCCAACAAAAGGGCATAGAGCGGAATCCCAACCAGGATGCTGCGCTGCATTTGACGAGAGGCGGCCCTAGACTCTTCAGCCCGAATCGCGAGGACCTCCTGTTCAACACCTCTCATGACTTGGACCTGGCGACGCAGACGACTCATGATCTCTCGTCCCCGGTCGGTCCGAACTATGGCCGCAGCCGCTTCAAACCCTTCCTGCTCCCGCAGTTGAGCCACCTCCTGTAGGATGGCTAGCCGTTCTGCGATCAGCACCTCTAGATCATCCAAGTTGCGCTGTTGGGTCAGGTGGTCTCCGATCAACTCTCGGAGGAGCAGAATATGCTCGTCTATTTCGTTGAGCGCAGTATTGTAGGGCTGTAGGTAAATTACTTCTCCGGTGATAATGTAGCCTCGCTGCCCCGTCTCGGCATCTTTGACACTTGAGACGACCCTTTCCAACTCTCCCATCACTTGATACGCCTGAATTTCTCGGCGAGTGGCTTCTTGCATTCGAACTGCATTTTGGAAGGAAATAAATCCGATTCCGGCCAAAACGGCGACACCCAGCGCAAAACTAGTGCCAATTTTGGTGCCAATTTTCAGGCGGTTCAGCGATGTAGACATAAAGCAAAACAGGAGTGAGCAAGGGAGATGGCGCAAAGTCAGCTTGATTTCCAGTCAGCTTGATTTTCCAGTAAGCTGGCTACAGAATGCTAAGCGACTCTACCACCTTTCGATTTTACGCTTTACTTCAACCAGGAAAGGCAATATGCTGATCAGCCTGATTGCGGATTATGGGACGGGAGATCCGGCATTTGTGGAAGTGACGCAGCGTTTGATGCTGATGCTTCCTCAGGCTCAGATTTATCCCCTCTCGGTGCCACCCTTTAATACGCTGGCAACTGGCTTTTGGATTGCCCAGTTGGGGCTCAACTCTGGCCCTCCCGATCGCTTGATTTATCACAACTGCGCGCCTCGCCAGGACGATCCAGAGGCGAGACGAGACAATGAGGGAGAGGGGCTAACCTATGCGCTGCTGCCCAATGGCGTCAAGGTGGTGGGTGTCAATGCGGGCTACACGCTGTCGTTTATCAAGCACCATGCTGAAGCGCTGCATAGTGTGAATGTGTCTCGGGGCGGTTCTCAGTTTCGGTCGCGGGATGTGTTTCCAACGGCGGCGGGGGCGATCGCCCAGGAAGACTTTAGCCTGCTTGGAGAACCCCTCGATCCGGCTCAAATTCTAGATGTGCCCCTCGATCGGGTTGCCTGGGTTGATGGCTATGGCAACATCAAAACGACGATCCCGGCTCATACGGTGCAACTGGAGCCTGAAACCAAAGTAATCGTCAGGATTGGGGATATCGTCAGCGATGCCGTCTATTCTGACGGCAGTTTTCGAGTTTCAGAAGGAACCCTAGCCTTTGCCCCTGGCAGCTCCGGCTGGTCTCCCCCCGGCGGTGGTCATCCCGAACGCTGGATGGAGCTGTTTTTGCGCGGCGGCAGTGCTTGGAAGCGATTTGGCAAACCCCGCCTCAACCAACGAGTTACCTTTCTGCTCTGAGCAAAAATATAGGCAAAAAAAAGTCCGACATTACTGCCGGACTTACCTTGAGATCTAATTACCCCCAACGATCTCGAAAACCTTAATTTGCTCTTTTCAGGTGTTGCGCCTGCTCGAGCGCTCCTGAACTGTTTTTATTATGAGTTAAGACCTCCTGATGTTGATCAGCCAATTGGCCCAAATGAGTCCGCACATTAGCTGAGCAGATAAAGGCTGAGCAGATAAAGACTGAGCAGACAAAACCATCGAGCCAGAAAATTTCAGACCGTGCGCGCGCATAGAGAGCTTGGGCTTAAAATCAGGGATCAGGGAAGTCCCTACTCCATACTTCATCACCCTACATCCCGTAATTTTGTGAATTCTACTTCTTCCCATCAGGCTCAATCTCATCGCTGGCAGTTCTGGATCGATCGGGGCGGCACGTTTACTGATGTTGTTGCACAGCGACCCGATGGGGTGGTGGTGTTGCATAAGCTGCTGTCTGAGAATCCGGAGCGATATGGGGATGCACCCCTGCAGGGAATCCGAGAGCTGATGGGGATTGCTGCCGATGCGCCAATTCCGGCTGAGGAGATTGCGGTGGTGAAGATGGGTACGACGGTGGCGACCAATGCCCTTCTAGAGCGGAAGGGCGATCGCACCCTGCTGATCATCACCCAAGGATTTCGGGATGCGCTGCGGATTGCTTACCAAAATCGTCCTGATATCTTTGCCCGTCAGATTGTCTTACCGGAAATGCTGTATGAGCGGGTAGTTGAGGTGACGGAACGCTACAGCGCCCAAGGGGAAGAACTGATTCCGGTGCAGGCTGATGCCGCCTTTCGGGCAGATCTCCAACTTGCCTACGATGATGGCATCCGGGCCTGTGCGATTGTGTTGATGCATGGCTATCGCTACCCCGAGCATGAGCGGCAGATTGCGGCGATCGCCCAGGAGATTGGCTTTACGCAAATTTCGGTTTCCCATGCCGTCAGTCCGCTGATGAAGCTGATCAGTCGGGGGGATACGACGGTCGTGGATGCCTATCTGTCTCCGATTCTGCGCCGCTATGTCGATCGGGTGGCCTCAGAGCTAGGCGATACACGGTTGATGTTTATGCAGTCGAATGGGGGCCTCACAGATGCTCACTTGTTTCAAGGCAAAGATAGCATCCTGTCCGGGCCAGCAGGCGGCATCGTTGGGGTGGTGCAAACCAGTGCGATCGCTGGATTTGACCACATTATTGGTTTCGATATGGGTGGCACCTCTACCGACGTGTCCCACTATGGCGGCGAGTACGAACGCACCTTTGAAACTGAGGTGGCTGGTGTCCGAATTCGGGCTCCAATGATGTCGATTCACACCGTTGCAGCGGGAGGTGGGTCGATCTTAGTTTTTGATGGGTCGCGCTATCGGGTGGGGCCAGAGTCGGCAGGGGCAAATCCAGGTCCGGCCTGCTATCGCAACGGGGGGCCGCTCACGGTAACCGACTGCAATGTGATGGTGGGCAAGTTGCAGCCAGCCTTTTTCCCGCAAGTGTTTGGGCCGGAGGGTAAGTTGCCGTTGGATGTCGAGATCGTGCGGCAAAAGTTTGAGGAATTGGCCGACCGGATTCAGGCTAAAACGGGAGCTGAAAACGGGAAGGAGCGATCGCCCGAACAGGTCGCGCAGGGCTTTTTGGCGATCGCGGTTGAAAACATGGCCAATGCCATCAAGAAAATCTCAGTGCAACGAGGCTACGACGTTTCGGAATATACGCTGAGCTGTTTTGGGGCCGCTGGTGGACAACATGCCTGCCTGATTGCCGAGGCGTTGGGGATGAAACAAGTACTGATTCATCCTTATGCAGGGGTGTTGTCGGCCTACGGCATGGGCTTGGCAGACTTGCGATCGCTGCGGGAAAGCTCTATCGAAGCCAAGCTTACTCTTGATCTGATGTCAGAACTCGCAGAAACGCTATCTGCCCTCACCACCGATGGCAAAGCCGAAATTTTGAATCAAGGGGTTGAAGCCGACCAAATTGAAGTCATTCCGAAAGTGCATCTGCGCTACGAAGGCACCGACTCGGCTCTGATGGTAGACTTTCACGATCCGGCCCGGATGACCGCCCAATATGAACAGGCCTATCGTCAGCGCTATGGCTTCATCATGACGGAGAAAGCCCTCATTGCTGAGGCCGTTTCGGTGGAAGTGGTCGGCAAAACAACCATTCCCGCCGAACCCACCGTGGCGCGCCAAACCGATCAACCGCCTGATCCCGTCGCCACAGTTTCGATTTACACGGCAGAGACTTGGCATGAGGCTCCCCTCTTTCAACGCAGTCATCTCCAGCCAGGTGATGCCATTGCTGGCCCCGCCATCATCATTGAACCCACGGGGACCAACGTCATCGAACCCGGATGGCAAGGGGAAATAACTGAGCATCAACATTTGTTATTGAAAAAAAGTGAGGCCTTAGCAAACCCGCAGGAGGCAAGAGGTCGGACTGATTTAGACGCCTCTCGCTCCGCCCCTGATCCAGTCATGCTGGAAATCTTCAATAATCTATTTATGGCGATCGCCGAGCAGATGGGGTTTGCGCTGCAAAATACGAGCTACTCGGTCAACATCAAAGAACGGTTAGATTTTTCCTGCGCGATCTTTGACCAACAGGGGCAACTCGTAGCCAATGCGCCCCATATCCCGGTTCACCTGGGCTCAATGGGCGAGAGCGTCCAGACCTTAATTGCAACCTATGGCGACACGATGCTGCCGGGGGATGTGTATGTCCTCAACAACCCTTACAACGGCGGAACTCACTTGCCCGATGTAACGGTGATTACGCCCGTCTTTCCGCTAGTGACGCTGTATGCGGTAGAAAGAACGCGCGAAACTCCCGTTCCCGATCAGGCGGCGGCCCGTCAGCCCTTGTTTTATGTGGCATCCAGAGGCCACCATGCCGATATTGGTGGAATTACCCCCGGTTCAATGCCGCCCAACAGCACAACAGTTGAAGAAGAAGGGGTCTTGATTGACTGCTTGAAGCTGGTCGATCAGGGCAAATTTCAAGAGCAAGAGCTGATTGATTTGCTCACGTCGGCTCGATATCCGGCCCGAAACCCAATTCAAAATATTGCTGATTTGCAAGCGCAAGTTGCGGCCAATGAGAAGGGTGTACAAGAACTGCTAAGAATGGTCGATCACTACGGCCTCGTTGTCGTGCAGTCCTACATGCAGCATGTGCAAGATAATGCGGAGGAGGCGGTGCGAAGGGTGATAGAGGTCTTGAAGGATGGGAAGTTTACCTACCAACTCGACAACGATAGCCAGATTCAAGTGTCGGTGGCGATCGCCCACGATACGCGCAGCGCCAAAATTGATTTCACAGGCACCTCTCCCCAACAACCGACCAACTTCAATGCCCCCACATCGGTCTGCAAAGCCGCTGTTCTCTACGTGTTTCGGACCCTAGTAGATGACGCGATCCCGCTGAATGCAGGCTGCCTAAAACCTCTGGAAATCATTATTCCATCAGGCTCAATGCTCAATCCTGACTATCCGGCGGCAGTGGTGGCCGGAAATGTGGAAGTGTCGCAGGCGATTACCGATGCACTTTATGGAGCCTTGGGCGTCATGGCGGCCTCGCAGGGCACGATGAACAACTTTACGTTTGGGAGCGATCGCCACCAATACTACGAAACGATTTGCGGTGGCTCCGGTGCAGGCCCAACCTTTGACGGCACAGATGCCATTCACACCCACATGACCAACTCTCGCCTCACCGATCCTGAAGTTTTGGAGTGGCGCTTCCCCGTGCGGCTCGACCACTTCAGCATCCGACACGGCAGCGAAGGCCGAGGCAAATATTCGGGCGGCAAGGGCGTCATCCGTCGGATTCGCTTCTTGGAACCTATGACGGCAGCAATTCTCTCCAGCCATCGAGTTCTTCCACCCTTTGGATTGGCTGGAGGAGAATCGGGAGCCGTAGGCCGCAATGCTGTCGAACGGCAAGATGGCACGGTAGAACCCCTGGAAGGAACCGCTGCTGTAGAAATGCAGCCCGGTGATGTATTTATAATTGAAACGCCCGGTGGTGGCGGCTACGGTTTCTCGTAACAAAATTCTGCATTGGGCACGAGGACCACACCCCTACCCAATCCTGTTGTAAAGGGTAGGTTTCTTGACCCCATGCAAGATCTTGAGAGCGATCGCCCCCAATCTCTTTACCTCATCAGCAATCGCTTTGTCAAAATCCGCATCACCTCACCTGGATTGACGGTAGGCAACGGTCTTGACCACTCATGAGGAGCCGCATAACCCAATTGATACTGCCTCAAAATATAGTCTTCAACATATAGTCTTCAACCACATTTGGCGCACCGATCGCCAACACTCGAAGCAAATGCGGATGAGCTTGATCACGCAGATCAAGAAACGGTTGTTCGATAGACATGGCTTTCACTCCAAAAGTATGGGAAGAAAGCCCAAAATACGAAGCCACCCCATGACATAACAGATGAGGTGGCTGTTCGGAGTGCTAAAATCCAACAAGCCGCCAGACTGCTGCTTCAGTTTGGGGGTCAGTCTTCTGAGGGTGTGTCCGCACCTTCAGGAGACGCTTCAATAATTTTGGGCGAAACTAAATTGGTACTGAGCCTATCGCACTTCAGAAAATTTGGCAACCGTAACAAATGGAGTAGAGCTATGCAAAGTTCAACATCTTCACTTGACGTCAACGCCCCTAGCCTTCCAAAACTCAATATGCTCTCGTTTTGCCCTCTCAATTTTAGCTTGCCTTAAGTTCTCATTCAGCACCCCTGCAATTTGCTGACCCATAAAGCTGCTGTGATTGTCTGCCACACTTTGCACTGGCTGCAAGAGACTAACAACCTCTGCTCCCAAGCATTTCCATTCAGTGTGCTGCTGAGATGAAAGATTGATGCCATAAAGCACATAGTTAGCAAAGTGCTCACAATTGTTAGTTGCAATACTATACTTCGCAACTGACATAAATTTCTCTACCCGTTCAAACTCTTGCTGAGTAATTCTTACCACTCCCCGCAACTCAAGCCCCTGCGGCCCCCAACCAACGGAGTTACGAAAATCCGAAGTCTCAGCAAGATAATAATGATCAGCAACACCACCCAATATCTGAATCGGCATCTTGAAAACTCTCAGCACACTACACTCTACAATCTCAAATTTCATCTCTTGTTACTTGTATGGTGCGATCGCCCTTCCGTAGGGTGCGTTGCTGCAAGCAAACGCACCATCACCGATCATACCCATTCTCATCTAGCATTGGGGCAATAGTGACACCACCCCAACTCGGTGGATAGATTTCTTGCTCAATAAATCGATGTACGCTTGAAAATTGCCAAGCCGTAGGAACCTGACAGAGCTGATGACGCACTGGATTGTAGTGGATGTAGTTACAGTGGTGAGCAAAATCTGACTCATCTCGGATTAGATGTTCCCAGAATCGACGCTGCCATAGATTTCGCTCTTTACGCTTTGTGCGAGAGGCTGACACCTCCAGATTAAGCCCTAGCTCAGTGCCATAGTGCCTCGTAACGTAGGTTTTTACCAAACGTAGACGGGTTGACAAATCGTTGTCATTTTGGGGCAATGTCCAGAGGCAGTGAAAATGATCTGGCAATAGGACAAAGGCATCAATCTCAAAAGGATGCTTTTCTCTGACACGGTTGATCGCCGTACGCAATGCATGACGTGCGATCGCCTTACACAGCCAGGGTTGGCGTTGATAGGTAACTTGGGTGATAAAGTAGGTAGCTCCTGCGATCGCAAATCTTCGGTAATTGGGCATGAAGTGGATTGGGTGAGATATGAATAAGATTCCCTAAAGTGGTGCGTTTGCTTGCAGCAACACTACGGAGGGGCGATCGTAAGCAAGATACGAATGAGGATTCCCTAAAGTGGTGCGTTTGCTTGCAGCAACGCACCCTACAAATTGTGATTCTTAGCCGCGTAGGAGTCGTAGGCCGCTGAGGGTCACAATGAGGGTTGATCCTTCGTGGCCAATTACGCCGATGGGGAGGGTGATTTGTCCGGCGAAGTTGGCAATTAGCAGCAGCACAATAAAGCTGATGGCAAAGACAATATTTTGCTTGACGACTTGCTGAGAGCGTCGCCCTAGACGAATTGCTTGCTCTAGTTTGTCGAGGCGATCGGCCATGAGCACTACATCGGCGGTTTCTAGGGCTACATCGGTTCCTGTGATGCCCATTGCAATGCCGACCGAGGCTTGCGCTAGGGCAGGTGCGTCGTTGATACCGTCTCCAACCATCGCAACAGATTGATATTGCTGCTGGAGCTTTCGCAAAATATGGATTTTGTCTTCGGGGAGCAGTCCGGCGTAGACCTGCGTAATGCCCACGGCTTGAGCAATTTGGTGAGCGGTGCGTTCGTTGTCTCCAGTCAGCATCACGACTTGATCAATGCCAAGCTGCTTCAATTGCTCGATCATCTGTTTCGCATCGGGGCGAACCGTATCGGCCAAGGCAACCAGACCCATCACAACTTGTTCTTGCACAACCCACACGATGGTATTGCCTTCAGATTCGAGGGTTTGGCTGGCGTCCAACAACTGGGGCGGCAAGTGAACCGAGACCCCAATGGCGCTACTTTTTCCGACCCAAACCGAGCGTCTTGCCACGATGCCTTCAATCCCCAAACCTGCCAGCGCTTGAACGGCGGTGGCTTGAGGCCAGTTGAGCTGTTGCTGCTGGGCAACTTGGGCGATCGCCTGCCCAATGGGATGTTCTGAGAAAACCTCTAGCGCCGCTGCCATCCGCAACACTTGATCTGAGGAATATCCAGGGGCAGGAATTGCTTGTGTGACTTGAAGCTTTCCGGTGGTTAGGGTTCCGGTTTTGTCAAAGGCGATCGCCTTCACTTGCCCCATTGCCTCTAGTTGGGCTCCGCTCTTAAACAAAATGCCGTGACGGGCACCATTGGCAATACCTGATAGTAATGCTGGCATAATGGACGCCATCAGCGCACAGGGAGAAGCCACCACTAGAAAAATCAGCGCCCGGTAAATGGTGGTTTCCCAATCCCAATTCCATAGCAACGGCGGCAAAATGGCCAGCAAAATCCCCACGACGACAATCACCCGCGCATAGCCCCGCTCAAAGCGCTCAATAAACTGCTGCGAAGGCGGAGCCTCTGTTTGGGCTTGCTTGACCAAGCGAATAACCCGCTGAATCAGACTACTCTCAGGCGGCTGATGCACCTTCACCCGCAATGCTCCCTGACCGTTGAGTGTCCCCGCGTAGACTTCACTACCCGCTGTTTTTTCGACGGGCAATGATTCCCCGGTGATGGGCGCTTCATTCAAGGCGCTATCTCCATCTAACACAATGGCATCGGTGGGGATCAGCTCTCCCGGCTTCACCAGCAACTCATCGCCCACTTGGAGTTGTTCGATGGGAATCAAACGCTCTTGCCCTTGTTCGATCAGGCGGGCTGTATCGGCAGTCAGGCTCATCAAGCCGCGAATGCTGCGTTCGGTGCGTTGGAGCGCTATTCCTTCCAGTGCGCCACTGATCGCAAAAATCAAAATCAAGATTGCGCCATCGACCAGCAAATAATATTCCTGCCGCCATAGGCCCAACCCTGCTGCCCCCAGAGCCGCCACAATCATCAGCAGGTCTACATCCAACTCTTTTTCCTGAATGAGCGTCGTGAGTCCTTCCCGAGCGCTTTCATATCCACCAATCACATAGGCGGCAGATAAAATCAGGATGCCGCCATCGACCCAGCTCAGCCGCAGCAGCAGCCAGCCCAACAGCAACAGCACACCCGAGGCGATCGCCGCCCGCAACTCCGGAGAGTCGCGCAACAACTCAAGGGGACGCGCCAGCAACTGAGATTTCGGCAGAGTCAAATTCATGGCAGATATAGGTTGGCAGATCCAGGTGATGTCTTCTCTAACCTAAACCTTGACATCAATGTTAAGGTCAAGGGGTAAGCTTGATTTACACGCCCGATGCCGTCGCCGCACCTGACCATTAAAGAACTCACAGAAGCCGTGGGGCATGAGGTGACACCTCGCATGGTGCGCCATTATCACCAAATTGGTTTGCTGCCTGTGCCAGAGCGATCGCCTGCCAATTATCGCCTCTATAGTCAGGCGGATGTGCAACACCTCAAGCGCATCATAGCCCTGAAGCAGCAGGGCTTTCAGCTTGCCCATATTCAGCAGATTCTCAATGCTGGGCCAGAGGCGATCGCCCCCGACACTCTCCTCAATCAGCTTCAGCAACAGTACCGCTCCGTTATGCAGCAACTGGGGCAATTGCGACAAACGGCTTCTGCCCTGGAAAGCTTGCTGGGTCACGATCACGATTGCCATGATCATCGAGCCGAGGCGATCGCCCACCTCCAGTGTTTGGAAGTCGAGACACAAGGAAACCTAACAGAGCTAGAGCGTTTGTGGGAGCAATATGACGCTGAAACGCCCAACCATCCCGAAGCGTTTCAAGAATCTCTCCAGCGCTTATTACCCGATTTATCGGGTCGGCCCGAAATTGAGATAGATTTACTCTCGAAGCTCGTTTTGGCCTGTGGAGATGTCAGCCTGGTTCCTTTTGTCCGGTTGAGCAAAGATGCAATTGCAGCGGCTCGGACGGCTCTGCAAGCTGGATGCCCTGTGGTGGTAGATGTTCCGGCGATCGCCTCCGCCCTCGACCAAACCCGTTTGGCTCACCTGGGCTGCCCGATCAAGACCCTGATCGAAGATCCACACATCACCAGTGCGCTCGAAGCTGAGCAAGCCTTTTGGCATCAGCAATATTGTCAAGAACGGCTGCACCATCTACCAGAACAGTCGATCTGTGTGGTGGGATATGCCCCCTCTGTTTTGATGGCGCTCTGTGATCGAATTGAACAGCAACAGTGTCGCCCTGCACTTGTGATCGGCTTACCCATTGGCTTTAGTCATGCTCCTGCGGCCAAGCGACGATTGATGCGATCGCAAATTCCCTACCTGACGATTCAAGGAGCTTTCGGTGGCGGGCTCCTTGCAGCCGTGGCTCTCAACGCTTTCGCTGATTCCCTGATCGAAAAGCCCGACTGTCATTGCTACTTAGAATCTTGAGCTTGCGTCCGTGGGGGCGATCGCCCACCTTCTCAACTCAACTACGCTTGCGAAATCTCTCTAAGTGCGATAGGCTCGGAACTAATTTACTTTCGGTCCAAAATTTATTGAAGCGTCCTCTGAAGGTGCGGCAAACACCCTCAGAAGACTAACCCCCAAACTGAACGACCAGTCTGGCGGCTTATTGGATTTTACACTCCAAAGAGCCACCTCATCTGTCATGACATGGGGTGGCTTCGTGTTTTGGGCTTTCTTCCCCTACCTACTGGAGTGTAAAGCCATGTGTTCAGAACAGCCTTTTCTTGATCTCCGCTATACTGCCCATCCTCATTTGTTGCGAGTGCTGGCGATCGGCTCACCCACTGTGGTTGAAGATTACATTTTGACCCAATATCAATTGGGCTACGCCGCCCCCCACGAATGGTCAAGGCCATTGCCAACGGTGAATCCTGGTGAGGTGATGAGGGTACTAACCAAACGAGTGTTGATCAAGTAGCAGTAGCTAAAAGAGGGCGATCGTATTTCTTGAGGAGAGTCGATGCTGGCACTGCGACTCTCCCTTGCAGATCGCTGCTGGATGGATTGTCCCTAAAGCGATCGCCCTCCCTGCCCTACCCAGTTTCAATCCCTGAGAGGGTTTTGAGTGATTTTGACCATTACCGAAATTTTTTCGGTAGCCGTGCAGATCACGTTTCAATCCCTGAGAGGGTTTTGAGTGAATTTTGACCCTCTCCCGCCACATTTTCAATCACCTCTACGGCTTCCTGGTTTCAATCCCTGAGAGGGTTTTGAGTGAATTTTGACCGACAGAGGGGGGGGCACAGGGGAAACGTCCCCGTTCGTTTCAATCCCTGAGAGGGTTTTGAGTGAATTTTGACCCCATTGCAATGCTGATTCTAGATCTGCGATCGCCCGTTTCAATCCCTGAGAGGGTTTTGAGTGAATTTTGACGCCAACTTACAAAAAAGAGGGAGGTAGGCTTTTTTCGTTTCAATCCCTGAGAGGGTTTTGAGTGAATTTTGACGTGACATTAAGCTGGTATGCAACGCAGCTACACTGTTTCAATCCCTGAGAGGGTTTTGAGTGAATTTTGACGCCCTCCTATCTGTATGGTGTTCGCTGCGCTCCTCTTTGGTTTCAATCCCTGAGAGGGTTTTGAGTGAATTTTGACATTGCGGAGATGAACCCGTCCTAACCCCTCCTGTGTTTCAATCCCTGAGAGGGTTTTGAGTGAATTTTGACCAGCCGATTTACTCTCTTTCATCTTGGGGCTTTTGTTTCAATCCCTGAGAGGGTTTTGAGTGAATTTTGACCCCATACAGAGATGAGCATTGGTGCAAATACTCTGCGTTTCAATCCCTGAGAGGGTTTTGAGTGAATTTTGACGGGAAGCCGATCGGAGTAATCGTCATCGACTCGCTGTTTCAATCCCTGAGAGGGTTTTGAGTGAATTTTGACTAATTGAATTGCTACAACAATAGGCTGCATCACAGCGTTTCAATCCCTGAGAGGGTTTTGAGTGAATTTTGACCATCCTCCTGATATCTGCGATTTGAGAGCGACCTTCTGGTTTCAATCCCTGAGAGGGTTTTGAGTGAATTTTGACATCTAATTGAGAGAGATAAATAAATGCTCAAAACGTTTCAATCCCTGAGAGGGTTTTGAGTGAATTTTGACGACGGCCGTGAATTTGTAAAGTAGCGTATCTAAACTTGTTTCAATCCCTGAGAGGGTTTTGAGTGAATTTTGACGCAGGTTTAGCAATTCTAAAAGGAGCCAAAGCAAATGTTTCAATCCCTGAGAGGGTTTTGAGTGAATTTTGACCTCGGATCAAATGATTTTGCACATTCTGTTAGATATTCCGCGTTTCAATCCCTGAGAGGGTTTTGAGTGAATTTTGACCGCTCGACGGATTAGATTCAAGATGCCGAGAAAACGTTTCAATCCCTGAGAGGGTTTTGAGTGAATTTTGACATGGGTACTGCTATCAGCAACATCTATGGTCAGCTGTTTCAATCCCTGAGAGGGTTTTGAGTGAATTTTGACCCCTGCATAGTTAAACTTTGAAGTTAAACTTTTCCGGTTTCAATCCCTGAGAGGGTTTTGAGTGAATTTTGACCCAAAAGCGCGCCGCCCTCGACTTACTACTGCTGGTTTCAATCCCTGAGAGGGTTTTGAGTGAATTTTGACATCTGAGCTTCTGCCTGCTCAAAGGCAAACTCGCTCTTACCGTTTCAATCCCTGAGAGGGTTTTGAGTGAATTTTGACGTGCTACTTGCAAGTGCGGTAAAAAGCTTCAAGAAGTTTCAATCCCTGAGAGGGTTTTGAGTGAATTTTGACCTGAAGATCTGTGGGATTTGGAAATCCCAGAAATAGTTTCAATCCCTGAGAGGGTTTTGAGTGAATTTTGACACTAAAAAGCCCTGCTACAATGCAGGGCTAAACTTATTTTGTTTCAATCCCTGAGAGGGTTTTGAGTGAATTTTGACCAGAGCATCCGCGAGCGGGTGTTGCGAGTGCAGAAGTTTCAATCCCTGAGAGGGTTTTGAGTGAATTTTGACGGTGAATGTGTGAGTGTGAGCGCCCGTGATAGCCATGTTTCAATCCCTGAGAGGGTTTTGAGTGAATTTTGACTAGGAATCTTTGCACCTCGGTAAGGATTAAAGCCTGTTTCAATCCCTGAGAGGGTTTTGAGTGAATTTTGACAATCGGTGGGAACTATTTAGAGATTGCTTACACCGTGTTTCAATCCCTGAGAGGGTTTTGAGTGAATTTTGACGAGTTTTGTGAGTTTGAGTGTCTCTTCAACAGATTCGTTTCAATCCCTGAGAGGGTTTTGAGTGAATTTTGACTTTTGACCTGCGAGGGATGCAGTTAGAGACAAAAAGGTGTTTCAATCCCTGAGAGGGTTTTGAGTGAATTTTGACCGGCGATCGCTGTTCCGGTGCAACAGCTTATCCACTTCGTTTCAATCCCTGAGAGGGTTTTGAGTGAATTTTGACCTGGCCTCCGGTCTTCGGCGGCTTGAGGCCCAACTGTTTCAATCCCTGAGAGGGTTTTGAGTGAATTTTGACACCAGGTGATCAGGCTCCCGATTCTAAGCCCCACTTTTTTCGAGTTTCAATCCCTGAGAGGGTTTTGAGTGAATTTTGACTTGACCAGGCTCCGATAATCCCTCCGCCGTCACGTCCTGATGTGTTTCAATCCCTGAGAGGGTTTTGAGTGAATTTTGACATCAAAGGAAATAGCGAGCTCCGAGGGATAGATTAAGTTTCAATCCCTGAGAGGGTTTTGAGTGAATTTTGACAAGGCGTTTTCAGGTGCCCTCTGTTCATCTTACCTGAAAACGTTTCAATCCCTGAGAGGGTTTTGAGTGAATTTTGACCGCCCGAGCTTAGAAGGCTTACTGTATTTAGTTTTCAAGGTTCGCTTGCGCGGACTGTCCATATCATAGCATCGGGGATCGAGACAGAAGGGAAAAATCCGCTCATCTGTAGGCTGCAACTCCAGCCGTAGTAAGCGATGTAGCGATCGCGCGGATCGGGGAGAGGAGCGATCGCCCTTCAAAGCCTTCTCACACCTGAGATTCAGCCCCCAAAACAGTGACAACACCTTCAACACCCACCCATCCGCGCACTAGGCAAAAAAGATTGAATCATCCCTGACCGCCTCACCCCCAATTCTCTCCACCTTATTTTGGCAGCAAGCACACAAAAAATAGAACCTGACACTATCCTGATCCGGCTTGATCAAACGTGCCAACCTTGCTCTCAGCTTGGCATACTGCGTATCAGTTAGCGTACATTCAAACAAACTAAACTGCATCCATTGACCATAAGACTTAAGGATCTTATGAATCTTCGTGCGGCGCTTGTCTTCTGGAATATCGTAGGCAATCACAACGTGCATTGGGACGCGGGGAAGTTACTTCAACACCAAGGGTGGATATTTATCAGTTTCCTGCATGAGGTACTTGGCCAGTAATCTTGCTTGAATTTCAAATGCTTCTTGATAGGTGCATTGACGACCCATGACCGGATGTTTGAACCTTGATTGTTTCTTTTGCTCATACAGCCGTAAAAATGTCCGGCGGCCTTCATCTGAAAGCGATACCGCATGGCTCAGCGGTTCTGTTGTGAAATCATTGGGGGAGAGCGATCGCCGATTGATTGCCGTCAAAACAACCGCATCCACCACCAAAGGTCGAAACTCCTCCATCAAATCCAGCGCCAAAGAAGGCCGACCATAGCGTTGAGTATGCAAGTAGCCCAAATAGGGATCAAACCCCACAATATTGATTGCACTTTGGACATCATGCTGCAAAAGCGCATAACCAAAGCTCAGCAAGGCATTGACTGGATCTGTGGGAGGGCGACGATTTCGGGTTTTGAACGAGAAATCAGGCACCTTAATCAGATTGCCAAAACTGTTAAAGTAAGCAGCACTTCCGGCTCCCTCAAAACCTCGCAGCGAATCAATAGATTGGGTCTTATCCAGAGAAGCAATGGATTGTTGCAGAAGGGCGATCGCTTCTTGCAGCTTGAGGTCATTTTCTCGCTGCGATCGCAACAGAGCATTTCGATAATTCTTCAACTTGCCGCGAATAAAGCCGCGCACCACATGAATGGCCTGCTCCGATCCCACCGCCTGCCACTGCGCCGACCGCACAAACACATTCTTCGTCAAAGGAGGCTCCAACCGCCCCAGGTATCGGCCCGTACCCGTCAAGAAACTCAGCGGAATCTTACGTTCCAATAGCTCCATCAATGCTGCCGGAGAAACCGTAGCCCGTCCCAACACCACAATTCCGTCCACTTTAATCATCGGCACATCTAGAATTGTCTGCCGATTGGCCCGCACTTGCAGCCGCTCATCTATCTTGCCCAAAAAAGAATCATCCGTCGTAATGTAAATGGTTCCCATTGTTTTTTAGTTTCGAGTCTAGATCCTATGTCGGGTAGCAAAGTCTTCCCACCCAATGCAGAATTCATTGCCAGCCCATCAGCTACTCCTCCCGATACCGCCCCACCTTCTGCACAGCCTGCGGCAAACATTGGGCATAGAGACTGCATCCCCGACAGCGGGGGCCATATACCGCCGGAGGCATTGCTCCCGTCTGAAACATAGACTGAATAGCTGCAATGGTGGCGATCGCCTGCCCCCTCAACTCCGCCGAAATCTTTACCAACTGCCGCTGATGGGAGCCAGCATAGTAAACATAGCCCTCAGTCACAGCCTGCCCCGTCATCTCCTCCAGACAAAGCGCCTGAGCGCAAACCTGCAACTCATCATTGTCAAACTCTCCCCGCTGACCCCGCTTATATTCCACCGGGTAAAGCCTGCCATCCGTCTCTTCGATCAAATCCGCCTTCCCAATCAGCCCATAGCGCTCTGACTTCAGCCAAACCGCCCGTACCTGCCAGGTTTCCGCCCGATTTCCTTCCCCCACTGTATGAACGCGATCGTGCAGGCTGGTGCCCTCAATGGTGTACTGATTATCGACAAACTCATCCGCACAAAACATTCGCCAGCAGCGGTGAGGGCAATAGGCATATTGATTGAGTGCCGCAATTGAAACTAGCTCATTCATCGAATTACACCCTCCTGACGATGCCCATCCCCATCGTCGTCTTGCGGCCCACCCCTGCATAGAGTGCAAAGTCAGCCAGAGCATTTACCGTTTTGATCGCCTCAGCCTCAGGATGACCCATTATCCGAAACGTCATCTTACCCACACAGCCCATGAACTGACTGCTGGGATCAGTCACAGCTCCCGTATGGGCAAATTGTTGACGCGGATCAACCGTGATCTCGGTCCGAATATCAAAATAGCTAGGAAACAAGTACTCCATAAACCCTTCATTCAATTGGATCGAGCTGTACTCATTCCAGCGGCGCAGCAAACTACCAAACACCAGCTCTCGCGTCGGCAATGCTGAATCAAAACTCTTCTGCCGAAAAGCAGTTGGTGTACAAAAGCAAAACGTGATCTTGCGTTCTTGATCAGAAGCCTCTTCGTAGAGCTGCTCATAGTTGGAAAAGTTAGCCCAACGCTGAGTACTCTGAGGTGTCCCCAGAACACTGGTAATCTGCAAATCCGCAGGCCCCAAATGCCAGGGATGCTGAGGATTCAAATTCAACCACAGTGAACTCAAATTTCTGAACAGCCCATCATCCAGTAAAGATACCCGCCACCAGCAAGGCGTCGCCGCCGGAATTGGATCACGGTGCTGATATTGAAGTTTGAGATCCGGAGTCTTGGGTTTAGGACCACCCACCGAATGTCTGACTGACCGCTGAACCTGGAGCGGACTCAAGGTAAAGGCTTTGTTGGCAGAATTGACATGAAGGCGATCGCCCAACGCTTGATCCACCGAACTCACCAAACTCAAAAACAATGCATGAACATGTTTTCCAGTCAGATATCCCGGCGGAATGGGCGATCGCGGCAAAAGATTGAGAACAAGACTATGTGGCATTTTGATGATCTAGAAAAGCTTGAATTTGCTCGACATAACTTGGATAAAAGGTTAGTGCTATCGATATTGATTGAAAGACAATGGACGCATCAATTTCGTCATACTCATGCACAAGTCGATTGCGTAGTCCTGCCGAAGGTGCAAGCTGTTGTGCCAAGTCAGCACTGATAATTCCTTTCTGTCCTGCCTTAATAAAAGAAGCGTAATAGGTTTCTGGAGGCAGATGTCCTAGACGAACTAGCAGATAGGAGTTGGCATCTGCCGCAGCCTCAACAATCAAATGGAGCGATCGCTCAACAATAAGCTGTTGTTCAATACTGTTTAAGTATTCCTGTTGGCTCAACTCCGATCGCGATCGCAGGATATTGAGGTACTTCACAATATTCTGCAACTTACGCAGAATAATATCTTGATCCAGATTGTTCATTGCCTCAACCGCTCCAGGCCGAGGCGAATGTAGTCTTTTTGATATTGCCTCAACCTTGCAGTATCTGCATAGCGTTTCCAGGCTTTGAGCTGGAAATTGAAAAAGAGGTCAGGTTCCCTTTCGTATAGCACGTGTCCCTCTCTGGCAATGGCATAACCTAACACTGGAGAACAGTAAGCGAGGTCAATCAGGTCAATACAGCTCTCTGAAATTTGCAGTATGTTGGCAAGCGGCACACACACTTGCCAGCCGATCCAGTTATCTGCTGAAGACGCATCCATCAGAACAGCTAAATCCCAATCACTTCGCTCAGTTGCAGTGCCTTTTGCTTGAGAACCAAACAAAACCAACAGCTTCAGGTCAGGAATGGCTTGACGGATAAGGGGGGCGATCGCCTGTCGCATTTCTAAATTAGATGAGGCAATATCATGTGACATCAATTAACTCCCAAAGCAATATTGCATCTGAGCTGGAATTTTTAGCTCTTCCTTCAAGCCTTCAAACGTAAAATATTCTCCCCTCATCCGCACATTGCGAATCAAACTCACAGGCGGCATGTTGATCGTGTCATAGCTCAAAACCTGATTCATAAACATCACATCCAAGGGATTGAGCGGATAAGGAAAGGTAAAGTCGCGAGCTTGGTTTCGCTTTGGCTTCGGCAACTCTTGAATGGTCACTTCAGCTTTGCTCATCCATTTTCCTAGCCGAATCCAGCGAGGGAAAGACAGACTGTTGGTAGAGACAACAAAAAACTCAAACAAACTTTCAGGAGCAATTTCCTTGGTGCGACCAAAGCTAGGAATATTCTTTTGGGTTTTTTGCATCTCAACGTGGTAGCGGTTGTCCGCATATTTCCAGGTATTCAGCACAGCAGTATGGCGAATGCTTCGAGCAGGCGTGACATAAATCCCCTGCTGGTTTAACGGTGTGAGATGGGTTTCATACATAGGCACTTGCTCTGGACAGAAGTAGCGATAGCTATTTGCCTCTGCTACAGTCGTGGCATATTTGGTGCTGTCCACCAGTCCCAGGGCATAGCAGAGGGCGTAGTTATGCAGCACAGGTTCTGTCTCATAGAGTCGTCCAATTTCCCGCGTAGCGTAGTAAAGGCTGTCGTGGAGTTCAAGGGTGCAGCGATAGATATGGGGCATGGCTCTACGCTCCAGCTTTAGCAGCCTTTTTCTTACTGATGTGCTTGTCAGCATAGGCTTTGGCTTCTTGATCCGCTTGGCTCAAAATAGAGCGAATACCATCTTCACTAGCGGTTAAAGCTTTAACTTCTGTGATCAGAGCCTTAAAGTCATCGCCAATAAAGTCAGTATGCACAATGAATTCTTCACCCATGAGCGATTGAATAGCCGCCTTAGCAGATTGGGCAACATCATCCTCATCCAACGGATCAGGAGCTTTCAACGTACTGTCGGCTTTCATCTGATCGTAGATTGCTTGAGTCCAGCGCAGGTTGCTGACGATTTCACCGTCGGCAAATACGACACCAATTAATTCATTGCGGACTCGGCCCGTGCGAGTAGTCTGCGCGCCATAGTGGCGAGTTCGCAGGATGTTATTGAAGACGTAGAGGAAACTGGCCTCAGTGGGATCTTTGAGGGTAACAATACTAGGAAAGAATACTTGGGGGCGAATATGGTCTTGCTGATTGATGCGGCTAGTTACTTCGCCAGGCTTCCCCCCCTTTTCTCCTTTCGATGCCATAGTGCCGTTTTCAAAGGGGGCATTTAGGGTAAAAGTTTCGTGGGATTCATCGAAGGCAGTAATAGAGAAAGCTGTATCCACTACCACTTTAGATTTTTCAGAGCCAGAGTCGCCAATGGCAAAGCCATAAATGATGCAGTCAGGGTTATTCATACCAAACTCGACGTTGTACTCGCATTCTTCTGGCTTAACAAAGCCGTAGGTGCGAAGCAATTCACGCCCGACTAACCGCTCTGGGGTAGACTGCTTGCGCTTGAACATAGAAAGGCGGCTAATGGTGCTTTTATCTTCTACACCTGCACGCACTCGGGCTTTGTTGAGTTCACCGTCAGTTTGAAATAGGGGATAAGATTCGGTGACGCGAACCGTCAAAAAGTGGGCGTACTTACCCATAGGCTTATAGGGAATTTCGGTGTGAAAGAACTTAGAATCGACAGCCTTTAGCAAAGCCATAGTGAATTTCCTCTTGTGTTGTAAATTCAGTTAACTTGTTCAAAAATCAGTTGCCTGAGTTTTAATCAGACTCGTCTTTGATAACTTCTCCTTTAGCCTTAAGCTCTTGGTTTTCGTTGTCTTGCGCCAGTCGATAGAGAAATTCACAGGTATCTCGAATCAGATTAAGTTGGCGACCTGCTAAACGGGCGCGATCGCCCGCAAAGGCTTTTTCAAAGACATCAACGACGAAATAACGGGCAAAGTCCAGAACGCGCTGACGCTCTTCTTCGCGATTGCTGATGACCCAACGCCCTTCAGCAGTTGAATTATGGACACGATCCATCAACTTAAAAACTTCCGCCGCTACCACCGTCACGAGGGCATCGTCATGGAACATGCTGGTCTCAGCTTTGAGGATGGTATCGGCAGCGATATCAATGGGTTTTAGAACCGCGTTGGCCTTAGCGTCGTAGCGCTTGTTCGCCCGATAAAACTCGCGATAGAGATCCGTCAGCTTCTTAGGATGGTTGAGTGATGAGTCAGGGGTCAACGTCCATTTCTCCTTATCAAAGTCATAGGTGGCATAGGGGTCAAAACAGGGGTAGAAGTGGTGGGCATAGAGCTTGATTTTTTGAGGACTGGGGGCGTTGGCGTTCTGACCTCGGTTCCACTTCGCCAGGTAAGAAAAGACATACAGGGGGCTAGTTTCTAGGTCTTTTGCTAGTTCAGTGAAGCGCCCCCAGTTGGCATCGTAGCCACCTTTGCCCTGCTTCGCGTTGACATCCATGTGGATGGCGTAAGCAGCGGTCAGGGTGTTCAGCGGACTCGGGTGCTTGAGGCCGCTATCGTCTGTCCAACCTTCGAGGATGAAGTCGAGCCGGAAGCGATCGTGACCGACCAGGGTACGGAATGCATGGGGAGCGCTATCGAGGAAGACGCTTTCTTCAAATTCGGCCCCATCGGTGAAGGGAGGAATGGGTGACTCTGACACCACAGTTTTGACATCTAAAATTATCGGGAAGGCAAAAGCCAACCAACTCGGCATCACCCATGACTCGGTATCGGTGCTGTCACGGCCTGGGGGAAGGGCCATGAAGTAGAAGGTTAGAGGTTTGTCGTCTGGATAGGCAAGCTTGAAGGTTCTATCTCGTTTAAAGTTGGGGTCGTCATCGGGCAGTTGCTTACGCTGAGCTAGGTCTTCTTCCATGAGGAAGGCATCAACGGTTTGATACTTTTCGCGACTAAAGTTGGCATCTAGCTGTTTGCTGATGAAGTGGTTGCGAATGCTGGTATCAAATCGGGTTTGGGCGATCGCACTATAGGCCCGGTGCAAAAAACTGTTGGTTTCGGGGGTGAAGTAGTAGGTGGGATAAAAGTAGAGATAGCGATACTTGCCATCCTCAAACCGCTTACCCACGGCCTGAGTTTGGTTCATGAGAATTTGCCGCAGCATCATTTCGATGCCAGAGATGCTGGAGATATTGCGTTTGGCGTTGGAGCCACCCAGGTGTTGTTTGTTGGTGTAGACCTGGGGGGTGAACAGCACGGCAGACTCCATCTGTTCGCTGACGGAATAGGGGGAATGAGAAATAGAGCAAATCATCTGCCGCCCCCGACCAGGCTTTTTGGCCGCGTTGTAGTAAGCCAACTCTTTTAAGAAGACATCCACTTGCTCGGACGCTGAGGGTTCTTTAGCCTGGTTAGGCAGCATGACAACCTTGCTCACCCACTGCCGCATATCGCTCCAGCCATCAGAGACTGGATAATGGGCGACGACAGGTTGAGTTAATTGAGTGATGTGAGCAATGACTTGACTGCAAGTGGCGTGTAAATCTTCAATGCCAGGGTTCTTTTGTAGAAACTTGGCAGCCAGGAAATACCATTCGTAGGGCACGCCACCGCTATTGCCTTTGAGTTTCAGCTCCTTCAGCGTTTCGTTAATGCGTTGAATTTCTCGAATCTGAGGAGAATAGTCAGCAAGCTGCCAAAACTCTGCAATTTTGTGAATGATGTTGTCGGGCAATATCGCTGCATCAATGGAGGGCAGTTCTGGCAAGTCCTTTTTTGTCTTCCGTGCTTTGGCGCGTTCTTTGATGAGTGCCTCAAGCTGATTCACCCTTTCGCCCCAGATTTTGCGGCTCATCAGGTCGCCAAATTCAGCTAGTTGGTCGATTCGAATGTCGTCGCCAAAGGAAAAGTCATAGTCAGCAGATAGGACGCCTTTTTGTTGGAAAGCGATTAGGTTATCACTACGCTTGCTGCCGACAGATCCCTTGTTTGGGTTCAGAATTCGCAGAGTGGCATCCAAGGCTACGCCCATCAAGCCTGGATCATCGAAGAATAGATTGTAATATTCGGCATATTTCATCCCTTTGCCATCGCGACCAAACCCGGTTTGCCGTAACCGAAGCTGCCCGGCACATAAATCTTTGATGCTAGCGACAACGCGATCGGGCAATGTGTCAAGACTGATGGCTGGAGCTGATCGCTGGGCGAGATAGATTACCCCTGTCGGTAAGTAAAGCAGCGTTGTATAGTGCTCTTGCTCTGGGGTATTGAGGCTGGTATGGGCATCCATGAGGGCGTTGTTGACCACGTTGGTCAGCACCCCTCGGTTTTCAGCAATGGCGTGGTACGTAAAGTACAGTTGCCCGTCGCTGAGCCCATGAATAATCTCGTTTAGCCCAGAATTTTCAGCATCTTGGGGGTGTTTGATGAGCGAGGCGAGACGGTCAGCTAAGCAGGTGAGGTCGGATAGACAGCGAAGGGTGCGATCGCGCAAGACTGGTCTCAGGCTGTCTTCTGACAAATTCAGATTAGTATCGTTGCGGCGCTGGGCGTTGTAGGCCAAAAACAGTAGGTCATCGAGGTATGGCTGCCAATCATCAGGCGGCTCAGGACAGATGAAGGAATCCAATCCTAAAGCGTTTACTAGAACTGTAATGATCTCGCGATGCTCTTGAATAGAGCGCTTGCGGATGTCTTGCTCTGGATCTCGGCGGATGGCTCTGAAGACCTCTGGCATATCAGGAATCAGACCGTAATCGAATTTCTCAAAGTCGTGAAGGATAAAGCCAGATACCAAGAGGCGACGTTCTTGTTCTTTTACTAGCCGCTTAACAGTGGTATCGAGTCGCTGTAGCCGTCGCTCAATCAAGTTGGCTGGGAATAACCCATTGAGTAGGTGGGTGTTGAGGGATTGGTCAGCAGCATTGTCACGACGGATCGGTTCTTTGTCCTCTGCGATGCGCCTAGGGTTAACGACCTGATCCAAATACTCAGCAAAAAACTTGCCGCCCTTGGCAGTGACGCCGACTGTGAATTTCAGCAGATTAGGCAACACTATGTCTGCAAAATCCTGCATTACGACATCGTCAGGATTTTGGCTCTGGATAGCTTCCCGCAGAAGTTTAAGGGTTAGAAGTTCGCGGGTAGCGGGTTCAATGGTGCGATCGCCTGTCCCGTCAAATCCAAAATCGCCTTCCAACCAAGAGTCATCTAGCTCGTCAACTTCTGACTCTTCATTTTGAGTATCTAACAACGATAGTTGTTCTGGGTTCCCAGATTGAGAAGGACGCTCCATGACGGATCTCCTGTACGTAAGTCTTTTGCTATGAGAAGTGGATGCTGAGGCTATCCCAACACTTGCTCGGTTGAAAATTGAACGGTGGTAAATGCCTGAAATGTAAGCAACTGACCGCGACGAAAGCTTTGTACCTGCTGATATCCACTGGAACTAGGCTCTCGATACACCTGCACAGCCTGGGCGTTGAGATCAACAATCCACACTTCGGGGATGCCGTCTTGGGCATAAAGCGGAACTTTGACGGTGCGATCAAACTCAACGGTGGTGTCGGAAACTTCAACTAGGGCAAAAATATCTTCGGGTTGGGGATGCCTCTCGGCATAGAAGTCGGGCCGTCGCTGAAGGATGGCGACATCAGGCTGAGGTTCAGAGCTATTACTCAGACGAATAGGGCTTTGGATTCGCACGATCGCCCTAGCAGACAGTCCCAGCACAAACAGCTCATTTAATCGATCGACACAGGCCGCATGCTGCCTACCGACTGGCGACATTTCGATAATTTCTCCCTGAAGTAGCTCAACGCGATCGCGATCGGTCAAAATACCAGACTCGATCATCTGGTGGTACTGCCCCACCGTGAATTTCTTCCGCAGGATTTGAAGGGTCATCTGAAATTCTCTTTGGTATAACAATTGGTCAGTAATTACATCTCGGACTGCCATCTAAGGCGTATGGGTTTTCCATAAACTCCAACTCAGTATTTCGGCTGACTTGATATCTGAGGTCAGCTACGGTTGGTTCTAAAGCTGAGACTCGCTCGTCCAACTCGCGTCCATCAGTTTCTAGCGGCGATATGCGGCTTTCTAGCTCTTTCCACCTCTTCTCCAATTCGTAAATGCGTTGGTCTTGGAAGCTGTTTCGTGATCTTTCCAACTCAAGCAGGTCGCGCAACAAATCGAGATCGGAATTGGGTTGCAGCACGGCTTGCTCCTTCTGTGCATGTTTGCCCAGAATCCTAACATAGTCTTTTAGTATGTCGTAACCCCTTAAAGCTTTGGCGTGTTTTCTGGTATGCTTCTCTTGGGTAGGAGAGGTGCCAGGGCGATAAGTCAAAAGTCTTGGTATACAAGGCCTATAAGGTATTGAAACACGACTTACTAAGGTCAAAGTTAGTTCTTTTCCTGCCCAACCCTTTAAGCCACCCATATCTCACCTCCATCGCGCTTGAATCGGTGGGCGAGGGTGTCGAGCAGCAGTGCTGATTGCCCAAACGCCACCGAGTAGGGTGCGCTGGCGTCGTGGACGCTATTCAAATCGCTGATGGGATAGATCTGAAAGTGCATGGGTAACTGCAATCGTAGTCGCACCTCTCGCACAGGCTTCCGCAGCACGTAGCCCACCATCGCTTGGGACTGTAGACGGCGGTTAATGGATCCCACCCAGGGATTATCAGGCTGCCAGATTTGTAGCCCTACCAAAACTTGCACCTTCCATGAATCAGCGATGGGCTGAAGATCGCTGGGGTAAGTGAACGTCCAATTTAGCCGCTCTTCCTGATAGCTCCGCAGCTTCATAAAGCCGAGGCAGTATTCAAAGCGGCCTTTGGCAATGGGTTGTCCGGTGCGGTCAGCAGCTTCCTTGAGAGTTGCTAGGAAGGCGGTCTTGCTCCACATTTCGATCTCCAGGTTACTGAGGATGCCGGGGAGGTCGTAGGTTTTGAAGCGATCGCGCTCATTTGGCTCGGTCAAATCATACAGTCCACATTGCAGCGGGCTAGCCCCCCGAAAGCTAGTGGCATCATCGGCAATGGGGTTGCCTTGTTTGCCAGAGAGGGCGTGCCATTCAGTAGCCCAACCTTTAATCTTCCCAGCTATTTTCCTCAGATTGGTGTCAAAGACTGTTTCACAGTTTTCCTGAAAGCGTTGGGCGCTAGCCTGATAGGGCAAATTGGGGTGGTTGAGATCCCAAAATAGTTTGAAGGATTGAATAGCCCCCCAGCGTTTGTAATAGCCCTCAAAATTGTTAATTTGGCGATATTTTTCGCGGATGAGATTTTGGAAAGAGATGCGATCGCACACTTCCCCATTCGCCAAAACGGCATTCTCCCCAGCAAACAGCCGTTCTACGAAAAAGTTGGGCACTAGGGCATAGGCTCTGAAGCCATTAAAAGTAATAGGCTTTCCATCCTTCTCATAGCCGTCATGACGGCCCAGTCTCCCCAACCGCTGAATGAAGTTACCGGCATCCGAAGACTCGAAAATCAAGAAATTGATTTTGAAATCGACTCCTACATCAATGGTGCTGGTGCCGATCACCAGATCAGCCCCTACGGATTCGGCCTTCTCTTGGCCGCTAGATAACCCAGTGTTTTCTCGCACCATCAGGCCATGCTGAGCAAACATGTTCCTAAAAATAGGCGTTAGTCGTTTCACTACAGCAATGGAGTTTAGGATGATGGCTCCCTTGCTGCCGGGGTATTCTAGAAACTGGCTGAGAATAGTTTCTTGGTTCTCTTTCAGCCAAGTTTCAGAAGCCTTCGACGTGGATTCCATCGGCACAAAGGTTAAGTCAATAGCATGTGCGACCTGCCGCCAACTCTGGGCGGTGAGGTGATCTGCTTCTGCTTGAGTGTCTGGAAATTGGTACTTACCTTCTTCTGTTGGGTTAATGACCTGGCACCGGAAGCCTGCCTTATCCAGTCGCATCAATAGAGCATCGCTAGGCGTGGCCGATAGAAACAGAAACTTCTTACGCCGATTAGTGGCCTGGATCAGCAGCATTGTATTGAGCACACTGGCAACTTGGGGGACTGCAAAAACGTGAAATTCGTCGAAGATGAAGAGGTCAAAGTCTTTATCAATGCGGTTCCAAAGTTTGTCGGGCACATCTTTATTGGTCAGATAAGCTCCCCGATGGAGGTAGTGGAAAATATCGGGGTTGGTGATCAGGACTTCCGATTGACCGGCTCGTGATGCGATCGCACTGCCCTTGCGTAACCCTTCATTCTCAGCATAAATTTCCAACTCTGGACCGCTGAGTCGATTAACCCGTGGCTGATGAGCAGGTTGAAATTGAGAAATATAGTTTTGGACTTGAATTTCTTGATCACCTGCCAGTGCATTGGTGGGATAGAGGCCAATCGCGAAGCAATCCCCTTGTAATACCTCTAGATATGCCGCGAGACTCTTTCCATCTCCCGTCATGGCAGTGTTAATCACTACATCTATATCAGGATTACGTAGTGCTTTAAGCGTCTCAACCTGATGCCAAGAAAGTGTCCAGCGATCAGGCAACTGAATATCTGAGGGTACATTTTCAGCAGGACAGGAGTAAACAGGCTTTAATTCAATGTGCTGCATTAGGCGAGAAAACTTTGCCCCCACCAGTTCAACATCAGGTTCTGCTTTAGATTTCTTAGCCGCCATGAATGCTTCCTTGTATGTTCTATGCATCATGCGATCGCGTGATGTCATTATGATATTTACACTTTTCAAAAACACTTAGATTTCGGCATCTGGCAAATCTTCTTTGGCATGAATGCAAGTACAATCAGTACTATGGCATAGCTATTTACGGGCTGTCAACCTAGTGTAATTACATTTCTAAATTTATCTCCAGAATGCCGAGAAAGAAGGAAACGTTAACGCTGTCTGTTCCACCGGGTACGAAAGAGAAACTGGAGGCGATCGCCCAACGGCTCAACATCAAGTGGGGCAATAATCCGAGTGCTTCAGGCTTGGTGGCGGCGATCGCCCAGCAGTCAGTATCTGTTGGTCAAAATCATGCACTGACGCAGAATCAGGTCAAGGCTTTACGGCAAGCGACCAAACTGTTGGTTGATGCTGGATTTGTTGAGGAGGCCCAAAATGTAATTGCGATTTTGCTCAATCAAGGAGATCTGGAAGCGCCGCTCCGGCAGATGTTGTTGCAGCAGATGATGCAGCCGATAGAAGCATGGCGGAATCAGATTGATCAATATATTGAGGAACAGCAGGCGTTTCGAGTGACTTATCGTAATTCCCAGGGAACTATCCTGGACTATCAGGCTCGATATGCTGAGATCCGATTCTATGAGAAGCGGTTTTATGTGCAGATTTGGTGTGAGGAAACCCAGGACGTTGAGCAAGACATACCGGATATGTCAGAACTCTGGCACAATCGCTGCTTACGGCTCGATCGCATCCAGCACTTAGAGCCGATTGAGAGAGATTGGCGAGGACAATTTGATTCAATAAAAGTGTACTTACACTTTAGAGGATGGTTGGCAAATGCCTATGAGCCGAAGGTTGAAGATGTGGAAAACCAGATGGTTAACGATGTCAGGCAGGTGGTTCGCACTGTGGTCAATCCCTTTTGGCTGATTAGAGAGGTGTCTCGATATTGGGATGAGTGCGAAATCATTGCGCCTCAGAGTTTGCGCGATCGCGTTCAGCAAAAGCTTGAGCAGACATTGAGGCAATATGGGCAGGAGTTTGGTGAGAGAGATACCTCTCTCCCAGAGAACTAGAGATAGGTTCTAGGAGGAGGTCTGGAAGAAGGGGGTGGGAGATGACGCCAATAAGGCCGATATCTCCTGACCGTTCAATAATGAAAAGCACCACAACAAGAAAAGCCCAGGCATTTCTACCTGAGCTTTCCAAACCAAAATTTAAGCGACTAGAGCTACCAACCTCATGATGAATGAGTGGTGCAAACTAGTGAGAAGGCTTAGTGGCTGTGAATTAGTAACCGCGAGAGAAGCTGTCTCTGCGTCCACCGCCGCCACCAAAGGAGCTTCTGTTTTCGCGAGGCTTCGCTTTGTTGACTTTCAGATCACGGCCCATCCATTCTGCACCATCTAGTGCATCAATAGCAGCCTGCTCTTCGTCATCTGTTCCCATTTCTACGAAGCCAAAGCCCCGGACACGACCTGTTTCGCGGTCGGTGGGAAGCTGAACTCGCTTAACCGTACCATACTCTTCGAAGACAGATTTAAGATCTGCTTCTGTAACCTCATAGGATAGGTTACCAACATAGATTGACATAGTTTATCTCCAAAATGCAAAGAGGTGTGGAGGGTGAGAGTTCGGAGAGAAGCCTGCCAATACCAAACGTGAAAAAACCGTCAATACTAGAAACAAGAGCTGCAACCGATACATATCTCGCGATCCAGTTTAGCATCTAAAAATCAGAATCGATCGCCATCAAGCAAAAATTAATTTCCCTAGAGAAATCATTATTTCCAGACTTTCTACCTCAGCATGGCTCTAATGCTTGTCTGGCCTGCTTTTCCAGCCTTCAACCGATCAAAAGCCATCAAAAGAGTGGAGCAGAAGAATGTCAGTGAATTTTGACTTTAGATGGGCGGCGGCGGTGTGGCGATCCCGCGTCGGACCAGGCTGGCTTCGAGGTCGCGGATAAACTCAGAATCTTTTTCCAACTGAGAAGGCGGGTGGGCGGGTGAGGCCGATGTTCCGCTCAAGCGCTGCTCCAAAAAGGCGAATGCTTGCCGAAATTGCTGCGATCGCGCCTCTACAGGGGCATCAAAGTGAGCAGAAATCACCCGTTGAAAATCCCAGCTTGCGACTTGGTGGGCCCAGTCAATCACTTGTTTAGGATCCTGCGGAAAAATCAGGGTTTGCAAAATCGGGGCAACAAACAATTGGCCGGATTGCCTTAAGGCCTCAAACGACTGCTGCCAACCTTCTTCCCACCGAAACGGAAACAGCCCAAAGTAAGCTTTTGGGGATTGATCTGGCGCTTTGAAGGCGTCTTGGAGCGATCGCCAGAATCCAGTTGTTTTGAGCACGCTGGGTTGAAAGTAGATGGCGAACAAGGAGATCCGTTGCCAGCCCTTACGGCGATTGGCAGTATTGTCTTCTATCACTTCAAGGGCAGTATCTCTAGCATGAAACAATAGTGGATAGGGGTCCAACTGCAGGATCGCGGGTGGATCTTCTGGCACCGATAAAACAGAGTCGGTAACGAGTAGCGTGTGCGATCGCTTATGAAAGAGCGCTACTTCCGCAAAGGAACCCCGACCCAGATCAATATCTAACACTGCGTAGTCAAACTCAGCGGCGAAGGGCGATTGACGGCAGTCTAGGGGAAGTTCTTGGGTGCGTTTGGCAGGAAACCCTAACCAACTCAGCGGCAAATTAAACGGAAAGCTCCACTGATGGGGGGCGACAAACACATGCGCCTGCGGAAACCGTCTCGCAAATGGCCCTACAAAGACCTTGTGCTCCAAGCCCGAACTAGTCGGCAAAATAATATACTTGATGTCTCCGTGTTGAGCAACCAGTTCATTGACCAAGCGAATACATTCCGCAGTCGGCGCAACGGGAGCATAAACGAGCAAGCCTCCCGCTTCCAGCCTGACGACTGTCATCCGAATCGGCACGATCGTATAAAGAATGCCATGTAACTGATCGAAGGTCCAAATGCTGTCAGGCAAGATTTCTTGACGGAGCGTTCGCCGCTGACCGTAGGGGTAAAAAGGTGAAGCCAGCCAGAAGGGCCAAGACCAATCTTTTGGATTGGCATTGAAAGGCGCAAGTTGCTCCTGGGTCTGGCGTTCTTGGGCATCCATGACAGTTGTATTAGACTCAACACTCCTTATCAATTTTATTGGATACTCTTAAACTTTGGCAGGCAAGAGCTTGTAGAGGATGCTCTTGTACCTTTAATACATCTTGTAGAACACAGCTCAGCTATTCATGACCATCTTAATAAAAGAGGATTTCTTCCATACGACCAAAAGTTTTCTCTGCCGCAAGTGCTTGACCCAAAGGTTGAGCACTTTTTTGTCCAACAATTGACCTTAAGGTGCAGGCGATCGCCCACCCAATCGATAGCATGAAAGAATAACAGCACAATTGAGGAATCAAAACATGCAAACTGCTAATAGAGAAAAATCAACCACTGTCCCAACAGTAGCGCCAGCCTACAATGGCAAGGATCGGAATGCCTGGATCTTTGGTTGGACTCCTCAACAAGAACTGTGGAATGGTCGGCTAGCGATGTTAGGCTTCGTCGCATATTTATTGTGGGATCTAGCAGGCTACAGTGTTCTTCGAGACGTACTTCACTTGGTTCACTAAAGAGTTCACTCAATACTAATTCCTCAAAAAAGAATTTCTAATTAGAGGAATGGAGTAGATGCTTTAGGGGTAGTTCTGAACTGCCCCTATTGAGATTTTTTAGCTTTTCCAATGTACCAAACTGAAGTATCGTCTGGATGAGTTGGATTAAGAACGGTAGCGATCGCGTTACTATGCTGGAATTTGAAGCCATCGAAAACTGCTAAAACGGTAAGTGATGGATATAGACACGGTTATTTTTAGTACCCAATGGATTGCGGTTAAAGAATCCCCAAGAGGGTTTCAATATTTAGAGCGCAAGGGCAAGGATTCTGTTGCGGTATTTTTGTTGCGAAAAAATGACGGAAACCCGGAACAGTATGACGTGCTGATTCGCCAGCAGCATCTTTGCATTGATAACCGAGAGGTAGATGGAAGGCTTAGGTTATTTCCCTGTCCGGTAACAGGCGCACTAGATGAGGGAGAATTGCCAGAAGCGGCGGCTCAACGAGAAGTATACGAGGAAACAGGATATCGAGTTGAGGTTTCACCGTTGGGTCACTATATCGTTGGTACTCAAGTCAACGAAATCTGCTATTTATACTATGCTGATGTCACAGACATGCAACCAGATGCGGCTCAACAAGCCGGAACTTATTTAGAATCGGTTGGTAAAAATGAGTGGCATTCGTTTGAGTATTTAAAGTCTTGTGATTACTCAGCTTGTCAAATTGGATACTTGAAGTTACAAAATATACTAATCCAAAATACGGTTTAAAAACCTAATTTTGGACAATCATCACTTATCTGAAAACTATGCAAACTAACGGTTCAGACTGGATTAAAGAGAATAAAGATTACTTGATTAGACAAACCGAGATGCTGCAAAGTGCGATCGCCCGGATGGCAAATAACTCGTTAACGGTTAAACAGGTTGGGTTAACGGTGTGGTCAGCGCTCGTTGGGTTTGGGTTTACCAATCGCAATCCGGCGCTGTTTGTCTTGGCATATATTTCGTTTGTTTTATTTGGTTTGTTAGATATCTATTATTTGTATTTAGAACGAAAGTTTAGAGATAACTTTAATCGATTGGCTCGAATTTTGGGTGGTTATATTTCGGAAGGTGATGATGAATGGATGAATAAAATGAGAGGAAATTTTGTCAAACCTGATTCATCTACCAAGTTTTTGGGTCAGTTTTTGAATACGCTCAAGTCATGGGCAAATCTGCCATATTTAATTACGTTTTTGATTACGATCGTGCTTTTGACCGTGCCTTTACCGTCTAATCAGTGAAGAAAGCCAGTAGGTTGGCGATCGCCCCAAACGATGTGATCATGTCATGAGCAAACGCTTGACTTCTTCCCAAGTCGAACCGGATGTTGGATCTTGCTGATAGGTTTCTAATCGGCGATCGATTTTCTGTTTCTGGGCATCGCTCAAAGGAAGTTCGTCTTGCCGCTCCAAGATACTGTCCCAATTGAGGATAGGGATGTACTATTTCACCAAATCATAGGTTTTTTGAATCACAGGTAAATCGAGTGATGCTGGTTTGATCATAATGCCCCGAATATAGTGTAAAACTAAAGAGAATCATGATTAATGACTCTAGATCTAGAGTTTAGGGTATTAGGAACGCAATCATCGATTTTTAAAAATTTTTAACGCGCTACGCGCGAAGAGAGAAAGAATGGCAAAGGGTAAAAGAGACAGAGTATAAAGGGCTACATAGCCCAGGAAGAAACACAGACAACGCGAAACCCAATATAGTTGTTCCGACCGTCGGGCGTGAGCCGAGCGCGGTCAGCAGAGCGACAATACCTAGGATCGGTGTACCAGGAGCCGCCCCGCAGCAGCCTCGTAGCGTTTTCATCCTTTGTTAACCAAGCACTGCCATCGGTTGGGGCACCGTTATAATTTTCATGCCAATGATCGGTACACCATTCCCAAACGTTGCCATGCATGTCATATAACCCAAACGCATTAGCGACTTCAAAGCTACCAACAGAGGTTGTCTGTTCCCGAAAGATTCCCTTTGGACCCTGACCATAGTTGCCTGGATAGGTTGTACTCCCAATTTCCCAGTCTGTGCCTCGATAATTTGCTAGATCAGTGGTGATCGTTTCCCCAAAGTGAAAGGGAGTAGTCGTTCCTGCCCGACAGGCATATTCCCACTCGGCTTCGCTGGGTAGCCGATAGGTGCGCTTGGTTTTGTTGGAAAGGCGATCGCAAAACTCCACTGCCTCCCACCAGGAAACCCGTTCAACTGGGCGATCCCCTCCCTTAAACCCAGACGGATCAGGCTTAAGTTCAATATTGACTTTGGGTAAGCCTGCAACCACTCGCCACTGTGCCTGAGTAACCGGATGTTTGCCCAGAAAAAAAGGAGCGATCGCCACCTGATGTACAGGTTGTTCATCAGAGTATTCTGTTGACCCCATCTGAAAGCGACCTGCCGGAATTGCAACTATCTCTAGAACAACGCGATCGCTCAACCTTTCAGTGAAATAGTCGGCACGCTTTTGGGTGCGATCGATCGAGTAAGTAATCAACTCTTTTTTACCAAATCCCCAAACCCCGCTTTGAGTTTCAGTTTTTTTTCTCAACGTCGCCATCTGAAACTCAAAGATCTCGGTGGGGCGTTGCTTTCTCTCTGCTTCTTCAAGCTGCATTTGTCGTTGCCGCTCTAATTCTTGCTGTTTTAGCCGTTCAGCCTCGGCTGCTTGCTGTTGTCGCAATTGCGCTTGGCGCAGTCTTTCCTGTTCCGCTGCCTGTTGCCGCTCTCGCTGAATGCGTTCTCGTTCTGCTGCTTCCTCAGCTTCTTGTTGAGCCAGTCGTTGTTTCTCCTGTTCTGTTGCCTGTCGCTCTGCTAACTTTTTGGCTCTAAGTTGATCGACCGTTTCTCGAATTTTTTGGGCCACAATTGTGAATGCTTCTTCCTGATCTGTCCAGCTTGTAATCGCCTTAGCATGGGTCGGCAAAACATTCAATTTACTGAACGGCACATCTGCATGGTTCCAATCGCAAGGACGCAAAATAACAGGGATCACCCGTGCGGTTCCCTCGGTATGTCGAGCGATCGCCCGCTTTAACTCAGTGCCATAGCAATACTTCGAGGCAATGAAGTTGCGACTCACCAGCAACAAAATAATATCTGCTGTGTCTAGCTTATTGAGAATAACTGGCTCCCACTCGGTGCCTGCTTCGAGTTCTAGGTCGTGCCAGGTGCTGATCTTGTTTGCCTGCCTCAGTGCCGATAGGTGATCTTCTAACGTATTCCGCATGTCTAGATCTTTGCGCGAATAGGAATAAAAGATCTTGATAATTGCCTCTGACACCAATTCCTCCGGCAAACTTGAGATTAGGGCTTGCGATCGATTATAGTTTATCCCCTTCCGTCAACCGAAAGATTCACCCATTCGCTATTCGGTTCTGGCGCGTATGAAAAAAGTGATATGCTCCCGATGGCGACTCCCGATGGTCTGTAAAGTCCGTCGAGATTTTGATCAGGATCTGGATGGAGATTTTCCAGGGGTTAGCCAAGTTGCTGAATGAGGCGATCGCCCACTCGCAAAGCATTCGCCATGACTGTTAAGCCAGGGCTAACGCTGGCATTGGCTGGGAAGAAACTGCTATCTACCACATACAAATTGTGGACCTCATGAGCCCGACAATCGAGGTTGAGGACTGAGGTCGTTGGGTCTTCCCCAAAGCGGCAGGTTCCACACTGGTGAGCCACCACTTGAATGGGCATATTACTCCGTGGGCGGGCACCCCGATTAAACATGGAGGATTGGTTGGCTTCTACATTCTTCAACACATCTAGCCAGCGGTAAACTAGGCGATCATGGGCTTCTACATTATTGGGTTCGTAATCCACTCGCAGCTTGTCTCCTATAAACCGAACCCGATTGTTGGGATTGGGTAAGTCTGCGGTTTGGAGCCACCAACCGAGCGATCGCGTTGCCAACTGCCTCAGCCCAAAATTTGGCATTGCTTTCGCCAAAATCGATAAGACCGGGGGGGCTTCCGAAAAAATTACATCTTGCAAAATACCGCCTGAGTTCTGGACATGCCCCATCGGGTAAGGAAAATCTTTATCTCCCCAATAAAAATCATTGAGCCCCACCGTTCTGGGTGCAAAGCTAGAGTTGGATGACGTCATTAACTGCACCACAACCGACAAGAGTTGCTTCATCAAGTTTCGGCCCACTTGATCGGAGCTATTGGCAATGCCATTGGGGTGCTTTTCATTGGCAGAACGGAGCAGCAATGCCGCTGAGTTGACTGCACCACAAGCCAACACCACAACATCGCCTAGAAATAGATAAGACTCCTGATCAATTTTGGCTTCAACCGCTTTAATCTCAGCACCCGATGGGTTGGTATGCAGACAAACGACCTGGGCAGAAGTCTTCAGCGTCACATTTGCCGATTGGAGTGCTGGCGTAATCCCTGTGTCTTCTGAATCGGTTCGGCCTTGGTCGCCTAGCCCTAACGGCAAATGAGTCGGATGGAGCCCTTGCTGAGAGAGCGTGTCATAAATAGTTTGAATATGAGGTTCGTGAGCTACTTGGGAGAAGGGATACGGCTCACTACGGGTAGGCTCTGTGGGGTCATCGCCAGACTTGCCGTGCACCTGGTAGAGTTTTTCAGCTTCGGTGTAATAAGGCTCAAAGTCTTGATAGTTTAATGGCCATGCCGGAGAAAGCCCATCCTGATATTGCACCTCCTCAAAATCTCGTTCGCGCATCCGCATCAAGACGCCATTCCAGATTTTGGTGTTGCCCCCAACGCAGTAGCTAGTTTGAGGATAAAAAGGCTCTCCCGTATTGTCATGCCAGGGTTCTGGTGCGTGATATTGCTCTTTCTTAAAAACCTCCGTATCAACCAGCTCCGAGCTTTCTCTGGCGACGAAGTCTCCCCGCTCTAGGACTAAAATCTTCTTGCCCGTAGGGGCTAGCTTCCGCGCCAACGTACCGCCACCTGCCCCTGTGCCGATAATGATCACGTCATAATGTTGATCATCAATAATCATGAGAAACCTCCCTCACTACTGCCACACATAAATCAAAAGAAACAAAACAATCCAAATTACATCGACAAAGTGCCAGAACAGGGAGGTGGCTTCAACACCAAAGAAGCCATTGTCGTAGTTGCCTGGAATAAACGATCGCCTCAACATCAGCAATTGCAGGATCAGACCTGTGAGAACATGCAGTCCATGAAATCCAGTTAGCAAATAGAATGTGCCACCAAACAATCCTGATGTGATGCCAAAGGACAAGCCACTCCATTCAACGGCCTGTCCATAGAGAAAGTAGCTGCCCATGCCGATCGTCGCCAACAAAAACAGCCGAAATCCCCACAGCTTTTTGTCATGCAAGTATCGCTCTGCCACGTAGATGACAAAGCTGCTGGATACCAAAACAATTGTGTTGATCAGGGGTTCTCTAGTTTCTAAGCCAGTCACACCCAAGGGATACCAATCGGCTGTTGACGTTTTATAGATGATGTATCCCGCAAAGAAGCTGAGAAAGATAACGCTCTCTGATAAAAGGAACACAATAAAGCCAAACTTACTATTGCCGGCTTCATCATGCTCCTGCTCATGCCGGACACTGGCTTCGGTGGATTGGGCGATCGCTCTTTCTGCTGTCATGAGTTGATCCCTGCCTACTGCTGCTACTTTTTATCTCGCTACTGTTGTCCTATTTCTGCGTCTGCTTTTCCTAAGGTGCTTGACTCCCATCAGGCTGAGATGTTGTCGCCACCAAAGGTTCATCTCTGCCATAGCCATAAGGTCCAGAGATCACCACCGGAATTTCTGCAAAGTTTTCGACTGGCGGTGGAGAAGAGATTAGCCACTCTAGCCCGATCGCCCGCCAAGGATTATTACCCGCCTTTTCACCCTGAATCCAAGAGCTAACAATGTTCAGGATAAACGGCAGAGTAGACATGCCCAACAAGAATCCGCCAATACTGGCCGTCACATTCCAGAAGGCAAATTCTGGATCATAAGAGGCTACCCGTCGCGGCATCCCCAATAGTCCAGCTTCGTGCATCGGGAAAAAGGCCAGCGTCGTGCCAACAAACGTCAAAGCAAAATGAAGCTTACCTAAACCCTCGTAATATAGCCGACCAGTCATTTTGGGAAACCAATGGTAAATCGCCGCATAAATTGCCATGACGATCGTTCCATAGAGGACATAATGAAAATGCCCCACTACGAAATAGGTGTTATTGACATGGATATCCAACGGCACTGATCCCAGGAAGATGCCTGTAATTCCTGCAAATAGCCAATTGACAATGCCTCCCAAGGCAAACAGCATGGGGGTTGTGAGCCGAATTTTTCCGCCCCAAATGGTTGCCACCCAGCCAAACACTTTGATACCGCTTGGCACCGCTACTAGCATGGTTGTGACCATGAATATCATCCGCATCCAGGGGGGCGTCGCACTGGCATACATGTGGTGAACCCACACCGTGCCGCTAATGAAGGTAATCAGAAGCGAAGAAGCGGCAATGACTCGGTAGCCAAACAAGGGCTTGCGCGCATGGACGGGCAGCAATTCGGAAAAGATGCCGAATGCAGGCAGCACCATCACATACACCGCTGGGTGAGAATAAAACCAGAAAAAATGCTGGTACAAGATGGGGTTGCCCCCTCGTTCGGGTGCAAAGAAACTGGTCCCAATCGTGAGATCAAGCAGCAGCATGATCGCCCCACCCGTGAGGGCAGGCAAGCCATAGAGCTGGATCAATTGAGCCGCCAGAACCGACCAAACAAAGGCAGGCATCCTAAACCAGCCCATACCAGGAGCCCGCATTCTAAAGATGGTGGTGACAAAGTTGACCGCCCCCATAATAGAGGAGACGCCGGATATCGCCACTGCTAAAATCCAGAGCACTTGTCCATTGATCAAGACACCCGTTGGATTTTGAAGGCTGACGGGTGGATAGGCCCACCAACCCGATTGGGATGGCCCCCCTGGCACCAAAAAGCTAGCAATCATTAAAATGCCAACGATGGGGATCATCCAGAAAGAAGCCGCATTCAGGCGGGGAAACGCCATATCCCGCGCCCCAATCATCAGCGGCACCAGGTAATTTCCCAACCCCACCAAAATCGGAAACGTCCACAAAAACAGCATGATCGAGCCATGCATGGTAAATAGCGCATTGTAGACAGTGCGATCGATCAGATCGGCTTCTGGGGTAATCAATTCACCCCGCATGATCATGGCAAAGATACCGCCAATCAGAAAGAAAAAAAACGCGGTAACGATGTACTGAATGCCAATGACTTTGTGATCAGTGCTAAAGGTGAAAAAACGTTTCCAATTATCCGGAGCACCAGGATAGGGCTGGGCGGGGGCTAGGCTCGTTGGCTTGATGGAACTCTCGGTCATAGGGAGCTTGCTCTATGTAAAAGTTGCATGGGCGAACTATCGGGGTGAAGGCGTGATGTGAAGGCGTGATGTGAAAGGGGCGTGAAAGCTAATCTGCGAGAAGGGCCTATTTTTCCCTACTGGTGCGCTCTGTTAGGCAGGTGGGCTTTTGGGCTGGCGTTGGGGAGAATAGTTGACGATTGGAGGCGGAGCGGGCGGCAGGCTCTTCCATCCTCTTAAAACCTTGTCGTCCTTGGCTTGGTTATATTCAGCCGCCGCTGGATTGTAGGCCGGGGTAGGCGATTGGGCGGCAGCATCAGCTAGCCATTGTTCATAATCGCTGAGCGACTGCACGACGACATCAGCCTGATTGGCAGCGAAGTAGGTACCGCTAAACATGGAGTCGCGCAAGCGATAGGTGCCTGTGCGAATCGGCGTCAACTCCAGATCAATCGTGCGATTTGGGACTACATCTTGCTTGAGACGGAAGGCTGGCACATAAAACCCATGCAGCACATCGTCAGAATGTAGCGTCAGGCGAACGCGGCGATCGACTGGGAGGTGCAGTTCGGTACTGGTCACGTCTGGGTCAGGATAGCGAAACACCCACGCCCACTGCTTGGCGGTGACATCAATTTTCTCAACGGGAGCATTGAGCGCGCCTTGGATTTCCTGTTGGGGGGTGTCATCAAAGGGGGCGGCATTGGCCGACTGAATCATGTGGGGCATCTGGACTAATTCCATTGGCCCTCGAATTGCCATTTTCTCGTAGGTTTTGTAGCTGGCGGTCGCGAGACTCAAAACCAAGACGATAGGAATAATAGTCCAGATGACTTCTAATTTAATGCTGCCTTCAATGGGTGGGCCGTCGCTGAAGTCATACTTATCGGCGCGATGGAAGATGAGGGAGTATAGGAATGGACCAATCACGCCCAAGTAGATAAATGTTCCCAACCCTGTGAAGAGGCTGAACAAATCGTCAATGAGCTTTGACTCAGATGTCGCTTCTGGTGGAAACCAGGAATAAGCCTGCTGTGCCATCCACAGGCTGATCAATGCTGCAAAAACAGCATAGATAGTCAGTATCAAAATTGCGCGGAGTTTCATATGCTGCGATCGCCTAAAAAACAATTAACAGGCCAAGCTATAGCCGTTGATTTGGGTTCTCGCCTAAGTGCAGCAATTGATCGGCTGTGACGTGAATCCCGAATTCTGTGCCAAGGTGGGCACCCAAAGTTCCTTGCAGAAACATCAACAGGAAGATGAGCAGCCCAGCTCCCACATAGGTCCACTGCACCTGTCTTGCCATATCTCGACGCCACCGAAAGCGCTGAAAGCCTCGCCAAACCGTCATTCCTACAATAAAAGTGAGCAGTAGAACTCCACCCACCCCATGCCAGAGCATCGTTTCTAAAGCCTCTAGGCCCCAGGCACTCTTGACATCCGCCAAAGGTGCTGCCAACAACATCTCATAAAACCCAGAGGCAACAGTAAAGAAGGTGACGATGGCCGCAGCCAGTAGGTTGTACCAACCCACATCAAACAAACCAGAGCGGGTGACTGGGATGGCGAGATACTTGAAGACGGCTTTTTCGACAGGGAAAAGAACGCCAACAATGTCGAAGGCGATCGCCGCAATAAACAACCCTAAGGTCAAATGCACCAAATTAGGGTGGATTGGGATAATGTAAGGCAAGCCGTTGGGGCCGAGTTGGCTGCTCAACTGGTCTAGCAAGTCGGAGTTCATGGTAATGCCCTCGCTCTTGCGGCTTCTACGACTGGGACCGTATGCAGCCCATAAACCCACACCAACAAATCACCTAGATAGGTTTGAAAAAGCACTAACACAACGAGCAGTACACTAATGCCCAGGTAGGACATTGGCAACTGAGGTGCATTCCGTGAGCGCAGTACATATCGCCATCCAGTCACACCTGCCAAAATTCCAGACAATGACCAACCGAGCAATGTATGTAGGTTGAGGGTGGCGATCGCCCCCCCATACGGCTCTGCCAGCCCCGCTTCAACTTGTCCAAAAATGACAGCAATAAAAATAGAAACAGTGGCAAATACTAGATTCCACCAACTCACCTCGTACAGCCGCGAGTTTTTCGTGAAGTATCCAGCAATATCGCAAAACACCGCGAACAGCACCATTGCAATGACAAAATGGACAACAATCGGGTGAATGGTGTCTGGATAAGGAAGATTATGCTCATTGAGCGGCGGAAGATACTTAAACACAGGTTTTCAAGAAGCAGAACTGTACTGAATCAATTCGTGACAATCTGACTGTCTAACTGCTATCGAACTTTTATTTTTAATCTTTAGCGTCTCTCACTGGAGATTATACCAATTCTCTCTGATTAGCTACGTTCGCTCCTCATTCAGGGGCAAGCTCTTTACTAGATTCTTTAGTGGATCAAAAAGAATTAGCCAGTAACGTTGTTTTTATCTATCTACATCTATCTACAGGCAGATGAAAACAAAGTAAGTAAGATTTGATACAGATTAAAGCCAATCATATTAAAAGCCTCTCCCGATTGTTAGTCGAGAGAGGCTTTTGATGTGGCTAGCAAAAATCTAAACGAGATCTATGCCCAGCCTAAACTTATACGCCTGTCAGGGGCGTTTGTCTCGCATCATTGGCTTTAATGAAGCCATAGTAGAAGGCGATCGCCGCCACTATGGCACTCAGCCAGATGTTGTTGCCGTAGAGAGGCATGGTACCAAATAGGGTTTTTGCAAATGGCAACAATCCAAACAGAGCTTGGACTGCGTACACAATTGCAAAAATTCGGTTGAAAACAATCGCACCGCTCAAGCTGGTGAAGGCAGCAATTCCCCAAATACCTACTAAAACTCCAATTGCATTGTGGAAATAGTTGGTGGGAAAGATGCCAAAGAGATGGCCAAATCCACTGATGGGAGAGCCCCCCTCAGGCATTGAAACAAACCCAGGCAGAAATCCAGCTGCGCCTAGGAGCAAGAACAAAACGCCGAGAGCTAGAGCACAATAGCGAATTTGCATGTTAAGTAGGTGAGTGGAATTAATTGTAAGATAGAGCACCTGTTCAATTCACATATTATGCCAGCCCCTTTACGTATTCTTTTGACGCTTGAAGAAGACCGCACCTTAACTGAACTACGACTGGCTCAGAGCCTTCCCCAAC
>JBGTGR010000015.1:0-27532 GCA_041746655.1 Elainellales cyanobacterium | reverse complement strand
AGACCCGCCATTCTCAGGAGAAGAGCTAATGTTGGTTTTAAATGATGCTCAGGCGTTAATTGTTGAGAACTTGCTGACCAAAATGCTAATCAACGAAGCCTATTCTGTGGGGCAGCTAGAAGAAGCGATCGGTTGGTTTCAGCGAGAGGGCGATCGCGTTTCCTGTCCCTTTGAGCAAGTGTGGAGCAAAAACCTAGCCCAGAAAATTGCGGAGGAGCTGCGTCGTCAACCTTAATCGCTTCATGCCAGATTCGCCTTCGGGTCTGGCATCAATCAACCCAGAAACCTCTTCTTGCAAATGCCTCAGCCTGCTCGCAACTGGCATTGACTGTTCAGGTGCAGCAATAGAGATCAAAACAAAAAATGGGGCAGGATGTTGATATCCTACCCCGTAGTTTATGGATGGGCGAGATTTACTCTACCCGTGATGTTGGAAAGCTTTAGGCGGCTACTTCGGCTTCGGCTCGTTGCTGAAGGAGCTTCATGACGGAGGCTTTCTCTAGGAGACCCATCAATGCTCCGTTTTCTTTGGTGACGATTAGCGCTGGGATTTGCTTTTCTTCCAACAGCTTGACCACATCTAGCAAAGGCTGATCAGAGGCGATCGTTTCGGGACTGTCGGTCGGCTTCATCAGGTCGCGCACTTTCACATCCCACCAATCGTTGGTTGAGACAGTCTTGAGTGCATCGACTGAGATTTCACCAATCAGTTGGTCTTGCTCGTCTGTAACCAGAAACTTACGCCAGTTGCCTGTGCTGCCAATGATGTAGTTGTTGGCAAACTCACGCAGTGAGCTGTCTGCCGAAACAATCGGGCTGTCGGGATAGACGGCATCCGCTGCGGTCAGACCATCGAGCTTTTCTTGAATGGTGGCCGACTGAGCATAGCGATTAGCATTTTGCAGTAGGAACCAACCAATCAACAGGGTCCAGATGCTACCAACGTTGCTAATGCCCAGGACAGATAGAACACCTAGGGCGATCGCTACCCAACCAAAGAATTGACCGAGTCGGCTAGCAAAGGCAATACCTTTGTAGGGGTTGCCCGTGATTTTCCAGACAATCGACTTGAGGACGTTGCCGCCGTCGAGGGGAAGACCAGGAATCAGGTTGAAAACACCCAACACCAGGTTAATCATGGCCAACAGACCGACAATCGCGGCGATGGGAACGGGTAGGGGAATAAATGTGTTGACTGCGGTAAAGAGGCCAAACAGCAGGAAGCTGACTAAGGGGCCTGCGATCGCCACCTTGAAGGAGTCGCCTGGATTCTTGGATTCTTCACCCAACGACGCCAATCCACCAAAGATAAAGAGTGTGATGGACTTCACTTCGATGCCTTGACTGAGGGCAACAAAGCTATGGCCGAGTTCGTGAGCCAGCACCGATGAAAACATCAGCAGCGCGGCTACTAGGCCCAACAACCAGGGCATCGCACCCGTCAGTTGGGGAAATTGAGTCAACTGGCCTCCGTAGGTGAACGTCACTAGAGCTAGGACGATGAACCAGGAAGGATTCACGTAGAACGGAATCCCAAACAGGTTGCCAACTTTGATATTGCTGTTCATGGAGATGACCTCTCTTGCAGCGTGAGCTTGAAATTTGAATAGCGTTTGTGAGAACGGTTAAAAATTAAAAATATGAGAGACGATCAGCCGCATCTAATCTTTAACTTTTAGGACTTTTAGGTTTGAGTCAGTTCTCGTCTACCGCCTGAAATCTTATGTATCTACTGTAACGAAATGTTAAACGCTTGTTAATCCCCCAACTGACGTAATCTCCGCCCTTTTAGGTTCGGCTTTCGGCCTATTTCTCACGATTGGGGGTACAAATGACTCTTCGGTGGGTGATTTTATCTCTGTGTGGATAGAAATGGGAGCGATCGCCCCCTCCGCCCGACCCTGAGAAAAACACAGTACCATCGTGTAAGAGTTGACTTCCTGGACGGACGCGCCATGTCCACCCATCTTTCCTTACCCCTTATTCAAACGTTAACGCCAGAACGCTGGGCAGGCTGGAGTATGGACTTCATTACTGCTGGCTATACAGGCTTACTGGTCAAGAATGGTCGATTGATCCGAAAACTCTCACCAGGACGGCATTTCAGCTTTGCATTGCCCTGGCTAGAGCGCTGTGAGCTGATTTTGGTAGACAGCAAGCTGCGGAACCTGGAGATTGTTTCGCAGGGCGACTTTTTGTCTCGCGATCAGTACTTGGTCAATGTTTCGATCAACGTTATGTATCAGGTCGTCGATCCCAAACGGGTGGCTCTAGAGCTGTCTGACCCACTCGTGGCCCTGACCAGCGCCATCAAAGACAATCTGGGCATGGCGGTCAACCAAATGCGGATGGATCAGCTCACCCAGCAAGGACGGGCTCAGATTCGGCAGTATTTGCTAGATCATGTTGATACCTGCTACATGTTGGGCTTCAACCTGGAAGATGTGCGAGTGAGCGACATCAATTTTCCGCAGACGCGAGGGATTATCCGCCAGATAGAAGGCATGAGTGCGCGGCAGGAAGATGAGTATGAAGCGTCGCTCAAAATGCAGATTGCTGGTGCAGGGCGATCGCCCCAGGTGCAGCAGGTCAACATTACACCCAGCAGTATTCCCGGCCTACCGCTGCCGGAGGCGAGCTTGGAGCCAACCGCTTTTATCCTGCAAGAGACGGCTTCGCCTCCGCAAACCTCGCCTCCGCAAACCTCATCTGTGCAAGATCGACCAGTGGTAGCTCCTACCGTGTTGGCCTCCCAGACTGCTACGACTGGAGCACGGCTGGTCAATCGGACTTCAGGGGCGATCGCCTCCCTCTCCCACAGTCCCTTTACGATCGGACGCGAGCCCAACAATCATTTGGTGCCAGGTAGCGCCCTCTGTTCTCGCCATCATGCTCTGATTATTCAAGTTTCTGACCCTCAGGGCGCGGCTCGCTATCAGCTCACGGATGTCGGCAGCTCCAACGGCACGTTCATCAACGGTCAGCGGATTCCAACTCAGCAGCCGTTCTGGTTAGGGCCAGGTGTGGTGATTCGGCTGGGAGATGAGGAGTGGGTCTTTGAGGGGAGCTAAAACCTGAAAAGGAGTGGTCTCTTTGAAAGTCGTGATCTGTGGAACGTGATCTATGAAACGTGATCTGTTTTGCCGAAAGGCCCATTCCTGACTACGATGATAGATCTCCATTGAGCTAGAAATTTTAGAGCTAGAAATTTTATCGTGCAGGGCTTTCTCAATCTCAACAAACCCGCTGGGTTCACCTCCCATGATTGCGTTGCCTGTGTGCGACGGCTGTTGCGCCTCAAGCGGGTGGGTCATGGCGGCACCCTTGATCCCACTGCGACAGGGGTGTTGCCGATTGCGGTGGGTCGGGCGACTCGTGTGCTGCAATATCTGCAACAGGACAAAGCCTATCGCGCCACGATCCGGTTTGGAGTGCAAACCACAACCGATGATTTGGAGGGAGAAGTCCTGCACGCGGAGCCTGCGCCCCAGCTCACCCTGGAGGCGATCGCCCCGCTGTTGCCCAAATTCCAGGGAGAAATTCAGCAGATTCCCCCTAGCTACAGTGCCATTCAGGTCGAAGGGAAGCGGCTCTACGACTTGGCGCGATCGGGGCAAGCGGTTGAGGCTCCCGTCCGCACAGTAAATGTTTATCAGATTGAAGTGCTGGACTGGCGGCCCGGACAGTTTCCAGAATTGGAGGTGGCGATCGCCTGTGGTCCTGGCACCTACATCCGCTCGATTGCGCGAGATTTGGGAGATGCTCTGGGCGTAGGCGGCACGTTAGCAACCCTGATTCGCACCGAGAGTAGCGGCTTTAAGCTCGAAAACAGCCTGACGCTAGAAGACCTCACCGCCCAGGTTGAACAGAATCAGTTTGAGCCGATTGCTCCCGAACAGGCGCTTTTGCATTGGCCAACCTTAGAGCTACCCGCAGAGGAAGCTCGGCGCTGGCGGCAGGGCCAGAAAATTCTGATCACAAGCCCGACCTCAGGCGAAATCCTGCGTATCTATGATGAAACCCAGCGATTGTTGGGCCTCACTCAGGTTGTTTCTGTCCCTGAAGGTTTGGTGTTAGTGCCCAAGCTAGTGCTAGAGCCAATCTAACCATTTGCGAACTGTTTGCTCGCCTTGGAGGCGATCGCAGAGTTGCAGGGTAAAATAAACGCTAATTATGGCAGCATAACAACACCCATATAACCGACCATGTCAAGGTTATCTGTAGAGATCAAGAAGTGATCTGCGAATGTTGAGTGGAATTAGAAATGGAAGAAAAACTTTCAAAATTCTGGAGCTTTAATCGATCCAGAGATAGTCACTTAATTCATACAGAAGAATTGGTATGGGGAGGGCCATATTCTTGGTACGGGTTTCAAGAGTTAAACAAGCTACAAGAAACTCCTAACCTATCTGGAGTTTATTTAATCACTTTTGAATATAGAAATGGTTATATTCTTAGAAGTGCTGGTCATACAAGCTCAATGAAAAGACGATTCTCTGAGCATAGAAGGTGCTATTTCTCAGGGAAATATACTATTTTAAATGTTGAATCAGCAAACAATGGGGAACGGCTTGAGCTATGGCACGGCTGGGAATATGCAAAAATACATCAGGAAGAATTTTTGGCAAATGCAGACTTGATTAAGCAGTTCGCGATAAAACAGTTAACTCACTACAGAATATTCGTGACACAAATCTCTGATAAACGTAAGAAAGAGCGTCTTGAGTTTTCAATCATTCATCATGCTTATGCATCAAAAGAAGCATGGGGAGATTTAGTGGATGGAGGAATGGCGTTAAGAGGAAGATCCAACTACGAAGTTCCAGTGAGAGTGAAAAATTATTGCGATCATAAAATTTACGGATTACCTGAAGAAACCGAGATATAAGTAGGTGGTCGTAAATAAATATTGCCTTTCGTAGTGGATTAGCCTATCTAAAGTAGTGCTTTAGAAAAATAAGGAATTATCCATTCGGTTTTTTCAATTCTTATCCAGCCTGCCTGACTCTCAACCTGCCATTGCTTCCAAGCACATGAGGATTCCTTCAGGCGTGAATTTACCGTCCTTAGCTGCATTCCAGCTTCTTAGTGTTGTTAGTCAAGCCGCTATTCAGCCGAACGAAGCTTTTCAAGCTGCCTCAACGTAAACCAATGGGAAACAGTGTTGCCTTGGCTTTGATAGAGCTGAGCGGCTTGTTGGTAATCGTCAATTGCGCTCTGATTATTTCCCATCTGAGTGTAAGTTATTGCTCTCGCTGCAAAGACAGAGGCATCATCAGGAGTTAGCCTTAATACCTCAGTAAATGCCTCTACGGCTCCTTGATAATCTCCACTCACCGCTCTTTCACTTGCTAGCTCACGTAGTAAATTAACATTCTCTGAAAATGAATCTGAAGGCATTTCTGATTGTTGCTCGTTATTCTGTTGACAAACATTGTCCAAGTTCAAACTTTCTCCCGATGGAGTTATGCTGCTCAGCAATTGCTAGGACTAAACTGGTGCTGGAGCCGATGTGATTTACTTCAAGAGCTGATTGAGCAGAGCGGGCGCAATCTCGCTGGCAGAGAGTACCTGTTGGGCCGCACCGAGGGCGATCGCCTCTTTGGGCATCCCAAACACCACACAACTTGCTTCATCTTGAGCGATCGTCATGCCGCCTGCTGTTGCGATCGCCTGCATCCCTTCTGCACCGTCGCGGCCCATCCCCGTCAGCAAAATGCCAATGGCCGTCTGGCGATAAAAGCGAGCCACCGATTGAAACATGACCGTCACCGAAGGCCGATGCCCACTCACAGCAGGCTGCTGAGACAGCAAAAAGCGGCCCTGAGCATCCAACTCTAAATGGTGGCGTTCGGGTGCGAAATAGACATGCCCTGCTGTGGGAGCCTCACCCGCCTGAGCAATCTGGATCGACAGCTGACATTCTGAATCAAGCCAGCTCACCAACCCTTGCAAAAAGCCTTCGCTAATGTGCTGCACACAGACAATCGGCACCGGAAAGCTCGCAGGCAGCGGCTTCAAGACTCGGTTCAGGGTTTGGGGGCCGCCAGTAGAAGCTCCGATGGCGATCGCCTTCACCCTTGAGGCTCTCTGGCTCGATACCCTCTGGCTTGATGCTATCTGGCGTCCGGGTGGAGGGGGGATGCTTGATTCGCGACGTGGATAATGCGTAAATACTTTTACACCTGCTAATACCTTGATTTTGTTAATCAAAGCCAGCTTCTCAGACTCATAATTAACGGTTGCGCCCGTTCCAGGTTTGGGAAACACATCTACGGCCCCAGCCGCCAACACATGAAAAATATTGTGGGTATCTTGGGGCTGAACGGAGGCACTAACGACCAAAATCGGTCGCGGAAAAGTTGCCATTACGCAGCGCGTAAACTCTAGCCCATCCATTCGGTCCATGTGCAGATCGGTACAAATCACATCCGGTTGGGCGTGAGGCAATCGTTCGAGCGCCTCCAGGCCATTGACTGCAGTACCAACAACCTCAATGTCTGGGCTAGTCGCTAGAAGGCGTTTGAGGATCACCAGCGCCACAGGTGAATCTTCAACCAAGAAGACCCGAATGGGAGGTTTTGAGAGAGAATCGGTGACAAGGGGCTCGGTCAAACTAGCATCCTTAGCGTATTGAGTAACACTTTCTGGTCGAACGTACCTTTTGTAATGTACGCATCTGCACCGACTTCAGCCCCCCGACGGTGATCTTCTTCAGTCGCCAGCGACGAAACCAAAATGATCGGCATCTCACGATACTCTGAAAGCTGACGGATTTGAGCAGTCAGTGCTAGCCCATCTAGATTGGGCATTTGGATATCGGTCACGACGGCGTCAAAGTTGCGAGTTTTGAGCTTGTTGAACCCATCGAGTCCATCCACCGCCGTCACGACCTCATAGCCTGCACCTTCTAGAATGCGCTTTTCTTGGGTGCGAATGGCGATCGAGTCTTCTACTAACAAGATGACTTGCTTGGGTTGGATGACGGGTGTCAGAAGACTGGCTGGGGTGCTGCCTGCGTGGCGTTGGGCCGATTTGATGAAATCAAGCGGATTGAGAATCATACAAACCTCTCCTGTTCCCAGGATGGTTGCCCCAGAGACGTTGCGAACTCGCTTCAGCAGTTTGCTTTGAGGTTTCAAAACCACATTTTGCTCATCGATCAGTGCATCCACCAGCAGACCCAGACGGTTGTCTCCGATCTTCAGCAAGATGCAGGGGGTAGAGGGGGCTTCTTTGCCTGGAAGTGTGCCTGGAAGTGCTGGCGTCTGCGGCCTAGAGATTTCCAGCAAGTCGGCGAGCGGCATCACGGAGATTGCCTGTCCATCGACGGCGATCGCCCATTGCCCTTCTAGAGTAAACATCTCCTGTGGCCTGACTAGCCGAGTAGTTTGGATGTATTCCAGCGGAATAGCATAGGCGATGCCTCCCACTTCCACAATCAAAACATGGGCCGTAGCCAGGGTCGTCCCCATCTGCACTCGGAGCGTACAGCCCTGACCCCATGTAGACTCAACTTCTAGGGTGCCCTTGAGGCGTTCGACGTTGGTCCGAACCACATCTAGCCCGACGCCCCGCCCTGATACTTCTGTGACGAGAGTTCGGGTTGAGAAACCAGGCATGAAGATCAGAGCTTGAATCTGACTAAGCGTCATGGCTGCCAGTTCTTCAGGACGACATAGGCCGCGTCGTAAGGCGGTTTGCCGAATCCGATCGAGGTCGAGGCCCTGGCCATCGTCGGTCACTTCAATCAGGATGCGATCGCCCACTTGGGAGCCCCGCAGCCAGATCGTCGCAATGGCAGGTTTCCCCAACCGCTCTCGCTCGGCAGGAGATTCGATGCCATGATCGATCGCATTGCGGATCATGTGCATCAGGGGATCTTTGATTTCCTCCAAAATGTGCTTGTCGGCATAGGTGTCTCCCCCTGTGATCACCAGCTCCACCTGTTTTGACTGCTGTTTGGCTAAATCTCGCACAACGCGCGGCAAGAGATTAAACACCGTAGAGAGCGGCAGCAGCCTCAACGCTCGAATTCCCTCCTCCATCTCACCTGCAACGCCTTCCAAACGGGCGCTGTCTTCAGATGCGGCTTTGCTGAGGCGACCAATGAGGCTGCCCATCTGCTCTAGCCGCTCACAGGTGCGCTGATAAAACGTCTGCATCAACTCCATCTGCTGCTGGTCGGCAGGGGCTAAGTCTCTACTGCGGCTCTGGCTGAGCGAAAAGCGATGGACAAAGACATCCCGGCTCCACTCTTCCCAAAAAGCAGAAATTTCTTCCACTTCGGCCAGACGATGAGTTACACGGGTTTTGGTGACGGTCAGCTCACCTGCCTGGGTCATCAAAGCATCTAGCTTTTGCGGCTCCACTCGGATAGTTTCGATGCGGTAGAGGCTAGCTGACTCCTCCAGCAGAGTTGTCCCTGGAGCACCAAGAGGTATTTGCACCGCAGGCAAAGCAGGCTCAACTTCGGTTTGTTCGACTTCAATTGCTAGTAGCTCAATTGTTGATAGCTCAGTTGCTGGCAGCTCAGTTGCTAGGAGAGGGATGGGTGCTTCTGGATGGGCGATCGCCCCTGACCACACTGGCGCGATCGCCCTAGCCCCAATTTCTTCAGCCCTCCGAGTATTGATCTTAGAAGTTATCTGAGGAGTTATCTGAGGATCAATTTGGGCATTTTCTTGAGTATTGATCTGAGTAGAAATGGAGGCATTGGTCTGGATTTTAATCTGGCCATTTGCCTGGGTATTAATCTGGCCATTGGGCTGGACTTCAATCTGGACTGTCATAGCTTGCTGCACCAGTTGGCGGATGGCGGCTAGCCACTGATAGAGGCGATCGCTCAAGGCTGTCGAGAAATCTACTTCTCTCCGTTTGACAGGACCCAGCTCCTCTTCAAACTGATGGGCCAATGTACTGATTTCTTTGAGGCCCATCATGCCAGCGTCACCTTTGAGAGAGTGAATCTCCCGTAGCACCTCTTCCAGCTTGGCGCGATCGTCAGCCTGTTTTTCTAGGTGCAGCAAGCCATCATCCAGCTTTTGCAACCTTTCCTGGCTGGCAATCTTGAAAATCTCTCGGAGTTCTTCATCTTCAATCAACATGGCAGATCTCAGCTCAGGCTTAAACGATGGTTTGTAAGCTCTGAGCTGCATCACTCAGATTTTGGGTGCTCATGCGGGTTTGGCTAATGCCGCTGGCCGTTTCGCTGGCCGAAACGTTGAGCGAATTCATGGCATCTACGACTTGCTGAATGGCGATCGCCTGTTGCTTGGCATTGAGCGAGATTTGCTGACTACTCAAGAAAACATTGTTGATTGCATCGGTCACGCCTGTAAATGCAGCAGCGGTGTTTTCAGCAATTTCAATACCCTGATCAACGGTTTTAGTGCCTTCATCAGTCACCATCACGGTCGAATTGATCGCAGTTTGAATATCTCCTACCAAGGCGTTGATTTTTTCGGCAGACTTCTTGCTCTGATCGGCCAACTTCCGAATTTCAACGGCAACTACTGCAAAGCCTCTGCCTTGGTCGCCAGCCCTAGCGGCTTCAACTGCGGCATTGAGCGCTAGCATATTGGTTTGGTTGGCTAAGTCACTCACGAGGCCTGTGATGCCGCTAATCTGGTGGGTTTGTTCGCTGAGACGAAGAATTTGTTGGGCGATCGCCTCTACTTTTTGCTTGAGCGTATTCATGCCGTTGAGCGTTTGCTGAACAGCCTGAGAACCATTTTCAGCTTGGGAAAGCGCTTTCTGTGCGCCGGATGCCGCAAACTCAGCTTGCTCTGCAGACTGCTTGGAAGATGCACCGAGTTCATCCATGGTGGTCGTGGTCTGGTTGACGGAGGTCGCTTGTTGCGATGCAGTTCGTTCTTGTTGGGCGACGGTGGTCGCAATTTCAGTTGATGAGCTGGCGATCGCATTAACAATCTCAGCGAGCCTTGTACTCAAAGGTTTGGCAATCTTGTTGCTCAAGAATAGTCCTAGTAGCACTGCCGCCGCAGGCCCCAACGTCATGCCCATCAAGATCCAAAAAGTTGTCATTCTCACATCTCGATCGGCATTGGCTTGAGCGATCGCCGCAACATCCTGATTTAGCTCAATGAGCTGTAACAGTGAAGCTGTCACCGCATCAAAGGAGACGTCACTATGGTCAGTGGCTCGCTCTTGCAGTTCTCTCAGTGTTTCGTAAGCCTGATTGACGGTGGCTAGCTCATCTGCAGTTGCTTGGTTTTGGAGCAGCTCAAACCTCGCCTGCTCTGGGTTAGGAATTCCATACCGCTCAAACTCTTGATAGGCTTGAAGAAACGATTCATGCTCCGCTTTCCACTGAGCCCAAATTTGTTGAAACTCTGCATAAAGTACGTCTTCTTCTTCCGTTCTTACAGCTTTGTCGTACTCGACAAATCCATCCTGAATTTGCTGCCAAGCAGCTTGAAGTTGAGCTATTTCATTTTGCCGATCGACCTGGGTTGACTCTGGATTGATCAAACCTCTTTCTGCCGACTGAATTTGCGTTTTCCCTTCATTGATTTTCCAGAGTCCATGAATACTAGGAAGACTAATATCGCTCAGCGTACTCAGATGCCCAGTTAGCTGAGAACTGCCTCGCCATCCAACCACACCAACCGCGAAGACAATTCCTCCCATCAGCAAGAAGGAGCTAACGAGTCGGGCTTGCAATGTCATATTCTTCAGCATCAAAATACATCCCTATTGATAAAAACGGAGAGCAAGAAATACGCTTCCTCAAGCTTTCTCTTTAAGCCACTTCATCTACCTCTAACCCTCCCTGAATCAGAATCTTACCCAGATCAAGGATTCCCATCAGGCGCTCTTGGTAAGAGGCGGTACCCCGCAAATATTCTTCCCCGCCACTGTGGGCGCTGGTAGACAGGGGGGCAATTTCAGTGGGAGACAGATACATGACATCAAAGACCTCATCTACCAGTACCCCCACGACGAGATCGTCTAGATGTACGATCATGGCTTGCGGTGGAGAGTCCGAAGGAGTTTGAGTTAGGTTCAAGACTGCTCGAATATCAATCAGAGTGACAATCTCGCCCCGCAGATTAATATTGCCAATGATATGGCTGGGGCAGCAAGGAATGAGCGTTACTTTGGGAATCGCGGTAAACTCTCGAACCAGCTCAACATCTAGACCAAAGTACTCTTGACTCAAACCAACGATTGCGAGTGGAATCAGTCCCTGTTCCTGGCTGTCGGGCGATCGCCCCAAGTTTTGGGCCCTTTCTTGCAAGATTTGGCGTTCTTGAAAGGTCGCATCTGGCCAAAAGCGCTGATGGATATAGCTCTGCTGAGCATGGCTCTGCTGGACAAGATCTGAAGTTGAAGTTTCAGCCACATCGGACAGGAGCGATTCGAGATGCAGCAAGGTGACAATTTCGGCGTCAACCTTAACGATGCCTGCAACTAATTGGGAGCGAGCCATCCATTCCGAGCCGTTTTCGATCGAGGCTGTGACGGCCTGGTCAGGAATATGTTCAACGTCATGGACTGCATTGACAATGATGCCAACTTGGCGCTCATGGTACGCCAACACGATCACACTGTCGGTGAGATGGTAGGTCGAGGCTTGAGAGCCAGAATGAAGCCGTCGATCTAAATCAATAATGGGAAGCATTCTCCCTCTGACATCTACAATGCCAACCCAATCAGGTGGTGTGTCTACTACAGGTCTGATCTCAGGCAGATAGAAGATTTCCTGAACCCAAGCCGCATCTATGCCATAGCGCAAGTTGCTAATACTAAAAGTGAGATAGGAGTGAGTCGCCATCCTGAGAAAAGCGTTCCTTTTTTTGTTAGTATTCCCATCCTGGGCGCGAAGGAACTTCCTCTAGCAGTTTCATGGCCGCTGCTTGCATTTTTCTGGCTCTTGTCGTGTTTCCTTCCTGCTCATAGAGATCCCCCAATCTCAGATAGGCTGGCACCCAGGATGGCATGATGTAAATGATCTTCTTGAGCAACTGCTTTGCATCTTCAAGGCGGCCCTGCTCCTCCGCAATTTGGGCTAGCAAGTAGTGAGGGGCGATCGCCAACGCATTGAACCCGATCGCTTGCTGACAGGCTAGCTCCGCTTGGTCATAGTCTCCGAGGTTGGCCTGGGCTTGGGCAATCAGCTCATAGGCAGCGCTCTGAACGGGTTGATGACTTGGCAGGTGATGACCTGGAAAGTGATGAGCTAGCAGATACTGAGCTTGGGCGATCGCCTCAGCATCGTTTCCAGCCTCAAGGCTCATTTTTACCTGCTCTAGCGTTGGAACCCCTGTTTTTATTTCTGTTTCTTCTGCGATAAGCTCAAGCGCGGCAGGACTCTTAATAGGCAAAGCCGCAGAAGGCAAGGCTGTAGAAGGCAAAGCGACAGAAGGCAAGGCTGAAGAAGGCAAAGCGACAGAAGGCAAGGCTGAAGAAGGCTGAAGAGGGCGATCGCCTGGGCTGAGGGGCCGTTGGTAAACCACCGATTCGGGCAAAACTCTGGCCTGGAATGCGTTTAACTGCTGACTGTGCAACTCAGCATGGCCTGTGATTAGATATCCGCCTAGATTCAGCGTCTCAGAAAATTTCTGCAAAACTTGAGCAATGGCGTTGGCATCAAAGTAAATAAATACGTTTCGGCACAGAATTAGATCAATTTGGCTGAGGCCTCTCTCTGGGGCAGGGGTTGGCGTCTGAACTAAGTTGTGGGTCTGGAAAGTAACCCTGCTGCGAATGGTTGGATCAATTTCCCAGCCTGCCGGACGCTGCCGAAAATAGCGCTGTTGCAGACGCGGCTCCACCCAACGAAACGACCAAGCATCATAGATTCCTTGTCGGGCTTGGGCGATCGCCTGCTGGTTGACATCTGTTCCCACAATCAATAAATTCCAGTCTGTCCAGTCAGGTATTAGTTCGCCAATCAAGATCGCTAGAGAGTAGGCTTCCTCTCCGGTCGAGCATCCAGCACTCCAAATCCGGAGCGATCGCGTTGCCTGACCCCGAGCGATCAATTCCGGCAAAATCTGCTCGCGCAAGAGTGAAAACTGGCCTTGATCTCGAAAAAAGTAACTTTCCCGAACTGCAATCAGGTGAATTAACGCTTGCCATTCTAGGTGGCAACCTGTTTCTGCTGTTGAAATTTCTGCGGCTAACAGCTGATAGTACTGCTCTGGCGATCGCTTCAAGATTTGAATGCGGGCTTCAAGGCTGCGGCGGAAAGTAGCTTGATCTAATACATTTTTCTGAAATCCCAACTGGGCGGAGACAAGCTGCCTAAACCGCTGCAACAATCCCTCATTCATGTTCGACCCTACGCTTGCTCGCCCTTTTATTCCGGCCCTTTTACGTTGGCCTTTTTATGTTGGCCCCACGCTTGGCTCTACACTTGGCTCCACGCTTGGCCCTACAGCCCGTACAAACTGCCCAACCACCTGACACAGTTTAGCCTGATCGAACGGCTTCGTTAGATATTCGGTTGCGCCTGACAGTCGGCCTTGCACCCGGTCAAAAGAGCTATCTTTGGCCGTCAACATAATGATCGGCAACTTAGCAAATTGAGGCATACTGCGGATGGTGCGACACAGATCTAAACCATTCACCTCAGGCATGGAAACATCTAGCAGCAGGGCGGCAACAGGTTTGTTGTTGAGAATTGCCAAGGCATCGACTGCATTGCTCGCTACTAAAACTTTGTAGGTTTGGTTGAGAGCTCGTTTCACTAACTCTTGCATCAAGAGGCTATCATCGACCGTCAAGACAATGGGTTGGGAAGGATTCATCATAGGTCTGTGCTCGCTGTGACTTGCCTGTCGGGCGGGGAATGGGACTTTAACAGGGATTAAGAGGGGACGAGCGGAATTTGAATCCAGAATTCTGTCCCTTCTCCGGGAGCTGAAACACATTCCAGTAGTCCTTGATGTTTTTCAACAACAATCTGGTAGCTGATTGACAGCCCCAACCCAGTGCCTTTACCCACCGATTTTGTTGTAAAAAATGGATCGAACAAACGCGCCATCACCCCGTCTGTCATCCCCATACCGTTATCTTGGATTCGAATCAAGATGGCCTGTGGATGGGTTGACTCTGCTGAATCTGTGGGTGAATTTGCGGGTGAATTGGCAGGTGAAACAGTTGCAGTGCGAATGGTGATTGTTCTGGGTCCCGACTTCTCCTCCAAACTCTCAATTGCGTTGCTGAGAATATTCATAAAGACTTGGTTGAGCTGCCCTGGGTAGCACTCTACTTGCGGCAAATCTCCATACTCTTTAATGACTTGAATGGTGGGGCGATCGCCCGGTTCCTTCAAGCGGTTTTGTAAGATCAGCAGCGTGCTGTCAATGCCCTCATGAATATGGGCAGGCTTCTTCTCCGCCTCATCTAGTCGAGAAAAATTGCGTAGCGACAACACAATCTGGCGGATTCGCTCAGTCCCAATTTGCATGGAAGCCAACAACTTTGGCAAGTCTTCTTTCATGAAATCTAGATCGATTTCTTCGGCTTTGGCTTGAATGGGTGCAACTGGATCAGGATAATGCTGTTGGTAAAGCTGCAATAGCTCTAGCAAGCTAAGAATATAGTCGTTGGCATAGGTAATATTGCCGCTGATGAAGTTGACTGGGTTATTGATTTCATGGGCAACGCCAGCAACCAATTGCCCCAAGCTCGACATCTTTTCGTGCTGCACAAGTTGGGCCTGTGTCTGTTGCAGCTTTTGTAATGCTTCGCGGAGATATTGGGCTTGAGTCTGAGCCGCAAATGCCGCCGAGCGACTTTGGGCAAACATCTCCGCCTGATCGATGGCAATCGCCAGCTGATCGGTTACAGCTTGCAGCAATTTGACTTCAGCATCAGTCCACAGGTGCGTGCCACGGCAGTGACTACAGACAATTGCGCCAATCTGTCCAGCATGGGTTTTTAGGGGTAGCAGCAGCTGAGAAGCGATGCCCTGCTGCAATAGCATCGACTGCATTTCGGGATCTAGAGAATCTGCGGTATCTCCTACTTGATCCACTCGTAGAACCTGGGCATTGAAAACTGTCTCAGCTAAAATCGCCGCCTGCGACGTAGACAGATCACCGATGAGGCTCGGCAACTCAGGAGCGCAAGCCTCATGGGTAATCACAAACCCAGGCTGTGCTGGATGAGGTAAGCCCCACATAAAGTGGCAGCGATCGATTTGCAGTAAATTGCGAATCTCCGTGACAGCCGTTTGGAGAGTGGTGTCCAAATCTAGCGAGTTGCGAATCTGGCTGGCCAGACGAAACAAAATCAGCTCTGGATGGCGGATCAAATCCTCCTGGGCATCCGTCTGAGCTTGTTGAATCCGTTGGTAGCGGTGTTCAAGTTGGCTCATGATCTGGTGACTCAGAGCCTGCAGAGCTTTGTACTGATGCTGAGTCAGCTCGCGAGGCACATAGTCAATCACACAGAGCGTGCCAATCGCGAGATTATCAGGTGTTAGGAGAGGCACCCCAGCATAAAAACGGATCCAAGGAGACTCAACCACTAGAGCGTTACAGCCAAAGCGAGGATCGACTTGTGCATCATGAACCACTAGAGGCTCTGGCTGCAAAATAGCATGGGTGCAAAAAGAAATCTCTCGCTTTGTCTCAGGACATTCCAAGCCAACTCTTGACTTAAACCATTGCCGATCTGCGTCTACCAGGCTGATGAGGGCGATCGGCGTTTGGCAAATGTCAGCCGCGAGCTGGGTCAACTCATCCAGGGTTGGTTCTGGAGGCGTATCTAAAATCTGATACCGATAGAGCGCCTGCAGCCTCTCCGTTTCGTTGATCGGCATGGGCGTTTCTTCTACCAGACCTTCATCCTGCCTAAACTGGTTGCGAGGGTAGGCGCAGGATGACGCGAAAGATAGGCAAGTTTGGAAAGTCGTAGCTCTAAACATCTCACCGCCCATAGGTTTGATTAGACTGGATAGCCGCGCTTAGTCGGAGTGTTGGGTTAAAATGCGGCTGCTAGCTTGAGCAAAGCCTGATATCAGGTATCTGCGGCCTAGAGCCTGCTCTGTTGCGAAGGAGGCACTCGCTTTCCTATTCTGAATTTTTCCCAAAAGGCCAAGTAAATCTTCCTGCTGGACTGGGCGATCGCCAATATATCCCCCTAAAGCTTGATATACCGTGCTTACAGGCCCATTAAGTTTTATCCTAGATCTTGAAGTTTGGTTGAGGCCAAAGGCGCGGCTAGACTGCGGTTCCTTCGCTCAACCCAAACCTTGTATCAATTTGATACTAATTTGATCCTCATGAGTAGGAGGATCTGGATCTCAGGGAATACTGATACAGCCAAGAAGCATTGTTACAGCTCATTGTTACAGCCCTCGCTCAACCCTCAAGTTCAAGCTGCATGACCGATCCACTCTTTGAGCAAAACAAGCAATTAATAACTGCAGCCTCTCCGCCTGCTCAAGCGTTCTCTGATTCTGAGCAGGCACTCATTAACTGGTTGCGATGCGATGCGATCGCCCTGCATTGGGTCAAGAGCAATGGAAAGATCGGCTGGGCCAACCAGGCTTTACTAGACGTGTTGGGGTATTCCGCAGATCGGTATGTCGGGCATACTCTGGCAGAGTTTGTTAGCCCAGCCAGCGCCTCACATCTGCTCCAAGCTCTGGCTACCAACACATCTCTCCAAGATTACCCAGTTCAGCTCCAATGCGGCAATGGCTCCCGCCAAACCCTCTACTTTCAGTCTCAGCTGATTGGTCCCGGTGGTCAGATGATCCGACTGAGCTTGGTCCCCTCCACTCCTGCATCCGCAGAACTGGCCCTGCAGCCATCTCTTCACGATCTGACCAACATGAAGCTGGCACTCGAACAGTTTTCGATCGTAGCCATCACCGACGCGGCGGGTGTGATCAGCTATGTCAACGACAAGTTTTGCGAGATTTCCCAATATGATCGGCCAGAGCTAATTGGCCAAACACACCGTCTGATCAATTCTGGCCATCACCCCAAAGAGTTTTTTCGGCAGATGTGGGCCACGATCGCTCAAGGTCAGATTTGGAAAGGCGAAATCAAAAATCAAGCCAAAGATGGCACCCCCTACTGGGTTGACACTACAATTGTGCCGTTCTTGAACGCGCAAGGCAAACCCTACCAGTATGTAGCCATTCGCATCGACATCACAGAACGCAAGCGGTCTGAAGCACAAATTCAAGAACAGGCAACCCTGCTAGATCAGTCTCAGGATGTCATTTTGGTGCTAGACATTCAAGACCGAATTTTGTTTTGGAACCGCAGTGCAGAACGCCTGTTGGGATGGACACGGGAAGAAGTGCTGCAGCACAATGCTGGAACCGTGTTGTTTGAGGCGTCTGTGGCTTTGAGGCAAGCCTATTCAACCTTATCTCAAGAAGATAAATGGCATGGGGAATTGTTGCTGAGAACCAAGGTAGGGCAAGAAATTGTGGTGGAAAGCCGCTGGACGCTGGTGCGGGACCAAGCGGGGCGACCCACTTCGATTTTGATTGTCAATACCGATATTACCCAAAAGAAGTTGCTAGAGTTGCAGTTTCTCCGGGCTCAGCGAATGGAGAGTATCGGCACCTTGGCAGGTGGCATTGCTCACGACTTGAATAATGTGCTGGCCCCAATCTTGATGGCCGGACAACTGCTACAGATGAAGCCCCAAGATGCGCAAAGCCAACAATGGTTAGAGGTTTTGGAAACAAGTGCTAGGCGGGGTTCGGACTTAGTCAAGCAGGTGCTATCTTTTGCGCGGGGAATAGATGGCGATCGCGCTATTTTGCAAGTTCGGCATATTGTGCAAGAAATTAAGCAAATTGCTGAAGAAACCTTTCCCCGATCGATTTTAATCGAAACTAATTTCTCTCAAGACTTGTGGACTGTTTGCGGCGATGCCACCCAGCTCCATCAGGTTTTTATGAACCTCTGTGTCAATGCTCGCGACGCGATGCCCGCAGGTGGCAAGCTCAGCCTGCAAGCAGATAACTTATTAATCGATGAAGACTATGCCCAGAGGCAGATTGAAGCCAAAACAGGTGCGTATGTCCGCATCACGGTGGCTGATACTGGGATTGGTATCGCTCCAGATGTTCTCAACCGTATTTTTGAACCTTTTTTCACCACAAAAGAGGTTGGTAAAGGTACTGGCATGGGCCTCTCGACAGTGATGGCTATTATCAAAAGCCACTGCGGATTTATCACAGTTTATAGCCACATCGATCGAGGGACTGAGTTTCAAGTATATCTGCCTGCTGTCCAAGATGCAGAGGTGCAACTCGTAAAGGAGCTTAGCCTCCCCAACGGGCACAATGAACTGATTTTAGTGGTAGATGATGAAGCTTCTATTCGGGAAATCACCAAAAACTCGCTAGAGGCTCAATCTTATCGAGTCCTGACCGCCAAGGATGGTATTGATGCCATTATTCAATATGCTCAGCACAAAGACCAAATTAGTTTAGTGATGATTGATGTCATGATGCCGTCGATGGATGGTGTCACAGCAATCCGGGTGCTGCAACAAATGAACCCTCAAGTCAAAATTATGGCCGTTAGCGGTTTAATGTCTAACGACCAACTCACTGAAGTGGCTGGAATGAACCTTTCTGCCTTCCTCTCCAAACCCTTCACTGTGCGAGACCTGATCATCACTATGCAAAGTGCTCTGGGCGATCGCCCCTAACCTCGTTTTAGGACAGGCAAGACTTCAAATTTCGGTTCACCTAATGTATGACTAGCTACGGCTAGCGGCTGGTTGCGATCGCCCTGGCAATCTCCAACTTTAGTCAGGCATCTATCCAACTTTAGTAAGGCATCTAACAGATTGAACAGCGCTAACATTTGAGTTTAGTAGTCAAGATAAAAAATGTCATCCCAGCTGCAACACAATTCAGAGAAACTTGAGGCACAAGAAGCCACATTGTTTGACCGCATATTTCGAGATCGTGAGGGCAACATTGTGATTGCTCAGATGCCAAATTTGCCTGTTTTGGTTGGGTTGGCAGCGATGTCGATTCAATTCATCCTGCCAAGTGGCAACATCCGAACAGGGTTTGATGTCGTGGGGTTCGGTGCTTTATTTACATGGGCATGGCAAGAGTTATTTGATGGGGTCAACTACTTCCGTCGAGCGCTTGGCCTGTTAGCGTTAGGGAGCCTAATCGTGTTCAGAATCTACATCCATTGAGTATGATTCAGAAAGACGGGTGTCTAATTAAATAGCAATCCTCCTCCCGAACTAAATGTGATCCGTATTCGCCCTGCCCAACCGAGCGACAAGACTGCGATTCTTGCCTTTTGCCAGCACACTTGGGAAACTGAGTCCGACTACATCCCTGCCGTATGGGATCAATGGTTTGCAGATCCCTCTGGTCACATTTTGGTTGCTACTCTTGATGGGCAACCCGTCGGCATGAGTCGGGTTGTCCAGCTTTCTGAGAGCGAAGGCTGGTGGGAAGGGCTGCGGGTCGATCGCTCTTACCGTCGTCAGGGTGTCGGCCATCAACTCACCAATGCTGCTCTAGAGAAGAGTCGTTCTCTAGGGCTAAACACTCTGGGTACTTGTGTCAACGTCACCAATACCCCCATGCACCCCTTTGTGCTGCATCGAGGTTTTATCCCGCAAGGTGACTATGCCATTTACTCTCACAAAGCTATAGCTAGTGTCCCTACCGCACTACAGCTATTGAGTGCAGAAGATAGCGATCGCATTTGGGCGGCCCTTACCTACTTTGCTCCAGAGGAGGGCGATCGCCTGTTTGTAGTCTCTGGTGCTAAATGGCAAACCCTTACCCCCACCATCCTGCTTCAACGCCTAGAGCAAGGTTGGGTCTGGGGAATCACCAGCGGCGACGCTCTAGTCAGTCTCTTCATTCGCAGCCAAATGGACAACCCCGACGGCACCCTCTGGATCGGCTGGTTAGGAGGAACCCCAATTGGCATACAAACCGCACTCCAAGATATGCGTGGACTAGCTCGTCAGCTAAGATTTGAAGCCATTGGCGGTTTCTTGCCCCAGAGGCAACCCCTACGGCAACTGCTCAACACAATGGACTACCAATTCTCCGAAACCCACGTTTACCGGCTTTATGCCCAAGACTGTCAAGGCAATAGCTCCTTTGGTAAAGCCTAAGGATCAGCATTCGATGAAATACTAGGTGTTTGCCGGAACCTAAACTTGGGAAAGCTAATTATGAGTTAGCTAATAGGTTGCAGCACGTCTTACTACCCTTGAGGTATTTAGACAGGCTAAACGAGTTTAGTTTGAACGGCAAACTTTATTGTTTTTTGAGGATATGAACAAAAAAGAAGCAATTGACTTGGCTCGTAAAGAAGGATGGGCAAAGGCAGATGTCGAACGAGCGCTACAGGAATTTGACTTCAGCAAAGACCTCAGTGATAAGCAACTATGGATCACTTTATCTAAATTTGCAGGCTCTGAGCTGTTGAAGCGTCAGCGTCTTCAAGCTGCTCAAAAAAGTCAAGTTACTAAAAGAGATAATAAAATCAAGTCAATTGAGTTGAATCATGCTGCTAATGTAGACAATCTTGAGAAGAAGGTTCAAAAGGAGCGGAACGAATGGCGACAAATATTAAATCGGGTTTACAGCTTTGCGAACAAGTTGGGCTTTAAAGATCCCATGATTGAGAAAATCATTAAACAAGATGATGCAGCCTAAGTTAGAACAACCTAATTTGACAGCAACTCGTCGGCAGCTACAAGCTTATGGATTGTCGAAATATCAAGCTGAAGTTATTACCAAATCTCTCAGTCCTATCGCCAAGCAAAGCAGTGCTAACTTATATGATCTTTCTGAAATTATTAAGTCGGCTCGTCAATATCTTGAGCATCCTCGAATCAAGAAAACTACCCGCATACTGCTAGACAACCTCATTAAAGTTTTGCAAGAGCGCTTGGGCAATGTAGTCGAAGTTCCTTTTGTAAAAGGATCTGATCCTGAAATTCGCAAGCTAGGAGCAAGATTGCTGAGTGCAATGTCTGAGACAGATGCAGCATTAGCAAATTTGAAAGCAGATGCAGCAGAAATCAGGAAAAAGCATGGAGTTGTGAGATGAACCAATTCAACCAAAACATTGCCGATCTACTAAGTACTATAGAAGATACGGATCATGCTCTAAAGGTACTAAAAGTAGATGCTGCTAAGATAAAAGAAAAATACGATCCAGTTACTGAAGCTAAACGTCTTTATAATAACTGGCGAGACAGCCATGAAGGGCAAAATGCGAAGAAGAAATTATACGACAAGCAAAAGAGATTATGTGCTGATATAAATTGTCTGCTTCGTAATCAAATTTTGCCTATTCAACACCTGGAAATGGATCATATTTTGCCTATTTCTAAGCATCCAGATCTAGCACTAGACATAACAAACTTTCAGTTATTATGTCATCCCTGCAACAATAAAAAGAATAATAGAGTTTGAACAACAAGCCGCCTCACCCTCAATTAACAAGTCATTATCAACTTTCCAAACTCCCGCCTCTGACGACCAGGAGCGGGGGGTGTTTTTTGAGGAGAAAGGCAAGACCGATGTTGAAGCTGAACTACACTGACATTGGGCTGTACATGGAGCGGAAGTGGTTAACGCGCACACCCAATCAGCATGTTATCCCTCTTTCGTTACTCTAGGCAAAGAATAAGATTAGTGCCTCTGATGTACGTCTTTCGTCGATTCCTAGGAATCATCTTCAACTCATTTTTGCTTTTTCATTTATTTTCTGGCAAAAATGAATAAAGAAGTGTATCTCTGTCCTCCTGCATCCCCAAAGATCCCGAATCTCAACTTCGTTCTTGAGTCAGGCCACTTTGATAGGATGTAGTCATAGCTCTCGAAACGCTTTCTTTACTTGCTATTGAAAGGTTATCGTTTCGAGAGATTCTTAGCTCCCCAAAATATTCATTATTTTGGCGCTTCTACTTTGAACGGCCTCCCGAAAATAGTCATTGCCTGATTTTGCAGAGGAAATAGTAAGTCTTCTATGTCCTGTGCTGTTGCCGCAACATCATCTCGAACTATTGAGGTTTCTGCGAGACTACTATAACGGGCTTGCCGCTCTTGTTGCGTTTCACTTACATAGTTTGGATATTGGTTGTAGAGAATTTCTAACTCTAAGTTGGCCTCAAACTGGTTTTGATAAATTCTCTCTACGGTGGCATGTTCGGCACGGCTATTTCCTAAGAAACCTAAGTAGCTGAGGTCAAGGCAGCCACCCGCTGGCAGGATTACGAAAGAGTTACCGCACTCAAAAGTCGTCTGAGCTCTGGCAGGCATTGCTAGGGAAAGGGAGAGGATAAGGGCACCAGCAAAGGGTGTGGCGATCGCAGCTTTAAGCATGATTCTGAATCCTGTAAGTCAGTGACTTGAGTTAGAGTAATGATCTACCTTCTTGGATGCTCCCTTTTTCCCCGTGCTTTTGGACAAAGTTCTCAAAGTGTTTCCAGTCCGTGATTTTATGTTGATACCCCTTCTGGAAGTGGGTAATGGCTTGATAGTCCCCTGTTTGCGCCTCTCGTTTGAGCCATAGGTCTAATGTATTGCGACTGAGGTTGAATATCCGACGCACTGTGCTTTTGCGGTTGCCATCTTTAACGGCGGCGATCGCTTTTTGTCGGAGGTCGTAGCTGTAAGGGGCTGGCATGGTTGTGTCTCAATGATTCTTTACTCTAAAATAACGTCCTAACACATATCCGTAGGGCTATACCAAAGGCGATTTCCTATTTCCTACCGTGTTGGGGCAGGTTGCAATAATGAAACTACGCTTAAAGAATGGCTTTGACTTACCTATTCAAAAAGAGCAGTCCTTGATCATTTTTATTTTGTCAAGACTGATCTCACCAAAATCTTAACGGCTATTTATGCTCTTGTTGGGATAATATCGTCTTGCCAAGCCGATGAGACTGGAGAAACAGCATTGCGCTCTGAATTCGGATAACAAGCGGCTACTACTGCCAAAGGAAAAGCCAAAGAGGGTGTAAAGGATAGTGTAGTGCAGTCAAGTTCCCATTGAATATTGCATAGAGTTGCGTCGGGGGAGATGGTGCAAGCTGCGATCGCAGCCCCAGTCATATGATGTAGTACATCAATTAGGAACTTTCCTGACTCGTTGCTAGCCACTTGATTGTTGTAGATCAAGATTTCTGCCTTGGGGGCTAGATAGGATCGCCATCGGCACAGTTCTCTGCCGTGTTTGGGCAAACTGGCGTAGCTGAGGGTCGAACGACCTAGTTGTAAGTGACCCGGAGTTCCAGGGGTGACGAGATGCAACCGATGAATGGGTTGCAGTGTGGTTAAGGCTTGAGTGACAGCGGCGATGCCGTCTTGAGTAGCCTCTAGCCCTATTACCTGCACCTGAGGATAAGCTTGCTCAGCTAAAGCTCGATATTCCTCCAACTCGCTGCTAATGACTGCAATCTCTTGACCTGGCGGCAGACGAACTGGGGAGTCTGTAATCATTGCACAGATAGAGCACATGGCGAGTCCTCAGGGCATGGGCTGGGTGCGGGCTAGATTCTAGATAGTGTTAAAAGACTGGAGGTCGGTTGCCTACTTCTAAAGTGTGGTCTAATTGCTTCAGTACCGAAAGATCAGTTGTGGATCAGTCGCAGATCAGCACCAAAATTGATGGGCTGATCTTGACAAAACAAGTGAGACTTTGCTTCCTTGACAGGCATAACGCTATTGCAAAAATTTGGTTGCCCGATAAGCTGTTTGAGTTTCTTCTAAATAGGGTTTGAGGCGGCGATGGATAAAATTTACCATCGAGGTATTGTCTATATCAACGCGAAAGGTCCCTTTGGTCTGGGGCAAATGCTCTACTTGTAGTTGAATCGCCCTAGCCAATAGCAGTATGCTGCGGCTCAGGGGTTGGGAGTTGGGATCTACATACATCTGGGTATAGCGGATTAGATCGGGAGCAATGCGGTGAGTAATGATCCAGCCGACAATGCGATCGCCATATCGTAGCCCCAAGCTATTGAGCGGTTCCCGCTTGTCTTCCTCTAAAAATGGATTGAACTGCTGCATCAAGGTATCCGTTGCCATTTGCTGCATCAAGTCAAAACGCTCTGCTGGAGTGAGAGTTTGCCAGGGGAAAACCATATAATTTTGGGGTAGACGCGCTAAAAGTCGCTCCAGATCGTCGAGCAAATGGGGATGCGTGGCTTGCTCAACGCGATCGGTCGAGGCATAGCCCACCAACGATGTGGCTTGGGGGGCAAACCATTGTTGTTGTGCCAAAATTCTTTCTAAACTTGGAGAAACTGCACTGCTTAGGTAGTGGATTTTAAGTTGCTGACAGCCGCTCCGCTGCAGCTCGACTTCCAGTTGGGTCAGCAAGGCTCCACCCCAGCCCTGATTGCGGTAGGGTGGCAATACAAATAGCGATAGAACTTGCCCCTCTAAGGGGTGATGAGGGGTAGGATTCAGGCGGGCGATCGCCAACCCCACCGGGATGCTATCTAGCTCGGCTCCCACCGCTATGATCTCGGTCCCGATCGTTAAACGGTGCAGTAGAGGTCGAAAATGAGGATAGGTCAATGCTGCATAGGCTGCCCCATTGCCTGCGTCCAATCGAATGACTTGAGATGGCTGAGCCATGTTTGACTGGGTTTGCAAAGAGAAATCCTGCATAGTCGTGTCACTAAGACTTTGCATCAGGAGGAATGCCTTAATTCACTGACAAGACACTCTCCTGAAGTGTGGCCCAATCGCTCCAACACTGAAAGATCAGTTCTGGATCAGTTCTGGATCAGCAAGTTATTCAATGGCTGATCTTGCCAGTGGGTTGAACAAATCTCAAGATGAGAGTATCAAGGACGCCTTGATGCCTTGTGCTTTGCTAAAACATAAAACGAATAGTCGGCTCTAAGGTATCCCCAGATACGAATTTAGATCAGTCTCTGCCGCTAAGTTGGCAACATCATCTTCACTTGTACCTATGGACAATAGACCATGCCAAAAGTGATTTCAGTTCACTCCTATCGGGGAGGAACAGGTAAGTCCAATCTGACGGCAAATCTTGCTACGACCGTGGCTCAACAGGGCTATCGGGTCGGAGTTGTCGATACAGATATGCCATCGCCAGGGATTCACAACATCTTTGGCCTAGAGCCAGACATGATGACCAAGACCCTCAACAGCTACTTGTGGGGAGAGGCCGACATCGCTGATGGAGCCTATGATGTGAGTCCAAATCTTGGCATTGCTGGGAATGGACACCTGTTTCTGGTGCCATCGAGTTCTAAGGCTGACGACATTGCTCGAATTTTGAAAGATGGCTATGACGTGCGGCAGTTGAACGATGGCTTTCGCCAATTGGTGAAGGCATTGGATCTAGATTATTTATTTATTGATACCCATCCGGGTTTATCAAAGGAAACCTTTCTGACTATTGCTATTTCCCATTGCTTGCTGCTGATTGTGCGGCCTGACAAGCAAGACTACCAGGGAACTGCTGTCACTCTAGATGTGGCCCGTCAGCTAAACGTGCGCCATGTCCAGATCGTGATCAATAAGGCGTTCTCCACCCTCGAACCGGAGGCTCTACGGCAAAAAGTGGAGGAAACCTATGGCGTACCTGTGGCAGGTCTATTTCCCCTCTCTGAAGACGTAGTTCAATTGGCCAGTGAGGGGGTATTTTGCGTTCGCTATCCTGGGCACCCGATTTCTCAGGAGTTTCAGGCGGTAGCCCGTCGCATTATGGAGTGAGGAATAATGAGTAATACCGGAGACTTGAAAGCACTTGCTGACTCCATTACGGCAGTCACGTCCCCGTTTCGCAACTATCTCAATGATTTATATGAAAAATACTTGCCGCTTGAAGAGGGCACAGTTGCCGACTACATTCCTGAGCTAGCCTTGGCAGACCCTAATTGGTTTGGTATTGCGGTTGCGACCCAAGAGGGGCAAGTGTTTGAAGTGGGCAACTGTCAGCAATCCTTTACGATTCAATCAATTTCAAAGGCGTTTGTGTATGGGCTGGCGCTAGAAGATAATGGGCGAGACTATGTGAATAGCAAGGTAGGGGTAGAGCCTACGGGAGAAGCATTTAATGCCATTGTGCTAGATGAGAAGACCAATCGACCCTGCAACCCAATGGTGAATGCGGGGGCGATCGCCACTGCCGACCTGATCAAAGGCAAAGACGGCACCGAACGCCTCAAGCGCCTGTTAGAGATGTTTCGTCGCTACACCGGACGCACCCACGATATTAATGTGCCTGTGTTTCTCTCGGAAAAATCAACGGGACATCGCAATCGAGCGATCGCCTATCTGATGCTCAACTTTGGTATGGTGAGCGATCGCATCGATGAAACCCTGGATCTTTACTTTCAGCAATGTTCTATTTTAGTCAATGCCCGTGACCTAAGCTTGATGGCTGCCACCCTGGCCAATGGTGGCCTCAATCCCGTCACCGGAGAACGCGCCCTCGATCAACGCTATGTGCAGGATGTGATCAGTGTCATGCTCACCTGCGGCATGTATGACTCCTCAGGAGAATGGGCCTATCGGGTTGGGATGCCTGCCAAAAGTGGGGTGGGTGGCGGCATTACGGCTGTTTCTCCTGGCAAGCTTGGCATCGGCACGTTTTCCCCACCCCTTGACGCCAAAGGCAATAGTGTTCGCGGAATTCAAGTCTGTCAAGAACTCTCTCAGGAGTTTGGGTTACATCCGTTCAATGTCGCGACTCCTCCCAAAGATCTCGCCACTTGGATTAAAGGAGGCGGAGAGACACCCTGGTAATCTGACTGAATTAATCTGACTGAATTGAAGCTGTGGGCAATGCCCATCCTAGCGACCCAGGAGATGATCACCCTATTACTTCAACGCCATCACGTAGAGTGGAGGCGGAATGGGCTTTTCTGATGCCTGAATCGCGGCCAAAAGCGCCTGCTGCATTTGCGTGGTTTGGGATGGAGGGTCGCTGTAGCGAAGCAGGGGCGCTGTGCAACTGAAGATTGACTGGAACAAAACCGACCTGCGCCAGGGACAAGATTGGAAGCAATATTATGAATCGCTGCTGCCGATCGATCCACCCGATCCGAAACAGGCAGAGCAATGCATTCGTGAGTTTGAGCAAGCGGTTGCCAGTGCTTATTCCCCTGAAAAGAGCGTTGAAAAAGTTCGGTTCATTCAAGCGTTTCGAGAAGCTGCAAAAGGACTCGACGGCCCGATTCATTATCCCAGGGTTAGCCCACAACCGGACCCAGAGGGTGGTAAGCGCACAGCCGAAAATGCAGAAATTTTGCGGCGATCGACCACTGTATTGTGGTGTCGGCAGATGAGGAAGAGGCAATTCGCTGGCATGTGTTTGCAGCAGATGAAGGGTGCCCGGTGTTGGCTAGCTTTCAATCGCGTCTGGTGCGATCGCCCAACCATCAAATCGACTCATTAAGTAGGTGAGTGGAATTAATTGTAAGATAGAGCACCTGTTCAATTCACATATTATGCCAGCCCCTTTACGTATTCTTTTGACGCTTGAAGAAGACCGCACCTTAACTGAACTACGACTGGCTCAGAGCCTTCCCCAAC
>JBGTGR010000014.1:0-15137 GCA_041746655.1 Elainellales cyanobacterium | reverse complement strand
GTTGGGGAAGGCTCTGAGCCAGTCGTAGTTCAGTTAAGGTGCGGTCTTCTTCAAGCGTCAAAAGAATACGTAAAGGGGCTGGCATAATATGTGAATTGAACAGGTGCTCTATCTTACAATTAATTCCACTCACCTACTTAGACGGAATATTTGTAGCATTTGGGCGAGTTGTCGTTATCAATGAATTGACGACTGAATCTCAGGTAACTCCACCGCACTGACCCCATTCACAATCGTTCGTTGCAACATGGGGTGATTTTTGTGAGTAAAGCCTGTGTCACTATCAGGGTGAAACACCACTGCCGTTAATGAGTCGTCACCTGTACAAAATTTGTGTAAGTGGTGAGCAGGAATTAGGAAAAGGGTTCCTGCTTCTAAATGGGTTGAGGTTTGAGGGGTTTTCACTTCACCTCCACCTGCAATTACGATACCAATGCGATCGCTCGGATGAGTATGCAATGTTTGGTCAATATGGGGTGGAAAATACATTGCATTTAGACAGGGATCCCCTAACATGACAGGTGGAATAAGTAAGCTGCTGGCACCCCCATCAATGTAAGCAAGACGACCCTGGGCTTCAACGGGGCCGCCCAAGCTAAACATTCCTTGATAATTTAGACGAGTGACAATCATTCCAGAAGAAGCTTCACCGCCGATCGCACCCTTACCAGGCAAAGCAAAGTACATTCCTGCTTGCAAAAGATAGGCTTCTGCCGCTTTAAGCCGAGCACAGGATAAATCTGTAGAGCCCTGATGAATATAGCCAAAGTGGGTGCCTATATCAGGTAGTTCAATTTTTTGATCCTGCCAAGTCTGAAGAAGGATCGGAAAGGAACTTTTGCTGAGATCTTCAAAGATTTTGGAGTGAACCAAATAGGTTTTGAGAGTTGTCATAAGGCTTTGAAAGATGAGCTTGGCTTTTGTAAATTATGTAGATTAGAAGTTGATTGAGTAATTAGAGAGGTCTAAACAAAGATTTTTTCAGTTGACAGCGTACTTCTGGAGACATCATACAACTATCACTATTCAGGCATTCCACCAAAAGCTGCGTTGCCGCATAATACTGTTTCATCCATTCTTTCTCTTGCTGACTAAATTCCCATCCTTGACCGATATGGTGGCGTGTTTTGGCGACGTTTCTCGCGGTGTCCGCAACCTGTTTTACGGCCTCGTCATTTGCTAAATCACCTTTGAGACGATGCAAAAGTGATTTCAGTGTATCTCTCGCATCCGCTTCCAATCGTTTAGAATGCAGGGCAATTTCGATGGCAATCATCATGACAGAGTTGGCAGAGCCCGCCGCACAAATTTGTCTGTCAGGATGCATCTGTTTCTTGTCATAGCTTTGAGCGATCGCGATCGCCTCTTTTAGTGAAATACCATCCAGCATACGGGTTAGAAAACTGGCACAGACTAGCAAATTAGCCGATCGATCGAGTTGGAGTGAAACGGTTCGATTTTCGTCAATATCAAAGTCAATATCAAAATAAAAGGCACGAACGGATGCAGGGTTGCAGAAGGCAAATTCTGGAGCTTCGGCGCGATCGCCAATATCTGCTAGGAAGCTTTGAAGTTGACTTGATGTTGCTAAAATCTGATCAATTTCTTGCTTTATTGCAAACAAGAGAGGTGAGGCATCTCGTAGCATTTCGGCCACAAGTAAGAAAATTTCTCGCCACCGTTTATCAAACACACAACGAGACAGATCCTGAATGGCGACTTCTAGAGATTGGCTATTGCAAGCAATTTCTCGGGCAGTGAAATACTCATGAAATGAGAGGTGAGAAAAGGAGTAAATCCCTTTTGCCCGCTCTACCAGTAGCCCATGCTGCGCCTCAATTGCGCGTAGAACTCCTTCACTGTCTAGCTGTAGTTCTTCACTCGTCAGACTCGCTTTAGATAAGTTGCGAATATAGTCGGTGATGTATTGCTGGGCGATCGCTTTCTTGAAGAAGTAATCCTTCTGCTTGAATGTAATCGCAGCGATATAGCTTAGTAAATCCTCTTTACGTCGGGCAGAAAGGTTTTGATAAATTTGATCTCTTTGGATGCCACGTTTCGCATCCCATTTCTTCAGTAATGCATCAATTCCTTCTCTATAGAGTTCTGAGCGGCTACTTGGACAATCCCCCGATTCTTCAAATGCTAAACAGACCAACGTCAGTAAGAGTGGACTGACGGTAAGTTGTTTGATGCGAGGATTTTGGTCTAGATAGTTGAGGAAGCGTTCTGCACTCATACTTTTACCTTCAAACCACTTCGCGACAAAAGCGGCAATTTGGTTTGCGTCAAAGTCAGAAACTTCTACTTCCGTGAACTTCTCAAAGGTATATTCCCAAGCCGCAATCCGGCAGGTAATCACAAACGGATTGTTCCAAAATTGTTCCGAAAAATCCCGAACTTCTTTAATAATGCGAAGATGAGCCTCCGTGCGAACCTCATCTAGACCATCTAGCAGAACTAAAGCTCTACCTGCATAGAAGACTTTATAAAGATCTGAAATTAGTTTTGTTTGAATATTTTCTGCGCTCAGTGCCGTATAGTGATGTAGTAACTTTTCGCTAATGTATTCCAGCAAGCTCGGTTGGTGTTCTGCCTCAGCAAAGTCTTTTAAGGTTACAAAAACAGGAAGGAGATCAGGGGCAAAACTCCCTTCATTACATTGAATAGCCAGATGTTTTAGAAAAGTTGTTTTACCCGCTCCTGGCTTACCCAAAATGATCAACTTCTTGTACTTTTGGACTGCTTCTACTCCCAGAACTCGTTCTTCTTCAACCTGACTGAGTCCAATCCGGTTAAACTCCTCTAGGTCACATTTTTGTAGAAGTTCCTCTAACCGTTTGTGCCGTCGTCCGGTGATTTGTTCCAGAATATTGACGTTGATGTATAGATTATCTACTTCAACTGGGTGTGACATGTCTAAGACGCGAATAGTGCCACACCGTTCCCGTATGCTTGTGTAGGCTTTCTGTCGCAAGTCTTGAACAAGCTGATCTAGAGGATAATCAGGCTCCTCTGGTTGCTGTGAAACTGATTGAATTGAAGCAGAACCAGGATAGAGGGGTAGATCACTGATTTCCTGCCAGTTTAAGCCTAGGCGATCGCAAATCTGGATGAAGATAGACTGGGTAATTGGTTTTCCCTGAAAAAAATGAGTAATGGGCTGCTTGCTACATCCGACTTGCTGTCTTAACTCTTCTTTCGTCCATCCAGCACAGGTCAACGCTTGGTTAGCCATTTGGATGCCTTGCGGAGACGGAGTGAGTGATGGTTTTGCCATGATGCAATCAGGATACAGTGCCTTGTGAAACCAGCCAGACTAGCGGAACAGATTTTATCTATACCTTACTCTACCCTCACTCAGCTATTATGCTAACCCTGGCTTCCTGAATACCGCAGACGTATCAAGCCCAAAGCCTTCTGGAATATGAACTATCTTTGTATGCCTAACACCTGATCAATTTTCATAACCAGGGGCTAAGCAATGGCGACTTGACATTTAGTCACTCCTGAAATAGGATTTACTCATTCAATAGACAGCCGTTAGTTTAGACTATTCAATCCGGAAGCATAGTCAGTCCTGATTTTTGTCATCCCCAGGAAAAATATGACAACTAAAAACTCTAGAGAGGACTGTGGCCAACTGCTTCTTGCACTGTTGGTTACAGTTGGAATCTTAGGCATTTTGTGGTCCTGGCTTTCGCCGCGTTTACTTCTCCAACTAAGAGAAAATCAAACTACGGCAGTCTCTCTTTTTACCAACCGTGCCTTATCAGAGCGGTTTAGCGCAGGAGAGGTGCAACTGATTGGAGCAGTAACCACATTGGCCAAGCAAGAGGGAATTGCTGCATTTGCAGTCGGAAACTATCCAATGGCGGTGCAGTGGTTTGAGGAGTCATTGAAAGTTAACCCTAATGATCCTGAAACTCTGATCTATCTAAACAATGCTCGGCTCCGGGCAGAACAGCGTCAAATCTATGCGATCGCCACGAGTGTTCCCATTGGGAAAGCGCTCAATATCGCTCAAGAAATCCTGAGGGGCGTTGCCCATGCACAGGACGAAATCAATCGGAATGGTGGTATCAATGGAGTTGGTTTAGAAGTTGAAATCGTTGATGACGATAATGATCCAAATTTGACCAGCCAAATTGCACCGATCTTAATCAATCGGCAGGATATCTTAGCCGTGATCGGAAGTAATACGAGCGATGCTTCCCAGGGAGGTGCGCCTATTTATCAAAAACATGGCTTGGTCATGATTTCTCCCACAACCTTTGATCCAGATGTATCTAGGGTCGGTCATTATATTTTCCGTGCCGTTCCAACTGCCCGCTCGATGTCTACTACACTTGTCAATTATTTGCTTGCCCACTTGGCGGAGCAACGTGCTCAATCTCCCAAGATGCTAGTTTGCTATGACGCTACCGCACCTGACAATACTGTATTTCGGAATGATTTTATTGATGCGCTAGTAACAAGTGGCGGTGAAATTGTAACTGTGCTGGACTCCCAAGGAAATGATCTGTGCAATTTTGCATCTCCTGCCTTTGATGCGGAGGAGGCGATCGCCCAGGCAATCACTCAAGGGGCCAACAGTCTCTACTTGGGACCCAGCATCAACTATCTTGATCCGGCGATCGCGGTGGCAAAAGCTAACCAAGGCCAATTAGCCTTATTTGGTAGTCCATCTCTGTATACACAAAAAATTATTCAAGATGGTCAGGACACGATAGAAGGACTAGTAGTAGTAGCGCCGTGGAGTCCAGAAGCCCATCCTGAATTTGCTCAACGGGCTCAAAGCCTGTGGCGAGCAACTATCAATTGGCGCACAGCAACAGCCTATGATGCCACCCGTGCTGTCATTGCTGGACTCCAGCAGAGTAATACTCGCAGTGGCCTGCAACAGGTGTTACAAAATCCAGCTTTTTCGACATCGGGTTCAGGAGATTTAGTTAGGTTTTTGGATACGCGCGATCGCCATCTCACCACAGTTCTAATTCAAGTTGGTTTGGATCGTTCTGAAGAATATCAATTTAGACTGCTTGTTTCTCCCTACTAGCAAAATTTGATCCGCTCCGCTGGTAGAGCATTCTAATTTTGAGCAGCTTAGGGGAGGTGCTCATCACGTCTACCGCAGATTAGGCAAAAGTAATTGGGGTTGCCAAAGGGTCTGATAGATAAAGTCTTGGCCAAAATTTTGACTAATAAATCATGGTCTAAAGAAGATTCTAGCTATTTAAATGAGCGAACTCTAGAGCAATGCACTCAATGGCTCTTGGAGAAAAATCCTAACAAGTATTTTTTGGCTAGACAAGGTCTCAGGATGGAAGAATACTTTTCACAGACTCTAAAAAAAGCAATTGTTAAATTAGCTCAAAAAAGCAAATTGAACGCTGCTAGAGCTAAGATATTTATATGGCATTGATGTAGAAAACGATGCTTCTTAAGGAGGTGGGATAGTTAAAGGTAGCGCGATCGCAGATCTCTTGTCGGTTGGGTTGACAAAGAAGACCCAACAATTTCAGAAGGCTTTTATTCCCAACTCACTGTGGCCTTGCATAGCAATTGCCCATCGAGAATAGACCTAGGATACGTAGGTGAATTACTAAAGTAACAGTAGGTGTTGGGTTAAGCTAACGAAACCCAACCTACTGGCTAACTAGGCCGTTGGGCCTATGAAGAGTTATGAGAGCTGCCCAAGAGAGCGTTTAATTCGGGTAAAGATACTCTTGATTTGAAGCAAATACGGTGTTTGTGATTTCTATGCTTGTATGATCGGATATTCAAAAAGCACTTAATTATACTCCCCAGGAAGAGCAGTTTTTATAACAGTAACTCCGCCAAATTTCTTTCCTGACATTCTCAGTAATTCATCACCTGAAAATTCAAAACCAAGTTTTAGTGCTATTCGCGCAATATCATCTGCAGTTGATGCTGTGAGCACCTCATTTTTAAGTGCAGGTTCAGACTGCATTTTCTTTAAAAATGCCTCAAGTTGATCTAAAGCCATATTGAAAATTCCTATTCTTATTAGCTGATTGTATGTTAAAAAGGGAAACCATTACAGGTCAGGTCGCAACCGCCGACCCAGCCGAAACCGATCGCTACTGGAACGCGATCATCGACAACGGTGGCTAAGAGAGCGACCTGCGATCGCACTCCAGCCCAGTCTTTCTCCCTTGGAGAGGCTGTGCCAACAACCATCGCCCTCCAACCCCAACCCACTCAAGACGCAGGCGGAATTCGCGCCGTTCTGTGAGATTGCAAATCATCGGGCAACTGGAAGCAGGGCACCATGCCGTCTTTGCTATCGAGGTAGAGTTCGGCAGCGGTGAGCAGATCGGCGGCGCAGGTGGTGGGGGCGAGGTCGGTAAAGAGATAGGTAGGTTTGCCAGTGCCCACGTAGGCGATCGCACAGGGCTGTTCACAAATGCACAGACACCCGGTGGTTTCTAGGGTCAGCTCGCCCTTGCGCGGCCACTGCTCGTAGATGGCTTGCAAATGCTTTAGCAGATGAGCACCACCCGTCTCCCCATCGCGCTTTTCCTCATCGGCAGAAAAGCCGCAGCTTTTGCAGACAATTAACTGGTCGGGCATGGTCAAGACGGCTCCACAAGGTAGGTGAACAGGTCGTCGAGGACAGCATTGGCGGCGAGTGGGCCCCAGCCGATCCAATAGCTGGGCACCTGGTACACCCGCTCCGCCTGCACTGCCTTGAGCCGCTGCCAAAGGGGATCGCGTTGCAGCGCGTCGATTTCTTGTTGCAAGCGCGCATTTTCCTCTGCAGAGTTTTGCCCCGTCCACAGAAAAATCACGTCACCATCGGCCTGCTCAAACAGTTCGCGGCTAATGCTGGTCTGGATGGGATTGCCAAACTGCTGTTCGGCCTCAGCAGCCCCAATATCTTGAGCTGTTGGGCGAGCCAATCCCGCATCTTGTAACACCGTGCCGACAAAGGAATCGCGTAGGTACAGGTTGATGGTGTCTGGATAAATCCGAACCACCGAAACCTCAAGATCGTTCAGCCGATCTCCCATCTGGGTCTTAAAATCAGCCAACCGGGCATCGTAGTCGTCCAAGGTTCGTTGAGCTGCTTCAGACCGTTCCAACTCCGCCGCCATGCGCTGAAAGACTTGCTTCCACTGACCGCTATGTTCAAACGAAAATAGCACTGTTGGCGCAATCTGAGCCGCTTGGGAATAAATGTCCTGATTATGATCAAGCCCCAAAATCAAGTCTGGCTTCAGCGCCACTACCCGCTCTAGACTGGGCTCTCCTACCTGTCCCACGGTTTCTACCCCCACCATCTGCTCGGCCAGATAGTCCATATAGCCACCAAAGGCCGTCGCAATGGGTTTCTCTCCTAGGGCGATCGCATATTCAAAAGACACTCCATCCAGCGTTACCAGCCGCTGAATCTGATTGGGCACACAGGCTTTCCCCGCGACATGCTCTACAACGGTGCAATCTGCTGTCACTGAAGTTTCGGGTTGGGGCGATCGCTGGCACGACACCACTGCCACCAGGGTCAGTAGCAGTAATCCAGCTCTCATTAGCCAATCTCTCAATCGCGGTGAACTCAAGTCGCTGACCTCGTTTTTGCTATGGATAGGTATTGGGTAGCAGGTGTCGGATACAGGTTTCAGGTCGGTCAGGTCGTAAGGCGAAACTCAAATAACCTGCCCCTGCCTCTCCCAGAAAAGGATATCGAAGCCCGACACCCTCTTATATTCCCAAAACGCTTCCTGAAGTGGTTCCTAAAACACTCCCTAAAACTCCACCGTTACCCGTGCTGATACCCTAAACGGTGCTCCGACTCTGGCGAACTGAAACTGATCGGACGCGGTGAAATAGGTCGTGTCGAACAGGTTCTCCAGATTCAGCTGCGCCCGCCAATTGTCGCGTCGGTAGAATAGGGCGGCATCGGTGCGGAAGTAGCTGGGCAGGGTAAAGGAATTACTTAGATCCCCAGCCCGATCGCTAACGTAGAACACGCCCAGGCCAAGCCCAAGTCCTTGCAGGCCACCCTCCTGGATTTCGTAGGTGTTCCACAGGCTGAACTGATGGTCAGGCACATTGGCGAGGCGATTACCCACTAGGGCAGTGCGGTTATCGCTGCTGACAAAGGCATCCAAAAGCGTATAGCTGCTGGTGATATTCCACCCCGGCAGGATTTCACCGCCCAGGTTGAGTTCAATGCCACGGCTGGCCACTTCTCCGGTTTGGACTGAGAAGCGGGGGTTAGTCAGGTCTGGGGTGCGAACATTCTGGCGGCGAATGTCGAACAAGGCTAGATTGAGGCTGAGGCGATCGCTAAGATCGACTTTAGTCCCTACTTCAAACTGCCGCCCGGTTTCAGGATCAAAGTTGGAGCCATCCGCATTCAGGCTAGCGCCAAAGGAAGGGCTGAAGGAGCGGGTGTAGGAGGCATACAGTGAAACTGGCTCGACGGGCTGATAGACCACACCCAGGCGGGGCGAGAAGGCATTATCACTTTGGGAAAATTCCTGACGCGGATCACCTACATTCTGCGTTGTGCGGAATTGATCGGCAATATCATAGCGAATGCCCGCCAAAAATTTTAGGTTGGGCAAAATGTCGATTTGGTCTTGGGCATAAAAGCCCCAGGTGCTGATGGTGTCATCCCGGAAAAACTCTGGCTCAATGGCGTAGGGAATGCCCGTATACACCGGATTGAAAACGTTGATCGGAGCATAGGTATTGCTGAACTGAAACTCAGGCTGTTCCAGGACATTGCGGTATTCTGCGCCAACCAGTAGTTGGTGATTCACCGAGCCTGTACTGAAGCGACCAACGGCTTCAGCATTGGTAAACAGGCGTCGGTAATTGCCTCCACCAAAATACTCTGTCCGTTCAACGTCGCCCGTAGTTTCATCAAAGGAGTCGTAGAGGGGGGCATAGCGCTGAGGGCTGTACTGCAGATATTGGCTAGCGTGACGCAGCGACCAGCTTTCGTTCAGATCATGGTTGAGTCGGTAGCCCAAGGTGAACTGATCTTGGGAAAATTCACCAAAGTCTTCTCCCACAAAGCGACTGCGGGGCACATCTACTGGGCCATCGGCGGTAAAGGGAATACCCTCATCAATGGTTTCGCGATCGCGGGCATATTGACCAAAAACATTGATTGAGGTGTTAGGGCCAATGTCCCATGTCAGGGTCGGCGATATCAGCAGGCGCTCACCATCGACCAAGTCGCGGAAGCTACCGAAGTTCTCGTAGGACAAATTGAAGCGGTAGCGCAACGAGCCATCCTCGGTCAGCGGTCCAGTTAGATCGGCATCCCCCCGGTAGGTACTGAAACTGCCCACCGTTGCACCCAAGGCATAAAACGGCTCCCTCAAGGGCTGCTTTGATACCAGGTTGATGATGCCACCCGGCTCTCCCTGACCAAATAGCACGGAGGCTGGACCCCGCAGAATCTCGACTTGTTCGACATCGTTGGTGCTGAGCGGAGCGAGGGAAAAGGTACTGATGCCATCCCGGAAGATTGCCCCCTGAATTGGAAAGCCACGAATCAAAAATCCAGGGCCAAATACGCTCGTACCTCGACCGCCAGCAGATACAACGCTGCCTGCAGTTTCTAGCACCCGATCTAGTTCGGTGACACCCCGGTCTTCTATTACGGCACGGGGAATCACCTGAACCGACTGAGGAACATCGCGCAGCGGCGTATCTGTGCGGGTGGCTGTAGTGGCTCTGGTGGGGTTGTAGCCCTCATCTTGCTCCCCGGTCACAATGACTTGGATGGCTTCTGTGTCTGCCGTGTCGGCGATCGCTCCTCCGGGGACAGCGCTAACGATTAAACCTTGTGCGACAGACTGTAATTCGACGCTCGGCGGTGCATCCACTCCAGTAATGGCAATCCGAATGCGATCGCTAGACAAACGGGTGACCTCAACCAGAGCGATGCCCTCGGCTGGATTTGCTTGCTGAAACTCGTCTCCCTGGGGCAACGCCAGCGTTGCATTGGGGATATCGGCAATGACAGCGTTCCCCTCAACAGAGGTAGAGGGTTGCGTAAGCTGGCCCGTGCTTTCTAGGGTGATGTCCAGTCCTGCTGCTGTGACATTGATTTGTACCCCTGTCACTTGCACCAGAGCCTGAGCAATTTCCGTCATCCATTCTGCCAATGTGGTTGCGGGTTGCTCAACTCCACTCATGTGAGGAATGGCAGAGAGGGCTGTTCCCGCCGCATCGGCATGATCTACGCTCGATTGGCCCACACTTGATTGGCCCTCTGCCCAGCCTGGAGAAGCCGCCAAAACTAAAATGAACGCCCCAAGGAGCGATCGCAACATTTGATTTAAAACCACACCACTCACCACCATTGACAACTATCGGTTGGGAATTATTCTCAATAACATACTGATAAATGGTGGCGTGTAGGTGATTGGATCGGCTACTAGCCGGAATTTTTTGAACGTTGGGCGGAACTTCTGTAACCCGTATTACCAGCAGCGTCTCAAATTGTGGATCAGCAAAAGGCGGGTTTGGTTGCGATCGCAGTCGGTAGAGATGTGCCCACTGAGCGATCGCAGATTTTCGGAAATGCCTGAGGTTGCTGGTGTTTCGAGCCTCCTTTGCAGGCTCTTGTTGGATGAGGAAACAATGGCATACAATGTACGAAGTTGCCGTACAAGTCAAGGCCTCTCAATGGATAGTGTAAGTGTCAATAAGTTTCGAGATACATTAAAGGACTGTGTAGAAAAAGTGATCAGTGAGCATCGCCCCATCAAAGTCACGCGCCGAAATGGAGAAGACTTTGTTGTCGTTAGTGCTGAGGATTGGGAGCGAGAGCAAGAAACCTTGCACGTGTTGCAGAGCACCCGTTTAATGAAACAAATTTCTGAGTCTCTAGAAACTCATTGTCATCAACAGGGCTATTCGCCAACGAGTGAGGAAATGAATGAGATCCTTGGTATTTGAGGGAGAAACCTGGAACGAATACGAAAAATTGAGAGAAAAAGACCCAAAGCTTCACAAGAATCTTTGCAGAATACTCAAGGAAATGCTGAGAGGAGATCCAAGTTCTGGTACTGGAAAACCAGAACCTCTGAAGCATAATCTATCGGGTCTTTGGTCTCGACGACTGTCTCAAAAGGATCGGGTAATCTATAAGTTTGACGACAACTATATTTATACCTTTGCGATCGGTGGTCACTATAACCAATTGGGATAAACCTAATGACGCTTGCTGCTCTCTAGCTTGAGCTGCTCGTTGTGGATCAGGAAAAGGCGCGGGCAGAGGGCCTCGAATCGTGGATAAACGCGCATCTACAAAAAGACTCGCTCTGCCTGCGACACTGGCATTTGCCCTAATACAGGAACGTTATTCCACTATTGTTATTGTCATTGGCTATGCATCCATTTTTTTAGCTTTAGTCTTGAATTACAGCGCTACTAATTTGCCCTGCTAATCCCCCGCCCCAGACAAGAGCAAGCAACCACCAGTTCCCCAACACGAAGCCCGCATACCAGGGCTTTATAGCCAACGTAGCTGGGAACATCAAAATAGAGACTCCCCCCTTGGCGCTCCCCACTGATCAATGATAATTCTGACGCACCACACACAACCAACGATTACGCACCCTAATACCAACTAAAGCTCCCAAACACCCTACTGCTGTCGCTGCTCCGTTTTTCTGTTTTTCTGCCATCCTGTTCACCGCTAGATTTAAGCTACCTAACGGCAAAATGCAGCAGCAGTGAGAAACTAGAAACGAAGCAGAAAGCATTGCAGTCTGTCCGTTACATTTGAATTGTTATGCAGCTCTGAATCTAAAGTAGTAAGCATCTTCATAGCGTTATGACTAAACATCACTGTGGTAAAGGTGAAACCCTTGGTGTTGGATTAACTATTGTCGGATTCGTAACGCCCGTTAACTGCTCAAAGAAGGAAGTTCCGGTATACCCAACAAGAAAACCAATCAGTAGCCCACCCCAAAAATCCTCTACTGATACAAATGATTGTGCTTCTGACTTCCTTGCCATAAATACAACTGCAATACCACTGAGTATTACTGCAACCGCAACAGCAATCAAAGACGTAAAAGTATCTACATTTGAAAATGCTTGCCACTTATCTACAGACGTAATTTGAAGCAAGCGAGCAATAGAACCCGTAAAGCCTCCTAAACCTGCTCCGACAATTACCGAATAAACTGAAGGTCTGATTGATATCTCATGAGCCACTGTATTTGTAAATATTCCTTCCTCTCCCTCCTCAAAACTCTCCGGAGAATTCGTTTCATCTAGCAAACTCTTTTTTTTGGCATGAAAACTATAATTAACATTAAATTGCAAGCGATAATGTGACGGGGTAAAAATGAGAGATTTTTCAACATACAAAGCTGCCGTATAAACGGCAGTGCTGCCGGGTTGTAAAGCTGTATTCCTTGGAAGAGAACTCTCTAAAGCCACTATTCTTGCCTGGGCAGACACCTCTTGAAAAGATTCGGGATCGTAGACATCAAGATACGAAACGGCTGAAGCATTATCAATATAAATTCTGGGTCGCCTAGAAACAACCTTAAAGTTGCTTACAGCTGCATTGCGATCAATATAGATTCTTGCCTCATCTGCCTCATTTAGAGATTCCAATTCTTGCTTTACTTCTGCCAATCGTAACTCTATTTTGTATAAAAAATTTTTATCTAATTCTTCCAGAGATTTATTGCTCTCTAAGCCTTTAACTATTTTCTTGAGTTCTTGATTTAGAAGATCGATCTTAGCCTCCAGTCGAACTCTTTTCTCTTCCTTCAACCTTTCCAGATTTTTCCTTGTTTCATTTTCACGTTTAGAGTTCTTGCTTTGCTTTTCTGGAACATTTGCCAATTTGAGTTCACTAGGTAAACTTACATGAACTTGGCGTATCCAAACTGGTTTATCAAAAGGATTTTTAACTAAAACAAAGATTGCAAATTGATTGCCAGCCGTAATATCACGGGTCGAGAGTACAACAGATAGATCTAACAAGCCCCTTTCTACTGCATGCTGGTTCCAATGATTTCTCTGGTTTTCATCTATTCCGTCAACCATTCTTGACCCTAAATTATTAACTTCTCAGTCTTTTAGCTCTAAGTAGGTGGGTGTAATTAAAAAGATATCTGTCGGTTGGGTTGAAGTATGAAACCCAACATCAGCATGGGTTACGCTATCGCTAACCCATCCTACAAATAATTAGATCCACTTACTTAGATACTAGCAGATAAGCTTTAACTGGCCCCCCACCGACAATCCAGTGGCATAACGGTTCTGGTCAGCGGTTGTCGTAGCTTTTGCATCCAACTCAGGCGGCTTCGGGCAATCCGCTGCACCAGAATTGTTAGACTGCACTGGTTGCAACTACAGTCCAAAAACCTGACCGAGCATATCATCAAAATTTAGTTTTGTTTTAATTTCAAACGCTCCAACCCTTAGAGAAATAATGTCATCTAGCAGCATAATAGTTCGCAATAAACACCTACGCGTTTCTACTCGATAAACCTCGGAGTGAACACCTTTATTAGCTAAATCAGACAATCTTTCCATTTGCTCGCTCAAATTTTTTGTGCTAACCCATATCAGGTCAATATTGGTATCACTCTTTCGCGCTTCGTCAGCAAACGCTAGAAGCCGATTCCGATACTGCTTGGTTCCAAGCTTACGTCCTTCAACCTCCCCATCTATCGGAGGGAACAATTCATCTGAGACATATTCTACTATTCGCCTACAAGAAGCAGTAACCTGAGCAAATTCTTCATTAGTTTCTGCCTCGTTGAAAGTTTTTAGAGCCGCCCATAATTTATTTCCTAAGTCAGGGGCAGTATCACCTAATCTGTGAGCTACACCATCAACAATAAAAGCTAATAAATTGCCACAATTTTTCTTCCACTCTGCAACTCTTCTGGCATGGTCAAAATCATGGTACTCGTCAAAAATTGTATACCTACCATTAAGGCTTTCAAAGCCGACTCGTTTGAAGCCAAGTTTTGTAAGACGTTCAATTTCAGATTCATCTTTTGATTCATCATTGAAACCATCCCAGAAAATTGAAGCATTTTTGTTGTTAATTCTGTATCTTGGTCCTATCGAGTTTGAGTACACAAACCAATGTACATAAGAAGCATCGTCCACCTCCATAGCACCTAAATAGGCTTCAGTGCCTTCTCGAAGTTTGTCGTCTAAATAATCTGCAAGTTGCATTTCAATTGTTTCAAAGCAGATTGTAAAAATTTCATCCTTCAATGCTTGAACAAGTTTTGGGGCAATCATGCTTGACCATACAGTATTGTCAGGTTGAATCCAAAGATTAACAATTTGAAAATACTTCTCTTGGTTAAATTCTCTTTTATCTGTTCTTTCACCTGTCTCTCTGATATCAAAGGCTAAATTAGATAGCAGTAAATCCCCAGTTAATATTTTGGACGATAGATCTAAATTTCGGCAACTTAGAAGAATATTAAATACAATTTTCTCTACACGATCTCCATAGTTTGAACTTAGACTCGGATGGAAAGCATTGAAATGAAATGCAATTTTCATAGGTGGGCAAACAGCAGCAGAAATTAGGAGAACTAACTTTCGTACATTCTTAGGATACCCATTTGAAAGCTATCCACCATTCATCTAGGCAAGTTAAGCCTAAATACTGGCCGATGATTTGAATGTACTGCCTCACCGATAACTCAGCGGTCTAACTATGTATTAAGTGTCAGATCTGCTAGATAAGACCCTGTATTGCCCGTATTATCCAGCACATCTACGGGATAACATCTAGTTTTTAAGGAATTAAACAGAATATTTGCTGGATAAGCCCGAGGTTTTGGGGTGTTATCCGGCAGATCTGATGGTTAATCCTGGAGATTGGGGTGCTTATCCGTCAAAAGTGCTGGATAACACTCTTCATATCGGGGTTATCCAGCATCTACCTATGTCACCATCTCAACCGCCCCGCTTGCTTGATCAAGTTAGAGAAACCATTCGGCTCAAGCATTTCAGCCTCAAGACCGAAAAGTCTTATGTGTACTATGTTCGAGACTTCATTTTGTTTCACAACAAGCGGCATCCACAAGAAATGGGGGCTGCCGAGATCAGGGCTTACTTGTCACATCTGGTTATTGAGCGCAATGTGGCAC
>JBGTGR010000013.1:0-2732 GCA_041746655.1 Elainellales cyanobacterium | reverse complement strand
ATCCGCTCTACAGCAGACTCAGGCCGTGAGTCGATAACAGCCGGAGTAGGGGGGGGAGGCAGACGCATAAACGCTAGAACCATTGGAACTAGCCTGAAACTCTAGCATCTTTAGGCTCCCCTGAGAATGAAATGGCCCTGTTGAGTTATGGGTTACGATATGGTTGAGAAATGTTCTGTTAACGTCTGAAACGAAAACAGTTTTAAGGAGATTGGTGAGGGCATGTAAGCCTAAGTGATGGGGGCTTGGTCCACTCCTAACTCATTTCCTCCCCAATCTAAAAGCGCCTCATTAAAGGATCAAATCCCTGTCCCCTATGTATGGGGATGACAAAAGGAATAGCAGAATGAAAGCGATCGTTCAAAGCGAGTATGGTTCAGCAGATGTATTAAGACTAGAAGATGTCGATAAGCCCGTCGCTCAGGACAATGAGGTGTTGGTGCAGGTTCACGCTGCCTCCGTCAATTCCGGTGATTGGCATCTAATGCGCGCTGATCCGTTCTTCGTCCGCCTCATGTTCGGGGGGTTACTTAAGCCCAAAATCAAGATCCTCGGCTTTGATGTGGCAGGACGGGTTGAAGCGATTGGCAAAGATGTCACGCAGTTTCAGCCCGGTGACGAGGTTTTTGGCGACCTGTCTATGTGTGGTTTCGGTGCGTTTGCCGAGTATGTCTGTGCTACCGAAGCGGCATTGGTGCTAAAGCCCGCCAACATCTCATATGAGCAAGCGGCAACCGTTCCTGGCGCTGCCCTTGCCGCTTTACAGGGACTGCGGGACGTTGGACAAATTCAGTCAGGGCAAAAGGTGTTGGTTAATGGTGCGTCGGGTGGTGTGGGGTCGTTTGCGGTGCAGATTGCGAAGGCGCTTGGCGCTGATGTGACCGCCGTATGCAGCCCAAAAAAAATGGACATGGTGCGATCGCTTGGCGCAGACCACGTCATTGACTATACTCAAGCAGACATTACCCAAACTGGGCGACTTTACGACCTGATCCTTGATGCAGCAGCCTACCGTTCAGTGTTCGACTACCTACCAACATTGACACCTGACGGAACCTACGTCCTGGTTGGTGGCTCCACGGCTCGATTTTTGCAGGTGATGTTGCTCGGACCTTGGATTTCGAGAACCCGTCGCCAACAAGTGAAATGCCTAGCGTCAAAACCCAATCAAGCAGATCTCGTTACGTTGAGAGATTTTATGGTGGCAGGCAAAATCGCCTCTTTCATCGGTCAGCGCTATAACCTGAGCGAAGTTCCCGCAGCAATTCGCCTCCTCGAACAGAGACAAGTGCTAGGGAAAGTTGCCATTAGTGTTTGAAATGCAGCGTCTCGTCAGTCCACAACCTAGGACTTGTCGCAATCGGCGGTCTCTACCCCTACCGAGTGCCGCTACTACCTAACAACGCCTATGTACACCGACCGGCGAGAGTTGATTAGTTATGATGCAAGGGTGATCTGCAGCGGGTGATGGGCAACGTTATGCCGCTTGTATCTTGGCGATGGAATGCTCAATAAGTTTGTTAGATGGCATCCTTCCGTCTGCGCCGGTTAAGCTCTAAGCAGCACATGAACAAGTATAGACATCTGATGCCACGACTGTACCTGTACCAACTGCATTAGCCCCAGAAGATGGGAAGGAGCGCTCCAAGTTTCCAGCTCAGAGAGAAAATATAGCCTAACAATTGGCTGCTCTAAATATCCCTATGCGGAAAAACTGGTAGCTTTGATTTTATGAAGAAAATAATTTGCTATTCTACAAGCATAGTTGTATATCGGTATTCTCTCTTACATAATCAGTTTATACACTCCTGCTCTCACGAGATCAATCAGCTATAAAGGTAAAACAGATGAGCTATACATATCAGTACATAAAACCCACTGATATCAGCAGTAGAACGCAGGATCTTCTAGAAATAGATAAAGAGGATATCAATGCTGAGACAGCCAAAAAAATAGGGGTTGTTTGCTTAAGAGCGATCGAGACCTACCAAGCGACAATCAATAATATTCGCAACGAAAAATCTGCACTTAAATACTGGGTTAGAGAAGCGCGTAGTCAGACTAGAGGTCATGGCCGAGTCTTTCAATACAAAGGAGCATCGAAAACTAGAGCATCTATGAATGCAGACATAAGCAATACAAATGATCGACTCTTAAATGAGCTAGATAACTTTCTTTCAAAAGCCCAAGCTAACTTGCCAATTGCACAAGATAAGCTAAACAAGTGCTTGAGGATTGTGTCACTTGATACAATACGTAGCTACGAATCAATATTCCTACAAGATCGCCAAAAGCTCCAAGAGTACCAGGGAAATAAGTCTCTTCAGCTACTGACTAGAATAGCTGCTGCCTTAATTCCTGTAGTTGTCGTTATATACTTGTTTGCTGAATCGGCAAACTTGCTTTTCAGCATTGGAGCTATTTTTGCCGTTGTTCTGATCGATATACTACTAATTAAAATTGTCGATAAAAACTATCAGAGGAAGATAAATATATATGAAAATGCACAAAAAGCAGTTGCAAATCTCAAGCTGAAAGAAAAACTTAAAGCCACCGAAGCAAGGAGTTTTCAGGCAAAGCTAAACCCTGAAATAAGTAGGTGAGTGGAATTAATTGTAAGATAGAGCACCTGTTCAATTCACATATTATGCCAGCCCCTTTACGTATTCTTTTGACGCTTGAAGAAGACCGCACCTTAACTGAACTACGACTGGCTCAGAGCCTTCCCCAAC
>JBGTGR010000012.1:0-61953 GCA_041746655.1 Elainellales cyanobacterium | reverse complement strand
TGCCGGAAACGCGATGGTGTAGCGTTGTTCTGCATTCCCTCTACTTTGATCGTACCTCGCCCGTTTAGGATCCGCTATATGAGTCAATTCGAGATTATGGTCGAGGCGCAAACCAGGCAGCTTTGAATTGTGAATTAGTCGCAGCGATACGCATACCGCTACCACCTAGGGATGAGCAAGATCGAATCAGCAATTATCTTGAGCTAAATCTAAATAGATTGAAGCAATTAGAATTCAGTGCCTTAAATTCAATAGAGCTGATGCAAGAACGCCGTTCTGCCCTGATCTCCGCTGCCGTGGCGGGAAAGATAGATGTACGGGGCTGGCAAGCCCCCGCCAGCGATTCCCCTGCCCCCACCCTGGAGCCCATCCATGGCTGACAGTAAAGAACTCGCTTTCCAGCAAGACATCATCAACGCCCTGGCAGCCCAGGGCTGGCTGGTGGGCACCTCCGCAGGCTACAACCCCACCACCGCCCTCTACACCGAAGACCTGCTGGCCTACTTTCAAACCGCCTGGCCGGAGCGCTGGCAAAAACTCTGCAAAGCCAACCCTAGCGACCCCGCCAGCGTCCTCATTCAAAAAACCGTTCGAGCCCTAGAGCACAGCGATACCCTCGACGTGTTGCGCCACGGCTACAAACTACCCGGCGTCAAAGTCGAGCTGTGCAGCTTCAAGCCCGACCACGCCATGAACCCCGACACCCAGGCCCGCTACCAGGCCAACCGCCTGCGCGTCGTACCCGAAGTCTCCTACTCCCCCCACGCTCGAAAGGGCTCAGACTCTAACAACAGCTACAACCCCCGCCTCGACCTGGTGCTGTTCGTCAACGGCATCCCCACCGCCACCCTCGAACTCAAGAGCGAGTTCAAACAATCGATCGAAAACGCCAAACGGCAGTATCGCGACGACAGGCCCACCAAAGACCCCCTCACCCGCAAAGCCGAACCCCTGCTGACCTTTAAGCGCGGTGCCCTGGTCCACTTTGCCGTCAGCCAACAAGAGGTGGCCATGACCACCAAGCTGGCGGGTAAAGACACCTATTTCTTGCCCTTTAACCAGGGTAGTGCTGAGGGCGGCGCAGGCAACCCCCTCCCCGCTAACCCAAATTCCTACGCCACCGGCTACCTATGGGAGCAACTGTTTCAGCCCGATGCCTGGCTTAAGGTGCTGGGCCGCTTTCTGCATCTAGAACAGAAAACCATTGAACAGTTCGACGGCAGTCGCACCACCAAAGAAACCCTGATCTTCCCCCGCTACCACCAATGGCAAGTGGTGAACCAACTGATCGAGGCCACCCACCGGGAAGGGGCAGGCCAGCGGTATCTGGTTCAACACAGTGCCGGATCGGGTAAGTCTAACTCCATCGCCTGGGCCGCCCACCAACTCGCCGCCCTCTATAGCGATACTGGCGATGCCGACGGGCAAAAGCTGTTTAGCTCTGTCATCGTCGTCACCGATCGCACCGTCCTCGACAGCCAGCTCCAAGACACCATCTATCAGTTTGAGCACGCTCAAGGCGTCGTCGTGCGCATCACCCGCGACGGCACCAGCCAGAGCAAATCTGAGCAACTGGCTGATGCCCTAGCCGCCCAAACCCGCATCATCATTGTCACCATCCAAACCTTCCCCGCCCTGTTCGATGCTCTGGATAAATACCCCGCCTTGGCCAGTGGCCGCTACGCGGTGATCGCCGACGAGGCCCACTCCTCCCAGACCGGCTCCGCTGCCAGCAAGCTCAAGGCCATTCTGGGCAGCGAAGTGAGCGAAAAAGGGGCCGACCAGGAAGACATCAGCGCTGAAGATCTGCTTGATGCTGCTGTACAGGCCCGCCGCCCCAACGACCGCATCAGCTACTACGCCTTCACCGCCACCCCCAAAGCCAAAACCCTAGAGTTGTTTGGCCGTCCGCCTAATCCAGCCCAGCCCGCCAGCGCCGACAACAAACCCGCACCCTTCCACCTCTATTCCATGCGTCAGGCGATTGAGGAGGGCTTTATTCTCGATGTGTTGCTGAACTACACCACCTACGCCACCGCCTGGAAGATTGCCCATCCCACTGGCGAAGACGAAGAAGTGGATTCTAAAAAAGCCCGCACCAAGCTGGCCCGCTGGGTGCGCCTGCATCCCTACAACATCAGCCAAAAAGTCGAGGTGATGGTCGAGCACTTCCGGGAGCATGTGCGCCATCTGCTGAATGGTGAGGCTAAAGCTATGGTGGTCACCGGCAGCCGTCAAGAAGCGGTGCGCTACCAACTCGCCCTCAAAGCCTACGTGGCCGAAAAAGGCTATGGCGATGTGTATCCCCTAGTAGCCTTTTCTGGCAAAGTGCCTCCGGATGAGGTCATCCCCGAAGAAGTCAGCGAAACCAGCAGTCTGTTGAATCCTGGCCTGAACGGGCGCGACTTGGCTAAAGCCTTCGACACCGCTGGCTACAACATCATGATTGTGGCCAACAAATTCCAGACCGGCTTCGATCAGCCCAAGCTCTGTGCTATGTACGTGGATAAGAAGCTGCACGGCGTGGACTGTGTGCAAACCCTATCGCGCCTCAACCGCATTTTCCCTGGCAAGGAAACTTTCATTCTCGACTTCTTCAACGACCCCCAGGACATCCTCGAAGCCTTTTTGCCCTACTACAACAAGGCCGAACTGGCGGACGTATCTGACCCACAGATCATCTACGACCTACAAGGCACCCTCGATGCCGAAGGTATTTACCACTGGCAGGAGGTTGAGGCCTTTGCCCTGGCCTTCTTTGACCCCAAGGCGGCCCATGCCAAGCTCACCCATTACTGTAGGCCTGCTGTCGATCGCTTTAAGCAGCGCTATAAATTAGCAGAAACTGACCGACGGCAAGCCCTGGAGCAGAAACGCAGCGCCACCACCAACGGCAACACCACCGGATTGAAACAAGCTGAGCACGAGCTAAAAGCGGTAGGTGAGCAGATCGACCAGCTGGATCTGTTCAAAAAGAACCTCCAGAGCTTTGTGCGGCTCTATGAATTCCTCTCACAAATCGTTGATTACGAAGACCCAGAGCTAGAGCAACTCTGCGTCTATGCTAAGCACCTTTATCCCTTGTTGCGGCGCGATCGCTTGGAGCAAGAAGACGTCGATATCTCAGAACTGGCACTAACCCACTATCGCCTCACCAAGCGGGCCGAGCAGCAGCTGCGGTTGGCCGAAAACCAAGGGGAATATCCGCTAAAGCCGGGGAGTGATATTGGCAGCGGGAAACCGCATGATCCTGAGAAGAAGCGCCTCTCAGAAATTATTCAGGCCTTGAATGATCTGTTTGGTGCAGAAGTCAGCGACGAGGACCAAGTGCAGTTTCTCAATGCGATCGCCCAACGCATTAGCCGCCAGGACGACGTGATGGCCCAGGTCAATAACCACACCCCAGAACAGGTGATGCATGGCTTGTTTCCTAAACGGGTGGTTGATACCGTGCTAGACGCCATGAGCGACCATGAAAAGCTCTCGCTAGAAGTTCTAGATAACGAAGAGTCTGGCCGAAAATTTGCGTTGCTGGTGCTAAAAATGCTGACGGCAATCAATGCGCCTGTGGGCCAGCAGCGCGGTGCAGGTAGCTGGGAGATAGGATAGCCAGCCCCACTGATATGAGCCCTTAATTTTTAATCCCCGTTGTTGCAATCCCGCGAATAAACTGCCGCTGCCCCACCAAAAACAACAGCACAACTGGCACTGTCGCGATCACTACAGCTGCCATCAACAACGGCCAATCATTTGTAAACTGCTCCTGAAACTCCGCTAGCGCTAGTTGCACCGTCCTCAACTCCGGCCTCGTCGTAAACACCAGCGGCTTAAATAAATCATTCCACTCCCCAATAAACGTAAACAAAAACAGCGTTACCAAAGCTGGACGCGCCAGCGGCAATATCACCCGCCAGAGAATCTGCCAGCGAGTTGCCCCATCCAACGCTGCGGCTTCCTCCAACTCCACCGGAATCGTCAGGAAAAACTGCCGTAGCAGAAAAATCCCAAATCCATTCGCCGCTGTTGGCAAGATCAACGCTCCATAGGTATTGATCAGATGCCCCCACTTCAGTACCAAAAAGATCGGCACCACCAAAATCTGAAATGGAATCACCAGCGTCGCCAGCGCAATCATGAGAACGGCTTGCCGACCTCGAAACCTGAACCGCGCCAATGCATAGCCAGCCAGCGCCGATGTCAAAATCTGAAACCCGGTTACTGCCAACGCCACCAATGTCGAATTCGCAAAGGCCAACAAAAAATTTCCCTGGTTCCAGGCCGCCCGATAATTGGCCCACGATCCACCCTGCCCTACCAAACCTGCCCCCAGCACTGTTCCCGATGGCGCGAATGACGTCCAAATTACGACCAAGAGCGGTGACAGCACCAGCCCTGCCCCAATCAGCAGTAGCAGCGGGTTCAGCCATCTAAATACAGAAGCTGTCGAAACTCTAGTAACCGTTTGAGAGGCGGAAGGAATAGACCGAGAAGGAGTCATAGGATGGTATGCCAGAAGACGGAAGAGGGAGAAGACTGCGATCGCCTGCACTCTAGAATTCTGTCTATAGATGTAATATTCCTAATCTGAGGCATCAGTTCTTGTAAAGCCTATCCGAAAACAGTAGGGTGTAGATTAGGAGCATCAGGTTATGTTGACCTTAACCTAGCAGCCCAGTCTCAGACCGATCTTTTCTGACTCGGTCCAATCTTAGCGAGGAGATAACGGATATATGCAGCAGCTCGAATGCAGCCCAGATCTTGATTTTCAAAGTGCAACTTATAAAGATGCGTATAGCCGGATCAACGCCATTGTAATTGAAGGCGAGCAAGAAGCTTTTGAGAACTACCAAACTCTCGCTGAAAGGCTTCCCGAATCCAAGGACCACCTGCTGAGTCTGGCCAAGATGGAAAACCGTCACAAGAAAGGCTTCCAGGCCTGCGGACGCAATCTTGAAGTCACGCCAGATATGGACTTCGCTCGCGAATTCTTCGCGGATCTGCACCGCAATTTCCAAGAAGCAGCGGCCCAAGGTCGGATCGTGACCTGCTTACTGATCCAGTCCCTGGTAATTGAGTGCTTTGCGATCTCGGCCTACAACATTTATATTCCCGTCGCAGATGATTTTGCCCGCAAGATCACAGAAGGTGTTGTTAAAGATGAGTACATGCACCTCAACTTTGGCGAAGAATGGCTGAAAGAGCACTTTGAAGAGTCTAAAGCCGAACTCGAAGAAGCCAATCGCCAAAACTTGCCAATCGTTTGGCGGATGTTGAACCAGGTTGAAGCTGATGCCAAAGTCTTGGGCATGGAGAGAGACGCCCTAGTCGAAGACTTCATGATTAGCTATGGTGAAGCTCTGAATAACATTGGCTTCAGTACTCGCGACATCATGCGGATGTCTGCCTACGGACTAACTGCCGCATAACAACGGTGCTGCTGTAGTAAAGGCTGCAAGTTCAGCATGAAAGGGAATCCATAATGGGGGTGCAGTCAGTCGCGCCCCGATTTTTTACTGAATGCAGCCTCTTCTGTAAGACTTTTCTAATACTTTCGTTCCTTTGGCTCAAATTTTGTGATTGTGACGGGGCGGTAGCGAATATCGATTCCCGCAGGTGAGTAGTAAGACAGCGTGTGCTTGAGGAAGTTGCTGTCATCCCGCTCTGGATAATCTTCGCGACAGTGGGCTCCTCGGCTTTCCTGACGCTGTAGCGCACTCGTTAGGATCATTTCACCTACGACTACAAGGCTCTGTAATTCCAGCGCTTCGATCACTTCTGTATTCCAGACGGGGCTTTGGTCGTCTAGATAAATTTGCTGCGCTTGCTGCCGAATCTTCTGGAGTTGCTCCAGTCCTGCGCGCATGGTGGCTTCAGTGCGAAACACTCCACAGTGGTCGGTCATGCAGTCCTGGTAAGCCTGCCGGACTTGGGCAATGCGATACTGTCCGGGCTGGTTGAGGAGCGATTGAATCTGCTGCTGAGCCTCTGTTAGATAGTGTTGCTCGTTGAGTTCGGGGAGTTTGCGGGTTTGGAGGTATTGGGCGATCGCCCCTCCTGTTCTACGACCAAAGACAACACATTCCAACAGAGAGTTGCTACCTAGCCGATTGGCTCCATGCACCGAAACACAAGCCGTTTCGCCTGCCGAGAAAAAACCTTCTACAAACCCATCTGGGCCGCTCCGCACCTGGCCCTCGGTATTAACCGGAATTCCGCCCATTGAGTAGTGAACCGTTGGGCGCACGGGCATCGGTTCATTCACCGCATCAATCCCAACCAAGCGATGCGCCTCTTCCCAACAAAAGGGAATCCGGCTCATGATTTTTTCGCGTCCCATGTGGCGCAAATCCAGGTAGATGAACGGCCCACCAGCGCTCCCGTCAGGATGAATGCCCCGTCCAGCTCGAATTTCTTTGGTAATGGCGCGGGAGGTAATGTCGCGGGGAGCCAACTCCATGCGGCTAGGGGCATAGTTGGCCATGAAGCGATCGCCCTCGCTGTTGATCAGATAAGCCCCCTCACCCCTGACCGCTTCTGAGATCAGCACTCCCACCGGATAGAGCCCCGTCGGGTGAAACTGCACAAACTCCATATCCTGCAGCGGCAACCCAGCCATCGCCGCCATCGCCAGCCCATCCCCCGTCGAAGCATAGTCGTTGGAAGTGGTGTTATAGACCCGGCCATAGCCACCCGTGGCAAACATCACCGCCTTGGCCCGTACCACCTCAATCCGGCCATCCATCAGGTGATACATCACAATTCCTTTCGCCTGACCCTCTTCCAAAATCAGGCGCATCACATACCATTCGTCATAAATTTGCACGCCGTAGCGCCTCAGGTTGGAGACCAGCTCATGCAAAATCGCATGTCCCGTCTTGTCTGCCGCATAGCAGGTGCGGTTGTGAGAATGTCCGCCAAAAGCTCGTTGGGCAATCCGGCCATCAGGCAACCGCGAAAACAGCACGCCCATGTGCTCCAGATCGATCACCACATCCGGCGCTTCACGGGTGAGGATTTCTACCGCATCCTGATCGGCCAGATAGTCTGACCCTTTGACCGTATCAAAGGCGTGAGCTTCCCAACTGTCTGCCGCATCCACGTTTTTGAGTGTTGCCGCAATGCCGCCCTGTGCTGCCACGGAGTGTGAGCGAATGGGGTGAGTCTTCGCCACCACAGCTACACTCAGACGCGGATCGGTTCGCGCAATTTCCACCGCCGCTCGCGATCCGGCGAGTCCACCACCCACAATCACAACATCATGCTCAATCATGTCTCACCCATCCTGCTCAACGTCGTTCGAGCACAAACCTGGAAAGGATCTGCCCCAGATCTATCGTGACGCAAAAAAAAGCCCCTATCCAAAGGAAGGGAACTTCTTAAAATTTGCCCAACTCCGCCTATTGAAGCTGTTTAACTCGCTGCTTGAGCAGGTCGTTGCCCCGATGCTGAGCTTGATTGTGTCTGAGGCTCTGCTCCCGGATCCACGGAGGAGAGTTCAATATGATTCAAAAGTGTTGTCACAAAGGCAAACAGCAAAAATGGTAGAGACAGTACGAGAACTAATCCTACCGTTGCCAAGGCATAGATCGGGCGGCTAGCTCCCATCAATGCCAACGCAGATGCCAAACTCACGAAAAGAACAATTAACCAAACAATAATCTGACCGTAAATATCCCCGAAGGAAAGTGTACAGACGACACGATATTTTTGTATGTTATCCATGACATCCCGCTCAACCTCTTTGAAGTTCTAGCGTAAAGCCGAACTCAAGATTTGAGCGACTTACCTTAACCTTTTTAAAGGGTTGCAATAGTTCTTTACAATTCCAAGTTTTCTAACCCCTTATCCTCTACTCATAGTCGGTTGACAAAGCGGGTCAGTTGATAAAGTCTAAAACTCTAGTCGCAGCAAATTTCTAGCAAACAACTCTTCACCCTGTGCCCGATCGCTACCTCCTGTTCTACAAACCCTACGATGTGCTGACGCAATTTAGCGATCGCACCCCTGGTTCTTCCCGGTCAACGCTAAAGGATTTCATCCCAGTCGAAGCGGTATATCCGGTGGGGCGGTTGGATCGCGATAGCGAAGGACTATTGTTGTTGACCAACAATGGCCAAATTCAGCATCGACTTACAGACCCCAAATATGCTCACCCGCGCACCTACTGGGTTCAGGTCGAACGGATTCCGGATGAGTCGGCGTTGGCACAGTTGCGGCAGGGGGTAGAGGTGCAGAACTATCGAACGCGTCCGGCTCAGGTCAAGCTCTTGCTGGATGAGCCTGCCCTGCCGCCCCGCGACCCCCCGATTCGATTTCGGAAAAATGTACCTACGGCTTGGATAGAAATTACTCTTACAGAGGGCCGCAATCGTCAGGTGAGGCGGATGACGGCAGCCGTTGGGTTTCCGACGCTAAGGTTGGTGCGGGTGGCGATCGCCCACCTCCAGCTTCGTGATCTTTCCCCTGGCACATGGCGAGATCTAACTACAACCGAGATTCAACAGCTTAAGCAACTTTGCTTTTCTCCGCAGAAACGATAGCTCTGGTCTGATAGTTCCGGTCTATGGTTGGGGCTAGTCACGACGATAGTTATATTTTTGATCTGCTATCCTGTTGCACTACTGAGAATTTGTGGCACTCTAAGAAAAGATTTTCTGGGTTCGCTGGTGTGGTCGATTCAGGGATGCATACCACTTCGGCTTTTGTGACTTACAACAACTGCTCGCTCATGAAGGGCGATCGCCTCCTAAGCTGAACCAGGACTGAAGCTAAGAACTGGCAAACGTATAGGACGGATTTCCTTTTTACACCTCGCAACTCCTGTCGTGCTTCAGCAAGATCATCCTTTGGAAACCTTACCCGTCCAGCCTTTACCCGCCCAGCCCATTTCCGATCAGTCTCTCTCCAATCAGTTTTCTGCCGAAGCCTGCCTTTTCGAGCCTAGTCTTTTCGAGCAATATCCTCCCGAGCAGTGTTTTGATGACTTTGTTCATCTTGCCGCTCAGCTCTTTCAGACACCCATTGCCTTCATCCTCCTTACTCAGGCCGACCAGTCGTGTGTCCAAGCTAGCCTTGGCCTAGAAATGCCGCAGTTGTTGACTGAGCTAAGCTTCTGGACCCAACCGATTCAGCACCGTGACTTCGTGCTAGTCTCTGATGTCCTGACTCAGCCCGATTTTGCTCAAGATCCAGCGAGGCTTGCTTTTCCCCTGCTGCGCTTTTATGCGGGCGTACCGTTGATTGATCATCAGGATCAAGTTGTAGGAGTGCTTGGGATTGCGGCTGAGGTCCCTCGTCAGCTCCAGGCCAAACAGATCGATAGCTTATGGAGGCTGAGCCGCCAAGTCACAATGCAGCTTATGCTGCGCCAAAATCTCAGTGTTGCCACAACCCTGATTGCAGAACATCGGGTTCAGGAGCGCATGGCTCAGTTTCAGCAAGCCTTAGAATTTGAAGCATTGCTCAAACGCATTACCGACAAAGTGCGCGACAGCCTGGATGAAAGCCAGATTCTCCAAACGGCAGTCCAAGAACTAGCCTTGGGCCTATCCCTGATTTCTTGCGATACGGCCCTGTATGACCTAGAACAAAGAACTTCCACGATTTGCTACGAGTACACCACCACTGATGTCTCGACGCAGGGCATTGTGTGGCAGATGGCAGATTTTGAGACGTTTTATAACCAGCTTCTGCAGCACCAGTGTTTTCAGTTTTGTGATAAGCATGCGATTCGGGGTGTTTTGACCCTCTTTGCTTGTCCCATCTTTGACGATAAAGGGATATTGGGTGATTTGTGGCTAGCCCGTCCCAAAACAGACGCCTTTAGTGAAGCTGAGATTCGTCTGGTGCAACAGGTGGCCAATCAGTGTGCGATCGCCATTCGACAGGCACGCCTCTACCAAGCCGCCCAAATTCAGGTTGAGCAGCTAGAAAAGCTCAATCAGCTCAAAGATGACTTTTTAAGCACCGTTTCCCATGAGCTTAGGACTCCCGTGTCCAACATGCGGCTTGCCATTCAGATGCTCAACTTGGCTTTGTTGAACCCACCGTCTGGGCCGCCAATGGCCATGCCAGACAAAGTCGAACGCTACCTGCAAATCTTGCATAACGAATGTGAGCGTGAAATCGGGCTGATCAACGATTTGTTAGATCTCCAGCGCTTAGATGCCGGGGCACAGCTGCTTGCAAATAGCATCATTTCTCTACAAGACTGGTTCCCAAAAATCATTGAACCCTTTCAAGCCAGAGCAAAAAATCGGCAGCAAACATTAGAGCTTATCCTCGACTCCATTACTCCCATTACTCCCATCATTTCCGATCCCTCGGGTCTAGAGCGCATTACAACAGAACTACTCAATAACGCCTGCAAATATACACCGCCGGGAGAACGTATTCAGGTGAGAGTTGCCGTCCATGCCAACCAATTTCAGCTGCAGGTAATCAACTTCGGCTGCGAAATTCCAGAACAAGAGTTGCCCTACATCTTCAACAAGTTTTATCGAGTGCTCAACAACGATCCGTGGAAGCAAGGTGGCACTGGGTTGGGGCTAGCGCTAGTGCAGCGGCTGAGTCAACTGCTCGGTGGCCACATTCGGGCTGAAAGTCATTCGGGTTGCACCTGCTTTACAGTCCAACTACCATTGCATCCATCTGGCTAAAATCGAAATTGAGTCCCCCCTATTCCGAAATAGCGTTCGAGGACTGAGTATCTATCTATCAAGGGGTGTTCTTGATTAAATTAATTAATAGAGCTGCGTGGTGTGAGAAACGATTGCCTCCTGTTTTTTGATTTCGCTTGATTGCGCCCACTCATGATTACCTGCCCCAACTGCGCCCATCACAATCCAGAAGGTGCAACTCAGTGTGAAGCTTGCTATACCCCCCTTCCAGAGCTGATCGCTTGCCCTGGATGTGGCGCTAAGGTGGCTATCTCAGCCAATTTCTGTGGGCAATGTGGCTATGCTCTCCAATCGCAGACACCTGCTCAGCAGGGAGCCTCTCCTATCCAGGTTGGCTCAGACTCCTTGGGTTCAAACTCCTTGGGTTCAGATTCTGCATCGCAACCGACGATCGCCCCCCAAAGTTTTCTTCAGGCCGTTTCTCCCGTAGCTGCCACTCAAAATTTGTCCTCAGAGACAGGTGCATCTTCACCCGCTGCGCCGCAACCTACCCCTGCTCTACAGCCGCAGTCTGTTCAATCTGTTCAATCTGGCGAGACACCAACAGCGTCTATCTTGACCCATGCCAATAGTCCTGGGCAGTCTGTGACTCGTTTGCAGCAGTTCTCTGCTCGCCTCATTCATCTTCAGAGTGGCACTCCTGTCGAACTTCCATCTCACCTGCCGCTGCTTCACTTGGGAAAGCCCAATAGCCGGATTCCACCCGATATTGACATTTCTGGATTTGCAGATTCAGATATTGTTTCTAGAGTCCATGCTGATATTCGCATTGAGGGCGATCGCTACTATCTAGAAGACATTGGCAGCACAAACGGCACCTACGTCAATAATCTGCCGCTGCGTCCGGGCAATCGTCATCAGCTGCGTCCGGGCGATCGCATTAGCCTGGGGAAGGGGGACAAAGTCAGCTTTCTGTTTCAATTGTCTTGATTCTGGGTACTCTGGGGGGGCATACCTCATCTCGGTTAGTGAAATATCGTGTAATCTGTACGCAAGTCTGTTTTTTGGGAATGTCTGTATTATTACCTTCTGCTCTATGTCAGACACTAGCTTGATAGCCACGCGTTTTAGCGGGAGTTGAGGAAGGCCCAACATGCTTGTTTGTCCTCAATGTCAGTTTGAGAATCCCGATAGCCATCGGTTTTGTCAAAAGTGCGGAGCCTCTCTGACCGATGAAACTGAACGCACTCCTCTGCCTGAGCTGCTTTCGACTTCCTCAGATGATGAAGAGTTTAACCCTTCTGAGGTTGCGTCTGATCGGATTTGGCGGGCAATTCTCTTCCCCACAGAACCTGCGCTTCCGGACTTAGAGCTTTCGTCGAAACCTCCCATTGAGCTAGACATTAGCTTAGATGTAGATTCAGATATAGATGTAGATGCAGATATACCTGCAGAGGCCCAAAAGCCATCCCAAAAATCATCTCAAAAACAATATCTAGATCCACAGCACCGTTACCTGCTGTTGGAACCGCTTCCAGAGCAGCCGATTACTCAACCCCTTGAGGTTAGAGTCCTAGACTGTGAGGCCTCCCAACCCTCCTCACTCGAAATACTGCTGCAGCAAGCTGGTAATGAGCTCTCAATGTCCTCTATTCCAGCCTTAGCTCAACCTTATCTATTTCTCGCCGTACAGCACGAATGTACAGCTCTGCCGCAGATTCATGACGCTTGGGAGCAAGACGGAGAAGGGGTCATCCTTTTAGAAGATCGACTCTCCTTGCCTACACTCGCTAGCTTTTGGGCAGACGATCGGGTGCTACCGCTACAAGTTCTGCGTTGGCTTTATGAGATGACAGAGCTTTGGGCTTTACTTATGCCCTACGACTGTTGTCAAAGTCTGTTGGACTTGAATAACCTGCGGATTGATGAAGATCAGGTGATTTGTCTACAGCGCCTAAACTATGAACCGTTGGATCTGCAGCCTCAACTGAAAAGCCTGGGTCAGCTGTGGCAACTTTTATTTCAGCAGTCTCAACGAACCCAAATCGGCTCTTTGGTCCGCCTCTGCTATGAGCTAGAGGCCGGTACGATCACAGATTTCGATGAATTGCGATCGCGGCTTGAGGCGATCGCAGATGAACTCAAGCCAGATACCTTTACTCCTATGCCCGATTTCCCCGCTTCCTTCGACCCAACGACAGAAAAAGACGGGGTTGATCTGCCCGCCCGCCCCCCTGAGTTAGGTTCCGAAACAGCACCGCCGCCAGCTGATTTCAGTGCCTCTGCCAGTCCAACCCGGTTGGAACCTTTTAGCGCGAGTGAAGAAGTGACAGCCATAGAGGGTGATGATTCTCCCACTGTGGTGCTACCGATGCGATTGGTGAGCTTGCAAGATGCCGGACGGACAGATATTGGTCGCCAGCGGGAGCATAACGAAGATTTCTTCAGCATTCAAACTGAGCTGAAAAAGGTTGAAGTGCCCCAGGGTCGTACGCTAAAAGCTAAAGGCCTCTATATTCTCTGCGATGGCATGGGCGGTCATGAGGGAGGGGAAGTTGCTAGTGCTTTAGCGGTTAATACCCTCAAGGAATACTTTGAAAAGAATTGGCAAGATCAGCTCCCTAGCGAAGAAAAAATTCGGGAGTCGATTCAGCTTGCCAACCAGGCCATCTATGACCTCAACCAACACAATTCCCGCTCTGGCAGTGGCCGGATGGGAACGACTCTGGTGATGGTCCTGATTCAAGACACAGAAGCGGCGATCGCCCATGTAGGAGATAGCCGCCTTTATCGCTTTAGCCGCAGGCGAGGCCTAGAGCAAGTCACGGTAGATCATGAAGTTGGGCAACGAGAAATTCAACGGGGAGTTGAGCCAACCATTGCCTATGCTCGTCCCGACGCCTACCAGCTCACCCAGGCATTAGGACCGAGGGATGAAAATTTTATTAATCCAGATGTCGAGTTTCTAGAACTCAACGAGGACATGCTACTTGTCTTGTGTTCAGATGGCCTGACAGACAATGATCTATTGGAGAGCCACTGGGATACCCATATTGAGCCTCTGGTTAGTTCTGGCGCTGATCTAGATCAGGGCGTCAACCAACTGATCGATCTAGCAAATCATTACAACGGTCATGACAACATCACCGCCATTGTGGTTAGGGTCAAAGTTCGCCCCAACCTAGAGCACCTAAGACAACGCTAATGCTGTCTGGGCTTGACCTGATTAAACCCTTATTAAAGGGGAGATATAGACTCTATATCTCCCCTTTATCTGTCTTTACCTGTGTATCAAATGTGTATCAAAGCGTTCGTTAGACGTCTTCTTCCCAGCTTTCCACCGCCAGCAAGTCGCTGATGGGGTCTTGCATGGAAAAATCGAACTCTTGCAGCTCTTGCTTTAAGAAGGGCCACTCATCGCCATAGAGGAGCGCAATCTTCCAGATACTGTCGGTTGCCTTAACAACCTTGGAATCTACAAGCGATCGCACCTGACGCTGGAACTTCACCATTGGGTGAATAACCTGCTGGTCCATACCACCTTTAGTCATGATCATGATTGAGTTTTTCAAATATCTTCAGTTCAGAGAATTCCTGACCAGATTCAACACCGTCTGTACGCAGCTCTTGGTGCTGTCAGGGTTTTTCGCTTCCAATTTACTATGTTATCACACAAGACTGGAAACATTGTATAGCGGAGATAGGCTCTCACTGCGAAATGATTCGTTATTGCTATGGGTGGAAAGGCGGTAGATGAGTAAATCTTACCGTTTGCCCACTCAAATGCCGAAGGCTTTACCTTTTAGAAGCCTGTTCTCTTACACTTTAGCAAAAAAAAGCAAAAGTATCGGATTTGGATTTTAATATTTGAATTCATGCCGTACAATTAGAGTTTTGGGTAAGTTTTTCAGAGAGGAAGCTAAATGTCGCGATATCGAGGCCCCCGCCTCAGAATTGTGCGTCGTTTGGGTGGTGAATTGCCGGGCCTGACGCGCAAAACTCCCAGACGGGCCTATCCCCCCGGGCAACACGGCCAAGCTCGCCGGAAGCGTTCGGAATATGCAGTCCGTCTAGAGGAGAAGCAAAAACTCCGCTTTAACTACGGCGTGACTGAAAGACAGCTACTCCGCTATGTGCGGAAAGCTCGTCGAGCATCGGGTTCTACAGGTTTGGTGCTGCTCCAGTTGCTGGAAATGCGGTTAGACAACACCGTTTTCCGTTTAGGAATGGCTCCTACCATTCCTGCAGCTCGTCAGCTCGTCAATCATGGCCACGTTACAGTCAACGGACGTGTTGTGGACATTGCTAGCTACCAGTGCAGAGCTGGTGAGGAAATTGGTGTTAGAGACACCGATCGCTCGCGCAAGCTTGTCGAATCGAACCTCCAGTTTCCAGGCCTCGCAAATATTCCCAGCCATTTGGAGTTTGACAAGGCCAAAATGCTGGGTAAGGTCAATGGTGTCGTTGAACGCGAGTGGATTGCGCTGCAAATCAATGAGCTGCTCGTCGTGGAGTACTACTCCCGGCAGGCTTAACGCTTCCACTCTGATTGTTTTCATGACCGCTTTTACCGCGGCGCGGCATTCAAATTTAAATAGCTCCCTGATACCGTCAGTCAGGGAGCTATTTTTTTAAAGGTTTTGAAGATTTTGAAGATACTGCCTAGAGAGGGTGTCAACCGCCAATTTGCGACATGGTGCGAGTGTAGCCACCAGTGGTACCAGATTCGCGTTGTTTGAAATTGATTTCTGGCTTGATGCCGAGTAATTCCTGTACTTGTTGTCTGAGTGACGGCAGGGGAATGCCAGAGCGGAGGGCTGTTTTAAGGTCAATTTGCCCGACCTCATTGAGCAGGCAAGGCCGGAGCCAGCCATCAGCCGAGAGCCGCATCCGGTTGCAGCGATCGCAAAAGCATTCCGACATCTGGCTAATAAATCCCAGTGTGCCTTTTGCTCCAGGGATTTGAAAGATATCCGCTGGCCCAGCACCGCAAACCTGGCTGGGGGCAAGTCCCCAGCGATCGCAAATTTGTTGACGCAAGATCTCTGATGCGACCCACCCCTGATCCTGAAACAGTCCGGCATTCCCGATGGGCATAAACTCGATAAAGCGCACATGCCATTCTCGTTCTAGGGTGAGGGCCGCCAAGTTGAGCACTTCATGGTCGTTGAGTCCGGGGATCACGACAACATTGAGCTTGAGTGGATCAAAGCCGACGCGATGAGCGGCTTGAATCCCTGCCCATACCTGTTGCCAGCGCGATCGCCCCCGGTTGCCAATGATTCGATCAAAGGTTTCTGGCTCCAACGAATCGAGACTAATATTGATCCGCCGCAGCCCCGCCTCGTAGAGATCCTGGGCCATGCCTGCCAGCATAAAAGCATTGGTCGTCATCGCCAGATCCTGAGTTTGGGGGAGATGGGCGATCGCCCTCACCAGATCAACAACCCCCGGACGCAGGAGCGGCTCTCCACCCGTCAATCGAAAGCGGGTAAACCCACAGGGAATAAACACCTCTTGTAGCAGGGTGAGCAGTTCTTCATGGGTCAATACATCCCGTTGCTGGACGTATGCCAACTCTGAACCCTCTGGCATGCAGTACTGACACTGAAAATTGCAGCGGTCTATCAGGCTAATGCGAAGATAGTCAACTCGGTTCATGCTTCATTTGGGGGTGAATGTGGCAGCGGCCTGACAAAACAAAAGGGAATCCGGTGGATGTTTCAGATGGATGTTTCAGATGGATGTTTCAGACAGATTTAAGTCGTTTAACCACGCTACCGCCTAGCTTGATCCTAACGAACGCCCTAAGCAGAAGCTTAGTGATTTCAGAGTTGGAAAAGCCAAAACGGTTGCCAGGATAGACATAGGGTTGACAAACGGTAGAACGAGATTTACAAGTGCGCCTTGCTGGGCTAGCATGATAAGCTAGTCAAATTAACAGATGAGGTTTTTCTCTGTTGACCGCTGGCTCGCAGAAAGAGGTAACGGCTTGCTGTGTAAGTGCAGGAACTCTACTGATTGATCTGTGCTGCGATCGCCAACTTCTGCTTTAGAGTGAAATTTGAGCAGCCATAAGCTCCCAAACTTGTTAAGATAAATTACAAATTATTCATTCTTTCTTTTACCCTTCAGTCTTAAACACCTTACCTTTACAGCTTTTTTTTGCATCAGCAGCCTTCAAGGCTACATTCGTCCACCCGTAGAACTAGATATCAGGATTGACGGTGACTCTTCAGGTTGAAACTCCGCCACATGCTCCCTCTGTGGAGCGGCTCGATCGCCAAATCATCGTGATTCTCGACTTCGGCTCTCAGTATTCAGAGCTGATCGCACGTCGGATTCGCGAAACTCAAGTCTACTCTGAGGTTTTGTCCTACCGCACTACCGCCGAACAGCTCAAGCAACTGAACCCCAAAGGGATCATTCTCTCTGGTGGTCCAAGCTCGGTCTATGATGCGAGTGCGCCTCACTGCGATCCAGCTATCTGGGATTTAGGAGTTCCGGTGCTGGGCGTCTGCTATGGCATGCAGCTGATGGTTCAGCAGTTGGGAGGAGGGGTCGAACGCGCTGAGCGAGGCGAATATGGTAAGGCTTCTCTGTATATCGACGATCCCACCGATTTGCTAACCAACGTCGAAGATGGTACGACGATGTGGATGAGTCATGGTGACTCTGTAGCGAATCTACCTGAAGGCTTTGAGCTGTTGGCGCATACGGACAATACACCCTGTGCGGCGATCGCCCATCATGACCGCCGATTGTATGGGGTGCAGTTTCATCCTGAAGTGGTCCACTCGATAGGTGGATTGGCCCTGCTGCGCAACTTTGTCTACCATGTCTGCGAATGTGAGCCAACCTGGACAACCGATGCTTTTGTAGAGGAAGCCATTCGGGAAATCCGCTCGAAAGTTGGCGATAAGCGAGTATTGCTGGCGCTTTCGGGTGGTGTTGATTCTTCTACACTGGCATTTTTGCTGCATAAAGCCATTGGCGACCAGTTGGTCTGCGTTTTTATCGACCAAGGCTTCATGCGTAAGCTAGAGCCAGAACGCCTCATCAAGCTATTCCATGAGCAGTTCCATATTCCTGTCGTACATGTGCAGGCGCGCGATCGCTTCCTAAACGCCATCGAAGGAGTTGCCGACCCCGAAGAGAAACGCAAGCGAATCGGGCACGAGTTCATTCAAGTCTTCGAAGAAGAATCTAAGCGGCTGGGACCTTTTGACTACCTGGCGCAGGGCACGCTCTACCCAGATGTGATTGAGTCGGCAGATACCAACGTTGATCCCAAAACGGGCGAACGAGTGGCCGTTAAGATCAAGAGCCACCACAACGTCGGCGGTCTGCCCAAAGATCTACGTTTCAAGCTGGTCGAGCCGCTCCGCAAACTGTTTAAGGACGAAGTGCGGAAGGTCGGACGCTCAATCGGCCTGCCAGAGGAAATTGTGCGGCGTCATCCTTTCCCAGGGCCGGGACTGGCCATTCGGATCTTAGGTGAAGTCACCGCTGATAAGCTGGATATCCTGCGAGATGCAGACTACATTGTTCGGCAGGAAATCAATCGTCACGGCATCTACCACGATTTTTGGCAGGCCTTTGCAGTTTTGTTGCCGATCCGCAGCGTAGGTGTCATGGGCGACCAGCGCACCTATGCTTACCCCATTGTGCTCAGATTTGTCTCCAGCGAAGATGGAATGACAGCGGATTGGTCTCGGGCTCCTTACGAATTGTTGGAGCTAATCTCGAACCGGATTGTTAATGAAGTGAGGGGGGTCAATCGTGTCGTCTATGACATCACCTCCAAACCTCCCGGAACTATCGAGTGGGAGTAGAAAAACGCTTGACAGTTATGGCTTCATGATGTAGGGAGATTTTCCTCCACCTGACACTAAGGTTACCCTGTGTCTGTTAATACAGTTTTCCGAAGGCTTTGTGGAAAAACCCCGAAAGTCTGTGGAAAACTGCTTCTTCCTGTGGAAAAATATAGATTTTTTAGCTAGATCTTAAGATTTTGATTGGGCTAGAAGATCTTGAGCTAACAATTTGTTGAGCATCTAGGTCAGCCTGACCTGAAAAATTCGGTCGGGAGATCCATCTCGTTCCATAATGAGAAAAGATGCTTTACATTGCTTTACCATGTCACGAGATCTACGGGCTTTTCTCAATCAGCTTGAACAGCGAGGCCAGCTCCGTCGCATCCCGGCCTTAGTCGATCCAGACCTAGAAATTGCTGAAATCAGTAACCGGATGCTGCAAGGGGGTGGTCCGGCCCTCCTGTTTGAGAATGTTAAGGGTTCTCCCTACTCAGTGGCGATCAATGTCATGGGCACTGTAGAGCGGATTTGCTGGGCGATGAAGATGGAGCGTCCAGAAGAGCTGGAAGGCTTAGGCCGAAAGCTCAGCATGTTGCAACAACCCAAACCACCGAAGAAGATTTCTCAGGCGATCGAGTTTGGCAAAGTTTTATTTGATGTGGTGCGCGCTAAGCCAGGGCGGGATTTCCTGCCTCCTTGTCAGCAGGTCATAGTCCGAGGCGAAGATTTGGACCTAGGGCAGGTGCCGATGATCCGGCCCTATTCTGGTGATGCTGGAAAAATTATTACCCTGGGCTTAGTCATTACTAAGGATTGCGAGACGGGCACGCCCAATGTGGGGGTTTATCGGCTGCAGCTGCAGTCTAAAACACGATGACGGTGCATTGGCTGTCAGTGCGAGGGGGGGCAAGACATCTGCGAAAAGCGGCTGAAAGAGGCAAAAAGCTAGAAGTGGCGATCGCCCTAGGTGTTGATCCACTCATCATCATGGCGGCGGCGACCCCGATTCCAGTTGATTTGTCAGAATGGTTGTTTGCTGGGCTTTACGGTGGCTCGGGTGTCAACCTGGCGAAATGCAAAACTGTAGATCTGGAGGTTCCGGCAGATTCTGAGTTTGTCCTAGAAGGTACCATTACGCCGGGTGAAGTGTTGCCGGATGGCCCTTTCGGAGATCACATGGGCTACTACGGTGGAGTCGAAGATTCGCCGCTGGTGCGCTTTCATGCCATGACTCATCGCCGTGACCCCATCTATCTCACTACTTTTAGTGGTCGCCCGCCCAAAGAAGAGGCAATGATGGCGATCGCCCTCAACCGCATCTATACCCCTATTTTGCGCCAGCAAGTCTCAGAGATCGTTGATTTCTTCTTGCCGATGGAGGCATTGAGCTACAAAGCTGCCATCATTTCGATCGACAAGGCCTATCCGGGGCAGGCTCGTCGGGCTGCACTTGCTTTCTGGAGTGCTCTGCCACAATTTACCTACACCAAATTTGTGATCGTCGTCGATAAGGACATCAATATCCGCGATCCGAGACAGGTGGTTTGGGCGATCACTTCCAAGGTCGATCCAGTCCGAGACGTGTTTATTCTGCCAGAAACGCCTTTTGATACCCTGGATTTTGCCAGCGAAAAAATTGGCTTGGGTGGTCGAATGGGCATTGACGCTACTACCAAAATGCCACCTGAAATCGATCACCCTTGGGGCGATCCCCTAGAGCCTGACCCCAACACGGCGGCAATGGTTGAGCGGCGATGGGCCGAGTATGGGCTGGCAGATTTGAACCTGAGTGAGGTCAATCCCAACTTATTTGGCTACGAAATGCAGTAAGCGTTTCTGCAAATAGTGAAACGGACTAAGAACGCTCCCCCAGAGGAAAGCCGTTTCACACGCTGCCGCTAAGCCTGTGCCAATCTTGCCCCGATGTTTGAGCCAGTGGCGAGCCAGCCGACGACTACTTCCCAAAAAGCCTTTCACTAAAATCAGTGGCTTTTGCCAAGGAGCCGCAATAATCAGGCGAATTTCGCAGGTGCAAAGACCATAGATCCGAGCGATCCGGACCAAATAGTCTTTCTCCATCCGCCAGGCGGGGATGCAATGCTCGATCTGCATGGCTGGATTAAACCAGATCTCCCACCCTGCCTTATACAGATGCAAAGAAATCTCGTAGTCATGCCCGCCTCGGTGAGCCCGGGTGAAGCTTTCTGGCATACATGCCAACCAGGCCTGTTTTCGAACAACCAGACCTGCACCGGGCGGTAGTCTCAGCTGTTCTGGCTCAAACAGCTTGGGATGATCGGCATATTTGCGAATCACCAAAAATGACTTGACTTGCTTAAACTCACGGGACGGCTGAACCTCAAAATTCCCAAGAATTTGTCCCCCAAAGGCCCCCGCTTTGGGACGGGCCCGAGCAAACTGAACGGCTTCAGCCACCCAATTGGCAGCGGGCAAGTTATCGTCATCTAGAAAACCGACAAACTCGCCCTGAGCTTCCTTGATGGCCCGCTGTCGGGCATAGGCTGACCCTTGTCGGGTTTCGAGGCAGTATTTGAGGGGGGTGTGGTCAGGCCAATCGGCTTGAAACTGCCGCACAACTGCAGCCGTTTGATCGGTGCTGTTGTTGTCAACAATGATCACTTCCCAGGTGACTGACTCAGTTTGAACTTGCGATCGCAGCCGTTCAAGAACAAGCGGAAGCCGTTCAGCCCCGTTGTAGGTAGGGACTGCTACGGTAAAGTTCAGGCTCATTATTTAATTACCTCAGGTCGATTGGGCGGCTAGCTAGTCAAAGAACTCATCTCAGGCGTAGCTTCTAGCGGCGGTGTAGAGCGACTAAAATAGCCGTTTCTAATCAGGAAAATTGGACTGAACAAGCTGTTGACAAACAGTTCCAACTCACAGGCTGCAGCCAGATCGGTGCGTACCTGCGTCCGATGTTTTGCTAAGTGGATGGTGATTTTCCGCAGATCATTGGCTGCATAAGCCACAGACATGAAAGGACGCTTCCACGGCTGGATCCCCAACATGCGAGTCACATAGCGGCTGAGGCCAATCCCTCGAAAGAATGGCAGCAAGTACTCCCGCTCCAACCGCCACCGGGGAATTTTGTGGGCTAGCTCCATCGCCGGGTTGTACCAAACCTCCCATCCATTTCGCTGGATATGGGAAATCGCCTCCAGATCTTCTCCGGTCAGCATGTTGCCTTCGACGCGCCCTCCCAAAATGGTGTAGTGGGGGACACTGGTTGTCCAGGCCTGTCTACGAACAACTAAGCCCGCTGACGGAGGGAGTAGTCGCTGATGTGGGTCGTAGCGGAGTGGCAGTTGTCCGCGTTCGGTAATTGCCAGGAAGGGGACGATTCGGCGCAAGTCACTGGGTAGTTCGACTTCGAAGTCGCCGTGGATTTGACTGCCAAAAGCTCCGGCTCTAGGATGTGCCTGAGCAAAAGCGTAAGCTGCCGCCACCCATCTGTCGGTGGGTAGATTATCGTCATCGAGAAATCCAATCAGCTCACTGCTAGATTCCTGAATGGCTCGCTTTCGCGCAAATGCGGCACCCTGCTGTCGTTCCAGGCAGTATCGCAGTGGACAAGGGAAATCTGCCTGATGGGCCTGAACAACGCTAGCGGTTTCATCTTTGCTGTTGTTGTCAATCACAATGACTTCCCAGGTTAGGGTATCAATGCCAACTTGCGATCGCAGTTTTTCTAAAACCTCGGGGAGACGGCTTGCGCCATTATAAGTTGGGATAGCAACTGTAAAGTCAACCATAGGAGTAGTAAGATAGCTCAAAACTGTAGTGATGCTTTCGAGGGAGTCGAGATAGTCACGATCGGCCTAACTGCAAACAACTACCAGTGCTCTCAATTAGAGCGCTTTGTGTAGATCGCTTCGTGTTCTGTAGACTTAATACTTTACTCGTCATCTTCGTCATAATCCGTACGAATGGCGACAGTAAAAATGCGGCCCAAACTTTGTAGGGGAGCGGTAAGGGGGCGTAAATTTACGGGCTCCAGTGCTATGGGCTCTAGCGCTATAGGCTCCAGCGTATAAAGTAGCGATGATGCTGTTTGTTGAAAAATATTTGAGGCGAATCAGGCTGAGCCTGCTAAATTCTAATCAGTCGTCGCGACTCATGCGGTTGGAACCAGTCGAGCAGTCACATTTCTTGAGCTTTCGACTTTATCTCCAGCCCTGCGTCTATCCTGGGTGTATCTCATCCACTCAATATTTGTGCCAATCTTGAATTGAGTGAAGCATTTCAGTTACAACGTTGCATAATTGGCCATAATGCACGGTTGATACAGTCAGGACTCAGCAATTCACCATGTCTCAGGATGTCAGTAACCCACAGTCTGTTCTAGCTCCTTTAGAACTCCCTGCCGATCCTCCTCCTTCAGAAAGCTATGAAAGTCAGAGCTTTCCAGATTCTTTTCCAGATTCTAATGCGTTCTCAGTCGAAACTTACGCAGACAACTTGATGGATGAGATCTTCCAAGAAGTCCATCACATCTTAGAGCGGGGCGGAAAGCTCCCAACCGAGACCCTTTCGATTGAGCCTGAAGAGACATATGTCGAGCTAGAACCCCTCTCTCTCTCGTCGATGTCGCTGCCGCCTGTTTTACTGCCTCGCCAGCCACTCGTCTCTGAACCTTTTGAGGACGACGAGGACGATCTGGATGATTTGGAGTTGGTGATTCGTCCACCGGAAGAGCCTCAGCGCAAACTAGGCCAATCGATGGATAGTCTATTGCTGACGGTGGCCTGCTTCTCACTAGTGGCTACATTAGGATTATGGGCCGTGCTCCAAAGCCGTTGGCGGCAGGCTCCTGAACTAGTGCTAACCTCCCGTGGTGAAGTTGTACAGGCTGACGCTGATGCTGACTTTTTGGGGTACATGCAGCAGTCTTTGGAGCAAATAGATCGTCGAGCTGAGTCAAGTCAAGTTGCTCGAGCGCCCGGTGCTGATTCTGATGAGAGCAGCTTGCCTCGTGTTTCGGTGGCAGGCACGCCCCAACAGGCCGCAGCCCCGAATGTGATTGAGCGGGTCTACATTCCGATTTACCAGCCTCCACAGCCGCTTTACTCCATTCCAAATGTGCTTCCAAACGCACAGGCTCCAAACGCGCAGGCTCCAGATGTGCAGCTTCCTGCCCCGACCGTACCGAGTGCGCCGCTGGCGGCTGCGCCGCTTCCCGCTCCAGTTCCGGTTGCCCCTGATACGATGACCTCACCTGCTAATATTGCGCCTGCTAACACTCATGTGTTGGTTGGTATTTTGGAGTTGGGCGATCGCTCTGCCGCTCTGTTTGAAGTAAATGGCACTCCCCAGCGGATCTACCTGGGTGAAAACATCGGCGGAAGTGGCTGGACACTGGTGTCGGTTCAAAATCAGGAGGCGATCATGCGTCGGAATGGAGAAGTCCGATCTATCTATATTGGACAGCAGTTCTAGAAACTGGAGTTGCTAGGATAGAAAAATGGAAAAATGAGGAGTTCCTGCAATGGGCGTTTTTGAAGATTTAAGCCGTTTTCTGGAAACCCGGTTGGAGGAATTTTTGCAAAACAATCCTCATTTAGAACTCCAGGCCTTGGAAGACAATCTGCAGGAACAGGAGGAAGAATCGATTCGACTCCTGGCAGATCTGCGACTTCGGGAGAAGCAGCTCCAAGATGAAATTTTGGCTACGGCTCAGGAAATTCAGCGGTGGCATGTGCGGATCGAGAAGGCCAAAGCGGCCCAGCGGCTTGACCTCGCCCAACCTGCTGAAGAACGAGAGGCGGCTCTCTTGCGGCAGGGCAATCAGCTGTGGGGGCAGATGGAAGTTTTGCGCGATCGCATCAAGCAATCGATTGAGCTACAGCGCCAGATCCAGCTGCGTCGGCAGGAGGTCAAAACCAAGCTAACCGAGGCTCAAGCAACGCGTGCGGCCACTCAGGCCGAGCAATCTTGGCAAACGACGGGCTGGAATCAGGGCTACAGTGGCTATCGCCCTAGTGGTGCTGCCGATCCGCTGGAGCAAACATTTAAACGGTGGGAAACTGAGGCAGAACTAGAAGACTTGAAGCGTCAGATGGGACGTTGATGTTGATGATTTTGTAGAAACCGCATCAGTTCTTCTCGATTGGGCAAGGAAGGCTGGGCTCCGGATTGGGTGACTGACAGTGCCCCGGTTGCCGTTCCCCAAGTGAGCGCCTGCTGCAACGACAGCCCCTCAGCCAGTGCTGCAGCGACTCCTCCGTTGAAGGCGTCGCCTGCTGCGGTGGTATCGACGACCGAGACTGAAAAGGCCGGAATCCAGCGGTTTCCTTCCGCAGTGGCGCAAAGGCAGCCTTGGGCTCCCAGTTTGATGATGACGGTTTTAACCCCGCGCGATCGCAACACCCCCGCCGCTTTTTCAGCCGTCGCTTGATCTTCTACCGGAAAGCCCACCAACTGGCCAGCTTCAACTTGGTTGGGAGTCAAGATGTCAATCAGCGGATAAAGGTCTGATGGCAAACTGGATGGCGCTGGAGCCGGATCGAGCATGACCAACACGCCTGATTGGTGAGCCGCTTTAGCCGCAGCACAGACCGCCGCCAAGGGAATTTCTAACTGCAAGAGCAGAACCTGAGCAGTAGGCAATAGATCCAGCAACTGCTCAACATCTTGAGGCTTAACTTCACCGTTGGCTCCGGCAATGATGACGATGCGGTTTTCGCCAGAATCTTCCACCTCGATTAGGGCAATGCCGGAGGAGGTGGAGGAGTCGATCTGGATGCGATCGCACTTCACCCCCGATTCTTTCAATCCAGCAATGAGGTCTTGCCCAAAGCTATCTCCCCCCACGCGACCCACCAAATGAGTAGGCACGCCCAACCGAGCCGCCGCAACGGCCTGATTTGCCCCCTTCCCGCCTGGAATTGTAGAAAACTCCTTGCCTGTCAGCGTTTCACCCGGTAGAGGCAAATGCGGCACACAGGCAACGAGATCCATGTTGATGCTGCCGAAGACGAGGACGGACATGAAAGTGAGGAGTAGGGAAGTGAGGAGTAGGGAAGAAGTTACTAGAGCATTTTGTCTAGGAATTGACGGGCGCGATCGCAGCGAGGATTAGAGAAAAATTCTGCGGGAGGGGCATCTTCTACTAATCGACCTTCATCTAGGAAGAGAATCCGGTCGGCTACTTCGCGGGCAAATCCCATCTCGTGGGTGACGATCGCCATCGTCATTCCAGTTGTGACCAAAGATTGAATCACCTCTAGTACTTCTTTTACCATTTCTGGGTCAAGCGCAGAGGTGGGTTCATCAAACAGCATGGCGTCAGGCTCCATTGCGAGAGAACGGGCGATCGCCACCCGTTGCTTTTGCCCACCCGATAGCCGAGAGGGATAGATATGCGCCTTTTCTAACAGCCCAACCCGCGATAGCAAATCCAATCCTGCCTTCTGTGCGACTTCCTTGGCCAGCCCTCTCACCTTGATCGGTGCATAGGTGACGTTTTCGAGCGTTGTCATGTGGGGAAACAGGTGAAAATGCTGGAACACCATCCCCACCCGCTGGCGGATCTTCATGATGTTGACCTTGGGCTGCGTGATGTCAACATCGTTGATATAGACCCGCCCCTTCGTCGGCACCTCTAGCAGGTTCATACAGCGCAAAAGCGTTGACTTCCCTGATCCAGAAGGCCCAATGATTGCCACTACTTCGCCTTTATGGATGTTAGTGGAGATGTCTTTGAGGACATCCAACTTGCCAAACGATTTGTAGAGAAATTCGACTCTAATCACTAAGACGCATTCTCCTTTCGAGAGTTTGGGCAGCCCAAGTTAAGGCCATCACCATCAGGTAATAGATAGCGCCAACAAACAACAAAGGCTCAAAGTAGATGAATCGCTCCGCTGCCACAATGTTGGCGCGACGCAAAAGGTCTGCCGCCCCGATCGTAGAGACTAGGGCCGATTCCTTTAAGAGGGCAATGCTTTCATTCACTAAGGCAGGCAGGATGTTTTTGAATGCCTGCGGCAGAATGATATCTCCCATCATCAGTTTGTAGGGCACTCCCAGCGAAATTGAAGCTTCCCGCTGGCCCTTATCAACCGCCAGAATTCCAGCCCGGATGGTTTCTGAAATGTAGGCCGCCGAGTTGAGGGAAAATGTAATCACCCCTGCCTCGATCGCAGAGATGGTATATCCTGTGAGCTGAGGTGTGGCAAAGTAAACTAGCGCTAGCTGCAAGATCAGTGGCGTACCGCGAAACACAGAGGTATAGGCCAATCCAAACAATTGCAGGGGACGGACGCCAGAGATCTTGAGCAGCGACAGAACGGTGCCCCAAAGGAAGCCAAAGAAGGCAGAGAGCAGCGTAAACTGCAGCGTAATCACCAGTCCCTGCAAGATATAGGGAATGGACGGCAGGATTTGAGTAAAGTTAAGGTTCATGCCGAATAGGTGCCTCTAGGTGGTGGGCTGTTCGTCCCCAAACCACTTGGTAATCAGTTCTTCAATTTGGCCGCTGCTCTGCATTTGTTGCAGGATTGAATTGAACGGCTCCAGCAGCTCTGACTCTCTGGGGAAGGCGATCGCCGAGCCAGCCGCCTCTGTGTTGGGAATGGTATTAAACTCCAGGTCGGGGTTGTTGGCGATGTAGCCTTTCGCCACGGTGTCTTCCACGATGGCCGCATCAATCCGGCCTGCCTTTACCTCTTGTACAATTTCGTTGATGCGGTTGAGCGGCACAACGTTTGCACCATCAATGTCGTTGGCTGCATTTTCCTGAATCGAACCCAGCTGAACGCCAACTCGCTTGCCACTTAGGTCTGCGGCATCCATCAAGTTGCTACCTTGTCGGGCCACAATTGTGTTTTTGGCTTCGTAATAAATGTCTGAGAAGTCAACATTTTGTCTCCGCTCTTCGGTTGGCGTCATGCCAGCCATGACAAAGTCAGCTCGACCCGCTTGCAGCGCTGGAATCAAGCCGTTGAAATCGATGTTGTTGATTTGTAGGTCGTAACCCAACTCACTGGTGATGTAGTTCGCAATGTCGATATCAAATCCAATGATTTCCTCGCTGCCACCCGAGGTGTCAATAAACTCGTAGGGCGGATAGTCAGCCGATGTTGCCATCACCAAAGTTTGGTCAGACGTGCCGGCCGTATTGGTGCCAGGGTTGCACGCTGTCATCATAGAGACGGAGAGAACAGCGGCGAAGAGGGCTGTGAACAAAAATTTAAGTTGCTTCATCGAAAATCACTGTGTAAATTCTGAAGAACGCCTCGAAAGAGTCGGGGCAAGATTGGGAGCGAAAACCATTTCCAGTGGGGGAGAACAGAAGGGCGATCGCAAAAATCAAAAAAATCGTTAAGATTCCACTTTGACATAGGCGCTCAAAGAACGAGCATAGTCTTGATGATTTTGTTATTCGTTGCCTGAGTTGGACATCAAAATGTAGCAAATATAACCGAATTAAATTTGACTACGGTTACAGGACTTTTACGAGTTCCTAAGCTGGTGATATCAAGCTTGCAGCCTTCTACTATGGGGAAATCCGCAGCGCAAAACCGTATCACATGTTCCAGTTAACGCAGAAGTTATCTTCTGAAAGCTCAATAGATGCACCCCAGTGTGCCTCAGCAAAAATTCTCGATAGCTGTGCGGAAGTAATATGAAGTAATAGATTTAACTCACTTGCTGGTTGGGTAAAGTCTTTGAATTGGTTGGATGTTAGCTGCGATCGCTCAAAACATCTTCAAAGGCAAAGTCAGAAGCCGCTAGCACAAACGCTGTAGTGGGAAGCCCTGCCGCACGAGCCTGCAAGCGTTCGTAATACTCAACAAAATCGGTTCCTGGTGTTGCCGTACCTAGAAATACCAGGTCTGCCTGCTGTGAGGACTCGTGCAGGATCGTATCAAACGATCGCCCCTCTGCCACCAACACCTGTGGCACGGCTCTAATCCGGAGCTGTTTGACCAAATTTTCAAGGTTTGCCCGTGCCGCAACAGCCCCAGCTTGATCAGAAACTACTAAGTTGAGATAAATCTCTGCATTGCGCCAGTCAAAATCTGTACGCAGCAGATAGGCCAATAGCAACATCAATCCTCCGTTGGATTGCATACCGCCCCACCAGACATCAATCCGTCGGCGCGTGCCAAAACCACGTTCTGGGTTTTCCCGAAAGATAACGACATTGCGTTTTGCTCGATGAATCTCGGCAATCATTTGACAGTAGCGATCGCGATGAGAGGCTTCCTCACTATCACCCAATAGGATTGTATTGGGCACCAAAGGACCTAAACCGTAAGCCTCTACCAATCGCTGGGCACCGTCGAAGGGGTTGGGCGCTGTCACTAGTCGCACCAAGGCTTGTACACCCTTTCGCTCCAAATATTCCCGAATGGTCTTTTCCATCGTTGCCTGCTGAGCTACATCACGGGAACCACTCGGCAGGACACTAGAGACAGTGATCAATCCTCGGTTGTGGGTGAGGGCGTCTGCCAACTCAATTAAAGACCAGCGCTTGGTTGGCGCTCCTGAGAGGACAAGAATGTGGGGTCGCCAGTTTTTGGTATCTGGTTGGTGACCAATCTGAAAGATTCCAGTTCGCAACAGCGTCATCCAAATCCCGCGTCGGACATCTCCCCACGTCGAGCGGAGTTCTCGTTGCTGCAACCAGAAGTAAATCCCTAAAACAATGACAGCGGCCCCCACTGTTGCGACGGCATTGATCAAAAACATCACGACGAGGCAGCCAATCGCTCCCAGCATCGACAGCGACCAGTGAACCCGAAATGCAGGACGGAAGGATGGACTTTGTAAAAAGCCCTCAATGCCAGCTGAGATATTCAACACCATGTAGGTGGTGAGAAAGAACATCGTCAGCACAGGGGCAATTAAATTTAAGTCGCCAATCGAAACTGCTGCCGTCACCACCCCTAAGGTGACAGCCGTACCAATCCGAGGTTCGTCATCTTGCCCACTCCCGGTGCCGAGGAAGCTCATCCAACGGGGTAAAACCCCATCTCTCGCTAATGCTTGCAAAACTCGAGGAGCGCCCAAAATACTGCCAATTGCACTAGAGAGCGTGGCTCCCCAAACTCCTAGCAAAATTGCCCAACCCCATCGTGACATCTGTTGCATGATCAGAGGTTCTGCAATGAGCGTGGTGGCGTCTGCTCGCATTGCTAGAAGAACGGGCAAGATCATGTAAATCAAATATCCTGTCCCGACGGCGGCCAGAGTGCCTTTAGGGATGGAACGGGTGGGGTCGCGCAAGTCCCCTGACATGTTTACCCCAGCCATGATTCCGGTTACGGCTGGAAAAAAGACGGCAAAGACTCCCCAAAACGGCTCTGAAAGGCGGTCTGGTGCGCCCCATAGTTCGATTTGGGTGGGTTCGATGGGGCTGCCAAAGGCGAATGACACCAGGGAGAAGGCGATCGCCACCATGATGATGTACTGTGCCCGAATGGCAAGACTGGCGGAGGTGATGGCTAAGATCGCTACGGCTACGGTGGTAGTGAGGGCAACATACAGCTGATTGAGATGGCCAAATGTCTGCACCACACTTTCGGCAAAACCAATGGTGTAAAGAGCCACAGAGAGGGCTTGGGCAAAGTAAAGCGGGATTCCCACTGCGCCCCCCGTTTCGATGCCTAATGATCGGCTGATCATGTAATAGGCACCTCCGACGCGCACGACTCGATCGGTGGCGATCGCACTGATTGACAGGGATGTTAGTAAGGTAATCGCTGTGGATAAGGTGACTATTAAAAGTGTCCCTAGCAAGCCGACGTTACCAACAACCCACCCAAAGCGCAGATACATGATAACGCCCAGGATCGTGAGAATTGATGGCGTGTAGACTCCACCAAACGTTCCTAGGCCTGAGCTTTTCGCGGGGATGGTTTGGGCGTTAGTCTCCGGAGTGCGACCAAAAGGTGATTTCATTATTCTCGATACTCATGCGCCATCTAAATTCCTCCTCTTGGGATGAGAGGAGGTTGCGTGCCAAAACCATTCAGGTTGCTGGGCTGCTGCTCTTTAAACTTACCTGCTCGTGTCGATGGACGCGCTATCGAATGAGGTATGGCAGGGACAGAGAGGGCGATCGCCCCTTCCACCCATTCAAAAACACAAAGTGACTTTTCGAAAAATCGTAGAGAAGGTAAGGGAATCTCGAAAAGCGTGGGAGCAGTCGAAAAAACTGCTAGAAGTTGCTAAAACAGGAGTAGAACAGGCGATCGAAACCGCTTCATACTTGGAATCAGCAATGCCGCTTCTAGTAAGGGTGACTCAACTTAATTGAGTTCTTTTCATCCAGGACATTCTATAGGGCTGCAATTGCTGCGTTTTGCGGGTTCAATACCTGATGTTGATCTTTATCGGGTTTAGAACAGCTCATTAAAGAACTGGTGCATGGCTTGCCAGGATCGGCGATCGGCTACTTCATCATAGGCAGAGCCTTGGGATAGGTCGTCTCCTGCTTCTGGATTGGTAAAGCTGTGGACAGCCCCTCCATAGGAAATCATCTGCCAATCGACTTCAGCTTCTCGCATCTCGGTTTGGAAGGCTTCAACCTGTTCGGCAGGGACGTAGGGATCGTCTGCACCATGCAAGACCAAAACCTTCGCCACAATATTCTCAGCATCGCTAGGGTCGGGCGTATCTAAATTGCCGTGAAAACTCACCACTCCGGCAATGGTGGCTCCACTGCGAGCTAGTTCTAGCACTGTGCCGCCACCAAAGCAGTAACCGATAGCAGCAACCCGTTCAGGATCTACCATTTCTTGATCGAGCAAAACTTCTAGACCTGCACTGACGCGATCGCGCATCAGTTGCCGATCCGACCGATAAATTGTGGCCTGGGCAGCAGACTCCTCAGTTGTGGTAGGCCGGATGCCCTGACCATACATATCTACCGCAAAGGCAACATAGCCTAGCGCCGCCAGTTCTTCCGCCCGACTGCGCGCATAGTCACCCAGCCCGGACCACTCATGCACGATTAGAATACCGGGGCGATCGCCTTCAATTTCATCATCGTAGGCCAGATATCCTTCTAAAATGACATCTCCATGTTGATACTCAATCACTTGAGTTTGGACCTCTGCCCATGCCGCAGAAACACTGGTCAGACCAAGCACAGGAGCCATCAGTAATGCAAATAGAAATTTCATGGTTTTTGGAGTCCATCCAGTTCGGAAAAAACATGTATGACAGCGACAAAAAAGGGCACCTCGGAGCGCCCCTTTCTGCACCTTAATCACTTCAGTTTAGAGTAGCCGAAGCCTTAAAGCTCTAGTCAGGTAGCTGCGCCAGCTCCTTCGTCTCAGCACCCAAAATCTGAGGAGCGATGAAGGCAGGCGTCGGTAAACGCAACGGCTGTTGGGCGATCAGCGGCAACACATTTCGAGCTTGAGCGGCAACCGCGACCGTCTTCACATCATAGGTTTGGGTGGCCAGCTTAGGATAGACCCCAATGGCGATGATGGGCACCAACAGGCAGAGCGCAATGAACGCCTCGCGAGGACGAACGTCGGTCAAGCGATATTGAGCGACAAGCTCAGAGTTCTCAGGACCGTAAAACACCTGACGCAGCATCGACAGCAGATAGATGGGCGAGAGAATCACCCCAACTGCCGCTAGCAACACAATTCCTGCTTTGAAAGTCGCGCTGTAGGCATCGCTGGTCGAGAAGCCCAAGAACACAGTCAATTCACCCACAAATCCACTCATACCGGGCAGCGCCAGAGAGGCAAGTGAACCCGCTGTAAATAGAGTAAACACGATCGGCATTTGCTTGGCCATACCGCCCATCCGGTCCATCATCAGCGTATGAGTCCGCTCGTAGGCAACACCAGAGAGGAAGAACAGCGTCGCTGCAATCAAACCGTGGGAAACCATTTGCAAGATGGCACCGCTCATTCCCAGTGTGGTGAAGGAAGCAATTCCAATCAGCACAAATCCCATGTGGGCGATGGAGGAATACGCCATCCGCCGCTTGAGATTGGTTTGAGCAAACGCAGTCAGAGACGCATAGATGATGTTGACAACTCCCAGAATGGCCAACACTGGAGCGAAATAGGCATGAGCGTTGGGCAACATTTCAATGTTCATGCGAATCAGAGCGTAGCCAGCCATCTTGAGCAGCACGCCCGCCAAAATCATGGAAACTGGAGCCGGAGCTTCACCGTGAGCATCAGGCAACCAGGTGTGGAAGGGAAAAATCGGTAGCTTGACACCAAAGGCAATCAACAGCGCCGCATAAAGCGACAGCTCGAATGGTAATGAGTAATCCTTGGCGGCTAGCTCTTGCAGATTAAAGGTCGTCACATCGCCGTAGAAGGCCATTGCAAAGGCGGCCAGCAGGATAAACAGTGAACCAACGGCGGTGTAGAGAATGAACTTGGTCGCCGCGTAGAGGCGGTTTTGTCCACCCCAAATTGAGATCAGAAGGTAGACCGGAACCAGCTCCAGCTCCCACATCAGGAAGAACATCAGCATGTCTTGGGCGACAAATACGCCAATCTGAGCACTGTAAATGACCAGAATCAAGACGAAAAACAGACGGGGTTTGTGGGAAATCTGCCATGCTGCCAAAATCGCGAGCGTCGTAATTAGACCCGACAGCAACACCAGCGGCATGGACAAGCCATCGACTGCAACTGACCACTCTAAGCCAATTTGCGGCACCCAGGCGTAGCGCTCGACCATCTGAAACTCAGGATTGTGGAGGCTGTAGTGGTTGAAAAAGCTGAAGAGAATCAGACCAAACTCCAGAAGTCCGGCCCCCAGAGCATACCAGCGGACGGTTTTGCCTTCTTGATCTGGCAAAAATGGAATGGGCAACGCGGCCAAAAGCGGAAAGAGAATGAGGGCGGTCAGCCACGGAAATTGCGTACTCATCATGAGAGCCTACCTGAAGGTTGTAGAGGTAAGGGGATCCAGGCCGCTGAAGTGAAAAAGCTGATAAGCAACCTGAACTCAATCCACAAAGAAATAAAAGCGGGGGAAACAAAAGCAGGGGACTAAAAGATGACAGACACTCTGGTGTAAAGTAAGAAGCAATATAAGTGCAAGGCGAAGGAGTCAGTCTAAAATCAACAGAGAGGCTGTGATCTGGGAAAATTCCCCGAATTTTTCTTTGTCAGACCAAGTGAACAGTGAGACAATCTAGGCAATGAGATTAGTCAATGAGAATATTTACTTACGCAATATAGTAACTTAGTTTTATTAAGTAGTGTGAACTCTCGTATCAAGTTATGACATTTTTTTAATGCTGTTTTGAAGGTCAAAATGGCTCAAGCCACTGAAAAATAAGACTTTCAGCGTAATGCATGGAAAGTATACAAACATATCCCAACAACCCATAGAAAAAAATCTTTGTTATCGGGAGTAAGTCCTCTCTCACCCCGTGTTGAGATGAGTTGAGCTAATTTTTTGTAAAAAGTTTGTTACTTTTGGCGGTGTCAAATCGTACGTCTAGGCGATCGCTAACCCACCTCTGCGCCCTGAGTATCCAGCTGCAACACATGGGCCTGAGTCTGAATACCCTGCTCGATCCAGGTCGATGCCATTGCAGTCTGAACGGCTTCTGTTTGAGCGGGATGGGCTAGCGCCAGTAAGGTTGGGCCTGCACCACTAATCACCAGACCGTAGGCACCTGCTTCGACTGCGGCGGATTGGACTTGCCTGAAGCCTGCGATCAGCGTTTGCCGATAGGGTTGATGAATGCGGTCTTGCAATGCGGCTCTCAGCCAGTCAGCTTTGCCAGCTTCGAGCGCTCGGACCAGCAGACCCACATGGGCCATGTTGAAAATAGCGTCGGCGCGGCTGTAATCAGCAGGCAATACGCGACGGGCCTCAGCGGTCGAAAGCTCAAAGTCAGGAATTGCCACGACAGGTACCACATCTGGATGCCAGGGAATGTCGCAGATGCTCCAGCTGGTTTCGTTAACCGATGCGGCGAGACGGCAGCCACCAATCAGGGCCGGAACGACGTTGTCTGGATGGCCTTCTAGGGCGATCGCCAGCTCCATCACTTCATCCAGACTCAGTGGTGATCCGGCCAGCCGATTGGCACCCACCAATCCACCCACGATCGCCGTTGCAGAGCTGCCCAGCCCTCTGGCCAAGGGCACTCCTAACTCAATCGCGATTTGAACGGGGGGTGGCGTTTTTTCCAGATGTTGATAGAGCCTGACAAAAGCTTGATAAGCCAGATTGGTGGCGTCTGTGCTGACGCGATCGCGCTCTACACCTGTCACCGCAATCTCAACCGTTCCCGGTATTCCTCCTTCTAAAAGAGAAAACTGGAAGCGGTTGTATAAGGTTAATGCTGCCCCCAGGCAGTCAAACCCCGGCCCCAGATTAGCCGTTGTCGCAGGAACGGTGACAGTGACAGCAGAAGTAGAAGCCACGAAACTTGATTCTCCGATCGCAATCCAACATATATCGACCCACTATCATCCCATGCATCGGGCCCATGCATCGGATATTTCAACACAGCGAAGCCCCCTTCTCTCAGGCGAAAGAAGGGGTGAGGGGATGCGGGAGCAACCTCTAGAAGTTGGCGTAGTTGGCGATCGCATCCTTCATTTTCTCCAGCACCTGCTCGACTGGAATAGCTCCCAGTTCGCCCGATGCCCGCGTCCGGAGGCTGAGCGCGTTTGACTCAACTTCCTTCGCACCAATCACCGCCATCACTGGAATCTTCTCCTTCTCCGCATTGCGAATCATTTTGCCGAGGCGTTCTCCACTTTTGTCTACCTCAGCCCGAATGCCGAGCGATCGCATCTGATTGACTACCTCGTAGGCAAAGGCAGCAAACTCATTCGTAACAGGTAGCAGTCGCACTTGGAGCGGAGCCAGCCACAGCGGAAAATCTCCGGCATATTCTTCGATCAAGATGCCGATCAGGCGCTCCAGCGACCCAAAGGGAGCCCGATGGATCATCACGGGCCGTTGACGAGAGCCATCTTCCGCCACATATTCCAGGTCAAACCGTTCTGGCAGATTGTAGTCTACCTGAACCGTCCCTAGCTGCCATTCCCGATCCAGCGCATCCTGGAAGATAAAGTCGAGTTTTGGCCCATAGAAAGCTGCTTCTCCAACGCCCTCGAAGTACTCCATGCCCAGCGTTTCAGCCGCATGGCGAATCGCATTCTCGGCCTTGTTCCAGATCTCATCTGAGCCAATGTACTTATCCGAAGCTGGATCGCGGAAGCTGAGACGGGCTTTGAAGTTTTGCAGCTGCAAACTCCGAAAGACCGAAAGAATCAGATCTACGACGCTGAGAAACTCTGACTCCAGCTGATCAGGCTTCACAAATAGGTGAGAGTCATCGACGGTAAACCCGCGCACCCGCGTCAGTCCACCCAGCTCTCCCGACTGCTCATATCGGTAAACGGTGCCAAACTCTGACAGACGCATCGGCAGTTCTCGATAAGAGCGCAGCTCACTCTTATAGATCTGGATGTGAAAAGGACAGTTCATTGGCTTCAGCGCAAAGCCCTGCTCGGCAAAACGAGCGGCCTCATCGTCGGCCATCATCGGGAACATGTCTTCTTTGTAGTTTTGCCAGTGTCCTGACACCTTAAACAAATCTACGCGCGCAATGTGAGGCGTCACCACGGGCAAATAGCCCCGCTTGACCTGCTCTTGCTTCAAAAAGTCTTCTAGGAGCGATCGCAGCATCGTGCCTTTGGGCGTCCACAGCGGCAACCCTGGCCCGACCTGATCGGAAAAGATGAATAGACCTAGCTCTTTGCCTAATCTGCGGTGATCACGCTTGAGGGCTTCTTCGCGACGACGCTTATACTCCGCGAGCTGCTCTGGCGTTTCCCAGGCGGTGCCGTAGATGCGCTGAAGCTGCTGCTTAGTCTCGTCTCCGCGCCAATAGGCACCCGCAACGCTTTCCAGATCAATGGCTTTGGGGTTGAGATCTGCCGTCGTTTCAACGTGCGGCCCCGCACAGAGATCCCACCATTCTTCACCCAAGTGGTAAATCGTGATGGGATCTTCCAGACCTTCCAAAATTTCTAGCTTGTAAGGCTCGCCCAGTTCGGTAATGCGACGCTTGGCTTCCTCTCGGCTGAGTTCTTCCCGCTGCACAGGCAGCTTGCGCCGAATAATCTTATCCATCTCTTTTTTGATGGCCTTTAGATCTTTCTCGGTGAACGAATCAGGGCTATCAAAATCGTAGTAAAAACCGTTCTCAATCCAGGGACCAATCGTCACCTGCGCTTTTGGAAAGAGCTTTTGAACGGCCATCGCCATCACGTGGGAAGTCGTATGGCGAATCTTTTTCAGGGTCTCAGATTCACTGGTACGAGGCAGATGGATTTTTTCAGGTTGCTGCACAGCAGAGGAAGCGTCTGAGTTGGGCATCGGTTGAATCAATAAATCGCGAACTTCTTTTCAGCTCTCCAGCCTCTATCTTACCGAGCGATCGCCCGATGCGACTCAAGACAAGCGCCAAGAAATCGCTACAAATTTGCTCAGACTAGCCCCCTCGACAGCCACGATCTGATCTTTGTCTGGCCTTTATCACAAAATCATTATTAAAAAACCATGAAATATTATTGCAAAACGTAAATCGCGTTAAGATTACTACAACAGGCTAGTGATTGCTGTGTTGTTTAGCCGCCCTTTTTATTAAACATGTTTGATCCCAATTACCCGCCAGAGCCCGAGCTGCTGAAAACGCTGCTGAAGCCACTGCTGGATGATTTTCAATATTGGTTCGAGCGATCGCGAACTCTCCTAGAAGAACAGCCCGTCGAGTTTTTGGGCAATGCGGGTCAGGCCGATCTGCTCGCTCGTGTTCAGCAGGCCCAGCAAGAAGTTCAGACGGCTCAAATGTTGCTGTCTGCGACTGGAGGACAGGTTGGCGTTGAAACACCGATCTTGATGACCTGGCACAACTTGGTGACAGAATGCTGGCAGGTTGCCGTGCGGTTTCGCCTAGACCAATGTTCTAGTTCCGCCAATTCAGTTGGAACGGACACCCAAAAATCTGAGAGACTAGAAGATAGATAGCTGTTACCTGAGAGAAGGCCCAACGCTGCTGCCCCTCGCTCACCTATCGCTGACAAGACGACTCTCGCTCGCAAAATTTTATAATAAACAACGCTTTTCGGCCTTTCAATCCACTGTTCGGCGCGGAGGGAATTCCACCTATGCTACATCTGCTTTACATTCTCGCCTTCACAATCCTGGCTTTCCTGGCGGTTGGCAACCTGATCCGTAACCTGATGACCTTGGGCGCAGAGTCTCGCACCTACCCCAACCGATCTCAGTCTGGCAGTGGGGCTCAATCTCGCTATAGCTCAGGTCGTCCTACCCATCCTGAGCTGTTGGATGAATCGGGCAACGTGGTCAACGAACCCTTCCTGGTCATGCGCTCCATTTCTGTAGAAGATGCTCGCGAGCAGCTAGACGCCCTCTACAAATCTTCCCCCGGTGGCCAGAGCGACCAAGCGCACGACGAAGCCTAGAATCATCATTAGTTGATCTTGGTCCCAATCATGTCGTGGCCAAGATAAAGACCCCTTGAAAAAGAAAAATATAGATAATCTAGAGTTAAGCTGCGATCGCCCCAGTCTTTCACTCTAGACAAGATTTTTCGTGGCTAGACAGTTCTTCGTGGCTAAACGGTGCTGAAGCGGGGAGTCGATTTTAGGCTGCTCGGCTCAAAACTTTGCATCCACTGAATCAGGGGAGCGGCGATCGCATCAACGTCATTTTTTTGAATGAGCAGCGCCATGTAGCGAGCTTTCTGCCTGACGACAACGGCGCAGTAAATTTTGCCGTGTACTGTAGCGTGGTTGAACCCGTCTAGGCGTAAGGAGGACATCAGCAGCGATTGTAGACCTAGTGCCTGAAAAATAGCCTGAACCCAACTAATATCACTACTTTCGGCGGTCGTGAAATATTCTTTGGGTAAGCCGCTCAAGTCAAAAACCGCTGCACCAATAACAGAGTCTGTGTAAGGCACCTGTGATTCCTCTAACCAAGCGTTAATATCGGGAAGCATTGCGACGAGACTGAAGTGACTGAGATGAGAGCTGTGCTTCTTCAGTCTAGGAAGTGGTTCTGCTCCCTACGACCGTAAAATCCACCTTTTTGTGATGAAGCTCAGAGCAACTTAAGCTGCATTCACACTCAAATATCGCAAAATTGCTGATCCGTCTATCGCTAGGCTAACTTGGCGGGGGGTTTATTCAAAGCAGTTCTTCACCCCTCACCCCCTAATTGGCCCCTAATTATTCAGACCATTATTCAGATCGCACCCGCATCAACGGTTGGCCATACTCAACAGGTTGGCCATTTTCTACTAAGATTTCTAGGATTTCTCCAGAGACTTCTGACTCCAGTTCATTCATCAGCTTCATGGCTTCGATGATACAAACGGCTTGCCCCGTTCGGATGCGATCGCCCACTTCTACATAGGGAGGTTCGTCGGGGGCTGGCGACCGATAAAAGGTGCCCACCATCGGCGAAATCACCTCAACGGACTTGACATCGACAGTGGGAGGAGCCGCAGATGGAGGAGTCGTGGGAGGAGGAGCCGCGAGCGCTGGGGCTGGCGCAGGCAAGATCACGGGTGGCTCAATACTTTCAGTTCCTGCAGACTCCGCACCTGCAGGGCGATCGCCAGCCCGAATCCCCTTACGCACAGTTAGCTCAAACTCATCGCTTTTTAAGGTCAACTCCGCAATATCGGTCTGATTGAGAACCGCTAACAGATCACGAAGCTCCTGAAAATCCAGTTCCACAGTTTGTATAGCCTAATTAATAACTTGTTTTAACCTGTAGCCATCAGCCGACAGCAGAAACCAGCCAGAGTTGCAGAGGCTCAACTCGATGTCTCAACTCGATTCGCGGCCCTGGTAGCTATCGTCGCGAGTATCAATCTTGATTCGCTCTCCCACTGTAATAAACAGAGGTACCATCACCTGGGCTCCGGTTTCCACGATGGCAGGCTTTGTGCCGCCCGTTGCCGTATCTCCCTTGACACCCGGATCGGTTTCTGTCACTTCCAAAGTCACCGAGTTAGGAATTTCTACCTCCATAATCCGCTCCTGCCAGCGGACGACGTTGACTTCCATCCCTTCTTTGATGTACTTGACGCGGCTACCAATCTCGTCAGCGCTTAAGCGGCTTTCTTCGTAAGTTTCCATATCCATGAAAACAAACTGATCGCCTTCCTTATAGGTGTACTGCATCACGCTCTTTTCGAGAGTGGCTTGAGGCACCGTTTCACCGGCTCGGAAAGTCCGCTCTAGCTGGCTACCAGTCTGCACATTTTTCAGTTTCGTTCGCACGAAGGCAGATCCCTTGCCCGGTTTAACGTGGAGAAATTCGACCACGCGCCACACAGAACCATCTAGTTCAATACTGACACCTGTGCGAAAGTCGTTACTGGAAATCATGAATCTTGTGTCTGGGGAGAACAATCGGCAATTTATTGTACCGCTCTCGGGGGTGTCTCTAGCCAGTCTTGCTCCAAAATCTATCGATGGATCTGAAAGTCTTGCATACGTCAGCCTGTGGCAAGATTAAACAAAGGCTCCCGCGCCAATTGTGAGGCGAAACTCACCCAAGCATCGGGTCAGAATGTCTCGAGATGACGCTATGTTGCACCACTTTTTTAATAATTCAATGACTGATATTCTTAAGCGCTGGATCAAAACTGGGATTTTGACGCTGTTGTTAACCCTCCTGTCGGCAGGATGGAATGCTGGAGGAACGGCTCCGGCGATCGCCGACGTTTTGATTAGCTCGCTCCCCCCAGGAAACGCGATTACCGACGGTAAAGCGCTGCTGCGATATGCGCTACCGATCGATAACGAAGCCGTCCGACAAATTCAACATAACCTAGAAGACATTTCTGAGCCGCTCCGAGCTAGACGCCGCTTAAGCTCGATCAACAGCAACCTAACGCAGGTTGATCGCGTTTTGACCTCTCGGCCCGAACAGCTTCTCGACAGCATCCCTGAGAGCCGGAAGCCCGCAGCAGAGGCTCTGATGGCCCAACTCAAGGCCGACCTCGACGAAATTCGCACTGATGTTGAGGCCAAAGACAAAGAAGGGATCTGGACCAAACGGGGCGAAATGCTCGAAGCCATCGGCCAACTCGAAGAACTGATGGTCGAGGCATTTCCCTTTGAGGTGCCGCAGGCATACAGCAACCTGCCTCAGCTCAAAGGACGCGCCACCATTGAGTTTGAGACCAGCAAAGGAACTGTCACTGCTGTGGTAGATGGCTACAGCGCTCCGGTGACGGCAGGCAACTTTGTCGATCTGGTACAGCGGGGTTTCTATGACGGGTTAGAGTTTACCCGCGCCGAAGACTTCTACGTAGTGCAGGTTGGCGATCCGCCGGGGCCAGAAGAGGGCTTCATTGATCCACAGACGGGAGAATATCGGGCGATTCCGATGGAAGTGCTTGTGGATGGTGATTCCGAACCGACCTATGGCACTACTCTAGAAGCTGCCGGACGCTATTTAGATCGGCCAGTGCTGCCGTTCTCGGCCTATGGCACGTTGGGGATGGCCCGTCCAGGAGACAACGCCAATGGTGGATCGTCTCAGTTTTTCTTCTTCCTCTTTGAGCCAGAGCTGACACCCGCCGGATTGAATCTGCTGGATGGTCGCTATGCCGTGTTTGGCTATGTGACTGACAATAAAGAGGTTTTGGGCAAGCTCAAGCAGGGCGACAAGATTGAGTCTGCCCGTGTGGTCAAAGGAGCCGAAAATCTGGTGCTCCCCGCCGCCGCGTAGGTTAATTTTCCAACTTTCAGATGGGGTGTACCGCATGTATGCCCCATTTTTTGCCCCATTTTTCGTTAGGAGCGAGACGTAACGAACCTCTATTTCTCCTTACCCTTACCCTCACCCTTACCCCCATCATCATGTCGGCCCAATCTGGTTTAACTGTTGCAGATCTAGGCGAGCAGGGTGTCTTGCAGCGTCTCCAAAAGTTTTGTCCACCGGGTGTTGTGGGAGATGATGCGGCGGTGTTGGTTGTGTCACCGGGGCGATCGCTCGTCGTCACTACAGATGTCTTAGTCGATGGGGTGCATTTTAGCGATGCCACCACTTCGCCTCAGGATGTTGGCTGGCGGGCCGCTGCGGCCAATTTGTCAGATTTGGCGGCGATGGGTGCGGTGCCGCTAGGGATCACGGTGGGGCTGAGTGTGCCTGGAGATCTGGCGATCGCCTGGATTGAGCAACTCTATCAAGGCATGGTGGACTGTCTCCAGCCGCATGGAACAGCCATCGTTGGGGGGGATGTTTGTCGGTCTTCTGTGGTGACGGTGGCCATTACAGCATTTGGGCAGGTGGCGGGCGATCGCACCATTCTACGTTCTACCGCTCAGCCAGGAGATGCCATTCTCATCACTGGCCTTCATGGCGCATCTAGGGCAGGCTTGGAGTTGCTGTTGCACCCAGAAGAAGGGAAAATCCTGTCAGAAACGACCCGTCAGAGCTTAATTCAGGCCCATCAGCGCCCCCAACCTCGGCTGGATGTCATCCCGCTGGTTTGGCAAACGTTTACATCATTATCTCAATCCCTATTATCTCAATCACGATCTAAACCGGAACCTGGCGGATTTAGAGTGGCTGGAATGGATAGTAGCGATGGCTTGGCCGATGCCGTCCTACAGATCTGTCGGGCTAGCGGCGTGGGTGCCCAGTTAGATCGCGGTCAAATTCCTATCCCCACTGGGCTAGAGCAATGGGTTAAGCCTGAACAGCTCTGGGAGTGGGTTTTGTATGGTGGAGAAGATTTTGAACTGGTGCTTTGTTTGCCAGAGGCGATCGCTCAGCAAGTAGCAGCCCAGCTTCCTGGAGCAGCCCTCATCGGTCGGATCACCTCAAATCCAACCGTAGTCTTATCCGATTCAACCGCTGCGTTTCCCACTGAATTTTTGACGCTACAGCAAGGCTTTCAGCACTTCTAACCTTCAGCTTTATCCAGCGGCAACTCCACCGTAAAACAGCTACCTTGCCCTACTTCGGAGGTAACGGTAATGTTGCCCCCGTGGAGTTGGGCGAGCTTTCGGGCTAGAGACAACCCCAGTCCGGTGCCTTCATATTTGCGATCAAGGCCGCCATCCAACTGCTGAAACGACTGAAAGAGTTTGGCCTGATCCGCTTCACTGATGCCAATACCCGTATCGATCACTGAAAAAAAAATCTTGTCTGCGGTTTGGCTCACCTCTAAACGGACGGAACCCGCCTCCGTAAACTTGACCGCATTGGACAGCAAATTAAACAAAATCTGCTTCAGGCGTCGCTTGTCAGCCGTACAACAAGTCACATTGGGCTGAATCCGCAGACCAAGCTGCAACCCCCGATTGCTCGCCATCTCACGGACCATTGCCGTTCCAGCGTCGCACACTTCTTCGACGACGACGGTTTCCAGAACCAACTCTTCTTTACCCGCCTCAATTTTGGAGAGGTCGAGCAAATCGTTGATCAGATCGAGCAGGTGTTCTCCACAGGAAGCGATTCCCTCAATATATTGCTGCTGCTTGCTGTTGAGGGGGCCAAACACCTGTTTGAGGAGCAAGCTGGAGAACCCCAAAATTCCAGTTAGCGGCGTCCGCAGCTCATGGCTCATGTGGGTCAAAAACTCACTCTTAGAGCGATTGGCCGACTCGGATAGCAGTTTCTCGCGCTCTAGCTCTTGGGTCCGCTGTTGTACCAATAACTCCAGACGCTCGTAGCTTTGGGCATTGTAGAGAGCGATCGCCGTCTGATCTGCAATCCGTTCTAGCAAGTGAATTTCATCGTCTGTAAAGGTGCGGCGATGGGTCACGGTACTTAGGCTCAATCCGCCAAAAAACTGATCGCGAATCGAGATATTAACGCTGAGCAAGGACCGGGTACGATGCTTCTCTAGGTGCGCCTTTCGCGCTGGGGGATGCTCCAGACTGAGCAGATTGGGGGCATGAAAGACCCGCTGTTGCGTGAGCTGTTCGAGGGAGCCAACCAAATCGATCCAGGTCAAAATCGGCTCTTTACTGTCTAGAACCGAACTAATTTGCTCATGGGCTCGCCATTCTTTTAGGACATGAATATAGTCAGCTTCCAATGCAAAAATAGCGACCCGATCGACCTGAAAGCATTCTCCCGTCAGCCTAACAATCTCTTGTAAGATGTGCTCTGGCTCCAATTTGGAGTTTAATGCTTGCAGGATTTGGTTGAGAAGTTGTTCCCGTTGGGCCTGCTGCTGCACTTGCTCAAACAACTGAGCCTGATGGATGGCGATCGCACATTGATCAGCGATCGCTTGCACCAAATCGATTTCTTCTGAAGTCCAGCCCCGCGCGCGATCGCACTGATGTAGACAAATCCCACCCAACTGCTGGTCTTGATAAATCAGCGGTGTAATCGCAATGGCCCGAATGTTGAACTGCTCCGCCACCCTCCGCACCTCTAAGGGCAAAGCCTGATCAATGCTGTTGAGTACCAGGGGGTTGCCGGCTTGGAGTTGGGGCTGATAGTAGTTGAAGAAGTCGCACTGGATGCCAAGCAAATGTTCGCGTTCGGGCGTGGTGTGACTCACATACTCAATGCTGATGTTGCGATCGCCATCGGGACGAAAAATCGAACACCGACTGACCTGAAGGGTTTCATGCAGCAAATCAGCAGTGGTTTGTAGCACCTCCTCTAAGACCAAGGTACCCCGCATGGTCTGCACAATGCGACTCAGGAGCATATCGCGCTGAGCTTGCTGTTGCATCTGGGCGATCGCGGCCTGTTGCTGCCGTCGCAACACAAATTCGTCGAGCGATCGCGCCAACACCATCGGCAACCGCCAGAGCCGATCCTTCAACACATAGTCCGTCATTCCGGCCTTAATACACTCTACAGCTGCCTCTTCCCCCAGCGTTCCAGTCACCAAGATCAGTGGAATGTCTTGCTGTGAAGATTGCAGGAGTTGGAGCGTTTGGTAAGCCGTAAATCCAGGCAAGCGATAGTCCGAGAGAACCACATCGTAGACTGATTGCTGGAGATAGTGCTGACAATCAGCAATCGTCACGGCAATATCATAGGTAAACCTGACGCCCGCCTTCTTTAGAGTCAAAGCGATCAGAGCAGCGTCTACCGAAGAATCCTCAACCATGAGCAAACGGAGGGGCGCTTCCAAATCAGCAAAGGTTGAAGACGCTGTGAGATTGCACTCAGACATAGGACGAGAAGTCGGGGATAGGATCTATGTAGCTGTTCACCCCCAAAGCATCTCCTTTGTAGGTGATAGTGCGACTGCTCACATCATAAGCGACAATTAAATCGGGTTGCTGATGTGGGGGTGCCGACGAATGAGGCTGAAAGCTAGATTATTCCCTGCGGCCCAGAAGGTTTACCGCTCGCTGCTGGTGTTGCGCGATTGCCATGCCAAGTCTAAAAGACGAACCCAGCGCTTATGAACCTGCTTGGGGGTACATTTGAGAGCGGTAGCAATGTCGCGATCGCTCGCCTGCTGACCTTTCATCTGCAATAACATTTGCTGATCGGCGGGCAACTGTTGCACAAACTGTTCCCACTGCTGCTGAGGCATGCCCAAATTTTGGTCTAAGTCAGCCCCTAGCCACTGATGGACAAGCTGCCAGCGATGAGAACGGGCAAATTTTTCGACGTGATACTTAAACCGCTGCTGTAGATAATCCCGCTGACGGGCCGACAGTCCTAAGATTTCATCAATTTCTGGAGCTGGCAGATCTTCTAGCTTTAGCGCCAGATAGTCGATGCAGTCGGATTGATCTTGCGCCTTCAGGTAGTCCACTAGTTCACTAATGACGCGATCGCGCAACACCGATTCCGCCGGATCAACCGCATCCGCCACCATTTGCTCCCGGATCTGCTGCATCAAAGGAGAACGGCTATGAATTTCGGCATCCTCTCCCTTACCCGATTCAACGGCCATCTCAATGTCGAGCGCCGTTTCTTGGGGTTGACGACGCGCAAATCCTTGAGCCCGCAAAATAATCAACTGTTGATTTCGCCGCCCCGGCAAGCCAATTCGCCGCTTAGCATAATGTTCGCTAAAGGCTAAATATTCAGAGAGTTCTAGCCGAGTCCGAGGGCTATAGTCTTCCCCCAGCTCATTTTCTCGCCGGAAGGCTCGCAGCGATTCAATGTAAAAGCCCTGTAAGAAATCTTCAATCAAGCTATAGCGACCCGCAAATCCCAAATGAGCCTGTGCGGGTGCAATCTGGCGATAGACCATTGTGCTGAGATGGCTATGAAGCTCAACCCGGCCCTTGCGGGAACCAAGCCGATAATAGCTAAGGCACTTTTGCAGACGGTGGCGCGCTAGCGTGAGGTGCCAGGTGGGAATCTGGCCTGAAAGCTGAATGCGATCGCTCTTGCTACAGACCCGTTCAACTTCTCGAACAATTCGCTGGATCAGCGCGTCAGCACCCGCAGAAATGGTATGCAATTCTGCCTTGAGTTCGCCCAGCAAGATCTGGACAAGCCGAGCATTGGCTGGGGCAGAAGAATCACTAGGAGCAGGCTGAACAGGAGAAGGATGCTGCCCATCAGACTGTAATTCTGGATTGGAGCGCAGGGGGGACTGACTTCCAGGCTGGTTGAGGGAACCAGAGAAAGATGCAGGTTCGACGTTCATGGTAGACCTTCGGTGATGCACATTAGCGGGTTGTCGGGCAACTTGAACAGGGCGAAGTTCAATGCCGCTGCTCTAGCTAGCTACAATCAAACTGTAGGCAACTCCAGCTATCTCTAGGGCTTTGGTTGTGTCAGTCTGACAATCAACCTTTGGCCCCCTCCCGAACATAGACTCAATCGGGAGGGCGATCGCCCCCTACTTAGAGCCCCAACGCCTTACCCGATCAGCAATACATGCTTTTCCACCAAGCCTGATTGTTGTAGAGTGACTTAGGCCCCTCAGTGATTTTGCAGAGTGACAATCACCTAACTGGTTTGGCAAACAACTGGTTTGGCAAACAACTGGTTTGTCAAATAGCTGGTTCGTCAAGTAGCTGCGACACTTGCCCAGTTTGCAGCCTCCTCCCATCCTAGACCCCGACGAATGATTTGAGGTTCCGCAGCGGTCAGATCCAGCACCGTGGAAACCTGATACTGCATCGAAGACTCGTCATCAATGATCACATCAACCTGCTTCTCAAAGTGATCAAACAACTCGGCCTGGTCGGGTCGCGTCGATTGCTCCTCTAGCACGGTCAGCGCTGAGGTCGAAATGATTGGATTACCCAAGGTTTGCAAAAGCGCCTGACAGATGGCATTTTTGGGCACCCGAATACCCGTTGTTTTGCGTTTAGGATTCAGCACCAGCCGAGGAACCAGCTTCGTAGACGGCAACAAAAATGTGTAAGGTCCAGGAATGAGCCGCTTGATGAGCTTATAGCCGCTGTTGCTGACTTGTGCGTAGCTCGCGATGTTAGATAGTGAGGAGCAGAGAAACGTGAGGGGTTTGTCGCTGGAAAGCTGTTTGATCGCTTTGACTCGCTCTACTGCCGACTTGTCATTAAGATCGCAGCCGATCGCATAGACTGTATCCGTTGGATATAGCATGATTGCCCCGCCCCGTAGTGCATCCCTAATTTCTTCTATTCGACGCTGTTGGGGGGTATCCGGATGAATTTGATAGACGATTGCCATGATGATGTTATCTAGATTGCAAGAGAATACGCGGGAATGTTGGAGTAGTTTGAAGTTTGTGATCTGAACTGCTGAATTTTATCGAACGGTCTTGCAACTATGGCAAAGCTTGCATACTTAGAGTGTCCCACGGGGCTAGCCGGAGACATGTGCCTGGGAGCCCTTGTCCATGCGGGCGTTCCTTTAGCCTACCTGATCGAGCAACTGGGACGCCTAGGCCTCTCAAAAGAATATCGACTCCGTTCAGAACTCGTTCACCGCAATGGCCAGCAAGCCACTAAGGTGCATGTCGAGTTGCTCACTGCGTCTAAACCGCTCACTGCGTCTAAACCAAACGGTAGCGTGCATGGGTCTGACCCTGACCCTGACCCTGACCCTAACCCTAACCCTAACCATGACCATAACCATGACGATAACCATGAGCAGGGCACTCGACACCTTCCGGAGATAGAGGCGCTGATTCAATCTGCGGATTTACCGCCTCGGGCCGAAGCTTGGAGTCTCGCCGTCTTTCGCCAACTCGCTGCAGCTGAGGCCGCTGTTCACGGGATTCCTCCTGAGCAGGTTCATTTTCATGAGGTCGGCGCAACGGATGCGATTGTTGACATTGTCGGCACTTGTCTCGGCCTAGACTGGCTAGGCGTTGAACATCTTTACTGTTCAGCTTTACCCACAGGAGGCGGAACGGTTCGAGCGGCGCATGGTCGTTTGCCCGTTCCGGCCCCAGCGGTGCTCAAGCTCTGGGAAATGCGGCAGGTGCCAATTTACAGCAATGGGATTGATCGAGAGTTGGTGACACCGACTGGCGCGGCGATCGCCACCACCCTCGCCACCCAATTTGGCCCACCACCCCCCATGACGCTGTATCAGGTGGGGTTAGGCGCTGGCTCTCAGGATCTTTCGTTGCCCAATATCCTGCGCCTATGGATTGGGGAGGGAACCCCTCGAACCAGTCTTCATCAAAGCCAAACCCATCATAGTAAAGCTCATCACGGTCAAGCTCATCACGGTCAAGCCCATCATGGTGAAGCTCATCATAATCCAGACCCTCACAGCCAAGCCCATCACCAGAAAGGCCATCACTTCCATTCCGAGCCTCATCCCGAGCCTCATCCTGGCTCAGTGGCAGAACCGGAGATGAATCAAGAGGCGATCGCCGTTCTAGAAACCCAGCTAGATGACCTCAACCCCCAAGCCATTGGCTATGTGTTTGAAGCCTTGTTTGCAGCTGGAGCTGTCGATGTTTTTACGCAGGCGATCGGCATGAAGAAGTCGCGACCCGGAATTTTGCTGACAGTGATCTGCCCTCCAGAACGAGTAGAAGACTGCGAAACTATTTTATTTAGAGAAACCACAACCCTAGGTGTTCGGCACGCTCTACAGCAGCGCTCTATCCTGCCCCGCGAGTTTCACACGGTGGAGCTTAAACAAGGATCGGTGCGGGTTAAGGTGGCTCGATGGAGCCAGGGAGGGGCGATCGCCAACATTCAACCCGAATATGAAGACTGTGCCCATTTGGCCCAACAGTCTGGACTTCCCTGGCGAGACATTCACCAATCAGCCCTGCAGCAGTGGCATCTTCAGCATTCCGACCTGCATCTCCCCACAGGAAAAAAAGCTTCAAACTAAGAAAGCAGAGGAAGCCTAGCCCGATTGCGCTTCACCTGCTTACAAAGCCTTAGCTCTGTCCCTTGCTGATTCCAATGAACCTGATCAAAAATTTGGTGCAGAATGTATAACCCTCGACCGCATTCTTCCACTTCATGCAGATGAGGCTTACAGTCTAGCTCGCGAGAACAAGATGGGATAAATCCTACGCCCTGATCGGTGATAATCCACCAATATTGTCCTTCAACGCTGTAAAACTCAACCAAGACAGTCTTGGTAGGGTCTAGATTGTTTCCATGCTTTGCAGCATTTACCAGCGCTTCCTGCAACCCTAGCCGCACCTCTGCCCGCCACCGACCTGGCACATCCATAAGCAACAGGTCCAGAACGGGGCACAGGTGAAGGGTGGAGGCAAAGCTAACGGTGTACCACTTTCGCCCAGTCGGACGGAGTGAGATAGCAATCACGCAGAACACCTCACAATTCGTGGATGAATGAATCAGGCATCCTTCCGACTCCAGGCAACTAAGCCGGACTAGCGCGCTAGAGATCAATCTTGGGCATTGCGACTTCTGCACAAAGTCTTGTTGCCCTTAGATTTTGGCCCTCGTTAAGCGAGAGCCACTCCTAGTCAGCCTTACCGGACTACCTAACTTTAATGTTAACATACCCCTCTCCGGCTCCTTGAAGGCCGCGATCGCCCCCTGCCAGTCTCCTAGCGGGATAGAGCGGACCTAAGCAACGCCAACTCCGGCTTCAGTTGCCGTCAACTTTCCTATCAATTTCAGATACTGTTGTGCCGAGCGATCGCAACCAAAGTCTTGGGCGCGATTCCTCAAAATGTCTGGTGCAATCGGTTCTTCTAGGGTTTGCTGCATCGCAACTGCCAACGCAGCAGCATTGGCTACGGGCACCAACCGCCCATATCGACCGCCCTCCAAAATTTCATCAGGGCCATAGGGACAATCTGTGGAAATCACATTACAACCACAGGCAAGGGCTTCGATCAAAACCGTGGGCAGCCCTTCCCAACGCGAGGATAAAACAAACGCTGCCGCACGACTCATGTAGGCATAGGGATTTTTGCTAAATCCAGGCATTGCCACGCGATCCGCCAAGCCCAACTCAGCCACCTGCGCTTGCAGCTTGGAACGTAGAGGGCCGTCTCCTAGAATGAGTAGGCGAGCGGCAGATTGCGTTTGGAGCTGTGCAAAGGATTGCAACAGCAGGGCATAATCTTTCTGATGCACAAACCGCCCTGCCGTTAGAAAGACGGGGGGTTGGTCGGGCTGAAACCACGGGTGATCGATGGGAGCCTGCGCCTGCAACCATAAGCTATCGTCTACCACAGGATTGTGGATCACCTGAATCGTGCCTTGCTTGAGCTTCAGGTCAGTCTCGAAGCGTTGAGCGATGCCTTGTGAAACGGCGACGATGGCATCGGCTTGGGGATACAGCCAGCGCATCAGATGCATGAGCGCTGGAAAAGCAGGTTCTTGGTTAGGATTATTTTGGACAATCAGGTTGTGCTCAACCAAGGCCAGCTGTAGAGGAATGCCAGCTAGAGCTTTAGCGACAACGGCAACGGCATTGACAGAGGCCAAATTGGAAATCAACGCATTGGGCCGCTCTCGACGCAAATAGCGCACCATCGGGGGAATGACCTTGATCGCCTGCCGGGTGCGAGAGTCAATTGGGGTTTGCAGATCAATGACTCGGACGCCTAGGGGAACGTCATCCAGAAAAGAGCCTTGTGCTTTCGCGACTACCAAATCAACAGCCAGATCGTGGGAAACCAAAGACTTGAGCAGATTGAGGACTACACGTTCTAGTCCGCCACCTGTCAGATCGGCTAGGAGAAAGGCAACTCGCAACGGTTTAGACATGCAGCGATTTGGGGTGCTAACTTTACCAATAATGGGTAGAAGCATGAGTCACGAATAATGTTGCTCAAGTTGTGTTGCTCAAGTTGAAAAAACTAGCACCCCAGCAAAGCGCTCTTGAAAAAGAAGGGAGCCTGACAAGGGGCTCCCTATGCTTCTATATCAGGGATGGGAGCGATCGCCCCCAATCCACTTAGTTAAAGCAAGACCTAGTTAAAGCAAGGCCTATGCAGTTTGCTTGCGGCGACGCAGTCCTAGACCAGAAGCAGCTGCAATCCCTAGGAGCGCTGCAGTTGTTGCAGGCTCAGGCACTGGCGCTGTTTCTACACCCGAAAAAGTGAAGTCGGAGTTTGTGAAGTCAAGAGGCGTGTTACCGTTCTTGTCTTGGTTTCTTTGGGGGGTGAGGCTAAAGCCAGACACCACCATGTCACCAAAGGGATTCACAATCCGGTAAGAACCACCAGCTTTGTTATTGGAAGGAGAAAGGTTTTGAACTACGCCACCCAAGCTCCAAGTCGCAGTGTTGGAGCCAGTTACGGTCAAGCTTCCGATTAGATCACCAACGAAAACTTGGGCAATCTCAAATACCTTATCGTTGTAAACGCCAGGACGATACAGGAAGCTGAGGTCGAGCGACTTCACAACGCTGGGAGCAAAGTTGATGCCCAGAATCTCGCCGAAATCGATTTCACCCTGAGACGGATCGCTACTCTTGGGGCCACTGCTTCCGTCACGAGAGACACCAATTCCCAAGACGCCACCCACTGTTTTTTGGGTCATCAGATAGCCGGAAGGCTGTTGAACAGACAGACCAAACCCATTTACAGAGCAGCTAGCTTGCCCAACGCAGCCTGCACCTACGACATCGCTAGCGGTGAGGGTTGCGGCTTGAGCGGGACTGACAGAGAGCGCAACCAAGCTTCCAGCAAGAAGGCTAGCCCCGAAAGATACAGATTTTTGGGTGAGATTCATTGAAAACTCCTGTTGAAAGATTGAAAAGATGTGGCCTGAATGCCGCAGCCATGAACGGTTGTTAGCTTTGGGGGTACAAAGCGAGAAAAACGAAAGACTAGGAAAACGAGAAGAATCAGGTGAATGTGTCAGCTTGGAAGAACCCATGTGGGGCATGTAGGTTCTTCCAAACTCAGGTGCGGAGAGGGATGACCCGCCATTCCGGTACCCCTGTTGGAGAACGGTCACATCTAACAACTGAAAGCAACCCTGCACATATATGACAAGACCGAACCGTAATTTCACTTAAAGACCAAATTAATTTCATTAGACTTTAAGGGGCGTAGGTGCTTTAGAACAGTTGGCTGTCTATGTATTGATACTACCGACAGGAGTGGGGGCTGTCATCTGAGAAGTAGCATTGTTTACCTGTTCTTTAAAATTGTCCGATGGAATACAAACTATTCATGAACTGGAGCGACAAAGGGCTCTCAGTATCCCCATCAGGGCAGGAGTTTTGGGGCTCAAAAGGGAGATGGCGATTAAAATAGGCGATCGCCTTGGATTTACTGATCCGGGCGATCGCCTGCCAGAGATATTCAAACCTAAAACGTTTGTTTCAGCAACAGTACCCAGGCAACTCCCGATCGGGTGTTCTCGATCGGTCATAGGCCATCCGCAGGAAGCAGATTGGGAAAAGCACTGATTGCGAGAGGAGTGCTGTTTGCGAGAAGACTATGGGAAAAGACTAGGCGAGAAGACTAGAGGTGAGTTTTGGCTTCCTGGGCAACGGGCTCTACCTCGTCCCGAGACAAGGTTTCTAGAGCGGCTCGGGCCTCCGGACCTTCGAGACGGCTAAGCGCCTGCACGACCCGATAGCGAATTTGCCAATCTTGATCCGACGCATAGGGAATCAACAGCGGCAAGGCACGCGGATCACCCAATTCGCCCAAAGAACCCACAGCAGCAGTTTTCACCAACTCGTTGTCTGAGTCAAGTGCAGATTGCAACAGCTCAAACGAGCGCGGATCACCCAGTTCGCCCAAAGCCGCAATAATACTGAACTGAACAAGCCACTCAGATGTGCTGTGATAGAGCTGCTGTAGATCTTCAAAAGCTTCTTTGAGATGGAGAGCACCAATCGCATCGGCGGCAACAGCCTGCACATCGGGTTCTGGATCTTGCAGATAGGTCCGCAGCAGGTTCAAGGAAAGGTTTGGATCTTGTTGGCCCAGGTTGGCAAGCTGGCTGACTGCGGAATAGCGAACACGGGCGTTGGCGTCTTGGATTGCGACTTGAACGAGGTCAAAGGCGATCGCCGGATCAAGCTGACGAAACTGATTGACTGCACTTAAGCGTTGACCAAAATCTTCTGAATTGAGCAATTCTCGAACGGATTCAGGAGTAACACTCATTTTTTACAGATCTCTTTAATTATTAATGAAAAAAGTTAAAACACCAGAAACAACCGGAAAACGAGGAGCTTGCCCCTGCACCTTCCGCTACTGACCTCTACTAAACCAAAGATTTGAAGCTCAAACTCTAGAGGCTGCCCCTACTCTTGGCTGGCCGCCATAAACCGGATGATGTCACCTCGGGTTAGAACTCCAATGACCTGACCCGCCTGATCTAACACGGGCAGGCGATGAATTTGGCGCTCAGTCATCATCGAAGCGGCTTCTCGGAGGGGCTTCTCGGGGTAGACAGTCACTGGATCTTTGGTCATGACTTCGCCAACCGTTTGCCCCAGAGCCTTGTGCAGCTCCCGCTCATATCGGGCTGGGTTTTCGAGATAAATAACGCTATCGAGCAGCATGATGTAGGCAGGTGGGGTAGCTCCCGTTTCTTGCCACATCATGTCAGTTTCTGAGATCACTCCGATGAGTTTGCCATGGTCGTCTACAACGGGGAGACCGCTAATACGTCGATCGGCCAGAATTTTAATGGCTTCTCCCAGCGGGGTTTCTGGCTTGACCGTTACTGGGTCACGGCTCATCACATCGCCAACAGTTGTGGGCATACTTAACTAAAAAGATTATGAATTGAAGACATCTCTGGCTTCATTTTAGGGAATTGCGGGGAGCAACCGAAGACGGTTTACAGGTTGTTACACGGTCTGGCCACAAAACGCCAGCAGAAGCTCAATGCAGTTGGCGATCGCCCCCAAATGAGCAACCTCATAGCCGTGGGTATTTTGGGTCGGGAAACCCAGGCAGGCGGCGCGCGCGACATGGCCGTTTTTCATCGCAATCGACCCATCACTGCCAAAGCCACTGATCGCCGCGAGCTGCAGGGGAAGGTATTGCTTTGCGGCGGCTCGGCGAATCTGGCTGTTGAGGGTTTCGTCGTAGAGGCCATACCCATCTTGAGACAGCAAGACGGGGGCAACGCCGTCTTCCACTGAATATTCTGAGGAGAGGGGACAAATTTCTAAAGCAATCAGCGCATCAACCTGCTGCCGCTGACTAAAATAAAGCGCTCCGATCGCCCCGACTTCTTCTTTGGATGAGGCGACGAGATAGACATCGGTTTCGGGCTGCTGCAACCGCTCGGCTAGGGCAAGCAAAATGGCGACGGAGGCTTTGTTGTCCAGGGTGTAGCTAGCGATGTAGTCTTTGATGCGGAACGGACGCTTGCGGTGTTTGCCAATCACCATGCGCGTACCGGGGCGAATTCCGGCGGCTGCGAGTTCTTGGATGGTACATTTGGTTTCGATCCAGGCGTCTTCCCAGCGCAGGGGCTTATCTTCTTGCTGCGCTTTTTGAGGCGATTCGTGAGAAACGTGGCGGGAACCAAAGCTGAGGATGCCGCTGAGGGTCTGCTGATCGCCCAGTAGGTCAACCACGCCTTCACCATAAACCCAGGGAAAAGATCCCCCCAGCTTCCGAACTTCTACCCGTCCATCGAGGCCGATTCGTTTAACAATTCCACCGATTTCATCTTTGTGAGCGGTGATCGCCAATGATTTATCAGAGTTGCGACCTGAGATTTTGGCGATCGCATTTCCCGCATCATCCAACCAACCGTCAACGCCAATGGCTTTGAACTGGTCTAGCAAAAACTGATCGATCTCGGTTTCTGCACCGCTAGGAGAATGGTGCAGAACGAGATCTTCAATTGTGGCAAACAGGCGATCGTAATCAGCAGAAGGCATCTAAAGCAGGACGGAAGGACGGTATCAGCCTATCAGACCCGTACTTTCTGATCGTCCGTCTGGCGAACAGTTTGCGTTTTGCGGCGCAACGATCCGGCTGCCAGTGCGCTCACGGTGAGCAGACCCAGAACAGAGGCGGGTTCAGGAACATCTTCTATAGGCTGCTGGGCTTGCAGTACCGAGAAAGCATACTTACCAATCTGCTGATGAGCGGCTGTGGTGGGGTGGATCAGATCCCAGAACACATACTGACTTTGCAGTCCGGGGACAAAAGCACACAGCGATCCAAATGGATTGGCCTGATCAAAGCAAGGCTCAGTAGCATTAGTGAAGCCAAATGGGTTGTCGGGGGCGATCGCCGTTCTAACCAGAGAATTAACATCCAACGGAATCAGATTGAGATTGGGGCCAACCTGTGACTGCAAACCAAGCAGTCCGGCGTTGTGAAAGGCGGCTAAGGTGTTCAGATTCTCAGAAATATTAAATGTAGGAAATTGCTGATCGAGTCGCAAGCCCAGAGGAGTGTTACCCAGATCAGGCAAATTGGGAAGCAAGACATTTTTGACGCCGACGCTATCCAGGGTTTGCAAGGCGGCCAAAATATTGGTGAGTGGTTGCTGAGGGCTTTGAGCGGGCGAGAAAGTCCCCTCGGTCGGCAGATAGTCATTTGCACCCGCCCAGACAATGAAGAGCGCATTGGGATCGGCAGATTGACCGTTCAAGAAACTGATAAAGCTACTGACCTGCTGCTGCAAGGCAGGAAGCCCGCTAGGAAAGAGGGGACTGATGCTGGGAGTGAGGGCCAGTGTATTCTCCGTACCCGTAGTTGCACCGCCTGTAGCAAAGTTAATGCCATCAGCAGGTAAAACACTGGACTGCACTTGGTTGAACAACGTTGGGGTCAGACCGAGTTCTGCGCCAAGATACTCAACCCATACAGGGCCATTAGAAAAGCGTTGGGCATAGGGAGGCGATGGAGGAAAACCAGATCTCTGAAAGACTTCTCCGGCATCGGAGAGGCTATCACCAAACACATAGAGACCGCTAAAGCTAATGGCTTCGGCCTCAAACGGTATAAAGACGGTGGCGATCGCCACACCAGCTATCAAGGCCTGTTTTTTTATCATTTTTTTGCTTATACGCGCTGATATCGCTTAATTATTATCCAGCCTACTCCCCAACAGCAAGGGATTTCACTGAGAAAAATATAAAGCTTGCGTGAAACTTAGGTAGTACTTAAAAGTTTTTTCCTGTAGCAAATGCTACGAGGCCTTAACTTTGCGCTTGAGGACCAAACTAACAGATAGGACTACAAAAATTAGCCCCCCGGCAATCAGCGTGATGTGGGGAGAAGGCTCGTTCAAATCGTCAACATTCGCAGGCTGGAGGGCTGAAAGGGCGAGCGCCGCGATCTGTTGGTGGGCTGCCGTTGTGGGATGAATATCATCCCAAAAAAGAAACTCGCCTGGGTTCTGGCATTGAATGGCGAGACAAGCACGGGTTACATCCGCAAAACCAAAGCCTTCTGGATTTGCCGTCACCTCTTCAAACAGGGTATTCACATCCAGAACAATGATATTCACATCGGGCGATCGCGCCTGGCTCAAGGCATTCAGACGGACGACCAATCCTTGGTTATGGCGATCGCTGAGAGTGGTAAGGGTGGGCGATCGCTCACCATTTAATGTAGCGGGTAGCTCTCCCAAGTCAGGCAAATTGGCGATCAGAAAAGTTTGAGCCCCTCTCTCTGCTAGCCGCTCAATGCTAGTAATCAATTGATTGACAGGCTGAGTCGGATCAGAAGCACTCCCGCCCAAATAATCATTGGCCCCAGCCCAAATAATGTAAAGCGCATCAGGGTCTAGAGACGTTTGGTTGGCAACAAAGCGCTCGATTTGTTGTTGTAGCCCAATCACCCTAGGGTTAGAATCCTGATTCATCGTGCCTGTCGTTGCCCCACCAAACGCATAGTTCGTCAGATCAGCAGGCCCAATCTCTAGCTCTAGAGCCAGGTATTCGACCCAGACTGGCCCATCTGAATATCGCCCATCAAAATAAGGGGGACTGGGTGGGTTGCGCCCTTCGGTAATCTCAAAAATATTCCCCGTATCGGAGAGGCTATCTCCAAACACGAATATCTGGCTAAACTCAACTGCCAGTGTCCGCAAAGGAAGGAGCACTGACAGCATCACCATGCCTGCTCCGAAGAAAAACTTGTTCATGCCGCCTTTAACTGACCTGCCGTTCTGTTTGGAGGACGTCTTGCGCTGAGGAACCCTCCCCCTGAGAGCCAAAGTACCAGAGAACGGCTGCTGCTTCAGCTCGCGTCACCGCTTTTTTGGGTTGAAAAAGCGTGGTGTAGCCAAAGGCACGACGGATATTGGCTAAGTCGCTGTTTTGATAATCTGCCAACACGGCCCGTAAGGCTCTAGGCTCGATGCGAGGCGCATCCTGAAAGCCCCAAGTTTGCTGTACAGCCTCAATGGTGGCATTGGGTAAGGGTTGCCGCGTGTCGATTGGCGTCTTCCATAAGATCAGTTCTTCCCGCGTCAGGGGGGCATCGGGCCGGAAGGTTACTGTTGCCACATCGCCAGCCAGTGGACTGGGAATCAGCCCTGCCTCTGCGAGTCCTTGAATCACACCAAAATCTGGATCAGACGGGGGCACATCCTGAAAGGCGGGTTGAGCTGTCGCGGTGCCAAACCGGATTCTTTGGGCGGGGCGATCGCTAAACATCAAGTTGTTAGCCGTTACCAGCCAGCGAGCATACTCCCGGCGCGTCAGGGTTTCGTTGGGCTGAAATTCTTCAGATGCTGCACCGTCTTCATTGGTAGACGAATTAAAGACGCCCAACGCGGCAACGTCTTCAATATGGGAGCGCAATTCTTCCGGTGCTTCATCGAGATCAGTAAAGCTCTGGCCTGCGGTGGTGGCGCGAGGGGTCGGACGAGGGAAAGGTCGATCGGCACGGGCAACTTCGCCTGGAAAGACAGGGCCAATAAAGTCTGGATCACCAGGTTGAGGAATATCACCCACTGCCAATGATGGCTGATCCGGGTCGGATGCCTGATCCGGGGCGATCGCCTCCTCTTCTACATAAGCCAACAAAAACTCAGTAGGACTGCCAGAAGGGTTTGCGTTGACACTGGGCGAAGCGGCTTCGGGTTCAGGCGTAGTAGGTTCTACGGCAACCGTGACTCGCCAACCATCCCGCTCTGCCACAATCGTCCCACCATCTAGTGCCTCATCTGGCTCATCATTCGGTGCATTATCTGGCGCATCGTTCGGTGCCTCATTTGGCCCATCGGTGGCGGAACCTGCTGCACCCGCTGGAAGTGCACTTACCTCCCAACCGCCCGATTCAAATGTGTTTTGGTAAAACTGCTGAACTTCCAGCGCCGAATCTGAGGTCGTCCAGACAGTGCGGGTTTCTGCCTGAGCGGAGGTGGGCTGGGTCACATCGGTTAACTCAGCATTGGGATAGAGTGGAATCTCAGCAGGAAATCCCATCGGGAGTTGGGCTTGGGAAGAAGCCTCATCCGCTCCATTTGAGTTTGGAAAGCTGCCAATGACTGCCGGATTTTCTTCGAGGCGAGGATCTGCTGCTAGCGATCGCTCCAAAGACTCCGCCCAAGGACTATTCGCACAAGCCCCCAAAGGCAGCAGTGAGGTCACAATCAGACTCGTCAATAGTAAAGGGCGTTTCAGCAACACAGCCGCTTGATCTCATCACAAATGAAAGTTCATCCCTACGCTAGCGTAGATGGTTGATGACTGGATCAGACAAAAATTTTTTGCGGTTTATATTTCAACTCTAACGCGACGAAATTCAATCACAAAGTCAAATGATAAAGAAAGTCAAATGACAAAGCCTTTAATTATTGACTGCGATCCCGGTGTTGATGATGCGATCGCCCTTCTGCTCACCTTCGCCTCTCCAGAATTTGACCTACTAGGAATTACTACCGTTGCAGGCAATGTGCCGCTGGCGCTGACCCAGAGCAATGCTCGCAAAATTTGTGAACTGGCCGGACAGCCTCAGATTCGGGTCTATGCAGGTTGCCCGCGCCCGATGATGCGATCGTTGACGACTGCCGAAGAAGTGCATGGCCTGACCGGATTGCAGGGAGCCAATTTGCCGGAGCCGCAAATGCCGCTGCAAACGCAACATGCCGTTGAGTTTTTGATTGAAACGCTGATGACTGCGCCGGAGCCTGTCACGATCGCCACGTTGGGGCCATTGACGAATCTGGCGATCGCCCTGATTCAAGAACCCCGCATTGCGGCCCACATCAAAGAACTGGTGCTAATGGGCGGAGCAACGACCCACGGCAACATCACACCAGCCGCAGAATTTAACATCTATGTTGATCCTCATGCCGCTCATGTGGTGCTCACGAGTGAGATTTCTCAAATCACCATGATTGGTCTGGATGTCACCCATCAGGTGATTACTACGCCGGAGCGACTAGAAGACATTGGGGCGATCGCCACCCCAGTTGCCAAAGCCGCCGCCGGAATGCTCGCCTACTATGGTGCCCACGACATCGAACGCTACGGAATGCCCGGTGGCCCACTGCACGACCCCTGCGTAATCGCCTATCTGCTGCGGCCAGAGTTGTTTACCAGTCAGGTGCGATCGGTCGCAGTCGAAACCTCAAGCCCCCTCAGCATGGGCCAAACGCTGGTCGATATCTGGCAACTAGAACGCAACACCATCTGGCCCCAAAGCGCCAAAGTAAACATCGTCCGCACAGTCAACGCGGCTGGCTTCTATCACCTTTTAATCGAACGATTAGCACGATTGTAATAGTTTCGTCTAAAACAGAAATCTGGTAATAGCTTCGACTTGACGCAACCCGCCAAATCCGTTAGCGTTTTCAACAATAGCTGTTTGCGTGCAGCTTGTTCTTCCCAAAAATTTAGTCAGACGGTACCGGGAATTGCTACCAACAACACCCGATACCTAACCCCCATGACAGAAGACCCTGTCGCGGAGGCTGAGGACATTATGCCTCAAGCCGTCCCGCACTCACCATGTCTGGGACGGCTAAGTTTTTGGGATTCCTACCCCACAGCAAGAGGAATCCCTCATATGTTCTCACTTCCATATCGCGCTACGTCTCCCTTGCAGCGGGAGGCGACAAACTCGCTGTGGCTAGTCTCTCCTACCACCCAACCCCAGCGAGAACCGCTCCGCCATATCTTGATCGGCTCTCCCGAAGGCGTAAAGCAAACCATCCACACTCTTTACGCTCTCAACTACTGTGAACCGGGCCTGTGGAGCCGCCTACTCACCATCCCCGAAAACGGTGTCCTGATCACCCCCGAACAAGGCGCAGTCATGAGCTACCTCATCCACTACCGCCAACGCGACTATAGCGATCCTATTTGAATTGTGAGAGAGGGTTCCTATGGAACCTTCTCTACAAAGCCTTCCACTCTCACAAATGATTTAGGACTGCTATAGATGTAATTTTCTGACCCAACAAGGCTAAGCAGCTTTTGTTGGGTCTGGTCAAAAAAGATGCAAAAGCTTACTGCATATCTGATAAAAAAACGGTTAATATGCAAAGTATCCATTGCCCATCTATAAATATCATGGGAATAGACAATGAGACATCTGACCAACCCCTTGTGTTGGGATACGTTGAGGTAGACAGCTATGTTCAACCTTAAACAAAAAATTATTGACTGCTTTACTCCCAAATGGTGAAGTGCGTAAAGACTAACTGTTAACTTTCTGGATTAGAAAAAAGGTCTCAATACTTTTCCTCTAGGGCCCTTCAAACAGCTAACTCTCAAAGATATGGGCTTTGAGCTTGGGGTACTTAAAATTTGACAAGAAACTCATTTCTCACATCAAGTATAAAGATTGTCAGCCTCCTATATTAATCGTACATTTAACTGAGAAATGCATAAATTTTATCGTTCAATTTTTATCAACAAGTAAGAAATCTATGTCTAAAGGCAAAGAAATGGGAGCATGTCACCTTTGCAGCAAGTAGAAATGCTTAAGGGGGACTGAAGTACTAGAAAAGTTAGGCTGTATCGGCGAAGATCAAAGCCATCTACTCCGCCAACAAAGCCATGCAACCCGAACAACAGCAAGCCCTCAAAGCCCATCTACAAGCCATTGCCCAAATCCTCTATGACGATAGCGATCCAGATGCCATGCAGACGCTAGAGGGGATTGAAATGACCGTCAGACAGAAGATTCAGACGCATGTCAGTCCAGAATTGGGAAATTTTTTATTGGAGCGATTACAGCCACAACAGCAGGACGACCCCGAACGTTGAAAAGCACATTGGGATCGTTAGAGATGACCACCAAACAAGCCGAAAAGCTGGAGGTACTGCCGCATCGTCAAATCAGTCCCCATTTAGAGAATTGTTGTTTACGTCTGAGTGCATCGGTCTCTTACGAGCAAGCAGAACGAGATCTAGCTTACCTGACGGGAATGCGGGTTCCTGCCAAAACTCAACAGCGTCTCGTCCATCGTCAGAGGTTTGACTTGCCCTAATCCTGTAGGGGTTTCTGCGAAGCCCCGTACCACAACACTTTCAGAATCGGTGATTTTCGCACTCAATCGCTGAAACCGCGTGGATTCGAGCTTGGAGTTTAAAACCCCTACAAGGTTAGGACTTGCCAGAGGTTGGGCAGGCGATTGAGGAGTTGAGTGTCGATGGCGGTAAAGTCAGATTGAGGACTCCTTTAGGCCAGGAATGTGAATGGAAAGATTACAAAGCGATTGCCACAGATCAAGGAATGCTAGCCAATTTTCAAAACAATGCTCAATTGATTGATTGGGTCAATCAACAGTCTCTCGCTCAACCCGTCGTTTGTTTAGGAGATGGTCATGATGGCATCTGGAATATCATTGGTCAAATTGCGACGGTTGGGCAAAGATTAGAGATTTTGGACTGGTATCATCTGGTGGAGAACCTTCATAAAGTCGGGGGGTCAATCAAACGGCTCCATCAAGCCGAGGCACTGCTTTGGCAGGGTCAAGTGGATGCAGCGATTGCATTGTTTAGCAACTGCCAACGAAAACAGGTGCAAAATCGCACGAAGTTCGGCACCCGATTCTCAACTAACTTCGGCAGGTGATTCGCACGAAGTTCGGCACCCAATTCTCACTTAACTTTGGCAGGATAATTTCATCAACTTAAGTGAGTCAAAATTCATCGAATTAGATCGCGAATGAGATCACCTTTGATAGGAACAATAACACATCAAATTTGAGGAGGGATTAAGTGTTGGGTGGCAGCGCAACTTCAGG
>JBGTGR010000011.1:0-25556 GCA_041746655.1 Elainellales cyanobacterium | reverse complement strand
GCAAATCTTCGCCGTCGCTCGTAACTTCGCACTCAACCTCTATCGCTCCAATGAGTTCTCCAATATGGCTCAGGCCCAACGTCTTTGCCAATTTGGTCTAGATACCCTCAAGGCCATTTTTAGAATGAAATAGCCCTGGGTTGAGGAGGCAACTCAATTATTTCTGAGAACTTCTCGAATAGATAGTAAACAGGAATTTCTAATGCCTGACCAATCATTCCGGCAAAAGATATTTGAGCCTTGTAGCCACCAGTTGCATTAATCGAGATTGCCTCAGATGAAAATTTTCTCACCTCCGTGCTGATCTCACGAACAAGATTTTTCAATCCCTCCTGCTTAAACGCGACAATATCATCATCTCGCAATCCCTTTAAAGTGCGGGCTTCAACCATACCAAACTTGATAGGATTGTTGGAGTTCTCATAATATAGTTTCAGCAAATCACCAATATGCTGTCCGTCAGGTGTTTCTGAAACCAGGAAGATTAAACGAATATAAGCACCGAGAAACCCCTTTCTACAAATACTGGAGATTGAGTTAATTTCTGCACCACACAATCGATCAGTATTATCTCTCTCAAGTAGTAATAGTGCTAGTTGCTTCCAGTTCTTTGTCTCGAATGCTTGTTTGATATTTTCTTCTGGAGAATGCTTAAGATTATTAAGTAAGCTAGTTCCCACAGTGCAAATTAACGTATTCCTCATGAAGATTACCTTTGTTAGTCCTGCTGTGAATACTATCGAAAGAGCTAGCGGCTAGTATTGAGATACTTCAGATAGCGGGCACCGTAACCTAAATAACGGCGAATGAGTTCAATCCAGATTTCTTTACGATTTGGGCTGCCAGATGCTTCTGCAATTTTTTTCGCAGCATTTTGCAAGTTTTCATCAATATCCTGGATAATTCTTTCTGCCAAAGACCCTTTTCCTCGCCCCCATTTAGCTTCTCGACCTACCTGATACCGGAGGAAGTTTTTGATTACTTCAGGACTTTCAGTTGTATCAGCAACTCTCACTAGGTTACGAAATTGCGATTCTTCTAGTTTGTCTCTACCGGATTTACCATAGTCAGTTTTATCTAGTGCGTCTTGAATCCAGATGACTAGGTTGTCTTCTGTTTGGCGAATTCCTTTTTGAACCTGAAGCTCAACTTTTGAATTTGATTCGATATTCATACTGCTTTCTCCCGAAAAACTAAATGAAACTCATCACAAATCCGAACTTGCCCAAAGCCTTCAGAAGTGCGATCGCCTATTCCTTTACCTTCCAAAGCCTCCAGAGCCTCATGCCAGAATGCTGACTTTTGGGTGCTGAACAGATAGACACCTCCCATATTGGTGACTAGATCAACGTCCTTCATTAATCCCCAAGCTGCATTCCACCCAGAACGATAGTCGTAACTGCTATAGGCTGTATGGAGAGTGAGCGAATCATCTGCAACTTCTGCAAAATCTTGAAGCATTGCAGGTGAAATAACCGTTGTTCGTCGCCACTGTTCTGTCAAAATTGCTTCAGATTGCAAATCTAAGGTGAAGTAGGTGCGATTAGATAACAGATCTGCATTAGGTTGACCAAAGATTTTCCAAAAATTCCAACGTTCTTTAAGTTTTTGATTAAACTGATCAATTCGCTTTTGAACGTTGCGTGTTGGAGATTGAGCTTTAGCCGCGATCGTAACCTTACCCAACCCTCGTGATGCTGATCCTCCCAACCGAACAGGATGAGCATTAATAAACTGAGTCAGTTGTTCAGCAAGTCGATCATTTTGAACCAGAATTGAACTGCAATAAACAGTAGGCTGATGATTAGAGCCTTGAGTCTCGTTGAGAACTTCAATGCTATAAAGCACCTGTTCTTCTGCAGTGGCTCGTCTACGGTTAATACCAACCCTGGTTAACAATCGTTTGTCTACGGTATGGCTAAAGTACTGCTGCCCTTTTTGGCTATAAAAACCTGCAATGGGTTCTACCCTTTCTCCATCTTCCGGGCAACTGGGATCATAGGGATGATTGTAAGCATCTGCACAGAAACGATCGAGCAGTGTATCAAAGACTCCATGGCCTTGAGGTTTAAACCCTGAGTCGGTTTTTGAACTCACGGCTGTTGCTGGCAAAACTCTGACAGGCTCTGATATAACTTTCGCTGTTTCGCCAATCTTGTATATTGCTGGATACGCATTTTGAAAAATCGCGGCTTGCTCATCCAGAAATAAGGCCTGAAAGTCACCACCATTCTCAGATAGGTCTTCGTTCAATGAATTCGCTTGACGAAGAATTTCAGAGGCGATCGCGCCCCGAATCACTGTTCCAGGGATATAATTTTCTGCCTCACTCACCGAACCACCAGGCTTGCGCCGCCCAATGGCAAGAGGAGCTTGAGCAGTAATCGTTAGATCAATTTGTTTCATGAGGCGACTCCTTTAGCCAGGAATTCCCATACCGCTGATTCATCAATAGTTAAGTCTAGTTCCCACGATAGCCAGCCCAAGCCTGCTGACTTGCTACCACCCAGTGCATGGATGTGCTGCAATCCGGCCAGGATCAAAGCTTTGGCGTAGTTAGGGCAGGTGGTCTGGAAGTGAATAGAGCCTGTAAATCGGAGTTGGGCATTTGCGGGTGATGTTTCCAGAAAATATAGCTTTTTATCTTCTGCGGTTTGGCGACGGCGGTTGATGGTGACACCTGGACGCAGGACTTCAGGCAAGGTTTCTGGATCTTCCTGGCACACTAGATCATCAAATAGCACACTGGCAGGTAACGTTGGATTCCCGAAGATTTGGCAGATGAGGCAATGATACCGAGCTTTATCATTTGGATTGCGATCGCCTACATCATATTCTGGTCGTTCAAAATACCCCGAAAGCCCCGCCCTTTGAGGACACATCGTTTGAGGGATGGGAGACTCACAGATTGACCACTTTAAACCTCTAGCCAATTTTTCACATTCATGACGTAATCTTCCTTTTACTTGCGAGGCGGGAATGAGCAACGCTCCCCTGGCATTGTGGACAATTGGTTTATCAGCCAACGAGCCAGACGCCCCACCAGCCCCAACACAGAGCGCAGAGTCGATCGTTGCGGTTAATGTTAAAGACTCCGTGGAATTTGATAACAACTGCTCAAGCTGAATCATGATTGAGGCTCCTGCATTGAAACTTTTGCACGCCCTTCTTGAGAGGTTTCTTGTATAAATGGATATAGGTCAACTAGCTCTCGCCAGATAGTTTCATAGGTTGAGCGATTTTCTGATTTGTTTGTAGGAGGTTCCTTAAACATCCAAGGAGCTAAATTACCCTTATTGGTTGCTGCCTCACACCAACCAAGCTCAAATGTTTGCTTCAAATTGTTCTTGGCTGATTCATTGGTCAGACGTACTCGAAAATAACGATAGTTAAGCATTGCTGTTTGTTTTCCACGTTCTAGCAAGCTACGAATTTGGTAAAGTTGCGATCGCGGAAATCCAGAATCTTTCAATACTTGGGCTGTTTTTAGTAATCCTCCTAGTTCATGAAGCGTGTAAGGTGCCGCATACAATCTGAGCTGATGATTTCCTGTTCCCGGTTTGGTGAGCGCTTCTTTACGAAACTCTCCAATGTTGGATGAAATCATTGTGACTGACTTCATCACCAAGAAATCAACCGTGCCACCGTGGTAACAATAGCGCTTATCTTGTTTGAGCTGCTTTGCATATTTCTTAGCAGATTTTAGCAATTGCTCTGTGAGCTTTTGAGCATAGTAGATAGGCATATCTTCGGCAGTAATCAGCACTCCTGTTGACATACTGAGCTGGCACATTGATGGCTTTGATACCTCACCTTTATAGCGGTGACAACTCAACGATTTGTGAATTAGGGAAATATCTTTGAGCTGATATTCCTCATTCTGGTTCAAAATCTCCTCAAACTTTTCACCAATCGTTTGGGCGATCGCCAACGCCTGATCCGCAGGTACAATCAGCATTACATCATCACCACCAATCGTGACGATCTCAAACGGGTGAATTAACTTACCATTACGTCCCCTAGAGTCAGGATCAGTCATACCGTTAATTTGCCGAGGCTCTAAGTGTTGTGCTAAGGCAAAATAAACAGATTCGGAAGTTGCCTTGAAAATATCTTCACTAAATTTTTTGTAGTCTGTCGGAGTTTTAATCTTCTTCTGAATGTAGCCTCCCATGTTGTTGCCGTCTGCATAAATGTAAGCAATAAAGCCTTGAGCTTTGCTTACATTGCCAATTTCTCGAAGATTGTTTGCTTCTTCTAAATCTTTCTGAGAGCCACAATAGCGGTCACGTAACTGAGAATTTTGGCTCTCCGCCAAATAATCCTCAAACTTTTTAATCCAGCTAGGAACAGCTATTTCCCTAGGGTTCCAGTCCAAGCTGGTCTTCGAGTACCAGTCAGAGGAATTGTCCCGTTTAGCAATTTGGCCGATTCTGCGCTTTCGAGCCAGAGCTTCTGATAAGTAGGGATCACCTGGAAGTCCTTCTGCTTTGATTACGGCAGAGCGGCGATCGCTCTCATCTCGAATCAGATAAGGATGAGTCTCAAACATTGGAGGGTAACGACGACTGGGGCGCTGATCGCCTAGGTCATTGCCATTTCTGCGTTGATTGAATCGTGAAGCTAGTCTCCCAGCCAATTCATTAAAACTTTTACGATTCTTGAAGCGTTCAACTTGCTCCTCTTTGTTTTTCGGTTTACCGAAATATGCTTCAACGAGATGATGGGTGACGTTCCGCTGATACCAATCCAGCCAGGGAGTTTCTTCAATCTTGTTTTTGAGCCGCCCAAATCGCAGCTCCAAAAGCTTAAAGCTTTCTCCCACAGCACAGGAATTGGCAGTTAGAGTTTCTTCGGTATAACGCTTTTCAATCGCATTGCTCAGATCTTCGACAAAAGCCGTAGGACAAAAAGCAAGAATGTTACCTCCCTTGTAATAAATCAACAGCTCTGGAATCAGAGCATCTGATAGATCTGGAAATTCATCATTAAGCCATTTCTCCACTGTGAGCGATCGCTTGTTATCTTCGTATTCTTTGAAGAAACCTGGAATATCAATCAGGTTGATTCGATCAAGCAGTGCTGATGCTCCTCGGATATCGGGAAGCTTTGCCGCCTCAAAGACATACTGCTTAATCTTGGTCGCGCCACCATAGACTAAACCAATTTGGATGTCCTGATTCCAAAGTTGGGGATAATCCTTGTTCAGGTGTTGGATTGTAAGAGGAAAATAGTCCTCTGGAATATTTTGGAGTTGTTGAACTTGTGTGACGAGCGATCGCACCTGTTCTGGCACTTCATCACCATTCTCTAAAGCTTGTCGCATCTCTTGCAACACAGCTAGTTCAACCTGAGGCTTCCGTTGATTTCCCCAAGCAAGACACCAGGCAATACCAATTGAAATACTCGTGAGTGATTTATTCGTCTCTGCTTTAAGCATTGTGCTGAATCCAAGTTTTGATTTTGGGGGCAAGGGTTGTGAAGTCTTGGGGGCCGAAGACGGCGAGTTTGCGATCGCGAGTTGCGACTTCCAATTCTGAGCGCAGCGCATCCGTATAGGGGTGAGCACAGACCAACGCAATTCTGGCTTCTGCGCCGCCGAGTTGTCGGGCTCGGACTGAGGCTTCAATCAGTTTTTGCTTACAAAGGCTACGATTTTTGGTGGTTGTACAGGAGAGGGCAAACAGTTGGTAATGCCGTATAAAGGCCACATCAAACTCGAACTTATCCCAACAGCTATCAGGACGTTTGGGGTCTCGGATGTGGAACGACATTTGACTATCGTGAATATCGCAAGTGGGGGCGATCGCCTGAATTTGTTGCAAGACATAATGTTCTAGCCAGGTACCATCCAGCCATTCGCAGAGAGCCTGCACAGAAGGAAACCCGGTTTGTTGAGTGGCGGTGGTGAGAGAAAAAGCTGTGCTAGAGGCGGCAAAATGGTCTTGGAGGAAGGTTTTGAGCGCGGCAGGTAGGTTTGTGAGGGAGAGTGGGGGAACTTGCTGCAAGATGGGTTCGGCTTGCCAGTAATGAGTAGCGTTGCGGGTGGCTGGCCGGAGGATGCGGTTGCACCATTCTCGCCAGGTTTGGGCGATCGCCTCTTGGCTATACAATCGAGCCAATTCAGCGGCAGCTACCGCATGGAGGGGCGTTGAGCGGGGAGCTTGTTCTTTGCGCCAGGAAAGCCCATGCAGATTGAAGATTTGTGCCAGCGAGAGGGAGGGAGCAATGTGAATTCGGATAGAGTTTCCGGTGTCATTGTCAATGCACATCTCCAGCCGATGAGGGTCGAGATAACTAAAGATGGATTCTGGGCAAATGCGACTGAGGGTGCGGTAGGCGTGAACCGCCATCGCTTTGGTGCCACCTGTATAGTTCATGCCGATAGAACCCTGGAGAAACTGGGCCGCAGACGTGATTTGCTGACAAATTTGATAGGCTTCAGCTTGGTAGTCTCCTAAATAGACAAACTGCGATCGCTCCAATCCAGGATGGGTACGCAACAGTTGATCAATGCGTTCGGCTTGATGGCGGGTGTGGGTGGTGTGTACGAGATAGGCTTGACCGCCTGGATTGAGCAGAGTAAGCGCTGCAACACAATTGGGTAGCGGGTTTTCTCCGATTAAGAGGAATAAATGATCGACTTTGTAGGGAGATAGATCGGCGACAGGTGAAGCGGGCTGCGGAGGAGACAACATCATGAGCGAACCAATTATTTAGCTGACAGTTGTTGGCATCAAAGCTCGTAGGGAGTTCATCAACAGGTCAGGGAGAACACAGGGATAGCCCATTTTCCAGGGGCCGCAGGTTAGTTCTAGGTAGGGTTCCCGTTGGTGGAGGATTTCGCACGGTTCCAGCGAGCTTTGAATGACGGCGATCGCCTTCAGATTGCCGCGATCGCGACAAAACTCATGCCAAGGAGCAATTTCAGCCGGGTCAGAGCTGATGATCAAGTAGTGAGAGCAGGCTTCCAAAATAGGCTGCTTTTCTGGCTGCACCTTACCGCCCACATCCACGATGACCAACTGTTTTTGGCGACGCAGATTGAGAATGGCTTGGGCATGGTAGGGATAGAAGCGATCGGTGAGTTCACCGCGATTGGTGGTCTTAAATGCTTCTTGTCGAGATTCGGAAAACACCGAATGTGCTTCGAGGATGTAGTTACCTTCGCCATCCCAGTGAGCCCGCTGCAAGTATATCTCTGGGTAATCGGGTAGGAGGGCTTGAAACAGGGCATGGGATAGGACGCTTTTGCCACTCTCAGGTGGCCCCACCACAAGCAGGGCTGGACAGAGACGGCGACCTTGAGCCTGAGCACCCTGAATTTCAATCGGTAAGACTTGACCAATCTGAGTTAGACGCGAGTGGGTAGAGACGACTATCGCGCCCAAACGCGGATCATAACAAGCGACCCAGGCGGTGGGATGCAGTTCATGGACGAGGTGGGCATAGAGCCAGATGGGGCCTCGCCCGGAGAGGATGATGCCGCCTGTAGTATCGATGCCGGAGGGCAGTTCGAGGTTGGCTAGGTCGGAGGGTTCAATGATGCGATCGCGCCGAGTTAGCTCGATGGCTAAAACCTGATAGCGGAGGTTTTGATCGGTCTGGGTGGGGCCAAGCTGCAAGCGAATGGCAGCGGTGAGGTTTGGCATGGGAGATAGCCCGTTGAATGGTGGCTCGCTCTAGTATGGCCTATGGGTTGAAGAGGGGTCTTCAAGGATGGGTCAAGTTTGGCGGGAAATCATGTAGCTTTTGTGAGGAGGGGAGGAGGGATGCTGATTGGTTGAGACTTGTAGTAGGCTAATCTCAATCCTTCATTTCCTCTGCACCGCTGAGCTTTTCTTACCGACCGACGCCGCATTTTTTGCACTGGCTGAGTACTGGACAGTTGGCCAGCCGTTTGGGGCGATCGCTCCGACTTTGGGTAATTTTGGAGCGGCTCTATGGCTCAGAGTTTAACTGGGCGATCGCTCTCCCTCAGTCGTTTAGGTATCCCGATCTGCGCGATCGCCTGTTTGCTTCAACCCATGGCCGTGCCGATCAGCTAAGTGTTGCCCAGCTCACCGCAGGCTGTTGGGAGGGGGGCTGCGTATGTCGTCGGTCGTTGCGAGAGTGGCTGAGTCGGGCCGAGCAGTCTGAATCGCAATGGCTGCAAGAGGTGGCGCTGTTGACGGGTCTGGATCGGGCTGAGCTAGAGCTGCTGTTGGAGCACTGTCCGTTTGCGACGGTGCATCGGTCGATTCGGGAAGATTTGAAGCGGCTGAGTCAGTTGGGATGGTTGCGATCGCTTCCGGGGGGCAGGTTTCAAGCTGTGCCATTGAGTGAGTGGCCCAGCCCTCCCGCTGAGCTGCGCCCCACGTCGGGATTTACGCAACTCTCGCTGCCCCAAACCTGGGAGCTATTGCGGGCGTTGGAGGCGATCGCTTTTGTGCAGCCCAATTTGGAGGTGGTGGTGCAGACGCTATGGGAGCAGCTCGCTCTGGCTGAAGCAGACGGTGGGCGATCGCCTGCGCTACGGCGTCATCGGGTGGTGGAGCCTCAACAGCGAATTTTTATTCACCTTGATTACATCCTGTCGGGTGAGACGCAGGAGCAGGTGGATACCTATCAAGAACAGCTGGAGCAACTGTGGCGGATGCCGAGCGGTGGGGTGGTGCAGTTTGACTATTGGATGGCGAAGGATGAACGCCAGGTGAGGGTGGCGGTGTTTCCGGTGTGTTTGCACTATGTGCGGCGAGCTAAGTATTTGAGCGCTTGGGGTGAAGATCCGATGGGTACGGTGGGATGGCACAATTACCGTCTGGATCGGATTGTTTCTCGGCAGCTAAAGGTGTTGGCTTGGGGTGATCCGGCGGTGCCCAAGCCACTAAAGCAACTCTGGCATACGGGCCAGCTGCCGACGCCCGATTTTGTGCAAGCGCAGCTCTCAGAAGCCTGGGGGTTCAATTTTTATCTGCCTCGCGAGTTGCTAATCTTGCGGTTTCCAAGGGCGTTTGCACGCTGGTATGTGGACAATACGGAGCGTCATCCAACATTTGAGGCGATCGCCTTTGCTCAACTTCCGGCTCTGGTTGCCCAATATATCTCTGACCCCCAGGAGCAAAAGCAAGTTCTCGATTGCTTGCAATGGCGATCGCCCCCCAACCCGCCACCAGAGACGTTTGCCTATTACAAAGCTTGGATTCGAATGGGCGATGTCAATGTGATGATGCGTCTACGAGATTGGCGTCCCAATGGTGAGGCGATCGCTCCTTTGGCTCTGCGACAGCAGTTAATTGAGGAGGCAAGGCAGGAATTGGAGGGATATGGAGTAATGGATAGATGAGAAAACTATTCTTCTGAAAAATGTTTTCTAAAATGCGATCGCACCTTTTCCGTAAGTCTCCACCACCTTGAGTTTCAATCCCCTTGCGGGGAAAAGTTTTGTTGAAACCTTGCTGAGCATAAGGGGCTGGAACTGCGAATGAAGTTTCAATCCCCTTGCGGGGAAAAGTTTTGTTGAAACTTCGCTTCTTTGGTTGTTTCAAATTTCATCAGATTGTTTCAATCCCCTTGCGGGGAAAAGTTTTGTTGAAACACTCTAATCAAGAAATTAATGTGTCCTAGCTTCGGGCTAGCCCTTTACGCTTCCTGTTGAGTTGTTTCAATCCCCTTGCGGGGAAAAGTTTTGTTGAAACCGCTAGCAGTCATACAAAATCCGAGCTATGGATCGTTTCAATCCCCTTGCGGGGAAAAGTTTTGTTGAAACGATCGCTCACCCCAGATGAATTTGCATACCAATCCGTTTCAATCCCCTTGCGGGGAAAAGTTTTGTTGAAACATCCAAGCGGCGCGGCATTGATGCGCGAAGCATTCGTTTCAATCCCCTTGCGGGGAAAAGTTTTGTTGAAACGGCGATCGCCCCCGAACTCCAATCGAGAATCAAAAGTTTCAATCCCCTTGCGGGGAAAAGTTTTGTTGAAACCAAGGCGGTGTGCCAACGGAACCCAATCAAGCCGATGTTTCAATCCCCTTGCGGGGAAAAGTTTTGTTGAAACCTCTTATGTGATCCGTCTCGGAATCCGAGATAAATTGTTTCAATCCCCTTGCGGGGAAAAGTTTTGTTGAAACCCTGACGGCCAATCCTGAAATCTTTTCGCTCAACGTTGTTTCAATCCCCTTGCGGGGAAAAGTTTTGTTGAAACGTAGGATGCTGAGGCGGCAGGCCATGATCGAGCCGCGTTTCAATCCCCTTGCGGGGAAAAGTTTTGTTGAAACACATCACACCATACGATTTTGGTGCAAATTGTGTTGTTTCAATCCCCTTGCGGGGAAAAGTTTTGTTGAAACTTGATCAGCTCTGCCCAACCTGCCCAACCTGCCCGTTTCAATCCCCTTGCGGGGAAAAGTTTTGTTGAAACGTCACGCCGGCTGCCGTCGCACCCGAACCGGAGCCGTTTCAATCCCCTTGCGGGGAAAAGTTTTGTTGAAACACAACAAACAATGAGGAAACAGCCATGACAGACAACGTTTCAATCCCCTTGCGGGGAAAAGTTTTGTTGAAACGGTAGTATGGGAGTTCTCGGGGCGCAAGCCAATACGTTTCAATCCCCTTGCGGGGAAAAGTTTTGTTGAAACTGACAAGCCTCTTTCGTTCAATCTGGGTTGCCGTTCATTGAGTTTCAATCCCCTTGCGGGGAAAAGTTTTGTTGAAACTTGCGACGCTGTACCCAGGCCCTGTCAGTGGAACTGCTGGTTTCAATCCCCTTGCGGGGAAAAGTTTTGTTGAAACTGGATTGCCGACGATCGGAAAACCTGCAAGATTAGTTTCAATCCCCTTGCGGGGAAAAGTTTTGTTGAAACTTATCCCTCCTCCGACTCCAGAAACCACACGGTATTTTGTTTCAATCCCCTTGCGGGGAAAAGTTTTGTTGAAACATCAGGCCCAGCACGAAGAACGACTGTATAAGTTTGGTTTCAATCCCCTTGCGGGGAAAAGTTTTGTTGAAACATTAATTATTCCCGTGCAAGTGAGCGTGGGAGGAGATGTTTCAATCCCCTTGCGGGGAAAAGTTTTGTTGAAACCATCCATCCCTTATATGCTCAGTATGAATTTAGAGGTTTCAATCCCCTTGCGGGGAAAAGTTTTGTTGAAACTCTCGCGCTAACGCAAGGCTGGAAAAAGTCAGAGGCCAAATGAATGTTTCAATCCCCTTGCGGGGAAAAGTTTTGTTGAAACGTCCTAGAGACAAGCCTGTGGGAAGTCCGCAAAAAAGGTTGTTTCAATCCCCTTGCGGGGAAAAGTTTTGTTGAAACGTTGTCTAGAGGTGTACAACCTCTAGTGGTATCCCAGCTGTTTCAATCCCCTTGCGGGGAAAAGTTTTGTTGAAACCTATCGTGACTGGATATGACATGAATGTTCGGTGGTTTCAATCCCCTTGCGGGGAAAAGTTTTGTTGAAACCAACGTGTTCGAAATCTCGTCCTTAGCAATAGACGGTTTCAATCCCCTTGCGGGGAAAAGTTTTGTTGAAACCAAAACATGAACCTGGTCCGCATGGTCGCACATCGGATGTTTCAATCCCCTTGCGGGGAAAAGTTTTGTTGAAACGTCAATCACACTCAAAAGAAAAGAACTTATCAGCATGTTTCAATCCCCTTGCGGGGAAAAGTTTTGTTGAAACCCAAATTAGGCATAAATGCTCATTGACCCCCAAGGGTTTCAATCCCCTTGCGGGGAAAAGTTTTGTTGAAACGTTGCTGAGACGGGTAAGGGTAAGTCCACACTCATCCGGGTTTCAATCCCCTTGCGGGGAAAAGTTTTGTTGAAACCACAAAGGAACACCAAATGAACCACCCCAAATTTGTTTCAATCCCCTTGCGGGGAAAAGTTTTGTTGAAACGGATCGGAGACGGTACCCAGAGAATTGGGAGGCGATCGTTTCAATCCCCTTGCGGGGAAAAGTTTTGTTGAAACGAGCAGTTTTCACAATGGTTAGCGGCATTATTCATGTTTCAATCCCCTTGCGGGGAAAAGTTTTGTTGAAACCGGATATATCTAGCGTTTGATCGCGATATTCTCGCCAAAAGTTTCAATCCCCTTGCGGGGAAAAGTTTTGTTGAAACAATGCTCAAGTTTCTCTATAGGTTCTAAGTTCAGAGTTTCAATCCCCTTGCGGGGAAAAGTTTTGTTGAAACTGAGCTTGACGAACTGTAACGGCCTCTCCTTTCGAGTTTCAATCCCCTTGCGGGGAAAAGTTTTGTTGAAACATACTCGCTTAACTGCTGCTGTCGAGTTAGCCGCCAGAATTGCCGTTTCAATCCCCTTGCGGGGAAAAGTTTTGTTGAAACACGTACCAACTCAATGTCAGCTACACCTTTGGGGCAGTTTCAATCCCCTTGCGGGGAAAAGTTTTGTTGAAACGGCTGGCCTTTGAAACCCTTATTGTATTTAGTTTTCGAGGTGCGATTTCGCGAATTATCCAATATCATAGCATCGAATTTTGGAATGGCCAGAGCTAGCGCGATCGCCCTTTCCCTCAAAGCCATATAGCATTTAGCCTTGGGCACCTGCGCGAATCGTGAAAGTGAGGGAAAAGCTGAAAAGCCTTTGAGGGTGAGGCTTTGGAGTGAAATCAAGGCAGCACCTAGAAAAACAGCTACCGATCCGCGCAGAGAGGTAGGTGGCGAGAAGACTAGCATGTCTATTCTAGGTTACGAAAGGGAAGGTTTGTTTGTGGGAGCGATCGCCCATCCCCACAGGGGGACAGATACAATGGACCCAAATCCTGCGAGCCAACCATGTCACCTCAGAGCCGGACCTGTACCAAACGTAGTCCCAAAAGCCAGAATGTCTCTCCCACCTATCCCACTTGGCCCAACGAGACAGAGCTAGTTGGCATTGAGTTAGAGCTATCGCCACCGACCGACGGCTTTCTTTATGCCCAATATACGATTGGTTTACATGCCTGGTTTCTCAATCAGGTGCGACAAAGCAACCCTGTTCTCTCCACCCTACTTCACGACAAGCAAGAAGACAAAGCCTTTACTCTGTCTGGGCTAGACGGTTCCCTTTTGCCCAGCGGTACTGGATTTCGGATACGTGCCGATCGCCTGTATCGCTGGACTATTAGCGCCCTATCGCAGCCTGTCGCCCAATGGTTGGCTCAGTGGGTCAAGCAATTGCCTGAGATTGTTGAACTACGAAACGCGCCCTTATTGATTCGGCAGGTGGCGATCGCCCATCCGCCCACCACCTATGCCCAGCTTTGGCAAACCCCTCAACTGCGGCCTCCCCACATCACTCTCAGCTTCACCAGCCCTACCAGCTTTCGTCGCAAAGGGCTACACCTGCCGCTGCCCTGGCCACCCAATGTCTTCCATAGCTACCTGCGCCGCTGGAATTGCTTTTCAGGAATGGCAATTGAGCCAGAGCCTTTCTTAGACTGGGTCGAAACCTCCGTCTTGATCCGCCAACATCGACTTGCCTCCGTGCGAACTGTGGCAGGCAAAAAAGGAACCGTAACAGGCTTTACGGGAGCAGTCGAGCTGAGCCTGTCTCCCAAAGCCCAGCAAGATAGAGACGCCGAACAGCTTTTCTTTACCCTGGTTCAGCTAGCTCCCTACTGTGGCACAGGCCACAAAACCACTTTTGGGCTAGGCCAAACCCGCTTGGGCTGGCAAGTTTCCGACGCACCTCAAGTCCCTTCTGCTCAAGATTTACTCGCCCAGCGAATTGCCGACCTGACTCCCCAACTGCTCTAGCTCCGCAAGCGAACTGGGGGCGATCGCGCTCGTGAAATCGCCGAAACTCTCGCCACCATTTTGGCCCGCCGCGAACTAGGCGAATCCTTGCAGGCGATCGCCACCGATCTTGAAATGCCCTACGAAACTGTCAAGACCTACGCCAAGCGGGCCAGAAAGGAGATTAAAAATTGAGACGGTAGGGGCGCAGTTTTCGCGCCCAATGCAGAATCGTCTTGTTGGTCAATCAGCCCCAAGGCACGGACTGATTGACAGCCAAATCAGTTAGGTAGATGAGCTTAATTATTTGTAGGATGTGTAAAGCCGTTCCGGCATACCAGAAAAGCGCCAGCGTAACGCATCAAAGCCTGGGGAATGGTGCGTTACGGCTACGCCTAACAGCACCCTACAGCTGCTCACCAAAATCCAAAGCTGTTAGCTCGCCAGATATTCGCGCATGTCGCCTTTGCGTTTGCGGAGTTTGGTGAGGGCTTCCCGTTCGATCTGGCGCACTCGCTCACGGCTGATGTTGAGGCGATCGCCAATTTTTGCCAACGTCAATGTCTGTCCATCCTCTAGGCCAAATCGTAGCGACAAGACTTCGCGCTGTTGGGGCGTCAGATCCTGCATCAACTGTTCAAGTTCCATCCGCAGCGAAGACTGCATTGCAAAGTCTTCAGGAGAGGGGCCAGTATCTTCCAGCAGTTCGCCTAGCTCGGTGTCCTGGTTATCGCCCACCCGCAGATCGAGTGAGAGCGGCTGACGAGCCCGTTCCAGGTATTCTCGCACCTGCTTTGAGGTTAGGTCCAACTCTTCGGCCAATTCAGCAGCGGTTGCGGCTCGACCTAGCTGTTGGGCCAGTTGGCGCTGAGCTTTCTTGATTTTATTGAGCTTTTCAGTGATGTGAATGGGTAGACGAATGGTGCGACCTTTTTCGGCGATCGCCCGTGTAATCGCTTGCCGAATCCACCAGTAGGCATAGGTTGAAAATCGATAGCCTTTGGTTGGATCAAACTTTTCGACCCCCCGTTGCATCCCGATCGTGCCTTCCTGAATCAGGTCTAGCAAGTCTACGTTGCGCTTGATATATTTTTTGGCAACCGAAACCACCAGCCGCAAGTTTGCTTCTACCATTTTGCGCTTGGCAATCTCGCCTTCCTCAACAATCTGTTGCAGATCTGATTCGGGTAGGTTAGCTCGCTCGGCCCATTCTGACAGGCTAGGCTCACGGGTCAATTCTTCTTCTAGGGTGTCTTTTACTTTTTGGATGGCCGTCAAACGCTGCACCTGCTTCCCATAAAGAATCTCCTGCTCGTGGGTGAGGAGGGGAACACGACCAATTTCCCTCAGGTAAGCGCGAACCAGATCGGTGGAAGAGGTTTGTGCGGTTTTCATAGCGTTTGGTCTCTGGTAGCGGGGACAATGCAGGTATAGTCAGGACGGGTGTAGTCAGGCTTCGCATCTCTTAACTTGAGCCAGACTAAATAAATAAGGCCAGACTTCATAAAAAAGCAGACATAACCTGAGTCAGGACGACTCTAGGATGAAGTCATTCTGAAATCTGAGCTGTAACTTCGCCAGGTGAACGAGGGGGAAATCAAGGCGACTGAGAGAGTGGGAGCTGTTCGGCCTATCGCTGCTTAGACAAATCCTGCAGCAAAATCGCTGACACACGGTCACTAGACTTGCAGTGACTGGGCTTATAGTGACTGGCCTTATAGTGACTGGGCTTGCAGTAACTAGACTTGCAGTGACTGGACTCACAGATAGAAATACTCCATCCCTACTCAGCGCTTAATGCTTCAAAACATAATGTATTAAGAATCGTAACATTTCTGAAGAGGATCAACATACCTCTCTAGATGCAAAACTTAATTTTTTTAATCCTTGAACTATCCCTTCAGCGTACCCAGAAATCCTATCTGGGATTGCATCCTGTTAAACAAAATCCACTAGTTTTTTTCAGAGATTGCCGATGGAGGGGGGAGATCATCCGGCTCTTTTTGTAAGAATTTGTAACAGATGAGGCCAGATGAGGGCGATCGCCCCCTCGGATTCCTGAGAAGATATCCCCTGTTTTCTGAATTTGAGACTTGGCTAGACACCCATTCTAGAAACTAGTGTTAAGGAGCCACCACTTTCTTCTTATTGAGTAGACAATAGGCATAAGTAGACATGGAGAGCCTGTCGAGCATGAAGCCTATTCGCACCTTCAACGTTTCCCCTTCCCTGCCGCCACAGCTCGAGCCTCTGCGCAAGATTGCTTATAACCTGCACTGGGATTGGGACTTTGAAGCCAAGGATTTGTTTCGGCGTCTAGATCGCGACCTCTGGGAATCGAGTCACTACAACCCCGTGTTGATGCTGGGTACCATTAGTCAAGATCGACTGCGGGAAGCCGCAGAAGATGAAGGATTTCTAGCCCAAATGGATCGGGCCGCTCGTCAGCTCGACGACTATATGAGAGAGCGGAGTTGGTACCGCAAAAATCGGCAGCTTCCGGGCGATCGCAAAATAGACACCTCCGCCAGTCCCTATGCTCAAGAGTGCTACGCCTATTTTTCCGCAGAGTTTGGCCTAACCTCCTGTCTGCCCATTTATTCAGGTGGTTTGGGTGTGCTGGCAGGCGACCACCTCAAATCGGCCAGCGATCTAGGTCTGCCGTTGGTTGGGGTCGGGCTGCTTTACCAGGAAGGATATTTTGCCCAATATCTCAACCCCGATGGCTGGCAGCAAGAGCGCTACCCAATCAATGATTTTTACAACATGCCGCTGCATCTGGAGCGCAACCCCGACGGCTCAGAACTACGAATCGAGATAGATTATCCAGGCCGAGTCGTCTATGCTCGCGTTTGGCGAGTGCAGGTTGGCACCGTGCCGCTGTATCTGCTCGATACCAACATTGAACCCAACACTCAATACGATCAAGACATCACCGACGAGCTATACGGCGGCGATCTCGATCTACGCATCCATCAAGAAATCTTGCTGGGGATTGGAGGGGTGCGGATGCTGCGGGCGTTGGGCCTCACACCAACCGTCTACCACATGAACGAGGGCCACTCTGCCTTCCTGGCACTAGAGCGAATTCGGCGGATGATTGCGGAAGACGGCCTGACGTTTGCGGAAGCGCGGCAAGTCGCAGAAGCCAGCCAAATTTTTACGACTCATACGCCCGTCCCTGCCGGAATTGACCTGTTCCCTCCCGACAAAATTATTTACTACTTGGGGCGCTATGCCCAAACGTTTGGGCTATCAAAAGAAGAATTTTTGTCCTTGGGGCGCGAAAACACAGGTGACTTGTCTTCCCCTTTTAGTATGGCGATTTTGGCAATCAAGATGGCTAGCTTTGTCAATGGTGTTAGCCGTTTGCATGGAGCCGTTTCGCGTTCCATGTTTCAAGGGCTTTGGCCTCACTTACCTTTAGAGGAAGTGCCCATTACTTCTATTACAAATGGGGTCCATGCCCGCAGTTGTGTCGCCAAGATGACCCAAGATCTCTACGATCGCTACCTTGGGCCGAGCTGGTATCGAGCCTTGGCCGACCATCCTCTCTGGGAGCGGGTGCAGTCAATTCCAGATGAAGAGCTGTGGCGAAACCATGAGCGCTGCCGCTCAGAATTGGTGGTGTTTGTGCGCGATCGCCTCCAGAAAAGCCTGCGAGAACAGGGAGCCGCTCCTAGCGACTTAGCAAAGGCCCAAGAAGTTCTTGATCCATCTGTGCTGACCATTGGTTTTGCCCGTCGATTTGCCACCTACAAGCGAGCCAGCCTCTTCTTGCGCGACCTCGATCGCATCAAGCGCATCTTGCACAGTGAAGGCAATCACAAACGCAAAGTTCAATTTGTAATTGCCGGAAAAGCTCACCCCAAAGATATGCCCGGGAAAGAGCTAATTCGACAAATTGTGCATGCGACGCAAGATAAAGATCTAAATCACCATATTGTTTTCATTCCCAATTATGATATCAATGTTGCTCGCCTAATGGTGGCAGGCTGTGATGTCTGGCTCAATAACCCGCGTCGTCCGCGAGAAGCTTCTGGCACCAGCGGCATGAAAGCAGCCATGAACGGCTTACCCAACCTGAGTGTCTTAGATGGTTGGTGGGATGAAGCGGATTACGTCAAGACAGGCTGGCCCATTGGTCACGGCGAAGAATATAGCGATCCAGAGTATCAAGATGAAGTAGAAGCCAATGCTCTCTACGAAATCTTAGAGCAAGAAGTCGTACCGCTTTTCTATGACCGAGATCATGAAGATTTGCCACGCGGCTGGATTGCCAAAATGAAGGATTCAATTCGGCTCAACTGTCCTACTTTCAATACAGCCCGGATGGTCGGCGACTATGCCCAGCGAGGCTACTTTGAAGCGAGCGATCGCTATATGGCTATGACTACCGACCATTACAACCCAGCCAAAGAACTAGCCCATTGGCATACTCATCTATTTGAGCATTGGTATGACATCAAGTTTGAAGATATTGATATTTCTGATCTTTCTGATGTGCGGGTCGATCAAAATATCAATGTCAAAGCCCGTATCCGACTGGGAGCCCTGACGCCAGATGATGTCCAGGTTGAAATGTATAAAGGAGCTATCAATGCAGCCGGAGACATTGTCAATGGTGTCTCTATTGAAATGGATTACCAGGGGCAAGACTCATCCAGCTCAGGAATCAGCATCTACACCCTCAACCTAGCCTACAGTAGCAGTGGTCTTCAAGGTTTGTCTCTGCGCGTCTTACCCAAACACTCCAACCTCAGCAATCCCTATAAGCCGGGGCTGGTACTTTGGGCCCAAGCGTAGCCAAAAAGCCACACATCAAGCCACTACTGAAACAGGGCGAATTAGAGTTCTAAAGAGAGGGCACCTCCAGGGGTGCCCTTAGAAAACACAGTGCCTAAAATATAGTGCCTAAAAGTGCTTCAATTTTGATTGAAAGTTGTTGAAGTCATCGACTAGTCATCGAGATCCCGAGCACTTCTATCGGCTGTATCTGGATAGAGGCCACCCCATTCTTTGACGGCTTGGGCAGACTCTTCAGCAATGTTTTGCAGACGCTCAACAGGTGAGCCTTCAGTTTCACGAGCTTCTTGCTTCCACTCGCCTGTTGTTTTGGGCCTTTCAGAATCAATTTGATGTGCGGTGTTGTCGAGCCTTCTGCTGAGGGATTTATCGTTGGGACCTGGGTCCACGTTGGTTCCTACGGCCAGGTTGGAACTCAGCAGCAAAGAAACGGCTAAAATAGGTGCAAGAAGATGCTTGACCTGAATACCTTTGAAGAAAGAACTGACCTGAGCAATTGCTCTTGAAATTAGACTTACCATAAAAGCCTCCATTCTTGTTTATACTATGGCGGGCCACAGAGATGAGATTGCGGGGGCAGAGATCCGCGCTGCAATTGGCTAACCCTACGCTCACATTCCTTCGAGGCAAAACTTGAGCCTTTCTCAGCTCGATTTACCTCCCCGTGTCCCAGTACTAAGGCTATCGACTCAGCCCAAGCTATCCCTCTAACAGAAGTCGTAGCTCTGTAAAACAAAAGAGGGATTTAAAACAAAAGAGGGATTTTGCCTCTGGTAGGTCACTAAAACTAAAGTAATCTGCCCAAGTCATCTGCTAAAGCCGCTAGACGAATTGGCTAGGAGGGGCGATCGCCCCCAATCACTAAAACCAACTCAAATCGAGCAGCTTTAGAGGCAGGCCATGATGAAAATAAAATGGGCGATACTGGATTCGAACCAGTGACCCCTTCCGTGTGAAGGAGGTGTATCATAAGCTTAAAGAGCTTGTGTAGCAAGGCTTTCGATTTTAGAATTTTTTAGTGATAGTCAAATGATAGTCAATTTAGCATGATAGCCAGCTCCTGAAAGCTTTGCTGTAAAAGGATTTAAATGAATTTGGGTATTAAGTGACAATGCAGATGGCAGGCCTACAGCACGCCGATTCCAATCGCGTTTTTGGCCTCTACCCTGGCGGGCATTACCCCAGATACCACCGTCTATGAACCTGCTGCCGGACGTGGCGCACTACTGGTGGGAACTGCCCCTACCCCGCTAACCGTCAATGAACTCAATCCAGACCGTGCGGCTGACCTGCGGGCTCAAGGGTACATCGTCACGGAGTGGAATGCGGCGGAGTATCAGTCGGAATGCCAGCATGACGTGGCGATCGCCAATCCTCCCTTTGGGGCGGTGCGAGATGCTCAGGGGCAGCGTAAGCGGTTCAGGTCCAAGTCATAAGTGCGATGGAAGACGATGGTCGCGCCTTGCTGATCCTGGGCGGAAAGCTAGGGGTGGATGAAGAGCGGCGGTCTGAGCGCTACAACACTCTGGAAAGTCGAGGCTTCTTTTATGCCCTGTACCAGCAGTACGCCGTTACCCAACACATTTTCATCTGGGGTGACCTGTACCGCAAACAGGGCGCGGGTTTTCCGATTGATTTGATTGTGATTGAGGGCCGAGGACGGTCTGAACGCCCGTTACCTGCCGCTGATGTACCGATTATCTACAAGTTGTTTGCTGAACTGAAGGAGTTGATTCCCCATGAACCTATCCACCACGCCCGTTTCACCCTGGACGTACCCGTTCATGACCAGCCAGTATCCCAGCTTTCCCAATCTCTGGACGCTGGAGGACCTGGGAACACTGTTCATCGTCAAGGTGCCACCAACATTAGAGCAGCTGAGCGAAGCAACTTACTTGCAGCTGATGCAAACCCGGCTGGACAGAATGATTCAGGACTCCATGTCGGAGACCTCTCAGATCGAGACGCAACAAAGGCTGGCTACCACCCTCAGCAAATTGGACCCGGTCCAGCACACACCGATACTGGAGCCGGACGACAACCCAGACTTCGCCCTGAAGTATTGGCGGCAGCAGTGGGCAGAGACCCTGATTCGGAGCAACTGGCGGTTTCGGGAACGACTCCGCTATTACGGGGGGAGCTTTCCGGTAACGCCCGTAACCTCCAGCTATCCGGATTACTTGGACTGGCTGAGCCTGCACGACGAGACCACGCTAGAGGCGTGGCTGGCCGAACTAAGCCTGTAGCCCTTCTACCCAGAACTCATCATGAATACTCCTGTTTCAACCGGCGAGGCTGTGGCTTCGTCGGCAGACACTTATGATGTCCAGCCCCGGCAGGTGGCCTATGTGCCCAAGAGCAAGGGCTTTTCAACCCAAGACCCTGATTCCCTTCAACATGGCCAGTGCGGCCCAGCAGGCGCTGGGCGCTTTGAACAGCAGCACGGCGACATTGATGAGTACTTGGCGACCCGCCTGGGCTATGGTTCGGTCGCAGAACTCCACGGCTGCTTCAGCGCTGAGCAGGTCGATGCTTCAGCTTTGGCGATCAGCAATATCGAGCGGGGCGCTCGGTTTATTACCGGCGACCAGACCGGCATCGGCAAGGGCCGCATCTGCGCCAGCATCATGCGCTATGCCCAGCAGCAGGGGAAGTTTGCGCTGTTCATCACCAAGGACAAACCGCTCTACGCCGACATGATGCGGGATGTGGGGGACATTGGCATGCGGCGGTTTACGCCGTTTATTACTGACAGCGGTACTGAGATTCCGCTGGCCAATGGGGCGGCGCTGAAAACTGCCGGGGCGGCCAAGCAGCAGGCGGAAATGCAGGGGATGATCCAGCGGGGCAACCTGGGCCGTTACAGCGCTGTGTTTACCACCTACAGCCAGCTTCAGACCGTAGGAAAGAAGGAACCGTTACGGCGCAGGTTCCTGAGACGCATGGCTCCAAATGCGATCTTGATCCTCGATGAGGCTCACCAAGCGGGGGGCAGTAAAGGGGGATGGAAAGAAGCCGGGCCACCCGACCGGGCTGACTTTGTGCGGGAACTCATCGACCTGTCATCGGGAGTGTTCTACTCGTCAGCCACCTACGCTAAACGGGCGGACGTGATGGATCATCTACGCTCGGCGCACGGATTTGCGACTGGGCGTCAGCAGCATGACGGCGCTGGAGAATATCCTGACGCGGGGCGGGGTACCGACCGCTCCAGTAGATTGTCGCCAGCAAGTTTGTCGCCTCCGGGCAAATGCTCAGGCGGGAGCGGTCTTACGAAGGCATTTCGTTTCAAGCCAAGACCGTGCCAGTGGATCGGGTAGTGGCCGATGACTTCTCGGCGGCGATGCGAGCGATTAAGGATTTTGACCGGGCCAAGCAGAAGGCGGTGAAGGCGATTAGTAATGAGGCGAAGGCGGAGGCTAAAGCCTTAGGTGAGGATGGGGCGATTGGCGAGGTAGGAGCCAGGAGTACCAACTTTACCTCGCTGATGCACAACTGCATTGAGCAGGGACTGTTGGCCCAAAAGGCGGATGCGACAGTGCAGGAGGCGATCTCAGCTCTCCAGCGGGGCGAAAAGCCCGTGATTACGGTGGTAAACACCATGGGCAGCTTCATCGAGGCCTATGCCGAATCCCGAGATTTGAGCCCAGGGGACGGGATGAATTTGTCCTTTGGGGATCTGCTGGGACGGTATCTGGAGCGATCCAGAGATGTGGTGGTGACAGATTACCAGGGCCACTCCACTCGGCTGCGACTCAGCGATGAGCAGCTGGGCGGCGATGCCGTTCTGGCCTATGAAGAAGCGCTGGACTGTATTCGCGAGTCCGACTTCAGTGGCATTCCCATCAGCCCGATTGACTACATTGAGCAGCAGTTGGAGCGATCTGGCTACCGGGTTACCGAAGTCACCGGGCGCAAGTCAGGCATTGAATACGGGGCCGATGGCACCATGGCCTTACAAAGTGCGGTTAGGGGAGGAGACCACCGCTAAGGGCAAGATCGATGCCGTGGCCCGATTCAATGCCGGGGATGCAGACGTCATTTTGCTGAACTGCTCGGGCTCCACGGGGATTTCGCTGCATGCCTCAGAGAAGTTTGCTGACCAGCGGCCTCGACACATGATTGTGGCCCAGGCGGAACGAGACATTAACGTGTTCATGCAAATGCTGGGACGGGTGCATCGCACCGGACAGGTGGCGCTGCCTGCCTACACGCTGCTGATGGGGGATCTTCCGGCTGAAAAGCGACCAGGGGCAATCCTCTGTCGGAAGATGGCGAGCCTCAATGCCAACACCACGGCAGCAAGAGAGACGGATATTTCCCTCAACACTGTGGTGGATTTTATGAATCCCTACGGGGAGCAGGTGGTGACGGAGCTGTTGGCGGATGACCCGGAACTGAATGCCAAGCTGGACTTCCCGTCTGCCCAGGGGGATAGCGGTGGCTCAGATATTGCCCTGATTAAGAAGATGACCGGGCGGATTCCCTTGCTACCCATTGCCGAACAAGAAGCCGTCTACAGCCTGATCGAATCGGAGTACTGCGACCTGGTGGATCAGGCGCGGGCGATGGGGGAAAACATTCTGGAGGCGGATCAGCTGGATTTGGAGGCTCGTCCCCTGGCACGGATGGAGGTGATGGCCGATGACAGCGAGACCGCCAGCGAGTTCACGGGGCCGGTTTACCTGGAGTTGGTGGAGGCAAAGAGTGAGAGCAAGCCGCTGACCCAGCTCCAGGCGATCAATATGGTGCGAGAGTCGGTGGGGTTAGCGGAGGTGACATCTGTGGATGCCCACGACGCTGAGGCTCTGGGTGCAACGGCGCGTCAGCAGGTAGCGGCGACAATTACCCAGTTGGAAGCGGAGACGAACCGATATCGGCAGGCGGCGATCGCCCAAAAGCAAGACAGCAAGGCCATTGAAAAACTCAGTGACCGCATTGAGCAGCAGTTCCTGCATGTCTCTGGTGTGCTGGAAACCTTCGTTCCAGGGACACGGCTCCGGTTGGTAACCCCGGCTAGCAAGACGATTCTCTATGGGGTGGTTGCCGGGGCGGATGCCAAGAAGCGATCCGGGAGTCCGGCGGCACCGAATCGCTGGAAGCTCAGGATTCTGGTGGCCGATTCGGCCCGGCAGATTACGGTACCGCTGTCGAAGTTCAATACGGGGCGAAGCGGATCACTCGATGCCACAGTTCAAACCGAGGACTGGTTTGGCAATAGCGTCTATTCCCTGTTCGAATGCAGCAGGAAGCCGGGCGGGTTAACCGGCAGATCTTTACCGGCAACCTGATCAAGGCGTTTGAGAAGTACTCCAACGGCAAGCTGGTGAATTACACCGACTATCGGGGCGAAGTGTGCCAGGGGCTGATCATGCCCAAGGGCTTTGATATTGAGTCGGAGCTGACTAAGGAGCCGGTGGCGTTTAAGGAGCCGCAGCAGGTGTTTCGGTTTCTCACAGAGCTGACCAACCGGCGGGGAACGGTAAAGACGCTCGACGAGTTGTTGCTACTGAAACCCCAGCAGGCGGGGGACGGGTTTATTCTGCAAGCGCCTAAATCGCAGGAGTCGGGCGGGCGGTACTACTTGGATGAAGACTTGATTGCGGCGGCGGGCTCGGATTTTTATTCGGTGGCCGATCGCATGGAGATTGTCATTCCGCCAGAACGGCTAGAGCGGGTACTGGGGGTGGTGATGCATCAGCGAAATTACACGCTGGCGGCGTTTGAGTTTAAAGAGGTGGCGCGGGATTTAGTGGGGGTGTCACTGCCGACGCTGGAGAGGGTGGAGGTGGAAGCGGTCAAGCCACCTGTTGTTTCTCAGCCGGTTACGCCTGCGATCGCAAATCAACCCAAGCCAGAACCAGCTGTAGAAAGGCCTGTGGGCGAAGCTTCAGTGTCCCCAGCGGTACCCAATCTGCCCCCAATGGGCCAACTGGAGAAGCGGATTCTGCGGTTTTTGAGGAATGCTGGGATTGAGCAAGACGTGATGGCCTCCCAAGACTTTCACCTGCGGATTGAGAATGAGCCATTCATCCCGCTGGTGGTGGAGCGGCAGGGGGATGAGCTGTACCTGACTCATTACCTGACCCAGAACGGCGATATGTTCATCGACTCGGAGATGGTGTTTCGGGTGCGGACCGAGGGCCACATCGAGTTTAAGGAGACGGCGGTGCAGAGTCTGCGGGGTGGGGAGTCGCGGCTGCCCGATCGCGCCTTTGCCCAAGTCTTTTCCAAAAATATCGTGCAGCAAGGGTTTGCGGAAGCAGCTCATGCTCAGCTTCAGGCCCAGGTGGAGCCCGAGGTAGAGGGGGTGTCCCCGCAGGAGCCGGAGGATGAGCGATCGCAGATGCCGAGCGATATGCGGCAATACCTGGAGGTGAAAGAGCAGTATCCCGACGCGATCGCACTGGTGAAGTCGCCGGATCAGCGGTTTTATGAGGCGTTTTTTGACGGGGCTCGGCCCTTGATCGAGCATCTGGAGATGATTGGTACCAGCATGGAGTCTGGGGTGAAGGACCTCGGACGGGTACCGGTGGCGGGGTTTCCTGTGGGGAGTCTGCACAAGTACTTGGACAGGTTGACCCAGCAGGGGGAGGTGGTAATTGCCGAGGGGGAGGGGGCGATCGCAATCCACCCCCATCAACTCCCCGAACCAACAGCCATTGAAGAACCAGCCCAAGCTCCTGTTGAGCCGATTCCCCAGTCCCAGATCCCAGCACTAGCATCTGAGGAGCCTGAATTTCGGGTACAAAATCTGTTTGACCTCGACCAGTTCAACGGGGCGCACCAAAATGGCCATCGGGAGAGCCATGCTGCTGATCCAGCTTGGACTGACCCAGTGGAAGACCCTCAATCAACTGCACCATTGTCAGAGGTGGCCGTAGACCCGCCGATACCCCCGTTGTCTAGCCCCATGGTTCCAGCAGTACCTGACCAGGGGCAACATGCCAACGATGCAGCGCCCGAGGCACCAGAACCTTTGCCAGGGCAAGCTTTAGAGACTTTGCGGGATTGGTACCGCGCGGCCCG
>JBGTGR010000010.1:0-6836 GCA_041746655.1 Elainellales cyanobacterium | reverse complement strand
ATCATCCTCTTCATCAACGGGCTGCCCCTGGTCGTCATCGAGCTCAAAAACGCCGCCGATGCCAAAGCCGATTTACATGCCGCCTTTAACCAGCTCCAAACCTACAAACGCGAAATCCCCAGCCTGTTCACCTACAACGCCCTGCTGATCATCTCCGATGGCCTCTCGGCCCGGGCTGGCTCCCTCTCCGCCGACTACACCCGCTTTAGCCAGTGGAAACGCAAACTCCCCAACGGCGACATCGACAACAACCCTGACACCAACGAACTAGAAATCATCACCCAGGGGATGCTGAATAAGCGCACCCTGCTCGACCTGATTCGCCACTTCACCGTCTTTGAGAAGGTCAAACACGTAGACCCCGTCACCGAAATCGTCACCCTTAAGACCATCAAAAAGCTGGCAGCTTATCACCAGTACTACGCCGTCAATAAAGCCGTCGAGAGCGTCTTTGAGGCGACCCAGGGCAACCATCGGGGCGGGGTGGTGTGGCACACCCAGGGCAGTGGTAAATCTCTCTCCATGGTGTTCCTCAGCGGCAAACTGGTGCTGGCCCTCGATAACCCCACCCTGGTCATCCTCACTGATCGCAACGACCTCGACGACCAGCTCTTTGATACCTTTGCCGGGTGCCGCCAGCTCCTGCGCCAAGAGCCCAAGCAGGCCAACGATCGCGCCGCCGTGCGAGAGCTGCTGAATGTGGCCTCGGGGGGCATCGTCTTTACCACCGTGCAGAAGTTTGCCCCCGCAGATGGCGAAACCCTGTACCCGCAAATCAGCGATCGCACCAATGTTATTGTCCTGGCCGACGAGGCCCACCGCAGCCAATACGGCTTCAAGGCCAAACAGGTCACCCTGCGCGATGCCGTCGGCAACGAAGTGGGCAAAGAAACCCGCTACGGCTTTGCCAAATACATCCGCGACGCCTTGCCCAACGCCACCTTTGTTGGCTTTACCGGCACCCCCGTCGAGCAAACCGACAAAAACACCCCCGACATCTTTGGCCACTACATCGACATCTACGACATCGCCCAGGCCGTCAAAGACGGGGCCACCGTGCCCATCTACTACGAGAGCCGCCTGGTGCGGGTAGACCTCGACGAGCAGGGCCGCCAGCTGCTAAATGAACTAGACGACGACCTCAGCCTTGAAGATCTCAGCAGCACCCAGCAGGCCAAGGCCAACCAGACCAAAATAGAAGCGATCGTCGGCTCCACCCAGCGACTCCAGACCATCGCCCAAGACATCGTTACCCACTTCGAGCAGCGCCAGACCGCCAACCGGGGCAAAGGCATGATTGTCACCCTCAGTCGTCGGATAGCGGCCAACCTCTATGACAACCTTATCCAGCTTCGCCCCGATTGGCACAGCGACGAGTTGAACAGCGGCAAAATCAAGGTCGTCATGACCGCCAGCGCATCTGATGAAGCCAATCTGGTGAAGCATCACACCACCAAAAAGCAGCGCCAGATTCTGGCCCAGCGCATCAAAGACCCCAACAACGAGCTGGAGCTGGTGATCGTCTGCGATATGTGGCTCACCGGGTTTGATGCCCCCTGCCTCCACACCATGTACATCGACAAGCCGATGAAGGGCCACAACCTGATGCAGGCGATCGCCCGCATCAACCGCGTCTACTTCGAGAAGCAGGGCGGCCTGATTGTGGACTATCTCGGCGTGGCCCAGGATCTGAGAGAAGCCCTCAACTTCTACTCCAACAGCGGTGGCAAAGGCGATCTCACCCTCGATCAGGACGTTGCCCTCGGGCTGCTGGCCACCAAGCTGGAAGTGGTCGAGGGCATTATGGAAGGCTTTGACTACGCGCCCTATTTCACCGCCAGCACCGGCGGCAAGCTCAACCTGCTCAAGGCCGCTACGGACTATGTCGCTGACCCCCAGCGCAAAGACCGCTTCCTCGATGCCGTGGCGGCTCTCTCCAACATCTATTCCCTGACCGCTCATCACCCCGAGGCGATCGCCCAGGGCGAGAAAATCTCCTTCTTCCAGGCCATCCAATCTAGCCTGCGTAAGCTGGAGCCCAGCGACGGCAGCCTCAGCAATGCCGACATCGAAACGGCCATTCGCCAGGTAGTAGACCAGGCCCTGGTGTCCGATACCGTCGTCAACATCTTCGACGAAGCGGGTATCAAAAACCCTGATGTCTCCGTCATCTCCGACGAATTCCTCGAAGAAGTCGAGGGTATGGAGCATAAGAACCTGGCCGTTGAACTGCTCAAAAAACTGCTTCGCGATGAAATCAAGGCCCAGCGCCGCACCAACATTGTGCAGAGCCGCAAACTGGCCGAGATGCTAGAAGCGGCCCTCAACCGCTACAAAAACCAGGTCATCGGCGTAACCGACATTCTGCAAGAGCTGATCGAACTGGGTAGGGATGTCCAGGCGGCCAAGCAGCGGGGCGAAGAATTGGGCCTGGAGCCCTACGAACTCGCCTTCTACGATGCTCTGGCCCAAAACGAGAGCGCCCAGGACGTGATGGGGCAAGACAAACTGCGCGAACTGGCGATCGCCCTAGTGGTTCGTGTCCGCCAAAACGCCACAATCGATTGGAACCTGAAGGAGAACGTTCGCGCCCGCATGAAAGTTATGGTCAAACGTCTCTTGCGGCATTATGGCTACCCGCCCGATATGCAGGCTCTGGCGATCGAGCTAGTGCTGGAGCAGGCGAAGGTGTTTACCGAGTTTGAGGTGGAGAACAGCCGTTGATAGGGTTCGTGACGCAGTTCATTGAGGACACCGACTTGCTAAATCTGCTGCTGTTTAATGGAATGAAACCGACAACGCTCCAGCTGTCGCTGTCGGCGCTCCTAGTGAGAGCATAGTCACAATAGAGGATAGAGCTGATTAGCCAATTTGGCTTCTGAATATTCAAATGATTTGTAATGTTAATTTATTTGGCAGGATATATCGATGTCTGACCTAATTCTTCCTCCTGTTCAATCTTCAACTGTAGCTACAGTTAATGAGGTAATTAATTCTCTTGGAGTTTCCAGAGAAATAGTGGCTAGTGATGAGGAGATTGAATATGCCTGGAGAGATTTACCTAGAGAACTTAGAAGCATACCCGAAGAAACTAGAAATGAAAAATTAGGTGCTCTTCTAGCTCGTATGTGCATAGCTGTTTCTGTTGGTCTCTTTGATGCAGCAATTAATTACGCCTGGAATGCCGCAGTTCTTCAGTTGCAAGATAGGGTGAGGCAATTCGGGCTCAATGTAGTATCTCAAATATTAGATAGACGATTTGAGGAAGCCGATCTTAGAGATTTAAGAGATTCCGAATTACTATCTCTTTGTCTAGAACTCAACCTAATTTCAGAAGACGGTTCTTTCTTTTTGGAACAATGCCGAGATACAAGGAATAACTTTTCAGCAGCCCATCCGAGCATTGGGGTGGTAAATGATCGAGAATTTACAGCGTTTCTCAATCGTTGTGTTAGATATGCCCTATCATTAACATCTAATCCTCGCGGAATAGACTTTAAGGCTTTTATACAATCTGTTAAAGGTGCCCGTTTTTCAGAAGACCAACTAAGCACTTGGATGCAAAGAATCAGAGATACCCATGATGCTCAAAGAGAATTAGTATTTGAATCTTTACATGGCATATATTGCGATCCTGCATCATCCGAAGAATTTAGAGTTAATTCACTCTCGATCTGTCAGGCATATGTATCTGAACTCACACCTTCCATTAAATCATCCTTCGTCGATCAGCATTATGATTACAAAGCCAAAGGAGATCAATCTAGATCTATTGCGTCTCAGAACTTTTTTGAGAGGCTTGGCTTATTTAACTTACTCACTGACCAGGAAAGACACTCTATAATTTCTTCCGCATGCAAGAAACTCTTATCAGTTCATAAAGCCTTTGACAACTTTCATAATGAACCTCCTTTTGCTCAGAGGTTACGAGAGATAACAAGCGCTGGCATCCTTCCGGAAAGTGCTCAAGATGAATATGTCACTACCGTTTTAACTTGCTTTGTGGGTAATGAGTATGGAATATCAAATAAGGCTGTTGGCTATTATAGGGATATGATTATAGGCTTTTCACCACGAGAAATTAGTATCATGTTGAAAGCTCCAACACAGCACAGTAACTTGCTATCCAAAAGAATTTCTACTTTCCCAAGATGCAGGAAGCGGTTCCAAGCATCAGTAAGCTTGCTTTCCCCAGAGAGTATCCCTTCTTCATTGCTAAATGAATACCAAAGGTGGGCATCCTGATGAAAATTTAGCAGTCTATCGAGGTGAGCTTGCGTAATTAAGCTCAAGTATCTGAAGCTAATTTCACACTTTTTGGCATCGAAAATATTGTGGCAATGGAAATTTCTTTATGTGGCTCTGAGCAGGGCGAGGGATTATCTGCTGGTGAGTGGGGGCGATCCGGTATCTGAGTTTTTGGATGATTTGTAGGTTTAAGAAAGGTAAAATATTTTGTATGTGTGATTATGAGTTATACCTTCATATACCTTAACCCCTCTGATTTTAAGCAAAGAAATAGGGAATTTTGCGAAACTGACAAAATTGAAATTTCATCAGATAATGCAAAAAGAGTTGGGATTATCTGCCTGAGAGCAATTCAAGTGTACGAAGATACACAAGATGGCTACCGGAAGGAAAAGTCTAATCTAAAAATTTGGGTAAGAGATCAGAGAAGCTCTGCCAGAAGTCATGGACGTATATTTAGCTATAAAGGAGCTTCTAAGACAAGAGCTTCCCTCAACGCTTCTATAAGCAATACCAATGATTCTATTCTAAATCAGATAGACTCTATGGTGGAGATATCAGGGTCAAATATTATCCTGGCCAAAAGTAGACTTTCGCAATGCTTACGTTACGTAGAGCTATCAGAAATCAGGCTTTACGAGTCTATCTACTTAGAGTCTAAAGCTCAAAAAGAAGCCCATGAGAATCTGAAGTCTTCAAAAATTTTCCTTTACTTTTCTATCTTTGCTTCCCCAATAGCTTTTATATTTGTAGCCAGCTCTCTATATTCCAATGTTTTGTTGATCGCTTTTCTAGCGATCCCACTTACTGGTGCCTGGATATACTTTGCACTGCGTATGATAAAGCTTCTAAATCAGAAGATTGAGCGATTCGAGAAAGCCGAAAGGTCGGTTAAGCTTTTGAAGCAGACTAGAGAGATTCAAAAGCAAGAAGAAGAAATCTTTATTGGTTCAGTGAATGACGAAAAATCCCAGTGCGACGATGATGATATCCTTGAGAAGAAGAAGTCAAAGCTTGAGCTGAACCGTGAACTAGCTAAACATCTCAAAGAAGAATATGTGACATTCGAGAACGCTTGCCTCAGTCTTGAAATAGATGCTAGCAACTGGATGGATTTAGCTGAAAAGGTCAATTCAACTGAGCGAGACGATTCTAGCGATATAAGGATAGATGAATTGCAATCGTCTGAGTCATCAGAAATTTCTGTTGACTCTAGAGATAATAATTCGAATAAAAAAAGCGAAGCCGCAGTTCGCTACACTGTTGATGGGTTAAGGTCTGAATTTTCAAGCTTCAAAGATGCAAAAGATTTTTTTGGGGTTTCTGCTAAGAGTTGGGAGTCGCTAGCTCATAAGCTTAATATAAAACGGGGAACTTGAAAAATTTGATAGCGCTAATTTTGTCTATATCTTCGCAGATTCAAATCTGAAGTGCATCAACCTGGCTCAGAAGCGCTGCTAGCCTTTACGACCATTGCCAAAGCGGAGAACACTGTATGCCCCAGTAGCGGCAGGCCTTGCAGCCTCTTATGGGTCAAGTGACAGATCGTATACTACAAGCGGTTTTGAGTAGGTGATGCACTTCAACCTTGAATTGGCCCTTTATGAAAGAAAATGATTTGTAGCCATGCCCCGCCTTGACACATCTCTAGAGTCTTCAGGGGCTGAGTTCATGGTGTTGGGCCATCTCCTGATTGAGGGAATACAGGCATTCAAGGCATACACCAACTTCCCTGGCTACGACCTGATTGCCACTGCCCCTGAGCAGAATCGCTCCTGTCGCATCCAGGTCAAAAGCCGATGGGCCACCGACTTCGATGGAGGCTTCCCCATCAAAAACTTTGACTGTGACTTTGTGGTGTTTGTGCAACTTAACCGGGGCTATCGCTACCACCGCAAGAAACACCAGGGTGATGATGGTCGCAGAGAACCCCGGTTCTTTGTCTTCCCTATGGATGTGATTCAGGCTGCCCAAGCTCCAGATAGCTTATGGGGCAAGGTGTTCTTGCGGCATATTGATGATTACGAGTCCTACGAGAACTGTTGGGACTTGGTTTCTGAGTTTCTGAAGGCAGCGCCCTAGCCCATGCCTGCGACTTCTGAATGTGGCCATAGTTGCCCAGCCAGGACTAGGCAATGATCCTTTGGACAGGTGCTCAGGAGATCGCAACTCTAACCCACCTTCCCCAACGCCCCATCCAGCCGCTCAGCAAACACCGACCTGCGATCGCAGCTCAACACCAGCACCTCAATCGCCCTGGTCATGGCCACATAGAGCAACCGGGCCTCATCAGCCACATCGTTATAGCGGTTCGGCAGGTAGCCCACCCCAGGGATAAACACCACCGGGAACTCTAGCCCCTTGCTGGCGTGCATGGTCATCAGCTTGATGCTTTGGGTGGAATGGTCAAAATTACGGCTAGCGCTGCTCTGGTTGAGCCAGTCTAAGGGCAACCCGGCCTGCTGGAGCTGCTGGAATGCCTTCTCTCCCATCCACTTGTCGCGGTAGATAATCGCCATCTCATTCCAGGGGATGCCCCGCTCGTGCAGCTGCTGGGCTCTCTGGATGATGTTATCTACCTCTTCTTT
>JBGTGR010000009.1:0-8050 GCA_041746655.1 Elainellales cyanobacterium | reverse complement strand
GCATCTCCGGTGCGGTGCCAGGTTAAGCCATCGACTTGAAATTTGGTTTCCTCATTGCCGCGACCCTGCAAATATCCCGGCAGGACATGAGCGCCACTCACGACAATTTCACCCACTTTTCCGGCAGGCAAACAAGCGGCTACAAACTCAGGGGTTGAGCAGGGGTCGATCGCCTCTCCCCATCGATCGGGCCAGATCCGTAGTTGAATCTCTGCAACCGGACGACCGACCAGCAAGCCTTTGCCTTCCAGCATGGCAATACGGTCTGTGGGTTGGAGGTGATGGTTGGCAATGTGGGCGATCGGTTCGGCTTCGGTGGAGCCATAGACAGCCGTAACTTCAGCCTGTGGAGCAAGCTGCTGGAGCCGTTCGAGCAATCCCGGAAACACGGGAGCCCCCCCACTAAAAATCTTTTCAAAGCTCGATAGCTTTTGTCCGTGGGACTCACAATGCTGCGCTAGTCGCTCTAGAAAGGCGGGCGAGGCAGCCGTGCTCTGAGGCTGATACTTCTGAATTTGGGCAAACACCCGATCGGCTTGAATCTGTCCGGGGCGACGCAGATCAGCATCAGGCAGTAGGCTGGTCACGCCAGAGGCCAAATTTGCCAAGACAAAAATCGGCAGCGTGGTCAAGTCAATTTGCCCCGGCGTCAAGCTCAGGCTAGAAGCAAGTACCTGATGTTGAGCCAGCAAAAAGCCGTGGGTTCGCAAGGCGGCTTTGGGCTGTCCGGTGCTGCCACTGGTAAAGGTGAGCAGTGCCGGACTATCGGCATTGCTGGGATGAATAGGAGTGGGAGCAGTCGTCTTGTTGAGCTGCCAACGTCTTGCTCCAGGGATAGGAAACCCAATTGCAAACTGAACACGAATCCGGCGCAGGGCGGGCGATCGCAGCTTCAGCAAGTGCGCCTTGGAGCTAGCAATCAATGCCTGCGGTGGATAGAGTTTACAACAGCGCTCAATATGCTGAGGTCCGGCGGAGGGGTCTAAAAACATTGCTGTCATCCCCACGCGAAACAGCGCCATCAGCACGATATAAAGATCGGCTGACATCGGTTGCAAAATCAAAGCTGCATCTCCAGCCTGCAATCCGGCCTGGGACAGCAAAGCCGCCGCTTGTTCGGCCGCAAGATTTAGCGCTGCAAAACTGAGCATTTGGCTCCGTCGCGAGTCAATGATAGCCAGGGTGTGAGGCCGATCTTGAGCCTGAGATTGAAGGATTTCGGCAATGTTCATAGATGCAACCCAAACTACCTGGGATGCTTCTACTGTGACTGATTTCATGCAGGCGATCGCCCCCCACTGTGGCGGTTTGACGGCTGGCAGGAAAGGCTCCTCTGAACCAATTTCTCCTTTGTCAAAGATAGGTTTGAATTCATCGAAATCTTGGCAGGGAGTCCGCTGTGCGACTTCCTCTGCTGCTTTAATTTCCTGGCGCGATCGCACATGGGTGAGCTGGATAACATCCTTGTCTGATACTGCATCAACACCCAGAGAAGCCAGCAGTGTTTCGTCGTCAAGGTCTTCCTCTGTGGCCAGACTGGCTCCGCCTCAGCGTTTAAGAGTCCCTGTGAGTCTAGTGGCGCTAAGATGGTGCGACATTCTTCCGATTCTCTCAGGCGATCCAACCGCACTGCATAGAGCCGCTCGAAGATGTCCCGGTCTTCTCCATGCTGAGGCAGGTGGCCATTTTCCGCCACAAAGCGCTCAATTTCCTCGAAGCCTGCGATGATCCGTTCTTCTCTCGGAGACTGCGTGGCAGTTTGAGCGGGGGCGATGTCCACACCCAATTCGTCAAGCAGGTTTAAATCAGCATCGGTGGTGTACTTAGCCATCGTTTTCCTCTTTCACCTTGCGTTGCAGGAAGGCGATCCCTTCGGCCATCCGTTTTTCCCACGGGTCGGTTGCTGTTAGTGAAGGCAGTCTACCTTTTTCCTGCTTAAACCGTAGCGCTCGTTTTGCCAATTCTCTGGCTTCTTCCACCGTAAGGCTTATCCGCTTGGCGGCAATCACTTCCGCGACCTGTTTTAGCCGTTCTTCGCTCATGGTTTTAGCCAGAATGGCGTAGGCTTCGCCAAACGGATTAATCCGGTCGATCAAATCCATATCCAGTTCTGTGACGGAGAGGGCAAACTGACGTACTCCATCGATGAGAGCGGTGTTTTTGGCTGCCTCGCCATCACCAAAGCTGTCAGCACCAGAACTGGTTGTATAGGTTCCCGCCGCTTCTGCCACGGCTTTCTTGCCCTGTTGGACGAGGTTGAGCGCGGCGATCTCATGTTGACGGACAGCTTCTTGATCTTGGTCATCGAGATTGGGGAATTTCTCTTTGACGATTTTGCCCATGCGGACCTGGGTCAGTTCTTCATGCACCAGTTCTTCATCAAACAGACCGCGCTCGATCGTGGGTTTATCTTGAACAAAGGCCGTCACCAGTTCGGTCAGGTCTTCACGGCAGATGCGCTCGGCTTCTGAACTTTTAGGAGTCGCCAACCCGTTAATTTCGATTTGGATTTGGCCGCTTTCTGGATTGAAGCCCACGTTACACTGACCCGGATCGTAACCGCCTTCGCCATAGTCAAAACCGGGGACTGGTTGATTGTCGGGGCGCTTGGGTTTGAACTCGAAGCGTGGCGCAAGAACCTGCTCCATCAGCAGGCTGGCGGCAATGGCTTTAAGCGTATCATTCACAGCCTCGGTGACAGCGGCTTCGGTGGCATCTGGTTCGGCAATCAGGTTGGTGAACCGGGCACGGGTCTTTCTGGGTGCATCACGGGTGGCGCGTCCGATGATATCGACGATCTCTGCCAGGCTGGAGCGGTAGCCGATGGTCAGGGCATGTTCGCACCAGATCCAGTCAAAACCTTCTTTGGCCATCCCGAGGGCAATGATGATATCGACGTGATCGCGATTGTTCTTTTGGGCTGGGTCTTTCAGGGCAGCGGCGACTTTATCTCGCTAAGGATCGTGGATTAAATAAGGTGTAGTTCTATCATCTGTATCAGCAAGCTAGAGGGGTAGACGAGTAACGAGTAAATTGATGCGTCCCTACCCAGCCCCAATCGAAGCCCAGATGCAACAGTACTATCAATCCTTATCGGAGAAGGATCGCCGTCGTTATGCAGCAATTGAAGCGGTGAAATTAGGGTATGGAGGGCAGGTATACATCCGATGACTGTTTGGATGTCATCACGAGACCTTGGCGTTAGGACTGGCGGAACTGGGAGACGAAACGGCACTCGTTCAGGAACGGATTCGCCAAAGTGGAGGTGGGCGTAAATCAGTGTTTGAGACGATTGCTGGATTAGACAAAGCATTTTTGCAAGTATTAGAGCAGCATACCGCAGGTTCACCGACCGATGACACGGTGAAGTGGACAAACCTGAAGCGACACGAGATTGCCGCATTGCTGAAAGAGGGAGGCATTGATGTGAGTGTGACCGTTGTAGACCAGTTGCTAGAGAAACACAACTTTCGTAAACGTAGAGCGGTGAAAACGCTGGCAACTGGGTCGAGTGAGCAGCGTAACGAGCAATTTGAGACCATTGAACGACTGAAGGCAACCTATCAAGCCGCAGGCAATCCGGTCATGAGTATGGATACAAAAAAAGAGAATTGATGGGTCAGTTGTACCGAGAGGGAGAACTCTACACTCAAGTGCCGATTGAGGTGCTTGACCATGATTGGGCAACTCTTGCAACTGGGGTTGCAATCCCTCATGGGCTATACACGTGACTGATAACGTGGGCTACATCCAGATTGGCACTAGTCACGATACCACTGAGTTTGCCTGCGACTCCATTCGTTATTGGTGGAACACCTATGGCAAAGTTCGTTATCCTCTGGCTAACTCGATTTTGCTCCTGTGGGACGGGGGTGGCAGCAATAGCTCACGCTATTACATCTTCAAGCAGAACTTACAGGCATTGTGGACGAGTTAGGCATCGAATTCGCATCGCTCACTATCCACCCTACACTTCCAAGTACAATCCGATTAAGCATCGCTTGTTTCCTCATGCCTCTCGTGTCTGTCAGGGTGTAATTTTTGATAGTGTCCAGACTGTACAAGAACTCATGGCAACGGCAACCGCTCGTACAGGAGTGAATGTGTTTACGACGATACTCGACAAAACCTATCAAACGGGGCGAAAGGTGGCTGAGGACTTCAAAGTCAATATGAAGATTGTCTTTGATCAAGTCTTACCGCAATGGAATTACACTGCAAAGCCAGAATTACAGGTTATTTAATTCACGACCCTAAGGAGAACGAGAGATGTCTGATACAGGTATCTCAAATTTTTTCTGTTAATTTCTGGTGTGTGGTGTGATGATCAATCAACTGCGATATTTAACGTTCGGAATTGCTGTGCTATCAGTTCTAGTCGCAACGTCTGCGCGAGCAGAGGTAGACAGCATAGACATGGAGGAGTTAAGCAATAGGGAGAACTCTACCCCACTTCCCCTCTCCAATTTTGAGCAACCTGCCACAACGGTAGAAGAATGGATCGCCCAGATTGAACAGCCGCTTCTTATGCTGTCGTCACCCGACAACTGCATTGTCGTCTAATACATTCTCTATGACTATCCCAATGGCGACGGCTGGAAAGACTATTTACGAACATCCAGTGCCGTATTTGAGAAAACCCAGGAAGCAGAAACATTACTGAATGACTATGACCAGCGCATTCAAGAATTTAGACAAAAATTGGGGAGTCATCTTTCAACACAAGTTTCCGTGATTCACCCGCTCAAAGAAGGGACTCGGCTCATGTACAAAGAGTTTTTTGGCGGCAGTGTGATTCAAGATGCTGGATTGTCGCGCCCACCTGAGCAAGATAAGTCAGGTACTAATTCTCAGCCTGTTTCCTTGGAATGGATTCCTAAAATGGGTGGGGATGTCATTCTTGTTATCTCATTTATGGATGGTGATAGCCTAGAGTTAGTTGAAGATTTGAAACGTAGCCCGCTTTGGTCTCAGCTAGAAGCGGTTAAGCAAGTAAAGGTGTATCCAGTCAATGCGGAACATTGGTATGGTGGTGATATTGTGACTGCCAATCTGGTTCTTGATGACTTGTTCAAATACTTGCTTGACGAGGAATAAACCAAGTGACAAAACACATTCTGTTTGTCTGTAAATCCTGCAATGCTGTTCATTCAGATGATGTTGATTATGAAAAAGCTGAAGGCGCTGTTTTACTTCAGCAATTGCTCCATCTGCATCAAGATTGGTCGCATCAAGAGGAGTTTGAGATCCGGGCAGTCGGGTGCTTGTGGACATGTTCCAAGCCTTGCTCAGTCGCCTTCTCTGGTGCGAACAAAGTAACATACCTGTTCACAAAAGTTCCCTCCACCGAAGCAAAAGCGTTACTCCAGTTTGGTGAACGGTATCTCCATAGCAAAGCGGGAGATGTGCCCTGGAAACAGTTTCCTGAAGTGCTGCAATCCGCCGAGGTCGCCAAAATTCCACCGATGCATGATGTGGAAAAGTAAAGGGGTGATGGGGTAAGGGGGCAAATAAATTTAGCTTTGTTGTTGCGATCGCTCTACAAACGCCTCATGTTCCGATGATTTCAACCCAGCTTGCAACACCTCCAACACTTGCGCCATCTGGTTACTCAACAGCGCCTCAACGGCCAACCAAGCCTGGAAACACCCGGCTGCGAATGATGCCATCCTGATCGGGTACAAGCGATCGATACTCCCCCTCCACCAACTGAAACCAATCCAACCGATTCTCAAACACCTGCCAGACAATGTATTCCCCCACTCCATTGCGCCGATAGGCTTGCAGTTTGTTTCCTAGATCGATCGCCGCACTGCTAGCCGCAATTTCCACTACCAGTTCTGGCACTCCTTCCAGATAGCCATCCTGTGTTAAGCGGGCTTGCCCACCCACTGCTTCATCCAAGATCAGCACAATGTCCGGTTGAGGTTCGTTATCTAGATCAAGCCGTACCGTTGGTTCAATGCCCAGCAGTAGTCCCGGTGTTGAAACCTGGTATGTCCACAACCATCCATGAATTCGGCTATGGGGTTCGGCATGTTGTTGAAAGCGCAGGGGAGATGCCACGTACACAATTCCTTCGATCAGCTCTGCTTTTTTGATGTGGGGGGCTGCCGCATATCGCCGCTCAAATTCGGGACGAGTGAGGCGATCGCCACTTTCCAGCGGGGGCAGATGACCCGTTGCAGAACTGGGTTGAGGATTGGGAATTTGCCTAACCATTGGGCTGTTTTCAAAGCTGCCAGATACTGTTCACTGTAGCAAATCCAAGGTTTCCAATCTTATTTACGCGAAGGGTTAGGTTTGGCGATCGCAGCAATTGTGCTTTGTTCTACGATAAAATCCCATCTAGCTGCAACACAAACCCAGGCAATACTGTCTCGCCAGAGAGCTCCGTTGGCGAGTTCAACACTTCAACAGATTGCCCCGCTCGATAAACTTCAACCTGTTGCTCATAGGGGTTGAGCAGCCAGCCCAACTGCATTCCATTCTCCAAATATTCCTGCATTTTGGCTCGTACCGTGTTGAGGTCATCACTGGCAGAACGCAACTCAACCGCAAAATCCGGGCAGAGCGGCAAAAATCGATTGGGATCGGGGCGGAGTGATTCTAGACGCTCTTTTTTTACCCAAGCTGCGTCGGGCGATCGCGTTGCACCATTGGGCAAGATGAATCCAGTAGAAGAGTCAAACCCGATTCCTGTACCATCCGCATCAGCCCAGTTGCCTAAGCGTTGAGCAAGTCTAAAGTTACGATTTCCAGTCTCCCATCCGGTTGGCGGCATGATGATCAGTTTTCCTTCAGCAGTGCGCTCTAGTCGCAAATCTCGGTTGACCTGACAGAGCCGATAAAACTGCTCATCGCTCAGATGAATATCTGCCGTCTCCATCTCTAAAACGAGGGGAATCATCAGCCTGACCTATTGCCTAATGTGACTCAATCTTAACTTGCAACCCATACTATTGAGATAAATGATGGGCAGTAAATGATTGAGACTGATGGGCGCGATCGCCATAAAATTCAGCCTGATCCGCAATACCTGATCCGCAATACCGTGGGAGAGATAGCCAACAGGTTCCAACCCTAATTCGATGAGACCTATCAATTCCGGTTGCTGTGAGCCAGACCATCCGTTCTGCGGGTTTCTGCAGGTGAATTTCTGCCCCCGTTGCATCAAGGACTGAGATATGGGTAGATGTATTCAAGATTTACAACGATTGGAACAGCAGGACTTACTATATGAAGCTGGTTCAAAATCACGACAGTGAATTGCATCTACAGTCAAAGCCTTGCAAGGATGTACTGTGCACTTTAAGTGATGGCACCCTGTGAAATAGAGACAACGATCGCAAGGGATTTGGTGCAATTGTTTGAGTTGCTGCACACCATCCCGATAGGCCATCCTAATTGCCCAAATCAACCCGACCAAAAGTGATAAAATCGAGGAAATGCAGAATGGCATTACGATTGCTTGATTGATCTGGAGCAGCACAAGGTTAGTCATAATATTGAACTAGTCAAAAAAGTACATCATCACTCATTAAGCACTTGCTTTTAGCGGTTTTGGAGCAAGATTCAGATTAAATTCGGATGATATAGATTGCCAAAATGAAAGCATTTCTTCGCTGACTTGCTGAGGATAAAAGTAGTGAAAGAAATAGCGACCACCTGAACAAATCCAAAGACGAGAAGTGGCTTGGCTAAAGTGAGAACGCCAGTCTCGTATATGATTGGGATCAAGAATGACATCGTCAACGCTACCACAAACGAGTAGCGGAACTGTGACATGAATCGGTGGTAAATCGACTTGCTGAAACAAATGGTGGAGCGATAGGGACTGCTCTAAATCCTGTCTTAGAAGGTGAATCAGTGGCTTTGCTATCGGCAGTGGTGTATCGCCAAAGAGCTCATACCAATTCAATATGAAGCTGCATAGAAGAGAGCTTCCAAAATGAAATCGTAAGATGAGACAGAAATTACCTGCTCACATATAATCTGGTCAAGGACCTCTTGGACGTACTCCCGTAATGTCTGTAAGGACGAGAAGCAC
>JBGTGR010000008.1:0-80593 GCA_041746655.1 Elainellales cyanobacterium | reverse complement strand
GCATCTCCGGTGCGGTGCCAGGTTAAGCCATCGACTTGAAATTTGGTTTCCTCATTGCCGCGACCCTGCAAATATCCCGGCAGGACATGAGCGCCACTCACGACAATTTCACCCACTTTTCCGGCAGGCAAACAAGCGGCTGCAAACTCAGGGGTTGAGCAGGGGGCGATCGAGCAAGGTAATCGTCATAGTGACTTGATAGAAACAGAAGCCGGAACAGTCAAGCTATTCTAATGAGAATTTTCTTATAAGCAAGATCTCTGTACTCGTTACCCAACTGACACAACCAGATGTAGTTTGATTAGGGGCGTGACCCAAATGCTTGAATAGGTCGTCCAGGATAGTGTTGTCGGCGATCTGCTAATTTGTCTGGAGCAGGGCATGTCAGACTCATGCTGTTTCCAGTGCTGGGATGACGAAAAACCAGGTGATGGGCATGGAGATGGTAGCCGCAGTCGCCAGGGACGGGCAGCTTTCCGGTGGCGATCGCCGCTTGCAGCCGAGGCACCCCGCCCACATCGTAGAGGGGATCACCAATCAGCGGATATCCAGCAGAGGCTAAGTGAATCCGAATCTGGTGCGGTCTTCCGGTCAAAATCGTCACGGCCAATAGGGTTGTCTCAGCCCCTCGTCGCAGCACTTGGCATTCACTATGAGCCGATCGCCCGTCCGGTGCCGCACCGTAGACATAGCCCAAAATAGGGTGGGGTAGTTTGCCAATCGGTTGGGTAATGGTAAAGCAATCGGGCATCGTTCCAGGACCAACTAGGGCGCGATAGGTTTTGTGAATGTTGCCGTCTCGCATTTGTTGGCTGAGGTTGGCTCTGGCTTGGGGCGATCGCGCCATCACCATTAGCCCTGATGTGCCCCGCCCCAATCGATGAATGGGTAAAGGAGTTTCCTGTGGGTAGTGCTGCTGCAACTGCCACAGGAGCGTATGTTCGACAAAGCCGCCTCCCGGCAAAACGGGCAATCCTGACGGCTTGGCAATGATCAGCAAATCCGGGTCTTCGTATAGCACCTCAAACGCTAGGGGCACCTCTGGCTCCTCCCAGGGAGGTCGATGGTAGGCTAAGTTTTGTCCAGTCTGCAAACGCTGGTCAGCCGTAGCCACCTGGCCATTGAGCCAGATTTGTTCGGCGGCAATGCGATCTTGCCATTCCTCACGGCTAGAGTGGCGATACCGCTGCGTATAATATTCCAGCACGGTCAGCCCTGCCTCACTGCGTTTCACCTGATCGTGATAAATCCAGCCGTTATTCATCGCCATGCATCGCAATCAGGATACTCGCCTGTCATGATGGTTAACTGTATACCGAGGTCATGCGCTCGTGTCGATCAAACTTGTGAACACCATCCATTTTCGCAATTTTCGAGGGGATCTATTTGGCGGTTTGACAGCAGCAATTGTAGCGTTACCGCTGGCGCTGGCCTTTGGGGTTGCTTCTGGGGCAGGGGCGATCGCAGGCTTATATGGGGCAATCTTTGTAGGCTTTTTTGCGGCGTTACTGGGAGGCACTCCTGTTCAGGTTTCTGGTCCCACGGGACCCATGACCGTCATCATGACCACTGTGATCGCCGCCCTAGTCGCGCGTCACCCTGACACGGGTCTAGCCCTAGCCTTTACTGTGGTGATGCTAGGCGGCTTGTTTCAAATTTTGTTTGGTGTAATGCGCCTGGGGCAATACATCACTCTGATGCCCTACACTGTCATCTCTGGCTTCATGTCGGGGATCGGCGTCATCATTATTTTGCTACAACTGCCACCACTGTTGGGCCAGACCGGATCGGGCAGTGTTTGGGCCACACTACAAGAGATGCCCGTTTACCTGAGCCAGCTCAATCCAATTGCGACTGGGCTAGGGCTGCTGACACTGGCCCTCGTGTTTGCCGCACCTCCCAAGCTCAACCGCATTCTCCCGTCGCCTCTGCTGGCGCTGGTCGTGGGCACCCTCCTATCAGTGACCCTGTTTGGCAATGCCGATATTCCTCGTATCGGCGAAATTCCGACGGGGTTGCCAACGCTGCAAATGCCCTCTTTTGATACCAGCGAGCTGAGAGACATGTTTCGCTATGGGTTGATGTTGGGAGTTTTGGGCGCGATCGACTCCCTGTTGACCTCACTGGTTGCAGATAGCATCTCTCGTACACAGCATGATTCGGATAAAGAGCTGATAGGGCAAGGGATTGGCAATTGCGTATCGGGTCTATTTGGTGGCTTACCTGGGGCCGGAGCTACCATGCGAACCGTGGTGAATGTGCAAGCAGGCGGCAAAACTCCGCTATCGGGGATCATTCATGCGCTGGTGCTGCTGCTGGTGGTGTTGTGGGCCGGACCACTGACGACTGTGATTCCCCATGCGGTGTTGGCGGGTCTGCTGCTCAAGGTGGGGATTGACATTGTTGACTGGAGCTTTATCAAACGGGCACCTCGCCTCTCCCTGAAAGGCACTGGATTGATGTATCTGGTGCTATTGCTGACGGTGTTTGTTGACTTGATTACGGCTGTGGTGGTGGGAGCTTTTATTGCCAATATGCTGACGATCAAGCGCTTGACGGATGTGCAAAGCGATCGCGTTCAAGCCATCACAGACCCAGCCCAATGCACCCACCTCAGCCTCGCAGAGCAAGAGATCTTAATCCAGTCAAAGGGAGAAATTTTGCTGTTTCAGCTAGGGGGCCCCATGAGCTTTGGCGCGGCCAAAATTATTTCCCAGCGCATGTCAATTGTGAAAGACTATCAGGTTCTGGTCTTAGACTTGAGTGAAGTGCCCACGATTGGTGTAACCGCAGCTCTAGCGGTCGAAACAATGGTCAAAGATTCGCTGAAACGACAGCGCCATGTCTGGATTGTTGTCGCCCCAGGTCAGGTGCAGCGGCGAATTGACAAACTTCAGCTTCAGCAATTTGCCGCCACAAATGCCCGGTCTTCGGGACAGGCTGCAGGTGAGCGATCGCCCCAGGTCCACCAAGTCGGAAACCGTTTTCAGGCTCTCCAATCTGCACGCCAACGAGTTCATCCTCAGGTCTCGCCCTACCCCACCAGAATTGAGTCTTAGGGTTTGGCAGCAGTTAATGCCTCTGGCTTGAGCTACTTTTTACCCAGAGGCATCAGCCTGACGCAGTTGAAAAGTCTTTAAGTCACCCGGTTGGAGTTTCACGGGTTCTCCCTGATAAAAAATCTGCACAGTATTGGGATTGGTGGGGGCTGCGGCAATATTCAGCTCGGTTCCAACCTTCTTGATTTGCAAGTCATGTTGCCGATGGTGAAGATTTAGACAAAAGCGCTCCAATTGATTTGGAAAGCATGGGTTCAGGCAAATCTTGCCATTTTCAATCTCTAAGCCTAAATAGCAGTGCTGAAGAATATGGAGTGTGCCTGCCATTGCCCCCAGATGAATGCCAACTTCAGTTCCAGTATTGGCTTCAGGGGAAAGATCGGTAAAGCTAACCTGGTCAAAGAGCTGCCAAGATTTTTCGATGTCGAAAGTCGCCAGCGCACCCGCATAAACCAGGTTAGACAGACTAGACTGATGGGCAGTGTACTGAAAGTGGCACTTGAGGGTTTGCTGCATTTGAGATCGCCCAAACTCATATCCCAACCGCTCCAGCAGATCAGAAACCTCCGCATCAGATAGCAAGAAGAATAGCATCGCAACATCTGCTTGCTTGGCCACTTTATATTGATTGATATCTTTGCCCTGGGCTTCAATGACCCAATCAACGCGCTGATCGTCGTTTTGCTGCTCAAATTGCTGTAGGTCAAATTCTTGCAGTTGCTCAAACCCTTCATATTGGCTCAAGGTGCCATCCTGGTTGAAGATAACTTGCATCTTGCGGCTGACTCCATCCCAGTGATCAAGTTCATCCTGACTCAGCTGTAAGGTATGCCAGAGTTCATTGCGGCGGGAGTAGGGCAGCAGATCAAATAGCTTTTGAACATGGCAGAGGGTCCACGCGGCCATCAAGTTGGTGTAGGTGTTGTTGTTGATGCCCGGTGTATCAGCATGGGGATAGGCCGTATGGTATTCGTCTGGGCCAACAACGTGATGGATTTCGTAGCGATCGCACTCCGGGTTATAGGTGGCGATGCTGGCCCAAAATCGCGCAATTTCGACCAACAGTTCGGCTCCATACTCACAAAGAAATTCTGTGTCGCGGGTAATATTGTAGTAAAGCCAAACATTGTGAGCCACGATCGCATTAATATGATGCTGCAAGTGTGTGTGATCAGGCATCCAGCGGCCTGAGAGCGGATTAAACTGATAGAGTGGGGTCTCTTCGCGTCCGGTACTAGCACTGCGCCAGGGAAAAAGAGCCCCTTGATAGCCATATTTGCGGGCAAGATATCTAGCTGCATCAAGCCGTCGATAGCGATAGAGCAAGATCGATCGCGCCGCAGCCGGAAAGCGCCAGGATAAAAACGACAGCACAAAAGTCTCATCCCAAAAGATATGCCCCCGATAGTTTTCGCCATGCCACCCACGGGCCGGAACGCCAGCATCGATATCCGCTGTATGCAGTGAGACGGTTTGTAGCAATTGAAAGATATGCAGCCGCATTGCACAAAGATATTCCACCGGAGCAATATCTAGGTCGCAGCGCATCCAGAGCTGCTGCCAAGCACGCTGATGGGCATCCAGCAGATCATTGAAATTGGGGGCAAATTGAATGGCTTCTCTGGCAGCTTCAGCACCGTTTGAGATGGCTAGATCTCTAGATGTGTAGAGGGCTGCGATTTTTTCAATGGCGATCGCCCTTCCTTGCTCCACCTGAGCCTGAATCCGCTCAGCCATGTAGGCGGCTTCCTGATCAAGCGTGCGTTCCAACTCGGCAACCTGATCGTCTATGCTGACTCTGGTTCGAGCTGCCAGCGTAATATCAATGTCTGACTGACTAGTCCGCATCATTAACCAGATGCCTTCAGGCTCCAGTGGCTCTGCAATTGCAGGAACCAAATGCTGGTCATGATAGGGATCATAACGGCTAACATTATTATTCTCAACTTGGCCATCCAGGGCAGAACGGATTTCAATGTTGCCAGACCAGTTTTCTGCGGTTAGTTCAATTTGCAGTCCTGCCAAATGCGGCTGCTTCATACTGACCAACCGCTGCTCATGGAGGCGCGTTTGGCGTCCTTGGCGATCGCAAAACTGAATCTCCCGATGCAAGACTCCCTGCCGTAGATCTAGGGTTTGCCGATAGGACAAGATCTCAACTTGATCCACCGAAAACCAGTCTCCACCCTCAATCCGAAATGTGAGCGGTAGCCAGTTGGGCAAGTTGACGAGAGATTCTTCTTGAACTGATTCAACCTCTAGGTGGCTCTCCAGACGGTTGTAGAGACCCGCTCGATAAATACCAGGATAGTGGATGTCGTCAGCTTTTGCCTCTGGTGCTGCGGCACGGGTGACAAAGTAGCCGTTTCCTAGCGCTAACAAGGCTTCTCGACGCCCTTCGTCGGCAGGGTCGTAGTGATCAAACACAATACTCCAGGCATCGTCCAGGTTGCAAGGAAGATTACGAGTTGGCATGGGTCTGAGGCTCAAGTTGTTCGACAAGTTGGTTGATTTGCGATCGGGTTGGATAGGCGGGCTGTGAGCCATACTGTGTTACGGCCAAATGGGAGGCTGCCGTTGCAAAACAAGCAACATCTTGCAGCGATCGCCCCTCCAGTACGGCAACTGCCAATGCTCCGGCAAAGGCATCACCTGCCCCAGTGGTATCTATCACCTCCATCGGCACAGCAGGCACATGCAGGGTTTGCTCTGAATTAACAATGACGCAGCCCCCATCCTTGAGCTTGACGCAGGCATTTTCAACCCCCTGCTCCATCAAGCGACGGGCGGCAGCAATGGCTTTTTCAACCGAATCAATGGTCATTTCAGTCAGCTTCTCGGCTTCTCCCGCATCCGGCACAATGTAAGTAACCTGGTCAAATAAAGCAGGATCGACACGATCGGCAGGGGAGGGATCTAGAATCACTGGGATGCCCTGTTGATGAGCTGTGGCGATCGCCTGTTTCACAATAAACGGTGCAATTTCGTAATCCACTACCAAAACTGATCCTGGGGGAGCTTGGGCGATCGCCTCCTCAACCATCGAAACATCCTCCTCCGACCAATCCAGATTGGCATTACCCGCCAAAACAATTCCCTTATCACCATCCGGCGGCACTGTAATCATTGAAACACCCGTTGATTTTCCCTCCACAGCTCTTACATGCTGTAAATCAACACCCATCTCCTCTAGAGGCTGGAGTGCCTGCGCCTTCAAATTATCTGCACCCACATGGGCAATCAATGTAGCCGAAACGCCCAAACGCTGAGCGAGATAAGCCACATTGGCCGCTTTACCCCCGCTCAGTTGCATAAAGTCTTGCGCTAAAAGCGTTTCACTCAGATCAGGACGACGATCGACCCGCACCTGAAAATCAGCATTTACACTGCCTAGAGAGAGAACAATGCCCTCACGCATAATGGTTATGGCTCCTGCTCACATCAACTTAGAATTCCGCTAGATTGCCTGGAATCTTAGTGGAATCCTAATCAGAGCGATCGTGACTTCTACAAAGCCTCCGCTCCGACTCAGCAGTATTCTAGGTCGCAGCAACAGAGCGAGCCATCACGCTAAGGTGTCAACTTTTAATTTCGCTTTATTTCTCTAGATTTCACGAGATCTATCGCATGAGATCTATCGCATGAAATCTTCAAAACCCCTAGCTTCGCAGTTTATATTATCCTTGGTGAGAATCTCCTTTCCAGTTACTTTACCCTATGGATGTTTACGCGATCTTCAAGCAGGCTCAATGTCAGCGGGTGAGCGATGGAGCGATCGCCCCCATCTTGAGCACCCCCATCTTGAAGAATTGTGAGCCACCTGCCCAACAATTGATCCTGGTGTGGTCGCAACTAGGAGACTTTGACAATCTTGAATATGCCTGGTGGCTGCAACGAGAGGCCAAACAACTGCAAGCACAAAACATCATCGTCCGAGCGATCGGGATTGGCGATCGCCCTTCAGGGCAGCGCTTTTGTCACTACACTGGCTTCCCCGAAGATGCTTTGTTTGTTGATCCGAAGGCAGAGCTTCATCACCAGCTTGCTCTTTATCCAGGGCTATCGCTCAAGCTGCCAGGGCTATCAACTGCCCAGAGTGCTTTGTTTAACTTGATGTTAATGTGTGCAGGATTGGGTAGTCCTGGAACACTAGCGGAGGTATTTCGGGGATATCGGGGCGATCGCCAAGCTCCTCAGCTGATTGCAGATGACGAAGTTGTGCAGGCCAAACCGCTCCCCCCGTTCAAAGGATCATTCTTCAAGCTGGCAGGAGGCCAAGGATTTCAGCGCCCCTTTGAACTCGCAACCCTGCGATTGCGAAACATGACAGAGGTCTTGAGCCATTGGAAAACCTACGTCCCAGACGCCGCGTACCTAACGCAGCGAGGCGGCACCTTTTTGTTTAGCGCCGAGGGAGACTTGCTCTACAAACATCACGATCGCGCTATTCTGGGCTTTGCTGCCAACATGAGCAATCCCCTATCATTTTTATCGCCTGCACCAACCGAGAAAATTGATTAAAGCTAGAATTGAGCCAATTTTTGAAGCCGACTAACGCCTAGGTCAAACTTGGGCAGTTGACTAGGGCTGCTGTAGTGCGGCTAGGGCTGCGTGGTACTGCTTTTCTATGGTTTCTAGATCTTGTTGATGATTGAGGTTTTGTTGGCTACTGTGCCAGATAGCTTCAAGGTGTTGTTGCAGGATGTAGCGCTGTTTGAAGTGGCGGGTAAACGGGGCAATGACGGCGATCGCCCCCAGCAGCCGACCGACCACCACTGTATCAGCGCTGCCGTACTGGCGAATTTGATTAAAGGCTGTATCTACCAGGGTCTCAAACTTGACTGGGGCCGCAATCACTCGCAGGGTGTACGACTGGTCGTAGCGGTAGGGCGATGGCAGCTCACGACTAGCAAGTTGGGCCAGCCCCTCGGCCAGTCGATCAATACAGCGTATGGCCGTGAATGGATCGTTGATGCCGGGAGACAGCGCCCGCAGCGCAATTTCGACCAGTTGCTCAATTGGAAATGCCACGTTCTGCTGTTTGGTCGGCTCGTGTCCCATCACAAAAGCTTGATTGATCCGCTTTTCTATGTGATGGGTGATGCCGTTGGCGGGGTAGGCCATCACCAGGGGGCTACCCTTGATGAGGAAAGCGCCCGGATACGCTTTGACCTGAAGCAAAAGATTTTCATCACAGGCCACCTGCATCAGGGTTTCGTCTTCAATCGCTTGCAGGTAGCCTGTTTCCTTAGATCGTATGGGTCGGGCAGCAGCTTCAAAATCGGTCGGAATATCCTGATTACTCTCGTCCTGCTGGTCGAGCTCGTGGCCTAGGGCATCGGGAAACAGGCTATTCGTGACTTGCTCTAGGTCGTGGCTGACGTCGGCAATCACGTGGGATACCTGAATGATGGTGGAGGCGTGGTGAATAAAGTAAATCAGCACCCCAATGCTGGCCATGGCCAACAAAACCCCCACCGTCACCGATAGCTGGGGCACAAACAGCTGGTAATCTTCTCCCCGAACGGTGCGCAGCACCAACAAACAGTAGACAAAGGTGGCAATAAAGGTGCCCAGCACGATCTGATTGCCCTGATCGTGCATGAAGTTGCGCAGCAGGCGCGGCCCAAAATGGGATGACGCCAGTTGCAGGGCCACAATGGTAATTGAAAACGCGGTGGCCGTTACGGTCACCATTGACCCCGCAATGACCGATAGCACCGCCCGTGCCCCATCGGCTCCGCCCTCGTAGATCCAGCCAAAGGCGCTGTTATCGATGAAATCTGAACCGTCTAGGGCCAGTAGGGTAAACGCTAATGCGATCGCCCCAGCAGCCATCAGCGTCGGCAAAAACCAGTAGCTCGCTCGCAGGTTATCCCAAAATTTGCTGAGCTTGATATGTTTCATTGGCAGGCTGAGATCGAAAGCGTCCTTAAACTATCCCATTAAAATGACGCGATCGAGGACATGAATGACGCCGTTGTCTGCCTCAATATCTGCGGCTAGCACCGTTGCATTTTTTACTTCAAAGCCATCTGAGGTGTCAATCCGAATCGGTGATCCTTCAATCGATGTCACGAGGTCAACCTTTTCTAGATCTGCTTTCATCCACTTGCCTGACACAACATGAAACGTCAGAATTCGAGTTAGCTGAGGAATATTTTGCACTAACGTTTGAATCGTACCAGGGGGAAGTTTGGCAAAGGCATTATCATTGGGCGCAAACACTGTAAAAGGCCCTGGCCCTTTCAATGTTTCGACTAAATTGGCAGCCTGGACAGCCGTCACCAGGGTCTTGAAACTCTCTGCACTCACCGCAATATCAACAATATCAGCCATTTAATTTGCCTCATTAGTATTCAACCGTAGGATCAGATTTTCCTAGCGATAATTTTGGCGCTGGATATCTTGTAGGCGGGCTTCTGGGCGCTTGAAGCGATCGAGCTGAGCTTCAAAAAATTGGCGGTTGGCTAGCAAGTGCTTGGGGTTGGGGTCGTCTAAGGGATAGAGCAACGCAGTGCGTAAGGCTTGAATGACCGCAGAAGTCACATTGTACATCGATCGCTGAAAGCTAATTCCCAATTGAACCAGCATGTCATCTTCTCCCCGGCAATATTGTTGGTAGTCGTCCAACAGGTAGGGTGGCAAGAAGTGCAGCATATCCTGCATGAGTAGCGTGGGTGGAATACCAGCGGAGCCGACGGGAAACACATCGGCGTAGAGAATGCCATAGTGAAAATCGGCCTGGTTGCTCGGAACTTGCTGGGCCTGAGCGTTATAGGACTTGGTGCCCCGGAATGGAGAGGTGCGGTAAAACACGGCTTCCACATAGGGGAGGGCTGCTTCGTAGAGCCACATGAAGCCTTTTGATTTGGGAATAATTTCGTAGCATTCCCCGCGGATATAAACGTGATGATAAATAGGGCGACCTGCAATTGCAAAAATCCCATTTACCAAGAAATCCATTGCTTCGGGTACGGTGGTGAGTTTGCCCTCATCGTACAGATCAGACATCTCAAAAAAGACAGGGGCCATCACTTCCCAAAACAACCCTAGATTGGCGTAGTAGGACAGTTCCCGTACTTTCTCGATAAACATCTCTGGGAACAGGTTGTGTAGTCCCAACATCAGCGGGTTGCCCTGAAAGTAGGCCCGAATGGCGCGATCGGCGTTGGCTTGATATTCGTCGCTGTCGAGGTATGGATCAAACTGTCCCCCCATGCCCCGATGCCAAAACATGGCGCGCATACAGGCTTCGGCAAACTCCATGTTGATGCGATCGTGCCAGAGGTGATGCAACAGCTTGGGTAGTTTCTGTTTTAGCTCTCCTTTTTCGATGAATTCCAATAGTTCTGGATGGGCTGTGGCTTCTCCCCGCCAAATCCGCAGATCCGCATCGTCCCCGGCGTAATGGTTGTGCAGGTCAAGATATTCTTGCGGCAAGACATATTTTAATGCAGGCAGCGGATTGAGAAAGACATGCTCGGCGATGTAGAGCAAGTCGCGCCAATAGAAATCCATTGGCACAGCATAGGCCTTATAAATCCCAATGATTTGCATGAGATTTTCCGGCGTGTCGGGCAGCATGGAGCCGCCTGCTTCTAAGCGATGGACAATATCAGCAAATTCATGCGTTGAAGGTGGAAGCTGGGTGTGGGGAAGGGTTGTCGTTGTCATTGTTTTATCAATCCCTTTGAGCAATAGCGGGCTGAGTTAAGGCTGGAACGGCGGCTACCATCGCGGTGGTGGTGGATTCGCTCCAGCGCACTAACCAGGTCGGCTGAATTCCTAAAAAGATAATGAGGATGGTGAGGATCAAGGCGGGTACCCGTTCTCGCCATTCTACTTTGGGGAAGTAGGCGATCGCATTATCCAATTTTCCAAAGCAGGTGCGGTTCAACAAAATGACGAAGTACACGGCGGTTAATCCGGTTCCAACCACACAGATCAGTGTTTGGACTGGAAAGACCGAGTAACTGCCCTGAAAAACTAGAAACTCAGACACAAAGCCGACCAGTCCAGGAATTCCAGCACTGGCCATCCCACTGAGCACCAAGAGAGCACTCACCAACGGCAAGCCTCGAACTGGATTCATTAAGCCATTGAGAACATTCAAATCTCGGGTGCCAACTTTGGCTTCTACTACACCCACCAGATGAAACAAGATGGCCAAAATCAAACCATGTGCGACCATCTGGGCTACACTTCCCACCAAGCTGAGGGGCGTTGATGCGGCCCCACCTAGCAAGATATATCCCATGTGACCAATGGAGCTGTAGGCCACCATGCGTTTGATGTCCTTTTGGGCGATCGCCACCATTGCGCCATACAACACACTCACCGTTGCCCAGGTTGCCAATCCTGGAGCCAGAGTGGCCCAAGCTTCGGGAAATAACCCCAACCCAAAGCGAAAAATGCCGTAAGCTCCCAATTTGGCCAGCACGCCCCCCAACAAAATGGCCACTGGGGTAGACGCTGCCACGTAGGTGTCGGGTAGCCAGGTGTGCAGCGGGACTAGAGGAATCTTGATGCCAAAGCCAACCAACACCAGCCCCAAGAGCACAATTTGAATCCATAGGGGTAAGGACTGCCCCATCAAGGCTTCGTAGGCAAAGCTCTCAGCCCCTTGCAGCCAAACTAAGCCCAAAAACGATACTAAAATCAAGGCACCGGAGAGGGCTGTATACAGCAGAAATTTCATGGCTGCATAGTTGCGTTTTTCGCCGCCCCAAATGGAGATTAGTAGATAGAAAGGCACTAACTCCACTTCGTAGAACAGGAAAAACAGCAGCAAGTTCTGGGCTAGAAACGCTCCTGCTACGGCTCCACTGACCAGAAGAATGAGGCTATAAAACAATCGAGGGCGCTTGATGTCCTCTGGGCTGCTGTAGATGGCAATCCAAGTCAACAGGCTATTGAGCATCAATAGGGGGAGGGAAAGCCCATCAACCCCCAGTTGATAGTTTAAGCCCAATGCTTCCAGCCAAGGCAAATATTCTTGAAACTGCAGCAGTGGACTGGCGAAGTCGAACTGATTGGCAATCCAAAGCGTCCACAACAGAATCAGGCCGCTGATGGTGAGAGCAGTTAGTTTTAAGGGGCGGATGGGGAGAAAGGCGATCGCGATCGCCGCAAGTGCAGGAAACCAAATCAATGAGCTTAGCATCGGCGTTAAGAGATTGGGAGTATGGTCGGGGCACGGTTTCCGGCCCCCAGGCAAAACCTTGTTGTCAGGTCGTTTAATGCAAAATCAATGACCAGCTCATGCTGAGGGCGATCGCCGCTAACCCCACTAAGATGGTGAGGATGTAAAACTGGCCCTGTCCAGAGTTGTTGTACTTGAGGGCTTCCCCACTAAAGAGAGAAACGACTCCAACCAGATTCACGGCTCCATCTACAATCTGACGATCAAACCAATCGGTCAGGCGCGACGCCCAATCGACGCAGAACACAATGCTGGAGCGGTAAAGCTGGGGAGTATAAAGGTCGTAAGCAAAGAACGTTTGGAGAGGCTTCCAGGGGAGTTGAATCGGTTTGGGAATACTCTGCCCAACATAAACAATTCCGCCAATGGCACTTCCCGCGAGGCTCGACCACAGCAATAGCAGCGCTATATCTTTGTTGAGGGTGGCCCATGTGGGTAGCAGCGAAAGGCTCTGCAAAACCAAAGGTAAATGCAGCGTGACCCCCATCAGCACCATCATCGGCAGGGTAATCAACCAGAAGTTTTCGGGCGATCGCGTTGTCATCGGCTGGGGAGAACCCGCAAAAATCAACCCAAACTCTCGGACCATACTAAACGCGGTCAGTCCATTCACCAGTAGCAGCACTCCGACCAGCCAAGGATGCGTCACCCACAGTCCATCGGCTAGCTTGAGCAACGCCCAAAATCCACCTAGGGGGGGTAGACCAATTAACCCAGCCACACCGACCAGATAGCACAGGCCAGAAATCGGGCGGCGGCTCCACAGTCCGCCCATCTGGGTTAGATCTTGAGTAATGCTATTGAGAACGATTGATCCGGTACTCATGACCAACATGGCTTGCGCCAAGGCATGGCTGAGGATCAGCAACAATGCGGCATCGGTTTGACCCGTTCCGACCGCAACAAACACCAGCCCCATATAAGCACTGACGGAGTAAGAGAGCGCTCGCTTGATGTCAATTTGGGCGATCGCAATCAACGTCCCACCCACAGCGGTGAGTGTCCCAATCACGATCATGACTGTCAGCACCACCGGAGAGAGCGCCAACACGGGTTGTAGCTTGATCAACACCCAAGCTCCCGTTGCCACGACGACCGAATTTCGCAAAATGGTGCTAGGCACTGGCCCTTCCATCGCCTCATCCAGCCAGAGGTGCAACGGAAACTGAGCACACTTGCCGATTGGCCCTGCCAACAGCGCTAACCCAACCAACGTGGCGATCGCCGGATCAACGGTAGCCGTTTCGGCCCACTGTGCCAGTTCATCAAAGTTCCAGGTGCCAGCTAGCGGGTAAATCGCCAACACTCCCATCAGCAAGAACAAGTCGCCTACTCGCTTTGTCAAAAAAGCATCACGGGCACCCGTCACCACCAGGGATTGATTAAACCAGGTACCGACAATGAGGTAGGTTCCTAGCGTCAAAATTTCTAGGATAATGTATGCGAAGAATAGGGAATTGCAAAAGGCAAGACTACACATCCCAGCTTCAAACAAGGCCAGAAACGCAAAAAAACGCGACCAGCCCCAGTCCATTTCCATATACCCGACGGCATAAGTCTGCGCCAGCAAGTTGAGGCCCGTCACGAGCAAACTTGCCCCTACCGTCACTGCAGAAATCTCTAGGGATAGCGTTAGATCTAAGCCTGCTACCTGCAACCAGGGAAATGAGAGGTGTTGAACAGGTTGCTGCCAGATGGCAAGAAAGGCGGCCAAGCTGTGCGTGAATGCGAGAAAGGTCATGCCCAAATTTGCGTAGCCCGCCGGACGAGGCCCTGTACGACGAATTAGCGCAGGTGACCAGATGGCAGACACCATTGCTCCCACAATTGCGTAGCAAGGAATCAGCCAAACGGTCTCTAGTAGAAGTTGAGTCATGCAGTTTTATTCCCTAAACAGCTCTTTTGCAGCACTGCTCACGTCGCAGCACGACGACCGTCATTCAGCGGCGACGCAAACATCTGAAAGAACGAGTATTCAACAAAGTCTATAAAAAAATAGGTCACGATAGAAAAAAGTCTATCTAGAAAATACTTTAGCGGCACAGACTCAAAAGATCAATCAGAGATGATATACAGAGTCACTATATCGGACGTCAAGATTTACTTATCACTTTTAGCCATCCGCCATCGCGCTTAAAGGTTGACAAAGCTGCGAAATAGGTGCCTCTATTAATGATGCGGGTAATGGGGAATGATGCGGGTAATGGGGAATGAGGCGGGCAATAAGGTGGGAAGGCTAGAGAGTGTTCTGTTTCAGCGTTGGGCAACCCTGAAGAAGGATATGCCAACTTTGGTGGGTGTATGGAACAGGAAGGCAGTTTCTCGGGATATACTATTCCGAACTCAGTTTCGAGTTGGATGGTACTTTGATCATGATTTCCGAAAGGGAATGCTTGGCGATCGCTTTAAGTCCGAGGGAGAATTTTTTCGGGCCACCCTGGATGAGGCGCTTTATCGGTAAATGGGGGTCGATAAATGAGCTACTTTATACCGCTACCGTTGCCGTTACCCAAGTGTTGCGGCCTTGTTGTTTGGCTTGATAGAGAGCCGCATCCGCATCTGCGATTAATTGCTGAGGCGACAACTCGTGCGTAGGAATGAAGGATGCGACACCTGCGCTCAGCGTCACACAATCAGCAACACCAGACGCAACGTGAGGAATCTGTAAGCGCTGAAGTGCATCCTGAATGGCCTGAATGATGTTTACTGCACCTGATTGATCTGTGTTGGGTAAGACAATTGCAAATTCTTCTCCTCCGTAGCGCGCAACGACATCAGCGGGACGCCTGACACATGCAGAAATGGTTTTTGCCACCTGTTGTAAGCAATCATCACCTGCGGGATGGCCGTAGCAATCGTTATAAGGCTTAAAGTAGTCAATATCGCAGAGGATCAAAGATAGAGGCTGTTGTTCACGCTTGTGGCGTTGCCATTCTTGCTCAAGCACTTCGTCAAAGCAACGGCGATTTGCGATTTGCGTCAAACCATCTAAATTAGCAATCCGTTGTAGTTCTAGATTTGCTTGCTGGAGTGCGGCTTCTGCTTGCTGAAGTTGATGGTTTTTGGCAATCAGCTGCTGTTGCTGCCATAGGATTGTAATTTGATGGTAAACCCGCGCCAATACTTCTTCAGCTTGAAATGGCTTCGTTACATAGTCAGCTCCGCCTACGGCAAAGGCCTGAATCTTATCTTCTATGTCATTTGAAGCACTCAAGAAAAGGACTGGAACACCACAGGTATCTGGATTGGCTTTAATGCGTTTACAGACTTCATAGCCATTCATATCCGGCATCCGCACATCTAAAAGCACTAGATCAGGCTTGGAAATCTGAATTGTTTCCAGGGCCATCTCACCACTAGTCGCTTTCCTGACCTGATAACCAGATTCGCTCAGCAACAAAGAGAGCGATCGCACATTATCGAGGTGGTCATCCACAATCAAGAGACTGGCACGTCTAGCTTCGTCGGGTTCGGTTGAGCTTGCATTTCCCATCGCGGCTTTAGACACTAGCATTGTGCAGACCCTGATATGATTAAGTCTACAATTTTATTGAATTTGTAGTTTTGAACCAGTTGATTGAGTCCCTCAATCAGACAGGCTCGATCAGCCGGGATTTGCTTAATCAGTTGTTTAATCTCATCGTCATCACAGAGACGGGATGCGTAAAGGAGGTTGGCAACCCAAGATGGTGGCATTACTGAGAGATCGGAGGGATGAAGGGTGATCGGCGAGATCAGCAATGCTGAATTGGCAAGAACAGATGGGTTTTCAGCACAGAGGTACTCCAGACCTAAATGTTCCGCCATCTTGTTAAACAACGTCTCCTCCTGCAGTGGCTTGCTCAGGTAATCATTGCATCCGGCCGCAAGCGCTAACGTGCGATCGCTGGGAGATGCCTGTGCTGTTAAGGCAATAATGATTGGATCTTGACCACCGGGAGTAGCGCGAATTTGCTGAGTTGCTTCATAACCGTTTAATAAGGGCATGCGTATGTCCATGCAAATCAGATGGGGCCGCCACTGTTGCCATGCAGTAATCGCTTCCTGTCCATTCGCGGCTTCTCGCACTTCTAGGCCAATTGGGGCTAATAAGTTAACCAATAAGGTGCGATTTTCTGGATGATCATCAACGACCAAAATGCGGTAAGTCATTTGATTCGGTGCTAATCCGATCACCTGCTGACAGGAAGAGGCGAGGTTAGCGTTAGCTGATTGAGCCGAGTGAGCCGGAAGTATGAACGTAAAGGTACTCCCTTGGCCCAGACTGCTTCGAACGGTAATCTCTCCACCCATCACTTGCACAAACTTGCGGCTGATGGTTAGCCCTAAGCCAGTGCCATCGGGGGAAATCTTTCCAGCCTCAGTCTGGACAAAAGCATTGAAGATTGTTTCAAGCTCAGTCGGGTGGATGCCCACCCCAGTGTCAGTCACTTCAAAGCACAGTGAGAGTTGTGAGGGGGCGGCTAAGGCTTGATCTGCTCTATAGTCGATGGCTCGTACCTGCAAGGTGACTTCTCCTTGCTCAGTAAACTTGATGGCGTTACCTAGTAAGTTGATGAGAATCTGCCGCAGCTTGTTGACGTCGAGCAATACATGTTGAGGCAGGTTTGAAGCCAAATGAAGGTTAAGCTGTAAGCCTTTGGCCTCTGCACGTTGGCGGAGCATTTGGCTGAGCGATCGCAGTAGCTCAATCAAGTTAACACTGCTCTCATCCAACGCCATGTGTCCGGCTTCAATCTTGGATAAATCCAAAACATCGTTGATCAAACTCAAGAGATGATCGCTACTCCGATGAATGATTCGTAAGTTTTCGCGTTGCTCTGGAGCCAGTAGCGCATCGCGCTGCATCACTTGGACAAATCCCAAAATGACATTGAGGGGAGTTCGCAACTCGTGGCTCATATTGGCCAAGAAGATGCTTTTGGCTTTGTTGGCGGCTTCTGCAGCTTCTTTGGCTTGTTGCAGGTCTTGCTCAACTCGTTTGAGGGCTGTGATATCAGTGGTCGCGCCCACAATCCCTGTAACCTGCCCATCTACATCAATGAGTGGATTAATGACCGTTTGATACCAATATTTTTTACCCGTAACCGCGACAACCGATTGAGACAGCTCTAGGTTCGGTCGCCGAGTTTGCATTACCTTTCGGTTGACTGCTAAAAATTCCTCTAGCTGCTCGACTGTAAAATTGGGGTTAAAGTCGGTCTCTCGTTTGCCAATCATGGATTCCACTGGGACGCCATACATGTTTGCACCAGCCTGATTGACCAGCAAGATCCGCCCCTCTGGATCTTTGACAAAAATGATATTGGGAACGACATCAATGATCTGACGCAAAAACGTTTGTTGGGCCTTCACTTCAGCCTCTGCGCGTTTGCGTTCTCGCAGTGCAGTTTGCTGCTCAGTAATGTCGCTAAAGGTGCAAATCACTTGCTCAACGTTGCCATTGTGATCAATTCGCGGTTCTGCATCGACCAATAGCCAAACCCGATCATTCCGGTTGGGGCGATGAACCCCCATAATCACATTTCGAACAGGGCGTCCTGTGGCAAGCGCTTGCACTGCAGGATGTGTTTCACCCAGAAACGGAGAGCCATCTTCGTGGATAGCACGCCAGTCTGGATCAAAGGATGTTTTGCCCAATGCTTGCGCTTCTGTCAGCCCAAGCAAATCTAAAGCCTTGGAGTTGCACAGTTGAATCTCAGCTTGAGTCCCCTGCGCGACTACACCCACCTGTAAGTTTTCTAGCAAGGTTCGAAACCGATTTTCGCTTTCCTGCAACGCTTGCTCCATCTGCTTGCGAGCGGTGATGTCGCGGATCATGACCAGCACTTCATTGGCTTGCAGCGGCACAATGCGGGCTTCTTCGTCGTAATGCCGACCTTCTATGATCAAGTGATATTCTTGAAGCTGCGCTTCTCCAGTTTGCAACGCTTGTCTTGTGTAAAATAATCGCTCTTGCGCTACAGCGTGGGGTAGCACATCAACTACATTAATTCCGGCAAAGGTTTCTCCATCTGACATCAAGTGAACACATCCCTGATTAATCAGTTCCAATTGGGTGCCATCGTCTCTCATCCGAATGAGCAGATCTGGGATGGCCTGAAGCATGGCCCGCTTGGTGATTTCGCTCTGGCGGAGTTTTTCTTCTGTTTGCTTGCGATCGCCAATATCTTTGTAAGTGCCAATCATCCGCAACGGCTTATCTTGGCGATCGCGGCTAACGACTTTTCCATAGTCTGCAATCCACTTCCACTCGTCCGACTGGGTTCGCATCCGATATTCACAGGCGAACTGAACTGAACTATCTTGAAGGTGAGCATTCAGCAAATCCAGCACCCTGGGCTTATCATCTGGATGAATCGCCTTTTCCCATGCCCCAACATTTTTGTAAGCGTCTTCATTCTCATAGCCCAAAATTTCTAAATATCGGCGGCTCCGATATACTTCTCCTGTGTCTATCTGCCAGTCCCATAGCCCTTCATCCGATGCTTGGAGGGCAAGCTGTAGTCGCTCCTGGCTCAGTCGTAACTCCGCTTCGGCTTGTTTGCGGTTCTGAAGCGCAGCTTTTTGCTCAGAAATATCGCGCAAAAATGCTGTAAGAATGACGTCACCAGCAACTTCTAGCCTAGAAATTGAAGCCTCTGCCGGAAACTCAGAGCCATCTTTACGACGACCAAAAATTTCACTGCGATCGCCCATCCGTCGGGTATCTCCACTTTGCTTCTCAAAGTTGCCAATATGCTGTTGGTGCAAAGCTGTAAACCGCTGTGGCAGCAGTAAATCAAGGGTTTGGCCTAAGGCTTCGTCTGTCGTATAGCCAAACACTCTCTCAGCCGCACGATTGAACAAGGTGATGCGCTGATTTACATCAATCGAAATAATGGCATCACTGGCAATGTCTAGAATGCCTGCAAACCGAGCTTGGGAGAGCTGTAGCTCCTCGTTGAGTTTTTTTAGCTCGGTCGGGCTAGGGAGCGCTAGCGCTTTGGGCATCAGGGGGACAAGTTCGAGCGCAGTGAAGATTGAAATGACGGCTGTGATGGCCTTCATGCCTCCAGAAAACCAGTAGGTCGGATGCCAGAGCGTCCAGATTTCTAAAAGATGGGTGGTGCCACAGGAGATGATGAACGCCCCAAACAGCAAAAATATCCATTTGAAGGGCAAATCTCGGCGCTGGCGGACGAAATAGAGTAGGGTGAGCGGGATGGAATAGTAAGCAAGAGCAATCAAGGCATCAGCCGTAACATGTAGCCCTACCAGTCCTGTTTTCCAGAGATAACAGTGCCCATGAGGGACAAAAGGCCCAACGCTGAAAATAGCTCTGAAGGCATCTAACATAGGATTGGCGATCGCAGGAACGTTGCTTCAATAAGGTTCGGGATCTTAAATACCAGTATTCCCCTAGTTGAACCTATCTGGGAGATGGTAGCATCCTTGCTTTTTGGGTCACTCATTCTTGGCTGTTGGGCGATCGCCCGTCTGGATAGCATCTTCAAAGCGACTCAGCAGGCTAATATCCTATAAGAGGGCTTTGACGCCCACAGGCTCTGCTGCAAAATCATGTGCGCTTTCGGAGGGACCCTTTAGGTGTTTGATGCTTTGGTGATTGGCTCCGGCCCCGCTGGGTTGTCTGTTGCCGCTTCGCTATGTGGGGAAGGTCTGCAAGTTCTGGGCTTGACGCCAACAGAGCCATCTGCTGCATGGCCCAACACCTATGGCATCTGGCGCGATGAGCTTGAACCGTTAAACCTCACTAATTTGCTGAGCCACTGCTGGAGCGACTGCGTTTCCTACATGGGGTCTCGCGAGATTCCGCTGCAGCGCGCCTATGGCCTGTTTGATAAAGACAAGTTTCAGACTCACCTGCTCACCCAATGCGATCGCGGCAAGATGGTCTGGCAGCAAGGTCTAGCCGCAAAAGTTGAGCATCATGCTAGCCATTCCTGCGTCACCACTCAAGCCGGAGTTGAGCTATCGGCGCGAGTGATCATCGATGCCAGTGGGCACAAGCCTGCCTTCATCAAAAGACCTTCAGCCTCACGGATTGCCTACCAATCTGCCTATGGCATTGTCGGCACTTTTTCGTCGCCGCCGATCAGACCCGATCAGTTTGTGCTGATGGATTACCGGGCCGATCATCTCTCACCAGCGGAAAGAACAGAGCCACCAACCTTTCTCTATGCAATGGATTGGGGCAACGATGTTTATTTTGTTGAGGAAACATCGCTGGCTCACTGTCCTGCCATCACCTTTGAGGTACTTGAGCAGCGACTATACAAACGTCTTGCCGCCAGAGGGGTTCAGGTCAAATCGGTTCACCACGTCGAGCGCTGCTTGTTTCCGATGAATCTCCCCCTTCCCTTTCGCGATCAGGCCGTGGTTGGCTTTGGTGGCGCGGCCAGCATGGTTCACCCTGCCTCTGGCTACCTGGTGGGTTCAACGCTGCGTCATGCGCCTGGGGTTGCGGCGGCGATCGCCCAAGCCCTCAACACCAACAACAGCTCTCCCCACCAGACAGCCCAAGCGGCATGGCAAGCGTTGTGGACACCCGACCGCGTTCGCAAACACTATCTCTATCTCTTTGGCTTAGAAAACCTGATGCGGTTTGAAGAGCAGCAGCTCCACAACTTTTTCGATACCTTTTTTCACTTGCCCGTCCCCCAATGGTCAGGGTTTCTCTCCGATTCGCTCTCTATCCCTGAGTTGCTTCAAGCCATGTTGGGCCTCTTCAGTCAGGCTCCCAACAGCGTTCGAGCTGGTCTGATTCGCTCGGTTGGCGATGAAGGAAAACTCCTATGGCGAGCCTTACTCGCATCTTGACGGCGCGCAACATCAAAAAAATCTCGATGAACGGGAATTCTATAGTTGAAAACCTCTCAAACTAGCTCACCGCAGAGAGGCTAAGTCAACTTACCTATCACCCTATGACTGCAGGTTTTTTGCTGCTGCTGACAACTGGACTCCTGTGTGCAGCCTTTGCGCTAGTTGCTTTGCTGATTAAAGTTGTTCAGGAAGAGAGAACTCGTTTGTCCAGTTCCTCTAAAATGATTTTTCCATCAATCCGCTCATCTTCTCAGGCTTTCCCACCTTCTGCCCAGCAGCCATCCAAGCGAACCAGTCCCCTACCCAAACCGCCCGTTCCCCCTACTAAAGCTCCACCCCTTTCAGTCCTCAAATCTCGCAAAGCTCCCGTTCATGCTGTTGGTCGAGAGGTGGAAGCCAAACTGCTGAGACTTCTGAACGGCAACCATGCAACTGCGCTCAGGCTGGTTCAGCAAGCTCAGTTGAGAAATCCGGATCGGTCCGAGCAATGGTGTTGGGAAAAAGTAATTTCTGATTTAGAGCGCGATCGTCGCGTCTAAGCTCTGGCAGAGGGCTATTTTTACTGAGCGTTAGAGATTCTCAGGCTTACCCCTCGATTCGGGTGGCTGAGATGGAGACAGCTGCTTGGCTCGGCGTTCCTGCATGGCCTCCCCCACTGTCACATTCAGTTCATCTCCCAACAGCAGCACCAGCGAACTCATATACAACCACAGCAGTAAGATGATGACTGCCCCAATTGCGCCATAGGCCCGGTTGTAGTCGCCAAAACGAGATACATAAAGACGAAACGAACTGGACAACAGCGCCCAAGACACCGCAGCCAAAACCGCTCCAGGAACTAACGGCTTACCAGGACTCCATTGGCTAGGCCCAAACCGATAGACAAAGGTAAAGGCCGTAGAGATGATCCCCAACGCCAGTGGCCAGGTCAACAATCGCCAAACTGACAGCAGGCTCGGCTCTAAGAAGTCATTCTGCTGGGCAATCTGGCGGACAACCAACTCACTGATGAACACCAGTATGGAAGCGATGATGAGCAGCAGCATGGTGCCGATGGTGAGCCCTAGCGAAATCAGCTTGGCCTTCCAAAATGGGCGGGTTTGCTCCGGTGGAATCTGATGAATCTGATCGAGGGCCTGCATCGCCGCACTCAGCGCCCCTGAAGATACCCAGAGGGCGATCGCAAAACTGACCGAAAACAAGCCAGTATTGCGGGTGGTGCTGATATCATCTGCAAAATCTTGAATCAGCCTGAGAGCCTCAATCGGGGCCACCTCACTGACCTGACCTGCTAGCCGTTGAAACGTGTACTTAAGCGGCTGAAAAATTCCGATGGCCGTCAAGAGAGCCAGAATCGCCGGAAAAAGTGCCAACATCGCGTTGTAGGCCATTTCCGCCGACAAGCCAGCCAAACGATGCTTACCAGCACGTTCAACCGTTCTTCTAAGCGTCCTAAAATTGAGATAGCTGAAAAAGCGGATAAATCGAGCAGTCAACATGGGCTAGCTTGCAATAAGCAGAGTTCCTGAATCACTTTGCCAGATCCATTCAGAGAGTGCCACTAAAATTACAACCACAGGAAAATACTTCATGGTTTCAACACAAGCTGCTGATCTAGGACGTGGTAGGTGGTGAGGGGATCTGCACCGTAAAGGTGGTCCATCCATCGGCACTCTCAGCCGCGATTGTACCGCTAAGCTGCTCAATTAGTTTCTGAACAAGAGCCAGTCCCAAACCTGTCCCACCCTGCTTCCACGGATCGGCATGGGGCACCCGATAAAACTTTTCAAAAATATGAGGGAGCTCCGCAGGCGGAATGTCTGCTTGGTTGCGGATCTCTAAAACAGTGGACGGCAGACCCGTAGGTGACAAAACCTTCGGTGATAGACCCGTGGGTGATGGCTTAGTAGAAGCGTCGCGGCGATAAACGCTCAGGATAATTTCATGTTCAGCAGCGGTGTATTTACAGGCATTGTTCAACAGCTCAGCCAAAATCCGCCGCAGAATGTTGAAATCAGTCGATAGTGGCTGCAAATCGGGTGGGCAGTCAACTCGTAGCTGTTGCCGATGGTTCGCAATCCTAGATTGGAAGGGATCAACCACACTAGGAAGCCACTTTTGCAAATCTTTTGTCTTGAGCTCAATGGGGTAGCTGGTGGCCTCTAGTCGCTGGAGATCGAGCAGATCGTTGATGAGTTCTGCTTCACGGCTCGATTCTGCCTCCAAGATGGCAAGATATCGCTGGCGACGCTCTTCGGAAGGAGCATTTTTGAGCATGTGGATCGCCATTTTGACGTTGGATATCGGCGTCCGCAGCTCATGGGATACGGTGCTCAAAAACTCGTCTTTGAGGCGATTGAGCTTTTCTAGCTCTTTGACCTGCACCTGTGCGGCTTGGTAGAGGCGGGCTTGTCGAATGGCGATCGCACATTGGTTAGCCACCTGCTGTACCATCCGAATTTCAAACTCATTGAAGACATAGCCCTTATGGTGTACCAACCACAGATCGCCTAGCACCGCCTGATCCATCCCCTCCGATGAGTTTGGATCAACAAAAATTGGGCAGGCCAACAGCGCCACCTGCCCGCGCTCCGGGTTGGGCATCAGCGAACAAAATTGAAAATAGTACCCCTGCCGCAGCTGACGATAGATTTCTGGAAAATTGTCCATCTGGGCCACGCGGCCCCGAGAAGTTGGAATCGAGTCGGTACATTCATAGCGGATCGTAGACGTGCCCTGATCTAGGTCATAGAGTGCTGCATTGCAGCCGCCCAAGTTGAGAATCAGGGTTAGCTCCTGCACCACCGTCTGCAAAATCTGACTTTCGTCTAGCGAATCCCGCACTTTATCCGTGATCCGCTTTAGCATCGACTCAAAATCTAGGGCGCGCTGTACCTGAAGCGTCCGATTTTCAACTTCCTGCTCAAGGCCAATGTTGAGCTGCTGCAAGGCTCTCTCAGCTAGATGCCGCTGGGTCATATCGTGGAGTAGCCAGCGAATCTCCAGAATTTGCGGATCAGGTCCCCCTGTCGCACTCCCAGTCAGCGCCACATGGAGATGTCCCCCTTGGGGGTGCTTGAGACTCATTTCCAATGTAGAAAACTCGAAGCCAGGGTTTTCCTGAAATTGGGTGAGCTGAGCGAGAAAGGTTTGGGCAATCTCATCAGCCAGGAGGGTTTCCAGTTCTGCGCCAATTAGCTCTTGGTGCGGTAGCCCTAAGTAGGCGATCGCCGCTCGGTTTGCCGCTCGAATCCTTCCCGTTAGATCTGTGACCAGATAACCCGCAGGCGCGTATTCAAACAAATCCCAATAATGTTGGCGCTGATCTTGAATCTGCCGACAGTCTTGCACCAGTTTTTGGGTAGACAGCCTCAGCAGATTCATCGTAGCCTGCAGGTCGGCCAACATCGGGTTACGTTCTACCGTCTCCTCTGCCGCAAGCTGCTGCGAAATCTGTTCAACAGACTGCAACAAGGCCTCGACCTGTCCTTCTACAGCCTCTACCAGATCTACCGCATCTGCCGAGTGATCAGTCGAATGATCAATTTGTCCTTCGCTCACAGCATCACCCATCGCAATCACAATATAGACGTTGTCCTTCGCTCACAGCGTCACCCATTGCAATCACAACATAGGCGTTTGGAGGTTTGGAGGTAGGCCGTTTGGAGATAGGCCGTTTGGAGATAGGCAATGAGGACAGGTAGGCAGAATTTTTCGATATTGGGGGCTTCATAGAAGAAAATCTGAAGACTCAAACCCTGAGATGCTGCACTAGCACTAGCGATTTTTTGCAAACAGCGACTTCCTATGAGCATGGTCGATATCCCATAACTGACGCTGTAGCGTACTTAGCGATCGCAAATAGTAGGTTCCGTCACGAAGATAGCATCTCTTCCAAAATTTCTGTTATGTCTCGACCCTCCCAAAAGTCTTCTGAAAGTCTTTCTGACTTGTCTTTAGTTTTACCCCTCTAGCATTCCCCTGCGACATCACACGGCCTTTAAACACAACCTTTAAACGCAAAAAGGAGGAAAACTATGATTTTCCTCCCTCTGGTTTTGGTTTTGTGAGCCTGGGTCTTGCGGCTTGAGCCGCTGTCGTAGAGCTTGGAGCTGTTTCCGACGTTGGCGCTGGCGAGCACTGCCCCCTTTGCCTTTGGTATTTCTACCTTCGCGGCGAGGAGACTCCCACCGCTTCAATCGCTGAGTCATAAGCGGCCTCCTTTAGTTGTCTAGTCAAGGATGGGCAGAGAGAGACTCGAACTCTCACGACCGAAGTCGCCACATTTTGAGTGTGGTGCGTCTACCAATTTCGCCATCCGCCCTTGGCTTCAGTCTCATTATTATAATCTATCGAGCGCTTTTGCAACAAGGTTTGATAATCCTGGCTGCCGCCCCAGCGTTCAATTTCACGAGCCCGCAAAACTGGGACGGGATGGGTCAGTTGGGCCGTTTGGACTTGCTTGAGCAATTCTCCCAGTTCGCTGCTGCTAATTTCGTCGTAGGAGCGAGCCTGGGCCAGAAAGGCATCAAGGTTGAGCTGAGGCGCGAGTGTGGGTGATCCGCCTGTCAGTTTCATCAAGACAGAGGCGACCACTCGGGGATCTTGAGCTACTAAAAGGGCGGCGCGATCGCAAGTAAACTCCGCACAGCGCACCCATTCCAAAATGCGCTCCTGTAGGTTTTGGGCAATCCATCCGCCCACAGGAGAGATTTGCCCTGCCGCCAACGCCAGCAGATTTGCCAGCGTGAGGTAAACACCGTGATCACATTTCAGGTGTCCTAGCTCATGGGCAATCACAGCCTGAATCTCGGTTGGGGTCAACAACTCCAGCAAGGAGGTATGGATGACGATAAACGGCTGCCTTCCCCGCATCGCAAAGGTATAGGCATTTGGAGTCGGGTGCTGTCGAACATAGAGCTGAGGCGGGTCTAAGTCCAAAATCTGGCAAGCTTCAATCAGCAACTGATGCAGGTCGGGTAGCTGCTGCTCGCTGACCAAGATGCTAGAAGCAATATTCTCTAAATAGAAAAACTTTTCGGCCAGGGGACCCAGCAAGTTCCGCACCAACAGATCTAAGCCGGGGAGCTGCTTTAGCGCTTGGGTCGCTTCGAGATCTAAGGGGTGACGGAAGTGATCGGACTTTAGACCGAATAGGACAGTTTTCGCTGGGATCATGGGAAACGTTGTGAAGAGTCAGGAGTCTCGCGGGGGCAGAGTGAAATGGGGAATCGTGAAATGGGGCGATCGCTGCAGAGCCTAAAAATTTGGCTGCTACCGCTATCAATTTAGTATAACGAGAACTACTGGGTGCTGGAGAAGCCCCATAACAGAGAGTTATGCTCAAAAATCCTTAATTTAAGCCAGTTTTGGCAAAATAGATCACATTGTCAGACTTGTGGGAACACTAACAGTTAAAAACGGTGAACCAGGTGGCGAACGTTATGGATCAGGCATTGCCGACAGATGTTCTAATGTCCGCTGAACGGTTTCATCAAGACTTTCAGTTGGTTGTACAGACTCTCAATGCAGTGCAGGCTGCTGTCATTGTTCTAGATGCTCAAGGCCAGATTCTCCACTGCACCCCACACGGCGAAACTGTCTTGGGTCATGAGCTGGCAGCGCTTCGAGGCCGTTATTTTTGGGAATTTTTGACCTATCCCGCCGACGTAGAACAGGCTCGTCAGATTTGGGCTAGCCCTGAGGCCGAGCGGTTTCCCTGCGAGCAGATCTGGAGGTGGCTGCAGGCCGACGGCAAGATCTGTCGCCTAAGCTGGAACCTAGTTGCCATACTCGACTCAGACAACCAAGTGGAGTATGGCGTCGCAACTGGAATTGAAGTTCTGGAAACACCGACCGAGCTCATCCATCCCCAGCAACAACAGACTGAGCAGGATCTGTCGTTGGCTCAGGCCACCCTAGAATCGGTTGCCGACGGCATTATTGCCATCAGCACAGATGCCCAAATTGTTAGCTACAATCAGCGCTTTGTTGAGATGTGGCAAGTTCCAGAAGCCATTCTGAAGTCGCCTGATCACAAAAAGCGGCTTAGCTTTCTGGCGGCTCAGGTTAAAGATCCGGAAGGCTTTGTGCGACGGGTGCTCGAACTCTACCAGCAGCCGGAGAGTGTGGCTCGTGATCTGATTGAGCTGAAGGATGGTCGCAGTTTTGAGCGCTGGACATTGCCGCAAAAAATGGGCGATCGCATCATTGGCCGCGTCTGGAACTTTCGGGATATCACCCAGTTTAAGCAGGCAGAGCTGTGGTTGCAGCAGCAGGCAGAACGCTATCAACAGGTGCAGCAACACAATATTGAGCTGGAAGGACAGGTGCAGGCCCAAACCGCTCAACTCCAGCAAGCACTCCACTTCGAAACCATTCTGAAGCGGATCACCGACAAGGTGCGTGACAGTTTAGACGAAGGCCAGATTTTGCAAACTGCGGTCCAGGAGTTGGGCAAAGCGCTGCAGGTCGAATGCTGCGATACCGGGATCTATAGCGACGACTACACCACCTCCACAGTTTGCTATGAATATACGTCCCTCGAATCGGCTCAAGGCAAAAGTATTCAACTTGACAACTCCAACCCGATCCACCGGAATTTATTGCAGGGTGAGTATGTGCAATTTTGTGAGATAGCCCCTGACTCTGTTCGCAACGTGGTGAGGCGGTTTGCGATTCTAGCCTGCCCAATTTTTGATGACCAGGGAGTTTTAGGGGACTTGTGGCTATTTAAGCCTAGAGAAGGCTGCTTCAATGATCTGGATATTCGCTTGGTCCAACAGATGGCCAATCAATGTGCGATCGCCATTCGACAGGCCCGACTCTACCAGGCCGCACAGGCACAGGTGCAGGAATTGGGGCAGCTCAATCGCCTCAAAGATGACTTTCTCAGCACTATTTCCCATGAACTGCGAACGCCCGTTACGAGTATGCGGATGGCGCTTCAAATGCTCGGTATCAGCCTCAATCAGGAAAACGGTCTGTTTGCAGAATTTTCTAAACCCCCCCATACCCAGAGCCGCACCGCTCGCTATTTTCAGATTTTGCGCGAGGAATGTGAACGCGAAATTCGTTTGATCGATGATCTCCTCGACTTACAGCGGCTCGGCCATGAAACAACACCACCCATTCAAGCGCTCATCCAACTGCAAGACTGGCTTCCCTCCATCGTGCAACCCTTCTATGAGCGCGCCGAGAGGCAGCAGCAAACCCTAGAAATTTGCCTGCCCGATCAGTTGCCGCCGTTGCGCTCATCTCCCAATCATTTAGAGCGGGTGGTGACTGAGTTGCTGGAGAATGCCTGCAAATATTCGCCCGCTGAGCAGCATATTCGACTAGAGGTCGAAGCCATTTCAGGCTGGATGCACTTTCGAGTCACCAACACAGGTGTTGAAATTCAGGAGAGTGAGATCGCCCGAATTTTTGATCAATTTTACCGAATCCCTAGTAACGATCCTTGGAAGCAGGGCGGCACAGGGTTAGGACTGGCCCTTGTCTGTAAGCTCATGAAGCAACTGGGCGGCACAGTGGTGGCTACCAGCGACAACGGTCAAACCTGTTTTACCCTCCAGATTCCGATGACACCCTCCGCAGGGGGCGAACCGACTCAATCCAGAGCCGGATGAGCCAGAGCCGGATGAGACGGCATGGGAGATGACGTGGGAGATGGGAAATATGTGAGGGGGTGCGATCGCTCCCAGTTCCGGTTTAAACTAGCGGCAGACGTGGGGCTTCGGGCGAAATTTACGCTCTGGAAGCTTTTTTGGTGCCGACCCCATAGGCTTTGATTAAGGACAAAGATATGAGCATTGCGGCGCTGATTTGGTTACTGGTTGGGCTGGTGCTGTTGGTCGGCGGTGCAGAAGCTTTAGTTAAGGGTGCATCTCGTTTGGCAGCTGCGATTGGCATCTCACCGCTGGTGATTGGCCTAACGGTGGTCGCCTACGGCACTAGCGCTCCTGAAATGGCTGTCAGCGTACAGTCGAGTTTGGTGGGGCAGGCCAATATCGCCCTCGGCAATGTCGTCGGCAGCAATCTATTTAATGTCCTCTTCATCCTCGGCATCTCTGCCATCATTTCGCCTCTTGTGGTGGCTCAGCAGCTCGTACGGCTCGATGTACCCATCATGATTGGGGTATCGATTTTGATGCTGCTGTTTGGCCTGGATGGGACGTTGGGCCGATCAGACGGCATCATTTTGCTCCTTGGCGGGATTGTCTATACCCTGTTTCTGATCTACCAGGGTCGCCGCGAGCCCAATGCTGAGGATCAGGACGAATATGACCGGGAATATCGCAGCCGAGGCCCCACTTCGGTGCAGATGTGGCTGATCAATTTGGGCTGGATTGGGGGTGGGCTCGTGACGCTAGTGATGGGGTCACGCCTGTTGGTAGACAATGCGATCGCCATTGCTCAAGCCTTTGGCATTAGTGAGCTGGTGATTGGCTTGACCATTGTGGCGGCAGGCACCTCTTTGCCAGAGTTGGCAACCTCTGTGATCGCCAGTATCCGAGGAGAGCGAGACATTGCCGTCGGAAACGTGGTGGGAAGCAACATTTTCAATATCTTGGCGGTGTTGGGTATAGCCGCTGCATCTTCTCCTGCCGGAATTAATGTCCCAGGTGCGGCCCTACGCTTCGACATTCCCGTCATGATTGCGGTGGCGATCGCCTGTCTCCCCATCTTCTTTACCGGCAATCTGATCGCCCGCTGGGAAGGTCTGTTGTTTATGGGCTACTACGTCGCCTATACGGCTTACTTAGTGCTAGACGCCACCAATCACGAAAGTTTGCCTATTTTTAGTCGAGTCCTTCTGTTGTTTGCCATCCCCCTCACCGTATTAACCCTCCTGATCGTGACCATACAAGCGATGAAGACACAGCGCCCTAAGGGATAGAACTAATCTGCATTGAGGAATTCCAAATAGCTGTTGCTTAGCTCCTTCACCGCCAACTCGTAAAATTGCTTGCCATGCTCAGGGGTTGCCAGAGCTGGATTTGACCCCATGCGGCCATCTGGATAGCGACGGCGAAAATCAGCCGCGCCATAGATCGGATGTCCCGAAGCAACTTCAGAGGATAGCGGAGCCTGTTTGATTGACTCTGGATAAACATACTGCGTCAAAGCGACTTCGCTGGGTGTGGCGTGAGAGCCTTCCTGATTGCCATACAGCTCTTTAGCCAGCTTGTAGACTGAGCCGCACATAAACCAGTTAGCGACTCGGCATTGGACGCGATCGCCCTGCGGTAGATTGAGATCCGCCAAAATCGCATAGCTTTCAGAAAATGCAGCTTTCAGCGTTGCAATATTGCCGCCATGCCCGTTGATGAAGAAAAACTTCGTAAATCCAGCCTTGGTCAAACTGACCAAATAGTCTCGAATTACCAAAATCAGCGTACTAGGACGGAGGCTAATACTGCCTGGAAACGCCGTATGGTGTAGAGCCATCCCCACATTGATGGTTGGGCCAACCAGCGCATGAGTCGCATCGCCAACACCCTGGGCGATCGCCTCCGCACAAATCGCATCCGTGCCGATCAGACCCGTAGGGCCATGCTGTTCGGTGGAGCCGATCGGTAAAATCAACCCCTGCGACTGGGTCAGATAGGCTTCAACTTCAGGCCAGGTACTTAAGTGCAGCAACATTTTGCGTTTATTCCGGTCTTATCAGCAACGGGATTTTGTCCACCTAGATTGATCTTAGGTCTGATCCAATTTTTCAACCCGGTTTCGTAACCCCTTAGGTATTTATCTTGAGGATTTCATGAACTTTGCAGTTCAAAAAAACTACGCCTACCCCAGCCCATAAACTGCCCCAAATCAGGCTCTGGGCTAAGTTGAATCTCACCCAAGCTGATAAAACCCCAGATCAACAGCCAGCACGGATAGATGTTGAGTATGAATTTTGAGAGAGTTTCGATGGATTGATCCCCAAACTCAGCTCGACAGTCGCTAGAATGGTCGTTATAGCCTGGTACTCCGAGTCCATTTTTTTACACAAGCTACTGATCGAGTGGAGTCTCCAAGGTCATGATACGTTAGGCCATGACAAGTTCTATTCAGGGTAGGCAAACGCCTTCCGTTAAGAATGTCAACTAAGACCGTCAATGGGTATCCCTCTTCACAACGCCTCCATCTCAAGCTTTAATTGCTTTAACCAGAGCTGCGGTTGTTTCCAATCGACCTGTCCTGCATTCTTCTAAAATTTCATACGCAATGACTTTAATGGTTGCCTGCATCCTCAGAAAAAGTCTGAAGTTTGACTCCGATCGACTCGTTCCGTCTCAGCATTTAAATTGGCTCGACGAAGCAGCGTGGACAAATGGCACGTTATGATTGGGCAATCTGAGGTTGGGATGATTGCTCCCATCAGATTTTTCCCGCTGGTTTAAGGAGACGATGGCATCAAATGGCGAGTTAGTCAGGTTCGGAAGGTCGCACGTTGCCATTTCCAGATGCGGCCATTGAAGTATTTGAAGAGTTATCTGCTCAGGAGAAGCGAGACATGCTACACCGCAAGATCTATCAACTCTGTTGTGATGGTCGTGAGATTTGGATCTTCTTGCGGGATCAACAGCGCTGGATCGAACGCGCTCGCATCCTCGACATTGAAGGGGATTTAGTCACAGTCCGGTATGAAACGGAAGAGGAAGATGAAACCTGTTCTTGGGAAGAAATGATTCGGCTCGAAAGCATTGGTTCGGTGATGCAAAAATTAGCCACCGTTCCCAGAGGCGATGTCGAGCCCCTAGTCTCCGACGACTGCCCTGAAGCCGAACAAATCCGCAATCATCGCCCTGATTCAAATCCCGACTAAGCGGTTTATTCGGTCTAGGTTAATCTTTCATCACAATCTTCACGCAGGGAGATGCACCGCTGAAATCGTAGAGAACACTCTACCCCCACAGCGAGCATCTCCCTTGTTTGTGGAAACTATTTATGAAACCCAATGTTAGTTTTCATTTAGTTCTCCCGGATGGGTGGGCCTTCTTCTGGAGGGGGACTGACGGCAAACTCGAATGCTGGACAGTAGCCCTCCGGCGTTACCTTAAACCCGTAGAGCGGCGAGGACTGGTTCCAACAGCGCTGTCCCCGATAATGCTGACAGTTGTCGCAGCACTCCAAATCGAGGGGGAGAGAAGATTCACGGTCTTGATTGAGCAACTCTTGTGGAGATAGGCCGCGCAGCACTAGCTCATCTCCCTGCCAGTAGGCTTCTACTAGCCCCGTATCGGCAAAGGTTTGCCAACGCGGATCGGTGGTGATGGGGTTGGGTAGCGTCACCATTACCGTTGTGGCCAGTTCGGTCAGCTCACCTTCGTAGCGAGCTTCGGGTGGGGCTGGCTGCAGAAACGTTTCTCCAATGGGCAGCTCTACTCGGATGTCAACGGCTGGAGAGTGCAGATGGTAGCGATTCTGGAGTTCTTCTAGACTCGTTAGATCAGACAGATAGGTGGGAGCACCGTGAATGAAGACGACGTGCTGGGGGCGCAGGTTGTGAATCAGCTGAGTTGTGCTGGGGCCGTCGCAGTGATCACCGAGCAGGTAGGTATCTAGCGTCAGGCGATCGCCCTCTATCAGGTTTTGTAGCACTAAGGATGATTGGAGTTGCTGCTGCACTGCGGCTTCTACTGAGCCCAAGCGTCCGGGCTGGTTGGGTAACAACACCAACCAAGAACCTGTTTCACCGCTGCAATATTGACTCAGATCGGTGGTGTAGTCGGTCAAAATAATGCAGGGTGCTGTACTGCCCCATTCCTTTAGGCCCTGGGCCTTCAGTTCGGGAAGGAGGCGACGGACGTGGGGACGGATGCGCTCATCCCAAAATAGCGGCTGGTGACGGGCAAAGTTTTGTACAGCGCTGGGAAAGTGAGGCAGCAGCTCTAGGTAGGTATCACATCCATCCGCGACGGTTCCATCTACCCAGATGTCAATGTTGCGGCCTGTGAAATGATGATGGCTGCGGAGGAGCATCAGCAGTTCTTGCCCCAGACCCAACATGGGGGTCGGCAAGATAACGGAGCGGTGTTCGGCGATCGCCCGATTGATGCGCTCAGCTAAGTTATTTTCCTGCTGACGGCGGTGCGGGTGGCGCGAGGTACCGTAGCTTCCTTCTACAATCAGCACATCAGGTCGGAGACCACGCAGTTCTTCTAGCGGCAATCCTTCGACCAGGCGAGAATTTGAAAGAAAAAAGTCTCCGGTGTAAAACAGTGACAGAGTGCGCTGATGGGTTGTGTAGGTCAGCAAAATGGCGGCAGCACCCGGCAAATGTCCGGCAGGCCAAAGCTCGGCGCTGAGTCCATCTCGAAACTCAACGGGCGATCGCCAAGGCAATGCTTGACAAAAAATGGGAACATCCTCACCGAGCCAGTTTAGCGGCAGCAGTTGAGCCGTGACCTCACTGGCATAGATGGGCAACTTGGGAAAGGCCCGGTGGAGCGCCAACAGCCCTTTGGCGTGATCGGGATGGGCATGGGTGCAGATCACTAAGTCGGCAGGCGGGAGACGACCTGAACCTGCAATGAGTGTCGAAAGATCGGCCAGACCACAGTCTAGAAGAACTCGATAGGGGCCCATCCTGACCAACAAACAAACACCCTCATTGGCGTGGGCAACACCATAGGGCAGACATTCCAGATCAGTCACGGTAATAAGATCCTCGCCAACACCAGAGCCAGGTTTGGCTCCAGGATGCCTCTCAGTTATTACTTACACTATCCCCTATGCCAATCGGTGAAGATTGGGGGCAAGTGCAAAGGCGTCGATACTTCTCACTTCTCACTTCTCACTTCTCACTTCTCACTTCTCAATCCTCACTTCTCACTTCTCATTTCTCAGTGAGTTGGCTGCACTAATGCGCTGATCCATTCCCGTGGTAGCTGTCTGTGTCATAGAAGCCATTGCGAGTGCCAAAAAATAGGCAGGCTACGATGAAGAAAGGAGTCAAGGCCATTAAAATTGTTTTCGCGTCCATCGTTTTCTCTGGGTGTTTCTCTTAAGTATAAGGAACTAACAAATTTCAATGATTGCTGAGCCGCTGCGATCGCCGAAGTTTAGTTAAATTGTGAACCAAAATCGCCATGATGGGAGACTTTAATCGATTTCTTTAATCGATCTGGTTTGATTTCATCCAGTTTGTTGATGCGTTCCTAGTTCCGTGCAGCAGAGTTCTAACCCTCAGCCCCTCTATCCTTCGATCCAAGCCTCTTGGCTAGCTCGCCCCTCAACGGCTGTTGCCCCCGACCTATTGGGCTGCGTTTTGGTGCGGCAGTTGGAGACGGGGCAAATCCTTCGCAGCCGCATTGTCGAAACTGAAGCATATGCCCCTGGAGATCCAGCCTGCCATGCCTATCGCCGTCAAACCGCTCGCAATCGAGTGATGTTTGGCCCTGCTGGCATGGCGTATATATATCTAATCTATGGGATATACCACTGTTTTAATGTAGTCACCGATCTCGATGGCCTTCCCAGTGCGGTTTTGATTCGGGCCGTTGAACTAGAAACGATTCCCGACTGGGTTGAGCCTTCCCAGCGACGCAAGCCCGATCGGATTGGGGCAGGCCCTGGCAAGCTTTGTCGAGCTTTGGCGATCGATCTAACGATGACGGAGCAGCCGCTACAGCCTGGATATTCGCTCTGGCTAGAACACCGCTCGCCTCAGCTCCAGCAACAGTTTGAGCAAGGGGCGATCGCCACCCTTCAAACCACCCGGATTGGCCTTTCTCAAGGCGTTGATCTCCCCTGGCGATGGTATCTCAAGGATTCTCCGGCGGTTTCCAAACTTTAGGCAAGCGCAGATGGTGTTAACAGTGCTTGCGGTCTAACGGTGCGGGCTGGCTAGCGACGTGTACGCTGAATCGCGGCAAAAACACCTGAGCCAATCGATAGAAGAATCAGTATCCACAGCACCAAACCGGGCAAGAAAGTAAATAGCCCAAACCCTCGTAGCACCCAGAAAACTAGGGTAATGCCCGTGATGGTCAAAAAGATTACAAATTCCGGCCTAGCAGATCTGCTCATGGCTATCTCCTTTTTGTGGTCTGAACAGCCAACGCCTTCACAGCCAGCACTTTTACAGCCAACAGCTTAACGGCTGCGGACACCCGCCAACACTCCCAGCCCAATCGCCAGGAGCACCATTGCCCAAACTGCGGGTCTTGGGATCATCACGTTGTACGCTTGCAGCAGCAAAATTACGGCTAAGACAACCATTAGAATGCCGAAGACGTACAAAAAAATTGTAATAGCTAAGTTGGGGGATCCTCCCACAGTTGCACTCCTCAAGACCGTGCGAAAACGCAATCCCCATTTTGCCACGGGATGGAGATTGCGTCTCCCAAAGGTAAAGATTCTCGAAATCTTTACCTTTGGAGTCCGTTGCGATCGCATAAATCTTTATGTTGGCTGGTATTGTGCTGAATAGATCCCTTCCGGTGAGCTGTGAGATTTTTAACCACGCCTGACTCACTCAGCTCATGACCTAGACTAGTTTTCAGCATTGAGTCCCAGCCCATCAAGGTGATTCAGTGCATCTCACCGCGAGCGTTAGAAAAACCCCATGACATTCAATTCACCGCTTTCCGTTGACTTAGCCTCAAGCACTACACCCGAGTCCGATAAACAGGCGCTTTTCAAGGGAGATATTTTGCTCCAGACGCAATCCCATTCGGCTTGGGGAGGCTCCGCGACGGCTAGCATGTATCTCCCCTTGGGGCGATCGCAAGTCTGGGCTCAGGTGACTGATTATCCGCGTTGGGTGCAGTACTTTCCAAACCTAAGCCGCAGCGAAATTCTGACCCGAGATGGGCTGGCGCAGGGCAAAAAGCGGCTCTATCAGGTGGCTAGCAAGGCATTCTTTCTATTCACGGCTCAGGTCGAAATTTATTTAAGTGTTTTTGAGAAGGGAACGCCGCACACCTGGCAGCAAATTCAGTTTTTGATGGAGAAAGGCAGCTTTTCAGATTTCTTTGCCGACCTCAAGCTGCAAGACTATCAGGATGGTACTCTGTTGACCTACTCTGTCCGGGCCACTCCCCTGATTCCAGTCCCAACTAGTTTGATTCAGGAAGCAATTCGGCTCGATTTACCCGCTAATATGCGAAGAATGCGACAAGTGATCTGCGGTCACTGAGCTAATCGTTTTACCTCATCTAAGCTATGACCTCTTTCCACGGAATGCTCCAGAAATCGGCGATCGCGCTCTGTTCGCTTGGATGTTTGAGCTTGAGTTCAGGTGGGCTGATTGCCGCTACACCACCAGCTCAACCGGAGGAGGCAGTCACACCGGAGGAGATAGTCACGCCGGAGGAGATAGTCACACCAGCGACGACCTCAGACGAGTTTCCAGCCCTTCAGAGGCTATTTTCAACCTTTGCTCCAGAAGTTCAGGCGACGATTAATGCTTGCCTGGAGCAAGGTAAGGTCAATCTAGCGGCAGGGGCCAATCCGGATGGTTCGATTCTCTGTGCAGATGGTCGTCCCTACCCCGCTGTGGCCTATGCTGACTACATAGAAACCGTCTCCAATATTCTGGTTGCTAGCAGCCTGGTTGGCTTCCGCACGGTGACAACGACCAACCCTGGTGTTAGCCCTGAGATGGTGGCGATGTTTTTATCTCGTCCGGATGGTCGCTCTTTTCTTCAACAAGCTATCGAAACAGCGATCGCCCGCAGTAGCTTACTCCCGACCAATCCGCCCGGTTCTACCGCAGTCTTAACCGATGAGATTATGGCTCGCCTCCTGCCCACGTTGCAGAATCCTAACTCGCTAGGGACCCTTTTGGGCACCGCCGACCAGTACAGCCAGGTCGTCTCTACTTTCTGCACTGCGCCGGGTCTGTCGGTCGATGAGGCTCAGGCGCTAGTGCCCGACTTGAGCCCTATCCAGCTCTATGCCATCTGCGTTGAGGAGTCTGGCGCTGCCGATGAAGCGCTCCAAATGCTAGGGCAATAATCTGGGCAATTTCCGTTCAAGAATGCTCCCCAATCCTGATAAGAATAAAGGGAAGACAAATGGATTGAGCCTTAACTATGCGAATTTTGATCATGGGTGGCACCCGATTTATTGGGGTGTATCTGACCCAGCAACTGGTGGAGCAAGGGCATGAAGTTGTTCTGTTTAATCGGGGCAACAAACCCGCTCCGATCGAGGGCGTGCAGCAAATTCAGGGCGATCGCACGGATGCCGCTCAGCTCAAAGACAAACTAGCGTCTGAGCAGTTTGATGTCGTTTTTGACAACAATGGCCGCGAGCAGAGCGACACTGCGCCGCTAGCGGAGCTGTTTAAGGGGCGGGTTCAGCACTTTGTCTATGTCAGTTCGGCTGGGGTTTATCTAAAGTCGGATCAAATGCCCCATGTGGAGGGCGATCCCGTTGATCCCAAGAGCCGCCACCGAGGCAAGTTTGAAACCGAAACCTATCTGGCAGAGCAGGGGCTTCCCTTTAGCTCAGTGCGTCCGGTCTACATCTACGGGCCACAAAACTACAACGATTTAGAAGCCTGGTTTTTTGATCGGATCGTGCGCGATCGCCCGATTCCAATTCCAGGCAACGGCTTCCACATCACCCAGTTTGGCCATGTTCAGGATTTGGCGGCAGCGATGGCCGCGATTGTAGGAAATCCGCAGGCTGTGGGGCAAATCTACAATATTTCTGGCGATCGCTACGTCACCTTTGATGGATTGGCGCGCGCCTGTGCAACAGCGGCAGGCAAGTCTGCAGACGACCTCAAGCTAGTCCACTACGATCCGAAGCAGTTTGACTTCGGCAAACGCAAGGCATTTCCGATGCGGGTTCAGCATTTCTTTGCAGATGTCCACAAAGCCAAACAGGATCTCAATTGGCAACCAAAGTTTGACTTGGTCTCAGGGTTGAAAGACTCGTTTCAAAATGACTATTTGGCATCTGGCCGCGATCGCACCGAGATCGACTTCTCGCTAGACGACCAGATTTTGGGCTAAATCTTAAGTTTGCCGTTAGCTCTCAGCGTTGGAATGATTAGCAACGGCAGGCTGTCCCTTGGCAGGCAGTAGATAGATGCCACCCGAGATCAGCGTTAGGGCCACCGCGATCCAAAACGCAATGAGTGACGGCAAAGCCCAGGCGGCTGGCAAAGGGGCAATCAGGAGGGCGATCGCCCCAATTTGGCTCACGGTTTTTAGCTTGCCCCAGATGTTGGCCCCAGAGATCTTGACCTGATTGACTCGCCACCCGGCGATCGCTAGCTCTCTGGCCAAAATCAAAAACACCCCCCAAGCCGGAACTTCTCCCAGCTCAATCAGCACCAGCAGCGGAGCTAAAACCAGCAGCTTATCAACTAGCGGATCGAGAAACTTGCCTAGATCCGTCACCTGGTTGAGACGGCGAGCCAGATAGCCGTCTAGCCAATCCGTTCCAGCCGCGATTAGGAAAATAACCAAACTGATCCAGCGAGTCTGCTCTGAAGGGTTCATGAGCAGATAGAGCAGGATGGGAATGCCCAACAGGCGAGAAAACGTGATCCAGGTTGGCAAATTCATCAGGTTTCCAGCTTACAGTTCTCCACTTATATCAATTTTGGCGTCTGGCTTCATATTCCTTGAGTTCAACTCATATTTCTTGAGTTCAGCGCATATTTTGCACGTTGTTGAAAACGACTAATAAAAAAGGCCCAATCCAAGACCCATAAAAGCAGGCAAATAATTAGAGACAAAAAAAGAGACATGACTCAGCATGCCTCTCTATCAACCTTTTAAAAGTAATTTTCTAGCTTTTTCCTGCCTGACGCCGATTTTGGTTTACCCACTCCGCAAACCAGAGCGATCGCCAAGACTTAGTAAGCGCCATCCTTGTTGAAAACAACCCAAACCGTCTTCAAAATCAGGTATAGGTCATAGCCGACAGACCACTTGTCCTGATAGGTCAAATCCATCTTGACGATATCTTCAAAATCTTCTACCTTAGAGCGCCCATTGGCCTGCCACTCACCCGTAATACCAGGCTTAACCTGTAGACGACCCCAGTGGTGATGCTTGTACTGCATGACTTCCTCAACCGTTGGGGGGCGAGTGCCTACCAAGCTCATGTCGCCCTTGAGCACATTCCAAAACTGAGGTAGCTCATCTAGGCTAGTGCGGCGCAAAAAACGACCCACACGGGTAACACGGGGATCGTTGCGATTTTTGAAAATATTGCCTTTTGCTTCGTTTTGAACGAGGTGCTTTAGGCGATCGGCCTCTATCACCATCGAGCGAAACTTCCAGATGCGGAAGGTTTTGCCGTTTAGCCCACAACGCACCTGGCTATAAAATATGGGTCCTGGATTGTCAAACTGGGTGGCGATCGCCACAGGAATCGCAACCATTAAGGTGATCAGCAATCCCACCAAAGCACCGACCACATCAACTAAACGTTTGGCTTTGCTGGTGACAGAAGGATGGGCTGTTGCAGACAAACCGCAAGTCTCTTGAGGACGCGCCAGCATAGAAGAGTGAGAGAGTATGGAAACGGGAGGGTTGGAAGTGGTAAGCACGGTACCAGAATCTCCTCTGTAGGTTGATAGAGCGGGCATAAGCTGTCTTCTGTAAATATACGAAGCCTTCGCGAAAAGGAGTAGTAAAAGTACAAGGGTTTCGTCTAATCTTTGAACTGAAATCGATTTTGTAAAGTTCCAATGTATTCTGGGGCCGTTGAGCGCCTACAAAGCCAAGACAGGCATCGTTCTATTTCATCGAACTAAGACTTTGGAGAACACAGGGCTGCACCACCGGAACTAGTTCTGATGCACCCTCAGAGGTCAAACCTTTGAGCGGCAGAAGTTTCACCGCTATTGTGTCTGCAATCTCCTTCAGCTAAAACACCCTACCCCTGCAAGAGTATCAAGTATCTAATAATACACAGCGTACTAGACGCACTCTGTATATAGCCTTGATGACTACGGCAACCTGTGGACGGTTAACAGGCAGGTGTCTTAAGAAATATGACGCATACTTACTAAAAATGATTCTTCTCAGGCACCAAATGCAGCATCTTTCTATCGGCAGACACAACTTATTGTGACGATCAATCCAAAACCCAGCGTCCAACTACAGGCAGAGACTGATGTTTTCCTGAAAGGTCAAGGAAATTTTGCAACGACAAATAATGTGTCACTGTACAAAATTGAAAGCGGGCGGCGGGAATCGAACCCGCATCATCAGCTTGGAAGGCTGAGGTTTTACCACTAAACTACGCCCGCAAAGATAGCGCTGACTAAGTCAGCATAAATAAGGTTAGCACAATTTGAACGAATTCATAATTGATCTTCCTGAAACTATCTCGTCCTAAGGACTACAACCGCTCAACCCGAATCTGAACAACAACCTCACTAAGTTCAGGCACTTGCTCATTGCTGACTGCAGGATGAAACTCCCAGTTTTTTAGCAAACAGGCTGCAAACAGGTCATAGCTCGAGCTACCGCTTGACTGTCTAATCATGGGTTCTCCAAACACCTGCCCTGTGCTGTTATCGCGTGCCTCAATCACGGCCAAGAACTCGACTGTGCTACCCAGATATCTGGCGCTATCAAAATCTAGAACACAGGACGAAACAATGGGATCTATCGTAAACTCCTGCTCTGTCAGTTTAGGAGTCGCAATCTGATCGGGGATATCGCGCGGATTTTCTGCCAGTGGAATCTGGCTAACGCTGACGCTCGCCGCAATTCGACTTGGCGTTACTTCACTCTCGACCGGAACATCGGGCAACCCCGCTTCTCCCGGCTCCGGATCAGTCACCCCAGGATCTCCAGGGGAAGGAACAGGGGGTACAGGGGGTAAGGTTTCTCCAGCATCAGGAGTCGGGACCGGGACGGCAGGAGGAGTGTCTGTTGGCGGAGATTCACTCGTGGGAGGAGTCGGGGGTGGTGTGGGAGCAGGCTGTTGTGGATTAGGGCGCAGGGGGGTGGGGCGCTGCGGTGCCTCAGGCCGGGGAGCGGGAGCGGGTTGCGTCGGCACGACAGGAGGCGTTTCTGGCTGAGATGGAGAGGTTGGTTGGGGAGTCGGCTGAACCTGCTGTGGTGTTGGCGTGGGCTGTGGCGTCGGTGTCGGTTGCGGCGTCGGTGTTGAGAGAGGTTGAGGAAATGGACGAACAGGCTGAGGGGTGGGCGTCGGTGTGGGAGTGGGAGTAGGGGAGACTGGAGGGGGAGAAAGGGGCGATCGCCCTGGAGCTTCCGTCAAATCTAAGGCAGACAAATCTAAGTTAGATGGCGACAAGGGGGCTGGCAGTGCGGAGATTTCGGCTGGCGCTGTGGGATCTAAGGCCGTCGGAGCTGGCTCAGGGCTGGCTGCCGTCGGGTCAGGGGCAGCAGGCTCCGCAGTGGCATCTTGGAGGGGGAGGTCCACCAAATCGATCGGGACAGATGACGTTTGAGGTTGGGCGACCTGAACTTGCACGGCCCACAACCGCATCCCCACCAGCAGCAACCCATGCATTGCGATCGATCCGACCAAAACAGTTACCCATAGTCGGGGCGGGTCGCTATACCGCCTAAATTGTGGAACGAATTGAGCAGAATCAGTAGCGTCAAACAAGGGCGTATTTTGCTCGAACCGAAACTCCCCCCTGATCATAACCAGCCAAACTGTGAAATGTAGGACGTAGCCAGATGCAGTGGCAGAGACTTAGACTGGGCATTCTATAAAAACTAGAAAAATAAATGTCAGGGGTGATGTTATGCCTTCAACTGATCGCACCCAAACTCAAATCCCACTGCCATGCTTTTGGGAAGCTCAGGATCAGGCACTATGTTTGGAATCGACCCTGGCAGATCTTTCTCTCTATCAATTTGAAGTCGAGCCAACCCACACTGGACTAGAGGTTGCTCAGATTTTTGAGAAATATCCAGCTCTGCCCGGTGTCGTCCTTTGGCAGGCCCAGCAGTTGATCGGTATGATTTCCCGTCAGCAATTGTTAGAGTATCTCATTCGCCCACACGGGTTAGAGCTATTTCTCAACCAGCCTCTGACGCTGCTCTACAGCTATGCCCGAACGCAGCACCTGATTTTGCCACACACGATCTCTATCATTGCGGCAGCTCAGCAAGCTCTACGGCGATCGCCCCAGCAGCAAAGAGAACCCCTCCTAGTGCAGCTAGATGACCAGACCTACCGCCTGCTCGATGTCCATGAACTCAATGTCGCCTACTGGCAGATTCGAGGGCTCGAAACCCAGGTGCGCTATGAGCGAGCCCAAGCCCAAATTATCCAGAGCGAAAAAATGGCTAGTTTGGGCCGATTGGTCGATGGTGTGGCCCACGAAATTTTGGACCCAGTGGGGTTTATCTGGGGTAACTTGACTCACGTTTCGACCTATACAGAGCAGCTAATGCAGCTGATCGCAGCCTACGATCGCCAGTTTCCTCAGGCTTCTGAGCCGATTGAACAGCTCAAAACTGAAATCGAGCTAGATTACCTTCAGGCCGATTTGCCCCAAACGATCGAAAGCATTCGAGGTGGAGCCCAACGGCTCAAAGCCCTCGTGAGCAGTTTGCAAAACTTTTGCCATATCGATGATGTCTATCCAAAGCCAGCCGATCTGCATGACTGTCTCGACAGTATTTTGCTGCTGATCCAGACGCGATTGACCGGAGAAATTGAGATTGTTCGCGACTATGGCAATCTGCCACCTGTTAACTGCTATGCGGGGCAGCTCGGCCAGGTGTTTATGAATGTGCTCGCCAATGCAGTAGATACGTTGCTCAATCAAGCTGTCCGGCAAAAGCTGAGGGCTGAATTTGGACAGGGCATTCCTGATCCAGAGGCCGCTCCCCAGATTAAGGTGACCACTCGAGTGGGCAATCCCAGGCAGCCAGACGCAGTGGTTGGGGAGACTGTGGGCCAACGGGCTGCATCTCGGTGGGTTTCAATTCGTATTGCTGATAATGGTCCGGGGTTATCCCCTGAACAGCAACGACTGATTCTAGATTCCTTTTCTGTGGAGCACCGAATTGCAAAGGAGACGAGTCTGGCGATGAGCTACCAGATTGTGACGGCTAAGCACGGTGGAAAATTCTATTTTCACTCTCAGCCATCTGAGTCAACAGCTTGGTCTTCTAGCTTCAATACCGAATTTGAAATTTTGCTGCCGCTCGCCTGATCCCCAGCATCAGCCCGAGTGGTCGATTTCTCGCCGCAGTCGATACAGAATCGTGTTGGGCTCAACTTGATCGAGCAGCTCTTGCAGGATCGTGTTTGCCCCCTGAGGCCCCCAGGTGCAGCCCTGCTCTAGGTAAACTTGGGCGGCTTTGCCTACACGGTAGGAGCCATATCCGGCCAGGGTTGCCTGAGCCGCAGCGGCAGTCGTATAGGCCGCAAATCCGGACGGTGCATCAAAGGCACTGGCGATCGCCCCCGCACTTTTGCCCACGCCCAACAACAGGCCACTACCCAACTCTCCTAGCAGCAGCCCACCCGAACTCCAAAGAATTGTCTTCAGCAGTTTTCCAGCTTCGTAACGGGTCATCGGCAATCCATACAACCGCGCCAAAGTACGAATCATTACCAGGTCGGCAGTTGCCCCACCCAGTACATCTAGAAAAGCAACGGGATTGGCTGCAACGGCGATCGCCTTCCAACGGGCAAACTGCCAAATCAGGGTTTCGGCCTCGGATGCATGTAGCTTGAGTAGCTTTTGGGCGATCGCCGCCTCCGTTTCGCGAGACTGCCGCAGCGCATTGAGCGCCAACAAAGATTTTCCTTCCCGGTTTAAAATTTCTAGCAGCTTTTGCTTAAGCGCATCAATTTGTGGGGGGGGAGCTTCCCACTCATGGGTGATTCGGCCATCGGGCCATTCTACCCTAACCTCCATTGGCGAAGGCTCTGCCGCCACCATGACAATCTCATCTGGAGACAACAAAGGCCGAAACTGGCGCTGGTCTTCTTGTCGGCTAAAGCGACTGAGCAGCTTTTGGTAAATGGCCTGACGATCTTGATTAGGGTACAGATCAGTTTTGTTGACCACCAAAACAATGGGTTTGCGGGCAACCTGTAGCGCTGCTAGCGCCTGGTATTCTGTCCGTGTGATGTCTCCAGCAATCACAAACAAAATCAAATCAACCTGCTCGGCTACGTCTCGCGCTAGATCAGCCCGCTCTTGGCCCTCGACTTCATCTAAGCCGGGGGTGTCGATCAATTCGACTGACACCTGCCCCGTGGCCACAGGCACCGTCCAACAGACAGATCGTGGCCACTGCGTCACGCCATGCAGCGGTCCGGTTTGTAACATCTTTTGTCCCAGCAGGGCATTGACGACTGCCGATTTACCGCGACTGACCAGACCAAATACTGCAATCCGAATCACCCCATGATTGAGCTTATCTAGGGCGGTCGAAAGCTGGTCTAGGTCGTTCTTTAAGGCCGCCTGCAGCTCAACACCACTCGGACTTTGCTTGGGCGATCGGATCATACCTTGGGTATACCGATTCAAGGTCTGCCGCAAGCTTGCCCGCGCCCGATTGAAGTGCAAATCTGGCAAGCGAACTTTGGCCAGATTTATTCTGGCTCGAGCTGTTCCGGCGTCATGATTAGCACGGTCTGGAGGTCGTGAGTGGCTCAAAGTAGCACCGAAAGATGCAAATCAGTTCTATCTTCGCTCACCGCAGCCAGATTTGGGATCAGGCGTTGGCTCTGACTTCACCCTCCGCCGGAGCAATCGTGGGCGTCAGGCGGTCAATCCCTTGCTTGACGAGCGTTTTGAGAAATGCGGTACGCTGATTATCCTGGAAGACAGCTTTCAGCTTTTGGGTGAGCCGCTCGATTTGCAAGGGGGAGGAGGTTAGGCTCTGCTCAGTCTGGCTTTGCTCCTGGAAATATTCAATCAGGCTAAGGCCTGCCAGTCGCGTCAGATAGGCGGCGCTGATTCCTTGCAGCAGGCCACCTGCCACAAAGGTAACGGCGTTGCTCTTGAGCAGCGGGGCGATCGCCTGACTCGTCATTTCTACTAAGCCCAGCTTTACCATCAGCCCAGCCAACGCTGTTGTAGCCGTTTTGGCCTGCTGGAGCGAAAACTTTTGCTGATAAATCGCGCTCAAATCGAGAATGAGCTGTGTGTTAATAGCTGCGGTAGCCAACAAGTCGAGCGTCGGCACTGGGTTGGCAAAGGCGGTTGCTGCTGCGATCCATTGAGACTGCTCAATCAGCGGCAGGGCTCGACTGCGCCGGAGTTGGTTGAGTTTGGCTTGCACCTCGGACTGGAGCGCTTGCGATCGCCGTAGCCCCGTCGCTAAAATCAATCGATGATTTTCTTGTCCTACAATCTCGCTCAGTCGCTCAGTCAAAGCCGAGACATCAGCCGTGGGTTGTTCAACTCGCTCCTGGAGCGAACCATCTGCCTGATGCTGCCGGACTTTGCGAACACCTGGGGCCGTGGCGATCGCGACCACATCCTGATCCGAGAGCCACGACTTCATGCGCTGCCGCAGCTGCTGCAAAATCAGCGGACGCTCCGAAGGCAAATACTGATCTTGCTTGTTGAAGACCAACACCACGCGATGTTGCTGGGTGATGAGCTGGTGCAACACCTGAAACTCTGGATCCGTCAAATCGCCAGCCGTGACAAACACCAACAAGTCTGCGGCCTGAACAGCGGCTTGATCCAGAGGGGCAATCACCTGCTCGGCGTCAGGCTCTGTAAACAAGCTGGGGACGGTGGTGATATCGACCTGTTGAGGTAAAGTTGGCCCAGGAGTAGGGCAACTCGGCGTCCAATGAGACGCTAAAAACTGCAACAGCGCTGTTTTGCCCACAGATGGCCCACCCAAAATCGACAGCCGGAGATCTTGCCGATCTAATTCGGTCTGAATAGCCAGTCGGCGTTGCTGAAAGGATTGAATCTCGGCTGGCTTAGTTTCGGGCTCTACGGCTAGCCGCTCAATCAACGCTGAGGTGACGGCCAAGGATTGGTCTACTTGAGTGCGATCGATAGGCTGGGGTGAAAGAGCCACATCGGAGGAGCTGAAACGCTGCTTTAACCACCAAAAACCTGACCCAATGGCGATCGCCCCCCAAACAGGAGTCGCATTCAAATCGATGGCCGATGGATAAAGACTATCTAAAACCCAGACTCCAAAGGTGAGTCCGAGTCCTCCTACCAGAATGGGTCGCCGCAGCTTGACAGCCATGAACAATTTTTCTGTGTTACTAAATATCACTAAACCTTTTGGGCAGAAACCTGAAGCTGCAATAGCCCATTGGTGCTGCCAGCACTCTCATTGTAATGGGCGATCGCGCTTCTTCTGGGCAGACTCGCCATAATCCGTTACGAAGCAAATGAAGCAAACAAATATAAAGCAAAAAGCCCTGCGGCGTAATACCACAGGGCTTTTTGCTATTTGGTGGCGGGGAGCGGATTTGAACCACTGACCTTCGGGTTATGAGCCCGACGAGCTACCAGACTGCTCTACCCCGCGTCGGCTTATCTAGCATAACAACACATGCCCAAAATTGGCAACCCCTTATCCAAAGTTTTTTTGGGAAGGGGGTCTGAACTATAGCAGCGACAACTCGCCCACCACGTCTAGCCGCTTGAAGTTACCCAGGCTCATGAATGTTTCTGACAGCGTTTCAGCAATGCTAGGGCTGATCCAACCCAACTGCTTCAGCAAGTGAATGGCCACAGCATATTTAGCCCGCTTCGCGCCATCCATCACTTTGATGGCCAATCCCATCCCTTCCCCGACCCTCGCAATGCACTGAATGCCCTCAGAACCCGCCTTACTAACCAGTTGGCCGCTCGTCAGACGCATCAGATCTGTGTCAAACTCTCCCTCGCCCGCTATCATCACCGGATGATGGGTCATTGCCCGAACGATCCGTTCCATGTCGAGGCTATTGCCGGAGCCAAGCTGAGCATACAGCGTTGCCATTTGGCCCAGCTGCATAAAGTAAGTTGGCGCGCCACAATCATCATGGGCAGACATAAATTCCTCAGCAGGCATCCGTAGCAGTTCGGCAACCTTTCCTAAAATTAGGCGTTGCACAGGATGGTTGCGTTGCAGGTAAGTGTTGGTTGGCCAATTGCACTGCTGACACACCGCCAACATTCCAGCATGTTTGCCTGAGCAGTTGTACTGCAGCGGGCTACTCTTTCCGGCAGGAGTTGGGCACTGGAGCGCAGCCGAATCGACATCACAGCGCCACAGAATATTAAAGACTTGCCGGACCTGCTCAATGTGGGCCTGATGTGAACTGCAGATAATCGCCAGATCGCGATCGGTGAGGCTATAGCGCTCTAGCGTTCCGGTCGAAATGACCGCCATCGCCTGAAATGGCTTTAGTGCCGATCGAACAAATGCAGCGGTTTCCGCGTTGCCTGCCACCGACAAAACGCGGCCCCGATCGTCACAGACGGTTGCCTGCACGTGATGGACCGATTCAACAATTCCTTCCCGTAGAAGTCGAACTTCTAGCTCTGCTGCTTGTGTACGTTTTCCCCTAGTCATGGCTAAGACTTTGACATACTCCTATTTCCCACGCAATGCTTCTTAACGGAGGTGAAAGATCAAGTTTGAGTTTCAGTTTAAGAGATTCAGAGGCGTTGCGTGTTGAATGGACAAGTTTTTGCCCAAAACTTAGGATTTTCCGGCAAATAATACCCAGACCACAACTTCGCTCAGGCACAAAACTCCAATCACGGCAAAGGTGCGCTTCAGCCGCCGCAAAATGGGCTGGATTTGGTAGGTCACGATGAGGCGATCGCGCTGAAGCACTTCTTCGGGCTTCGTCCAGGTTTGGCCGTCATACCATCCCGACTCTTCATAGAAAATGGTTTCTCGCAAAAGGCGATCGCACACATAGTTCCATCCCAGATATAGCCGCAGCAGCGCCAGAGTCGGTAAGACGCTTGCTCCAGCCATCCCACTTAGCAGAAATTGCAGCGGATATTTGGAGAAGGGGAAGCTGACCGAAGCAACAGGCCCAACCAGAAACCAACTCAAGCCCCACAAAATCACAATGGGCTTAAGGTAACGAATCAGATCTAGCGTAGCCCAGCTAAAAAACCAGGATTCGCTTAGCTCCTGATACTCATTAATAGGCTGTTGTTCGGCAGGAACCGGACAGACTGAGATGGAAGACTTCATGGTTCATCAGAAAGTTGACAACTAGAACCAAGCAATGAGCCGGTATTTCAAATCTAGCTAACTCTGTGAGCAGAAACACCAGAAGATTGAGCTTCTTTGCATAGCAGCCTTCTATCCAGCAGTTATATCCTTAATCTGCCGCATCTATCTGTCTTCTAATTCGTCTGTTCCATCTTCTACATCGGCAGCGTCTGGCGCAAACGATTGACGATCCCCATGGCCCCAGAAGGCTTCCAGATTATAGTACTCTCGCTCTTCCTTCAAAAAGACATGAGCAATGACATCGCCATAGTCGATGAGCACCCAGCTGCTATCGGTCAATCCCTCTAGCCGACGGGGATAGCGCTGCCACTGTTCTGCCACTTTATTTTCAATGGAACGAGCGATCGCTCGCACCTGAGTATTCGAAAAACCTGTAACGATCACAAAGTAGTCTGCTAGGTAAGAAACCTCTGCCACTCCCAGCACAGAAATATCTGCACCTTTCCGATCGTCAGCAGCTTCAGCAATAGTGCGCGCTAGCGTTTCACTATCCACATCGGTTTCGGGTGCTGAGTAAGAAGCCGGAGTAGTGCGGACGATCGAGGAAGAAATAGAACGAGGTTTGAAAGAATTAGCCATCAAATTTTGAAGTCCTCAATGCGGCGATTGATCGAAGCAGCGATTGATCGGGTCTCTACATCGCCTTGATTCTAGAAGGGGTAGAGCCAGCGAGATTCAAGACAAGTTTCAAAAGACAAAATTTCTGAGATTTTTTTAAGAGCCGATGCTGAAATCATAGCGAAATCTCGCAACGAAATGCAGAGGGGATTCCAGACCTAGCCGAACCCCCCTCTGCATTTGTCTCTAAGCCTAGGCTAGCCTGTGCTTTTTCGCCCCTGGTTTTTTCAACCCCCCAATCAAAAGATGCTAAACGGCGCTAAAGGTCTGGCACTGATTCAGCAGAGTTAAACGCCACGGGCTTGCGGGCGAGCTGAGGATCTGCCACTACTTTAGTAAACAGTTCTTCATACCTACTCAACGCCTGTTCAAACGCATAGTTTTCGACCGCATATCGCCGACCCTGAGTGGCTAGAGCTTCAGCCTTAGCTGGATTTTGATACAGATCTAAGACTGCATTCGCTAGAGCCTCTGGCTTCTGAGGGGGGACGACAACTCCACCGCCACTCTCAGCCACTGCTTTAGCAGCCGTCCCACTTAGAGGCACGGAGGCCACAATGGGGCGACCGCTCGCCAAAAGCAACTGTGTTTTGGAGGGCATGTTGAACGAAATTACATTCCGTTTCTGCACAATCAACCCAACATCCGCAGCCGCCAACATTTCAGGCAGCTTTTCACGAGGCTCGAAGGGGAGTAGCAAGACATTATCAACGTCGTTGTCTTTACAGTGCTGCCGCAGACCACCCAGTGCCCTTTCTTCACCAACAATCACAAAGACAATTTCAGGAACATGGTGCAATCGAGCTGCAGCCCGCACCACAGTTTCTAAGCCTTGGGTTAGGGCAATATTGCCAGAATAGAGAACAACAAACTTATCCTCTAACTGATGCTGCTTTCTAAATTCGTTTTCTGCCTTGGGCAAGGGTTGAATAAAGTCAATATCAACCCAGTTTGGAATGCAGGTAATCTTTTGGGCAGGAACCCCTTTGTTGACCAAATTTTCGACGAAGCCGTCAGTAATTACGCTAATGACGTTCGCTGTTTTGTAGGCAAACTTTTCTAGAGCTTCAAAGACCCGAATTGCCATTTTGTTGCGGATTAACCCAACATGGACGGCAGCTTCCGGCAAAATATCTTGTAGATTTAAAACGACCGGACAGGAATAGAGGAAGCCTAGCAGTGCAGCGGGAACTGCAACGGGCAGCGGTGGGACGGTTAGGAACACCACGTCGGGCCGCCAGCCTCTGAGGGCCTGCACCAGACTCGTTACCACAAAGCTCCCGTCTAGCAGCATTCGCGTCATCACGCCAGGTTTGGGCCGGATCCAGACATAGCTACGTTGAACGGTGACTCCATTTTGCTCTTCAGTCAGATACCACTTACCCTGATACTCTTCGTAGATTTTTCGTTGTGGATAGTTGGGCATCCCTGTGATGACTCTGACTTCGTGCCCCCGTGCTGCCAATCCTTCGGCCAACTCGGTCATCAAAGGAGCTATGCCAATCGGTTCAGGAGCATAGTTATAGGAGTAAATCAAAATACGCATGAGGCTTGCAGTCCTTATGAACCGTTACGACAAAGGCCAATCCTGACAAACCGCAGGACAAGCCGAAGAATCTTCTCCAGAACCAAACCCAAATGAGGGGGGCATAGGTTTGAGTCTGACTTAATAATTGGAAGTCTGAGTTCCGTAATATTGCGGATATTTGCCAAAAGCATAAGGATCAAGACTACGGAAAGTAGCTAGTTCCAGTTCTATATCTTTTGGATATTATGCCAACGCAGAAACCTCAGATAACGGATTGGGAAGCTATATACACCAATGAAGACACGATTTACTTTAGGGACACATATGGCATCTCCTGATGATAGTAGCGACTCAAGAAGTTCATGAAGTTTATTGTTGTTGGTTGGGAGAATCTTTAGAGAGGGAGGAAATGTTTAAAGATTTGAACAACTTTCCTGAATGTCTCCGGAATATTAGGGTTTAGGCACTTCAAAGCCTTGACAGCGATCGCATCCCCCAATTGGTTATTTTTAACTAGGCCGATAGATAGATCTTTTTAGCAAGTCACTCTTTTTAGCGAGTCACTTCAAATCCTCGTAGTCCTTCAGCAGGTTCATAGTCTACCGCCACCTCTCGAACCACAGCAGCAGGTGGTCCTTGATGACACCAACGCAGCATTTCTTCAACCGTGGAGCGTGGGCCTTCAAACACCGCTTCTACGCGACCATCTCGCAGATTTCGGACCCATCCCTTCAGCTTTAGCAATTGAGCAGTGTCCCACGTTGAGGCCCGGTAGCCTACGCCCTGAACTTTACCGGAGACAAAAACATGAGCGCGGACAAGATCTAAAGATTTATCTTGAAGCCTATCTTGAGGCCTGTTTTGAGACAACTGATCCTGAGGCAACTGAGTGTCTGCCATAGCTTTCCTCGTGAGCGATCGCTTCAGCCTTTGATTTTAGACGGATGTCTCAACCCTGAGATATAGCACCGCCAGTTCGGGAACCCGTACTTCGAAGTTCGTGAAGATCAGTTGCAGTTACCCCGGTCCTCCGTTAAATTAGCACTCAGGAGACGAGAGTGCTAACTCATTCATCTGACGCTGGCACACTCTACGATCCGTAGATTTTATGCCAGTTCCAATCATTGGGGCTGGATTACTGCTGATTACTCACCCAACCCATCTGATAGTCTGGAGAATTTGATATGGCAGCTGTATCTCTCAGCGTTTCTACCGTCAAGCCCTTAGCTGATCGTGTTTTTGTTAAGGTAAGCGCTTCCGAGGACAGGACCGCTGGTGGAATTCTTCTACCTGACACCGCTAAAGAGAAGCCTCAGGTTGGAGAAATCGTTGCCGTTGGCCCTGGCAAGCGCAGCGATGATGGTTCTCGTCAAGACCTCGAAGTAAAAATTGGCGACAAGGTTCTCTACTCCAAGTATGCCGGAACTGACATCAAGCTTGGCACCGAAGAATATGTCTTGCTCTCCGAGAAAGACATTCTAGCTGTCGTTGCATAGATAAGTCTCGAATCAGTCTCGAAGTTTGGCTTCTGAAGTTTGAGTTGTTGAAGTTTGAGTTGTTTGAGTTAGAAGCCTGAGTTATCTGGGCCTCGTAAAGGGATCGGTTACACCCAATAGCTCAAAGTTTCAACCGCTTGATCAAGCTCTACTCTGATCAGGCTCACAAGTTCAAGCTCACAGCTTCAAGCTCACAAGTTCAAGCTCACAAGTTTCCGCTCCGTTCTCAATTCACATCGCTAAAACATCTGGAAAACTATGGCTAAGCGCATCATCTACAACGAAAACGCTCGTCGCGCCCTGGAAAAGGGAATGGATATTCTGGCAGAAGCTGTTGCTGTCACTCTGGGTCCCAAGGGCCGTAATGTTGTTCTAGAGAAAAAGTTTGGCGCACCCCAAATCGTGAATGACGGGGTCACTATTGCGAAGGAAATTGAGTTAGAAGATCACATCGAGAACACAGGCGTTGCTCTGATTCGTCAAGCGGCTTCTAAAACTAACGATGCGGCAGGTGACGGCACTACCACTGCAACCGTGCTAGCTCACGCCATCGTCAAGGAAGGTCTTCGCAACGTTGCAGCTGGTGCAAATGCGATCACCCTGAAGCGTGGAATTGACAAGGCAACGACTTACTTGGTTGACAAGATTGCGGCCCATGCTCGCCCAGTCGAAGATTCTAAGGCGATCGCCCAAGTGGGTTCCATCTCCGCCGGAAACGACGATGAAGTTGGCCAAATGATTGCTGAAGCAATGGAGAAAGTGGGTCGCGAAGGCGTCATCTCCTTGGAAGAAGGCAAGTCTATGACCACCGAGCTGGAGGTCACCGAAGGGATGCGCTTTGACAAAGGCTATATCTCTCCCTACTTCGCAACCGACACTGAGCGGATGGAAGCGGTGCTAGATGAGCCTTACATCTTGATCACCGACAAGAAGATCACCCTGGTTCAAGACTTGGTGCCCGTTCTAGAGCAAGTCGCTCGCTCTGGTCGCCCACTGCTGATCCTGGCTGAAGATATTGAGAAAGAAGCACTAGCGACTCTGGTGGTTAACCGCCTACGGGGTGTGCTAAACGTAGCGGCTGTGAAGGCTCCTGGCTTTGGCGATCGCCGTAAGGCCATGCTCGAAGACATCGCCGTTCTAACCGGTGGCCAACTGATTACCGAAGATGCCGGTCTGAAGCTCGACAGCGCTAAGCTCGAAATGCTAGGCAAGGCTCGCCGCATCACCATCACCAAGGACACCACCACCATTGTTGCAGAAGGTAACGAAGCAGGGGTCAAGGGCCGTTGTGAGCAGATCCGTCGTCAGATGGAAGAAACTGATTCTTCCTACGACAAAGAGAAGCTACAAGAGCGCTTGGCTAAGCTCTCTGGCGGTGTGGCCGTGATTAAGGTCGGTGCTGCAACCGAAACCGAAATGAAGGACCGCAAGCTACGCTTAGAAGATGCGATCAACGCAACCAAGGCTGCTGTTGAAGAAGGCATCGTTCCGGGTGGTGGCACCACGCTGGCACATCTCTCTCCTGAGTTGGAAGCATGGGCCAATGACAACCTGAAGGATGAAGAGCTGATTGGGGCCAACATCGTGGCTCGTGCTCTGGCAGCTCCCCTGAAGCGAATCGCCGAGAACGCCGGACAAAATGGCGCTGTGATCGCTGAGCGCGTCAAAGAGAAGGACTTCAACGTCGGCTACAACGCGGCAACCAACGAATTCGTTGACATGTTTGTTGCGGGTATCGTTGACCCTGCGAAGGTGACTCGTTCTGCACTACAAAATGCAGCTTCGATCGCTGGCATGGTCTTGACCACCGAGTGCATCGTCGTTGACAAGCCCGAACCTAAGGATGCTGCTAGTGCTGGCGCTGGCGCTGGCATGGGTGGAGACTTCGATTACTAAGGTTTGATTGGTAATTGATTTAGCCAGATAAAAAAGGAGCGATTGCTGTTTATGGCGATCGCTCCTTTTTCGTGTTTCGGATTTCGTGAACAAGATTAACCACTAGACCCAGGAAGGCTAGCCCAGGAAAGCTAGAGCAAGAAAAGCTAGACAGGGGAAAGCGCCAATACTTCGGGGATGTTTTGCCAAACGTCGGAGACCACAGGCTCTCGTTTGGCATTGGTTGCACAGTGAACGTTGCCCTTATTTTCCTGATAAGACCGATCATCAATAAACAGAACAGGAATGTTGACGGCCTCTAGCCGTTGCTGAATCGTATGCTGAATGTAGTCTTTCCCGTTGACTTCTGGCGAGAGGGGATCGCCCATGAGTACTGCTCCGTTTACGTAGATCGAGTTGACGGGATTTGACCAAAATCCGTAGGCTTCCTGCGAATCGCTGTAGAGCATGGGAAGCTGGATGATGCGCTCATCAGGCAAATTAAAGTCCTGTTTGGCTTTCTCTAAGATGCGGTCTAGCCGTTGTTGCTGGAGTTGTTGGTTGACGCCAACGAAGTCCAAAGCTTCATTTATCGTGATAGCTGGATAGCCTACTAGCAGATCTCCAGCCCCTAGCGTTTCTAAACTACGAACTTGCTCGATCCCAAAGGCTGGACTATTAATAATTAGAAAGGCTTCACCGTTTGGCCCTGGCACAAAGTTAAAAATTTCATCTACATGCTTAATGGCGAGCCAGGATGTATCGACCCAGACAGGCGATTGTACCTGCTGCATTTGCAGAAACCGAACAATCTCAGACTGCATCTCGATGCCAGTATCTCCATTCCTGCCGTAGTAGATTCGCCCTAGCGGGAATCCCGGCACTGGGTGCGAGACTTCCAAGTTGCCAAACCAATCTGCTAAGCGATCGACTCCTTCCAAATTGCGGGGTTCTCCCACAGTGATGTAGCCCAGATCCGGTGCTAGCAGCGTGGGTGGATAACGATCGGCATCCCGGTTGGCGCGCAGCACCACATGCATTCGGGGGTGTCCAGGAATCTCCTGGTAGCCGATTTCCATTGTGTCCTGCATCCACATTTCTTCCCACCAATCGGTTGAGTACTCGTGGAGTTGGGCTCCTAGCGGTTGGAGATGCTGTTGTAGCTGCGATCGCATTGTCTCGTTTTCATAGACCCCAGCACTGACATAGACATCTGTTGCCTCGGCAGAATTGGGCAACATCAGCCAGGGAGCCACCCGGAGACGAGTCTGATCGGTGGCGATCGCCTGCCCCGTCGCATCTTTTACCACCACCCGAATATCAGCAATACCATTCCAGTTTTGATGAGCAAAATGTTTGGCTTCGATGCCTAGCTCAATCTCACCCCTCAACAACTCGAGCGGAGCAGGTTTTGTCACATCGACAAAGGCTTCTGACTCGGGCAACATCTGAAAGACATTGATAAAGTTTTGGGCCGCTCCCTCTGTCTCTACATAAAGTTCAGTCCCGTCTCGACGCAGCGATTCAGGCAAGTGGATTTTGACCCTGGCCAAATCTTCAGCATCCTGAGGGCCATTGACAACTTGGTCTTGCCAATCAGGACGACCATCCTGATCATCATCATCGACATTGGCCAACAGCAAACCACCTTTTGCCCAAGACCAGGCTTGGTGACCTTCCAGATCGGCAGCGGAAGTCATCCCATCTCGATTGGTATCCCCAACCACGTGCAAGCGGTCTGAAGCAGAGAGTTTGGGCAGCGAGGTGGCCCAATCTAGTACGGCAACCTGCTCTATATTCGGGCGTTTGGGAGAGTCGGGATAACTGCTGTTTTGCCAATCTATCCAGGAGTCCCAGCCAACGGCTAGCATGAGTGCGATCGCAAACAGGATCACAAAGCGCATAGGCTCAAAAGGTAGAAATTCACAGCCTTAGTGTACTAGGACATCACAGCATTAGACTCTACCGCCAGCGATTAATTGTCCTCTACCGTTGGGATGAACTTAAGTTTTGAATTGTTAAGCTGGGGCGATCGCCCACCTCAAACCCATGACCGATGAAGATTCAACGTCCCTTCTCCACACTGGAAAATGAAGCAAGCTTTGACAGGAACTGAAGACATGACGCATGAACCAATCGATCCAGCAACGCCAGACACGCCTAGGGCAGATGAAGGTTTTTTAGAGAAAGACGCAGGCCAAAACTCGGTTGATGTCTCGAATGCTAATCTGGATAACTCCAAAGAGGCATTATCTGACCAAAACACCGAGATAGCCGATCCCACCACTGAAGTGGATGAGGATCAGCGCCTGTTTGAGAAACAAATTTCGATTACCGGACGGGCTGTGTAAGACGCTGTTTAGAGGCCAACTTAGGAGGGATTCGTTGGCCTCAAGACCTTACCTCCCCAGTAAGATTTATTCGCACTGACATTAACGATAAAAGGGTTGAGCAGCTTTTAAATGCTCTTTCCGTTGCCCATAAAAATGTCACTAAACAGGAATCTGGTTTGTGAAAGCAAGCCTCCTTTGTCTTGCAACTAGCTGACAATCCCGATGCTCAACATGAACTGGAGATAAAACCTATGCAACCTTTACTGGGGCGATCGCTTCGTCTGCTCATCCTTGGCAGCATGATGGTCGTGCTAATCGTATTTGGTCAAGTTACCACTCAGGCTCAACAAGTTCCAGGCCAAACTCCAGAGACGCCGGGACAAGTACCGGGTCAGGCACCAGGCCCCCAACCCCCTGAGACTCTGCCTAACCAACAACCCATCGGCCCACAGCAGCCCTCTCCAGGAACCCTGACAGAGGCGCTCCCTGAGATGGCGTTGAGCATCAGTCCAGCAGAGTTGCCTCCACTGCCCTATGCCTACGATGCGCTGGAGCCTTACATTGATGCTGAGACGATGGAGCTGCACCACGATGCTCACCATGCCGCCTATGTCTCAAATCTAAACGACGCCCTGGAATATTATCCTGACCTGCAACAGCAAACCTTAGGAGAACTCCTGCAAAATCTGGATGGCGTACCTGAAGATCTACGCGACACCGTTCGCAACAACGGCGGTGGCCACATCAACCACAGCATGTTCTGGGAAATCATGAGCCCAGACGGCGGTGGCGAACCAACCGGGCCACTTGCCGAAAGTATCAACCAAACCTTTGGCAGCTTTGCGGAATTTCAGGAGCAGTTTGAAGAAGCCGGCTCCGATCAGTTTGGTAGCGGTTGGGTTTGGCTGGTCTATAACGATGAAGGTGAACTAGAAATCACCACCACTCCCAATCAGGACACCCCCATGATGGAAGGGCAGTATCCGCTGATGGGCAACGACGTTTGGGAACATGCCTACTACCTGACCTACCGCAACCAGCGAGGCGAATATCTCAGCCAATGGTGGAATGTGGTGGATTGGTCCGAAGTGAATCGGCGCTATGAACAGGTGAGCAGTTAAGTCTTCTGCATCCCAATCCAGGATTTTTTACACTGGTGTATGGAGCAGTCATAAGAGCAGTCATATGGAGGAAGGAGATGCATACTCTGACTCGTCGGTTGGTGATGGGAATCAGTGCTGTGGCGATCGCCGCCTGTACAGGTATAGCACCCGAAACTGGAACGACGGAAGATACTACCCCGATCGCATCTCCTCCCGAAGAGACTGCCGATCAGGTTGCGGCCCAACCCCCTCAAGAACGGCAGTGCATCCTGGTTGAAGATGGGTTTGGCCCCCAAGGACAGGTTTCGATTCGGGTGGAAGAAGTGGTCACTGGGTTAGAAGTGCCCTGGGGGATTGTCTTCTTAGAAAATGGCGACCTGATGGTGACGGAGCGTCCTGGTCGGATTCGCCTGGTGCAAAACGGACAGTTGCGGCCCGAACCGATCGCCACAGTCAACGTTTCTAGAGGCGGGGAAGGGGGGTTGCTTGGCATGGCCGCCCATCCAAATTTTGCTGAAAATCGACTGTTTTACCTTTACTACACCACCGATCAGGGCGGTACTTTAGAAAATCGAGTGGAACGCTGGCAGCTCTCTGAAGATGGCCTGAGTGCTCAAGCCAATCAAATCATTGTGGATGGCATTCCGGTGGCGAGATTCCACAATGGTGGACGGCTGCGGTTTGGCCCAGACGGAATGCTCTACATTGGCACCGGAGACGCCAGCGATCCACCCTTGGCTCAAGATGAAAATAGTTTGGCTGGAAAGATTTTGCGCGTCACGCCAGATGGTGATGTTCCGGGCGACAATCCCTCTGCTGGCAATCCCGTCTTTCTGAGTGGGCTTCGCAACACCCAAGGCTTTGACTGGTACGACGAGTCTACGCTGTGGGTGACGGATCATGGGCCGAGTGGAGAGTTGGGCCGCACCGGGCAAGACAAAGTGCTAGTTGCCAATGCTGGCGATAATCTGGGCTGGCCGACGTTGACGACTTGCCAGGATCAGGAAGGCCTGGTACCAGCCTCACTGATCTGGCGAGATGCCGTACCTCCCGGTGGCGCTACCATTTATACCGGAGATGCGATCCCCGAATGGCAGGGCGACTTGATTATGGGAACGCTAGGCTCGCGCCATCTGCACCGGATTGCCTTTAATCCCAACAATCCCTACCAGGTGGAAACCTACGAAGTGTACTTACAGGATGACTATGGGCGGCTGCGGGAAGTGATCATGGGTCCAGACAATGAACTCTATGTCACGACCAGCAACTGCGATGGACGCGGAACTTGTCCGCCTGAGCAAGACAAAATTTTGAGGGTGACTCGTTAGCCTGCTCAGGATGTTTTGTTTGGGATGTATGGAATCATTCCGGTGAATTTCGGTTGACGATCGCCTCTAGTGGCAGAATGGGGGATAGTCTTCCCCCAAAGAAATTGTATTAACCGATACAATTCTTCTCTTGGTGGCGGTGATAGAACGGGGGATGCTGGCGATCGCAGACCAGAAACATCATAAGGAGTGACAGAATACATGAAAAAGGTTGAAGCAATTATTCGGCCATTTAAGCTTGACGAAGTCAAAATCGCGCTGGTTAACGCTGGAATCGTCGGAATGACGGTGTCTGAAGTGCGGGGCTTTGGCCGTCAGAAGGGCCAAACTGAGCGGTATCGAGGCTCTGAATATACCGTTGAGTTTTTGCAGAAACTCAAAGTCGAGATTGTGGTGGAAAACGATCAGGTAGATATGGTCGTTGAAAAGATTATTGTGGCGGCCCGAACTGGAGAAATTGGCGACGGCAAAATCTTCATCTCGCCTGTCGATGAGATTATCCGCATTCGGACGGGAGAAAAAGATTTAGAGGCAATCTAGCTCTTCATCTTAGGGTGGGCAATTTAGGGTGGGCATTGCCCACCCCCAGTTTTTAGGAATCGAGTAAAGTCTTGAGTTGGGGAATCAGCAGTTGAAATGCTTTCCCCCGGTGGCTAACTCGATGTTTCACCGCTGACGGCATTTCCGCAAAGGTCATTTGTTGCTCAGGCACATAAAAGATCGGGTCGTAGCCAAATCCACCCTGACCTCGCGGCGCATCCAGAATTTCTCCCGGACAAATGCCTTCGGTTTGCAGCGCAATGGAGCCGTCAGGACGGGCGATCGCCACTGCACACAAAAACTGTGCCTGCCGATTGGGCTGATCCTTTAGCTCTCTCAGCACTCGCTCAATTCGACTTTGATCGGTCGTATCGTAGCGAGCTGAATAAATACCCGGTGCGCCATCCAAGGCATCAACAGCTAAGCCTGAATCATCGGCGATCGCCCATTCTCCTGTCGCTTGAGCCACCTGGGATGCCTTTAAGCAAGCATTTTCCAGGAACGTCTCTCCTGTTTCTTCAACATCTAGCTCTTCAGGCTTGAGCGATAGCTCTAGATTGAGATCGGCCTCAAGGAGATACGCCTCCATCTCCTTGAGTTTGCCTGGGTTTCCGGTTGCGACCACTAATCGCTTCATCAGGTTTAAGCTCGCAATTGGGATTCAAACCTCAAAACTTATCACTCAACCCTCCAAAATTCAAACCGAACTGGCCCAATCCTTTGCCCAAGCTAGAATTTCGTGAACCTGATCCAGTGTTTTCGCTTCAGAATAAAGGCGCAGAACGGGTTCGGTGCCGCTAAAGCGAATCAGCAGCCAACTTTGGTCGGCCAACTGAAACTTGTAGCCATCAATCGTGAGGCAATCAGTTACAGCCCGTCCAGCTACCTCCGTGGGGGGTTGGGTTTGCAGAAGGTCTAGCAATTTTGCCCGTACATCCATGCTGGCTAGCGGCAGGTCAATCCGGTCATAGGCAAAGGAATAGTCGGTCTTTTCCTGAAGCTGACGGTATAGATCACTCAGGTCTGATCCAGCCTGCACTACGGCTTCTAGAAGGTAGAGTGCCGACATCAGCGCATCGCGCTCTGGAATATGGTTGCCGTAGCCAATGCCACCCGATTCTTCACCACCTAAAAAGACCTGGGCTTCTAACATGCGATCGGCAATATATTTGTAGCCAATCGGTGTTTCGTGGACGGATAGATCGTGCAGTGCGGCGACTCGGGGGATCAAGTTGGAGCCGCTGATGGTTTTGATGATCTCACCTGTAAACCCTCGATGCAGCGCCAGGTGATTGATCAAGATGGGGATCAAAATTTGGGAGCTGAGGAAATTTCCCTGTCCGTCTACGGCGGCAATGCGATCGCTATCTCCGTCAAACACCAGACCCACCGTCAAACCATTGGGCACAGACGGCTGATGAGCTTTGATTTGGTCAAATAAATCGCCCAGATAGCGAGGTAGCGGCTCAGGTGCAACACCCCCAAACAACGGATCCGCCTCACTATGGAGTTCTTGAATCTCAATGCCTAGAAGTCTGGCCAACCCACTCGCCGCCGCTCCATACATGACATCTGCAAATACCGTAAGCTGGCCGCTGGCGATCGCCTCTCGCAGAGCCGGAATATCAACTCTAGCCTGTAGACCTTGGCAGTAGCTCGGCCACGGATCAAAGGTTTTTAAGCTTCCAGGGGCAGTCGCAGAAGATTCACCAGACTCCTGCAGCAGTGCCTCAATCTTTTGAGTCACATCAGGAGAAACCGAACCACCAAAGCCGCCTTTCACCTTCAGGCCAGAGTAAACCGCTGGATTATGGCTAGCCGTGATCACCAGCGCACCCAGCGCATTTTGCTGTTTTGCAGCCCAGCTGTAGGCCGGTGTTGGGGCATAGCATTCTGACAGCAGCACATCAAAGCCAGCCGCCTGAACAGATTCAGCTGCCGCGCGAGCAAATTCGGGTGAGAGAAACCTGCGATCGTAGCCGACAATAATCGTGCGGCTAGGGGTTTGATCCCCATAGGTTTGCTCTAAGGCTTTGGCTGCCGCTGGCGCAACGCGAGTCACCCGTTCAAACGTAAAATCGGCTGCAATGACTCCCCGCCAGCCATCTGTCCCAAAGGTGATGGGCTTATTGGCCAAGGATGCCAGAGAAGGATGAACTGCCATACAATTATCTGCCTCAACACAAAAACACTGTGACGCTGCTTTTATAACCTATCCAGAGAATTGCCGAGCAAATCCGGCCAAGCTGCTTGAATTCTACCAGGGTTACTCCAGCGATTCGACGCGATCGCGCCCCTGCCGTTTGGCTTCCGAGAGCGCCTGTTCCGCCCGCTGCAAAACATCCCTGGCGTGACGATCTTGCCCTGAGGTTTGCTGACTCACCCCAAAGCTGGCCGAAATTTGCACCATCCCCACGCTAGTCTGAAACGGCGTAGAACGGACGGCTTGGCGCAATCGTTCGGCAACATCAACAGCGGTCTTTAAGGTTGTTTCCGCCAGAATGACTACAAACTCCTCTCCACCGTAGCGATAGGCTGGCGTTTCGCGTCGGAGCTGTCTTTGTAGCCGCTGAGCCAGGACTCTGAGCACTTCGTCTCCCACAGCATGACCATGCGTGTCGTTGATCCACTTGAAATAGTCCAGATCACAGACGATCGCACAGAAAGGCATGTGAACCGCCCAGACCGCACTAGCACTGAGCTGTTCTAGTTCTCGATCGAGCGAGCGGCGGTTCATTAACTGGGTCAGCTCATCCTGAATGACAGCCCCCTGCAACGCGTCATTTTGTAACCGCAGAGCTTCCTGTCGATACCACAGGCTTTGGTAATGTTGGGCATTGGTGAGCGCGATCGCCGTTTGGTCAGAGATTTGCCGAATGGTTTGCAGCTCATCCACCTGATAACTCCGGCCCGAATCGTAGGACAGGAGGGCGATCGCCCCAAAAAACTCTTCTTGAATCAGCAGGGGAAACAGCAAGGCACCCGTTGCCCCAACGTCCTGCAACCAAATCTGCAGCGGATCAGGCTCTAGCTCCTCCAAATCAAGCTCGATATAAGACGCCCCTGCCTGGGTAAACATCTCAATCACGTTGAGCCAGAGCGATCGCCGAATTTGTTTGCTCATCAATGGTTTCAGGTCGCGATCGCTCTGATCCCAACTCGCCAAAACATTCACCGGATCGTCGCGCAGATCCACCAAAAGGCAGCGATCGCAGCCTAAGCCCTGCCCCAGTTCTGCCACAATGCGCCGAATCACTTCATCTGGATTGAGGTTAGAGTTTACCAACCGGACAATCCGCCCAATCAACGCCGACTGTTGGCGCGATTGATCAAGCCGATCCTTCCAGTACAATGCGCTGTAGGCAAGGCCGAGCTGACTCCCAACCACTTCCAGAGACTCAACTTCTGCCGCACTCCATCCCCCCCCATTTGCCTCTGAAGATAACTCAGAGGATGACTCAGCGGATGACTCAGAGGTTCGACACAACAGTAAGACCAGTTGCAATGGACGCGCCACAGGAAGTTGCACCAGCTGCGCCAAGGCGGAATCTGAGTCTATGTTTTCTGGGGTTGTGTCTAAAATGTCGCTCCAGACCGCTTGCTGATTAACAATTGGTAAAATCAGCTCGCCCGTTTCTAGCTCAACTCGGCGAGGAGACTGCTGTTGTTGCTGCAACCACTCTGGAAACTGACTAGAATCAGCATGCCGTACGGTTGTGACAGGGTCTGATGTAGCACGCGAGCCTGCCGTCGCACAAACTTGCACAACCTCAGACATACTCGTATCTAAACCAGCCCAGACCTGGCAGTTGGCTTGATAGCGTGCTGCAATCATGGTCGCCGTGCGACATAGCAAATCTTCAACCGTGCCTAGGTTGAAAACAGTTGATTTAATTTGAGAATAAATAGGTTGCCAAGCTGGTATCATGAACTTTTGATCAGCAGATTAGTTCTGATTTCCACATCTTCATTTCTAATCGCACCCTGAAGATCCGTAGAACCAATCGACATGCGATCAATTCACTGCAACATCCCGATCTACTGCTCTACGCTTCATTATAGTTTCCCCCACCCTGTCCCAACCTTGCTCTAGTCTGATCCAGACCCCACTGCGGCAGGATGGAGAACTCCCCGTAGTCTTCCAAGCATGTTATCAATTTTACTTTAAACCGCGTAAAAACACGGCATACAAAAAAGGACTCCAATGATGGAGCCCTCATCGTTAACCGGACATTGCTAAGGCCGCTACGTTTGGAAGTCACGCGGCCCTTGATAGCCAGAGGCGGTTGCCAGATCTTCTAGCGACTGGGTACCCGGGTAAAACTGACCATTAATTTCCCAAGTGGGGTAGCCCGTTACATTGGCCGCATTGGCCTGACAGATTTGTGGCTGAGCATTTGCCCCATCTGGCGCACATTCGATATACGTCAGTTCCTGGACAGCCTCCCGCCCAAACAACTGCTTTTGGTCGTGACAGTGGGGACACCAATATGCCCCATACATGCGCGCCCCAATACTGGTGAGATGTTGCGCTAGCGCAATTTCAGCCTGACCTGATGTTGTGGTCACCGCTGGCCCAGCCTGTCCAGGTGTCTCTGCCGTTTGGGAAGCAGGCCCCACGTTGTAGACCGCCAACGTTCCCACCAGCGTCACCATGGCCACAATCACGCCTGTAAACATCAGTTGTCCGATGTCGTCCCAGGCTTTACCCACCAGCGTTAACACAAACAAGGCGGCCGCAAAAATGGCTGAGGCAATACAGTAATAACAAATGCTGCTCAGACCATAGACGGCGACAAACTGAGTGGCCATGATGTACATCAGATACAGACTGAAGACCAGCATGGCGGCTGATCCAATGAATAGGAAAAACCAAGTCCAGTTGTCTAAATCAGAGCGGAGAGCTTTATTCTTGTCGGGATCGACCGCGAGAGGCCCCAAGGCAAAAACCGCCATTGCGACATAGGCCAAAAAACCAAACAGCGAAAGCGGCAATCCAAAAACTTCAGCATAGGAACTAGCCAGTACCAGTTCACATCCCTGGGTCGGACAGGCGACTTGTCCACCTAAAAGTTTTTCGGCTGCAATATATCCCGTATTGAGCGCGCCCAAGATGGCGATCGCTCCAATGATGGGACGAGACCAACGATGAATCCAAGGAGTTTGACGACGGCGGCCCATAGAACCTTACCCAACAGCGCGACTGCATCAAAAGGCCAGATTTTTTGTGCTGACCTAATCTATTTTGGCGTATGTCATCCAGATTCAGGGTTTCTTTAACTTTTTTGGCCTGCTAAGAAGTTTGGCCTGCTAAGTAGATGAGCTTAATTATTTGTAGGATGTGTTAGCCAGCGTAACGCATCAAAGGGAAATGGTGCGTTACGGCTACGCCTAACAGCACCCTACAGCATCATTTATTTATGTCCACCTACTTAAGAGGACATTGCCGCTACAGAGGAAATGGTTTGGGTTTGTTCTTTGACAGAAATGCTGCGCCGCATGGCCTCGACAAACTGACTGACGCGAATTGGATCGATCGGTTGGTCAATTTTGCCACGACGCTTGAGGGAGCTGGATACGATCACGCCATCTGCGGCTTGAATCAGCTTCGGAATATTTTCCCAGCTCGCTCCACTGCCAATAAAGACGGGAGTCCCATTTGCCGCAGCACTCGCCAATTCTAAATCTTCTAGGCTAGGCGGGCTGCCTGTGGCCCATCCCGATAGGATCACACCATCGGCTAACCCGCGCTCAATGGTTTCCTGGACAGCCGTTGTGAGGTTGGGCGAACCGAGGGGACGAGCATGTTTTACCAACACATCAGCCAAAATCTTGACATCGCTGCCCAATTCGCGGCGATAACGCAACAGTTGGTGAGCCTGACCTTCGATTAAGCCTTGGTCGGTCGCCATCACACCCGTCAAAACATTGACCCGAATAAACTGGGCTTGACTACAGGTAGCGATCGCCATCGCACTACAAGCATCATTCCGCAGCACATTGACCCCAATCGGCAGCGTCACTAGATTCATGAGGCGCTGGACGATCAGACTCATTGCGCTAACCACAGCCGGATCAACGTGATCCTTTGCAAAAGGCGCATCAAAGAAGTTTTCAACGATCAGGGCATCGACCCCCCCAGACGCTAGGGCAGTCGCTTCTTGCTCAGCACGGTCAATAACCGCTTTGAGGCTACCACCCCAACGAGGAGAAGTGGGCAACGGCAGCAGATGAACGACACCAATGACGGGGTTAGCAGTTTTGAAGATCTGATTTAAGTCCACGTGTCTAAAAATTTCGGACTCGGTGATAGCAAAACGATAGGTACAAACCAAACTAGGGCAGGGCAGGCCATACTTCTTATTCCTTAGACTTACTTTAACAGCAATCTGGCCCTATCCCCCTCGCCGCAGATCCCGATCTGAAATCAAAATTTGAGCGAGACTGGCCTCGCCAGAGAGCAGATTTTCACTAGCGTCGATATCCCCTTCCCATACTTTCGTCAAAGCCTTTCGTCAAAGCCTTTCGTCCAAGTCTTTTGTCCAAGCCTGTCGTCAGGCCTAAGGAGCGGAACATGTGAGGGAAAATTGGTAAATCCAAGAATTGTGTAGTTATGTTATGCAGTTTTGCGTTACTATGGCAGTTGCGAATACTAAAAATATGCGATTGCGATTGACGGGACCATCAGGCTGTTCAGCAGTACAGGTCGAGGAGTAAGGGGCTAGTCCGTTGATTGAGCGATCGCCACGCTGTTTGTTTCTGATCTCAATCACCCTTCTCCGTTCACCTATCACTAGTTAAACTTGCATGGGCCATAAGCCAACCATTGCTGTTTCCCACTTAGGCTGCGAAAAAAACCGAATCGATACAGAACACATGCTGGGTCTGCTCGTTCAGGCGGGCTACCAGGTGGATTCAAATGAAGACATGGCGGACTACGTCATCGTCAACACCTGCAGCTTCATCCAAGCGGCACGTGAAGAATCGGTTCGGACCCTAGTTGAACTCGCAGAGGCCAATAAAAAGGTCGTGATTACAGGCTGCATGGCGCAACACTTTCAGCAGGAATTGCTGGATGAGTTGCCCGAAGCAGTAGCCGTCGTGGGCACAGGCGACTATCATAAGATAGTAGATGTCATCCAACGGGCTCAGACTGGAGAGCGCGTTAAGGAAATTTCCACTGAGCCGACTTACATCGCTGACGAAACAACCCCTCGCTACCGCACCACCACTGAGGGTGTGGCATACTTGCGAGTGGCTGAGGGCTGCGACTATCGCTGTGCATTTTGCATCATTCCCCACCTTCGGGGCAATCAGCGATCGCGCTCTATTGAGTCCATCGTGACAGAGGCGGAGCAGCTTGCAGCCGAAGGTGTTCAAGAAATTATTCTGATTTCTCAGATCACAACCAACTATGGTCTTGACCTTTATGGCGAGCCCAAACTGGCTGAGCTGTTGCGGGCGCTAGGTAAGGTCAAGGTCCCTTGGATTCGCATGCATTATGCCTATCCAACCGGACTGACACCCAAGGTCATTGCGGCAATCCAGGAAACGCCCAATGTCTTGCCTTATCTTGACTTGCCGCTTCAGCACTCTCATCCAGATGTTCTGAAGGCGATGAATCGCCCCTGGCATGGGCATGTCAACGACCAAATCATTGAACGGATCAAGACGGCACTTCCCGACGCGGTCTTGCGGACGACGTTCATTGTTGGCTTTCCGGGTGAAACCGAGGCTCACTTTGAACATCTGCTGGAGTTTGTTCAGCGTCATGAGTTTGACCACGTTGGCGTCTTTACCTTCTCTCCTGAAGAGGGTACACCTGCTTACAGCCTTCCCAATCAGCTTTCTCAAGATGTGATGGATGCGCGACGGGATGCCTTGATGCAGGTTCAACAGCCAATTTCCCTGAAGAAAAATCAGGCCGAGATTGGCAAAGTCGTAGATGTTCTGATCGAACAGGAAAACCCTGAAACGGGCAAACTGTTGGGTCGCTCAGCTCGATTTGCTCCTGAGGTAGACGGTTGGGTCTACGTTCAAGGAGAGGCGCGGTTGGGGTCACTGGTTCCAGTGGCGATCGCCGACGCCGATATTTACGACCTTTATGGTCATATTGCAGATCACACCACTCAATTAAGAGGCGCGCTCAGCCGTGTCTCTACCCATACACGTTAAGGAGACTCGATGACCCTATCTTTTAGTAGCTTAGGTCTGTCTGAAGCGCGCGTGCGCCTGCTGGAAAAACTTGGTTTTACAACACCCACCGCAATTCAGGCCCAAGCCATTCCTCATTTGCTTTCTGGCCGTGATGTCGTTGGACAGGCTCAGACAGGAACTGGAAAAACAGCGGCTTTTTCACTGCCGCTACTCGAACAGATTGATCCCAATAATCGGGCAGTTCAGGCTTTAATCCTAACGCCCACTCGAGAACTGGCTGACCAAGTTTATCAAGCCATTCGCAGCTTCAATTCGGATCGTAAACTGCACACGCTGGCAGTTTATGGCGGTCAAGCCATTGATCGGCAGATTCAACGTTTGCAGCGTGGTACGCAAATCGTGGTCGGAACACCAGGTCGAGTTCTCGACTTGCTAAGCCGTGGCGATCTGCGCCTCAATCAGCTGAATTGGCTGGTTTTGGATGAAGCAGACGAGATGCTGAACATGGGCTTTATTCAGGATGTGGAAAAAATTCTGAGTCAGGCTCCGGCTGAGCGTCAGACGGCTTTCTTCTCGGCAACGATGGACCCTTCGATTCGGGAACTGGCCGCTAAGTTCTTGCGATCGCCCATCACTGTCACGGTTGAGCAGCCCAAAGCGGCCCCCACCCGCATCGTCCAAACTGCCTACATTGTGCCGCGTGGATGGACGAAGGTGAGAGCATTGCAGCCCATCCTAGAGATGGAAGATCCTGAATCTGCGCTGATCTTTGTGCGGACTCGTCGTTCTGCGGCTGAGCTCACTCGCCAACTCCAGGCTGCAGGTCACAGCGTTGATGAATACCACGGTGACTTGAGCCAGTCTCAGCGGGAGCGTTTACTGCTCCGGTTCCGACAGCGGCAGGTGCGTTGGGTTGTTGCGACTGATATCGCGGCACGAGGTCTAGATGTTGAAGATCTGACCCACGTGATCAACTACGATTTGCCTGACACGCCTGAAAGCTATGTTCACCGGATTGGTCGGACAGGTCGGGCTGGTAAAGAGGGGATTGCTATCTCACTGGTACATCCACTCGATAAGCGCAAGCTGCGCGATATTGAATACCACATTCGTCAAAAGCTGGAGTGGGGCAATATCCCAACTCGGGCTGAAATTGAAGCTCGTCATCTCAGAAAGCTGCAAGATCAGTTGCGCGAAGCACTGACTGGCGAACGGATGGCATCCTTCTTGCCGATTGTGGCTCAGCTCAGCGAAGAGTATGACACGCGGGCGATCGCCGCTGCAGCCTTGCAAATGGCGTACGATCAGACTCGTCCTGCTTGGATGCGTGTTGATCCCAGTGGTGCTGATGACAACAACAACAACAACACTGGCGAAAGATCCTACTCTTCTACGCCTAAGCCCAAGCCCAACAAAAAGCGTTCTCAGCCTTCCGCTTCACCCAAGCGATAACAGGTTAATTCGCTAACTCTTAGCCTTCTAAATCGGGGAGTGATCCCTGGTTTAGAAGGCATTATTTTTGCTTGCCCTTGCTGTCAATTGCTGCAAGTCTGCTCATAACCCCTCTGCTCGTAATCATTCTGTGCGTGAAATGAAACCGTTATTCTCGACCGAACTGCTGGCGGGTTATCGTCGGCTAAGTCAACAAGTGCTGACCGTTGTGGATGTCGAAACCACCGGACGATATGCCTCAACCGATCGGATTACTGAAGTTTCGGTGCTGCAAGCCACGCTGGCAGATGGCATTCAGCAGCAGCGCACCCACTTGATCAACCCGCAGATGCAAATTCCGGCGAAAATCAGCCAGTTCACTGGGATTTCTCAAAAAATGGTAGAGGCCGCCTTGCCTGCAGCGGATATTTTGCCGGAGTATTTACCCACGCTGGGTCAGGGAATCTTGACAGCCCACAATCTAGAATTTGATTACGCATTCTTGCAGGCAGAATATGGCCGCTTGGCAATTGACTTCAGTCGCACCGAGGCAGAACAGCTCTGTACGGTGAAGCTGGCCCGTTTGATGTTGCCCGATCTGCCCTCCCGACGGCTACCCGACTTGGTTCGTCACTTCAAGTTTGAGGTCGATACTTCTCATCGAGCCGAAGCCGATACCTTGGCTTGTTGGTTGTTGGCCAAGCAATTGCTAACAGAGATTCTGAATGAAGCCGATGAAACGTTGCAAGAACGCTTTGGTCGGCAGTGGATTCCGCTTGCGTATGCCGCAGGCTTGCTGGGCCATACAGAAACAGAGGGGCGATCGCGACTGACGAAAGCTGGCATTCCGGCTCGCTTTTCGGGGCGAGGAAAAGGGGGCACCTGGATGTATCCGCGTGGCGAGGTTGAACGGTTGGCTCAAGAGCAAGAGGATACGCAGCTTTCGTTGCTGTAAAGCTGGCTTGCTCTAGGAAGGTTTGGCAGCAGAATACCCTGATTGGCTAACCAATCTTCTCAGTTACGGTAGATTGAGCGGAGCCGAAACCTACGATAACTGAGAGAGATCTTGATTCCTAGTCATGTCTAGGGGTGGGCGATCGCCGCATCGCTCTAAGTCGTTTGCTTCTGATGCTTAAGCGTCGTGACACCAAGGCCAGCTAGCGCCAATAGCCCTAGAATGCTAGCAGGTTCGGGAACAGGAATAGGCTCTGAAACGGTGACTGTACCAGTTGTTGAATCAAGATTTCCGGGGGAGAAAGATTCAACATTGTCAGCGAAAGCAATTGCGAGCAAGAATTCTAAATCTAGAACTTCATTGCCAGAGCCAGATGTGAAAGTTCCTTGGTCCAGTCCATCTAGAAGACCAGGCTGATTGAGTCTGCCATCCACATAAAAGCTGGGGGCAAAATCTGCTGTTGATCCCGCTTCTCTGGAAGAAATAGAAAATGCAGGTACAGCATCATTTCCGCTCCAGTTCCAGAGCCAGGATTTCATCTCATCAATCGAGACGATACCATCTTGGGCATCTTGTTCATCGGCCACAATGGTTCCCAAAACGGAGCCACCGCCATCGGATTCCCACCAGCCGCTGTACTCAATATCCCAAGCAAAATTTGCAGCACTCGCAGGAGCCGCAAGCGTTGCAAAACCCAAACCCAAGCCAACAGCAAGCGCAAAACGTTTCATAGAATCACCTAGTGAGTCACTGTAAAAAACAAGCCTTCTGGCGTTGGGCTTACTGGTAGTTAGAAGCCCAACGCCGCAGAAAATCTAGGAACCAATGATGCCGCCGTTCTTGCGGGTAATCACGACGGTTGCATCACGGGGAATTCTGCCGCTGCCTTGGGGAGCGGGGAAGTTGGTTTGTGTGGGGTCACCGTTCCCGGGATGCTGGAGGTTAATGAACATCGTGCGGCGATCGGGCGTTACGGTAATACCCGTCACTTCACAACCCTCTACCCCGGTAAAGATGCGGCGAATCTCACCTGTGCTGGGGTCGGCCACGAGCATCTGGTCATTGAGTTGAACTCCATTAACTGTGGGTTGGGTTCCATCAGTTTGAATAAACAACCGCCCATCGGGGTCAGCCCACAGACCATCGGGGCTGCCAAAAGCACTTTTCTCAATAGAGTGAGTATCTTGAGCGAGAACAAAGATATCCCAGGTGAAGGTAGTACCCACATGGTTATTGCTGTCGCGCCACTTAATGATGTGTCCATCGGGGTTGGGTGCTAGTGGGTTAGCTGCATCAGCCTCAGTCCTTCGAGTGTTGTTAGTGAGATTGCAATAAACCTCGCCATTAGCGGCAGTAGCAATCCATTCTGGACGATCCATTGGGGTTGCGCCTAGAGCGTCAGCCGCGAGGCGGACATAGGTTAGAACCTCAGCTTGGTCAGCGAACTTGGCTCTGAGGGTTGGATTATTGATAGTGAGTTCCAACCAGTTGCCCGTGCCATCGTCGTTAAATTTAGCAACGTAGAGTTTGCCCTGGTCTAAGGGGCTAATGCCACGCGCAATCATGGAGCGCCAGTTGCTATCTGAAACAAACTTGTAGATGTAGTCAAACCGCTCATCGTCTCCGGTATAAACGACGGCACGACCACCTTGTCCAACGACAAGTTCTGCATTTTCGTGCTTAATGCGACCCAATGCAGTGCGCTTGACGGGAGTTTGGGAGGCATTCATCGGATCGATTTCGACAACCCAGCCAAAGCGATTTTCTTCGTTGGTGTAGCTGGAGTTTGATAGGTCAAAGCGAGGGTCAAACAGGTGCCAGCCGTAGCCAAAGCCACCTGAACTAAAACCATAACGGGATTGGGCTTCGGTAGGTGTCCATGCACCTGTTGCCCCAAAGTAACCATTGAAGTTTTCCTCACAGGTGAGGTAGGTTCCCCAAGGGGTTTTGCCGTTGGCGCAGTTGTTTAACGTGCCTAGGGGAGCATTGCCTGCGGGTGTCCTCAGCAGTCTACTGTTGGCAGCAGGACCGCTGTAGGTGACGGGTGTATTGCCATGAATGCGGCGAGCCTTATTGCTGCTAACAACCTGCCACTTACCGTTGATTTTTCTAATCTCAACGACTGCCACACCATGAACGTGCTGGGAGAGCCGCACATCTTCAAGGCTTTCGGGTGCCGGTTTACCTAATGCATGGGGGTTTGTACCATATTCGAGGTTGATGGCAAGCATCCCATGATCGTTGCCGTCGCCAATGGGAAAAAACCACATGCCGTCGTGACCCAGACCAATTTGCTGAGCCTGCTCGGTGGATGTGGGGCGGGTGTTGGGGTCGCCTGTGTATTCTGGACCACCGGGTTGGATGGGGGTACCCCAGGGGATCAAGACATCATACTGGTAGTCTGACGAAATACTAGGTGTCGGGCCAGCACCATCAGCAGCACGGACAAATGAAAAGTTGATTAGGCTGCTGCCTTGACGTTGGGCGATCGACGTCCCAGAACTCTGAGCCACCGTACCACCAGCAGCCTGAGCTGTAGCAGCAGTGGCATCCTGAGTAAAAAGCTTATTGCCAGCCAGCGCTGCTAAAAAGCCAGTTGCTGACAGTGCCGCGCCACGAGCCAGAACATTACGACGAGACAGTCTGGCCTGTAACACATCCTGAAAAGAGCGATTGCCCGATCTATTGCTACTTCCGTTATCGTGAATCACCTGTATTCTCCTCTCAACATTCAATCGGGAACTCGGAATTGTCCTGCCATTGCGTTCAGTGGCTCAAATTCAACTCAATCCAACTCGTTCAAATACTCTTGAGCCGCAGGCCCAGTCAGACGGCCTGAGTCAAACGCTTGGTCAATTAGAGCCGAGCGGCTGAGACTGCTCGCGGGAGGTGGGATTGGCCTACCCGGAGCGATCGCCACCGTCTCGTCCTGGTCATGCCGCTGCAGCAAAGCGTAAGACGAGCTATAGTATCGGCTCCAGTCACTGACTTGAGAATTTTCTTGCCACTGAGCGCGAGAAACCGTCGCTGTCAGAATTGGAATAATTTCACCGTGGTGATCACCTGTCACAACCACTTGAAGGGTTGAAATTTCAGGATTTTGACTAAATTGAGCACCAATGGCGTCATGAGCCAGCGATTCAGCCTGCCTAATCAAATCGCCATACCGGATTTGACCGTACACAGGCATATCAATCACAACGCTTTCGGTTTCTGCGTAGGCAGGCCGATAGCTTCCGTTAAGCAACGCAGCCATACATGCTGTGGCAGCAGCGATTAAAACCTGGCGAGTCAACACATTTTGAGCCACTAAACAAAGAACCACCTGACGGCATTTGCAGGAAACATAGGGATGCAATCCACCCCTCATAGACGATCCCACGCTTTGTTTATCTCAAAGTGAAGTAAGAATTAAGCTCAGGCTAAGTGAAAATTGTGAATCCAATACGATTGAATCTTTAGCAGAACTATCTTTCCGGAACTTTTGGCCAAGCCAAGCTAGCAAATGTTGGTTTTGATTAAGAATATATACATTTTTATTCAAAAACCCATACGATATGGAGGATTGTATGCTGTGGCCCATTTAATCCATTCCCTTCTGATTGTCGATCGATATTACTGGTTCGCGGTTCGCAGAAAACGGCAACGATTGAACAGTAACGATTGAATCACTATGAAGTGCAAATTTTGTTTTGCTGCAGTTCTCACGAATGCACTATTGTTGGTAATCAACAGTATAGGTACAGCCTATGCTTTCAGTCTCTTTGATAAGCGCAGTGATTGGGAGCAGGCCGTTTCAGCCTTTACTGTTGTGATTGAAGACTTTGATGCCACAGAGTCACAGCTTTTACAAGATGGTGACATAGTTTCATTATCCAGCGGCATCACTTTAGCAGCTCAGGCTCCAGATAGTTTCGCAGTGGGTTCCATTACATCTGGCTTTGATGCCTTTGAATCGGGGCAAATCTTGTTGGGATCTTTTGATCCAGGCGATGCCCTAATTCTCTCATTTGCAAAACCTGCGATCGCCATTGGATTCGACTATCTGGACATTAATCGTGGCGGAGTTCAAATGTCAGGATTGTTGAATAGTGGAGCAGCAATCGATCGTGTTGACGTGCCTAGGGGAGAAGATGCAGGAGCTCTCGTTCCTGGCTTCTTCGGTATTGTGTTAGATGCTCCTGTCTCTCAAGTCACATTCAGTCTGGCGATGGCTGACTCCAGTGAAGTTTGGGATCTGGATCGCTTTTCTTTTGCCATCACCCATGATGACGGTGTTGATGTTTCTGAACCCAGTTTGGCGATTGCTCTCTTGAGCCTTACACTGGGCAGCCTATTCAACTTGATTCAGCCCATCAAAAAGCGCTGGTTTTGACAATAATTGACAACTTTATACCCATGCTCGAATGGAAGGAAAAGCACAATGGCGCGTTCTCCTCTGTTTCGAAAATTGATGCAAATCTTTCACCATGCTCACTTGGCAAACCTTAAAGCGCCAGATGGTGCTGTTCTGAGATTGCGGCAAACTGCTCCCCGCTGGACTCGCCGTCGCTTCCTACGCTCTGCTGCGCTGGCAACTGGAACGGCGATCGCCACACATCACTTTCCGCATTCTCCTCTAGCTTGGAGTAGACAAAGCCCCCAAATTGCCGTGATTGGTGGAGGCATTGCTGGATTAAATGCAGCCTACCAATTGCGTAAAGCCGGACTCACAGCTACTCTCTATGAAGCAAGAAACCGCCTGGGTGGACGGATTCAGTCGATTAATGGAGCAGTCGGATCCGGATTAGTCAGTGATTTGGGTGGGCATTTCATTAATAGCGATCATGAAGACATCATTGCCCTAACAGAAGAATTTGGCCTCACCTTATTCGATCGGGATGAGGATGCTGCAACTTTCTCATTTCCAGATGTAGCGTATTTCTTCAACGGCAGACTGCGCTCTGAGGCAGAAGTTGCTGATAAGCTGCGGCCTCTTGCTCGTCAAATTGCTGAAGATGCCTTTGAACTGGACGAAGACTTTGATGCAATTGCTCCACAGTTAGATCAATTGTCGGTAGCTCAGTACCTCGATCGCCATGCTACTAAAATTCTTGATCCCCTGATTCGCGTCTTGATTGAAAATTCAATTCGGACAGAATATGGAGTTGAGCCAGAAGCATCTTCCGCTCTACAGCTGATCTTCAACCTTCCTATCGTTGAAGGAAGAGACGTTGAAGTGTTAGGGGCAAGTGATGAAGTGTTTGTTGTAGAAGGGGGTAGTGGCCGGATGATCGAAAGTTTGGCGGCAGCGCTTCCAGGACAAATTCGTGTTGGCATGCAACTGACTCGACTGCAACAGCGGGGCCAGCAAGGGTATCGTCTAACCTTTGCCAATAACACCACGGTTGATGCCGATTATGTGGTAATTGCCATTCCTTTTACAGTTTTACGCCATGTAGATTTGCAGGTCAATCTGCCTGCTGCCCTCATTCGCTTCATTCGTGAGGTCGATCTGGGTGCAAATGAAAAGCTCCTAGCAGGCTTTAACCGCAAGGTTTGGCGTCAGGATTCCGGATTTGTGCAAGATATTTGGACCGATTTGGGATTTTCCTCGGCCTGGGATGGCTCTCAACGACAGAGCGATCGCCCCGATGGAGAACTCACTTTCTTCTTTGGGGGCAATGAAGTCAACGCCTTACTAGACGGTAGTACCAGCACACGAGCGCAACAAATTCTTCGGCAATTTAATCAGGCCATACCAGGAGCCCAAAGCGCTGCAAACAACCAATTTTTACGCACCGCTTGGACTCTGGACCCACTGACGCAGGGGGGCTACACCAACTTTAGACCTGGACAACTGACCACTTTTGGTGAGTTCCTTTACATTGAATCGGATGATCCTGAAGAACGGCAAGACGTTGCAGTCGAAAATCTGATCTTTGCAGGAGAACACCTGAGTGATGCCTTTTATGGCTACATGAACGGAGCCGCCGAAACAGGTCGCCTTGCTGCGGAGGTGATTATTCGCAAGTTGCAAGCTTCAAGAACAGCCTACAGCCTGCCATAATTCGCAGAGGTTGTGTCAACTTTCTATCTGCAATTGGATGAGGGCATACCCAATGAATTTTTCCCCTTTCCGAGTGCTAAATGCATCGCTATTGTGCATTCACCTAATTACGTTTGGCTTTTTCACTTTGGTTTACCGAGAGGCGATCGCCTCCGAGGTTCTTCCTCCCACTCCCGATCAAATTAACCATACGCTCACGATTTGGGATGATCGTGACCTAGATGATCTGTTTCAAGAAGCCAGAACACTGACTCACCAGCTGATCGAACAAGCCTTTAGCGAACACCCTCACATTCCAGCGGTGACGGTTCAAATTCTGACAGAGCATAATGGTGCCATTGTGCCCCTCTTGATCACAAGCGTTTCTCGTCTAGACTGGCGATCGCATCCTCAGGTCGAGCAATGGCACCAATCCTTGGGTAGGGCCGCTCAAATGTTATTAGGTATGTCCACGCCTACAAGCGCTGTTGGTGGGCGATCGCCTGATCTTTCTGCTCCAATTTCAACTGTCCCAACTTCAAGTGGTTCTGCTCCAATGACCCGCATCAGAAGCAGGCCAAATTCAGCATCACTTTCATCGGATGCTGCATCAGGCGGCTCGGTGAGGAGAGGTCGTGGTGCCAGAGCTCGCTACGAAATTTTTAATTGATTTTCAATCAGGCTGAACAACATGGCCAAACTCTTCTCTTTTTACTAAAATTTCATTACTCAGGAAAATCTCAGGAAGGGAGGTTATAATTCCGCTTTGACTGGCTTGCAGTTTCTGTAGCAGACATGAGACTATGCCTAGAGTTATTTCAATTCATTCCTCTCAGGGCGGGACGGGTAAATCTAACCTGATTGCAAATCTTATCGCAACTTTTCATCGTCAATCTGCTTTTGCGGTGATTGGAGCTGCATTCGTTGCCGTCGGTGCTAGCATTCCGGCAGTCGCTACTCCCCCTGAACCTCGATTTGATATTGTCACTCGCTTCGAGACGACGATTCCTACCCCGAACGGTACAGGTGATCCAGCAGATGTTTACTATCCGGTTGTCTTAGAAACTGACTTGGATTCCGATGAGGTTTCTCTGCCGTTGGCGTTGTTGTTACCTGGCGCACTAGTCGATAAGGCCGACTATTCTGACTTTGCCAGTACCGTTGCCAGCTATGGTTTTGTGGTGGTGGTTCCCAATCGGGTGCGGACCTTGACCAACCCAGCTACAGGAGAAGAATTTCCGGGCTTATTTGCCGAGGTACAGCAGGTCAATGAGGTGCTAGCCTACATTGAATCTACTCAGTCTGATCCAGATTCCCCCATTGCAGAACTTGTTGATCCGGAGCGCTTTGGTTTGCTGGGCCATTCTTGGGGCGGTGCAGTCGGCCTTGCTGCAATTCAAAACGTCTGTCCTCCCTTGCTCTGCACCGAATCATTTGAACGGCCAGAAGCACTGACAGCAGGCATATTTTACGGGACTACGTTTCGCGACCAAACGCAGGAAGACATTGTAATTTTACCCATTGAAAATCAGGGTATTCCAACTGGATTGATTGCGGGCGATCGCGACGGTGTGATTGTGGGTGAATTGGAGGCTGTTATGGCTACCTATGAGAATATTCAAGAACCACCTAAGGCACTGATTACGGTATTGGGTGCCAATCACTATGGCATCACCAATGAGGATAGCGATCGCGATCCGGTTCGTCCTATGCTTGATCAAGCAGTCGCAATAGAGGCGATCGCCCGCTGGAGTGCTCTGTTTTTACGGGCTCACTTGATCGAAGATTCTGAGGCATTGAACTATATCTATCAGAGTGGGGATGCGCTTGATCCAAATGTCGAGGTTGAAAGTGAAGTGGGCATTGAAATGCCAGCATTAGGCCGGTAGATGGGGCGATCGCAAGTAGTCTAGAAAGGTTTCAGGATATAGCTGTAGCTCACCAGAACGAAACTTTTCAATTTCGATCCACCGGGCTAGCTTTTGTTCTTTGCCTTCCCAAAAGGAACATTGCGTGACTTGATAAAACTTTGGATCAACAAAGTCACATCGATAGATCTGAACTAGCTCATGTCCAGGTTTGCCATTGTAAACAAATAGATTTTCAATGCAGCCGAGATAATGGACGTTGGTTAACTCTGCTTGCAGCTCTTCTTGAAATTCTCGATGGAGGGCGGCTAAGCTTGTTTCGCCAAAGTCTACTCCACCTCCCAATGCTCGGTAAAAGGTTAACTGCTTGACGGAGTCATAGTCTTCGGAAACAAATAGGCGATCGCCATCTTGGATCAAGCCTAGCGTAATCACCCGAATTCGCGCTTTACCCATTTTTAGGAAACAATTAGTAAATCAAGTAAACAATTGGCAAATTATTTGAGTATGTCTAGATTCTGCATCGGGTCAGCCCAAGACCGACCCCTGCGGAATTTTGGCATTGCCTGGTGTAGCAATATCAATTAGTTGAGTTTGCTTAGTTGCTTAGTTGCTTAGTTAAGTTCGCTCTGCTCGTCCACAAACTCAGCCCGTTTGCGTCGAGGGATAGGCCAATCGGAGTTTTCTCCCCCAATGACTAATCGCTCGATACTCACGTAGTCTTTGCTGAACTGCCTGAGCGCATTGATCAAAACATCGAGGGCGATCGCATCTGCTGTACCACTATCAAACCAACAACGAGCCCAATCTCCCTGATATTCCACCTCCGCCATGTTGTGCATGAGTGCCATCAGGCTGCTGTCGGCAGCGTCGTCGTCGTAAGCCATGTAGCTAATATCAACGCCAGTTTCCTGCACTTGCAGATTCTCGGCGTTGAATCCGCCCAACTTTCCTAGAAAAAACCAGGAGCTAAAGATTTCATCAATAAACTGTTGTTCTTGCTGGGAAGGCATCATGCTGAACTGAATCCAGATCCATAGATCAAAGAAGTCGCACTCTCGAAACTCAACTTTCATCGCTATCCTAATTCCCCCTGAGCAACAGGGTTCGGTCTCTACGCCACTAACAGATTCAGCATATCGCAAAGGCTGGAGGCGCGATCGCCAATATTACCGAATTTGGGAGAAAGCTCTTGCATGGAAAGCATTTCTGTGCAGCTCAAAGACAGAATCCCTAGAGCCCATAGAGGGCAAGGCTCGGCAGAAAATTTCACTAGAGGCATTCTCATTAATCTGTTGAAAATTTTTTAAGTTTTTTCAACTTAAAGTGCGAGAAATCTAGAGATCATGCAGAATTACCGAAATTTCGGATGGAATAGGTTGAAGTTTTGTGAACCAAACCCAGATTTTGAAAAAGCTGTTCTACAGTGCCGTTGTGCTTGGTTGCCTGTCACTGCCTGTTGCAGGAGCCGTGAGCCACTTCAAAGTTGCGCTTGTCCCCCAAATTCCAGATTTGCTGCGTGCCACTACAGCACCCCCTGAGTCTAGAACGGTCTTTGTCCACTTGTTTGAGTGGCAGTGGGATGACATTGCCCAGGAATGTGAGCAGTTTTTGGGTCCCAATGGATTTGCGGCAGTGCAAATTTCGCCGCCCAATGAGCATGTGGTGTTACCAGAACGAGGCTACCCGTGGTGGCAGCGCTATCAGCCCGTTAGCTATCAGCTTCAGAGTCGCAGTGGCGATCGCCAACAGTTTGCCGCCATGGTCTCTCGCTGTCAGGCCGCAGGCGTCAAAATTTATGCTGATGCCGTCATCAACCACATGTCGGCCTTGCCCAGCGGCACAGGTAGCGCCGGATCTGATTTCTCAAAATATCGCTATCCCGGCCTTTATGAACCTGAAGATTTCCATAGTTGCCAAAAAGAAATCACGGACTACAACAACCACAGCATGGTGACAAAGTGCGAATTGGTTGGCCTTCCCGACCTCAAAACGAGTTCTGACCATGTGCAGCAGCAGATTGCCAACTATCTCCTAGACTTGCTCAGCTTAGGGGTTAGCGGCTTCCGCATTGATGCTGCCAAACATATTCATACCGACGATCTGGGGGGTATCCTTGAGCGGGTGAATGTGCAAGCCCAGGTCAAACCCGAAATTTTGCAAGAGGTGATCGACCCTGGAACGGAGGCCGTCAGCAAAACCGAATATTATCGTCACGGGCAGGTATATGAGTTTGAGTATGGCCGCAAAGTGGGCGAAAAATTTCTGGGCATCAACGGACAAACCCTGTCTCAGTTGGAAACTCTGGATGAAAGCTGGGGCTTAGCGCCGAGTGCTAAGGCTATTGTTTTTATCGACAATCACGATAAACAGCGGGGACATGGCGGCGGCGGCACCTACGTCACACATCAAGAGGGTGATCTTTACGATCTGGCCAATCTGTTTATGCTGGCATGGCCCTATGGATATCCGCAACTGATGTCGAGTTATGCCTTCTCCGATTCTGATCAAGGACCCCCCGCTGATGCCAATGGGCAAACCCAGCCTGTCTACCACAATGGTCAGACCAGTTGCTTTCAAGACTGGCAGTGTGAACATCGTCGGCCTGCGATCGTTGGCATGGTTGCCTTTCGCAACGCAGTCTTGCCAGAGGCTCCCGTCACCAACTGGTGGAGCAATGGCGGCAATCAGATTGCCTTTAGTCGAGGGAGTCAGGGTTTTGTCATGATCAATCGCGAAGCCACAGCGCTGACCCATACGTTCCAAACGAGTCTACCAGCAGGGGCGTACTGCAATAGCTTGCAAGGCGGTATGACGGGCGATCGCTCCAGTTGCAATGGCTCAACTATCACCGTTAATCCGGAAGGAGAAGCCACGCTCACTGTTCCTAGAATGGCTGCGATCGCCATCCATATCGGGCAAAAACTCCCCGAATCTCAGCCTTGATTCATTAGCCTTGATCCATTAAGTAGATGAGCTTAATTATTTGTAGGATGTGTAAAGCCGTTCCGGCATACCAGAAAAGCGCCAGCGTAACGCATCAAAGGGAAATGGTGCGTTACGGCTACGCCTAACAGCACCCTACAGCATCATTTATTTATGTCCA
>JBGTGR010000007.1:0-1831 GCA_041746655.1 Elainellales cyanobacterium | reverse complement strand
GCAACGGGTGGCTGTCTGTGCGGGCTACGCCAAGCTGCTCGAAGCCCTAGGCCAGGCCATTGGCGAAGAGATTGTCTATGTGACCGGCGACTCTCGCAGTTCTACCAGCGATTTGGAGGGGCAAAGCCATGCCTGGAATGCTGCCAAGATCAACGGGCAGTGGTATTTAATTGACGCCACCTGGAATAGTGGTTACGTAGATCGGGCGTCTGGCTTTACCAAGGCCTATAAAACCGATTACCTCTTCCCACCGCCCGAGGTGATGGGGATTACGCACTTTCCCCAGGAAGAAAGCTTCCAGCTCAGGGCGCAGCCCATCAGCCGAGGAGAGTTCCTGCGCCAGCCGATGATGCGAGCCCGGTTCTTTGCGGAGGGAATGAAGCTAGTTGCGCCGATGCGATCGCAGACCGATACCCACCAAACGGCGGTGATCCAGCTCCAGAACCCCAATCGACGCTGGTTGCTCTCCAGCTATGCCCTTAAAGGCTCTGCCCAGGCGGAGCGTTGCAGCGATCGCCCCACCCAAGGCCCGCAGATCACCTGCTTATTGCCTACGTCGGGCACCTATGAGGTCAGCCTATTCAGCGGTGATGAGCAGTATGGGGACTTTGCCCATGTCGGCCAGGTCGAGTTCAACCGTCGCTGAAACTACTGTCCTACTTACGATTCAGATCACTTCACCCTTCGAAACCCATGCCGCTGTTCACTCTTAGAGGCAAGAATTTGTCGGCCAAATCATATTCCTAGTTCGGGTTTGCCGACGTTGACTTTGATGGTTAAAAAGTCGCCTTTGAAATTCTTAACGAAGTCTTTCATGGTGAGGGTTTGCATGGTCATCCTCCAAGAAATCTACTGATGAATCGGGTTTTGTCCTGAATGCACCCTTGAGCAATAGTCCGGACACTTTTCTGGGCAAGCGCTGAAACCCTTGATTTCTCGTTGGCCGAGCTGCTGGGGAAGAAGCCTAAAACCCTCATTCTACCGTTAGCCATCAAAAACTGTCCGGAGTGTTGCTTGAGGCGATTCAAATGCAAAAGCAGATGAGTTTTCAATTGATTTTAAGAGAGAATATCTGCACACATGGCTTTGTCTTCAGCAGTTGCCTAGCGAGGAGGAATTTCGCAAAGCTCTCGATCCGCGTCGCTAACATTAGGACTATGGGTGAGGTAAGGGCGGAGCCGGTCGCAAGAGGCCGCCAGCAGTTCACTAATGCGATCAATGGTGTAGACGTGCAAGAACTCTACGGCGTAGTGCAGTTGCAGACCATTGGGTTGGACAACCACTGCAACCTGTGTCCAGTCATGATTCAGAACGCCATGTCCTTCATACTGAGCCATTTGTTGTCCTTCAGTAGTCCAAAGGCGCGTGATGTTGTCTACTCCGACTGTAGCGATGGATTGCCCATTGGGACTAAACGCCACGTGGAGTACGGATCCTGAATGGGCTGCTATCTTGGTTATTTGATTAGTCGGCCTATTCCAGATCTGAACCTTGCCATCGCCACCTGCCGCAGCAATGAAATTCCCATCAGAGCTAAAAGCTACCTCATTTACTCCCCCACGGTGTTCCATGGTTGCAATGGAGGGCGGCCCGATTTGGCTCCGAACCTTGAGTTCATAGCTCCCATTTGCTTCTGGAGAAAAAGTGGTTGCAACTACTTGGTAAGTGCCATTCGCAGGTAAACGATAGGTTAATCGTGAGTTGTTATTGCCACCACCATCGTCATTCTCAGCAAGAATATTACCTTCAGCATCTAGCAAATACAGATAGGCATCAAAATTGGGGCTGGTTAAAGAAACCTCAATGGGCTGCCCTGTGCGGCCCTGGAATG
>JBGTGR010000006.1:0-182102 GCA_041746655.1 Elainellales cyanobacterium | reverse complement strand
CCTCATCCATCCCGAACTGAGGTGTGAAACGCTGCAGCGGCCAAGATAGTCGGAGGGTTGCCTCCCGCAAAAATAGCTCGGTGCCAGGTTATCATTTCATCCAAAAGCCTTCTAGACCTTAAGAGTCTAGAAGGCTTTTGGGTTTGCTTGAGTACAGTAGGATAATAGTTGTTATCGTTTAGAAACAGCAGCTATGTGGCTGTTCTCAAGTCCGCTATTTGCATGCGGTAGTCTGTGAGATGATACTTAGTCTGTTAGTCTTAAGGAAGCTTTCTTTGTGTAGTCGAAATAACAGAAGAAAGTCGCGTTATACTAACTCAAGCTAGGTCTGGCTCGTTTGGTTTTGGTAAGATTGGCGTGGATGGCGGCAGTATCAGCACTATAAACCTGCAGTTTATGTTGACTTTAGAAGCTACCAAGTCTCAGCAAGATATTAAGCTGGGTCGGATTCTTATTGTAGAAGATGAGGAGCTGATTCGAGAGACGATTGCCTTAGCCTTGGGAGACGAAGGATACGAGGTTTTAATTGCTGAGGATGGCCGCAGTGCTCTCGATTTGATTTGCAAGCTTGGAGAGGGCAGTTACTCTCAGCTTTCTTTAGACTTAATTATTTTAGATTTGATGCTGCCCTATGTGAATGGCTTGGATCTCTGCCGTTTAATTCGCCATGAGGGCAACAGTATTCCGATTTTGATGTTGAGTGCGAAGGGTAGTGAAACTGATCGGGTTGTGGGTTTAGAAGTGGGAGCGGATGACTACCTGACTAAACCTTTTGGTATGCGAGAGTTGGTTGCCCGATGTCGAGCCCTGCTACGTCGCCATCGGTATGCTCAGCCCTCCTCTCAGGAATCTGTTTTGAGGTTCCAAGAGATTGTTCTTTATCCTCAGGAGTGCCGGGTTACGGTGCGGGGTGAGGAGATTGGTCTTTCCCCTAAGGAATTTAAGATTCTGGAGCTGTTTATAGCTCACCCCCGTCGGGTTTGGTCTCGTGAGCAACTGATAGAGCGAGTATGGGGACCAGACTTTATGGGCGATAGTAAAACTGTGGATGTTCACATTCGGTGGCTGCGAGAGAAGCTAGAAGTCGATCCCAGCCATCCAGAGTATCTGATGACTGTACGAGGATTTGGTTATCGGTTTGGCTAGTTTGCTGCTTGGTGCATCGCTTGCAATTTGGTTTCGCGAGGCCTGTGCAGATGAGTTGTGAATTTAGAAATAAATATTGGCTTTCTTCTGTGCAACTAGAATGTCAGAATCCTGCCCTCTAAATCATTATGAGCTAAGTGTAGAGTTATAGGAGTTATGATCGCTTCTTAGTTACAAGGCCTAAAGATTTTGTGGATGCTCTAGGATTTCTCTTGGGGTTACTTGTTGGTCTAGTTCTTTGGTTTTGGCAGCGATCGCGTGCTAATGCAAAGATGAAAATTTTGTTGCGCAGCATCAAGCCTGATGTGGCTGAAACTCCTTTTTCTTCCACGTCTCAGCTCTCTCTGGCGATCGCCCATCAGCACCAAGTTCATCAGCAGCTAGAAGAGCAGATTGAGACATATAAGCAAATCCTGCATGCAGCACCTATTGGTTACCTACAGGTTGACGATGAAAATCGACTGATCTGGTGTAATCCTCAAGCTCGAAAACTTTTGAATATTGCTCCTGATCCTCACTCTAGACCGCGCTTATTGCTAGAACTGGTGCGCTCTTATGAGCTTGACCAACTGATTGAGCAAACTCGTTGTTTAGATAAGCCTTGTCATAATGACTGGACTTTTTACCCCAGCAGCCCTGATCCATCTAGTTTGATAAACCAACAGACCTATGAGTTGCGGGGGTGTGGATTTCCCCTCTTGCGGGGAGATGTGGGTATATTTCTGGAGGATCGGCAGGAAGCAGTAACTTTAATGCAGCAGCGCGATCGCTGGGCTTCTGATGTTGCCCATGAGCTGAAGACACCTCTGACTTCTATTCGTTTAGTTGCAGAAACCCTTCAGGTTCGGCTCAATCCATCTTTACGAGGATGGATGGATCGCCTGATCAATGAAACGATCCGACTCAGCAATCTTGTTCAAGACCTGCTAGATCTGAGTCAGCTAGACCGTAGCTCCTCCCATGCCTTAGCCTTAAAGGCAACAGATTTAGTTGAACTCGTCTCTACAGCTTGGCTAAACTTAGAGCCACTAGCACGGGCTAAGCATTTGGATTTAGATTACTTAGGTCCAGAACAACTGATCGTACAGGTTGATGAACCTCGAATGTACCGAGTTTTGGTTAACCTATTAGATAACAGCATCAAATACAGTCCTCCACGTCAAAAAATCCAGGTTTGCATCAGTTTGAGAGATGTAGCCCAGAATGACACCGATAGCGCAGATGGGCAAGACGTTCTACTAGAAGTCATTGATGCAGGGCCGGGTTTCCCTGAAAGTGCTTTACCTCATGTATTTGAACGTTTTTTTAGAGCTGATCCCTCGCGATCGCGCAATCAATCAGCTAGTGACCATCCAGGAGTGTCCTTTGCTCAACCTCCCCTCACCGCTTTGGGCAGTGAGCAACTCAGTAGTGATGAACGCTCTGATTTTCAACACCGTAGTAGTAGCGGTCTAGGACTAGCGATTGTCCAGCAGATTGTAGAAGCACACCAGGGGTCTGTTTTTGCTAGCAACCATGCTGAAACGGGAGGAGCTTGGCTAAAGGTTTCGTTTCCGAGCAGGGGGCGAGATTTAAATTAAAAAATATACATGTCTAGTGTGAAAGCCGACCCCTGCTAGAAGGGTTCTTCCTGTAATATTTGTACATGTCTAGATATTTGGTCTCTGAGCCCCCCCTCGTACTGCCCATTCTTCATTGTCTGTAGGTGATCCACCCATGGGTGAAAGGCTGCAAAAAATTCTCTCACATTGGGGAGTTGCCTCGCGTCGTCAGGCAGAACAATTGATTTTGGAGGGGCGAGTGCGCTTGAATGGAACTGTGGTACAGCTTGGGCAAAAAGCAAATCCAGAGCAGGATCAAATTGAGGTAGACGGCAAGTTAATTTTGCCCAATAATCGTCCTCAGCTAGCTTATTTGCTGTTGAATAAACCTGCGGGTATTGTCTCTACCTGTGATGATCCGCGCAGTCGAAAGACGGTTCTTGACTTACTGCCTTCCCAACTTCGTCAAAACCACGGTATTCATCCAGTTGGGCGTCTAGATACTGCTTCGACAGGAGCTTTACTATTAACTAATGATGGAGAACTGACCTTCTGGCTGACTCATCCTCGACATGCTGTTCCTAAAACCTATCAAGTTTGGGTGCAAGAGCATCCCTCTCAGTCGGTTCTAGAACAATGGCGTCAGGGAGTTATGCTAGCTGACAAGCAGACATTGCCTGCAGAAATTCGAGTGCTGGATTCTCTAGAGGAGCAAACTCTTTTGGAAATCGTGCTTCGGGAAGGCCGAAACCGACAGATTCGCCGGGTTGCATCACAGTTGGGGCATCCTGTGATTCAGCTCCATCGAGTTGCAATTGGTCCGATCCAATTGGGGCAACTGTCTAAGGGACACTGTCGTCCTTTAGCACCTGCTGAATTGAATTTCTTACGAACTCAGGCTCAGCAACTTCAGAAACAAATGCCTAGATCAACCACGAATAAATCAGTAGACGTCAAGGGTTAGAGGTTATGAATCAAGACATTGCCCATCTAGAGCGACAGCAAGCAGAGAAATTGGCGGAAATTGGCGATTGTTTGCGTCATTATCGCGAAGAACATTCGTTGACTCTGGAGCAAGTTGCTACTAAAACAATGATTCAAGCCCGTCTACTGAGAGCGATTGAGGCTGGAACGGTAGATGTGTTGCCTGAACCTGTCTACATTAAAGGCTTCATCCGTCGCTATGCAGAATCCCTAGGGTTGGATGGTGCAGAACTAGCGAATGCATTTCCAATTGCCCCAGGTATTCAGCCGATTCAGCCTTCCTGGAAAGATTCAGCAGCAGCTCAGCTTAGACCTTTACACCTATGGGTGGCTTATATCGTGGTGGTCGTTGCGGCCGTTAGCGCTTTATCTTACCTGGTGAGCCGCTCTGCAACTTGGATGGCCAGCCCATCGGGAGAGACGGAAGAGCTAGCAACTCCCGAAGCAAACCCCAATCAGTCTCCGACCTCAGATGCCAACAGCCCCACAGGGGTTTCTCCGACCCCAACAGCTAGTATTCCTACTCCTACCCCGACTCCTGGAGATGCTAATCAGGTTCGGGTCGATATAACGCTTACGAGCCAGTCTTGGCTGCGGGTTGTGGTAGATGGTCAAACTGAATTTGAGGGGGTTTTGTCTGAAGGCACCCAGCAAAGCTGGACTGCAACTAATCAGCTGACGGTCCGAGCTGGTAATGCCGGAGGTGTTATGTTGGCCTACAACAATGGTCAGGCCGAACAAATGGGCGATCCAGGCTCAGTCAAAGAAATGACGTTCTCGATCGACCAAAGTGCGGCTAGCCTACCCAATTCTGCCAACCGTCTGGCTCCTCAGTAGCTGCGAACTAGATGTGTGATATGTGACTAATCTTAACTGTGCTGTTGGGGGGTTCGACCATAGGTTTCGGTGAGGCTCCTAAGGCGATCGCCCAATTCTGGTGTGAGTGCGTCAGGATGATAGCGCCAGCTCCAGTTTCCCTCCGCCTTGCCAGGAGAGTTCATCCGCGATGCTGATCCCAGTCCTAAGATATCTTGCAGGGGGAAAATAGCCTGGTCAGCCACGGACGCTAGCGCTAGCCGAATGAGATCCCAATGGATGCCATCGGAGCTGGTGCAGCCTAGATATCGCAGCACAGAGTCTTTTTCGTGGGGTTGAAGCTGCTCAAACCAACCCACCGTTGTGTCATTGTCGTGAGTACCTGTATAAACAATGCAGTTACGGGGATAGCAAAACGGCAGATAAGGATTATCTGGGCCAGAGCCAAAAGCAAACTGCAAGATCTTCATGCCAGGAAATCCAAACTGATCTCGAAGTGCTTCTACCTCTGGAGTAATCACACCCAAGTCTTCGGCCAAGATCGGTAGACTTCCCAACTCCTGCTTAACAGTTTGGAAAAAGGCCTCGCCTGGGGCCTCGATCCATTCACCGTTCATGGCAGTAGTTTCGCCCTGTTTGACAGCCCAGTAGGCTTGGAAACCCCGGAAATGATCAACCCGAATTAGATCAACATAATCCAATAAAGCTTGTAGGCGTTGTAACCACCACTTAAAGCCCCACTGCTGCATTTCTTCCCAGTTGTAGATAGGATTGCCCCAGAGCTGCCCTGTGCTGCTGAAATAATCGGGGGGAACGCCAGCCATTAGGGCAGGCTCTCCTGTTGCAGGATCGAGATGAAAAATGTGGGGGAGCGCCCATACATCCGCGCTATCGTGAGCCACATAGATCGGCATATCGCCAATGATATAAATGCCGCGCTCGTTGGCATATTGCTTGAGGTGGGACCACTGCCGAAAAAATTCAAACTGAACGTACTTGTGATAGTAAATTTGGCCAGAGAGCTGACGTCGCCACTGTTCCATGGCTTCAGGTTCACGGCTGGCGATCGCCCGCTCCCACTGATTCCAGCTAGCCCCCTGATGGGCTTCTTTCAGAGCCATAAAGAAAGCGTAGTCTTCTAGCCAAAAAGCTCGGCTCTCACAAAATTTGTTGAATTCTTGCTGTTGCTCCCAGGATGCATGATTCCCAAAATTTTCTGCTGCTTTATGCAGGAGCGGAGTCTTGGTTGCAAAAGCCAGATCATAGTCCACGTAGTGATCGGGAAAGTCTGGTAGATTGGCGAGATCTTCTTCGCTCAAGAGATGATAATCCAGCAGCAAATCTGGGCTGATCAACATCGGATGCCCTGCCATTGAAGAGTAGGACATGTAGGGAGAGTTTCCATGTCCGGTAGGGCCGAGCGGCAAAATCTGCCAGATCTGCTGTTTTGTATGGTTGAGAAAATCCACAAAGCGGTAGGCTGCTGATCCCAAATCCCCGATGCCAAAGCGACCTGGGAAAGAGGTGGGATGCAGGAGAAGTCCACTAGCTCTGGGAAACGACATAAAAAATCTTGGGCAAAAACGACAAAGGTTCAGGCAAAAAGCTGATGCCTCGACTTTAACATGCCACCTCAGCGGCCCAACTGAGTCAATAGATGGAATTCAGTTTCGGCTTTTGACATCCTTTCTACCAAAGATCACCGCAGTGCTCCCCAAGTGGATGTTGTGGGCAAAGCCTCATCATGAAAAACAAGGGGTCCAGTGAAGCGGATGGTGTTCTGCCCCCCCGCTATGTTAAGATATTTCGCAATTATGAAATCTGTGTTGTCGAGGTAAACCTGTTCATGGAAGCGGTACTGCTGTTAGCGAAGTTGCCTGAGGCCTACTCCATTTTCGATCCTCTGGTAGATGTTCTGCCCATCATTCCGGTTTTCTTTTTTCTACTTGCTTTCGTCTGGCAAGCTGCAGTTGGTTTTAGATAAGACTGGTAATTTCCATTCATCGATTGTTTTGAGTCAGAAGGGCGCTTAATCCAAGCGCTCTTTTTTGTTGGCTAGCTTTGTCAGTTAGTTTTGTTGGCTAGTTATATCAATAGCAAGTTGACAAGCAGGCTGATCTCCAACAAAAAAATAGGGGCAAAAAAACAGGGGAGTGAAACACATCCCCCGGATTGCGATTAGATGCGATTTAAGCTGACTCTTTAAAGCACCTGATGGGTATAGGAGTGCTGCTTGACGTTGTCCTCCGTTTTGACAATGCGCTCGGAGTTGAGGATGCGCTTGCGCTCTGTCGAAAAATTGAAGTCTGTGTATTCTGTGCCGAGGGGAATGTGAGTCTGGGCGACGGTGCGAGTTTTGTAAGTCCGTGCAACCGCAAAAGCACGTTCTGCGAAGTCATCACAGAACTGCACGTCCGCAGAGAATCCCTCTGGAAGCTTTAGTTCTGGGCCAACCACTTCTGCTAAGGTCATTGCTCGAGCGACCTGGTAGGACGTTGGAATGCCCTTCAGCACAGCTTCAAGTGAGGCAGAAGGAATCGGTTCTGCAATTTTAACTTCGTGAACCTCACCGTCTTCCTTAATAAAGCAGGTTGCTAAACCCACGACTAAGTAATCGTCTGTTGAGAGATCGGGGGCGTTGGAATAGGGTGTTGCGTTTGTCATGGGATATCTGGGGTAGCACTCTAGAAAGCTTAGAAAGGTTTCAGAGCCTGAACGCGTAACTGCAATGATCCGCATTTTAGCGCTTCCTGTTGGTTATCTCGGCTAGGGTTGCAGACCTGTTACAGAATCCGGACTTATGGATAAAGATTCACAGTTTTTGGGCTGTTCGCTCAGAAGATTTACTGACCTTCTCACCTAATTTTATTCAGATAAAAGAGTTCAAAGTGCTGCTGTCTATGAGCTGTGAGAGGCTGGAGGCGCAGTACAGAGGGCTAGCTTTTTTCAGTAGTTTCAACCTCCTATTTCCTTTCTAGACAGCTTATTAAGTGACACATAGGCCGATGTGCGAACACGCGACAGGTCTGACACTAAGAGAAGAACTCTGTGAGACTGCTGATTTTTGAGTTGTCTACCCTGCGAGGATGAGATGAACATGAACTCCGCCATCTGCCGTCAGGACAAGGTTAAAACCCTACATCGTTCGACCAAGCTGAGAATTAATTTGGGATCTCGCTCCCCTGCTGGTCAGAAGCATCGGCAACCAAAGCGCAGTGGGCTTGCCTCTACGGTTCGAGCCAGGCAGTCTCAATCGGTTGATCTTCCTTTGGCGGATAGGGATACACTTTTGCGGCAGCGGGCGTTGGCTGAGGCACATCAGAAAAACTATGGTGAGGCGATCGCCCTCTTTAACCTGTTGATTGAGCGCAATCCCTCTAATGCCAGTGATTACAACAATCGGGGATTGGTCTATTTTCAGAGTGGGCAGATGGATGCCGCGATCGCTGACTACAATCAGGCAATCGATCTCAACCCTGGCCTAGACAGCGTTTACAACAATCGAGCAAATTATTATGCTGTGGCAGGTCAGCTGTTTGAAGCGCTGATGGACTATGACACAGCCCTAGATTTGAACCCCAGCAATGTTCGAGCCTGGATTAACCAGGGGATCACATTTCGCGAGCTGGAGATGTATGATCAGGCGATCGAAAGCTTTGATTTGGCGCTTTGCTTCGGCCAGTTAGAGGGGCATGTCTATGCAGAGCGAGGCCGGACCTATCATTTTTCTGGGAGCTGGAATGGGGCGATCGCTGACTACCAGCGGGCGATCGATGCCCTATCTGCACAGAGAGAACCCTCTGCAGCGCGACTCAGCACCCGAGTAGAAGTTTGGTTGACAGAACTTCTGAGCCCCTTACAGTTTTAAGTAGCTGTGGGGCTCGGAGCAAGAACTGGTGACTAGGCGCTCTAGTCGATAGAAATCGATTGAGGTCCGTTGTTTTTACCGTTTGAAGATTCGGATGTTGTCGAGTAAGGGGCTGGCCCTGCCTGCTGATCTAGCCAGCTTTTGACCGGATCTTCGGATAGGTTCAGACGAAAGACTCCAGAGAAAAAACCGCCCAAGAATGCGATGGGCTGGTTGGTGAGCTCTCTAAAAAAGGGTGTGAGTTCATCAACAAACATGTCCTGGGCTCCTTGCAACTATTTGTTAGTTTCCCGATCGTAGCGTGAAATTCTCTCGTTCATCTCGAAACTTGATCTGCCTGGTAGCTTCGGCCTCAAAAACTTGCACAGGAAATCAGCACAGGAAAGCATGAAAAAGAGACACCCTATTTGGATGCCTCTTTTTTTTGGCTGAGGTTATTCTCAGGTCGACTTAGATCGAGAAAAATCCCTTAGGAGGGCTGCTGCTCGGGCATCATGCACTTATCGGAGTCGCAGCCTGCTGGACCTGCCTCGATTAAATCTCCAGCATCATGACGGCTCAGTGCTGTGTAGAAATCATCGACTTGGCGTCGATCGCTCACTGCCTGGGTCATTTCGTCATACTGCGCTTTGCTGATTGGCTCAAAGGGCAGACGCGGGAAGGTTTGGTGGTCGTCGAACCGGGCCAGTAGAGCGGCTGAAATGTAACCTTCGTTATCCCGAATTGCTTCATAGATTCGGGTTCCCAGTTGCTCAACTTCTGCCTCTCGCAGCTCGATCGTGGCGGAGGTGTTGTGGGCGGTGTAGTGCTTCTGAACCTGCAAGTAGAAGTCCATTTGCGCTAGCGCCGAAAATTGGGAGATGTCGATTGTGTCGGCTCCAGGGAGATTGGCCCAGGGGACTTCGACCGGAATTTCGACGAGCCATTCGGTGCAGCGGGGATCAAAGGGGTCATCGAGAAGCTGTCCGTTTTCGTCTTTGTCAGACTGAGACGGAACAACGGTATAGCCGTAGTCGATGCAGGCCATTGCGACTGGATCGTTTTTGCGAAACGTGATACGGCGAATGTAGCGTTGGGCTTTGGGCGGATGCCAGCCAGGACTTGCACCCGTCAGCAGAGATTTGGTGCCAGCGGGTTGCACGGTAGTACAACGATTGGGGCGTTCGAGTCCGTGGCGATCGCAATAATCCCACACGACCCGATGCACGATGTCTTTCCAGCGAGTCAGGTATTCCTGCTCCCGTGCCTTAAATTCTAGGCCTGTAACCGTATTGGGTCGGCCAGCTTCCCACCAGCGCAGCCACTCTACGCCGAAGGCCTGCACGAAGAAGTCAAACAGCCCCGTGAAGGAAACGCCGACAATGGGGTCAGAGGCGCGGGAGTTTTGGTAGCGAGGCTCCACAAATTTGTGATTGAGCAGTGCTGCGACGGACAATGCACCTGCAGTAAAGGCTGTTTCCTGCTCTTGGGGGTTATGAGGATCAAGCTGGTTGAGATGGACTTCAGCTAGATTGCAGTGGAAGTTTTCGCCTAAGATCTCGCCGCAGGGGTTGAGACCATACCGCCCTAGGCGATCGCTCATTTCTACCGCTGACATATCAGGGAAGTGGGTGCTCAGCCATTGCTGACCTTGTCCCTGCTCATAGGCTTGCAAAAACTCGGCTTTGAGTGCAGGTGTGGTGAGGATGTCGCTGCTGCTGCGGGCGATCGCCTCCCCAGCCCACTGGATTGCCCCTTCGCCAGAGTAAAACTGCTTTTGGACTGAGGCCATACACTCTTCTAGCGTCGGCTTGTGATGGAAGACGCGAGTATGGTTGGCCATTCGGAGGACATCCCGTTCGGGATCAATCCGCCAGTTGCCTTCTGCATCCTGCATCCACAGGTTTTCTTTTGCTCCAGCTGCGATCTGATCATTGCTGTCGAATTGCCGCATGCCCGCTGAGTTATGCGTGAGGTAGCCATCACAGTAGAAGCAGTGGGCTTCTTCTACCTCAATGTCATAGGTTTGAATGGAGGTATAGCTACCGATACCCTTAACCGTGACCGGAATATCGAGATTAACATCAGCCTCGGCGATGTAGCGCTCATAATTCGCATCCACTTGCCGAGACCCTTCAAAGCCCATACCGCGCATTTCGCTGTAGGTATACACCTCGCGCATCAGGGGTGCAGGTACCGTGAAGCCATACATTTTCAGTCCCTGACGAAGTTCACCCTTGATGGAATGGGGGGCAATCAGGTTATTGTATTGCCCTTTGAAAGCGGGAATGGTGACGTTGTATTTGGCCTGCCAGCTATCTTTCTGAGGACGAGTAAGGTTGACCCCTCCAGCAATCCCCAGGCTAGAAAGCACTGCTGCCACCTGACGGGCAAAGGTAGGGTAAACTGTCGTCACCAGGTGGGGAGGCCGACTGTTAAGCGCACCGTCGCTATCCATCAATCCTGCTAGGTAAGCGGCTCTAATGTCGATGGAACCTTGCAGAATGAAGGTCGGTACCGTCAGGGGCTGAGCCGCCTGCTTGATGGAGCGATGGAAATATTCCGCCAGGCGAATTGATGAGCAGACCGACTTAGCGGTGTTCTCACCATTTACCGTGCCATGGGTGGCGGTGAGGCCAAACTGGGCCAAGGCCCGATCTAGCTTGCCTTGCAGACCTTGGGTAAGCACAGCATCGTTGGCATTCATGGCCCACTCCACCCGACCATAGGGCTTGCCGTGTTTATTACGACCCAAGGCCACGTAGCCATCACCGTGGGTATAGCCAATTAGCCAAGCCACATCAGCCGTCAGGGTTGGAATCGTCAGATCCTTCGCCGTACGGCTGCGATCTGGTCGTTCAGCCGTGAAGTCCACAGGCAGTGTTGTCACTGTACCCGGCAGGCTTTGGGTGTTGTGCATTAGGCGATCGCCTACTTCTAGTTGATCTACCCGCTTCCACTGCACCTCGCCATTAGCGTCAGCCAGAACTGCCACGCGGTGATTCAACGTTGCTCTAGGCAGGGGACCATTGGTTTCAACTTCGTAGACATCCTGGACGCCTTGGTCAAACTTATTCACGACACGCCGGAAACCCAGGGGGGTTTGCACCCAATCACCCACCTGTACATCTTTGATGGCAACCAAACCCTTGTCAGTATGTACCAGGGCGTCTTCGGGCAGGCAGCGTCTAATGTTTCCGGCGACGACACAGGCCGCCGCTTCGTCGATTAGAAGACAGCATTCGACAGAGTTGAGCTTGCGTCCAAGGGCTTTGTTGAGGATATTGGCGCAACGCTCGTAGAGGCCGGGAAGCCGGACAGGATTGGCAACGCCACCGAACCCAGTGAGGCGCTCACCAGCGGGGCGAACATCGCTGAGATCGATATGGGCTTCAATGGCTCCGGAGAAGCGTTCGTCGGTGGAAAGCTCTAAGAGGGTTTGATAAGACTTTACCCAGCCTTGACGACTGTCTCCGACCTGAATCTGAACGCGATCGCCCTCGATCTGCACTTCGGTTTGGGTGCGACGTTGCTCGGCGGGAGTGGTGCCGATGTCGCCCTGCATGACGATAGTCAGGGTATTCCGAATGGTGGGAAGTTGCTCAATATATTTGGGCTCCAGCACTGCACCTGTCCCACACCCCATCATGGCCAGATCCATCATCAGACCAAAGGACTGCCAGTCTACGACGTTGGTGCTGGTGCAGTTGTAGGCTCCAGAAAAGTTGTCTTGTTTTGCAATCCAGTCTGTGCCACCAACCCAAAGCCACCGACCCGACGGCAAGCTTTTGATTTGGCGCTGCATCCGGCTGAGAATGTCAGCTTGCTCAGGGGTGAGTTTGCCCAGTTCAATGATGCCTTGCAAGGTGCGATCGCACACCTCATCCCAGGTTTCCCGCAAGTTTTCCGTTTTTTCGCCCCGACGGCTATAGGTTCTGTAGAAGACAGAATTCGCAGCTGGAGCAGATTCTGGAAATTGACTTGTCTGGCGTGTGCGTTCGAGATCTTGAACCATAGGGCAAATTCTCCAGGGGTGGCGACTCTAGATGTAGTGTCTTTACGTTGAAATAACGTCTATACTACGCCAAATCTCTAGATAAAGATAATCCCTTTCGCAGGTTTACCAGTTGCCACCCCTGCCCTAGATTGCTTCTTTTGGGCAAGCAGTTTTCTGCTCAAGTCCTCTATGCAGTTTGCAGCATCCACTCTAGACACTGCTGCATTTGCTGCTGCATGGTAGCGCGATCGCCATGATAACGACGCCCGTGACCTGGCAGTACCCACTCAAACGAGTAATCGGCTAGTTTGTGCATGGATTTAACCAGTTCGGGCCAGGAATACCAGCAGGCGCGCCGAAACGCATAGAGGTGGTTGAGTTGAGCAGACCAAGCCAGGTGATCGCCTGTGAAAAGAAATGTCTCGTTGTAAAGAAGAACGGTGTGACCCTTGGTGTGGCCCGGAACCGGGATGATTAGCAAATCGGGCTCGAGCTGAATCGGGTCGTGGCCTGTGAGCTGAATCTCAACTGTTTCAGTGCTGCGGCTGATTTCATCGGTATGCAGAATGCGATCGCAGCCAAAATGTTCATGAAACTTTTGGTGGTCGGCTACATCATCTCGGTGGGTCAGATACAAATACCGAATGCCGCCCATCGCTTCAATTTGCTTTACTAAGGGCGGTGCAAATCGCGGCGAATCGACCAGAATGTTGCCGGTTGGGCGTTGGATAGAGTAGCTAGCCGCTCCAAACGAATCCTCAGCATGGTAGCCGCAGTGGTAGACGTTTTCTGCGACCAGGACGGGAAAACTTTGCTGCGCCTGTTTGATGTCTGTTGGCTTCTCAACCGTGCCAATTGAGGCGGTGGGGCAGGCTAGGAGTGCTTGCATTGCCCGCAGTCGCTCTGCCCCATTGGTCGGCTGATGATAAACGGCTGACTGATCCCCAGCCTGATGAAAGATTTCTGGAGCCATCCAACGGCAGGTATCACAGTCGATACAGGTGCGATCGACATAGAAATCGCCATCCGTGTTTTGCGATCGCCGCTGACTGAGCTTTGCCATAGCTGCACCTCGCTACCATAACTCCAGCCTACACATTCCTCTAGAATTTGTGGGAAAAAGGACACCGCGTTAGATAGCAAGGCTAGCTTGAACGAAATCAACGGATTGGATCGGTAGGGGCCGCTAGGCGTAATCCGTTTGGGAAAGATATTCAGGGCAGTAGTAAGTCAGCCCTCCAGACAAAATCGTATCTAGCAAGACCGTCATGAGCCGTCTTGACTCTGGGTTGTCAACCTGGCTGGCGCGGTCTGTGGCGATCGCGCGCAACTGAGCCACAGTTTCTCCCTCGTCCAACCGAGAACAGTAATCCTGAGCCGCCAAAATCTTGACATCGCTGGGCATAATTTCAGGATTCACATTTTGCTCAGCGAGTTGTTGCTCGATCCAGGCCAAAAACTGTAAATCATCCTGAGAATAAGTTAATTGACTATCAGGTTGCGCCGTAGCAGGAAGAGTGCCAAGCAGTACAAATGTGCTCAGCAACGCAGCGATAGTTCGTCTCATGTTGATGGATTCCTTGAATTGCGATCTCAATATGCCCAAGCTCCGCCCATACAAGCACTTTCCTGCTGTAAATTTTGCATCTCAAGTCTCAAGATCAAGATTGTGAGATGTAGGGCTGAGGGCTTTCAAGATTTAGGAAATAATATCACTTGCGACCGCAAAATCCATGTAGCGGGGCATACAGTCTGGTTGCCACTTCAAGCCAGATAGGACACCCACTCTTGAACAGCTTCAGGGGAGCCGTACCAAGTTGCGCCAGGTCGAGGGGAATGGACAACTCCATCCAACGTGATGTTTTCTGCTCCCGCCAGATGGGCGGCTGAGATGGGGGTAATGCCATCACCCCAGCAGTCTCCCTTGCCGCAGGTAAGTTCATAGCTGCTGTAGGTAAACCAGGTGCCCCAACTGCGCTGACCATAGACAGCCTTCCCTGCCACGCAGACATAGCGGACATCTGGATAGAAAGCGCCAGGATAGGTGTCATTGACGAAGTTGAGATTGCGTTTTGTCCAGCGTTCCTGGCTGATGTGAGGCGTCCCCAGCGTGATCAACGTGTTGATCTGAGCGCGAGCATGCCAGAGACCAGATACTTCATCATCACCGGGATGGATCGCGTAGGGCTTTTCCCCCAAATAGATGCGGGCGATCCAACCTCCCGCTGAGTGGCCAATCAGATTAATCTGCTCAGTGCCATAGCGCTGGCGAACTTGCTGCACAGTCTGATCGAGCTGGCGTAGGATCGGCGTGATTGAGCGACCGCCCACCGTTGGCACCCAGTTCCAGCGGGTCAGAGGAACGGTAACGGCTGGGTAGCCTAAGTCTGTAAGAGCCTGCTCTAGAGCAAGATAAGGCTCTGCTCCGGCTAAGTAGCCCGGTAGAATCACCGTGGGTAGCGCCATCAGGGTTAGATTAGTCGGGGCTCATGGTGCGAACGGGCAGCGTATCTGGAACCCGGACAAAATGGGGAGTGTGTCCGTAGGGTTGGTGCAGACGAATCAGCTGAGCCAACGTCTTTGTCAGCTGAGTCCGAGGCACAATTGCGTCTACAAAGCCGTGGTTTAAAAGATATTCTGCCGTTTGGAAATCGTCGGGAAGTTTTTCGCGCAGGGTTTGCTCCACCACACGCCGCCCAGCGAAAGCAATCGTGGCTTGGGGCTCGGCAATGATGATATCTCCCAGCATGGCAAAGCTGGCTGTGACGCCTCCCGTGGTGGGATGGGTTAAGACGGGGATGTAAAGCAGGCTATTTTCGCGATGACGCTCTAGCGCGGCTGAGATTTTAGCCATTTGCATCAGGCTCAGCATTCCTTCCTGCATCCGTGCACCGCCCGATGCACAGACGATGATCACGGGGCGTCGTTCGCGAGTGCCTCGTTCGATCATGCGGGTGAGCTTTTCGCCGACGACAGAGCCCATGCTGCCGCCCATAAACCGAAAATCCATAACTCCTAAGGCAACCGGGAGGGTTTCGAGCTGCCCCAATCCAGTCTGGACTGCGTCGGTAAGACCTGTTTTTTCCTGGGTTTCTCGGACGCGATCGCTGTAGGGCTTGCGATCGCGAAACTTGAGCGGATCAACGGGTTGTAATGCTTCGTCTAAGGGTCGCCAGGTATTGACATCGATCAGCTGGCGGATGCGTTCATCACTAAAGATGCGATGATGGTGCCCACATTCCAGGCAAACCATCTGATTTGCACGTAGATCTTTGGTATAGGTCAATACTCCGCAAGCTTCACACTTGCTCCAGAGACCATCGGCAATCTCTCGCTCTTGGCGGTCTTTGCTAATGGGGTCAGATTTCCGTCGATTTGCGAACCAATCAAATAGGGACATGAAAACAGTAGTTTATGAGTAGGTTGATGTAATACTGACGCTGCCGCTATTCAAATGCTCCTCCCTGCGTGTCCGCAGCGTTTCCTTCGACTGGGCTGAGCAACAGCAAAGCGGTCCATTGATCTTCAACGCGAACTTGTAGAGCTGCTGGACTGCCCGCGCCAAAATAAGACCCAATCCCTTGGTCCACGACTCGGGCCGGAATTTCGTGAGCAGCTAAGATTTGCTGCATCAGCTCTGCTTCCCAATGAGTGCCAGTTGTTTTTAGGGTAATCCAGGACACGAAATGATTTTATCAGAGGACAGAGGAGGGAAGTGACTTTTAGGGAATCTGATAGGGAATCTGAATCTGAAATCTAAGCTTGATTATCTGCGTCTGTTGTTTTGAGTTTAACTGTTTCAGTTGAACTATCTCAGTCTAGTTTGAGTCTAGTTTTGTGAGTCTAGTTTTGAAGTGACGCAAGCGGCAGTCCTGGCTTCAGCTAGAGAGAGGGAAAGAAAACCTGTAGGTAAGCGGAGATCAAGGCGTCTCCAAAAAAGGCGGCGAGAACGGCTCCCATGGCCAGAAATGGCCCGAAGGGCATGGGCTGACGCCGACTGAGCAGGCCGATGGCGATCGCCCCCCCTCCCACAAATGCGCCAATCGCGCAGGCCAAAAAACCACCCAGTAGCAAGCCTTTCCAACCCAACCACGCACCCATCATGGCGGCAAGTTTGGCGTCTCCTCCCCCCATTGCCGTTTGGCCAAAGGCGACCGAACTCACAATGGTGAGGATATCAAACAGCCAGATGCCCAAAACTGCGCCGACGATGCCAGCCATGAGTTGGCTGGGGATGCCTGTTAACCCTGGAGAAGCTGTCCAGCCTACGGCGACTTGAAAGATCAAACCTGCGACCAATCCAGACTGTGTCAGCGGATTGGGTAGGGTCATCGTGTCGAGGTCAATCAGGGATAGGGCCAGCAACCAACTCACAAAGGCCCAATAGCCTACGGCAAAAACTGACCAGCCAAACGACCAAAATACCCATAAAAATAGAAGACCCGTTGCGGCTTCGACTAGTGGGTAACGAATAGAAATGGGTTGTCTGCAATAGCGGCATCGTCCCTTGAGCCAGAGCCAGCCCAATACAGGGACATTGTCGTAGCTCTTAAGCCGATTGAGGCAGTGAGGACAGCGGGAGGGTGGAAACAGTAGCGACAGTCCGGCGGGAACGCGATAGATCACAACATTTAGAAAGCTGCCGATCGAGGCACCCAGCACAAACACGATCAGGGTGGTAAACCCAGAAAATAAAGCATCCATTCTGTCAATCGGCAGCCGTGGGGCTAGTAGATTTCTGCTTCGATCTGATTAAAGGGAACGAAGCATTCTTGAGGGAGAAGCACGGGCTTGCCAGTAAAAATGAGCTTACCCCGATAGGTATAGCGATCGATCGCCACCCCCAGCGGTCGTTGAACCTGATCGGGATGAACTTCGTAATAGGTGCGATAAATCTGTCGGGCTGCCTGCAGCAGGGAAGGATCTAGCAAGGCAGAAAAGTCAAATTGACTTCCTTGAGGTGAAGCATTGTTGTCTAGGCCGACTCTTCGATTTTGTCCTGTCGTTTGCTGTGAAGCGTATACCACCCACGTATCCCAATTCGCTAGCTAGACTCTAGTGCATTTGCTGAATTACAGCAAGAATATTGAATTCTTTGATAGAAAAATTGGCCCAGCCTGAAAATTAGGATATTTTTCGCGCCCGGATTGCACCCAGATTGCACCCGGATTGCGTCCAGATTGCGCTCAGACGGTGCTCAGGTTTCTAAGTGGCAGATGCTTGCAACGCCTGAATTAAAGCTGATCCCATGCCTTGGCAACCGAGGAGATTCATACCAGGAGACATGATATCTCCGGTGCGATCGCCCTGTTCCAAAACCTTCAACACCGCCTGCTCAATCCGGTTGGCCGCTTCGGGTTCATCTAGTCCGTAGCGTAGCATCATGGCAGCACTCAGCACTTGGGCGATCGGGTTGGCTTTGTCTTGGCCCGCAATATCAGGGGCAGATCCATGGACGGGTTCAAAGACACCTGGCCCAGACTCGCCCAAACTAGCCGAGGGTAACATCCCAATACTGCCTGTGAGCATGGCGGCAGCGTCGGACAAAATATCGCCAAATAGGTTTCCGGTCACAATGGTGTCAAACTGTTTGGGCCAGCGCACTAGCTGCATGGCAGCATTGTCTACATAGAGATGGGATAGCTCGACATCGGAATATTCTGTGCCAAGTTGGGTGATGCGATCGCGCCAGAGTTGGGACACGTCTAGCACATTGGCCTTATCGACCGAACAAAGCTTGCTGCCCCGCTTGCGGGCGATCTCAAACGCAACGCGACCAATCCGATCGATTTCAGATTCGGTGTAGGCCATTGTATTGACGCCGCGCTTTTCGCCTGACTCGGTCGTGAAAATGCCTTTGGGTTGTCCAAAGTAAATTCCACCTGTGAGTTCGCGCACCACCATGATGTCAACCCCTTCCACAATCTCGCGCTTGAGGGAGGAGGCATCAACCAGCTGTGGCAAAATTTGAGCAGGGCGCAGATTGGCGAAGAGTCCTAATCCGGCCCGCAGTCCTAGCAATCCTCGTTCAGGACGGCGATCGGAGGGCAGAGTATCCCATTTATGTCCACCAATGGCGGCGAGCAAGACGGCATCGCTGTTTCGGCACTGCTCCAGCGTCGCTTCAGGTAGAGGCGTTCCTGTGGCATCGATTGCCGATCCTCCAATCAGGGCATCCTGAAACTCAAAGCCAATGTTAAGCTGTTGCCCCACTTCCTTCAGCACTGCTACCGCTACGGCCATGATCTCAGGGCCAATGCCATCGCCGGGAAGGAGGGTAATGCGGTAGTGCTGGGTCATGGGTTTATGCGTTAACTGAAACTGACGTAACTGAAGCTGAGCAGAAAATAAGCTGGCTGGGAGCGCGAAATATCGCAGCAGCGAATCAGTATTTTATCTCAAATTTGGTCGCTACTTGGCCCTAGCAAAAGGCCAAGCGCAAAAGGCTAAGCGCAACCGGTTGAGTTGTCTTGAGTCGCCTTGATGCTTCCCTCTCCCGATACAGGCTAGGGTCGTGGAAACCGCAGTACCCTAGAGGCTTAAAGAGTCCATTTGACCATGCTGATGTGAGAGCGCAATGTCGAGCTTGATGGTACTTCTGGGGATCTGTCTGTTGTTGCTAGCAACAGTAGATGTTCTAGTTACCACGTTGACTGTCAAAGGCGGAGGGCCGCTTACCACTTGGATTTCTGCCTGTATTTGGAGGCGATCGCTCCAAATACACCAGTGGAAGCCCAATCATCGTCTCCTCGTGATGACGGGCCGGACGATTTTGGTAGGTCTGCCAGTTTTATGGTTTAGCTTAACTTGGTTAGGTTGGACTTTAATTTTTAGCGCGGTAGAAACGGCAGTAATGAATACCCAAACGGATATTCCTGCTAGCTTTACAGAGCGAATTTATTTCACGGGCTACACCCTCTCTACATTGGGCCTGGGAGACTTTGAGCCAAAAGGAGCTATTTGGCAAATTGTGACGGCGATCGCCTCTACCAATGGCTTTTTCTTAATATCGCTGTGCATTGCATACTTGCTTCCAGTTGTAAGCGCTGCGACTCAGCAACGCCAACTCTCTCTCTACATTGCGGCACTGGGTGGCTCTCCCGATGAAATCATTTCCCGTGCCTGGAATGGTAAAGACTTTGGCCAGTTTGACCAACATTTGATTGCGCTAACCCCCTTAGTCGTTGGGATTAGTGAGAAATATTTGACCTATCCGATCCTGCACTATTTTCATAGCGTTGATCGTTCCAGAGTCCTTGCTCAGAGCTTGGTTGCGTTAGACGAAGCGCTCACCTTTCTGCTCTATGGCGTTGAAGAGGAGGCACGACCCGATCCGGCTGCTCTGCGTTCTGCCCGCAGAGCCTGTTCTGTTTTCTTAAAAACGCTGCGTTCTGCCTATATCGACCCTGCTCCAGAATCGCCGCCGCCGCCCTGTTTGGGTCTGCTGTATCGAGCCCAAATTCCAACTGTCAAAGAACGAGAGTTTTATCAGGGGGTTGAGTTGATCAGCCAGCGTCGCCAACTCTTGCTGGCACTGCTTCATCATGACGGCTGGACCTGGGATAGTGTTGCCTCAACCCAGACGACAACTCGCACCCAGGAGTTTGACGATGTGACGATGGCTGAAAAAGGGGTGCTGGATTAGCAATAGGTCAAGACAAGGCTGATCAATCAGAAACATGGGTGAGATGGATTGAGGAAAGAAGCATGATTGAGATGTTGAGAAGTTCAGTAGAAGGAGCGTTTGGTTTAGGAGCCGACTCCTTAACGATTTGGCAAGTGGCGGTGCGAGGGGCTGTGATCTATGGAGCCGCTCTGGTTTTGATGCGGGTGGGGGGCGATCGCCGCTTTATTGGCAGACATGCGGCAATGGATGTTTTACTCGGCATCATCTTAGGATCTACGCTGAGTCGAGCCATCAACAGTGCGGTGCCGTTTGTAGGAACCCTGTTGTCGGCTGCGGTTTTGGTTGGCCTTCATGCCCTGTTTTCAGCGATCGCCGTCCGATTCAAGGCCCTCGATCCCCTGCTCAAGGGCTGTGCTCAAACTTTGATTGAAGATGGAGAAGTGAATCCCAGGGCAATGAAAGCCAACCATATCAGCCGCAATGACCTAGAAGAATCGATGCGACTCAAGGCAAAGCTCACGGATCCTCAGCAAGTCAAACTGGCGCTCCTAGAGTGTAATGGTCAGATTAGTATCATTCCCAAGACCAGTTCTCCTCAAATTGTGGAAGTCAACGTAGAGGAAGGTGTCCAGACGGTGCGAATTCAGATCAACTAGTTATGATGACTCGTGGTAACTAGCCAACTAGCCCCGAGAGAAGAACTCTACTCGTGGGATGAGTGGATCTTGCACGATGCCAAACCCCTTGAAGCTCCAGCGACTCAGCAGTGCATTCAGCTGTGTGCCAGGGACCGACTCTACTGCAAACTGATTGGTGACATCGGAGGCATACTTGTTGAGGTAGCTCAGCGCGTCAAAGTGTTCGCGAAACATGAGCAGGTAGCCCGGATCGGGCTTTTGGGAAGCCTCCGAAGCGGTTTGGGGATGGGCAACGAGATACTGACCATCTTTGCGAGAGCGAATGAGGTAGTAAATCTGAGAGAGCATGAGTTAGTTCATATCCTTTAGGTTGATACGAGGATCAACGCTCCTCAACATCAAATCAGCCAGGAGGTTGCCGATGATCAGCATGACGGCCCCCATCATTAGGCTAGCCATGACCAAATACAGGTCTTGAGCTGTGACAGCTTGTAAAATGAGCCGCCCTAATCCAGGCCAGTTAAAGAAATTTTCAGTAATGAAGGATCCCCCCAGCAGGGCCGCAAACTCGAAACCCAGCAGCGTCACCAGCGGATTGACAGCATTCCGGAGCGCGTGGACATAAATCACTCGGTTTTCGGGCAACCCCTTGGCCCGTGCCGTTTGGATATAGTCTTGTCGCAAGACATCGAGTAGCTCGCCTCGCGTAATGCGTTGTAAGCCCGCGAAGCCAGTAATGCTCAGGGCTAGAGTGGGCAAGATCATGTGCCACGCGATGTCTAGCACTCGGCCAATGGGATTGAGGTCGGCGTGATCGATGCTGGTCATGCCGCCAATGGGGAAGATGGGCGACAGATTTTGAGCTAAAAATAGCAACAGTAGACCTGTAATCAGGGTGGGAAAGCCCTGGCCCATGTAGCTAACGACGCGAAGGATGCGATCGCTACGTTTATTTTGATGGACTGCGCCGATGATGCCGAGGGGGATGGCGATCGCCCAAGTAATCAAAATAGAGCCAATCGACAACAACAGCGTCGCCGGGATGCGCTCTGCTAGTAGGGATGTGACCGAGCGGTTGTAAGCAAAGCTTTCACCAAAGTCACCCCGAGTAATAATTTGCTGCAACCAACGAAAATACTGTTCGATTGCAGGTCGATCTAACCCAAACCGTTCTTCTAAGCTTTGCAGGGTTTCAGGCGCAATTTGAGGATTTTGCCGCAAGGCATCCAGAAAGTTGCCGGGGGCCAGCTGAATGATAAAAAAGCTGAGGGCAGACGCTAAAAACAGCGTTAACAGTGCCTGCAAAAGCCGTTTGGCGACATACACGAACGTATCGCTTGTGAAGAAGCGAGTTGCGTTTCGGGAAAACAGCTTGAGACGTTGCTGGGCCGGAGAAATGGGCGTCGGAGTCATAAGGGCGTCTGCCTCAGAGTAAGCAGGGACGATTTTGGGGAAACGATTTGAGCAACTAGTACTGGACGAGGCTCACAACTGGAACATCTGCTGGCAGCGTTTGGCGTCCGTTGAGGCCCGTTAGCTCGATGATAAAACCAAAACCAACGAGTTGACAGCCCTGCGATCGCTGAATCAGTTTTGCTGTCGCAGCAGCCGTCCCACCCGTCGCGATCAGGTCATCCACAACCAAAATTCGACTTTCGGGATGGAAGGCATCCTGGTGCATTTCTAGCCGATCTGTGCCATATTCCAACTCATACTCAATCGTATGCACTGCCGCTGGCAGCTTGCCCGGTTTCCGCACAGGGATAAATCCTGCACCCAGCTGATAAGCCAAAGGCGTGCCAAAGATAAAGCCCCGTGACTCCATGCCAACCACATAGTCAATTTCAAGATCGGCATATTTTTCTGCCAGGGTATCGACCGTATAGCGTAGCCCGTCTGGGTTGCGAAGCAGAGTGGTAATGTCCCGGAACATGATGCCCGGTTTGGGAAAGTCTGGAATGTCGCGGATAAGAGCCTTAAGATCCATGGGTCAAGAGTAACGGGTACAAAATGAGCTTGAAGAACGAGCTTGAAGAATGAGCTTGAAACTGAGAGCCACCCGCTCAAGCTGAGCAACGATGTTCTAGAAATCCTACCACTCGCTGATTTTTGCCCAGCAAATTTGTCTCACTGGTCTCACTTGTCGCGGGCGATCGTGGAAAAATTTTCAAACCAGCCGCGTCGCCAGAAGAAGAAGATTAATGCTGCTGCGATCGCCCCCATCAAAATCAACACCATTGGATATCCCCAATACCAACCCAGTTCTGGCATATTGAAGGGCGACTCATCTGGGTTAAAGTTCATGCCGTAGACTCCGGCAATGAAGGTGAGTGGAATAAAAATGCTCGACACCACCGTGAGCAGCTTCATTACTTCGTTCATCCGGTTGCCGACGGCTGACAAATAGACATCCATCAAGCTGGATGCGAGTTCTCGATAAGTTTCGACCATATCGAGCACCTGCACGGCATGGTCATAACAATCGCGTAGATAGATGCGAACCTCGGGGCTAACCAGATCACTACCGTCGCGAATCAAGCTGTTGATGGCATCCCGCTGGGGCCAAATTGAGCGCCTCAACGCGAGCAGTTCGCGCTTCAGATCGTAAATCTTCTCTAGCGTCTGACGGGTCGGACGGGCGATGACTTCATCTTCTAACGCTTCAATCTGTTCACCGTAGTCTTCTAAGACTGGGAAAAACCCGTCAATAATAGTATCCAGGAGCGTATAGGCTAGATAATCTGCCTTTTGCTTCCGAATTGCGCCTTTGGCAGTGCGGATGCGATCGCGCGCTGAGTCAAACGTATCCATCTCAGGCTCTTCCTGAACCGTCAGCAGATAGTGCTCTCCCAAAATAAAGCTAACCTGCTCACTAAAAAATCCTTGACCCGATGGCCTCGGCATCACCATGCGAGCGATGATCAACAGTTGTTTATCGTATTCCTCAATCTTGGGACGCTGCGGAACGTTGACAATATCTTCTAACACGAGGGGATGCAGGCCAAACACCTTCCCCAGTCGCTGCAACACATCTACACTTCCTAACCCTTGTACATCCACCCACGACACTGAATGTGTATCGAGATGCGGGGCACAAGCTTCTGGCGTTGGCATCTGCAGTCGAGTCGCGGAGGCCTCACTGTAGTCAATCAGAATGATCTGAGGGTGAGGGGCATCTGCATCAATGTTGAGCGTACCTGGGAGGCTGCCCGGTTCTTCATAGAAGTAATCGTCCATGTAGGATTCTTCCTCTTCAGGGGAAATCCCATCTCGGCTAGTTATTTGCAAGTTGCTTTTGGAATCCTGAGATTTTTGATTGACCATGAGTGCGGATGAGAAGTCCTACACCGCGATTGTATGCAATTAGACGGCTCTTCTGGCATCCCCAGTCCGGAAGGGCCTCAAAAATAAGGGAGAGAGGCGATCGCCCCTCCCCCAAACCAGTTTTAAACTGAAGCAAACAGTCTAGCTAGGTGGCGCTAGCACTAGATCATGATCACTACATCATGCCCATGCCACCCATGCCACCCATGCCACCCATGCCGCCCATACCGCCCATGCCGCCCATATCGGGTGCAGCAGCGCCTGCGGGTTCAGGTTTCTCGACCACAAGCACCTCTGTGGTGATCACCATGCTGGCTACAGAGCCAGCATCTTGCACACCAGAACGTACGACCTTAGCGGGGTCAATAATTCCAGAGGCAATCATGTCTTCAAACTGATTGGTCAAGGCGTTGTAACCCATGTTGAAGTCCATATCGCGGACTTTTTCAACAATCACAGTGCCTTCAACACCAGCATTATCTGCAATCTGGCGCAGAGGAGCTTCCAGTGCTTTGATCACAATATCAGCACCAATTTGCTCTTCCTTCGACAGGCTGCTTTTGAACTCGCCCAACTGCTTGGTGAGGTGAAGCAGCGTCGTGCCGCCACCGGGAACGATTCCTTCTTCAACAGCCGCTTTGGTCGCGTTGAGAGCATCCTCAATTCGCAGCTTGCGGTTTTTCAACTCGGTTTCGGTTGCAGCACCCACTTTGATCACGGCAACGCCGCCAGAAAGCTTTGCCAACCGCTCCTGAAGTTTTTCTTTGTCGTAGTCAGAGTCAGCTCTCTCCAATTCTTGGCGAATTTGAGTGACCCGCTTTTCGACATCTGCTTTGTTTGCAGCTTCAGCCACGATGGTGGTGCTGTCTTTGGTGATGGTCACCTTGCGAGCAACACCCAGCATCTCTAGAGTCGCAGTATCTAAGCTGAGACCAATGTCTTCAGAAATGACCTGTCCACCGGTCAAAACTGCGATGTCTTGCAGCATCGCCTTGCGCCGCTCACCAAATCCAGGGGCCTTGATCGCCACAGCATTGAGAACGCCTCTCAAGCGGTTGACAACCAGTGTCGCGAGCGCTTCACCGTCTGTATCTTCCGCAATGATCACCAGAGGTTGGCTAGCACGGGCAATTTTTTCTAGGACGGGAACCAAGTCCTGAATATTGCTGATCTTCTTGTCTACCAATAGGATGCGAGCATTTTCCAACTCACACACCATCCGTTCTTGGTCGGTGACAAAGTAGGGAGAAATGTAGCCCCGGTCGATTTGCATCCCTTCTACCACCTCTAGCTCAGTTGCCAGAGACTTGGATTCTTCAACCGTGATGACGCCATCTCTGCCGACTCTATCCATTGCCTCAGAGATCATGTTGCCGACTTCTTCGTCGTTTCCAGCCGAAACGGTGGCAACTTGAGTGATGGCATTGCCTTCAATGGGCTTGGCTACTGCTGCAATTTCGGTGACGAGTCTAGCGATGGTTTTTTCGATGCCTCGTCGCAGACTGACGGGGTTGGTTCCGGCGGCTACATTCTTCAAGCCTTCCCGAATCATAGCCTGAGCCAAGACGGTGGCTGTGGTGGTGCCATCGCCCGCGATGTCTTTAGTCTTGGAGGCAACTTCGCGGATCAGCTGAGCTCCGGTATTTTCGAGTGGATCTTCCAGCTCAATCTCTTTGGCAATGGTGATCCCATCGTTCACAATGTCTGGAGCGCCAAATTTTTTCTCCAGCACAACGTTGCGACCTTTCGGCCCTAACGTAATTCTTACTGCATCTGCAAGGGCATTGACACCTCGTTCGAGGGCCTGCCGAGATGCTTCGTCAAATACTACTATTTTTGCCATATCCAGACTTAACAGCTCTCTACTGTAGAATTTAGCACTCTAGGAGGGGGAGTGCTAACGAGTGTAGCAGGCTAAGCGATCTGGGTTAAGTCTGCTAGGGGCAATTCATGAGAGAATCAACGGGTTGGAAAGTAGCTCTATGTGGCCTGGAGTTGGGCATTCAGCGCTTTGGTAATTCGATCTTGAACGTCTTCTAAATGGGCTTGGGTAGAGATATCCAGGTCGCGGCCTTACCGACGCAGCGTAGAGGCGATCGCCCCCTGCAACTGCCTCAGCTGATAACGAGCTAAAACGCGAGCAGGATTTTGATTCTTTAAAATGCAAATGCCAGCGTTGCAGATGGCGGACAAAGGTTTGGGAAGTGGGTCTGGAGAGATTTTGGTGGGCCGTAATAAAGCCCCTGCCTTACTAGCGCTCCCTCTCGATATAGGTGGAAACATTCAAAACTGCCTGAGCTGCATAGGGATCATTTGGACGTTCATTTAAGGCTCTCTGGAAATTAATCAGAGCGGTCTGGTAATCCCGATTAGCGCTTGCTTCGTAACCAATCCGCATAAAGCGATCATAATCAGTTGCTTCCCCAGTCGGAGCTGCATCAGGTTCAGTCGCGCCCATCCGTTCGAGTTGGTCGATCATGTTCCAGTAGGCGATGGTGGCAAGGCGATCGCCCGGTCGGATCGCTAGGGCATTGCTAAAGTAAATCACTGCCGTAGACGGATCACCTGCTTGAGAAGCTGCATATCCCAACCGCATCGACTGATCATAAGGATCTTCCCAGGGAACTCCAGGTGCAGGCTGAGCTTCAGGGACAGGTTGCACTTGCTGTACGTTGGGGTCTGTCGTTGCAGGATCTGTCGTTGCAGGAGTCGTGGTTTCGGGAGGCTGTTGAGTTTGGGCCTTAACTTGCTGAGGTGCGGCAAAAACTGTCAGCAACATGAAGACCGGGAAAAAATAGAATGCTTTAAGGTATTTCATTGTCTCTAACTCCGCCAAATTTATCTTGTCAAAAATCTTGTCAAACCAATGTTATGAGGGGGTAAATGCGAGTGATATTTACTCTCTACATTGCCAGTAAAGATAAAGACAAACCTCTATCCTCAGAAGCGACTCTGAGAGATAAAACTGCCTAAGCCTTCAACCCATTGGAAGAGTGAAAAGCAGTGGTCAAGGCTGAAAAGCAAGCTTATGTCTACATTAGATTGATTAGATTAAAGATTGCGTGAGGCGATCGCCCCAGCCTAGTTTTATATCAGGAATCAGTAAAATAAAGTTGTATCTATGTAAATAAAGCTACATTTGTGGTTTGTCTAGCATCAGTGGGATACCCTCGTTGCCCGACCTGCTCTGGCCCTTTGAGCAGTAATGGGGGCGATCGCCAAGGTTATGAAGCTTTGGTTGATCTACCCAACGGCAAAACAAAGGTGTCCGGAGCGCAACGCAGCTAGACGGATTCCAAGGCTTAACTGACCTCTCAGTCACTTATTTCTTATGCCCCTCTTACCTCTTTTCGTGTTCATACTTATTTTCTTGTTGTGGACCGATAGTGTGTTCGCAAAACCTAAACCGAAGCCCAAATCAGTTGAAGAATCTCTAGGCGAAGCTCTGATTAAATATCTAGATAAAGGCGTGAAAATTCGCAAAGACTAAATTTAGCTAAATCAGCAGAAGCCCCGCACTCTACCTGAAAGGTGAGTGTCGGGATGAATGCGAGTGAGTTGACGATTCCACCCCAGAGTCGAATTGCAAGCGCAGCATGGAACAGCGACGGGGTGGATGAGGAAACGAGCAAATCTTGGTACAATTGTGTCATGTCTTGACCATCCCTGCCGTAAGCGAAAACCAAGCTAATAGGTACATGTTGCAAGAAAAAGTATGGGTCTTGGGAACCAGGACTCCTGCCCTTGGAGGCAATGTAAGACCAATAGAATTATGGAGTTCTGAAGGCTATTGCTGATGAATTGGGAAGCCCGTGCTGTACCGTAGGTCAGCGTCGGGTAGTTCACATTGGGGTGCATCTTTTTTGACACTACTTTAAGCCTTGCTTCAAGCTTTGCTTCCAACACTTCTACCAATCCAGATCGTCAGTATCTGTTTTAGGTGGCTGAGAAGGATTCTCAGTAACCGGATCAGGCTTTGCCTTTGAGGGCCATTGTTTGGCAGGCTCTGCCGCTCGGTAGGTTGCAGCCGGACGGATGGGGGAGGGTGGCCGCGCGGCGGGTTTGGCTTCGTCTGGGGAAGGGACTAACTCTAGCTGACGCGATGAGGCGGGGCGTTCGGCCTTAGAAGGAGTGCGACGGCGACGAGAAACTTGTTCTTCTGTAGTTTCTTCCGCCACCACCTCATACAAAACCGCCCGTTTGTTGCCCTGCCCTTTTCGCAAGACTCGCCCCAATCGTTGGATATATTCGCGAGCCGACCCTGTTCCCGACAACAAGATGGCTACGCTGGCCTCTGGCACATCGACCCCTTCATTTAACACATGGGATGCTGCCAAAACTTTGTATTCCCCTTCTCGAAAGCGCTTCAGCACCTCATGGCGTTCTTTGACTGGCGTTTGATGGGTGATGGCTGGAATGAGAAACTCCTGGGAAATTTGATAAACCGTGGCGTTATCGTTGGTGAAAACTAGCGTTTGGTCAGGGTAGTGCTGTCCTAGCAAATCGGCTAAGACTCGCAGCTTACTATCGGTTCCTAGGGCGATCGCCCGTGCTTCTCGATGAGCCAACATTGCCCGCCGTCCACCCTGAGACTGAGCGCTAGCTTGCACAAACCGCTGCCACCCTTGGAGACTGCCCAGCCAAATGTTGGACTCTTGTAAAAAGGCGTTGCGGGTCTCGATCAACTGGTCATAACGTTGTCGTTCGGGGGGCGAAAGCTTCACCTTAATCTGGACGATGTCGTGGGGAGCGAGGGCATGTCCAGCCAGCTCTTCGGCGGTGCGGTGATAAACCACTGGCCCCAGCAATGTATCGAGATCAGCATGGCGACCATCAGAGCGATCGGGGGTGGCCGTAAGACCCAGGCGATAGGGGGCGATCGCATATTCGGCAATCACGCGGTTAAAGTCGCTAGGCAAATGGTGGCACTCATCGCAAATCAAGAGGGCATAGCTGTTGCCCAAGCTTTCGGCGTGAATGGCGGCGCTATCGTAGGTTGCTACTAAGATGGGAGTGCGATCGCGAGAGCCCCCACCCAACAACCCCACCTCCACATCGGGAAAGGCTGCGACTAGATGGGCATACCACTGATGCATCAAATCCAACGTTGGCACTGTAATCAGCGCACTGCGGGGCGTTACCTGCATGGCTAGCTGTGCCAAATAGGTTTTTCCAGCAGCGGTTGGCAGCACCACCACCCCCTGTCGCCCAGAGGAGACCCAGGCATCGAGTGCTTCCCGTTGATGGGGATAGGGCTCCATTGCAAAGCTGGGGGTAAGCTCAATCGGGCTAAAGGCTTTGGCTTCATCGGTAAAGGCTGTCCCTTCTGCCTGAAATAGCTCCACCAGACGCCGATAGTCGGAGGCCGGAACCCGAAATCGTTCGATGCGGTCATCCCATGTAGCTAGGTCGATCCAGGATTTGCCGCGCGGCGGTGGATGCAGAATTAAAGTGCCCCGATCAAACTTCAGCGTGGGAGTTCGAGCCATGCGATCGCAGTGAGTCCCTGTTTCTCGTCCATTGTACGAGTTTAGTGGGTTATCGCAGCCTCAACCTCTGATCAAAAACAAGCAGCGCTATCTCTCTGAAGAGTGAGGTAAGCAACCATCGTCATTGATTACTCTCCTATCAGGAATGGGTACTCACTTCACATGCAGCTACTCTTGGCGGAGGAGCTGCATTTCGTTTGCCCATTTTTTGCGCTGATTTTTTGCGCTTACTGCTCATCACAACATCTCATCACAACATCTAAAGGCATCCAAGGAGGATTGTTCCTGCGTGATTGTAAATCAGACCGATACAGGCTGGCAGATTATCTACCATCGCGCCCATGCGCTTGTAGCTGCTCAGCTTGCAGGCCAGTGGCACCGACAGAAAGCACCCATTCGCCTCTACGAAACCATTGCCGCAATTTCCCACCACGATGATTTAGAAAAAGAGTGGGAAGAAGACCAGCTCACGAAAGCAGGCGCACCGCTTGACTTTACGCTAAATCAAACAACTTCCGTAGAACAGCTTGCCAAGATGGTAGACGATGCGATCTATCGGGGCAGATGGGTCGCGATGCTAACTTCAATGCACCTCTGTTTTCTTAATTCCAGCCAACGGGGGGAATCTGCCGAAATTGACCAGTTTTTAGATCAGCAACTCAAGCGGCAAAAACAGTGGCAAAAGGAGCTAGACGTGTCCCCCGACGTCGCAGCAGAAGCCTACGCCTTTATGCGTTGGTGCGATCGCCTTTCCCTGATTCTCTGCCAACAACAGCTACCTGCGGCGGAACGCGCTCTCGAAATTACCGCCGGACCCGATGGCCAGCGTTATGATGTCGTGCAGCTCAAAAATGGGGCGATCGCCGTCAAGCCTTGGCCCTTCGAAGCCAAGCAGTTTTCAATCGAAGTAGACGCGGTTTGCCTCTCCCAGATGATCTTCAGCGATAACAAAACTCTCACCAAAGCGCTGCAAGAAGCCCCTATGCAGCGATTGGAATGGAAGTTTGAGAAGGTCTAGGCAGATACTAAGAAGATCTAAATCAGGCTCGGTAAACGGGCAGCGTAAAGTTAAAACAACTGCCTCGATGGGGAACTGAATCTACCCAAATCTGGCCATAGTGGGCTCGAATCACCCGCTTACAGAGGGATAACCCAATGCCGTAGCCATCTTTGCCCTCGTCGCGCTGTAGCCGATAGCGATCTTCAAAAATGCGCTCCCGGTTTTCCTCAGGGATGCCGGGACCGTCATCGCAGACGCTGATCTGCACTTTTTGGGACGTTCGGTGCAGCGCTGAAAGTTGAATGATGCCGCCTTCAGGTGTGTACTTGATAGCATTATCTAGCAAATTGATCAGCACTTGTTGAACGCGCTCTGAGTCTGCGTAGACGGTGGGTAGATCGTTTGGAATGTCAGTTTTGAGTTGTTGTGATTTCGCCTGAAACTGGCCCCGAAGCCGATTGAGCACACTAAAGCATAGATCTTGCAAGTCTAGTTTCTGTGGCTGAATCTGCAATTCTACTCCTGAGCCTCGGGCCGCCTGCAACAGATCGGTAATCATCCGATCAATAGCTTTTGTTTGCGTGCGGGCATGCTTGAGCAATTGGGACATCAGGGCTGGCGTCAGGCGAGACTCTCGTCCATCTTCTTTCGATTCGGCAGCAAGCTCTATTGTTTCTAGGGCAATTGAGGCGGCTGTGAGGGGATTACGCAGATCGTGCGCCAGCATAGAAATCAAGCGATCTTTAAACCGAAGCTGATCCTGAAGTTCAGATTTCTCCTGCTTGAGGCGGAAAATTTCGTCGGAGAGCCGAATCAGCTCAGCTGAATGAACCACTGAGTGAATAGAGGAGTCATTTCCCGTTTCTATAGGGCTGCTGCTATCGGCCTGGGGCTCAAGCCTCTCTTCCGTCACAGATTGCTGCCAACGCATCCACCAAGTCTCTAACTGTGCAACTAGATTGCTGCCTGCTAAAACTTGACGAGGCTCAGGATAAATCTTGACTAGAGTGGGCGTTGCAACGAGTTTGAAATGTTCGGCAAGATGGGGTTGTTCGCCAACGTCGATCACCTGCAAATCAAAAGGATAATCGCTCGATAGTTCCTTAAGATAATTCCGAATTTTGCGAATCTTTTCACTGGAGTTGGGTCGCTTATCTACAAACAGTAAAATCTGTAGAACTGCGTCGGAACTGGTCGAGGGTTGTGGCAATGCCTCCATGTAATCTTCTTCAGAAATTAGGACAGAGGGCGTACGGGCTGGAGGAGCAAACTAAATTATGGGATATGAATTATGGGGATGTATAGATCACTGGAGCGTTGGCAAGCTTGCCTGCAACTTAAGATTTCCTGTAAAACAGGGAATATCTATCGATAGATGCTATCAGTTTTTCTATCATTCTTTTTCTATCATTCTACAGAGTGACGTACCCGACGCTGATGCTTCGCATACAGCACGGGCTTCCCGTTTCATCCGCCGTTGCCTCTACTGCTACTGACTTTTTGGCTTGCCTGATGGCATCCACCGGGCAGGCTCCCTGCGCCCCAAGGAGTTTATTACTTGCTGTCCGTTCCGTTTGGCTTACTCGAGGTTCCCAGTGACGGATAGGCTTTCTAGACTGCGCTACTACCTCATGAGGGGCGTTTTAGTCGCTCTAGCGGGTCATTGACCATTTGCATTATAGCCTGAAACCCAGTTATCATGCACTTTTCAGCATCTATAAACCATGAAGATAGTGTGTTCCTTCGGGCGCTGTTGTCTTCCCTGTCCTACGGAATTGCTCAGGCAACGCACCCTCACTCATGCGCCTCTCATCCCGACGCTGACCCTTCAGGTACAGCGCGGGGCTTCTCGTCTAACAGCTAACGGGAATCGCTCCCATCTATCACCGACGCTCCATCTGTCACCGCTGCCCATCTGTCACCGACGCCTCACCTATCACCGACGCCTCATTTGTCACTGATGCTTGAACCTTGGCTTGAGGCGCTGTCGATTCAGAAGGGGAGGGGCGAGCCGCCCGACAGAGCAAAACGGGGCAGGGCGAATGGTGAATGACATAGTCTCCAGTCACAGTCAGGCGGGGATGCCGACCGGGGAGGGGGCGATCGCCTTTAGCAAATCGTCGAGACGAGTCGCCGCCCATGATCACCATATCCACCTGCCGCTGTTGAGCAATCTGGCAGATCAGGGGGCCGGGTTCACTAATTTGCACCAGCGTATCTACCCGCAAATTTGGCTGCAAATCTGGCTGCAGATCCGGCATCTGTAGGGCGGCCTCTGCCTGTTGGACCATCTGCTCGCTTTGCTCTTTCTGGGCCTGTTGCAAAGATTGGGTCAGTTGCCAACTGGGCGTGGGCGTTGCAAAGGCTCCAAACAAATAATGGGTATTGAGTGGCGGCTGCACACAGAGCACTGTTACCTGCTGAATTCCGATGGGGATCAACTGTCGGGTGAGGGCGATCGCCTGTTTGGTTGCATCTGAGCCACTGACCACCAGCAATACATGCCGCCAGCTTGGGGCTGCATCCTCAGAAGACGATTCATCAGAAGACGATTTATCAGAAGATAATTCGGGAGAAGACGATTTAGAAGATAATCTCCGAGCAACCAGGACATGACAGGGGGCATAGCGGGCGATCGCCGCCGACACACTCCCCAAAAACAATTCTTCGGTTGCGCCTTTTCCCTGACACCCTACCGCAATCAAGCCTGCCTGGGTGCGGTGAGCGTGGTTTAAAATTTCGGTGGTCGGACGACCTTGACAGATGTAAGAGTTGATCCGTAAACCCGCTGGCAGCTCAGCCTGAACCTGGGTATGCAACTGGGCTGGAGAAGCACCGGGTTCTGAAAGGGGAGGGCTTTCTTCAGCAGGACGACTAGGTTCCGTTTGGCTCGGGGTGCTATCGGAGCGACGGGGAAGCGACGGCAGCTTGACTCGGCGGGGTGGACGCGGTTGCACCGTCACAATTTCGAGGACAGGCTGATCTGAGTCCGCAGTTGAAAGCAGCTGCGCAACTGGGCCAATTAGCTGTTGGGCCAGTACCGCACTGTTAGAACCGTCAGTTGCTAACAGCAGCGGGGGGGTGAGGTCAAAAGTGGAGTTCTGGCTCATCGTTCAGCGGAGGTCATCCTATGAAAGCCATCTTTCTCATCTTACCCAAGCCCACCTCAAACACCATCAAGACGGAGCTGTCATTCTTTGAACAGAAAGGACAGAAAGGGGATGCCACAGAGTTTTCACCAAAGAATCAGAACCTGTTTGATACCATGGAGTGAGCATGATAGGGTTGATTTTTCCCTGATATGGTGTGTTTTCGACCGACAACTGGAGTTGACCGACCCGTAGGCATAAGCCGCAAGTCCCCCGTTTCCAACGTTGCACCAGAGAGCAGTTTCAAAAGGCAAGCCTCCCTGGTGGAGAACAATATCAACAGTGGGGTTGGGCGTCTTCCTCACTCTAAAAAGCTCGAATCGGCTAACCAGAGGTAGGACTCGCGCCGTGGGAGAAGCCCGCACCCTATGATTGCATCGGTGATTGCATCGGTGATTGCATCGGTGTCGGGAGTACGTCACGTGAAGCAAGTAGGGCGGCAGCGATGAAGATTCTGGTCCTGTCATGGGAATTTCCGCCTCGAATCGTCGGCGGGATTGCCCGTCATGTTGCAGAGCTATATCCAGAACTCGTTAAGCTGGGACATCAGATTCACCTGATTACCGTTGAGTTTGGGCTGGCTCCTGCGTACGAAATTGTGGAAGGGATTCATATTCATCGAGTTCCAGTGGCCCACAGCGACGATTTTTTTCACTGGGTCGTCAATATGAACGAGAGCATGGGCGCTCAGGGTGGCAAACTCTTGCTAGAAGAGGGACCCTTTGACGTTATTCATGCCCATGATTGGCTAGTGGGAGATGCGGCGATCGCCCTCAAGCACACCTTCAAAGTTCCGCTAGTGGCTACCATCCACGCCACCGAATATGGCCGCCACAATGGCCTCCACAACGATATCCATCACTACATCTGTGGCAAAGAAAGGCAGCTTGCCTTTGATGCATGGCGCGTTATTGTTTGCACTGACTATATGCGCCGAGAGGTCGAACGAGCGCTGGGCAGCCCGTGGGACAAAATTGATGTCGTCTACAACGGGATTTATCCCCACAAAAAACATCGCCATCCCGACTTCAACTACTGGAATTTTCGGCGGCGCTTTGCGGAAGATAGCGAAAGGATTGTCTACTACGTCGGTCGCATGACCTGGGAAAAAGGGGTCTATTTCCTGCTAAATGCAGCTCCCAAAGTTGCTTGGGAGATGAACAATTCCGTCAAGTTTGTGATTATTGGCGGTGGCAGCACTGAGCAACTGAAAAAGCAAGCCTGGGATTTGGGCATCTGGGACAAGTGTTATTTCACTGGATTTATGTCCGATGGGGACTTAGACAAGTTTCAAACCGTGGCAGACTGCGCTGTCTTTCCTAGCCTTTATGAACCTTTTGGTATTGTTGCCCTTGAAAGCTTTGCCGCCCGCGTCCCAGTTGTCGTCTCCGATACGGGTGGTTTGCCAGAAGTGGTTCGCCACACCAAGACCGGAATTGTCACCCAAACTGGAAACTCTGACTCGATTGCCTGCGGCATCTTGGAGGTGCTCAAAAATCCTGGCTATGCTCAATGGCTAGCCGATAATGCCTATGCCGATCTAGAACATCGCTTTAGCTGGCCCAAGTTGGCTCAGCAAACCGAAGCGGTCTATGGTCGCGTTTTGCATGAGCGATCGCAAGTCAAGTGGATCTAGGTTGGAATGTTATATAAATCACAAAGCTAGAGTAAGCAACCTCATACCATAGCCGCATCGGTTATGTTTCCTGTTGTGCGAGGAGGACTAGCATGTTTCGAGGGTGGAGGTACGTCCTGCTAGGGCTGGGCATCGCTGCGCTCTTAGGACTCAATAGTATTGGAGGGATGGGGTTGAAAGGGGCGATCGCCCAAGAGCCTCAACAACACTACCTACCCGCCAATGCAGATACAGTTCATTGGGGATACCTTAGTCAAGTTTTAGAGCCTAAGTTAGTTGTTGATTCCGGCGACCTGATAACTATTGAGACCTTAACCCACCATGCCAACGACGACGCCTCACGCATGGTGATGGGTGATCCGGGCGCTGAAAGTGTTTATGAATGGACTTCAGACTTCAAAGGTGTCGATCGGCGTGGGGCAGGTTCTATTGATCCTAATGTGTATGAGAAAGGGGCAGGTGAAGGAGCAGGCGTTCATATTTTGACAGGCCCTATCTATGTGAATGGAGCAGAACCTGGAGATGTTCTGGAGGTTCAAATCCTAGATGTGAAACCTCGTCCCAGTGGCAATCCAGAATATCAAGGACAAACCTTTGGCAGCAATGCTGCTGCTTGGTGGGGCTTCCACTTCAATGACATGGTAGAAGAGCCCAAAGGCCGCGAAGTCATTACAATCTACGAGCTAGATGCAACGGGCGAAGAAGATTACGCAACAGCAGTCTATAACTACCGCTGGACACCTCAGACCGATCCGTTTGGGGTGGTGCATGAGATCATCGACTATCCCGGTGTACCAGTTGACCCCAACACCGTCGAGAAAAACTTCAATGTATTGGATGGACTCAAAGTGCCGATTCGGCCTCACTTTGGTGTAATTGCACTGGCTCCCAAAGAGGCTGATGTCGTTGATTCCGTTCCTCCCAGCTACTTTGGCGGCAATATCGACAACTGGCGGATTGGGGAAGGCGCAACCATGTATTACCCCGTCTCTGTCGAAGGGGCTTTGCTGTCATTGGGCGATCCTCATGCCGCACAAGGTGACTCCGAACTAGCAGGTACTGCGATCGAAACCTCGTTGACCGGAACGATCAAGGTCGTTGTTCACAAGCAAACCGACCTCCCCGATACTATTCTCGAAGATCTCTACTATCCACTGCTGGAAACGAACGATGAGTATGTCGTACATGGCTTCAGCTACGCCAACTACCTGGAGGCATTAGGTGATACAGCACAACAAGATATTTATGAACAGTCCTCAATCGACAAGGCCATGCGAGATGCATTCCACAAGATGCGCCATTTTTTGATGACGACTCAAGGTCTCACTGAAGATGAAGCCATTTCCCTGATGTCCGTCGCGACTGATTTTGGTATCACTCAAGTCGTAGATGGTAATTGGGGCGTTCACGGCATCATCAAAAAGGATGTTCTCCAGGCTAGTTAGCCCAGACGTTCATATTTTCTGAATCAGGAAATTCAGCAATTTTATCGGAGTTGGTTTTATTTCCTACCTGATTCAGCCTTTAGGGCACCTTGTGTGGGTGCCCTTTACCTATTTGCGTTTCTGGGGATCACTTGGCCAGCACTAAAAGAGAATAGCCACCTAAAAGCCTAACTGCTAAATCATTATTGATAGAAAACATGACTTTTCGGGGTAGTTTCAATAGGTTTGACTTCCAGGTTTGATTGGGAAGTTCTATGGCTCCATTGGTGTAAAAGTAGTCTATGACTTCATAGCCTGTATCTTGCAGAGTGGCTAAGGCGGTTTCTTTTGTGAAGTAGTGAATATGGCCTACATCTTGCCGTACTTTCGAGATGGGAGCGCCTCGCAATACGGTTTGTACCGATAAATCGAGAGGGATATGAAAGATCTTATATGTCCCTTTTTCTTTTAGTTTTTTGAGAAACCCAAAGTAATCTTCGACATGCTCAAAGACATCGACCGCCATGACGATATCAAATTTTTGAGCTTCTGCTTCTAATAAATTTTCAAGTACAAAATTTAGATGGTGTTTTGTTTTTTTCTTGCACAACTCAAAGGCTTGGGGAGATATTTCATAACCAAAGTATTCTATATTTTCGGGAAGCTGTTTTGATAGCTGAACAAGGATTTCACCTGCTCCACAGCCCACTTCGCAGATTGTGGCTGGGTTGAGCTGATTTCGCTGAATAATTTTCTTAATTTGTTTTGCCTTCCAGGGTGAGTCTTCTTCATGCCAGGAAGGATTATTTTCTAAATATGTGCCGTCTTGGTAGATGCTTTGCATTGCAGACTCCTTTTCTTGCGGATCAGTGCTACTTCTGTTGCAAAGTGAGTTGATCTACAGGTTGAGGCTGAACTAGCTCCATTTGGAATGGTGAGGTTGGGCAAGCCAAAGCTGGCAATAGTGCGATCGCCAACTCAACAGGTTCAGTATCTCAACCCGCCACTGATTATTCCTCAACTTACTCACATGGGCAGAGCCAGCATCTACCTCTGCGGGCAGACATTCTGCGAAACGTATAAAAACTCAACCGATGGCCAGTTGAACAGGACGTGTTACGGGGAAAGTTGTGATAGCGAAGCTGTATCTACTTGGAAAAGCAGTGGTGCTCCATTAGAACCCCCACCCATGATTAAGACCTTGGCATTGTCAGAACTTGCTAACAGTTCGGTTGCTTCAATCGCCCGGAGTTGCAAGGTGCGATCGCTCAAGCTCCGAGCAATGATCTCTTGAGCATCGGCAATGCCCTGAGCTTCGACTCGTTTGCGATCGGCTTCCTGACTCGCTTGCTCCAACGTAAATGCCATCTGTAGGCTTTCTTGTTCTGCTCGTAGCTTTTCTTGAACAGCAGCCTGAAACGCATCGGGAAGGATAATTTCCCGCAGCAATGTGTCTTCAATTTCAAATCCTAACGGTGTTAAAGACTCGCTCATCCGTTCTCGCAGGCGGTCGGCTACTTCCTGACGCTTTTCAGCATAAATTGCCTCAATGGGGTAGTTGGCAGTCGTTTCTCGCACAACGGCCCGAAAACGAGAAATCACAATTTCGCGCTCATCCGATCCGATCGCTTGATACACTTCTGCCGCCTTTTGCGGATCAATTCGATACTGCAAGCTGACATGCAGATCAAAGGATAGTCCCTCCCGTGAGGTGGCTTCAATCTCTTCTTTAAGGTCTTTTAACCGAGTAGAAAACTGCTCCACATCTGAGAATGGATTGATGATGTGAACTCCCGGCATGAGCGGACGGCTAGCCACCGTGCCAAACAGCTCCATGACACCGACATTGCCAGCTGGAATCACAACGATATTTTTGAGCAAGGCATTGAATAGCGCCAGAAAACCGATGAGTAGGGCGATCGCCCGAATTGTAAAGCGACTGCGCTCGTTAACAGTTTTGGCCCCAGACAGATACACCAACAGCGCGACCAGGGTCGTAACCAGCGAAAAGATAAAGGACATACCGTATTTCTCCGGTTGAGCAGGTTATGGATTCGTAGTGAACAACCTACTCTTCTTTTATATTCCTTCGCCCAAACAACGTCACGAAACCTGTGGCTGCAGATTAGCTGAGCTTGGATTCTAGCTCCTGGTAGGCAGTGGTGAGGGCATCGGGGAGCTTTTCGGCATCGCGTCCGCCTGCTTGGGCGAGGTTGGGTCTGCCGCCGCCGCCGCCGCCGCAGATTTTGGCGATCGCCCCCACAAATTTTCCAGCCTGCAAGCCTTTGTCATTCACGCCTTTGCTGAAGGCCGCCACGATGCTGACCTTGCCTACTTCTGGGACAGAACCCAGCACGATAGCGCCTTCACCAAGCTTTTGCAGGAGGCGTTCGGCTGCGGTTTTGAGGGAGTCTACGTCGGTGCTTTCTAGCTGTTCGACGATGACCTTGAAGTCGCCGATCGTTTTGGCCTGATCGAGCAGCAGGTCAGACTTGGCCAGGGCAAATTCGGCTTTGACCAGTTCGAGCTGCTTTTGAGTATTTTTTAGCTCCGTTTGGAGGGCAGTAATCCGGTCGGGAAGCTCTTCGGGTTTGGCTTTGAAGCGATCGCCCAGTTCTTTCACAATGCGATCGCGCACATTTAGGTAATCGAGCACCGCAGGCCCAGCGACGGCCTCAATCCGGCGAATTCCAGACGCGACGCCCGTCTCAGAGATGATTTTGAAAACCCCAATTTCGGCGGTGTTGCTGACATGGGTGCCACCACACAACTCCATTGAGACTCCCGGAAAATCGAGGACACGCACCTCATCGCCATACTTCTCACCAAACATAGCAACCGCACCTTTGGCCTTCGCTTCTGCCAACGGCATGACCGTGATCTGAGCAGCATGAGCTTCAGCAATCCAAGTGTTGACTTGGTCTTCAACCTGCTGCACTTCTGCAGCGGTGAGGGAGCGAGAGAGGTTGAAGTCAAACCGGAGCCGATCGAAAGCCACCAGCGAACCTGCCTGAGATACAGACTCATCCACCAGCTTTTTCAGGGCCGCTTGCAGCAGGTGAGTGGCGCTATGGTTGGCTTGGGCCCGACGACGGCAGGCCCGATCGATCTGGGCGTTGACCACATCACCGAGCTTGAGGGTGCCGCGTTCGATGCGTCCGTGGTGAACAAAGAAATCAGATTCTTTCTGGACATCTTCAACGCGAACCAGCACTTCATCGCCGGAGAGATAGCCGCGATCGCCAATTTGCCCCCCCGACTCCGCATAAAATGGCGTCTGATCGAGAATGATTTGCACCTCGGAGCCTGCTGTAGCCGACTCAGTAGGTTTGCCGTCCATTAAAAGAGCCGTGACCTGCGCCTGACCCACCACATCGGTATAGCCCCGAAACTTGGTGGCATGGAGATTTTCAGCCAGCTGATCAAGGGTGCCCTGAACCGTTAGGTCGATGGTTTCATGAGCGGCTTGCGATCGCTGTCGTTGCTGTTTCATCTCGGCTTCAAAGCCTTTAGCATCAACCGTCAGACCTTGTTCTTCAGCAATTTCCTGGGTCAGCTCCAGCGGAAAGCCGTAGGTGTCGTAGAGGATAAAGGCATCTCGTCCAGAAATTTCGCCTTGGTCTTTCACCCGCTCCAAAATTTCGCTCAACAGCTTCTCGCCCCGATCCAGCGTTTCCAGGAAGCGAGCTTCTTCCGCTTGCATTTCAGCTTTGATTGATTTCTCCCGAATCCGCACATCGGGGTAGGCAGACTCAGAGAGGGCGATCGCCGTTTCAGCTACCTCGGTGGTAAATTCTCGGCCAATTCCTAGCAGACGACCGTGACGCACCACGCGGCGAATCAAGCGGCGCAGGACATAGCCCCGGCCCAGATTGGATGCTGTAATACCATCAGCAATCATATGAACAACAGAGCGAACGTGGTCGCCAATCACCTTGAGGGAAACTTTCTGGGTTTCCGTGGCTTTCTGATAATCGAGTTTGGCAATCTGAGCTGCCGTTTCGATAATCGGAAAAATCAGATCCGTTTCGTAGTTGTTGGGCAACTTCTGAAGGATCTGCGCCATCCGCTCCAGACCCAGGCCCGTATCAATATTTTGCTTTTGCAGTGGGGTGAGGTTGCCGTCTACATCCCGGTTGTACTGCATGAAGACGAGATTGTAGAACTCAATGAAGCGGCTGTCGTCTTCGAGATCAATGTGCTCATCACCCAGTTCGGGATGGAAGTCGTAGTAAATCTCTGAGCAAGGGCCACAGGGACCCGTGGGGCCAGAGGTCCAAAAGTTATCGGCCTCGTCCATGCGCTGAATCCGGTGGGCCGGAATGCCAATCTCGTCGCGCCAGATCGCAAAGGCATCGTCATCTTCGCGAAACACGCTCACCACCAGACGCTCAGGTGGCAGCTTGAAGACTTCAGTAGACAGTTCCCAGGCCCAGGCGATCGCCTCTGCTTTGAAATAATCGCCAAAGCTAAAGTTGCCCAGCATCTCAAAGAAGGTGTGGTGCCGCGCTGTCCGACCGACGTTCTCAATGTCGTTGGTGCGAATACACTTTTGGGAGGTGGTGGCGCGAGGAAACTCGGCCTGCCGCTGGCCTAGAAAGATCGGCTTGAAGGGCAGCATTCCGGCAATGGTGAGCAGCACCGTCGGATCTTCCGGCACCAGAGAGGCGCTAGGGAGAATCTGGTGTCCCTTGGCCGCATAAAAGTCTAGAAACGTCTGTCGAATTTGAGCGCCACTAAGAGGAGTCACCATCGAACCTTCTGCCATTCAAACTGCGAACTTACTATAACGATTAAACCGCAAACGCTAGAATTTATCCTTTACGCAAAGGATTTCAGAATCACCATGCTTCTTCTCGTTTACGATTCTTCTCTATTCTTAATCATGCCTCAGGATTCGACAAAGCTGAGTACTTTTTCCAGGTTCAAATCAGTCAGATTTAAAGTGTCGATTGTGGATCAGTCGCTCGCATGACTTTCAAATGCGGAATATCAAGCGTTCTGCGTGTAGTGGATGTAAGTTTAGGTACACTCAATACAACATCCTATGGCTAGGCTGATAGGACTGTCACGTCAGGTTTCCATAGGCATTGTGCCTCTTTTCATAGCTTTTTGTCATAGCTTTAAGTGTAGGCTATGAGTTTCTTCCAGGGATGCAAATCGTGAACTTCAGAGTGGGCTCTTTCAACATCAATAATGGATGCTTCAATTCTTTTGGTGGGAAGTGATAACTTCCTGACCACTTTTCTAGAGCCAATCCGCGACCTGGGGATTCTTACGGTAGAAGTGGCCTCTGATCCCTATGAAGCTGCGCCCCTGATTCAGGCTCAACAGCCTGATCTCCTGATCCTGCAGGCCAACCAACCTCACAATTTAGCGCTCTGCCGTCAGATCAAGTCTCAGAGCCGATTGGCTTGGATTTACTGCATTTTGATTGAGGACGGCTCTGCTAATCCCGATCCAGATCTAGAGCATCAACTGCTGATCCAGGCTGAGGCCTTGGAGGTGGGTGCAGATGCCTATCTCACCATCGAGCTTAATGCAGCAGCAAGGCGGTCTCCGGTGGCAATGGCAATCCTGATTCGGCTGTTTCATGCCCAGGTTAAGGCGGGGCTACGGCGGGTGCAAAATCATCGAGAACTGATGCGAACCAATGATTTGTTGTCGGCGATCGCCCTCTCTGATCCACTCACCGAACTCAACAATCGTCGCGCCTTAGAGTGGGAACTGCCTCGTCAGATTCGCAATGCCCGCGATCGCGATGTTCCGATTAGCCTGCTGATGTTGGATGTGGATCACTTCAAGGCTATCAACGATACTTATGGGCATTTGGTGGGCGATCGCGCTTTGAAGGTGCTGGCGGCCCGAATGCGTCACAACCTCCGCTTTTTTGATACCCCATTTCGCTACGGCGGAGAAGAATTTGTGATTATCCTAGCGGATACCAACTGCCAGGAAGCGATTTTGATTGCGCGCCGTCTCTGCCGTCAGATTGGAGAACAACCCTTCAACCTGGACGAATCTCTCGATCTAACGATTACGATCAGCGCAGGGACTGCCTCTCTGCAAATAGGGGACGACGATCGCGGGTTGAGCCTCCTGCAGCGCGCCGACCAAAACTTACTTAAAGCCAAATCCCAAGGCCGAAATCGAGTCGTTGGCTGTCCAGATTGTTGTCAGGACTTGGAAAAACCCAATCTTTCCGGCAACGTTGAGCTTTAATTTTGAGTTTTAACTTGAGCTTTAATTTTGTCTGGCCTGCTCCAAAAGTTGGCTAGCCCTCGCCGCCCATTCGTTCTGCCCAGAGGTGGCAAACAGATCGCGGGCATATTGCAGGACTTGCTGAGCGTCGCTGTACTTCCCTTGCTGGAGGAAAACTGTTCCAGCCCCGTAGTAGGCGTTGGGGTAGCTAGCGTTAGCTTCTGAGGCTTGCCGAAACGCATTCAGCGCCGCATCTAAGTTGCCTTGGTCTAGTAAGACGGTGCCTAGACTGTAGTGAGCTTCGGCATGGCTAGGCAGGATGGCGATCGCCTGTTGAAAGGCGGCGATCGCCCGTTCGGTTTGGCCCTGCTGCAGGTAGACCAGACCCAGGTGGTAAGCAGGCTCCGGCGCATTTGGGCTGAGGGAAATGGCCTGCTGAAAGGCGGCGATCGCCCCCGGTAAGTTGTCCTGCTGTGTGTACACCAAGCCTAGATTGTAGTGAGCTAGGCCAGAATTGAGGTCAAGGGCGATCGCCCGCTGCAAATAATCGCGAGCCTGATCTAGATTGTTGCCCTCCAGCAGAGCGGCCCCTAGATTGGCATAGGCCAGAGCAAAGTTTGGATCAGCCTGAGTTGCCTGATGAAACGCAGTTGCGGCAGGTTGAAGCTGGCCCTGTTGGCGTAGTGCCAAACCTAGATTGTAGTGAGCTGGAGCGAGGCGGGGGTTGAGTTCGGTGGCTCGCTGAAAGGCCGCGATCGCCTGTTCGATCTGCCCCTGCTGAATAAATCGCAATCCTTGGTTGAGCTGGCTTTCTGCTGTCTCAGCACCCGGCATCATCTGAGCAATCTGGGTGGGAGAAGATTGGGCGATCGCACCAGAAAATGGCAGAGCGATCGGCAGGGCAATCGGCAGGGACAACATACCCAGTGCTCCCCCCATTAACATCACCTGTTTATGACTCATCATTGTTTTCAACCCCAACCATCCCAGATTTATCGCTGTTCTAACGCGAAACCAGATGTTAATCAACAGTAATCCTGCAAATCCAGACCCCTCAAGCAGCAGACAGATCCATCTGATCTTGATAAGTTGTTAGAGTCTTTGCAATCATGCCATCACAACCCGCATGTCAGGAATTTTTTGCCTTCCGAGGGTTGACCGTTCAACAACCCATCAAATTGACGCACTAGGGGTGGAGCTAAACCATAATGCCTGATCGCCCCGCTTTGGAGCCGCGCCAACCCTGGCCAAAACTTAGCAACGCCCAGATTGATCGAGCTTGGACGCTAGGACTGCTTGCAGCTGCGCTCTTTCTCTTTACAGTCAATCTGGGTGGCCTACCGCTGCGAGACTGGGATGAAGGCATTGTCGCGAGAGTTTCCCTTCAAATCTGGCAGGCAAAACCTGGCTCGCAGGGATGGCTTTATCCGATTTTGTGGACAACTCCTTATCAAAACAAGCCACCGCTATTGCATATCCTGACAGCTGGAGCCTACGCACTGGGAGGTGTGAACGAATGGACGGCTCGTTTGCCGGGAGCCCTTCTGACGGCCATCTCAGTTCCGGTGCTGTTTGGCATCGGTCGTGAAATTTTTGTGCGGCGGACGACGGCTTTATTTGCAGCTCTGGTTTATCTAACCTGGCTCCCTGTTGTCCGTCACGGACGACTCGCCATGCTCGATGGGGCAGTTGTTTGCTTCTTTCTGCTAATGCTCTGGTGTCTGCTGCGATCGCGCCGTCAACCGCAGTGGGCGTTGGGCGTTGGCATTGGCTTCGGGCTGATGTGCCTGACGAAGGGCGCAATGGGATTGCTGCTGGGGGCGATCGCCGCCGTGTTTCTGGCCTGGGATGCACCTCGCCTGTTCCGGTCGCGCTATCTGTGGGGCGGCATTTTGTTGGGGAGTGTGCCTGCCATCGGTTGGTATGTCGCTCAGTGGATGCACTACGGCAATGAGTTCTTAGACAAACATTTGCTGGAGCAGTCTTTTAGCCGCATGTGGGAGCCTGTCTATGGCCGAACTGGCCCGATTTGGTACTACCTGCTGGAACTGCTGAAATATGGCTGGCCGTGGCTGATGTTTTTACCGCTGGGATTGGCCACTGTCTGGCAGCACCGCAACATGAGTTGGGCCAAGCTGATCTTGGTGTGGGGCGGGGGGTATTTTCTGTTCATTTCGTTGATGAGCACCAAACTGCCCTGGTATATTCAGCCGCTCTATCCGGTCTTGGCACTGGCGATCGCCGTCTATCTCGATCAGCTCTGGTGGAATTCTCGCAGCCTCTTTGATCGGCAAACGACACAACCTTATGCTCGGTGGCTGATGGCTATCCTGGGGCTGTTAGCCTTGGGCAGTTGGGGCGGGAGCCTGTATTTTGGTCTGTTTAGCCCTGAGTCCAAACCAGCTTTACATCTGACACTCGCAGCCTTCGGGGTGACACTGCTAGCCGCGACAGTGTTGATGGCGCGTCAAGATCGACAATTCTTAGCGGTGTTGTTTTGGGGAGCCTATGTTTCCCTAGCACTATTCATGAGTTCAGACTACTGGGTGTGGGAGTTGGAAGAGGATTACCCAGTCAAGCCTGTGGCCGCAATGATCCAGCAGGCCCCTCCAGAAGGACGGCGAGTTTTTACCTCTCATCCCTATTACCGCCCGTCCCTCAGCTTTTACAGCAATCGTCCTGTACTCCCCCAGCCGATTGATCGCCTTCAGACCCGCTGGCGTGAAGACGCAAATCCGTTTCTGCTGGTAAATCCCTCAGAGATAGAGGTGCTAAACCTCCAACATGCAGAGGTTCTTGGGCAGGCTGAAGGCTGGGTGTTGATTCGTCGCGATCGCCCTGTAGAGCCGTGAAACGCTAAGACTGGAGAATCGGCTCAACCTCGGCACGAAAGGCTTGCCATGCCGCCAGAGCTTCAGGATTGGAGGGGGTGCGAAACTGGAGGAAAGCAATGCCATCCTGGAAGCCAACCATGCCGTAGCGATCGCGATCGCGAATTCGGTCTAGGACTCGCACCATTTGCCGCAATCGTTGGCGATCGTCGGTAAAAGCCACCTGATATTGCTGAAGCTGCCAGAGGTCGAGCAGGACATACTCAACATTGATATTCTCCCGTGCATCTGTGTGGAGGCGCAGGGCTGGAAATCGAACAATTTCGCGACGGCTCGACAGGTGGGGGACGATGTGGCTCGTGGCAGACACACTGGCATCGGGCGGGATCTGGGCCATAAACTGGCGAATTTGGCGAACGTGGCTCCACTGACGCGGCAAAGTCACGTAAACCGAAGGCTGAAACGAATCTGGAATCAGAAACGAGAGGGCACGGTTGGGATTTGACGTAATCGTAAACACTAGTGACAGACTGATGCACAAGATCCAAAACCGCTTTAGCGTCGGTCGGAGGGTGCCTGGGTGTCGGGACCACCAGAGGATTGCGCCGTAAAATAGCCCCGGCACAATGGTCAACGCATAGCGGAGATTGATGGACAGAGCCGTGCTGTCGTCTCGGACGAAGAGCTTTAGGAAGGAGAAAATCGTCAGGAGCCAAGCTTCGGGGGCGATCGCCGGGATAAACGCTAGCGGCAACCACTGCCCCAGAAAATATCGCAGCGTCCGGTCAAACGGCGTGAAAATATCGCTGAGGATCTGCCCAGGATTCGTCACCATGCCCCAAATTACATCCAGCGTTGAAGCTTCTTGCCCCTGAACATAGTGGCCAAACTGCTCAATCATGAAGCGGCGAGAAATATCCTCTGAAAACAGCGGCATGATGACGTTCGTCACGGTCAGGATGTAGCCAATGCTGGCGGCACAGACCGCAGCCCCGATCCGAGGGAAACGCCGACTCGCCAGCAAATAAAACCCGACGCCAAACAACACCACACCTGTATCTTCTCGAATCAGCAAGACCAGCGCGGCACATCCAGCGAAGGCCCACCACCAGCGTTTTTCTAGCGCTAGAAACAGCCCAAACAGAAAAAGGGGGAGTTGGCTCAAATCGTGAAAGTTGGCGAGGGAGGGGCCAATTACGGCATTGGCCGCATAAAAGCTGACTGTGATCAGGGTGGATAGGTAAGGATTGAGCCGCTGTCGAGCCAAGATGTAGAGGACAATACCCGCTGCTGTGATTAGCGTGATTTGCAGGACGAGCAACGTGGCTGGGTTGGGAAATAGGGCATAAATGGGCAACCAGAGCAGCAGTGCTGGCGTGAAGTGCTGGCCCAGTCGGTGATAAAACACCTGCGGTAGTTCGCCATCATGCACCACCGACGAAGAGAGGGTCGAAGACAATGAACTCTGGAAAAATCTGCCGTGACTGCCGTTCCAAAACACCTGATTGAAGATGCCCTGGTCAAACGACGCATAGGACGGATACATGCTGTAGTGCCGATTGAGCAAGATGATGACCATCACCACCCAAAAGACCGCAGCGGCGATCGCCACCTTCCGCGTCAGTCCAACCTTGAATACTTTACGGATGGCATCTGGCATCGCAGAGAAGGGCAGGAAAGACATACAAGCTCCAGGCAGTACGTTCTCGATAATTGGTTCTCGATAATCAGCAATAGTATAGGGTGAATTCTGAGGATGATTTCTTGATTCCACCTGCTGAGAGGATGGTTAAGAGTTCTGTAGGAGTTCTGTTGAATGTGGATCAAACCGCTGAGTGCTTTGTCGGCAAGCTGGCGATCGCTCTTTCTGCTGCTGCTGGTGCTAGGAATTTTCTTTCGCTTTTATCACCTGGGCCATAAGGCTTATTGGGGCGATGAGGTCTTTACCTCCCTACGAATTTCGGGCCACAGTGCGGCTGAGGCCACGGCAGAACTCTACACCGGAGACATCGTCAGCGTGGCGGAGCTACAGCAGTATCAGCATCCTGCCCCTACTTTGGGCTGGTCTGAAACAGTTGCCGCTCTCCAAACCAGCCCCGAACATACGCCGCTGTACTATGGGCTGGCGCATCTGTGGGCCAGGATGTTAGGCGGTTCGGCAGACAATCCTTTAAGAACTGTCTGGGCCATTCGGAGTCTTTCGGCGCTAGCTAGCCTCCTGGCCTTGCCTGCGATGTATTGGCTCTGTCGAGAATTGTTTGACTCAGCGCTGACAGGATGGGTAGGGATGGGGGTGTTGGCGGTTTCGCCGTTTCAAGTTCTCTATGCCCAGGAAGCACGGCCCTATAGCCTTTGGACGGTAACAATCCTAGTGACCAGTGCGGCGTTGTTGCGGGCGATGCGGCGGCAAACCTGGCAAAGCTGGGGGCTATATGCGCTGACGCTGGCCTTGGGGTTGTATACATTTTTGTTTTCGGGGCTGGTGGCGATCGCCCACGGCTTATACATTCTGCTCGGGTCGCGATTGCGCTGGACGCGAGCCGTGATGGCGTACCTGTTGGCAACGCTGGCCGGACTGTTGCTGTTTTCGCCCTGGATAGGGGTGATCGCCGCGAATTGGAATCGGCTCCGTGAAAATGTGGGCCATCTGGAGCAGACGCCAAATAATCTGGTGCAGCTCTGGTTGCTAAATCTGAGCCGGATCTTTTTTGACTTCAATCACGGCCCTAGTTGGCTGAATCCTTTAACCTTCGGGACCTTGGCGCTGGCGGGTTATGCGCTGTATTTTCTCTGTCGCCATACACCTCCCCGCATTTGGCTATTTGTCATTTGTTTGATTGGGGTGACGGGTGTAGCTTTGGTGGGTGCAGATTTGCTGCTGGGAGGACAGCGATCGGCGATCGCCCGCTATCCCATCCCCTGCTATTTAGGGATTCAGGTGGCGGTGGCTTATTTGTTGAGTGAGAAGCTGGTGCGGGGGCGATCGCGTCACTGGCAGCGGGGAGCAGTGGCGCTGCTAATGGTCGGCGTTTTATCGATCGCGATTAGCTCCCAGTCGGTGATGTGGTGGAATAAGGGGCCATTTAAGACGCGGCGCAACCCGGAGGTGGCAGCGGTGGTAAATGGGGGCGATCGCCCGTTGGTGATCAGTGACCACACGATTGAGCGGGTGTTGTCGCTGAGCTATTTGCTGGAGCCTGAGGTGCAGGTGCAGTTGGTGGAGCGGGGGGAAGTGCCGCCGGGAGTCGATCGAGAGGGTGAAGTGTTTTTGTATCAGCCGTCTCAGGGGTTGCGAAATCGGTTGGAGCGTCGCGGAGGTGTGAGGCTGGAGGCTTTGATTAAGGGTTGGTTGTGGCGGGTCGAACGATAAGCCAATCGTTTGGAAGAGTTGGAAGATTGGAACACCAGTCCCCAAAAACGTAGGTGTTTCTACAACGTTGTCTGAAGGTGGGCCATTTTTTGTTCTTGAGCTTTGAGTTCGGTTTGGAGAGTTTGGAGTTGTTGGCGTTCTTGAGGAGGGAGTTGTGGGGCGAGGGGTTCTAGGAGCTGAATTTGCTGTTGCAGGAGTGTGATTAAGGTGGCTTGGGCGCTGAGGAGTTGATCTTTTTCCTGGAGCAAGTTTTGCTGGGTGGCAGCTTCGACGACAGTGAGTGCGGTTTGGATCAGGTTGGAGTAGTGAGGCTGAGAGGGGTCAATGGGTTTGGCTTGCTGACCTGTCCACAAAACGCCTCGATTTTGCTGAAGTTGAACTGATAAAATTTGCCCGTCTGAGTTTTGAATCTGTAGCTCCTCGAAGCTATCGGCAGTGACGAAGCTAGCGGTGTAGGGGCGATTTTTGTAGGAGAACTCGATTGGCTGGAAAGGCTCTGTTGGTTGGGGAGCAGGGGAAGGCGTCTTGGGAGCAGCAATTGGAGTTGGTTGTGGTGCGATCGCCTCAGTCACGGCTCGATCTGGAGCAGGCAGGGGCTGATCTAAGTGAGAATCTGGCGCGGCTGAAAAGGGCGCGACTGGGGCAGGCTGTGTGGCTGAACGAGCGCCGATCACTTCTAGTTCAACGGTTTGGCTGCCGTTCCAGTCGTTGAGCCGCAGGCGATAGGCGAGGTCGATTCGCGTAGGAAGAGGATAATATTCTCCCCAGCGCCAAGCGATCGCCTTGATCTCCGATCGCTGCCCATTCAGCACTTGAGCCAGTGTCAGCTTGAGGTGGGCCTGATTGCGCCCGATTGCTCGCTGGTCAACCACTTGCACATCAGGCGTCCAAAACACGGGGTCAGGGTTTTCGATGCCGCAGGGGTGGAGCGCGTCGATTTGGTTGTAAAGCTTGAGGTTGAGGGCTTCTAAGTCGGCCTGAACATCTACTGTGACGAGGGGCTTGAGGTGTTGTGGTTGGAGATGCTGGTTGGCGAATAGGCTAAGGCGCGATCGCAGGTCATCTAGCTTCTCCGCTGGCAGGGAAAAACCTCCGGCAGCGCGATGTCCGCCATACTTGTCGAAGAGATCTCCGCAAAACTGCATCGCCTCAAATACGTTGAATTCCGGGATGCTGCGAGCCGATCCGCGAATTTTACTCTCATCCTCTTCTTCGTAGGTGCCGATAAACACGGGCACGCCATAGCGTTCTACCAGCCGGGACGCCACGATGCCAATCACGCCATGATGCCAGTTGGGCTGAACCACAACCAAGACGCGATCGCGCTCGATGTCAATATCAGCCGTTTCACACCAGGCGATCGCGTCTTGCTCAATCTGTTCACACAACCGCTGCCGCCCCTGGTTGATCTGCTCACATTTCATGGCCAGCTCTAGCGCCTGCCCATCATCATCGGTGGTCAGCAGCTCAATCACGATTTGCGGATCAGCGATTCGGCCCACTGCGTTAATCCGAGGGCCGAGCCGAAATCCGATCGCCTCTGGCTTGAGGGCATTCTCGCCACCCAATCCGGCTACCTGCACGAGAGCCTGTATGCCTGCCAGTCTAGATTTTGGCAAAAGTTTAAGGCCTCGCCTTACCCAGCGGCGGTTGACGCCAATCAGGGGGGCCAAGTCAGCGATCGTACCTAGCGTAAACAGCTCAATTAGCGGTGAGGTTAGCTCCTGCGATCGATTCAGGGCTTGAGCCAAACACACCGCCAAAACGTAGGCCACTCCCACTCCAGCTACACCGTAGTAGGGCGAAGCTGGGTCGATCAGCTTGGGGTTGAGGATGGCGTTGGCGGGCGGCAGCAGTTCGGGCAAATCGTGGTGGTCGGTGATGATCACGGTGAGGCCCAGTTCGCGGGCGCGAGCAATGGGGTCGTAGGCTGCGATGCCGTTATCGACGGTCAAAATCAGCCGGACGCCTTCCTGATGAAATTCCTCAATGATGCGCCGATTGATGCCGTAGCCTTCCTGCATTCGGCTGGGAATGGCATAGTCTACATGAGCACCAAGCGATCGCAATGCTCGCAGCAACAGCGCCGTACTGGTCATGCCATCGGCATCGTAGTCGCCACAAATGGCAATGGGTTGACGGGTGGCGATCGCATCCATCAGCAACTCCAGCGCCATCGGCAGATCTGGAAATTCTTCCAGCGGCGAAGGCAGCACCTGCGTTTCGGGTTGCAAAAATGTTTGGGCGTCTGCCGGAGTGTCTAAGCCGCGATTGATCAAGACCTGCGTCAGCAACGGCGAAAGCTGCGTCACCTGGGCCAACTGCTTAGCCAGCTCTACTGCGACTGGGGCAATCTGCCATCGCTGCTGGGGCATAGGAGCACGAGTCGGCTTAGTAAATGGCGACGTATCCATCATTCAGGATATATACAGAGCGATCGCCAAACGCCCCTCCCGGCAGCAGCTCAATTCGCAGCGTATCCTGGCTGGGTCGAGCTAACACAGCCCTGAGGGAGAGTGCAGTGGCATCCCAGAATACCACCGATAAGTTTGGTGTAGTGCTCGTATTGTAGTCAATTTGCAACTCTTGTCCCGGCAAGAGAGGAACGGAGTCTGTGCCAAATACTTTTTCAACTTGCACCAGACTTGCAGTTCGGTTGATCATTTCCAATCGGATGCGTTGTCCGGGCACAAACTGCACCTGCCGAGAGCCACAGCCAACTGTACAGGTTTGAGCGAGGGCAGGTTGATGCAGACCAACTCCACTCCCGAGTGCAACTGAAGCAACCAAAATCACCAAACGTTTGAACATAACCTAGCTCTGCCAACCCCAAAAAGGTATTGATAAAGGCCTTTCTAAATGGAGCATACCCCTATTTCTATTTTTCCCAAAAGCCCAGAGGCAAACAATCGATCAGGTCGATACGAAACTGATCCCGACTTGATCCCGACCGGATCCCAAATTGATCCCGAACCTGAGAGGTCGGCTGATTTTCTAAGTTAAATGGCAATTAACACCGATTACAGCCAGCTTTATCGTCTATTTTACGATTTGGCACAATTTTCATTCTTTGGCAAAGTAGGAGATGCCGAAATCATGTTTTCCTATGTTGAAGCAACTTTTGATTGGTGGTTCTCTGAGTGCATTGACGCTGCTAATGGCTGCACCTGCGATCGCACAAGCCCCAGCGCCTGCACCAGAGACGCCTGCCCAAGAAATTCCTGAGCCGGAGGCTCCTGTTCAGGAAGCGCCTCAAGCGGAGGAAGTGGGTGAAGCCGAACTCGAACAGTTTGTGAATGCAGCTCGTGAGGTGCAGACAATTCAGCAAGAGTCGCGGGTTCGATCGGTTGAAGTCATTGAAAATGAAGGACTCACGACTGAGCGCTTCAATGAAATCTTGACCGTCCAGCAAGATCCTGCAGCGGCTCCTGTTGCGGACGTCGGCGATGATGAGTTGGAAAATTTTGAGCGAGCTTTGATCGAAATCGCTGACATTCAGCAAGGGGCTCGCATTGAAATGCAGGAAGCTATCCAAGCTGAAGGAATGGACGTTGAGCGCTTTAACGAGATTTTGGCCCTGCTCAGAGAGAACCCAGATCTACAGGCGGAGGTTGAGCGAATTCTGACCAATTAGACGGGCCAATTAAGCTGGCCAATTAGACGGGCCAACTCGGCTGGTAATTTTCCTGTTTGTAGCCCCTTGCCACCCGTTGCCAGTAGAATACATCCTGCACTAGATGATGGCAGGGGCGAGGTCATGGATTATCGGGAAGCAGGCGTCGATGTCGAGGCCGGACGTGCCTTCGTTCAGCGCATTCGTAGGTCGGTTGAGAGTACCCACCGCCCAGAAGTATTGGGCGGTTTGGGTGGTTTTAGTGGCCTGTTTCAACTCCCAACCGGATATCGAGAGCCTGTGCTGGTCTCCGGGACGGATGGGGTTGGTACGAAGCTCAAGCTAGCTCACAGCTGCGATCGCCACGATACGGTCGGCATCGACTTGGTGGCCATGTGTGTCAACGATGTGTTGACCTCTGGTGCAGAGCCACTGTTTTTTCTCGATTATTTGGCGACAGGCAAGCTCAATTCTGAGCAACTCGCCCAGGTTGTAGAGGGCATTGCCGCCGGATGCCGCATGGCCGGATGTGCGCTTTTGGGTGGTGAGACGGCTGAGATGCCTGGATTTTATCAGCCGGGAGAATATGACTTGGCTGGCTTTTGTGTGGGCATTGCTGAAAAGAGCCAGATTTTGAGCGGCGCACAGGTGCAGGTGGGCGATGTGGCCATTGGTCTAGCGAGTCATGGCGTTCACAGCAACGGGTTTAGCCTGGTGCGGAAGGTATTAGAAGTGTCAGGGCAGGAATTGGGCGATCGCCCCCCCATCCTCAACGGCAAAACCCTGGCCGAAGAACTGCTGACCCCCACCTGCATCTACGTCAAGTCGATCCTTTCCCTCCGAGAATCAGGCTTATCCATTCGTGGCATGGCCCACATTACAGGTGGTGGTCTCCCCGAAAACTTACCTCGCTGCCTGGGAGCCAATCAGTCGGTGCGGGTACATCTCGGCAGTTGGAAGATTCCTCCCATTTTTGATTGGGTCGCCACAACAGGGGCGATCGCCTCCGAGGAAATGTTCAACACCTTCAACATGGGCATCGGCTTCGTCGTCTTGGTGCCTCCGGGGCAAGCTGAGTCAACGCTGCAATGGTTTGACTCTCAGGAGATTGCAGCCTGGGCGATCGGTGAAGTGATCGAAGGTAGCGGAGAGCTAGTCTTCGCAGATTGAGTGAAATATGTATGAATCAGCAAAGTCGTACTGATAGAGAATGGCGGACTGTTTTTCAATATTGGTCGCAAGTTCGGCCTTTTCTAATCCTTGAGCGAACTGAAGAACTAAATTGGCAGCTCTAACAAGGTCAAGAAGCGAAGCGCTATCTCGCGACATAGATCACCTTCGCTGTGCTCAAAATCTCCTGACGCCGAATCCAGTTATGGCTAGACTCAATCGAGCCTTTACTGACTAAATCAACATCTCGTCCCAACAGGTCTTCAAGTTCGTGTTTCATCCGAGATAGGGTGAGCAATCCTCGTTGGGCATCTGGTGCAAAGGAAATGAGTATATCAATGTCACTGTCAGGACGGAAGTCGCTTCGCATCACCGAGCCAAATAGCGCAAGCTCTTGGACTCGCCAGCGCTGACAAAACGCAGCAATAGTATCCTGAGAAACTGGGGTAGTAAGTTCCATAGCTTTAGTCAACCACTTGCGGAACAGGATATCCAGACAAAAGAGACAAAATTCTAAAAAATCAGCTTAGAGCTTCTATTTTGGCAAGTTCTCTCTCTCGGCAGAGCTGCGGTCATCCCGTAGACAGAGCGGTTTGCCTTGTTAAAAAGTTATCTTCGGTTCATCGCAAATACAGAGATGATTTTGGTCATCGTAACGAGTGACTTCTACGTTTTTGCATCTACATTGGTTGCTTTAGGTTCAAGTTTTACGCGCACTCTGTAGCCAATCAATACCAACGTTCTTCTGAATCCAGCTAAAGGAAACAAACTATGAGAGACAATGAACGCGAACTCTACGACCGTGAATTGCGCCGAGAAAACCAGGCTGCGCGTGCCAATGCCAGTGCTGCCAATGGACTAATCATTGTATTGTTCTTTCTAGCACTAGCAGGTGCTGTCGCCGCATTCTTCTTTGTTAGCCAACGAAACCAAAATCAAATTGCGCCGCAATCTCCTGACATCAATATTGAGGTGCCTCAACAGCAAGCGCCAGCCGCGCCAGCCGCACCCAGGATTCAGGCACCAGATGTGAATATTACAATTCCGGAGCCTCGCTTGCCTCAAAATCCGGCTCCTTCTAATGAAGCACCTGCCCCTGCAGCTCCCGCACAACCCGCCCCCGCTGCGCCCGAGCAACCTGCAGCACCTCCCTCTGAACCAGCGCCTACCGACTCAGCCAACTAGACAAAAAAGTGTAGAGACGTGATTAGACAAGACGTAATGAGTCCAATCACGTCTCTATAGAAAGGGCAAAGCGAAAGCTATGGGAGATCGCGCAAGATGTCGCTGAGCATTTCAAACATTTGGTCAATGTGATGCTTTTGAATGATCAGCGGTGGAGAAAGCGCGATGATGTCGCCTGTTGTACGAATCAGCAGGCCTTTTTCATAGCAGCGCAGGAAGCATTCGAAGGCGCGAGCTGTCGGCTTACCGGGAATTGATTCTAGCTCAATGCCAGCTACTAGCCCCAAATTACGAGTATCAATCACATGGGGGAGGTCTTTCATCGCATGGACGGCCCCTTCCCAGTAGCTCGCCAAATCGTTGGCATGGGCAAACAGCCCCTCTTCCTCGTAAACATCTAGAGTGGCGAGGGCGGCGGCACAGGCCATGGGGTGTCCAGAGTAGGTGTAGCCGTGGGCCAGCTCGATCGCTTTTTCGGGTCCATGCATAAATGCATCGTAGATTTCTTGACGGACAAACACCGCACCCATTGGAATAGTGCCGTTGGTAATGCCTTTGGCAACGGTGATGATGTCGGGCACGACGCCAAAATAATCGGCGGCAAAGGACGTACCTAGACGACCAAAACCTGTGATCACTTCGTCGAAAATGAGCAGAATGCCATACTTGTCACAGATGGCCCGTAACCTTTCTAGATAGCCTTTGGGCGGAATCAAAACTCCTGTTGAACCCGCGACAGGTTCCACAATCACGGCTGCAACGTTGGAAGCATCGTGCAAGGCAACAATTTTTTCTAGTTCGTCAGCTAGATGGGCTCCCCATTCGGGCTGCTGACGACTGAAGGCGTTGTGCTCCAGGTTGTGAGTGTGGGGCAGGTGATCGACGCCTGTGAGCAAATTGCCAAAAAACTTGCGGTTGGGGCCAATGCCACCGACTGAGATGCCGCCAAAACCGACGCCATGATAGCCCCGCTCTCGCCCGATCAAGTGCTGACGAGTGCCTTCGCCTTTGACACGGTGGTAGGCGATCGCAATCTTCAAGGCTGTATCTACCGCTTCTGAGCCAGAGTTGGCAAAAAAGACGTGATCCATGCCTGCAGGCGTCATTTTGACCAGACGACTGGCTAGCTCAAATGCACCAGGATGGCCCATCTGAAAGGCGGGGGCATAGTCGAGTGTTGCGGCCTGCTTGTGAATCGCTTCGACAATTTTGGGGCGACAGTGTCCGGCGTTGACGCACCAGAGACCAGCTGTCCCATCCAAAACTTGACGACCATCCTCGGTGGTGTAGTGCATATCTTTGGCTGATACAAAGATGCGAGGATTGGATTTAAACTGCCGATTGGCCGTAAACGGCATCCAAAAGGCTTCCATATCCGATCGGTCTGCTGTGGACGTGTTGGGATGAGTAAGCTCTTGCATCGTTAAAATTCTCGATAAACTCGTTTTAATGAAACGCTACAGCCCAAGTTGAAGAGACGCTTGTTGCTCCTAGACTACCGTAGAAGCAGAAGCGATCGCCGAAACAGCAATCAAACACAGCAATCAAACACAGTAATCAAACTCAGTTGTTCTTGCCTCAGAACTCCACCTCGTACTAGGAATTCGATCATGCGACTTCCCGCCGGACCTCAAACGCCTTCTTTCGTTCAATTTTGGCAGTGGCTCTTGTTCCCCCTCGAAACGGTTGAGAATCGCGCCAAACGCTATGGTGATACCTTCCGGGCGCGAAAAGACGATCCGCCGCTGCTTTACTTCAGCAGCCCGGAAGCGCTACAAACTATCTTCTTGGCGGATGGAATACAACTGACTTCTGCTGAGCAAAGCGGGCCGCTGCGGCCTCTCTTGGGCGATCACTCCTTGATTTTGAGGGATGGCGACTACCATCGGCAGCAGCGCAAACTGTTGATGCCGCCCTTTCATGGGGAACGGATGCGGGCCTATGGTGAGCTGATTGGCCGAATCACAGCGCAGGTTTTACAACAGATACCGCTTAACCAGCCGTTTCGGGTTCGGTCTGTGACACAGCGCATTTCGCTTCGGGTGATTTTGAGTGCGGTGTTTGGGCTGCATGAGAGCGATCGCTATCAGGAGCTTTGCGATCTGCTCAGCGAGGTTTTAGAGGGGATTGCCTCTCCGTTTGGCTCAGCGCTGCTGTTTTATCCAGCGCTACAGCGCGACTTGGGGCCGTGGAGCCCCTGGGGAAAGTTTTTGCGTCGCAAGCGGCAGATCGATAAGTTGTTGTATGCGGAGATTGCCCAACGCAAAGCCGAGCCTGACCCCAACCGCAGCGATATTCTAACGATGCTGCTCTCGGCTCGCGATGAAGCTGGACAGCCGATGACAGATGTTGAGTTGCGGGATGAGCTGATCACGCTGCTGTTTGCAGGCCATGAAACTACTGCTTCCGCCTTGGCTTGGGCGCTGTACTGGATTCATGCCCTGCCAGCGGTGAAAACTTCCCTGCTCGCAGAGTTAGATACCATCGAGCGGAATGGCGATTGGAATGACGACCGGAATGCGATCGCCCGTCTCCCCTATCTCTCTGCCGTCTGTCAAGAAACGCTGCGCCTCTACCCAATCGCGATCAACGCTTTCCCCCGGATTGTGAAACAGCCGATTGAAATCGACGGCTATCTGTTAGAGCCTGGGGCTGTTCTGATTCCCTCGATTCATCTGGCGCACCAGCGGGCGTCCGTTTTTCCTGAGCCAAAGCAGTTTCGACCCGAACGTTTTCTAGAGAGACAATTTTCTCCCTATGAGTATTTGCCTTTTGGGGGCGGAAATCGCCGCTGTATTGGCCAAGCGTTTGCCCTGTTTGAGATGAAGCTGGTTTTGGCCCAGATCCTCTCCCAGGTTGAGCTGGAGCTGCTGCAAAATCGCCCGATCAAGCCTGTGCGGCGAGGCCTGACGATCGCTCCACCGAGCCACCTGCAAATGCAGATCACGACCCTTCGAGCGGCGACTTTGTAATTTTGGGGATCAGATATGAATCAGATGTGAATCGGATGTGAATCGAATGGGGCGATCGCCCCTTGGGTTGAGCTGCCAACTATCACAAAATCCTTTAAATCAGCGGAGCAAGGTAGAGAGGGAGAATACCATAACAAATGGAATAGTCAAATTACTACGCACTCCGGATCGTTGTCGGTTGACTCCTCGACCAGACAAGGGACTACGGGAAGCTGAGCAGAATTATGTTTACTTCAAAAATCTCCCCTCTCAGCCAAACCCTGAATTTTGCAATGCTCGGTCAACTACAGGGATTGCTTCAGGAGATGGTTCGAACGGTGGGAGCTGAGGTCTTTGTCATTACAGAAGAGTTTTTGGCAGCGGCCAACAATGGTGCGGATGGGGCACAGTTCACCGTAGTGGCTTCAGCGCCGTTTAGTGCGTTGCTGTGGAGCAAGGCGATGGTGTCTCCTGGTAAGGTTCCTGGCAAGTCTCCTGGCAAGGCTCATGCGTCGCTGGATGAGCCTGCTGACGCTCTGTATCAGATTCATCTCACGTTTGAGCCAGAGGCGATCGCCACCTTCTTAGAACATCTAGGCGACCAACCCCATGAAACCTTCCAGGCCAGCAGCCATGCCGACTCGATCTTGGTTGAGGCTCGCTCTGTGGTTCGGCCCAACGATCCGGCGCTGCAGAGCCACTTTACGCTAGAGCTGATTCGGGTGCTGACTCATCCGGCGACGGGCGGAGCCTCCACGGCAAGCTCTTCAGATCCATCTGGAGAAGCCCTCCGACAACAGTTTGAGCAAGAGCAACTGTTTAATCAGGTCATCACCCAAATTCGCCAAAGCCTTGAGCTACCGACCATTTTGGAAGCTGCCGTTGAGCAGATTCGCAACTTTTTGCAAGTCGATCGGCTGGTGATTTATCAGCTCGAACCACCGCCGTTGCCTATCCCTCTGCCTGAGAAAGAACTAGAGTTTTCCAACTGCACCCGGATCAGTGGCCATGTCACCTACGAGTCGAGAGCCTCGGATACGATCCCTTCGCTGTTGAACCTGAGTGAAGAATATTGTCTGACACGTGATTTGCTTTGTTTAGAGAAATATCGTCAGGGTTGCACGATTGCAGTCGATGATGCGGAGACGTGCTACGCGGATCAGTCATGCTTGTTAGAGCTGTTGCGGCGATCGCAGGTCAGAGCCAAGCTCGTCGCCCCCATTGTGGTGCAAAAAAAGCTGTGGGGGCTGTTGATCGCGCATCACTGTCATAGCCCCTATGCCTGGTCAGACTCCGAGCAGCTATTTCTGCAGCAAATTGCAGAACATCTGGCGATCGCTATTCGGCAGGCCCAACTTTATGCTCAGGTGCGTCAACAAAAGCAAACCTTGGAGCAGCGGGTGATTGAGCGCACTCAAGAATTGCACGACGCCATGCGATCGGCCCAGGCTGCCAGCCGAGCCAAGAGTGAATTTTTGGCCGCCATGAGCCACGAACTCAGAACGCCCCTCACCTGCATCATTGGCATGTCTACCACGCTGATGCGTTGGTCGGGTAGCGAGTTAGGCCACCGTCAGCAGAGCTTTCTGCGAACCATCCATGACAGCGGTGAACATTTGCTGGAGCTGATTAACGACATTTTGGACTTATCCCAGGTCGAGGCTGGAAAGGTCATGCTCTCCCTGAGTGAATTTTCGCTGTCTCGATTGGCGCGTCAAAGCCTCAAGGCAATGGAAGAGAAAGCTCGCTACAGCAACGTGGAGTTGGAATTTGACCTGCAGATTGAACCGGAGCGCGATCGCTTTATTGCCGACCCGCGCCGGATGCAGCAGATTTTGATCAATTTGCTCAGCAATGCGATCAAATTCACACCGGAAGGAGGACGGGTCGTCTTGCGATTGTTTGCCGACCAAAACCTGGCCATCTTTCAGATTAAGGACACTGGCATTGGGATTCCTGAACACCAGCGATCGCTCTTATTTCAGAAATTTCAGCAGCTCGATGCTTCCTACCACCGCAAGTATGAAGGCACCGGGTTAGGACTTGCCCTCACCAAACAACTCGTAGAACTGCACCGAGGTTGGATCGATGTCGATTCTACGGTCGGCGTCGGGTCTGTCTTTACCGTGCGGCTCCCTCGCCAAAATGTTTCTGCCGTCGCTGAAGTGGTAGCGCCCCAAGTCCCCGTCTTGTCTACCTATCCGATTGGTCGCATTGTGCTGCTCGAAAACGATGAAGAGAGTGCTCACTTGATTTGCGATATGCTCACCGCAGCGGGCTACCAGGTCGTGTGGGTGCTAGATGGAGCAACAGCCATTCACCAAGTCGAAATTCTTCACCCTCTGGCCATCATTGTGGCGATGCAATCTCCAGAAATCAATGGTTATGAGATCATCAAGAATCTGCGCCAAACCCCCAGCACCAAAATGCTGAAGATTCTGGCTTTGACGAGTAGCCCAACCAGCAAAGAGCAACAGCGCTATCTCAGTGCTGGAGCCGATCACTGCCTGCTCAAGCCCTTGCAGCCCGATATATTGCTCGATCAGGTTTTGGCGCTCACCCTGGAAGCGTAATATTCTGTGGGGCAATGCTGACTTGAAATGTTGGCTTGCACCCGACTTGCAATTGACTCATTCACACCTCTAAGTTGTTGACGTAGAGCCTACGCTGCTATGACTTCTGCCCTGCCTGTCTCTCTTCAAGCGCTACACCACGGCTTGGTGGTTTCCTGCCAAGCCCCAGTCGATTCGCCTTTACATGCGCCTGAAGTGATTGCGGCGATCGCCCGTGCGGCCATCAATCAAGGAGCTGTTGGCGTTCGGATCGATACCCCCGACCACGTTCGAGCCGTTCGTCAAAAAACTTCTGCCCCAATCATCGGCCTCTGGAAGCGGCAAGTGCCTGGATATCAGGTTTACATCACGCCCCAGTTTGAGCAAGCCGAGGCGATCGCGACCGCAGGCGCTGACATCATTGCCATCGACGCCACCTCAAGGGCACGTCCGGGTGGAGAAACAATGGCGGGCCTGATCGCAAAAATTCATCAAGAGCTGGGTAAGCCTGTGATGGCCGATGTGGATACGCTGGAAAATGCGATCGCCGCCGCTGAAGCTGGAGCCGACGTAGTAGGAACAACGCTGTATGGCTACACCGAAGATACACAGCAGTTTCGTCCCCCCGGATTTGACCTGCTGACCCAAATGGTTGCTGCCTTGGACGTTCCGATCATTTGCGAAGGAGGAATCGCGTCTCCCGACATGGCCCGCAAATCTCTAGACCTGGGAGCCTATGCCGTTGTCGTCGGCACCGCAATCACAGGAATTGATGCCCAGGTACAAACTTACCGAGCAGCACTCTAGCGCTCAATCTAGCGCTCAACTAGCTGGGGGAAGCTGGTCAGGCAGGCATTGAGCAACTCCCGGTTGAGCGAATGATACTTGGTTTGGCCATCTTTGCGGGCGTGGATCAGCCCAGCTTCAGATAAGGTTCGGGAATGGTGACAAAACAGAGCCAAGCTGATTTCTAAACGTCCGGCAATTTCTGAACCGCTCATTTCGTCATGCTCTGCTAATAGCTCCACAATTCTGAGACGGGTTGGATCTGAGAGCGCAGAAAAGATTTTTGTGCGTTGTTCACTGCTGTTTGGGTCTAACACGGTTGGAAAAGGTATTGATTATTGAGGGATAGAATCATTCTGATCAGAGCCTTGCCCAGACTCCTCATCTGACTATTTCAGTGCTTCTTTTAAAAAATCAAAGATCATGCCTCTGGAGGAAGGCGAGAACAGGCGATCGCCTCTCCATTCTAAGTCGCTGATGCACTTACTGAAATAGTTAAACAACTACTTGACTTACCCAAAGAAGTTCGCTATTACTAATAAAGTAGTTGTTTAACTATTTGATTTCCAGATACTCTTCAGATCTGGTTCCGGCTCAAATTCTAGTCTATTGCTAATCTGCTCAGCGATCGGAGGTTGAGATTATGTCCGATTCCAAAACCCTTCATTTGACCGATGCTACATTTCAAGACGAAGTTCTCCATAGTAAAGAACCCGTCCTAGTAGACTTTTGGGCTCCTTGGTGTGGTCCTTGTCGGATGATTGGCCCCATCGTTGAAACCCTAGCCACCGAGTTTGAGGGACAAGCCAAAGTTGCCAAGCTCAACATTGATGACTATCCCCGCTTAGCGAGTCGCTATGGCGTTCATGCCGTGCCCACGCTCTTGTTGTTCCAAGATGGGCGACCTGTAGATCAGGTGGTCGGCGTTGCACCGAAAGAGGCGATCGCAGCTAAGATTCGGGCGCTGGGCGGAACAGCGGTTTAGGAGGAGTGAGGGAGTGAGGAGGTCGGGGAGTTTTTTCTGCCCCTATCAATTTTTTCTGTAGTGACTGCTTCATCGTGAGGAAGAGACTTTATGAGTTCTGAGAGAAATTCTGAGATCAATTTGCTATCGCCTGTGCAGGTAGGTCGTTATGAGTTGCCCAACCGGGTGGTGATGGCTCCCCTGACGCGCAACCGAGCCGGAGAGGGCAATGTGCCCCATGAGATGAATGTTGTCTATTATGCTCAACGCGCTTCGGCAGGTTTGATCATTACAGAAGCAAGCCAAGTGTCTCCTCAAGGTGTAGGCTATCCTGCAACACCAGGCATTTACTCTGCCGAGCAGATTGAGGGTTGGAAAAAAGTCACCCAGGCCGTTCATGCGCAGGGCGGACGGATTTTCCTGCAGCTCTGGCATGTGGGCCGCATTTCTCATCCTTCTTTACAGCTAAATGGAGCGCTCCCTGTTGCGCCTTCAGCGATCGCCCCTGCCGGAGAAGCTGCCACTTATGAAGGAATGAAGCCCTTCGTCACACCGAGAGCCTTAGAGCTAGACGAGATTCCTGGCATTATTGAACAATATCGCCAAGGGGCAGAAAATGCCCTAGCCGCCGGATTTGATGGCGTTGAAGTGCATGGCGCAAACGGTTACTTGCTCGATCAGTTCTTGCAGGATGGCTCCAATCAACGCACAGATGAGTATGGCGGTTCGGTTGAAAATCGGGCGCGCTTGATGCTGGAAGTGACCGAAGCGGTGACGAAGGTTTGGGGGGGCGATCGCGTCGGGATTCGCCTTTCTCCTAGTGGCCGCTTCAACGATATGGCTGATTCCAACCGAGCTGAGACCTTTGGCTACGTCGTCAAAGCCCTCAACCGCTTCGGGTTGGCCTATCTGCACCTGGTTGAACCTCGTGCCGATGACACCGCCTCTGAGGAACAGCTTGCCAAAGGACTCTCCTCCAGCTTTTTCCGTCCGCTGTTTGACGGCAAAATTATTAGCGCAGGCGGACATAGCCAGGAGTCTGGCAACGAAATTCTGGCCTCAGGAGATGCCGATTTGGTTGCTTATGGGCGTCTTTATATCGCGAATCCTGACTTGGTGCAGCGATTTGCGCTCAACGCGCCACTCAATCCGCCGGATCGCAACACTTTCTATGGTGGCGGAGAAGAAGGATATATCGACTATCCGTTCCTCGATCGCCGCAGCCTCCAAACTGTTTAATCTAGGTCACTAGAATTTCGGCTAGAAGGTTAGATCACGAGAGCTTCGGACAAAACGCACCGTCTACATAGGCCCAGGCAATTCCGTCTGGGTCTAAACGTTGTGTCCACTCTGTAAAGTCTTCTCGCTCTTTGCGACGGCTAATCGTACTCTGGTTTACCTCCAAGCGCTGGGCTAGTTTTCTCGCTGAAAGCGTTCCGCCGGGTGCCGCTTCTTCCATCAAATCTAAGTAGAGTTGCCAGATCATAAAGATGCTGACGAAAACAAGCAATACGACGGCTTCGGGCCGTTGACCCCAGTTAGCGATCGCCAATGAGTCTGTCGCTTCAGAGTCTGTCGCTTCAGAGTCTGTCGTTTCAGAGTCTTCCTGCCAAGCGTCAGACGCTGATAGGGATGAGGTCGCATCGAGCTGAGCGGCCTCAGAGGGCAAGGTCGTGTTGGAGGAAGGTTCGGCGGAGGAAGGTTCGGTTTGACTCACGGGGCGCTCTCTGCAAAAGGACAGCTATCCAGATTGGGTATAAGCCGGATTTCCTGCCTCTATGCTACAAACTTCTTGTCCCCTCGCGTCCACAAATCTTGACATCAAAACAAGCACCCCGACTTAGAGAAAGCGGGGTGCTTGAAACAGAGCGCTACAATCGCGGCTTCAGTCTATTCATCAAACAATCAGTCAAACTATTAGTCAAAGAAATCTTTGATGCGATCGACTAAAGTTTCAGACTCTTGCTGTGCATCACGCCCTAGGTCCTTGGCCTGATCTCGGAGGTCTTCTGCTCTATTTTTAGCCGCACCTGCGAATTCCTTCGCTCCACCTTCGACCTGATTTGCAGGGCTATCTGCCGCATCGCCAAAAGTTCGCTGCGCTTGCCCTGCCAGCTTTTCGCTCGTAGCTTCAGCCCGACGCTCCACACCAGAACTATCCGCAGAGATAGTGCGAGTGGGTGGAACTGCATTTGCCGTATCTACTGCCGGGAAGACCAAGGCAGGGGCGATCGCCAACATCAAAGCCAAACCCAAAGCTGCAACAGCCTTAAAGCTGCGCTGTAAAAGTGCTTGAAGTAAATCCATATCTGCCTCTTTGAAGTGCAACGCTAGAATCAGCAGATTGTTCACTAGAGACCGCTGCGGTTTAGTTAAACAATCTTCATTTGCAGCATAGTGAGAATTAGCAGATATAACATCTGCAGAAAGATGCAGGAACCTTGGTTTCTGTTTGGTTTTCCTAAAGAGCCTGTCCGAGTAGAAGAGAAGCCCCGACTTTAAAAGAGATCGGTCATCATAGAAGAGGACTAAGCAGTACATCCTTACTTTCACCACGGCAGCACCTATGGGAGAATTTCAGGTCAAAGCACCCTTTGAGCCGACCGGAGATCAGCCCCGCGCGATCGCCCAACTCGTTGAAGGCCTTAACGCAGGGCAACCCTACCAGACCCTGCTCGGCGCAACCGGAACTGGCAAAACCCACACCGTCGCCCGCGTGATCGAACAGGTCAATAAACCTACGCTAGTTTTGGCCCACAACAAAACCCTGGCTGCTCAGCTCTGCAATGAACTGCGGGAGTTTTTCCCTAACAACGCCGTCGAATATTTTATTAGTTATTACGACTACTATCAGCCCGAAGCCTATATTCCCGTTAGCGATACCTACATCGCCAAAACCGCCTCCATCAACGACGAGATCGACATGTTGCGGCACTCCGCGACGCGATCGCTCTTTGAGCGGAAAGATGTGATTGTAGTGGCTTCCATTAGCTGCATTTACGGCTTAGGCATTCCCTCAGAATATTTAAAGGCATCTATTCCCCTCAAAGTGGGCATGGAAGTCAACCAGCGCCAAGTGTTGCGCGATCTGGCCTCCGTCCAATACGAACGTAACGATTTAGATGTGGGTCGGGGTCGCTTCCGCGTTAAAGGTGACGTGCTAGAAATCGGCCCCGCCTACGAAGACCGGATTATTCGGGTCGAGTTTTTTGGCGACGAAATCGACGCCATTCGCTACATTGACCCACTCACAGGCGAAACCCTCCAGAGCATGGAAGCCCTCAACATCTATCCAGCTCGACATTTCGTCACGCCTGATGAGCGCCTAGAAGAAGCGTGCAACGATATTGAGCAAGAACTGCGCGATCGCCTCATAGAACTCGAAAAAGATAACAAACTACTCGAAGCCCAACGCCTCGAACAGCGCACCCGCTACGACCTGGAAATGCTGCGGGAAGTGGGTTACTGCAACGGCGTCGAAAATTATGCCCGCCACCTGGCTGGACGCATTGCTGGCTCCCCCCCCGAATGCTTGCTGGATTACTTTCCCGACGACTGGCTGCTGGTCATTGATGAATCCCACGTTTCCATTCCGCAGATCCGAGGGATGTATAACGGCGATCGCTCCCGCAAACTCACCCTGATCGAACACGGCTTCCGGCTACCCAGCGCCGCCGACAACCGCCCCCTCAAAGCCGAAGAATTTTGGCAGAAAGTTGATCAATGCATCTTCGTCTCCGCCACCCCCGGCAACTGGGAACTGGAAAAATCTGGCGGCAAATTTAACACTACCGCCGACGAAAAACTGATCTACATTCCCGGCACCGGGCGCGTCGTCGAGCAAATTATTCGCCCTACCGGCGTCCTCGACCCCGAGATTTTTGTCCGTCCTACCGAAGGCCAGATCGACGACCTGCTAGGCGAGATTCAGGAACGGGTCAAACTCCAAGAGCGCACCCTCATCACCACCCTGACCAAACGCATGGCCGAAGACCTGACCGAATACTTTCAGGAACGAGCCGTCCGCGTTCGCTATCTCCACTCCGAAATCAACTCCATCGAACGCATCGAAATCCTGCAAGACTTGCGCGAAGGCAACTTCGACGTGCTGATCGGCGTTAACCTGCTGCGAGAAGGCTTAGACCTACCCGAAGTCTCCCTCGTCGCCATCCTCGACGCCGACAAAGAAGGCTTCCTGCGAGCCGAGCGATCGCTAATCCAAACCATCGGACGCGCCGCCCGCCACATCCGAGGCCAAGCCGTTCTCTACGCCGACAACCTCACCGACAGCATGGCCAAAGCCATCTCCGAAACCGAACGCCGTCGCGCCATCCAGAGCGAATACAACCAAAAACATGGCATCACCCCCCAACCCATCATCCGCAAAACCCGCAACTCCATCCTCTCCTTCCTAGAAGTCTCCCGCCGCCTCAACACCCAAGAACTCGAAATCGTCTACGAACACGCCCACGACCTCCCCCTCGAAGACATTCCAGCCCTCATCGTCCGGCTCGAAACCCAAATGAAAGAAGCCGCCAAAAACCTCGAATTTGAAGAAGCCGCAAAACTGCGCGATCGCATCAAACACCTGCGCGATCGGCTCCTAGGCCGAACAGCCCAGATCGAAGAATGAAAAGCAAACCAGTACTCCGTCAAAAGCGCCCTGACACTAGTATTCCGCCAGTGCCCCGCCAATAGCGCTCCGCCACCAGCACTCCGCCACCAGCACTCCGCCAACCCACCCATGCGAAGCGTTCCATGCCACCGACAGACCAACCCTTACCGAGGGGGTGTGGGGGACGGGTTCCGTCCCCTGCTAGGGGGTTTGGGGGGGAACGCCCCCAAGGCTCGGATTCCCCAGATCCTCAATCTAAGAAACTCTCAATCTAAGAAACCCTCAATCTAAGAAACCACCGTTTCTCGATGTTGCCGCGATCGCCACTCCAAATAAACCAACAGCGCATTCACATCCGCCGGATTCACCCCCCCAATCCTCGCCGCCTGCCCCACCGTCAACGGCCTCACCTTCGCCAACTTCTCCCGCGACTCCTTCGACAGCGTCTCAATATTGGCATAATCCAAATCTGCAGGCAGCGGACGATTGGCCTGCCGTGCAATCTGATCAATCTGATTTTGCTGACGCTGGATATAGCCAGAATACTTAATATCAATCTCCGCGCCCGATCGCTCCGCCTGATTGAGCGTTGGATTGTCCAACCCATAGCGACCCAGATCCCCATAGTGGAACCCCGGACGCCGCAGCAGATCCGCCAACGTCACCGAACCCTTGATCTTTTGCTGAATATCAGATGCGATCGCCACCCCCAGCGGCTCATGCTCCTTCACCCGCGTCTCATGCAGTCGTTCCTTCTCCGCCACAATATTCGCCTGCTTTTGCTCAAACAGATCCCAACGCCGATCATCAATCAGCCCCACCTCACGACCCAACGGCGTCAACCGCTGATCCGCATTATCCGACCGCAACAGCAGCCGATATTCCGAGCGCGATGTCAGCATCCGATAGGGCTCCCGCAGATCCTTCGTGCAGAGGTCATCCAGCAGCGTGCCAATATAGCTCTGCTCACGCGGCAAAACAATCATCTCCTGCCCCCGCGCAAACCGCACCGCATTGATGCCCGCCACGATTCCTTGCGCCGCCGCCTCCTCATAGCCCGTCGTGCCATTAATCTGGCCCGCACAAAACAGCCCCTCCACCTTCTTCGTCATCATCGTGGGGAAGCACTGGGTTGCAGGCAGATAGTCATACTCCACCGCATAGGCCGGACGTAGCATCGCGCAGTTTTCTAAACCGGGGAGCGATCGCAACATTTGCAACTGCAAAGCTTCCGGCAACCCCGTCGAAAAGCCCTGAATATACAGCTCCGGAATATCCCGCCCCTCCGGCTCAATGAAAATTTGGTGGCTTTCCTTATCCGCAAACCGCACAATCTTGTCTTCAATACTGGGACAGTAGCGCGGTCCCTTTGCATCCACCCAGCCGCCATAGACCGGAGACAAATGCAGATTTTCGCGAATCAGCCGATGGGTTTCAGCCGTCGTGCGCGTCAGGTAACAATTCATCTGCTCCCGCTCGACCCACACCTCAGGGTCAAAGCTAAACCAGCGCACCTCCTGATCTCCAGGCTGCGGCTCCATCTGGCTGTAGTCCACCGAGCGCTTATCTACCCGCGCTGGAGTACCCGTCTTGAGTCGTCCTGTCTCAAAGCCCAATCGATTTAGCGTCTCCGTCAGGCCCACCGCCGCAAACTCACCGGCTCGTCCCGCAGGCATCGACTTGTTGCCAACCCAAATAATGCCGCCTAGAAACGTTCCAGTGGTCAAGATCACCGCCTTGCACTGAAACGCCACTCCAAAGTAGGTCTGAACCCCAATCACCTCATCGTTTGGCCCCAACACCAAATCTGTCGCCATGCCTTCCCGGAGCGTCAGGTTTTCCTGATTTTCCACAATGGTTCGCATCACCCGCGCATATTCTCGCTTGTCGGTTTGCGCCCGCAATGCCCAAACTGCAGGCCCCCGCGACAAATTCAGCACCCGCTTTTGTAAGTAAGTGCGATCGGCCATCTTGCCAATCTCACCCCCCAGCGCATCGACCTCATGGGTCAACTGCGACTTGGCCGGAGCCCCCACCGCCGGATTGCAAGGTTGCCAGCCAATCTTATCCAGGTTCAGCGTCAGCATCAGTGTCCGACAGCCCAACCGAGCCGCCGCCAACGCCGCCTCACAGCCAGAATGTCCGGCTCCGACGACAATCACGTCAAAGGCATCAATAAATTCCACAGACGATTGCAGGCTCATAAGGGTCGCTGAAAAGGGATGTACCTGCTTTGATTGTAACGATTGGCGCTACTATCCCAAAATTCACGCGCTCTGACCTAAAGACCTCCAGCTCAGCTCTTTGGCGCTGGGGAATTTTGCTAACCCTGTAACAAGCGGAAGCTCAGATAAGCTTTACAATGCTTAATGTATGAAATCTTACGCAACTTACGGATAGCTCAATGATCGGATTCATCAAAGGCTTGTTTGGCCCCAAGGCAAAATCAGGAGATAGCAGCGAAGGATCAGCCAGTCCTGAAACAGTGGCTCCCCAAAAGACTGCTCAAAAGACCGCTCAGAAGAAAGCCCAGGCTTTTTTTCTGGATGCCGACAATGCCAAAACCTATGGCAACATCGACTACATGCGGATGAGCAAAGCCGTGCGACGCACCTTTCCAAAAACGTTAGCCAACCCCGACGGGTTTGAGCGGAATGTCGAAATCTCGGCTGAAAAAAAGATGTCTCTTGCCGATAGCCGGCGAATCATTGAAGCTCCGACCGAGCCTAAGCCCACAGCGGCTCCTGCTGAAAATGGAGCCCGTCGCAACACCGACACCAACATGGATATGTTCCGCAACATGGCTCGCGACATCAAAAAGCGCTAAGGGGCGATCGCCCTATATAGCCCTACAGCTCAACACGGATTAGGCAGGCTCACCCCCTGCCTTTTTTGATCATCTAGCCCAGGACAGTTGCCAAGATTGTCCATTTGGAGAACTAGGGTCGAAGTCAATCTACTACAGTAAAGATAGATAAATGAACAGGCTTTCAGGACATTCAGAGCTATATTCACAGCGTTGAGCTTTCCCTCCTGACTGCTGTTTCACCCAGGTAGAAATGACCGATTGTTTATGATTTTGGGTCGCTTCAATCCTGAAGCCCAGTCTTGACATGGGTAAAACATTTCTACTGACCAGACCCAAGGAGTTTCATCATGTTAAAACGAACCATTCAAGGTGCATCAGTCGGGATGCTGCTCGCCTTTACACTCCTAGCGGGATGCGGCAGTGAGCCAGTGGCTCAGGAAAGTCCCACCGCACCCAATATCGCGACCCCGATTCCAGCCCAACCGGACTCGCCCCCTGCAACTGAGACTGATCCGCTGGCAGATACCCAGGCTGTGCCAGGAGAACGAGTTGGCCCAGTGACGGAGCAGACAAGTCGCGAAGAGTTGGCTCAACTCTTTGGGGAAGAGAACCTCACCGATGAAGAGATCAACATTGGTGAAGGCTTTACCGAACCGGGGACAAGGGTGGACTTAGGCGATCGCTCATTCACCGTGATTTGGGCAGATGCTACCCGCACAGAAGCCTTAGAAGTCCGCAACTTCGGGTCTGCTTGGGAAACACCGGAAGGTATTCATGTAGGAATGCCTTTCTCGGAGCTACAGGACAAACTCGGTGCTTTTGAGCTATACGGATTTGCCTGGGACTATGGCGGAACAGTTGCCCTAGAGGGAACGCCTCTAGCAGAGTACGAGGAGATGCTTATTCTCCGGGTTCATCCTAATCAAAATGCGGCTCAAACTGCACCTGACGACTATCAGGCCGTGATAGGGGATGTGCTTTATGCATCTACTAATCCCCATATGGAAGCTCTGGAACCCAAAGTTGGTGAGATGATTGTGCGGTTCGGCGCACTAGAGCAATAAGGTTATGATTTCCGCCGCTGCCCTAGGCCGATCGTAGAGCGGAACGTTTGCTATGAGCAGTATTAGGCAACCTCCAGCAAAGGTTGCATTTGGAATTCGGCCAAGTGGCGGTGTAAAGAAACGTAATACGGCGGTTATAATTGACGCACTAATGTATTCTGAACAACTTAAATAAAACGGGGAGGATGGTCATGGAGAGAGTTCTTGAGCATCGTGACGACGCAGTAATTGAACTGACTCAAGGAGTATTGGTTCGTACTCTAATCCCGCGTGAGAACCATTCTGCTTTGAGATCTGGATTTGTTGGATATCCAGCCAATCCTCGCTGGAGCGTTACGAAGTTTCGAGCCTGGAGACAAGGTCGGCAATGGCGTGAGGCTCTAGCACGTCAGGAAATGAAGGTTCGGGCAAGTGACGGTATGTTGGTTCCTGCAGATACGCCTGACGTGCAGCCCAACCGCCCAGCTCAGTCTAAGCCACTTCAGTTTATTGCTGAAACAAAGCGGCTGTTGGCTCATCAGCTTGCGAGTGGCCTAGCCGGAGGACAGCACTAACGTCTTCTGCGTTACAGGTTGCATTACCCAGTTCGACACTGAATTCCATCCAAACCACATGAATAGTAGTATCGCGATCGCTCTGGATTAATCTGGGGCGATCGCACTTTTTTTAAAGCTGATTTTGGCGACGAATGATGGCTGCGCCCCATTTGCTGACATTCGTTAAAGTGTGATTTAGGTGACTTTTTTCAATTCATGGCATTTACGCTTGAACTGCAAGGCTTATGACACAAACTGCACCCCCCAATTTGGACGCCAGCACATTGCCCCCGTTGATTCCGCGCGAAATTTTGTTTGGCAATCCGGAGCGAGTCAGCCCCAAGCTGTCGCCCGATGGCAAATATTTAGCCTACCTTGCTCCTGATGAGCAGAACGTGTTGCAGGTTTGGCTACGAACCGTTGGGCAAGACGATGACCGGAAACTAACGGCAGACAAAAAGCGCGGCATTCGGGCCTATTTCTGGACCTACAGCGGCGAACAGCTAATTTATTTGCAAGATGCCGACGGAGACGAAAATTTTCACTGCTACTCGGTTCAGGTTGAGACGCAAATTGTCCGAGATTTAACGCCGTTTCAGGGTGTGAAAGCCCAGCCAATCGAGCTAGATCCAGAGTTTCCTGATCAGTTTTTGGTGGGAATGAACCTCAACAATCCGCAGATCTTTGAGGTGTACCGCATTAATCTGAAAACAGGTGCCGTTGAGTTTGACACGCCCAATCCTGGCAACATTGTCAGTTGGGTCGCCGATCCGCAGTTTCAGGTACGCGCTGCGCTCGCCGCCACTCAAGATGGCGGATTTGATTTGCTGTTTCGGCCAACCCTCGATCAAGATTGGGAACTCTTGCGGCACTGGGGGCCGGAGGATGAAGGCGCTGCTGTGAGCTTTTCGGCGGATGGCAAGACGCTCTACATTCTGGGTAGCCATGAAGCGAATGCTCAACGGTTGCTTGCGATCGACTTGCCAACTCGTGCAGAGCAGGTGCTTGCTGAAGATCCGCAGTATGACGTGGGCGGCATTGAGATTCATCCTACCCGTCGCACGATCCAGGCTGTTTCTTTTTACAAAGATAAGCAAGAATGGCAGGTGCTTGATCCCAGCATTGCGGAGGACTTTGAGGCGATCGCCCAAGTTCGTCCTGGCGAATTCAACATCGTTAGCCGCGATTTGGCGGATCGCACCTGGCTAGTGGCCTACGTCACAGATGATGGCCCTGTCTACTACTATGCCTACGATCGCCCTAGCAAAGGCAGCACGCTCCTATTCAGCAATCAGCCCAAGCTGGAAGGGCTAACATTAGCGTCTATGCAGCCAATCTCCTATACGGCTCGTGATGGTCTGGAGATTCACGGCTATCTCACAACACCTCCCGGCCTTCCCGCTCAAAACTTGCCCACTGTTTTGTTTGTGCATGGTGGCCCTTGGGCGCGAGACACCTGGGGGTATGCACCTCAAACTCAGTGGCTTGCCAACCGAGGTTATGCTGTTTTACAGGTCAATTTCCGAGGGTCTACAGGTTACGGCAAGGCGTTCCTCAATGCTGGAAACCGAGAGTGGGCCGCCAAAATGCACGATGACCTGATCGATGCCGTCCACTGGCTGACCGATCAGGGAATTGCCGATCCAGCTCGGATTGCGATTATGGGCGGTTCCTATGGAGGCTATGCCACCTTGGTCGGTCTTACCTTTACGCCAGAAGTGTTTGCAGCGGGGGTAGATATTGTTGGCCCCAGCAATATCATCACCCTCCTGCAAAGCATTCCTCCTTACTGGGAACCGCTCAAGGCCCAGTTTCAGCACCGGGTGGGCAATCTGGAGACGGAACCAGAGTTTTTGAAGGCGCGATCGCCCCTCTTCCAGGTTGATCAGATTCAGAAACCGCTGTTGATTGGGCAGGGAGCCAACGATCCACGGGTGAAGCAGGCCGAAAGCGAGCAAATTGTTGAGGCGATGCAAAAAGCCAACAAGCCTGTGAAGTATGTGCTTTACCCGGATGAAGGCCACGGCTTTGCCCGTCCCGAAAACCGACTGCATTTCTTTGCGATCGCAGAAGAGTTTCTAGCTGAGTATCTAGGGGGTCGCTGCGAACCGTTACAGGAAATTCCTGGCCACACCGGAATTGTCCGCTAGTACAACTCTAAGTCCCTCTCCTCAGCGAGAAAAATTAGAGGAGGGGGGCTGAGCAAGGCTCTGAGTGGGTTGGGGTGAAGGCTGATCGATCGCTTGATGGAGCTGTTCCATTTCCTCAAACGTGGCTTCCGGATCGGATTCGGCCACTTTCTGGATGTAGTTGAGCTTCAGTTCTTCCAGCAAATCCCTGAGCAGAGACTGGATCTCTGCTTGAGTCGTGGTGTCCTGTAGCTCATGGGTGAGCGATCGCTTGATATCTCGCGTGAGTTGGTTGAGCAACTCTCGACCTTCTATGTCAGAGTAGGAAGCCGTCAACACATCGCCTACAGCCTGAGCTATGTAGTCTGCAAGTTGTTCGAGCGCTTCTGTGGGCAGACCCCCAAACGCGGGTAAGCTCCGCAACCCTGGAAACAGATCAAACTGCTTGAAAGATTTCTCCAGACTATGGTGCAGCAAGTCTCTCAAATCGGGCTGCACCTGCGGCAACACTTTGAAGATGGTGAGCTGGAGCAGGCGATCGGTCAGCGCATCAATTTTGTCTACATCACTGACGCGGACATAGGGTTGCGATCGCGCCAGAAGCTCATTTGTGCCGCCCTGCTCAATCGCCTCCTGCGTCTGATTGACCAATCGCACCATCAAAAACTCAGAGGCGCGATCGGCAAGGTAAGCAGCGGGTTCGTGGGCCACCTGCGCCAGAATATGCTTGAGGTTGATCCAGCCTGCTTCATGTAGTCGCGCTGCAACCGGAATAATTCTCAGCCATCGCCAGAGGGGCAACAACAGAAACAGGTCATACCATCGCCGGAGCATCGCATCGCCCCAGTAAAGGTTGGCATGAGTGCGGCTCATATTCCAGGTGCGGCCTAAAAACTCCACTGCAAAAAAAGCAATGAACCAGAGATCAATTCGCCAAAACAAATCTACAAACTGACCATTCTCGTCGGTCTGCCGGAAATAGTTGACCTGCAACAGAGGCCGAATTTGACGGTCGAAAAAGGATTGAGCATTGTCCCACCCCGTCGCTGCGAGATAAGTAGGGCTCCAAAACGTTTCAAAGGCGGCTTTGGCCGAGTCTGCCTGGAGCTGAGACTGCATTTGCTGCTTTAGTTTGGCAAAGCCCCCGGCTTTGTTGGCAACCAGAAACGGGTTTTCCTCTACTAGGGCCACACTTTGTTCGCGCAGAGCCGCAAGCTGTTGTTGAATTTGGGGAGCCTCTAGCCCCAAACGAGGCATCTGCTGAGATAGCTGGTCCACCGTCTGCAAATACTGCTGCGTAGCCGGATGGGGCTCAATGCCCTTGACAGGGTCATAGAGCGAAACGATCGCCGGAACCTGCCGCAGATAGACATCTCGCAATGAAATGTAGCTGAGGTTAAACAGTCCCAGCAGCAAGTTGACTAAGGCAATGAGCGCGACTACGCGACTCCACCAGAGCCAGGGCGATCGCGCTGTAGTCCGTGCTGTAGTCTCAACAGAGACAGGTTTTTCCAGACTCAAATTCGGGCTTTGCATTACTGAGGCTCAATCTTCGCAGCTTCCATCCAGCCATGCACAGCACAGCCATCGGTTCTACTCCATTATGGAAAGCTACAGGAGCCAAGACTTCTGCCTACGGAAGCAAACTTCTTAGGCGATGCCCGTCCAGAGCAAAACCCCCAATGCTGCCGCGCCCGTGCCAATCATGAGACCCGCAGGCATAAATTTCTGGGTTTTAAACAGTCGCACGGCAAAGACAGCAATCAATGCAATGGTGACGACTGCGGCCAATGTCAGCCCCCAGGAAATGCCCTGAAGCGCGACGATGCCACCCAGCAACAGCAATACTCCGCTGATGCTGCCTGAAATCAGAGACATTTTACTTTGAGATTTGGTGTAGCCCATAATGCCGCCCCCGATAGCGAGGAGACCATAGGCGATCGCTGCAATTGCACCAGGATTCATAGGCTCAGTTTTTGACCTCAAAACCAATAAAGCGGACAGTACAGAGCAAAAATCCCGCTAAAGTAGTGAAATGAATGCTCAAAACACTGATTCAGCCCAAGTTTTGCAGCGACAGGCTGCGTCTTTGCTCGTCTATCAGTCTGCCCTTCAAGACGAGGTCGGTCAAGCCTATCTTAATCTGCTGCAAACTTTGACCCATAGCGACCCCGACCCGGCCCGGTTAGATTGTTTGCAAGCCTATGGTCACTGGTTTCGGCTCCTTGCCGATCGGTCTCGCAGTTGGCCTGAACATCTGCTGATGCAAATTCTGCGCGACGACAACCCATTTAGTCGTCAGGTGCAGCAATCTACCCCCACAGCGCTACCCCCTGCCCTCTTGGCAGCAGTGCGTCACGATTTGCAGGTGTTGCAACGTCTTCACCGCTGTGATGGGCCTCGAATCAGTCAGTGGGTAAAAATTCAGGCGTCGTTGCCTGATGCGCCAGTAGCCTGGGAGTCGGATTTGGTGGCTCAAACTGAACGGCTACAGATTCCCATTTGGAATAGATTGGGAACGCTTGCCAACTGGGCCGATGCACTGGAAGACTTAGCCGCCTACTATCGCTCGTCTGGGGTGGGTCTATTTGCCGAATATTGGGCTTTGCGCTGGCAGCAGGGGCAGCTTCAGGGCATTGCGTACCCCGATCCAGTGCGGTTGTCAGATCTGACGGGCTACAGCTACCAGCAAGAGGCTTTGACTCAAAACACAGAAGCACTCCTGTCAGGCTATCGGGCGCTGCATGTGCTGCTGTATGGCAGTCGTGGCTCTGGGAAGTCATCGCTGGTGAAAGGGTTGCTGAATCAGTATGGCGATCGCGGCCTACGACTGATCGAAGTCTTGAAATCAGAACTCCAAGCCTTGCCCCAAATTGTCGATCAACTGCGGAGTGCGCCACAGAAGTTCATTATCTTTGTCGATGATTTGTCGTTTGAAGAAGATAACGATGCCTACAAGGCGCTCAAGGTGGTGCTGGAAGGCAACGTCACAGCTCGGCCTCAAAATGTGGTGGTCTATGCTACGTCAAACCGCAAGCATCTGATTCGGGAGTTTTTTGGCGATCGCCCCCGTCCTAGCGATGCCGATGAGATTCACTCTTGGGATACGGTGCAGGAAAAGCTGTCCTTTAGCGATCGCTTTGGCCTCACCCTCACCTTTGAGCCTGCCGATCAAAACACCTACCTGGCGATCGTCCGCCAGATTGCCCAGCAAGCTGAAATCAAACTAGAGCCGCAAGACTTGGAATTTCGTGCCCTGCAGTGGGCCACTCGTCACAATGGGCGATCGGGACGGACTGCCCGCCAGTTCATCGATTTTTTGCAGGCAGAACTAGCGCTGAAGGACTCTGTTTCTGAGGGCTAAGGTTCTAGAGGCTAAAGTTCTCAAGGCTTAAAGTTCTCAAGGCTAAAGTTCTAAGAACTAAACACCAAGGCTAGAGCCTCCGCAGCGGATCATCCCAACCATCCCTACGCATCTCCGGCTCTGGTTGCTCGCGAGACGGTCCAGCAGGTTGAGCCCGAGATGCAGTCGGATGGCCCACTTGCGTTTTCCAATCCTTTCCCCAAGCTGAAGGTGCAGAGCGGGCGCGCTGCTGAGTCATTAGTGAGGGGGAAGTACCGGAAGAAGCGCCGAGAGAAGCACCGGGAGAAGTACTGAGGGGTTGACCTTCATACCCTGTCTGAATCAGCACCTGCTCAATGGCGAAGGGGAGGTTGTCCCAATCTAATTTGTCGTTTTTGAGTAGTAGTTTGAGGCGATGCAACACAGACTGCAACTGAGCGGCTTCTTGTTGAGAGGGAAGTGGCGCAGTTTTACGCAATGGATCTCGCTGAACGGCGGCGATCGCCCGTCGCACGGCCAAAGCGATTTGCGTTTTCATCTCGGAGCGGCCTTTTTTCAGCTGCTGTTCGAGTCCTTGCTGCGAGGTTGCATAAAGGGCAGGGAGTTGATTGAGCGCATATGCTCCTAGTTCAGTGGGATTGAGATACGACGCCGTCCGAGGAGGAAGTGCTTTTAGCTGTTTGCTAACCTCCTCTTCGATCAACAGTTCCATTACATTTCTGTAAGTGCCCATTGGCCTAACCTCCTAATTTGAAGTACAGGTCTTGCGCTACGGCTTCATGCCTAGCACTACAAGAGCTGTCTGGCTAAGTTTGGTTTTTAATATCGAGCTGCTCGAGGCCTCAAGCAATTTGTGTAACGTTCCTGTAGCTAGGGAAAATTATTTATTGCTTGGAATGATGAACGAGAAGCCTTGAGGATGCACCCCCACCTTCTTAATTTAGGCTATTTCCCACCTAAAAGCACATCCGCTATTCGGCGCAAGCTAATTCAGAAATCAGGCGTAGTGTATCGTCACAAAAATCTGTTAGGAAGGCATTACACGCCGAGAAAAAAGAAGTTGATTTCCTCGAAGCCCCGGAGAGGGATCGACTGCGGGAGATGGATTTCTACGGGTTTTCTTAGCTAACTTCTGACTCCGCTCAGCGTGCAATGCTGACTGGAAGGGAACTAATTTAGCTGCCATTGCTCCTGATCATAACTTCGTTTTTCATAGATAAACTCCACAATTTTTAATGTTCGTGATAGATTTTTATCTATAAAGTTTTCTCAGGAGAACGGTCGTTGATTCACGCAACGCTGCACCAATTCAAGGTTTTTGAGGCAACGGCTCGTCACAGTAGCTTTACGAGAGCCGCAGAGGAGTTGTTTTTGACGCAACCTACAGTCTCCATGCAGGTGAAGCAGTTAACGAAGTCGATTGGTCTGCCGCTGTTTGAGCAGGTGGGCAAGCGGCTCTATCTCACCGATGCTGGGAAGGAGCTTTATGCAACTTGTCAGGATATCTTTCAAAAGCTGGATCAGCTAGAGATGCGGGTGGCTGATTTGAAGGGGATGAAGCAGGGGAATTTGCGTCTGGCAGTCATTACAACAACAAAGTATTTTGTTCCGCGTTTGTTGGGGCCTTTCTGCCAACGTTTTCCCGGTATTAATGTGTCTCTGGCGGTGACAAACCATGAGCGGGTGATGGAGCGGTTGATCGACAATCAGGATGATCTCTATGTGATGAGTCAGATTCCTGAGAATCTAGATATTGATGCCCATCCGTTTTTAGATAATCCGCTGGTGGTGCTTGCGCCGCGCAATCATCCGTTGGCTCATGAGAAAAATATTCCGCTGAAGCGGTTGGCGAATGAGCCGTTTATCATGCGGGAGCCGGGTTCGGGGACACGTCGCTCTGTGCAAAATCTTTTAGATCAGCAGGGCCTTTCGGTGAAGGTGCGGCTGGAGTTGGGGAGTAATGAGGCGATTAAGCAGGCGATCGCCGGAGGCCTGGGGGTATCAGTGCTTTCGATTCATACGCTGACGCCAGAGGGGACGGGGGGAGATCTGACAATTTTGGATGTTCAGGGATTCCCGATCCATCGATATTGGTATGTGGTGAACTTGGCCGGAAAGCAGCTTTCGGTGGTAGCGCAGACGTTTCGAGATTATTTAGAAGCTGAAGCGGTACAGATTGCGGAGAGCATTGTGGCATTGCAGAAAGAGTTGCTGTCGAATTAGGTTTTCAATCCCTAACTCTTAACCTTTCACGTTCAACCTCTCACTTCTAACCCCTCACTTCTAACCCCATTTCTTGTAGGGCCTTTCGCAGGCGTTCTGCTTCGGGTGATTGCTGAAGTTCAAGTAGGGCGATCGCCTTCTGGAACGCTTCTAGACTTTCGGGAATGCGACCTAGCTTGAGGAGCGCAACGCCTAAATTTTGGTGGGTTTGGGCGTGGGTCGGGTTGAGCTGAAGGGCGGTTTGGTAGTGGGCGATCGCCTGGGGAAGGTTTCCTTGGGCGCGGTAGGTCATACCGAGGTTGTAGTGGCCGATGGCAAAGTCTGGGGTGATTTGGAGGGTGGCTTGGTAGCAGGATTGGGCTGCCGAGAGGTCGCCTTGGGCTTTGAGTAGGCTGCCGAGGTTGTTGTAGGCTCCGAGTTTGAGGCGATCGCGGATGGGTTGTTGGATGGCGTGCTGGTAGTGATAAATGGCCTGGGCAGGGTTTTGGGCGCTATGGGCGATCCCGAGGTGGTAGTGCAGTTCGTAGAGAATGGCGGGATCACTTTGGGCAAATTTGAGGCCGTGTTCTAAGAGCTGAATGCCTTGAGCCAGGTTGCCCAGTTGCACATACAGGGCTCCCAATTTGCTGCACACATAGGCGTCGTCGGGGTGGGTTTTCCAGAAGCCTTCCATCGTGGTTTTGGCGGTCTGGAGTTTGTTGCGGCTGGCGATCGCCCCCGGTTCATAGCCGTAATGCAGAATAGCCACTTCGGGTAATTCTATTACTTGCCAGTGGGCTTCTTGCTGTCGCAGTTGGGCGACGCTGTCGTCGATCAGGGCATGGTAGGGGCGGGAAAACTGAATCTGGGGATGGCGGCGAAATAGGCGAGAAACCAGAGAGTAGGGAGACTGGGCGGCCCCGATTTCCTGGCGCATCAGGTTGATAACGAGGGCGCTGTCGAGTTGAATAGCTTGTTGTAGAGCCGGGATTGCCTGACTAGAAAGGGCCTCGTCTGCGTCTAAGACTAAAATCCAGTCGCTGCTGACAAACTGAAGGGCATGGTTGCGGGCGGCGGAGAAGTCGTTGCCCCAAGGGAAGTGATGGACGGTGGCGCGGTAGGATTGGGCGATCGCCACAGTGTCATCGGTTGAGCCTGTATCGACAACGATAATTTCGTCTGTAATGGCCTGGACACTGTCGAGGCAGCGGGGCAGGTTTTGGGCCTCGTCTTTGACGATCATGCAGAGGCTGAGGCTGGAGGTCGGCATGGGTTCTCTATCCTGAGAGCGATTTTTGCCCAGAATCATACGCAGGCGGGAGCGCAAAGGGAATTTGCATTCGGTATTTCTAGATTAAGGGGATTCTGGAAACTCTCTGAAACTCCTTGACTCCTTGATTGCTGTGTTTGAAAGCGCGATCGCCTTCGCAAAGGAATGTTAAACCTATGGCACCTTCACCTCCAGAATTGACGCTCGGTGTCGAAGAAGAATACCAAATTATTGATCCGGTGACGCGACAGCTTCATGGTCAGGCGGAGGCGGTTTTGACCGCAGCTAGAGAAACGTTGGGTGAGGCAGTCCAACCGGAGCTGCACCGTTCTCAGGTTGAGATTGCGACTCCGGTGTGTCAAAACCTGGCCGATGTGCGGGCTAAGTTAACCTACTGTCGGCAGGCTGTGATCGCGGCGGCTGAAACGGCGGGCTGTCAAATTGCGGCGGCAGGCACGCATCCCTTCTCGCACTGGGCCGATCAGGAGGTAACGCCAAAGCCTCGCTATCAGGAGCTTGTGAACGATTACCAGCAGCTAATGCGGGAACAGGTGATCTTTGGCTGTCATGTGCATGTCGGGATTAGCGATCGCGAGTTGGCCATTCAAATCATGAATCGGGCCAGAGTTTGGTTAACGCCGCTGCTAGCGCTGACGGCCAATTCTCCTTTCTGGCTAGGCCGCGATACGGGCTATGCGAGTTTTCGTACCGAACTATGGGGCCGCTGGCCGACGTCGGGGCCGCCTGCGACTTTTCAATCCTACGCTGACTATCGAGCGGTTGTGCAAAGCCTAGTGGATACTCACACCGTTAGAGATGGCAGCAAAATCTATTGGGATATTCGGGTGTCGGAGCGATTTGAAACGCTGGAGTTTCGCGTCACCGATGTTTGCGCCACGGTTGACGAAGCTGTGATGGTGGCTGGCCTAATTCAGGCGCTGGTGCAAACCTGCTACACCCAAATTGTGCAAGGGAAACCAGAGCCTTTAGTCCGTTCAGAGCTACTGTATGCAGCCCACTGGCGGGCGGCTCGCCACGGATTGAGCGGTGAACTGCTGGATGTTATTGCCGAACAAGCTGTTCCTGCGGCTCAGAGGATTGAGACATTCCTCGATTTTTTGCGTCCTGCGCTGGAGGAACAAAACACCTGGGAAGAGGTTTCTCAAACGGTAAGGCGCATTCAGCAACAGGGCACTGGGAGCGATCGCCAACGGGCCATCTACCAACAAACGGGGCGACTGGAGGATGTGGTTGATCACATTGTGCGCCAAACATCTAGAGACGTGCCCAAGCCACAAGTCAAACTGGCTGAAAGCGCTGGTGGTATGAAGCTGGAAAGTTGAGACTGGCCTCTGGGCAAGGTCGCCCCTCATAGTAAGCTCTGGTGCCGGGATGCAGGGGCAATAGCGGTGAGGTGGAGAACGCAGCAGAGCTGGCCTCAACAATGTGGGCAAACTTGGTGTAGTTGAGGCTGAGGGTCGCGGTGATCTGGTAGGCGTCGGTCTCAGGAAGATCGGCTCGACCGACCAAAAGATAATCATTCAGGCTAATTAATGTGCGGAGGGGGCGGCAACCCAAGGCTTGTAAGGCGGGTTCTTCCGGGTCGAGGGCGATCGCCCTAGCTCTCGATAGGATGGCAACTGCCATTGGCTGGGTGCTGAGCAGGCGGGCCATCTGTTCTACATTAGAAATGCAAGACCCTTCGGCTCGACGACCGGACAGATGGGTAGTCAGAATGTAAACAACAGCTTGATGGAGTTCGGAAACTGCATCGGATTGACAACTCAGGATCGACAAAGGGCGTTTCTGATCAACAGCCTTTCGCTCGGGCGCAAGGCCAAACAGCGACGGTAAAATTGCCAGACTCATGCCAGATGTTGGTTGAAGATACGACTTAAACGAAGGCCGGGGCGGTTGGAGCGATCGCCACTCAAGCTGAACGAGTCTTACCAGGTTGAGCCGCCATATCGAAGCAACGGTTGCTACAATCCAGGCATTTTCACCCAAAGGGATGAGGAATTTCTACCCAACACGTCAAGGTTTGGGAGGCTGAATCTAGCGGAAGGCTGATTTAGAACCACGCAGTCTGTTAATTTAATGAGGTTAAACAGTCATTAAAGAGGCTCTAGTCTGAAGCGAAACTTTCTCTTCATGAGCCAGTCACTAGAGTCAATGAGCAGAAGGGCGCTATGGCACTGATTGTCCAGAAATACGGTGGTACGTCGGTTGGTTCGGTTGAGCGAATTCAGGCTGTCGCTCAGCGGGTTTCACAAACGGTCAAGGCCGGAAACTCGGTGGTGGTGGTGGTGTCAGCGATGGGCAAAACCACCGATGGCTTGGTGAAGCTCGCCAACGAAATTTCTCAAAATCCTAGCCGTCGCGAAATGGACATGCTGCTCTCGACAGGCGAACAGGTTTCCATCGCCCTCCTCAGCATGGCGCTGCAGGAGATGGGTCAACCTGCCATTTCTATGACCGGAGCCCAAGTTGGGATCGTCACGGAAGCTGAACATACGCGGGCTCGTATTCTCAACATTCAAACCGATCGCCTAGCCCGACACCTAGAAGCGGGTAAGGTGGTCGTAGTGGCAGGGTTTCAAGGAATTTCTAACACAACAGATTTAGAGATCACTACGCTGGGTCGGGGTGGTTCAGACACCTCAGCCGTGGCGCTAGCCGCCGCACTCAAAGCCGATGCCTGCGAGATTTACACCGATGTCCCTGGCATTCTTACCTCTGATCCCCGCCTTGTGCCCGATGCCCAGCTGATGGCAGAAATCACCTCCGATGAAATGTTAGAGCTGGCCAGCCTGGGGGCAAAAGTGCTGCATCCGCGTGCCGTCGAAATTGCGCGCAACTATGGCGTCATGCTGGTGGTGCGCTCTAGCTGGACGGATGATCCGGGCACGAAGGTGATTTCTCCGATCCCGCAGCCTCGCCCCCTAGAAGGGCTAGAAATTGCTCACCCAGTCGATGCAGTTGAGTTTGACACTGATCAGGCGAAGGTGGCGCTGCTGCGGGTGCCCGATTGCCCTGGCGTGGCGGCGCGTCTGTTTGGAGAAATTGCGCTCCAAAAGCTTGATGTAGACCTGATCATTCAGTCGATTCACGAAGGCAACACCAATGATATTGCCTTTACCGTGACGCAAAACTCGCTCAACAAGGCTGAGGCTGTTGCAGAGGCGATCGCCCCCGCTCTCCGCAGCCATGCTGACGCGACTGAAGAAGCCGAAGTTTTAGTCGAGCGCAAGATGGCCAAAGTCAGTATTGCCGGAGCCGGAATGATTGGCCGTCCAGGCGTGGCAGCCCAAATGTTTGAAACGCTATCGGCTGCAGGGATCAACATCGAGATGATCTCGACCTCAGAGGTGAAGGTGAGCTGTGCCGTGGAGGCAGTAGACTGCGATCGCGCCATTGCGGCCCTCTGTTCAGCCTTTGAGGTCAACAGTTCTCCGGCCCATCTCAACCAGGCTACCGCTCACATTGGCACAACTGTCGATCCTCAAACTCCGATGGTTCGAGGTGCTGCACTGGATCTCAAGCAGGCTCGCTTGGCGATTCGTCACGTTCCCGATCACCCCGGCATGGCCGCTAAGCTATTCCGTTTGCTGGCCAGTCACAACGTCAGCGTAGATATGATCATTCAATCCCAGCGCTGTCGGTTGATTGACGGTGTAGCGACTCGAGATATTGCCTTTACCGTTGCTCAGATAGATGCGGATGCGGCACAAGTGGCCCTGCGGGAGGCCGCGCCTGAGCTGGGATGCGGAGAGGTGATGGTTGATAGGGCGATCGCCAAAGTGAGCGTCGTCGGCACAGGCATGGTGGGCCGTCCAGGTGCAGCCGCTCGCATGTTTGACGCCCTTGCCAAACAGCACATCAACATCCAAATGATCGCCACCTCAGAAATCAAGATCAGCTGCGTCGTGGCCGAAGAAGATGGCGTTCGCGCCCTACAGGCCGTTCATACCGCCTTTGATCTCTCTGGCAACGAAAAAATCGAAGTTCCAGCCTAAAGAACCAGCCCAAAATATCAAAAAGTCCCCCAGCTTACCAGAAGTTGAGGGACTAAATCATTCTGGCTGTCATGCTAGCCAGTGATAGGCAAGATGGCAAAGATCAAACGGTTCACTAAGCTGAGGACGATCGCCCCAAACAAAGCACTCCAAACCCCATTCCGCAGTCGAAATCCATTCACAATCACCGATGCAAGCCCAAAGACAATAGCGTTGGCGATGGCAGCAAAGATAAACCTCAACAAAAACAGAGTGAACAGATTGGGGAGAAAGAAAACCAGACCCAAAATCGGGCTCAAAATTACATTCAAAATCCCGAAGACGGCGGCTGAAGTCAGTGCTTTCTTAAAGTTATCAATCTCAACTCCCAAAACTGGGATTTGAGCAATAATCAGCAGACTCACTGCTGTCACGACCCAAGTCACAATCAGGTTGATCAGCCAGGACATTTTTTTAATCTCCTTTATCAAACAGCAGAGGCTTAATGACCATCTGCAAAAAATAACAACGCATTACGGACGCTTTGAAGCCTTTTGGGGCTAAAAAGGCTATATCGCCAAAATACTTGCTCAAAACGCCCTGATTTTATTACTTTTTGCCTTTTTTTGATACTCTCCTCAGCCTTCAAAGCGATCGCCCTACGGGTTATCTGGAGACGGCAGGCCGAAGTTATCGCCATTCGAAGGGAGGGAAGGAGCAGGCTCTAGCCCTGGAAATAAATCTTGACCGGGGTCAAACGGGCTGTTGAGATCAGGCTGTGTCGGCAGACCAAACGGATCAATGGGAGTAAGTGAGCCATTGGGCGCACCATTTAAGCCGGGAAGCGGTTGTTGTGCTGGATTGACCGGATCAGGAAAAGTCGCCAGCGCTACCTGATTTCCACCCACAGAGCGCAGTAGGTCCAAGACCCCAACCACATCGTTATAGCTAGTCGATCGCGATGCATAAAGCACCATCAACCCTTGGGGATTTGTTTGCTGGTAGTTTAGCAACGTCTGATAAAGCTGATCGCGAGTCACTGGCTGTTGTTCGACATAGGTTTGCCCAATCGGGTCAACGCTAACGACCAGCATTTCCCGCATCTGAGGTCTTCCCGTCGCCGCCGCAGGCAAATCGACATTAATGGCAGATTGGCGGGTCAGACTGACAGCCGCCAAGATAAAAAAGGTCAGAATACAAAAGATCACATCGATCAGTGGAATGATCTCAATGCGAACTTCTTCTGACGGGGAATCGACATTAATTTTCATAACGCTACCGAGCGAGACGCAATAACCGATTGGGTGATTCGAGGTCTATTCAAGGTCTATTCGAGGCCTGTATAAATAAGCAACATGAGTCAGCAACGCGAGATCTAAACAATAGGAGTTTGCCGCTCGAGTACTGCCCAGTTCTTACGGTACAGTAGCTCTAGTTCATTGCCAGACTGCCGAAAAACCTTCGCCTGACCTGAAAGAAATCCTTGAAATAGCCGATAAAATGCCAGCGCCAAGATCGCCACAATCAATCCAGCCGCCGTACTAATCAGCGCTTCCGCAATGCCCAACGTCACGCCAGCCGTTGAGGAAGTCCCCAAATCTCCGAGCCGGATGGAGCTGAGCGAGCTAATCAGACCTAAAACGGTTCCCAGAAGGCCCAGCAACGGTGCCATAGCAATCACGGCCTCCAAAATTTTGTCACCGCGACGCATGGCTGCGAGTTCTTCATCTGCGGAGGACTCTAACGCCAATCGAAAGACTTCGGGCTCAGGATTATTTAGCTCTAGCCCAGAATATAGAAAGCGGCCAACAGGCTGGTGGGCAGATTTGCGGGCGATCTCCGTTGCGGCTCCCCAATCTCGACGAGCGGCCTCCAAGACGCGGCCTACGACCTCTCGTTCACGGGTCAAGATTTTGGACCAGAACCAGATCCGTTCAATGATCGTGCTGAGCGCCAGAATGGAAAGAATCAACAGCGGCCACATGGCAATGCCGCCACGGGTAAAAAATTCGGAAATATTCACAGCTTCGTTATGACCTCCCTATCGTGCCTTGCATTCTGTCTAGCGGGATGGGTGATGAGTCGCGCCAGAGCATTTCAATTTTAGAGAGTAATGACCGAATCGGGAAAAGTCTTTCATTTCTGCTCCCTCTCTGCTCCTTTTCTGCTCCCATTGAGTACATTGAGCACATCTCTACAATCCAACCCCTCGACCGCTGCACCCGTTCCCCCATGGCACCCCCCTGGCAGTCTTTCAGCAGACGAAAACCGTGGTCTCCAGACCATCATAGGTCGGATATCTGCACCTAACCGCCTTCAGCAAATTTGTCAGAATGGAAACATCGCTGAAGGATAATCCTATGAAATTCCCTGTTCAATCTCTGTACACCTGGTATCGCCAACTCATTCGTCACCCCCAATACCGTTGGTTAGTCGTCCTAGGCACTCTAGCCTATTTGGTCTTTCCCTTTGACATTGCTCCAGATTTTATTCCTTTCATTGGCCAAATTGATGATTTGGTGATTGTGACGCTGTTAGCTTCTGAGCTTTCTCAACTTTTCATCGATCGCTTCAAAGGCCGAACCGTCTCATCCGACACGGCTGCTAATCCTGCGTCTACAGACTTTGTGGATGTAAATGCAGTTCCCTTCGACTAGGCCATCGCGTTTCGCTGAATTTAGCGATATCAGGCTAGGGAGACAGGAAAAGCAGTTAAATATCAGCAATAATCTAAGCAAAAAGGGCACCCCATGAGGTGCCCTTTTTGTTTGAGTTAGCAAGGTTAATAGGATGAGAAGAGATGAAGGTCGGGCTTAATAGTCGGCCTCTTCCTCATATTCTACGACGCGAGTTTTCTCAGGGATATTGAGCTGAGCTGGGCGGTAGGGCTTTGGATTGTCGTCATCGGCCCAGGCGTCTTCCAGGACTTCGTCGGTTTCCTCGACGTATTCTGCCTTCTGATACTCGTAGACAGGCTCTTCCCGATAAGCGGCTGGCTCATAGACCTCCTCTGTGCCGCTCCAGTTGTCTTCGTCATCGTAGTAGACGGGCTCTGGCTGGCGTTGGCGGGTCGTTTCCTGGAGGGGGCGGGCAGGTGCTTCATCCCAGGTGTCGTCTTCCCAAGTCTCGCGGACGGGTGCGTTGGCTCGCATTGGTTCTGAGGGTACCCGTGCGCCTGTGCCTAGCTGGTTGGCGGTGGAAGTTGGCATGACGTAATAGTCTTCGTCTTCGTCGCGTTCCCAGGGTGGCGTGCCAAGACCAATTCGCTCTAGGAGTCCGACGGTGATTTGCATGAGCTTGTCTTCTGCGCCTTCAAACACAATCAGGCGATCGGGACCGCTGCTGACCACCTCATCAATCGAAAGCTCATAGGTACTGATCACCTGATCGGGAATCAGCGGAATGCCCAGGGAGGCAATCACCAGGGAAACTAGCTGCCCAGTGTTGATGTTGAACTTGAAGCCTCTGACTTTACCGAGCAACTCTCCGGTTTCGGTAATGACTTCGCTGTTGATAATGCTGCTGTAGGCTTCGACGTTGGGGGTATCTTCTAAAGCATCTTCATCATCGACCAGGATCACGTCGCCGATTTGGCGAATGTTGCTCAGGAGCATCATCTGCTGTGTTCCTGATAAGACATTGGAGAATATGTTCTCTCGTAGCCCGAGAGCTACAACCTCTCGTCGATCAATATCGACCCAGAGTTGACTGACGACTCCCAGTCGTTTACCCGAGGTACGGGTAATAACTTGGGTTCCTAAAAGGTCTGAGCGTTGGCAGTTCTGTTCAAATGTCATTTTCGAGTCCTGATCTCGAAGCAGGATGAGGATATCAGCGAATCAACTCGATATCCAACGTAGATATGATTAAGTATCAATATTACGACAGATATCAATGTTTATAGAGTTACACGGTAATTAAGTAGCCGAAATCGAGTGGCCGAGGCCTTGAGTTTAGAGAGAAGCGGGTTGAGACTGGAGGTTCAGTCCTATGACTTGAGTATAAGCTCCTCTCGCCTGAGTGACGCCGATAGTCCGTTCGGCGGACTCAATCATGGGACGACGCAGGCTGACGACAATAAACTGGGCCTGTTGTGCCTGACGTTTAATCATTTTAGCTAATCGCTCCACGTTTGCCCCGTCCAAAAACATATCGACCTCGTCAAAGGCGTAGAAAGGCGAGGGGCGGTAACGTTGCAGCGCAAAGATAAAACTCAAGGCTGTGAGGGATTTTTCTCCCCCAGACATGGAGGCTAGCCGTCGCACGGGTTTGCCTTTGGGATGGGCGACTAGGTTGAGGCCACTGGTAAACGGATCGTTGGAATCGTCGAGTTGCAGGTAGCCATCTCCATCGGACAGCTCTGCGAAGGTGGTTTGGAAGTTTTGATTCACCACATCAAAGGCTTCCTTGAACGCTCGCTGACGCAGCGTGGTAAAGTTTTCGATCCGCAGCAGGAGTTCTGTCCTTTCTTCTTCCAGGGTAGCAAGTTTTTGACTGAGTTCTTCTAGGCGCTCTTGGGTGCGGCTGTGTTCCTCTAGGGCCAGCATGTTGACGGGTTCCATGGCTTGCAGGCGCTTTTGTAGCGATCGCAATTCCTGTTGCAGTTGTTCTAGACCCAATTCGGCGGGCACTTCCGGCAGTGGATCGGGCAGTTCGGCTTGCTTGGCTTCCATCTGCGCCTGAATCTCTGTGAGGGATTGCCGACGGGCCTGCTGAGTTTCCTGAAGTTTTTGCTGCTGCCACTCTAGCTGCTGCTGGGCTGTCTGGCGATCGCGCAGTTGACGTTCGACGCGATCGCGCTCTTGTTTCTCAGCGGCGAGGGTTTGCTCTAGGGCCGCAAGGGCGGTTTGAGTGTGGGTAATTTGTTCGGTGAGGGCGGCGTGCTGGGTGCTGAGGGCTGAGCGCTGGTTGAGCTGCGTGGTTTGGCGTTCGCGATATTCCTGAATGCGCTGGCGCTGCTGATTGAGTTTTTCTTGGAGGCGTTGGCGCTGAACTTCTAGATCTTGCAGCCGCTGTTCGGCAGCTCGAAGGGCCAGTTGTCGTTCACTGAGCTGGGTTTCCTGAGCGCGAACGGTGGTCTGCATTTGTTGCCATTCGCTGTGCGTCTGAGACTGCTCTAGCTCGGCCAAGATTTGGCGCTGCTGCTGCAATTCGGCTTCCTGGCGGGGCAGATCTTGCTCTAGGTGTTGGAGCCGGGTTTGGGCGATCGCCAATTCCTGCGTATTTTGGTTGAGCTGGGTTTGAAGCTGCTGGGTCTGCGTGGTGAGGGTTTCGATTTGGGTCTGGAGCTGTTGCTGCTGTAGCTGGACTTCGCGCTGCTGTTGGCGAGACTCCACGAGGGTATGGTTGCGTTCTTTCACGGCTGTAGCGGCTTGGGCGATCGCTCTCTGACAGCGTCCCAAAATTTGATCAATCACCTGAAGGCGTTCTCGTAGGGCGATCGCCTCTGCCGACTCTCCCGCTTCCACGGTGCCAAAGTGTAGCGTTCCTTGGCGAGATGAAATGCTTCCCCCGGTCATTGCGCCGCTGGTTTCTAGCAGTTCACCGTCGAGGGTGACGATACGGTACTGGCCCATCTGGCTACGAGCAGCACTCAGGCTAGAAAACACCACCGTATTGCCAAACACATAGGCAAAAATGTCTCGATAGCGGTCTTCGCAGTCGATCAAGTTGGCGGCGTAGTCGATAAAGCCATCAGGACGCTTCCAGGCTGGAACGGGGGAAATACCCGGGGCTCTAATTTTGTTTAACGGCAGGAAGGTGGCTCGCCCCGCTTTGCGCTGCTTCAACAAATCAATGCCTGCGGCGGCAATAGAGTCATCTTCTACGACCAGGAAGCCGAGCCGTCCACCTGCGGAAATTTCTAGGGCCAGCTGATATTGTGGATCGACCCGTCCGAGCTGGGCCACCAGCCCACACACTCCTGGTAAGCCTGCCTGGATCAGCAGCCGAGTCGATTGGGTGCCCTGCGCTTCCTGCAAGGCTTGAGTCTGGGCTTCTAGCTTGTCGAGCTGACGCTGTTTGTCTCGTTGTTCTTGAATCAGGCGAGTTTGGGTATCTTGCTGAGTTTGCAACTCTCGCTCTGCGGCGGCCAGTTCTGCGGCTAGCGTCTGCACCCGCTGAATGGCCGCTCCATGCTGGGCTTCGATGTCAGCTTGCTGCGCCTGTTTGGCTTGGAGAGACTGGGCGATCGCCTCAACGGCCTGAGTCTGCTCCTGAATCTTGAGCTGGAGCTGTGTGGTGCGTTCCTGCAATCGAGCTTGTTCGGTGCGCTGGGGGTCAAGGGTTTTGAGCAGGGCTTCGATCTCGTGGCGCAACTCGGTTTGCTCTTGCACCCAGGCTTCTGACGCAGAGGCGATCGCATTGGCAGATTCCCGGCTATGGTTTAGTGCCTGCTGAGCCTGGTTTTGGGCCGTTCGCAACGTGGCGAGATCCTGGGTTTCTAACCGCTGCTTTTCTTGGCCCAACTGTTCCAACAACTTGACCTGCTCTTGCAGTTCGCGGTGGGTGCGATCGAGGCTGGCAGTCGTTTCTTGACTGGTGGTTACCAGCTCTTGCTCTTGACGTTGGAGCTGTCGCAGCTCGGCTTCACGGGTAGCAAGAGAGGCTTGCAGGGCTAGCTGTTCGTCTTCTCCTAAGGCTTTGACGTGGGCGTTGAGGCGCTCTAGCTCGGCGCTAATGCTTTGGCTTTCGGTGGCCAGGGTCGTGAGCTGCTCCGTTTGCTGGGTGAGGGTGCGGTCGCCCTGCTGGATTTGATCTAGCAGCTTTTGAGCCTGTCGCTGCTGATCGCGCCAAACCAACACGGCTTCCCACTGGCTTTTGGCCTGGAGTTGCTCCCGCAAACGCTGATATTTTTCGGCTTTGATGCGGTCTTGGGCCAGGCGATCGCGCTGGGCAATCAGCTCTTTTTCGACAATGCGAAACTTTTCTTCCCGGTCTTTGACGGCATCCAGCTTTTCCTTGGCCTGAACAATTTTGCGATCGAAAGACGCAACCCCCGCTAGCTCATCAATAATTTCCCGGCGTTCCCGCGCATTCATTGAAATAATGCTGGTGACGTCTCCCTGGAGGACAACGTTGTAGCCTTCAGGATAAATGCGAAACCGATGCAGCTGTTCGTGCAGTTGGGTCAGGGTGCAGGGTTCGCTGTTGATGTAGTAGTTGGAGGTGTAGGTGCCCTGCTGCGTCACTCTCAGCTTGCGGGTAACGCTCCATTCTGTCGGGAAAGAGGGTCCAGGTGCGGCAGGTTCCGCAGCCTCGGCATGACCATTTGACGCAGCCTGTTTATTTTTGGCGTGACCATTTTTGGTGTGGCCATTCTCGGTGTGACCGTTTTCAGCATGGCCGTTCTCGACGTGACCACCCTGACCAGGCTCATCTGGTTCAAATCCCTCTAAGTCTTCATCGTCGAGGGAAAAGGTGACGGTGACACTGGCCTCAACGGTGGCACGGCTGCGGGTCGTCTGGGTTTGGTTGACCAAATCGGGCAAGCGCTCGGCCCGCATTCCTTTCGAACTCGACAAGCCCAAGGCAAACAGCAGCGCATCCAGAATATTTGATTTACCCGACCCGTTGGGGCCTGAAACCACGGTAAAACCGGGCAGCAAAGGAACCTGGGTTGTGCCGCCAAAGGATTTGAAGTTGGAAAGCTCGACGCGCTTGATGTACACTCGCGGCTCGGTTAAAGGTCAGTACAAAAATACTATTTTATTGGGCTATTGAACACTATTTCTAGCAGAAAACCGGGCGAAGCGCACTCAACCCTAGTGAATCCGGGTCAGGTTTGTTGGTTTCTACACAAATATTTTCAATTTTATTTTTAATTTCAACTTCAATTAAAGAACACGTCTTGCCAGTTCTTGGGGCCAAATTCTTTTTGGAATTCGCTAATCACCCAGGAGATAGACTTGCCCTGACGCTGGGCGATCGCCCCCAAATAGTTTTTGTAAGCCTGTTTGTCAGCTCCAGTGGGTGTGTTGCCAAAGATAGAACCGAGACACCAAGCATCTTTGGGTAAGCAGTTGAACTTCTCAAAAAAGACGCGATCGCTCCAGGTGGGGGCTGCCCCTTCCCGAAATGTTTTTTTGCGCTGAGCCTGGAAAAAGGCAATCATTTCCTCGTCCTGAAACTGCTCTGCCTGCACCTCGCTAAATACCTCTTCCAGGTCTTCTGTATGCACTTGAGGTTCGGCAGCGGGCCACTGGTGGCCACACTCTGGGCACTGCATCACAAACGCATAGACTAGACGACTACAAGCTGGACACTGCTTGGTGGGCGTTGTTCCGGGCTCGTTGGGTTCGCTGCTGGTCGGCAAACTGTATGACTGAATATCTTCCGGGAAGCCAAGCCGCTGCAAGTTTCCAGCCTGATCAAGAATGATGCCGTGGACTTTGCCCGTGGCCGGAGAAATTCGCATGACGCGGCCAATTTGCTGATAGTGCAGCGCCTTCGACTGGGTGGGGCGCAACAACAGGCCGACTTCTACACTCGGTTCATCAAAGCCAATGCTGATCACATTGCAGGAGGTCAAAACCGTGAGCTGGCCTGAACCCAAATCTTGATAGAGCCGCTTTCTGTCCTTAATTGACGTGGAGCCATCCACCACATCGGCAGAAATGCCTGCGGCTCGAAAGGCGGCTGCCACATGGCGAGCATGGTCTACATCGACACAAAAGGCGATCGTGCGACGGTCGGGGGTGAGCCGCTGCCATTCTTCAATGATGCGTTGGACAAGTTCGGGGCGATCGCACGCATTTTTCAGCGCCCGCTCGTCATAGTCTCCGGCCACCGTTCCCACCCCTTCCAAGTTGATCCGAGAATCTGCCGGAACACCGTAATATTTCATCGGTGCGAGAAACCCCATCCGTTGCAGATCCGCAGGCAACGGGGACGCCACAAACGTTTGCATGTGATCGCCCAGTTGTTCCTGCCCCAACCGATAGGGCGTTGCCGTCATCGCCAAATGAACAGCCTTGGGGTGCGTTTCATACATCACCTGCTGCCCAATCTGACTAAAAACGGTGGTGTGCCCTTCATCAAAGAACACCATATTGGCAGGCCAGGTGCGCCACCAAGGACGTTTGGCCATCGTTTGCACACTGGCAATCTGAATGGGAGCGGTCGGATCTTCAGGCCAGCCCGACTTGATGAAGCCGCAGTGGAGGCCAAAAGATTTCATTTTTTCGTAGGTTTGGCCCACCAGCACATCCAAATGCACAATAAACAGCAGCCGCATCCCTCGCGCTTCAGTATGGGCACAGATTTGCCCACCAATCACGGTTTTTCCGGCCCCGGTTCCGGCAATGATGGCAACGCGCTTGTGGCCTTCGCTAAGTTTGTTGTAGAGGTCTTTGATCAGCTGGAGCTGGTAGGGTCGGAGGGTTGGGGATTGGTGGGTAGTGGGCTGGGTCACAGGTGATTCTGCTTGGAGTTGTTGGGGGATTATTTTAGGCGAAATGGTTTTGGGAAGTTTGAGATTGACTGGAGAACCGAGCCTTGGGGGCGTACCCCCCAAACCCCCTACCAAGGGACGAGGCTCGTCCCCTGGACCCCTCCGCAAGGGGCAATCGGTAAGTAACATAGAGCGCTTCGCATTACACAGGTGGCAAGGACAGCGGGTTATTCTTGGAGAAAAATCCTCTTGCAAAGGGTTTGAGGATTGCTAAGAGTCTGCACGAAGAATCAAAACAGATAATTCCCTCGCAACACCACCGATGCGAAGCGATTCAAGTCTCTCATTCCCAGCACCTTTGGAGGGGGCCTGGGGGAGGGTACCTCCCTCAGATTCAGGGGGTTTGGGGGTCTTCCCCCAAGGCTCGGTTCCAAGGTTGGGATTCTCAAACTAAAATCCCTATCCCAACTGTTCCACAAAAGAAACAATCCCCTTAACAAACTCCTCCGTCACCTCATAGGGCAGCACATTTCGTCCTCCCATCACCAACCCCTCCCCCTGCGGCAAAGCCCCCAAATACCTCTCCAGTCGCTCATTTGGCTGCTCACCCTTCCCTGATTGGCTAATGCTAGATGCGGTTTTTCCTAATACCACCAGGGTGGGGTGATGGATTTGGGCGATCGCCCCCCCATAATCTTTGCGCCAAAATCCTGCCAAAAATGAAAACACCGCATGACGACTCTCCGCATCCGCCGCACCCGCCTGTAGAGTCTCCAGCCACTCTGCATCTACATCCTCAGCCGCATCAAACAATTGCTTGGCCGAAAACGATCGCAAAAACTGCGGACGCCGCGCATAGCGGAAAAAGCCATTGCCCAACGGTGAATCAAACAAATTCCACAGCAGCTTGTTTTGCCAAGTGGGTGTCTCCCTCGTCATCACGGGCCAAGCGGGTGGGCCTGCCAAAATTAGCCCCTTGACCAGATTGGGTTCGGTTTGGAACTGGGTGAGGGCGATCGCCACCGGAAACAACGCCCCCTGAGCAACCAACACCACAGGCTCCTTCACCACTGTCTGCAAAAAATGCTGAAGCTGCTCCGCCCAATCCTCTGGCGTATAGGCGACGTGGGGCATCTCACTTTCCCCACAGCCAAGCAGATCAGGACTGTAGATCGTCTGACGCTGACCAGCGGCCAACCACGCGGCACAAAAGCGATCCCAAAAGCGACGAGACAGCCCCACCCCAATCGGATGAATCAACAGCAGCGGCGGTTGTTTGGCCTCACCCGCAGGTCGATGCACCTCATAGGCGCAGCGGTAGCCATTCCAGGTAAAAAACTGGGTCGGCGTCGCCGCAATTTGCTCAACCGTAGGGGGCAATGGGTCAGATGACATTCTGTTTCCTCTTGGGATAGCTTCTCTTGCCAATCAATCACAGTTTGACAGGCAGCCCGTCCAACGTCTTGAATCACAAGGGGGAATTCCGGTCTGATTTCGATTAACCTAGATTCAGCTCATTGCAGGCACACAACGTTCGTCCCATGTTCAACATCCCCCAACTTTTGGCTGAAGAGCTTTCTCTCCGTCCCGCTCAAGTCAAAAATGCTCTGGAGCTATTTGCAGAAGGCGCGACGGTTCCGTTCATTGCTCGCTACCGCAAGGAACGCACTGAAGAAATGAACGAGATTCAGCTGCGGGATCTAGCCGATCGCTATGCCTATCTGACGGAGTTGGAAGAACGAAAGGCGGCGATTTTGAAGGCGATCGCCGACCAAGGCAAGCTGACCGACGAGCTAAAAAGCCAAATTGAAGCGTCTCTGCAAAAAACAGAATTAGAAGATCTTTATCTGCCCTATCGCCCCAAGCGCCGCACTCGCGCCACGATCGCTAGAGAAAAAGGCTTAGAGCCGCTCGCTGAGCGGGTTGAAGCGCTCAATAGCCCCAAAGCGCCAATGGTGAACTTGGTGCCAGAAGCCGCAAAGTATATCAATCCTGAAAAGGGTGTAGAAACGGCAGAAGTCGCGCTGCAAGGTGCTTCTGATATTCTGGCGGAGGCGATCGCCGAAACTGCCGATTTTCGCGCTTATTTGCGTGAATATCTGATCAATCAGGGAATTTTTGTTTCCAAAATTAAGGCCGATCATCCCGAGGGCAGCACCAAATTTGAGATGTACCGGGACTACCAAGTGCCTGCCAAACAAATTGCCCCTCACAACTTGCTGGCCCTGCTGCGCGGCGAATCGGAAGGCATCCTCACCCTCGACTTGAGCTTTGACGAAGCGGAGGTGATGGCCTACCTCGAATCGGAAGTGCTTCGTACCAAAACACCTGCCGTGCGTGAGTTTTATCGGGCGATGCTGAAAGATGCGTTTAACCGTCTGATGAAAAATTCTTTGATCGGTGCGGTGATAGCGGAGAAGAAAGCCTGGGCCGATACCGAATCGATCAAAACTTTTGAGGCCAATCTCCGCAACTTGTTGCTGTCTGCCCCGGCGGGCATGAAGCCGACCCTCGCTGTCGATCCGGGTTTCCGCACGGGCTGTAAGGTCACGGTGATCGACGAAACGGGTAAGTTTTTGGAATATCAGGCTATTTTTCCCCATCAGGCGGCAGGGCAGCGGGAGCAGGCGGCCAAGACCCTAAAGCGGCTGATTGAGCAGTATCAGATTGCCCTAATTGCGATCGGCAACGGCACTGCTGGACGAGAGACAGATGCTTTTGTTGCTGATGTGCTCAAAACCCTCGATCGCAAGCCCGTCAAAGTGATGGTAAATGAGTCGGGTGCTTCGATTTATTCGGCTAGTGAGGTGGCGATCGCCGAATTCCCCGATCTCGATATCACAGTGCGCGGCGCGATCAGCATTGGTCGGCGGCTGCAAGATCCACTGGCAGAGCTGGTCAAAATCGACCCCAAATCAATTGGTGTTGGGCAATATCAACACGATGTCGATCAAAAACTCTTGAAGAAAAAGCTAGACGAAACCGTGGAAAGCTGCGTCAACTATGTCGGGGTTGACCTGAACACCGCCTCGAAAGAACTGCTCACCTTTGTCTCAGGTCTGACACCCACCATCGCCAACAACATCGTCGCCTACCGCAACGAGAATGGCGCTTTCAAAAACCGCAAGCAGTTGCTCAAGGTGTCCAAGCTCGGCCCCAAAGCCTTTGAACAGGCGGCAGGCTTCCTGCGGATTCGCAACGGAGAAAACCCGCTCGACAACACGGCGGTTCACCCCGAAAGCTACAAAGTCGTCCAAGCCATTGCTGCTGACCTGAAGGTGCCGCTGGATCAGATTGCGGGGGTGGGCGATCGCTTCAAGTCGATCAACCTGCAAAAATACGTCACCGACCAGATTGGTGAACCGACGCTGCGCGACATTCTGCGCGAACTTGAAAAGCCGGGACGCGACCCCCGCGACCAGTTTACCTACGCCACTTTTCAAGAGGGGGTAAACGAGATCTCTGATCTAAAAGAGGGGATGGAGCTAGAGGGCATCGTCACCAATGTGGCCAACTTTGGAGCTTTTGTCGATGTTGGTGTCCACCAAGATGGGCTGGTGCATGTCTCGCAGTTGGCCGATCGCTTTGTCAAAGATCCCAACACGATCGTCAAGGTCGGTCAGGTGGTGAAGGTGCGTGTGCTAGAGGTCAACGAAAAGCTGAAGCGGATTAGCCTTTCCATGCGGGCCGCCGGTGGAGCAAGTACAGCAAGTGCAGGTCGCGGAGCAAGTGCGGGAAGTGGAGCGGGTGCGGTGCTCACGAAGGGCGATCGCAAACCCAAAAAATCAGATCCGTCACCTCAACCTCAAAAAACACCGTCACTCCAGGATCTCAAGGCCAAGTTCAACCGCAGGTGAGACTGTCACAAAAAAAAATCAATTCTGCATCCATCTCAGGCTAGGCTGATGCAATGTTGCTCTTTGATCCGGAAACACCGCTGGTGTGGATTTGGGGAATTGGTGGGTTCGGCGTAGGCTGTTTGGTGGGGTTGCTGGCAAAGACGTATTGGCACCCAATCGGGTTGAGTTCTTCCGCTTTACGCCAGAGCGAAGAGCGATATCGCTGGATGGCCGACAACTCTAATGATCTAATTTCTAGACATACCCCAGACGGGATCTATCTTTACGCCTCTCCAGCCAGCCGATCGCTGCTTGGATATGAACCGGAAGAGATGATCGGGCGATCGCTCTATGACTTTTTCCACCCAGAAGATGCCGCCGCCTTTCAGCGAACTCAGGCGATCGCCGGACGCCTCCCCCCCACCTTCTCGCTCAGCTATCGAGCCCGTCACAAAAACGGCAACTATATCTGGTTGGAAATGACCAGTCGCATCATCCGCGATTCCGAATCAGGCGCTGACCAAGAAATCGTGGTCGTCTCACGGGATATCACCGAGCGTAAACAGGCCGAGCAAATTCTGCAAGAGAGCGAAGAGCGGTTTTATGCTGCCTTTGAAGATGCTGCAATTGGGATTGCCTTGGTGTCGCTGGAAGGTCGCTGGTTGCAGGTCAATCACTTTCTCTGCGAGATGCTCGGTTATTCTGAAGCGCAACTGTTGGCTACAGACTTCCAATCCCTGACCTATCCAGACGACTTGGAGAAAGATTTAGCTTGCGTTCGGCAGCTACTGGACGGTGAGATGCAAACCTACCAACTCCAAAAGCGCTATCTCCATCAACAAGGCCAGCTTGTTTGGGCATTGTTGGGCGTGGCGCTGGTGCGAAATCTGGAGGGAGAGCCGCTGTATTTTGTCGTGCAGATTCAAGACATTACGCACCAAAAGCAGGCCGAGTGGGAATTGCAGCGCCAAAACCAGCGATCGCACCTCTTCGCCGAACTCACCCTCAAAATTCGTCAGTCGCTGCAGCTCGAAACCATCTTGCAAACTGCCGTCACAGAAGTTCAGCAGTTTCTTCAGGCCGAGCGAGTGCTGGTCTTTCGGCTCATGCCCGATGGCGGTGGCAAAGTTGTTCAAGAATCGGTCGTACCCGGTTGGCCTCAAATTTTGGACCAAGAGATGGTAGATCCCTGTTTTCATCAGGGTTATCTAGCCCAATACCGCAATGGGCGGATCGGGATCATGACCGCTATTCCCCAAACAGAGACGCCGTCCTGCTATGTCGAAATGCTGCAAAGGCTGGGTGTCAAAGCCAATCTGATTGTGCCCATCTTGCAAGGAAACTTTCGGGCGACTCAGGAGCCAAAAGCTGACCCAAATGCACCTGGGACAACCCTTTGGGGGCTACTCATTGCCCATCAATGCTCGCATTCCCGCCAATGGAGTGCATTTGAGGTGGAGCTGTTGCGGCAGTTGGCTGACCAGATTGGCATTGCCCTAGCTCAGGCTCACTTGCTAGAGAGAGAACGACAGCAGCAGCAGGCGTTGGCCCGTTCCAATGAAGAGTTGCAGCAGTTTGCCTATGTGGCCTCTCACGACTTGCAAGAACCCTTGCGAAAAATTCAGACCTTTAGCGATCGCCTCAAGGTAAGATTTGGCGATGTCCTGCCAGAGGATGCTCTCGACTATCTAGACCGGATGCAGAATGCCGCAGAACGGATGCAGCAGCTGATTCGAGATTTGTTGACGCTCTCGCGAATTTCGACACGCGCTCAGGTCTTTGTACCCACCGACCTCAACCAAATTGTGCAAGAGGTATTGACTGATCTGGAAGTACCTATCCAAGAATCTCAAGGTCAGGTTCGGGTAGACCCTCTGCCCCAGCTAGCTGCTGACTCGGTGCAGATGCGCCAACTATTTCAAAATCTGATTGGGAATGCTCTCAAATTTGTGCGGCCCGGACACCCCCCCCTGATTCAGATTTCTTGTCAGATCATTCAGTTGGATGACGCAAACCAGGCGATCGCCCCCGCTGAAGCCTGTCAGATCTGGGTTGCAGACAATGGCATTGGCTTCGACGAAAAATATCTCACCCGCATCTACAATCCCTTCCAACGCCTGCACAGCCAAGACGAGTACGAAGGCACTGGCATGGGGTTGGCAATTTGCCGCAAAATTGTTGAACGGCATGGTGGCAGCTTGACAGCCAGTAGTATCGTAGGGCAAGGATCAACTTTTATGATTATGTTGCCCCTACGACATCCGCCAGGAGGAGCCCCAGAGTGAAAGGACGCCAACACTCCGTTTCAATTTTGATGGCTGATGATGATCCAGACGATCGGATGCTGACCCAAGAAGCAGTCTCCGAAAGCCGCTTCAGAACGGCTCTCTATTTCGTCAAAGACGGTGAAGAGTTGATGGATTATCTTTACCACCGTCATCAATACGCAGATCTCAAGCTCTCTCCCCAACCGGGCCTGATTCTCCTCGATCTCAACATGCCCCGGAAAGATGGACGCGAGGCGCTCCAGGAAATCAAAGCAGATCCCAACCTCTGCCATATTCCCGTCGTCGTGTTGACGACCTCCCAGGCCGAGGAAGACATCCATCATTGCTACAAACTCGGCGCAAATTCTTTCATCATCAAACCCGCCACCTACAGCTCCCTGATCGAGGTGATGAAGACCCTCATGAAATACTGGTTTGAAATCGTAGAGCTACCCACCGACGGATAATGAGTGACGCTATCCCACAAAAAGTGCAGTTTAGCCGAGTTGTGATTCCTTAGTCCTCGTAGGGGCTGCCGTCTTTGTGGGTAAACTCCCAGCCTTTGGGTTCGTCTTTGGCTAACAAGTCAACATCGGGATAGGTTACTTGGTCGGCTGGGGTGCGATCGCCCACTTCCAGATATTTCACCCGGCTAGAGGAGCGATTGATCAAGCAATGGCCATTCGCTTCACCTGCTGGAAATCCGGCTGCCATGCCAGGGGTTAAAATTTGCTCTCCGTCGTCTGTGATCAGCGTGACTTCTCCTTCCAGAATGTAAACAAATTCATCCTGCTTTTGATGCCAGTGTCGCAATGCCGAAGCACTTCCTGGTTCCAACACAACCAAGTTCACCCCAAAGTTTTTCAAACCTGCTGCATTGCCCAATCGCTGTCGCCAGCGCCCTGCCACGACCGCTTGAAAAGCTGAGGGATAATTGGAACTTTGTTGAGCAGGCACTTGTTCAGGATCAAGGAGCATCGGGAATTGTCCTGTAAAGGGTTTCAGCTTTAGCAAATTTTTATTGATCCTGATTCTAACTATTCACGAGTTCAAGTTCGAGCTAAAAATTGCTGCCAAAGGCTAAAGAAAAACTGACGGTTTTGTTTCAAGAGGAAATAGAAATAGATACTTAGCAGCGCAGTCAGGCACAAGCCGCTGAGGGTGTTGTAGGTGGTAATGATTTGCTGATCGCTCCAGCCATAGTCGAGGTGCAGAATATTCATATCACCGCCAGAATGCTCTCGTCCGCCCCAGAGGGACCCCCAGGGAATTGAAGCTCTCCCCCGCTCGATTTGATGCCACATTCCAACGCTTCCCCAGAAGGTAAACGCAGCCCCAAATACAACGGGATATCTCCAAAATTCCCAGCGCCAATAGTCTGGCATGGGGAAGTAAAAGCTCACCATCAGCAGTGTGCTGAGATAAAATTCGCCGCCAATCCCCCCGAAGGCCAGGAACATCATAAACCTGTCAGTCGAAGCCATCCACGTTAGCCAAAACTGCAACCCAGCTAGAATCACTGCCAACACCATCGGCCAGCGTTTGCCCTCCCGTCGCCCTGTCCAAAATAGCAACCCCAGGAGAATCAAGACACCAAAGTAGACAAATAGCGATCGCTCTGGTTGCACATTCGTCCAGCCAAAAGGGAGGGGAATGGCCCGCCGCCCCGCAAACCAAGCCACCGTCGCATGACCAAACTCATGAATCCAGATTTTAATGCCCTGCAACAGGGTGCGAGTGAGGGGAAATGCATTGACCAGCATTCCCAACAGCAGCAACACCGGAAAGAACAAGATGCTGCTGAAGCGGTTATTGAATGAGTAGGGGTCAAGGTCATCGGGCGTAATCAGGGCTTGAGGCATGGGAAAGGTTTCCCGCCATGCGGCTTCTTTGGGGGCTTTGAGGCCATAGAGAAAGACTGTTTGCACGGTTGCGAGGTCTGCATCTCGGTCTTCAAGGTTGGCAAGTAGGGTATAAACTCTGGCAACGGTGATTTGAGGTTTGGACACACGGGCAACATTGAACCCAATATGCAACTGCTGATTTTGGATTTTTGCCTGGGCCTCAGGATCAAGTTGGCGGAGTTGTTTAACCAATTGCTCCATCGGGGTGACAAACATGGTAGCGGCGGGTGGCGCTTCGGGTTGTGCTCCCTGCGATCGCAAATGCTGTTCGAGGGTCAGGTAGGCTGCTTTGAGCAGTTCGATTGCTTCGGGTTCAGCTCCGGCCCGTGATTGTTGATAAGACAACTGACGATAGGCAACTTCAAGGTCTGCCAAGGAGATTGGAGGGGTTAGCCCTAGCAGTTGATAGCATTGCTCTAATTCAGGCTCAGAAGTACTCATGGATATTTTCTCGAAGGGAGCGATCGCCAATTTTCCGCCTGGTTTAAAATTCCCTACTCAGAAAATTAGTTAACAGGCCAGAGGGCACTCATATCTATGGGTGCAGCAGAGCTATTACAGTCAGAATGAGCTGACAGTTTTACCCACCCCCCATTACCCACCCCCAACCCCTACAGGATTAGCTCCTGGGCGGGGTATGCCAAGCCTGATGAAATCCTCCAGCAAGGCCAACGACTTTCAAGCAACCTTTTAGACTTGAACTTTATGGATTTGTTTGATCAACGTCGCCAACAACTCATTGACACTGAAGCACCGCTGGCAGCTCGAATGCGGCCTCGGAGGCTGGATGAGTATGTGGGGCAGGCTCACATTTTGGGGCCGGGACGGCTGTTGCGGCGAGCGATTCAGGCGGATCAGCTTTCGTCGCTGATTTTTTATGGGCCACCGGGGACGGGAAAAACCACGTTAGCGCGGGTGATTGCCAATACAACTAAGGCGTACTTTATCTCAATTAACGCAGTGTTGGCGGGGGTGAAGGATATTCGGGAGGCGATCGCCACTGCCCAAGAAAAGCGAGGCATGTATGCTCAGAGAACAATCCTGTTTGTAGATGAGGTGCATCGCTTCAACAAAGCTCAGCAGGATGCGCTCTTGCCCTGGGTCGAAAATGGCACTGTGGTTTTGATTGGGGCAACGACTGAGAATCCTTACTTTGAAGTGAATAAGGCTCTGGTGAGCCGATCGCGCATTTTCCAGCTCAAGCCGTTGGAGGCTGAAGATCTGCGTCGGGTGGTCGAGCAGACACTGCAGGATGGCGATCGCGGCTATGGCAACCTTCAAGTCAAGCTTGACCCAGATGCCATTGATCACCTCGTCAATATTGCCAATGGCGATGCGCGTGCCCTGCTCAATGCGCTGGAGTTGGCAGTTGAGACCACTCCGCCCAACGATTCCGGCCATATTCAGATCACATTAGACGTTGCCGAAGAATCGATTCAGCAGCGAGCGGTGCTGTATGACAAAGAAGGCGATGTTCATTTCGATACGATCAGCGCCTTCATCAAGAGTCTGCGCGGATCAGACCCCGACGCAGCCCTCTACTGGCTAGCTCGCATGGTTTACGCCGGAGAAGATCCCCGGTTTATCTTTCGCCGCATGATCATTTTGGCCAGTGAAGATGTGGGGTTGGCCGATCCCAATGCTGTGGCGATCGTGACGGCCTGTGCCACAGCTTTCGATCGGGTTGGGATGCCGGAAGGTCGCTATCCTCTGGCTCAGGCAGCGCTTTATCTAGCCACCGCGCCCAAATCTAATAGTGTGATGGGCTTTTTTGACGCCTTGGCCGCCGTGCAACGCGAGCGAGAAGACGATATTCCGCTGCATTTGCGGGATGCCAACCGCGACAAACACAGTTTTGGTCATGGGCAGGGCTATCTGTACCCCCATTCCTATCGCGAACATTGGGTCGCGCAGCAATATCTGCCTAGCAGCCTTCAGGGTCAGGTTTTCTACCAACCGTCCGATCAAGGCTACGAAGACCAGATTCAGCAGCAGGTGGCCCGTCGTCGAGAGGCTCAACTCGCAGCGCTGGTGGAAGGAATGGGAGTGGCCTTACCAGAAGTGCTCACATTCAGCCCAGCCAACTCTGCGACAGATCGTTGGCTGCAGCGGGCACTGAGTCAGACGGGGGAACGGTTGGCCGAGGTGCGCGATCGCCTCTTTGAACTCGCCCAACTCCAACGCCATCACGTTGTTTTGGATCTGAATGCAGGTAGCGGACTGCTCACCTGGGAAGCTGTGCGCCGCGTTCCAGAAGGAGGTGTCTATGCCTGGGTGCATCACGCTACGGATGCGGCAGCGTTGCAAGAACAGGCCGCCGCCCTGCCCGAACTCCAGCGCCCGGTTGTCATATCATCGGCTCTGGCAGACTTGCCTGCTCAGTTCAGGAAGCAAGCTCCAGAAGTTCGGTGCGATCGCCTCCTAGGCCGCAATGTTTTACTTTCTACTTCAGATAAAGCGACGCTTGTGCAGCAGTGGGCAGAGTTTCTGAATCCTAAAGGCCAGATTGTCCTGGCCGAAAGCGTCCCACGCCACACCCAACGCCTCTATCGCTTACTGCCGCCTGACCGAGTAGGTCCCAAACTCTATCAACGCTGGGCCAAAGCCGAAGAAGCCATCTATCAAGATCCTGATGATCCAATGGTGAATTGGGACGCTGAAGACTTAAAAACCATCTTTCAGGCCACTGGATTCACCGCCACAGTTCAGCTTCAACCTACCCAAGCCGACTTCCGCATTACGCCTGCCGTCCTAGAGCGCTGGTTTAGCCCCGGCCAAGATCGTCCTAGCTATGGCGATCGCCTCTCCCAGTCGCTTTCTAAACCAGACATTCACAATATCCAACAGGCATTTACGCAAGCGTTAAATCAACAGCAGGTGCAGTGGGAAGGGGCGATCGCCTGGGTTCAAGCCACCCCGTCCTGAACATATTTACTCTTAGTAGCGAATGCGAGGATCGATGTATGCGTTGAGGATGTCGATCAGGATGCTGGCGATCGCCACAATCACCGCAAAAAAGACCATAATTCCCTGAACGACAGGATAATCGCGGACAGAGATAGCTTCGTAGAGGCGATTTGCTAGCCCCGGCCAGGAAAACGTCACCTCGGTTAAAATGGCTCCTCCCAGCAGCGAAGCAAACGTCAGCCCCAAAATCGTGATGACTGGAATCATCGCGTTCTTTAAAGCATGGGCTACCACAATTTGCCGTTCTGGAATACCTCTGGCTCTAGCCGCTTCCACATAGTCAGAGCGTAGCGTTTGCTTTAGGTTGACCCGCACCATCCGTTCAAAGATGCCACTCAGCAGGAGGCCCAGTGTCAGGCTGGGCAGCGTCAGATAGTACAAGCTAGTAAAAAACTGACCTAGATTGGCATGCAGGAGGCTATCGACCACATACAACCCTGTTGGCCCCTGGGGTGGAATGATGGCTAGCGGAAACCGTGTTCCCAAGGGAAACCAACGCAACTGCACAGCAAAAATTAGCTGCAAAATCATGCCAAACCAATACATCGGCACAGCATAAGTAATGATGCCAAACAATCGGCTGCCTGCATCTAGCGGGGTGTTGGGACGAGAGGCGGCCAGTGCGCCAATGGCGATTCCGACGCTGGCAGAGACAATCATGCTAAAGATCGTCAGCTCCACTGTGGCAGGGAAGTGATCCTGAATGATCTGCCAAACAGTTTGGCCTTGAGTCGTCAGCGACGTACCCAGATCAAACCGGAGTAGATCGCCCAAATAGCGCAAATATTGTAGCCACATCGGGGCATTTAGCCCTAGTTGTTCCCGTAGCGCTTCCTTGGCACTTTCGGGGGCTCGTTGCCCTAAGACCACATCGACAGGGTCGCCGGGAGTCGCCCGCAACAGCAGAAAAATCACTGTGGTGATCGTCCAGATCATGAGAGGGGCTAGGAGCAGCCGCGAAAAGATGTAATAGCGAAGCGCACGGGAACGAGAAGACATAGCAAAAACACAGAGTGCAAAAACACGGAGTGCAAGAATGCAGAGAGCAGGAAAACGAAGTGCAGGAATGCAGAGTTATTTGCTAATTTGCCACAGCAAGAATTGCTGAGTCGGCTGAATACTGACGTTTTCTACGCCGTCTTGAGCAAACACATAATCCTTGTCTTGCCAGAGGGGGATATAGGGGACATCCTCAACGGTGAGATCCTGAAGTTCCGTGAGGAGGGCATCTCTTGCGGCAGGATCCTGCTCAGCTCGCTGCTCTTGAATGAGCTGATTGGCGCGATCGCTATAGTAAAACGATCCCGAGAGTTGACTCCCGCCTGACTCACAGCCTTCAGCGACAGATCCGACATCGCAGCTTAGGAACGGCTGAAGGAAGTTATCGGCGTCATAAAAGTCGGGATACCAGTTGAGTAAAACGGTGGGGTACAGCCCCTTATCGAGATTTTCGAATAGCGTTGCCCCTTCTACGTTCTGGATGTTGACATTAACCAAGCCAGGTAGCTTTTGCTCAATGGAGGCTTTAAGCACGGTAGAAACTGTATTGCGGGCCGTAGAAGCAGATGGATACCAGATTTCTAGCGTGAACGGATTGCTTTCCGAAAACCCAGCAGCTTCCAGAAAGGCTCTAGCCTTGTCAGCATCGCCATCGCCATAGGCGTCTTTGAACCCTGGTTCGTAAACGTCAAATCCGGTTGGCACCAAGCTATAGAGTGGCTCAGCCTGTCCTTGAAAAACACGCTCGTTGAGCAAGTTGCGGTCGATCAGGGTGGCGATCGCCTTCCGCACGTTTACATCGTCGAGCGGCTCCATATTTTGATTGATCGTCATGTAGTTGATCACCGTGCTTCCGGCTTCAACGACTTGCCAACCCCCTTGACTGGCTTCTCGTTCTAGACTGCGAATTTGGTCGGGGTCAAGCGTTTGATAGGCAACATCAATCTGCCCAGTTCGGAACGTGTTGTAGAGGTTGGCGGGGCTAGAAAATAGCTGAATGTCGATGCCTTGATTGGCAGGCTGGTCGCCCCAGTAGTCTTCGTTCACATCTAGCCGAATCGAGTCGGTGGTGAAAGACGCGAGCTTGTAAGGCCCAGTTCCAATGAAGCTATTAGGGCTAAACTGTCCTGCACCGATTTGGTAAGACGCCGGCGGAACGGGCGTGGCTCCCCAGAAGGTGAGCATGGAGGGGAAGGCCGCAAAAGCGCTCTTGAGCCGAATCGTGAGTTCATACTCGCCTGTGGCTTCAACAGAGTCAATTTTTTCTTCAAACAAGAAGGCAGGACGTCCGCTGTTTTCCATGAAGCGCTGTAGCGAGAAGGCCATCGCTTCTGCGTTGAAGGGGGTGCCATCGTGGAAGTTGACCCCTTCTCGGAGCGGAATCACATAGGTTAGGCCATCTTCGCTCACCTGGGGCATCTCGGTTGCTAGCTGCGGCACTAGGTCGGTGGTGCCAGGTTCGTAGGTGTAGAGGCGATCGCCCATGTTGTAGAGCAAGATCCCTGGAAAAATCTCATAGGCATCGGCAGGATCAACGGTCCGGGCTTTTTGTGTCGTGCCCATCGTGATGCGGGTGCTGCCTGCTCCGGTGCCGGTGGGGTTGCCAGACTGTGAGGCGTTGGGTCTCCCACAGCTCACAATCAACGCAACACAGAGACTAAATAAGCCAAAAAACTTCAGGAGCGATCGCGATCGCTTCCCAATTAAAACAAACCCGTTCATAAATATTCCCTGGCGCAAGAGAAAAATGAGCTGTCAGATCAGCATCAGAACTTTATACGATGCTGACTACAATAACTCAATCGGAGGGTGCAAAAAATTACCAAATCGGCTAGAGCAGTATTTTCTCAACGGTGTTTCTAGCACAAAAGTACCCCTTGATTTTTCAGGTTTTCCTAAGGATTTGGGGCAAAGCAGTCTAGTTTTGGAAAATACCCCTATCAGGCGAGCCAACTTTAGTTTCAATTCGCTAACCTGCAAAAAGACATTATCACTGCCCCCGACGTTCCTGTGTGGGGGTTTTTTGTTTTAATTTTTTGTTCAAATCCAGTTTAAATTCAGCAATGTGGTGATGGTGTCTTGGGGGCGATCGCCAGGGAGAGGCGTTGGCACGGAGTCATCTTCGCGGTTGAGCCAGATCCCACGCAGTCCGGCCTGAGTTGCGCCTTGGTAGTCTTCTTTGAAGCTGTCGCCGATGTGCCAAGCTTGGTCGGGGGAGCCGTCATGCTTTTTGAGGGCGATCGCAAACATTTGCGCGTCAGGCTTGGCGGCATTGGCTTCGGTGGAAATCGTGACCGAATCAAAAAACTGGTCTAGCCCCAGCGCAGGCAAAACGGCATGGAGACGCGAATCAAAATTAGACAGTACACCTAGCGCAATGCCTTGACTCCGCCATTGTTTGAGTGCGGGATAGACATCGGGATAGAGCACCCAAGGCTCGGCTGTGGCGAAGTGGGCGTATAGGCCCGCAAAGAATTTGGGAAAGTCGGCAAACTGATCGAATACACCAGCGCCCTGGAAGGTTTGAGTGGCGATCGCCTGCCACCAGTCAAACTCATGCTGGGCCAATTCGGTAATCGGGACACCCGGAAAGGCCATCGGCGATGAGGCGCGAAAGCTTTCGAAAAAGGCCTGATTGAGCATTGCGTCATCGACATCAACACCCACCTGTCGAGCCAGATCGCCGTAGACTCGGCCCACACTGGCTCGCACACCAAACAGGGTCCCGACTGCATCTAGGAAAATGACTTGAGGGGGATTCATCTGGCTGATTTTGACTGATCTTTTAATAACTGATCTTAATAGTTAAGGAGAGAGGGAGAGGAGTGATCGCAGCGGACGAGCCATCCAGTTGAGCCCAACCTTGAGCTGGTGATCGAAAGTCGGCATCCGATAAAGATAAGCCATCCGGCGCAACACATGGGCGGCCTGACCATCGAGCTGAATGCCAAACGCCGTCATCGTGGCATTATCCGTCCCCAGGGTCATCATTTCACCCAGGTTTTGGTAGTGGAAGGGCAACAGCGGGCGATCGGTCAGCGAGGCCCAGATGTTCCATGCGGCATATTCGGCTTGCTGAAAGGCGGCTTGGGCATTGGCTGGAACCTGCTTGCCTTCTGCATCCTGACAGTCGGCTAGATCGCCCAGGGCAAAGATCTCAGGGTGGTCGATAGCTTGTAGCGTTGGCGTAACCACTAGCTGCCCCCGATCGTTGTGCTTGAGCGGCAAATGCTCGACGACTTCAGCCACCTTGGTGCCTACCACCCAGAGCACGATGTCTACCGGAAGCCGATCTACTTTGCCTTTGTATTCCAAAGAAATAGCATCCGGCTCAATCGACGGAATGATCGTTTCCAGGTCTAGCCACACACCGCGATCGGAAAGGGCTTTGTGAGCGGCTTCTCGATTAAATTGAGTGGAAAACTTTAGGATTTGGTCGCCTCGTTCAATTAAGCGAAGTCGTCCTCGTTCTCCCAGGCGATCGCTCAGTTTGCAAGCGAGCTCCACTCCGCTGTAGCCCCCTCCCACGATCGCCACCCGAATTTTGTCTGCATCGGATGCTTCCAGAACGCGCAATCGCTCCTCAAGGCGATAGGCATCATCGATTGTTCGAAACGGAATGGCATACTCATCCGCGCCCGGAACGATATCCATTGGGGTTTCTCCACCCATTGCCAGCACCAACTGGTCATAGGGCAGCGTTTCCCCGCTTTGAAGCTGCACTTTTTGCGTCTCTACATCAATCCCTGCCACAGCGGCCTGACAGAAGCGTACATCTGTGCCAGCTAGCAATTCTGAAAAAGGTGGCGAAATTTCCCAGGTCTGAAGTTCTCCCGTCATCAGTTCGTAGAGTAACGGGGAAAACAGAAAGCGATCGCGCTGATCGACCAGAACCACCTCAGTTTTACGGGTCTGATTCCAGGGGAGGTGGCTCAGATTTAGAGCGGTGTAGAGTCCTCCAAATCCTCCACCCAAGATGCAAATGCGAGTCGGTTGTTCGGTCATATCGGTTATGAGGGCAAGCCAGCCAATTCAGCGGGTTACTTTTCTTAAGATAACAAGCCTGCATAAAGAGCGCTGACTTTTGTAGTTTAATCAGTCCCCTCCCCCCTCACTTTTTCCTTCGTCGCCACTGTCACCCGCTGAATCTCCGCTAGATCGGGGCTGGGCGTCTCGCTGTCCATGCGGAGCCACAGCAAATATTCGATGTTGCCCGCTGGTCCCTGGATGGGCGACCCCGTAAGGCCGCTATAGCGCCAACCTAGCACGATCGCGGCTTGCAAAACTTGGGCGATCGCCCCGGCCTGATCTTTTGGATCGCGGACAACGCCTTTTTTCCCAACTTTGTCTTTCCCAACCTCAAATTGGGGTTTGACTAATAAGATCACTTCTCGGGGTGGCTGTAGCAGTGCCCAAAGCGCAGGCAAAATTTTGGTGAGAGAAATAAATGAGAGATCTGCCACACCCAAGTCAGGATAGGTCTGAGTCTCGCCAGTTTGAGCCTCACCATCTTGAGCTTTGCCATATAGATCTTCTGGCGTCAGGTGGCGCAGATTGGTGCGCTCTCGCAAAACGACACGCGGATCTTGCCGCAGGCTCCAGGCTACCTGCCCATAGCCCACATCGATGCCGTAGACATGCTTTGCGCCTGCTTGCAGCAGACAGTCGGTAAAGCCTCCGGTGGAAATACCGCCATCCAAACAAACCCGATCGGCCACCTGAATGGGAAACAGCTCCAGTGCTTTGGCTAGTTTTTCGCCTCCTCTCGAAACATAGGGCGATCGCTGCTTCACATCAATCTGAGCATCCGGCGCAATCTCCGTTCCCGGTTTATCGACAAGTTGCTGATTGACCCTGACCTCACCCGCTCGAATCAGCCGCTGGGCCTGCTGTCGCGAAGTGCAGAGATTGCGTTCTACCAAAAGGGTATCGAGTCGTTGTTTGGCCAAAGCTATAGAGAGACGAACCATTTAACTTCAACATTCTAGAAGGATTTGAGGAGATGGAGACTGGCAGGAGGCGATCGCCACACCGAAAACCTGTAGTAACTCTCAGCTGAAACTCATCCTCAGGCTGTAAAGTAAGCGTCTGAAACCCATTTAGGCTATACACTGGCCCAAAATTGGCTCTGAAATTTTGTCTTTATAAAGGAATTGAGCATGTTGATTGCAACGCTAACGTGGGCGCTGCTGTTTGGATACGGCTTTTTGATCTACCGAGTCGTGCAGATGACTACCCCTGAGCGGGTATCTGCGGCAGCTTTTTTTCAGGGAGAATCTTCCAGGGGTAGGGCTCCCAGCTTGTGGCTGTTGGTGGCTAGCTCGGCCATCACCTGGATTTTTGCTAAAAGTATTGATAATGCTGCCAGTTTGGCCAATTCGTTTGGGCTGGCGGGTGGAATTGGCTACGCCTTTTACTACCTTAGTTTTGTAACGGCAGCGATCGCCATCTACTACATTCGGGTGCGGGGCGGGTATAAGTCTCTGCCCGAATTTTTGGTCAGCAAATATGGCTCGCTCTGCGCCAAGCTGTTTTTGATTGCGATCGCCATTCGCCTGCTCAATGAAGTCTGGTCTAACACCAAAGTTTTTTCTCTTTACTTTGGCGCGGAAGGCAGTGCTGGCTATTGGATTGCGGCAGTTGTGGTGACGCTGTTTACGGTGTACTACAGCCTGTGGGGCGGTTTGCGTAGCAGTTTGTTGACCGACGGGGCTCAGATGGTGTTGGCTGCAATTTTGCTAGTGGTCATTCTTGCCACCCTTGGCCCTGGCCTGGTCAGCGCTGGGCTTCCTCAAGTGGATTCGGATACCCATCTGGCTGGGCTAACCTTCTGTGGATTGGCCTTGATCCAGGTGTTGAGCTATCCGTTCCATGACCCGGTCTTGACCGACCGCGCCTTCATTACTTCGCCCAAAATCATGGTGCGCGGGTTCATTTTGGCTGGAATTGTCAGCGGTGGGTTTATTCTGCTGTTTAGTGCGGTGGGGCTTTATGCGCTGCGCTTTGGCATTGAGGGCACCCCGACGCTCAACGTTCCGGCGGCGATTGGTTTGCCGATGCTGCTGGTGTTCAACGCCATTATGTTGACGAGTGCCGGATCGACGCTCGACTCGACTTTTTTTAGCGTAGCCAAGCTTTCCGCTCGCGATTGGAGCCATCACCGAGGCCGACCCACCGAGCAGCAAGCCTCGATCGGTCGTTGGGCAATGGTGGCGATCGCCCTATTTGGCAACCTACCGCTGTTGAGTATCTACATGGGCGATCGGATTGGCCCTGCCATCATCCTGGCCACCACGATCAGCGGCACGATGGTGATGGGTTTAGCCCCGATTTTCTTGCTATCTTTCCTGCCTAGGGTTGGGCGTTGGAGCTTTCATCTTGCCTTCTGGCCCGGTTTGCTATTTGGCGTCCTGCGAGTCATCGAAACGGCTTTTAGCACTCAGATCTTTCCCACCTGGATTTATGTGGGTGTAGGCCGATATGCCGAAGATTTGGGCCTCAACCTCTATGGTTTGGCCTTCTGCACATTGGGCTTTTTGCTGGGGATTGTGATTCACCGCTTGGTTTTGCCCAAGCAGCCTCCCCAACTCTCGCAACGCTAAGCTTTTTTCTAAGCTTTTTCTTCTCGTAACGCTAGGCTTTTTCTTCTCGAAACCAGGGCAGCATGACGGTAAATGTCGTTCCTTGTTCAAGCCGACTATCGACCTGAATCTGTCCCTGGTGGTTTTCGACAATGACTTTGGCGATCGCCAACCCCAACCCCGACCCTGTTGTTGTGGCCTGATGGGTGCCCCCGATCGGAGTGCGAGCCGGATCAACCCGATAAAACCGATCAAACAAGTGAGGCAGCGCCTCTTCTGGAATGCCTGCCCCAGTGTCCTGCACCCGCACCTGTAGATAAAATGAGCCATAGGATTTGATGCGCTGGATCCTCACCTGTACGGTTCCGCCTTCAGCCGTATACTGCACGGCATTGCTGACCAGATTGGTAAACAGCCGAGCGAGTTGGTCGCGATCGCCTTGAATCTGGTAATCCTCCGCTGCGCTGTCTGGATGATTGGAGCCGACCTCTAGCGTCAGCTGAATAGACTTGTCTGTGGCGATCGCCCCCTGCTCCTCCAACACCTCCAGCAGCAGCTCATCCAGCGCCACCCCTGCCGACCGCAATTGCACAATGCTGCCATCTTGGCGGGCCAAAAACAGCAAATCATCCACCAGCCGACCCAGCCGCCGGGTAATCCGCTCCACCACCTTGAGCTGATCTTGCTGAAACTCTGGCTCTGGATCGGCCAGCGCCACCTGCACATTGGTTTGAATCACCGCCAGCGGGTTTCGCAACTCATGGGACGCATCCGCCGTAAAGCGCTTGAGCCGCTGGTAAGAATCTCGAATGGGGGCGATCGCCAACCCCGACAGCAGCCACCCAATCGCCGCCACCGCACCTACCGTCAGCGCCGTCCCCAGACTGAGATCGACAATCAGTTGGCGGCTAGGCTTTGTCACCTCAAACCAAGGATGGCTGACCCGCAAATAGCCCAATACCTGTCGCCCCACCTGCACCCGCTGCGTCACCTGCCTCAGCAAATGGTCTGCAGTCAGATGCACCGTTTCGCCATTGCTGGGATGCACCGGAATTGCCAGCGGCTCCGAAAGCGTTGACCACAAGAGTTCTCCAGTGGGGCCAAACCACTCCAAATCAATGTGGTCATCCTCAACTGCATCGGCATTGACCCGAAAACTCGCTTCCAAATTCAGGTGAACCGCTGACTCAGCAGAGTTCTCGAGTTGCGGTTCCTCAGGTTCAATCACGAGCGATCGCACCACCACCTCCGCCACATGACTCAACGTGTCATCGACCCGTTCGACCAGGGTACTTCGGACATAAAGATAAAAGCCAGTCGCAAACAGCAGCAGTAAGACAGCAGTAACAGCGGTGTACCACAGGGCAAGACGACGACGGGTAGCCTGGAACATGAGCAGGAAGCTAATAAAACGCTGTGAACGATAGCCAGTGGGTCATTGCAAGTTTGTATCAATGCTGGCCTTGAAGCGATCGCGCTGATCCATCTGTGTTAGGGTGATTTTTAAAGATTAGGCACGGAAGCGTTTGTTGCTGACAACAAGCCTATTTCTCGGTGCCGATCTTCTACTTCGCTTATGATTTTTGGAGATAGTTCATGTCAATCTATGTAGGAAACCTACCCTACAGTGTTACCCAAGAAGATGTTAGCGGTGTCTTCGCGGAGTACGGGACCGTTAGCCAAGTCCATTTACCTGTCGATCGCGAAACAGGACGGATGCGTGGCTTTGGCTTTGTCGAAATGTCCTCTCCTGCTGAGGAAGATGCCGCCATCGAAGCTTTGGATGGAGCCGAATGGATGGGCCGTGACTTGAAAGTCAACAAAGCCAAGCCACGGGAGCCCAGAAGCTCAAATGGCGGTGGTTTTCGAGGCAACAACACCCGCGATAGCTTTTCTAGCCGTTACTAAGCCTAGTTTTGAGGCTTGTTGATAAAACGCTCAGGATGGATTCTCGTTTCGCTGAATCCATCCTGTTTTTTTAGCTTTTTTCCCACCGCAAGCAGGCTATCGCATGAGGGAGTTTGCCCCTTCGGTCTGGCTGGGTGCTCCCAACTCGGTTAAGAAGCGCAGTGCCTTGACAATGTAGCTAGCACAGTCGTAAGGCGATGTCACATAAAACGATCGCCATGCCTCGGCTTTGTGCTCGTCGTAGCGATCGCCCTGTTCGGGATAGCGCTCCAACCAGGCAATGCGTACTGCGTGGCCGATCAGCACATCTAACACAATTGATTCCTCGATTTGCAGGTCTGAATTACGCTCAAAAATGGCGGCTAGTTCCATCAGCGCCTCTATATTGACCTGGCGATATTCGGGAGCCTGAATTTTGTTGAGCAAGTGTTCAACCCGCAGCGCAAAATTGCTTTCACCGGGGGTCATTTCCGACAGCAGCAGCTCACTATCGAGGCGGTTGCGGCGCTCTAGCTTATCTCCGATCACCAGTCCGCGACAGTGCTTGAGCACCTGCCAAACCTGGGGATAAAAACCTGACGGAACACGGTTGAGTGCCCCATCTCGCTGTCGCTGCCGTCTCCAATCTCCCGATGCAGGTTCTGACCCATCTTCTTCAGGCAGCACCACCCACTGAATATTTTGCTGCTTACGAATGTGGAGAGACTCTTGCTTAAACAAGGTTTGATTCAGGCTGTCATAGCCCTCTAGCACCTGACGCAGGCGAGTTTTGATCTCAAACGGGCTGAGCTGCATTAGTCGCTCGTAGGCTTCATCGGGCGTCGCTTCCAATTCGCGGGCCAACTCGCTGGTAATCAGCAAAATTAGATAGCCCACCCGCAGTGTCAACAACCCGTCAAACAGTTTTGGATCCGTTTTGATCAACACCCCCAGATAGATCAGGATTTCCTGAGTGAGGGGGCGATCGCGAATATCCTGACCACAAAACTCCTGAATCTTCGCCATGATTTCGGTATGGGGCATGGGGTGGTCGATCACCGAGGCTTGGCTGTAGGCTTTACCCACCGCAATTTGCTTCTGACGCACCACAATATCGGTCACCGCATCTGATAAGGTAATGTCTACCTTATTCAGCAAGCCTGCCGCCCGACGAATCACAGCCCACAACTGAAGCTGCCCAGCCTTGTCATACACCTCATTGAGCAGCATCGCTACCGTGACGCTCTGTCCTGGGCCAGCGATGCGAGTGTCAAACTCTAGCCCCCGCAACTGAGTTAGTGTTTCTAGCAACTCAATCTGCTCATAGAGGTTGGTAGATTCTTTCAGGCTGTTGATCAGCAGGCTGGTATCGGTCTGGCACTCCAGCGTAAACTCTTGTGTGGTGCTCAGTGGCCAGTTGCGATCGGGATAAAACGGCAGGTAGTAGGGGGCAGGTACCGCTTCCTGCACCGGAGACTGACTAAACTCAAAGTCGTGAATGAAATTAATCCGCTCCATGCCGGAGGTCAGCATGAACTGATTGAGTCGTCCCAGTTTGACGACAACGCCATTGCAGTTGCCATCCCGCATTTCTTGAATCAGCTGTAGCAGCGGAGACTGGTCAATTTCTCCGGTTCGGCCTCGCTCAAACATGTCATGGGTGAGCAACAGCGTCACGATCGGTCGTCCCATTTGCCGCCAGTGCCGCTGAATGTAAGCCAACTCGCCCCGAACTTGCGCCACCAGGAAGTGATAGTCGAGGGTGAGATAAAACTGTTGCTGGTCGAGGAACGAGGGCAGAAACACCATCAGTTCGCCCCGAATCCGGAAAACTTTTGATGTGGTGAGGCTGCGGAGGCGACGCACGGGCCGTCCACTCAAGCCCAACTTGTCGTTTCGCCCGATTTGGCTGTAGACCATCGAGAGTTCTCCAGTCTGGCGCACCTGCAACGGCGAAACCTGTTTTGGCGTTTGGGTGGCGATGCCATAGGTGGCGAGTTTTGCCTGTAAAACTTCGTCTTCGGCTAGCAGCGCCACCTGGACGAGGGGAGCCTGTTGGTGGCGGATGTGCAGATGGCGACCGAGCGGATCAAGATCGCCCACCGCCAGCAGCCCGTCATAAATTAGCTGCCCCAACAGGTATAAGCTCTGGGCCCAAACCAGCGGCACGTTTTCGTTGGGAACGCGCGTCTGGCTGCCCGGATTAACTCGCTCTGCTGGAATGTTGGCTTCTGGGACGCAATAGAGTTCGGGCAACAGGAAAAATCCGTCTTTCTCGACCAGCAGGTTGTCCAACCGCTGCCGATAGTCTTCGATGCTGTCGCGATCGCCCCGAAACAGCGCCTCCAGCATCAGATACGTAAAAAACAGCGGCCACTCACATTCGATGCGCTCAAACTGCTTCAGTTCCCAAGGTTCGTAGTGCAGTCGGGTCAGATCTTCTAAGACAGTCTGATGGCCATCTCGCAAAAACCGCCTACAGCCATAGTTGCCCTGCAATTTGCTAACCACATTTTCGCGGGTGCGCTCAACCAAGGCCGGATCGTCTACGGCAAAGGCCGGAAACCCAATCACGCTAAGCAGGGCGGCATCGACTTCTTTAGAACCTGACTCGCGAGGTAGCAGCGATTCTAGCGTGATGCGTGCCCGCGCAATTTCATCGGGCAAAACGTGAATCACCGAGGCTTGATTGCCCCGGACGCCAAACAGGTTTAGCCCATTCATGGCTTCGAGGGCGGCTTTAGCCATGCCGATCGAGCTAGCGTTGAGTTCGGGGTTGCCGTGGTTGATTTTGTTGCCGCGTTCCCAAATGCCGTAGTCTGGCGTGCGGTAGGCGCGACCAATGTAATAAACCAGGTTTTGAATGAAGTTGACTTCGTCGATGGTGAAGATAATTTGCAGCCCAGAAGCCGTCATCTGCGCCAGCATCAACAAGTAGAGCGAGGTGGCGTCGAGCTGCAAATGGCCCCACTCGTCATCTCCAACCACCGTATCGGCAGTAAACGTGTTGTATTTGGCGTGCAGCGCGTCTAAAGCGGCCTGGGTTTGCTTAAACTTTTCGACCTTGTGGGACTGGCGCATCATGGCAAACAGCAGGCCCCGCATCAGCTTAACGACGCTGTGGTCTAGCTCATAGGTGCGGCCCTGATCGTCATCGACTTTGCGGTAGGCGATCGCCAATCCCCAGACTGCCAAAATGCTGTAAACGTTATCTCGCACCCAGGCATCGGTGTAGTTGCCGTGGGAGTTGATGGCTGTGCTGGCTGGCAGTAACCCCGTGATCGGGTTTTGCCGTGTCAAAATCACAGCCTGAACCTCTTGATAATAGGCATCCAACCTCGCCTGAAGCGATAACCTATCAGTCTGCAGGGGGAGGGGGGAGAATCGAGAGGTAGGCATCGGCATCAGGGTCTCAAATAGTGTCCGGAAGAGCGCCCACAGAGTGTGGAGTTAAAAGTAGGCACAGAATCAAAGTTGGCCTGTTGAATCAGGGTCCCAAACTTATTTGTTGATTATCGCCTGTTTAAGAACAGTTTGTGATCGATGTTACTTGACTTTTTGAGCGGGTTTAATGTTTGTCAGAGCAGCTTGGTTGGCTACATTAGCAACAATCTAGACAAGCACTACCCTTGACGTCAGCTAACTTATTTAGATCTTTAATCTGGGACTGACCAGATTCTCCGTAACTTTACAGCCGCTTGGATAAGGTTAAGGAAACAAAGCTCTCCGTAGGCGATCGCCCATCAGATCCCGTCTCTCCAATCCATCGGGTTTTGATTGATCTTCTAACTAACTAAAATTTATTGCTCGTATCGAGGTAGTCTCCATGTCTCGTCGCCACAACCACAACAAATCCCCCTTGGTCAAAATCGTCTATTCCAAAGTCACCATCAATGGCAAGGTTGAGCTAGTTCCGCTCGAACTTTATGCAGATGGCACGCTCCGACGCAGCGCCTAACCAGCGCCGAGTCCTGAACTTGATCACAGTTAGTTCTTTAGTTAGATACCACATCCTTTTAGGCAGATTTGTCCACCCACAACATGCAAAGTCTTCTTGAGGCAGGCCCAGCGGTCTGCTTCTGTTTTTTGAGAAGATCTGTTTTTTGAGAAGATCTTTGAAAAGATTTTTGAGAAATTTGGCGTAGGTCGTCTGCTTTGACTCAGGCAAAAGCGCCGCGATTGGCTGCATAATAATTGCGTTGGTATAAGGCTCGCCAAGAGTTTAAAGAATGCCTGTGCTGCCTCGATCCCCTGAGAAATCTACAGTTTTAGGACTTCCGATTCACCTACTGGAAGACTACCCCGGTTGGCTGATTGAGCAGATTCAGCAGCGGCAAGGTGCTCATGTTGTCACGCTCAATGCTGAAATGTCGATGCAGGCAGAGCAGGATGCAACCCTAGCCGATGTGATTCGTCGGGCCGATCTCGTCATCCCAGATGGATCAGGCGTTGTGTTTTATCTGAGCCTAAGAGGAAAGCATGTTCGCCGCTATCCTGGTATTGAGTTGGCCGAAGCGTTGTTAGAGCAGTCGGTGGAGTGTGAGCCACCTTGCTCGGTGTTCTTTTATGGGGGCTCGCCTGAGGTGATTGAGGCCGCAGCGAAACACTGGCATCAGCGGCTACCCGAATTGGCGATCGCCGGAATTCAGCACGGCTATATTTCCCCAGAAGAACAGCTGCAACTGCGTCAGACGCTGCAAACGCTCCAGCCTCAAATCATCCTGGTCGGTCTGGGCGTTCCTCGCCAAGAATTTTGGATTGCCGAAAATCGACACCTCTGTCCTCGGTCGCTCTGGATTGGGGTTGGCGGCAGCTTTGACATCTGGTCTGGGACCAAAACACGGGCTCCTGTCTTGTTTCGTCGCCTGCATCTGGAATGGATGTATCGGCTTTATCAGGAACCTTGGCGGTGGCGACGAATGCTGGCTTTGCCCAAGTTTGCATGGCGGGCGATCGCGCAATCACGCCACTAGCAATCACGCCCCTAAATAATGGCCAGATTCACGGTCAGATTTGCGGCCAAATGATTTATATTTCATGCCAAACTATTTCAGTCTAGTGACTCGATTGACAACACCGACTACAATAAGCCTTCATAATCCCGCCCCAGTTGCTTCAGACTGGAAACCCGCTTAAAACAGGGATGTTTGCGTGGTTGGTATTGTGAAATTGTCTTATTCTTGACAAGCTGCTGATATGACTCCGGTTACCACTGAAAGACCTTCTGTCACGTCTGGCTCTTCTACAGTCAGAGACCGGGAAACTCCGATCAGAGATCGGGAAGCTCCCCTGTTTGGGAAAAAAGGTGTTGCCCCCGAAGTAATTGTGACACTGCAGAACGTCACTAAAATCTACCAAAACGGGAGCCGGGGCCTGGTCAATGCCAATCTTCAAATTCGCCAGGGAGACTTTCTGTTTGTGACGGGGCCTTCTGGCTCAGGAAAGTCAACGCTTTTGAAGCTGCTCTATGGCGAAGAACGCACCACCGAAGGGGAAGTTATTGTCAACGGGCAATCTCTCACCAACCTGCGAGGCAATCAACTCTCGATGTTGCGTCGAAAGATTGGCGTTGTCTTTCAGGACTACAAGCTGATTCCGCGTCGCACCGTAGCCGAAAATGTGGCCTTCGTGCTCTGGGCGCAGGGTTTTACCCGCAAAGAGATTCATCGCCGCTTGGTGCCCACACTCAAAATGGTGGGACTCCAGGACAAGACAGACTGCTTTCCCGATCAGTTGTCGGGCGGAGAGCAACAGCGGGTCAGCATTGCGCGAGCCGTCGTGAGTACGCCGCCGATTTTGCTTGCCGATGAGCCGACAGGCAATCTTGATCTGGATAACTCATGGCAGGTGATCAAGATTCTGAAAAAGCTGAATAAGGTTGGCATCACGGTTGTCGTCACGACTCATGATGAGCAACTCGTCCGCCTTTCCAACCATCCGGTTGTGCAAATTCGCAATGGCCATGTTCACCAGCCGCACCTCTAGGGGGCTTGCTGGCGACGCTATGTATTTGCTTGTTTGATTAAGATTGCTCGTTCAAGCCAGAGTGTATTAATCAGAATCGTCTGATCTAAAGTGGGTGCGCTGCGATGAGCTTTGTAGGCGATCGCGAATCTGCCCCATCCGCTCTATGCTACTCACTGGAGACCTGGGTGCAGGCATTTCGGTGTCTGGCCACCCTGGTAAGTCGTTGCAGGGGCAAGTTAAGGCTGGCATCCCGTGACTGGGGACGGGAACAGGCATGCTACAGCGTGCACAGCCATCCATCTCCCACGCAGAAGAAAGCAATTCGCCTATAGATTGGTCTGTGCCCTCTAGATAGCATTCACCCGACTGTGGTGAGAGGACCCGCTGCCAGCACTCTTCAAAGGACTGACTGTAGCGATCGCCTGCGATCACAGGTTGGGGTAAAACTGCTTCTTGACCATTTTTGAGCATGACAGGCTTGCCCAGCTGAAACCAGTAGGCAAGATATTGTCGAACCTCGTGTTGTGATGCCATAACCTAACTATTTGCCTTGCGCCATGGGATAGAGCAATTCTTTGGATGTTTAAATCCTAACCAGAGAAGATTAGATTGGAGAGAGAAAAAGCGAGTCTCAATCTTTTGTTAAGGTTTTGCGTCGGGAGTCCGAGGGGGTGCTACAGGCGGCAGTGGAGACCCTAGCTGGCTCAAGTTTAAGGCATATCCACCTGTGACTAGATAAACAGTCGTGGCGATCGCCCCAATTTGCCGAGTGAGTTGACCCAGGCGATCGCGAAAAAGTCGCCCGATTGGATACGCCGGAACAACTCCCCACCCCGTCTCCTCTGCGACTAAGATAATGTCGCTTTGGGTCTGCTGGAGGCTGCTGAGCAATGTTTGCACAGTCTGCTGCCATTCCAAGTCCTCTTGGTTTAATAGATTGGCCAGCCAGGTGCCCAGCGCATCGATTAACAGACAATCGGCGGCTGTACTAGCCCCAATCGTGGCTGCCAACTCAACGGGAACCGACTGAACTTGCCAATGGGGAGGACGCCGCTGCTGGTGACGCAGAATTCTAGCCTGCCATTCTAGATCGGTCGCATCGACCTGGGCTGTTGCCACATAGGTGACGGTTTTCCTAGATTGTGTGGCTAGTGCTTCAGCCCATTCGCTTTTGCCGGAGCGGGTGGGGCCTGTCACCAGGATAAGTTGCTGAGAGGCTGGATTAACAGACATTACAGGGTCAAAACACGAGGTCAGAACATTACTTGCAGTTATTATTGCAGTCAATTCTGCTGGTGTTCATCCAGTCCAACAGCTAAAATGACCACAAATCCAGGTCTGATCATTCAAGCCTGCGGGTAACAGGGTGTGATTTTCCCAAAGTAAGCTAATATCGCGGACAGGATGAGACGGATGTCCAATGATTGCCCGGTGATTGTCCGGCTCTGGTGTGTGGAAGGATCATGAGGCCATGACAAAATCAAAATTGCGGCGGATTGAAGCTACGTTGGATCGGCTCAATGTACAGGGTATCGCGCCCCCAACGCCTACATCTGCGCGATCGCCAGCCCATTCTTTTAAGATTGAGACGAAGGGTGAAGCTCGTAAGACTAGCTCTAGCGTCGTCGCTCCCTCAATGCTGAGCCCCAGCCCCAAGCCCGCTGCGCCGACTGATGCTGTGCGGCCTATGGTGCGCCCCATGGGGGTGGCGTCTCCTGGCACCCCCATGCCAATGCTGCCCAAGTTTAAGCTACCTAGCTTTAGCAGCCATCGTCATGTTGCCAACCCCAACCTGGCCATGGGCCTCCTCAAGGAATTGGAGGGAACGGTCGAAGGCTGGCAAACAGAGCTGCATCAAGTTTTAATTCAGATTCAGGCGATCTATTTGGAAGGGCCGATTGTAGATGGATGGCTAGAATCACATCCCTCCGACCCCAAGACTTCTACAACTGGCACGCTTCGCCACGTTGAAGTGGAGCACCTCATGGACTATGTGCAAGAACTTTATCAAGCTCAGCAAACGGGTCAGTGGAATGCACAACCGCTTGATGTGGTTGAAGAAAGCCCCCGAGCCGGATATCGTCTGTGTGGCCTAGATGCAGATGGCCAACTCTGGGCGCGCCCTTGTCCTCCTGAGCAGTTGCCTTATGTGAGTCTGGCGATCGCCCGCTACCAAAAACTGCGACAACTCTTGGGCCGCAAGCAAGATCTGGAAAACCGTCTCAGTCAGCTCTCAAAAACCCTGATTGCCCTGCACAGCCAAGTTCAAGATAGCTAGCGACTTAGCGTCAGAGGTTTGGCAGAGGTTTGGCAGCAGTTTGGCAGCAGTTTATCGAATCTAGAAGATTCTTTATCAAAAATTGACGGGTACTGCTTGGGGTTGAGAGTAAATATGGAGGAAAGTAGGGAAGACCTCAGCAGTTTGAAATCACTTTTTGAAATCACTTTGTGCTGATCGCTCAGCCTGTTGGGGAACTCTAAAGCAAATTGGATGCAGGGCTCAAACTCATGCCTGAACCGCGAATTTCTGCGATTATATGCACTCACAACCGGGAATCTTACCTGGGGGCTGCGATTGATAGTCTGCTAGAGCAGGACTTTGAGGGAGAGTACGAAGTCATCGTGGTAGACAATGCCTCTACGGATCGGACCCATGAGATTGTAGAAGCTCGTTTGCCCCATCCTCGTCTGCAGTATGTTTATGAAGCCGTGACGGGCCTATCGGTGGCTCGCAACACTGGCGCAAAAGCCGCATCTAGTCCGATTTTGGCGTACCTGGACGATGACGCTGTTGCTAGCCGTCATTGGCTCCAAGTCTTGCATGATGCCTATCAGCAGAATGACAAACTGGCGATCGCCGGGGGGAAAGTTACGCTGATCTGGCCTCCAGACGTGACTCCACCCGCCTGGCTGTCTACCAACCTAGCGGGTAATCTGGGGGCTTACGATTTGGGAGATGAGGCGATCGCCATTGAGCGCCCCGGCCTAACGCCACGCGGACTAAATTACTCCATCCGTAAGACCTTTCTCGACCGCATTGGGGGCTTTGATGCCAATCTGGGCCGCGTCGGCAAAAATCTTCTCTCCAACGAAGAACTGCATATGACCGAGTTGGCGCTTGACCTGGGCTGGCACGTCACCTATCTGCCCAAAGCGCTAGTGGCTCACAATGTGGCACCCGAACGCATCTATCAATCCTGGTTTCTCAATCGGGGGTGGTGGCAGGGCATCAGTGAATGCTACCGCGAACAGCTATCGGGACGGGCAGGCCCCAAACAGGTGCTGCGAGGGGGAGAACGCTTGCTGCGAGGCTTCTATAAATCCGTCAAAGATTTTCGGGATCCGGCTCAAAGATTTGATCATCTGGTCTATGCCTACAGCCAAGTGGGCTATCTGACGGCAGTCGCCAAAGGATTGGTCTCTCCTCCCAAGCGGGCGAAAAGCCTGTGATCGGCTGTGGCCGCACTCTAGCCTCAAACGAGTCATTCCAGGGTCGGCTAGGTTCATCAATAGGGCCGGGACGAGAGGGCCGGGACGAGAACGCAATCTAGCGCAATGGAGGCGATCGCCATGACTTCATCTACTCCCAATTCTGAAATCAGCCAAAACGGCGAGGGAAACCTGGCGGTCAATTTGGCGCAGGCTTCAGATCGAGAAGTCAACCCATCTCTATCGCCATCTCTATCGTTAGAGTCTCCTCCTCTCGTCGATCTGAGCCGTTACGATCAGTCTGATTTTGATCGAGGACGGCCCGGTTGGGTTGTGATGCTATGGTGGCTGGTGCAGGCGATCGCCTTTCCGCTCAGCCCCCATGCCTCCCATGCCATCCGCATCAAACTGCTACGGCTATTTGGCGCTCAAATTGGTCAAGGCGTCGTCATTCGCCCCACCGCCCGATTTACCTATCCCTGGAAGGTGACGATTGGGGACTATAGCTGGATTGGCGATGACGTCGTGCTATACAGCCTCGATCAGATCTGGATCGGCAAACATTGCGTCATCTCACAGAAAAGCTACCTCTGCACAGGCAGCCACGACATTCACGAACCCACCTTCCGGCTCCAAACCGCTCCGATCGCGATCGGCAATGGTACCTGGATTGCAACCGACTGCTTTATTGCACCAGGCGTCAAAATCGGAGCCAACGCAGTCATTGGCGCACGTAGCAGCGTTCTGGGCGACATTCCAGAGCAGCAGGTCTGCTGGGGCACGCCCTGCCGTCCCCGCTACCTACGTCAGATGCGAAAGTGAGAACTGCAAAAGTGAGAACTGCGAAAGTAAGAACTGGCCGACTCTCCGTTAGGAAGTCGCTAGCTCAGGAGTCGTACTTTGTTGCGATGGACTTTGTTGCGATGGAGCCGAGCCTTGGGTTCCCAACTGAATAAGCTCAACTTTGTAGCCGTTCGGATCTTCCACAAACGCAATCACCGTTGACCCATGCTTCATTGGGCCAGGTTCGCGGACCACCTTGCCGCCTTTGCTTTTGATCCCGTCACAGGTTTGGTAGATGTCATCGACGCCAATCGCAATATGGCCGTAGGCGTCCCCAAGCTCATACTGGTCTTGGCCCCAGTTGTAGGTCAGTTCTAGCACCGTATGGTCGGCTTCATCGCCATAGCCAATAAAGGCGAGGGTAAATTCTCCACCTGGATAGTCTTTCTGACGTAGCAGCTTCATGCCCAACAGGTCACAGTAAAACTGGAGAGACTCTTCTAGATTCTTGACCCGCAGCATGGTGTGTAACAGTCGCATCGTCAAAATTCTCCCGTTTGTGTTGTGATCAACATCTAACTCCAGCCTAGCATTCTGCCCAACTGATCGGCTTTGCTCTGGGGCAATCGCCCCAACTGCATTGCTAGCCTACCATTCAGGTTTCTTGCTGGGAGGACGACAGCCACTATCGTTGAATCTTGGGCTGCAGTGTACGTGCAGGATGTATCCGGCATATTCTAACAATCGGACCGTTTCTTGGTTCAATATCCTAAAGGCATGAATCCTGAAAACTCTGCTGAGAATAGGGTTCCTATGCAAGATGCAACTAGAGAGGGAATGAGGGTGACGATGAACACACCAGTAGATACCGCAATTGAAGAGATCCAGGCTAGAGAAATCTTAGACTCTCGTGGGCGTCCGACGATTGAGGCAGAAGTGTACTTAGCGAATGGCGCAGTTGGGCTTGCTCAGGTTCCTAGCGGTGCTTCAACTGGAAGCTTTGAGGCACACGAACTGCGCGATGACGATTCGAGTCGCTACAGTGGCAAAGGGGTGCTGAAAGCCGTTGAGAATGTGCATGAAAAGATTGCCCCCGAACTTTGGGAGATGGATGCCCTCGATCAGACACTGATCGATCGCACGATGATCAACCTAGATGGTTCTCCCAATAAAGCGAATCTGGGCGCAAATGCAATTTTGGCAGTTTCCCTCGCAACGGCAAAGGCAAGTGCCGCCGCCTTGGAGATTCCCCTCTATCGCTATCTAGGAGGACCGCTTGCCAACCTGCTGCCAGTCCCTCTGATGAATGTGATCAACGGTGGGGCTCATGCCAACAACAATGTGGATATCCAGGAGTTCATGATTGTTCCGGTGGGTGCGCCTTCTTTTCAAGAAGCATTGCGGTGGGGCGCAGAAGTGTTTGCCAGTCTGAGCAAGGTGCTGCAGAGCAAAAATTTGCTGACTGGCGTTGGAGATGAGGGTGGATTTGCGCCCAACTTGGAATCGAACCAAGCCGCTCTAGATTTATTGATGACAGCAATCGAACAGGCAGGATATAAGCCCGGTGAGCAAGTTGCCCTCGCGCTGGATGTGGCTGCATCGGAGCTATATAAGGATGGGCAGTATACCTATGATGGTTCGGTTCATTCGCCCGTTGAGATGGTGGACTACTTGGAGAAGTTGGTCGGCCAGTACCCGATTGTTTCTATCGAGGATGGTTTACATGAAGACGACTGGGCTCACTGGAAGCTGCTCACCGAACGGCTTGGCCATCGAGTGCAGTTGGTAGGAGATGATTTGTTTGTGACCAATCTGCAACGCTTGCAAAAGGGTATTGAGCAAAAGGCTGGCAATTCAATTTTGATCAAGCTCAACCAGATTGGCTCACTCACTGAAACTTTGGAAACCATCGATCTCGGCACTCGGAATGGATATACCTCAGTGATCAGTCATCGCTCTGGCGAAACGGAAGACACGACTATCGCTGATTTGGCGGTTGCGACACGGGCCGGACAAATCAAAACCGGATCGCTGTGTCGCAGTGAGCGCGTTGCTAAATACAATCGTTTGTTGCGGATTGAGGCCGAACTGGGTGGACAGGCCGTCTATGCCGGTGCCGTTGGGTTTGGCCCCCGCTACTCTAGCTAGACGGAAGGGAGGGGGAGGGGCGATCGCTTCTCTCCCTTCTCTGCTTCTCTCCCTTCTCTGCTACTGGCATTTCCGTTGCCGGCATCTCTGCTACTGGCATTTCCGTTGCCGACATCTCCGCTGCTGACGCTAGTCTGGGCAAAAAAGTTGCTGTACTCCCCTGTGATATAGATCGCAGGTCAAAGCCGTTTAGATCACTCCACTTGCAAGAGGGGGCTCCTACGATACAGGGAGATCCTGAATTTCTGAACGATCGTTATGGCCCGCTCTGCATTGACCCAGACTGCCGTTATTCTGCATGCGATCGCCATCACCGCAACCGTAGGTTTGATTTCGGGAAAATTGCAGCCCCCGCCTCATTTCCTCGGTCGCATTAGCCTTCCGCCTCAGATCCAGGTCCGTCTTCCGATTCCCAGTCGATCGAACCCTTAAATTAAACCCCTCAATATCAAACCCTTGCTCTAGACGCGAGAACAACTGGGTAGAAATTGGTGAAGCTTGCAAGAAAGACTTGGCTGTGAGGGCAGTATAGGAGTGGATAGGGCCGTAGCCGTCCATACTCATCCACTGGGAGACTGGTCTGTTGAGCGCAACCACACAGCTGGGCAAAGCTATGTGCCAATTCAAAAGAATTAGGCAGCAGGTTTGGGCTGAACGCCGAATTGGTTTTGTGGCGGCTGGTGTAGCTGGCTGCGTCGTGATTTTGCGAGTAGCTGGACTGCTGCAGTCGCTAGAGTTGGCTGCTTTGGATCAGCTGTTTCGCTTGCGTCCATCTGCTCCAGTAGACAGCCGGATTGTGATTGTCAGTATCGACGATGCCGATCTCAATCAGGTGCGGGCTTGGCCGCTATCGGATGCCTTGATGGCCGAGGTGCTAGAAAAAATAAATGCTTATCAGCCACGAGCCATCGGGTTAGACATCTACCGAGATCTTCCGGTTGGGCCGGGAGAAGCTGAACTGCAACGAGTATTTCAGACGCTCCCCCATCTGGTGGGGATTGAGAAAATTGCCGATGATGTTAGTTTTGGGGTGAGCCCTCCAGAGACGCTAAAGCAGCAGAATCAGGTGGGCTTTAACAATGTGGTGGTTGATGCAGACAGTAGAGTCCGTCGGGCTCTGCTGTTTTGGACAATCAATGGGGAAGCTCGCATGAGTTTGTCACTCAAGCTAGCGCTGATGTATCTCGATGCGGAGGGAGTCACTCCCCAACCTGCCACGGTCAACCCTAACTATCTGCAGCTAGGGCAGGCGGTGTTTCGTCCTCTGGGCGCTAACGATGGAGGCTATGTTCGAGCTGATACCGGCGGGTATCAAATTTTGGCCAACTTCCGGCACCCCAATCAAAGCTTTAGGAGCGTGTCGCTGCAGCGGGTATTGGCAGGCGAGGTGCCACCTGAGCTGATGCGCGATCGCATTGTCTTGATTGGCTCAACGGCTGTGAGTCTCAAAGACTTTTTCTACACTCCCTACAGCAGCCATACGATGCTGGGGGCGGCTCAGCAAATTTCTGGAGTTGAGCTGCATGCCAACTTTATCAGCCAAATCTTGAGTGCTTCCCTGGATGGGCGATCGCTCCTGCGCGTATGGCCCGACTCAGCTGAATGGCTCTGGATCTTAATCTGGGCTTGGGTCGGCACCTACTTGAGCTGGAAGGTGCGCCGACTTTTCTATTCTGCCCTGCTGGTTGTCGGAGCTGGGGCTGGATTGTCTGGTGTGTGCTATTTATTCTTTGCGTTTAGCTGGTGGCTACCCTGGGTGCCGCCGCTACTGGCGCTGACGGGAGCCGCCCTTGTTATCACTGGATATCGAGCCCATCTCGAAGAAGAGCTGAAGAAGTCTAAAGAGTTTTTGCATTCGGTCATCAACACCATTCCCGATCCCATCTTTGTCAAAGATAAGGGCCATCGCTGGATTGTATTGAATGAAGCTTTCTGTCGATTGATGGGCCGACCTCTCGACGAACTGCTGGAAAAAACGGATGCTGATTTTTTGCCCGTTGAGCAGGCGGCAGCGTTTTGGCAGGAGGATGAGCTGACGTTTGCAAGTGGTGCTGAGCATGAGAGTGAAGAGGAGTTTACCAACCTCCACGGGATCACCTATTTGATTGCGACCAAGCGATCGCTTCATTGTGATGCTGCAGGTAATCTCTTTTTGGTGGGGGTGATTCGAGATATTACGCAGCGCAAGCGCATGGAAGAAGAACTGCGGCGCACGGCAGCAGAACTGGTCCGCTCAAATGCTGAACTGCGGCAAACTGAAGATCGGCTGCGGCAGATGGCCTATCACGATGTCCTGACCGGGTTGCCCAACCGCAAGTTGTTGCAGGATCGTCTGAATCAAGCTTTGGAATGGGCTCGTACCCATAACCAAATGGTGGCTGTACTGTTTTTAGACCTAGATGGATTTAAGCTGATCAACGATACACATGGCCACCAGATGGGCGATCTGTTGCTCAAGGCGGTCGCGCAACGGCTAATGGGGTGTTTGAGAGGAAGCGATACTGTCGCTCGTTTGGGCGGTGATGAGTTTGTTGTGCTGCTGCCTGCGATTCCAGGGGTTCCTGATATTGCTCGTGTATCGGAGAAAATTTTGACGACGCTGGCGCAAAACTTCGCCCTCAATGGTCAAACCATTCCGGTCACGACGAGTATTGGCATCAGTGTCTATCCGACAGATGGTGATAACGACGAAGCGTTGATGATTAAGGCGGATAGGGCGATGTACTCTGCTAAAGAATTAGGCAAAAATCGCTACGCCCTCTATCACGAACAGCAGTACGAACAGCCAGAACCACCGAAGCTTCAGGCGGTTGAATTAGCGATTGACTCAACTGTTGATCCGACTGCTGACCCGACTGCTGACCCGACTGACCAAATAGAAGAATTGCAGCAGCCCAGGTAGACCTTAGGGGGTTGGGGGGGTGCGGCTGAAAGCCTGGTGCGATTGCGCATCTCCAGTTGTGAGACTGACCCAAGCCAATCCTTCTGTGGTGCCTACCCACACTTTGTTGCCCACATTGGGGAGGATGTCCAAAACTCGGCTAGATGGCAGGCCCGGAATTTCACGCAAAACTGCGCCGTTGTAGCGATTTACTAGAAAAAGGCCGCTGCGGGTGCCTACCCAGAGATTTCCAGATGGATCGAAGCGAACTGCTGTTACACTCTGTTCTCGGAAGGGTGTCACCGATCGCAATACTTCTCCCGTCTCTGGATCGATCACCAATAGACCGCCAGAGGTGCCTACCCAAAGCAGATCATCCGGCCCCAACGTCAGCGACTGCACTGTTCGCCCTGGCAAGTTGCGTAGCTGCTCCATCGGCAGGGCGCTGGCTGTGTTGACCCGAACCAACCCGTCGAGGGTGCCCACCCAAAGCTGACCTTCGGCATCTAGTGTCATGGCTTGAGCACTCACTCCGGGTAGCTCTTGAAGGGTTGTCATCAATAAGCCTTGGTCAGGGCTGATCAGCGCTAGACCGCGATCGGTGCCCACCCAGAGGTATCCCCGGCGATCGATCAGCAGTGAAAGCACTCGGTTGGACGGGAGCGAAAAATTTTGGGCTGTGATCTCGTTGCTGCGGGGATCAACGCGCTTGAGGCCTTGATAGGTGCCGACCCACAGCCGACCCATCCGATCTTGAGCCAAACCACCAATGATTGTGTTGGGCAAGCTGATGCGGGCTAGTGTGCGTCCGGTGTTGGGGTCGATGCGGGCTAACCCTTGCCAAGCCCCAATCCAAAGGTTGTTGGTGTAGTCTTGCTGCAGGGCTGTGACTCGATAATCTTGCTCGATGAGGGTATCTTCTAGCCGCCGCTGGTTGGGTAGCGGGTCTACACGAGGGGGGGGCGGTTGAGAGTCATATAACGGAGTTTGGTCGCCGCGAATTGGGGTTTGGGCGAGTGGAGATGGGGCCTCAATCATTGGATTGGCAAAGGCTTTCCAGCCTGAAATTCCGATTCCCAGTAGGATAGAACTCAGGAAGAGCGTTATCTGAATCCTGTATCTCATAACCAATCTCCTCATGCCGATGCCGCGCCCCATCTTAGTCTGTGTCGTTGAGATGTTTTTTGGCGTGCCATCAGCATACCCTCGCAGTGGTAAGAATCATGCATGTTTGGATGATTTGTTGCGAAATCGCTGCTCTGCTCTAGGTTTGCAGGGGGGAGCGATCGCCCACTGCCCAATGAGTTGCATAAAGCTGAAGAATCAATATAAATTGCTTCCTGGCTTGACCTTTTGGGTTTGAGCTAACATCGAACTCAAATTTGATTACTCTGAAAAGATAGGCGATCGCAAAAACTAAGACCGACAGACAAGGATAGTCCTGATGAAGCGTAAAAATTCAGCAATGCTCAAGTGGGTTTCGTGGAACAGCGTTCTTCTATCCCTTTTGCTGTTGTCGGTTGATGGGGTGAAGGTGCGACCCGTCGAAGCTGTTAGCGGCTCTCAGACCATTCTGGCTCAAGCCTTGGCTCCTGCTGAACAAGCAGAACTGGAGCGGCTACGCGCGCTAGATCGGTCGGCCACGGTGCTATACGTGATGCTGGCGGTGTTGGCGTTGCTGCTCGCGGCGGCGATTACTGGCCTGTGGCTATTGCGGCGTTCGGTGATTCGAGAAGTCACGCTGATTGTCCAGGCGCATCTGAAGGAGTTGGGAGATTTGAAAGGGCAGATTGCGATCGCCAAGCAAGAAGCCACATCAGTGTTGAAAGATTTTGAAGGCTTCGTGGATAAGTTGGGCAATGAGGCTGAAGACTTTCAATCGGATATCATTGGCAAACGCGAAGGGCTGACCCAGCTAATCGGTGAGCTATCCCGCTTCCGAGAGCAAACGATGGCTAATCTAGAAGCAGAAATTGCGGCGGCTCAAGATCGGCTCCAGCAGTCTGAATCAGGCTTTGGCACTCAGCTAACCGATCTACGAAAAGCAGCCCAAACCCGCGCCGATCAAGCCCTGCAGTTGCTAGAGCAGTCTGAATCAGAGTTTGTAGCCCAACTAACAACCTTAAGCTCGACGGCTCAGGGCCAGAAAGATGAGATCTTTGCCCGCTTCAATCAGCTGGAATCTGAGTTTATTCCGCAACTTGAGCATCTCCAGCAGAGCACGCAGCAGCACGCCCAAGAGCATAAGGAGCTGGTGTTAGAGCAGCTTTCTCACCTCAAGACTGAGTTTGCCGATCAGCTTGCCGGACTCAATACCGATGCGTTGGGTCAGAAAGATCAAATTTTGAAACGGCTGGTCAGTCTAGAGTCTGAGTTTACGGCTCGCCTGACTGAGCTTCAGTCGGTGGTGGGCGATCGCCAAGGTGTAGCACTGCAAAATCTGCAACAGCGGGAATCTGAGTTTGAAACTCACGTCTCTGCGCTGCGATCGCAAGCCCAAACCCGCAAAGATGAAATTTTGACGCAGTTCGATAACCTGGATGCGGAGCTAACTCAGCGGCTGACTGGCTTCCAGTCTGAGTTGCAGGCCAAGGAGAACACGCTGCAGCAGGGCATGACCAGGCTAGAAACAGACTTCTCTAGCCAGTTGGCGGAGCTGCGGGCAGGAGCCGAGGGTCGGCAGCAGCAGATTGCTCAAACTCTGGAGCAGGTCGCAGCTGAATTGAGCGATCGCCTCACGCAATTACAGTCGGACACGGCAACGAAGGAAGAGAGTGTTCGGCAAACGCTAGCGCGGCTTGAAACTGAAATGTCGGCTCAGTTGGCTGATCTCCAGTCGAGTGCAGAAGATCGTAAACGTCAGATCTTTGCCAATTTAGAGCAGATGGAAGCTGGATTCACGGGACAGCTCGCTGAGTTGCAGCAGGATGCCCAGTCTCAGCGGGATGCGGTCGGTCAGATGTTGGTGAAGCTAGAAGCCGATTACGCCGCTCATCTTGCCGAACTGCAGGTGGGAGCCCGCAGCCAAAAAGACACCGCCCTGCAAAATCTGGAGCAAATTCGCACAGACTACGCGACCCAGCTAGCTCAGCTGCAATCCGGCGCACGGGAGCAAAAAGAGGCCACTCTGAAAAACTTGGCGAACCTAGAGGCGGAGTATGCAACGCAACTGACCCATCTGCAGGCGATCGCCCAAACTCGTCGAGATGAAACCCTGCAAACTCTGACGAAGCTAGAGTCTGACTGCGCGACCCAGCTGGCTCAACTACAGTCGGGTGCTCAAGGCCGTCGAGACGAAAGCGTCCAAAGCCTAACGAAGTTGGAATCCGACTATGCGGCTGAGCTGAAGGAGCTGCGATCGGGAGTAGCAGGACAGCGCGACCAAACCCTACAGAGTTTAGAACAACTTCAAGCTGACCTCGCCGCTCGACTGTCTGAACTCGAAGCTCAGGCTCAGTCCCAGAAAGGCGAGATCTTGCAACAGCTGGCTGAAATCTCGCCGCAGCACATTGCTGAATCCTTTATGGGTGATGTGCAGGAGCGGATTCAATCCCTCACGGCCCAGATTGAGGCGCTGCGTACCGATGCCCAAGAGCGCGTCAACGTCATGGCTGAACAGCTAGAGGCGCTGCAATCCGATGCTCAAGGCCGAGTGCGAGAGCTAGCCGAACAGTTTGAGCTGTTGTCTTCGACCCATCCAGAGCTGTTTTTTACAGCCGATGACTATATCCGAGAGGGCAACAATCGCTTAGCCGAAGGTCGCCTAGAAGATGCGATCGCCCAATACGATCAGGCGCTAGGGGTTCGGTCTGACTCGGCGGAAGCATGGTTTCAGCGGGGTAATGCGTTGGCGGCGATGCAGCGTTATGAGGGGGCGATCGCCAACTATGACCGAGCCCTGTCAATCCAGCCCGACAATTCAGAATTTCTGTCGCGCAAACTCACCCTGCTGATTGATCTCAAGCAATATGATGTGGCGCTGTCGGCGTTAGATCAACTGTTAGAGCTCAACCCTGATGATGGCAATCTTTGGTATCAGCGGGGCATTGCGCTCAAGGAGATGCGGCGGCCTGATGAGGCGCTAGAAGCCTTTACTAAGGTGACGTTGCTACAGGCTGAAGATCCAAAAGCTTGGTTAAATCGAGGCATTGTTTTAAGTCGATTGAAGCGATCGGAGGAGGCCATTACCTGCTTTGATCAAGCGATTGACCTGAAGCCGGACTACCCTGAAGCTTGGGTAAATCGGGGGGTGGCGCTAGGAACACTCCGTCGTCATGAAGAAGCCTTTGAGGCATTTGATCGGGCGATTCAAGTCGAACCAGAAGATGGCGTAGCCTGGTTAAACCGGGGTCTGGCGCTGATTGAGCTGACTCGCTACGAAGATGCGATCGACTCCTTTGATCAGGCGATTCGCTACCAGCCAGATTCTCACAAGGCCTGGGATAATCGCGGCTATGCACTGGTGCGGCTAGGGCGAGATTCTGCGGCCTTGGATAGCTTTGATCGGGCCTTAGATATCAAGCCAGACTATGCCAATGCCTACTACAACAAGGCGACCTCCTACGTCCTTCAGGGTGAGGTTGACCTGGGTTTAGAAAACCTACAGCAGGCGATCGGTCTAAACTCGAAACTAAAGGATATGGCCAGAACTGATCCCGATTTTCTCAGCATTCAAGATGATGAATGGTATCGGGATCTCATTGAGCTCTAACGCCATGTCTACTTAGGGTTGCGACCAGGGTTGCTATCAGGTTGCTATCAGGTTGCTACCAGGGTAAGACTTCACCCTTGGCGTGCCAAAATGTGCCGGAGGTGTCGAGGCTAAGCTGGTCGATGCGAGCGATCAGCCCTTGGACGGCTTCGGTGGGGCTAATGCCCGAATTGCCTGTCATGCGGGTGCTCACCATACCCGGATGCAGAATGGCGACGGCAATTTTGCGATCTCGTAGGTCGTTGGCGAGGGATTTGCCTGCCATCGAAAGGGCTGCTTTTGACATGCGGTAGCCATAGTAGCCGCCAGAGGTGTTGTCTGCAATGGAGCCCATGCGGCTGGTCATGATCGCAATTTTAGAGCCGGAGTGCAGATTGGGCAGCAGGGCTTGCGTCACGCGCAGAGGCCCGATTGCATTCACCTCAAACTGTTGCCGAATACTATCAAAATCCAAATGGCCCAAAGATTCGCTGTTGAGAATGCCTGCGTTGTTAATCAACACATCGATCTCCACATCCCGCAAGCGTTCGGCCAAGTCTGAGACATCCTGGGCTGCAGTGATATCAATGCCGCTTTCGACCTGTATTCCGAGTTGTTTCAGTTCGTCGGAGGGAGATCGGCAGACGCCAATCACAGTCTCGCCCCGCTGCTGGAGCTGATGGCAGTATTCTAAGCCAATGCCGCGACTGGCTCCGGTTACGACGTAGGTTGACATGTTGCCTCCAATGGGTTGCCTCCAAAAGTTTCGCAGGGCGATCGCCCCACCCTCAGTAGGTTAAAGGTTTTGTCTATATCTAGCGTCTCCCAATAGTTTGAGGCATATCAGCGAGATTTCGAAAGTCAGCCCTAGTCAGCCGCCGCTTCCTGCAAGGAAGGAGATTTGCCATGATGGTTGTCTTGCCCGCCTGCTGGACTAGTCTCTGCGATCGCCCCTGTGTTGCCCTGACGAATGGCTCGCTCTAGCAGCAGGTTTAAGGTGGTACGAACCACAATGATGGCGGCCAGTCGAGCGATATCGTTCCACTGGCTAGAAATCATAGTCTTTAAAATACTGGCACCAATCAAAAAGCTCAGACCGAGCGAAAAGGAGTACCCCATTGCCAGACGGCTGTTTTGGAACGCATCTGGTGTTTGGGGCTTTAACAGCGAATTTTTTAAAAAAATCATCATCGCCCGCAGCACGCCCACAAAAATCACAAACAGGGCGAGCAGCTGACAGGTGCTAATCAAAATTCCGTTGAGACCCAGGACGATTGAGGCAAGATTAGTACTAGCCGATTCAATATTCATATAGTTCGCAAGTTCAACTCCACGTCATTGCTGCTACTAGGATAGCGATCGCCCAGACAAGCCGTTGTTTCTAGCAGGCGCATAGCTCGTTTATAGAAAATGGGGGAGAGCGATCGCCCCCAAATTTTGTATTGACGCCAGATATAGCTCTGGGGAGAGTTTAAAGCCTTGATAAATGTTTGAATAATTACAGTTCGCAGCTGACTCAAGAGGCATAAGGAGCAATTACAGTAAATTCAACGTCAGCCAGTTTGGAGGCTCGAAAAGTTGGTAGAGCGATTTTGGTCTCGATTTCGTTTTATGCCGATGTAACTCCCATCCAACCCCCCGATGCATAGATCTGGCCTGACCGTGGTTGCAATGGTTTTCCAAAGCCCCCAGCGCCTTAAGCCATCGACGATACCCTCATTGCGTTAATTTGCAATCTCACGTCAAACTACCATGTCCCATCGATTTATTCTCCTGTTTGCTGCCTGCCTCGCTACAAGCTCCAGTATTGCCGCTGGCCCTGCTTTGGCTAACGCCTCTCCTCAGCGAGCAACTCTCCTAGCCTCACAACCCGCAACAACTCAGCAACTCAACTCTGAAGGTATCCAAGTGGCCCAGGCAGTGCGTGTTGAGCAGCCGCTACTTTTAAAGCCTGGCGATACGGGGGCCGAAGTCACAGAACTTCAAGAGTTGCTGCAAGGGTTGGGATATTTTGACGGGGAGATCGACGGAGACTATGGTCAGGCCACGAAGACCGCCGTCAGTGATTTTCAGCTTCAAGCCGGGCTCCCTGCAGATGGACAGATCGATCAGGCCACTTGGGCTCAGATGCAGGAGGCCGTCCAAGCGGCTGAAGCATCTCCTCCTCTGGCAGCAGACGCAGAAGCGATCGATGCTCAGGCAGATACTCAGGCAGGTGCTCAGGCGAATGCTCAGGCAGGTGCTCAGGCGAATGCTCAGACAGGTGCTAACACGGCTGTTGAGTCTGAAGTTGACGAGGCCGCCGGACGAAACTGGCTCCGTCAGCTTTTGATTGGCATCATTGTGTTAGTCATGGTGGGCGCTGTTTTCCAGGGTTTGTATCAATATGGAGTGATTCGGGTGCCGCGTCGGTTTCGGCAGTCGGTGCAGCACAAGTTTCGGCAGATTAAGGAGCGATCGCCCCAACCTTCCCATCGGGTGATCGAAACTCGATCTCGATCTGTTGCTGCTACAACTTCTGAAGTTTCTACCTCTGGAACGGCTTCAAACCAGGTTGATTTAGATGAATCGACGGCAGAAACTGGATTTATGGTCACTACCAGAGTCTCCAACATCGCCAAGCGTGATGTCGTAGAGGGCTTAGTCCAGGATCTACACAGTTCTGAGCCCGATCGGCGGCGGCGGGCAATTTGGGAGCTAGGCCAGAAAGGGCATTCGGAAGCAATTAACCCTTTAATCTCGCTGATGATGGATTCAGATTCTAGTCAGCGCTGCCTAATTTTGGCGGCAGTTTCTGAAATTGGCATTCGGACGCTGAAGCCAATGAGCCGCACGTTGGTCATCGGCATGCAGGATGAGAGCGCTGATGTGCGGAAAAATGCAATTCGGGAAATGACGCGCATTTACGACCTCGTGGGTCAGGTCAATCAGCATTTGCTGCGAGCCACAGATGATGAAGACGATGAGGTGCGGAAAACTGCAGAGTGGGCGCTTGGGCGGCTCAATCAGATGCGGGCGGCTTCAGAGCCAGAAAATTTGGCTGCAACGCCCAATATCCCATCCTCGCTAGAGCAACTCCTGAGTGAACATTCATCCTCTACAGATCAGGGACAACAGCGTAGTGCAGTCTCTGAGTCGTCTTCGGTGGATTCGGTGTGGCAGGATTGATCGAAAACTGATCAAAGATTGATCGAAACACGTTCCCTCCCATCATCTGCAAAACTGTGACAGATAAAGAATATCTCGCATTGCTAGAGCAAGGTGTTGAGCACTGGAATCGCTGGCGAGCAGAAAACCCAAACGTCAAGCCAGATTTTAGTCGAGCCTACCTATTTGAGCTTGACTTGAGTGGGGCTGATCTGAACAGTGTAACTCTCAATCGGGCCTGTTTGATTGGGGCCAATCTGACGGGTGCCAATCTGGCTGGCGCTGATCTGACGGGTGTCTATGCGAGTGGTGCCAATCTTCAGGACGCCAACCTGACCGGGGCCGATCTAACGGGCGCGAGTTTGAATGAGGCCAATCTGACCCGAGCCAACTTGACAGACGCGCAGGCTGGAGGTGTCAACTTTACACAGGCTCTGCTAACGGGTGTCTGTTTGGAGCGCTGCGCAATCAATGACGCTACCCAGCTAGACGAGGTGGATTGTGAGTTTGTCTACCTGCAAGGCCCAGATCAGGAGCGATATCCCGAAAGTGGTCGGTTTGGCGGGGAGGAGTTTGCCCGCTGGTTTCAGGCCCGTCCCCAAGTCACTCCACGTCAAAGCTCAGTTTCTAGACCCGATGCCACCACGGGCACAAATTCTCAACCTGTAGCGGCTACTACTCAACTTTACGATCGCCCTTCTGCTCGTTCCTCTGGCGCTGTTCAATCTGGCGCTGTTCAATCTGTGCCTCGGGTCGCTCCTGCTGTTGCCAATCAATCCCTGCCTCAGGGGCTTGGGGCTTTGAGCGATCGCCCGAAGTCTCTGCTACTGCTGGGGTTGGGGGGCGTGGGTCTCTTGCTCTTGTTGTTGCTAGTGATGCTGAGAGGGCGATCGCCTGAGCCAGTTCCCAACGTTTCGAGGCCTGGACCTGAGATTGTCAGCTTGCCAGCCATGCCCTGTGACACTGAGCCGCCGCCGCCGCCATTGCCCAACCGATCTCCCGACCATGAATATAGTACTGGAGCCCGGTACTACGGCGAGTTTGTCAATGGGCTTCCGGCAGATGGACGCGGCATCATGGTGTTTAGCAGTGGCGCTCGCTACGACGGTGAATATCGCGATGGTCGGCGCAATGGTTGCGGCACATTTACGTTTGCCGGGGGCCAGGTCTATGTTGGACAATTCCGCGATGATCGCTTCGAAGGTCAAGGAATTTGGACATTTGCCAACGGCGATCGCTATATTGGCGGTTTTTCGGCCAATAAATGCAGTGGATCGGGAACATTTATCTCTTTAGACGGTTCTTCCCAATCTGGAATCTGGCAAAATGGTGAGCTATTAGGCGGCAGCCTATCGTGCGATCGCTAATCAAGCAGATTACCAACGTCCTCAACGCTATAAGCCTACTTGTTTCGTTCAGCCTGAGAGACGTTCATCCCTTTGAGAGAGATGCAAATGCAGAAAAAACACTGCACAGTGAGGAGGAAAGACAACAACAATGACTAAACCCACCTTGAAAACAGCCAACCTTGTTCTGCTTTCAGCTACTTTACTGTCCGTTGCAAGTTTGACGATTGCTTCCCTACGGCCCGCCTACGCGCAGGATGTACCTCCGGCCACGCCTACGCCGGGTGTCCCAGCTCCAGAACCTACTCCTGGCCCAGATCTAGCTCCAGGGGAAGCGCCTGATCCAGGTGTAGATACCCTCGAACCAGAACCCACACCTGCTCCTGAAGCAGACGTGTTTGAAGATGATTTCGAAGATGACTTCGAAGATGATGTTGAGGGTGATTTCGAAGCCGATGACGATGGGACGTTTGAGGTAGAAACAGAGCAGCCTGAACCCGCTCCTGCTCCTGCTCCTGCTCCTGCGCCCGCCCCTGCTCCTGCCCCTGCACCCGCCCCTGCTCCTGCACCCGCGCCGACAACTCCTGAAGCAGAAGCATCTCCAGATACTTTCCCACCAGCCCTCTGGTAGGACAGCCTAGAGAGAACGTTTTTGCACAATTTCTCTGCTTGGTTGCGCTGCACTTAGTTGCGCTGCACAACTAGTCTGTAGGGTGGGCGTTGCCCACCCTCTTATTGTTTAAAGGATAAGTTAAGGCTCGACTGTGACTGTTGTTCCCATCCCTACCATGCTGTAGAGGGCGCGGACATCCTCGTTGTACATGCGGATGCAGCCATGAGAAGCAGCTCGACCGATAGATTCACGGTTGGGAGTGCCGTGAAAGCCAATATAGTTTCTGCCATCTGTCCAAAAGGCAATCCAACGGTCTCCCAGCGGATTGTTCGGTCCAGGTTGGACGATATCGCCTGTGAACGGATTGGTCCAACCGGGATTTTCTAGCATATTGATGACTTCAAAGGTGCCAGTTGGGGTTTCCCAGCCTGCTTTGCCGATGGCGATCGGATAGCTTACCTTTACCTCATTGCCTTCATAGACATGAACCCTGCGTTCTCGGAGTCGGATGACCAACCGCAGTTCTCTGGCTTCGGGTAGGGTCGCTTCAATGGGAGGCAGATCGGGAACTGCAAGCTGAGGCATGACCACCAGATCTCTCAGCGGTGGCATGGACTCTAGAGGGCTTGCTACTGGGCGATCGCCACCGTTTTCGGGAGTCGCCGTTTGGGCAGAAGCCTGGGGCTGTAGAGCGAGACACAGCAGCGCAGTTCCTAAGTAGACTGACAGGGAGCGGCTCAAGTAAAACCGATGACGCATTTTCAATATCTACAGTTTGATTTCGTCGGGACAAATCAGCGCGAGCGAACTGGATGGATATAGATTACCTTACCTGCTGTTTCCAAAGAATCAGACAAGAGGCTCAATGTTGCCAGAGCCATAGGGTTTTGACGCAAATTTTGCGGTAATGTTGCGGTGCTTGTAGAAATCATGCGGCTATCCAAGCGTATCGATTGGTAATGCTGGCCCGTGGGAAAGAAGAGTAAGGAATTAAAATTAAAAAATCAGAGCAGTTCGTCGATAAGAGCTGTTCTAGGCCAAAAACAGTATTTAGATAACTAAGACTTCCATCTCTTTGATGGATTGCAGCAGTAAGGAGGACCCTTATGGTCAGCCGATTTCGAAACCGACAGGAAGCAGGACAACGGTTGGCAAAACAGCTAACGGCTTATCGCAACCGTCCTGATGTTTTGGTGCTGGCTCTACCGCGAGGTGGGGTACCAGTAGCCTTTGAAGTTGCCTTGGCGCTAAATTTGCCGCTCGATATTTGCCTGGTGCGGAAACTAGGTGTACCTGGGCAAAAAGAATTGGCAATGGGGGCGATCGCCCCAGGCGGGGTCAGAGTCCTCAACACCGATGTCGTGCAGTGGATGAATATCTCTGAGGAAACGCTCGATCAAGTTGCGGCTCAGGAACAGCAAGAATTAGAGCGACGCGATCGCACCTATCGAGGCAATCTCCAAGGCACCTATCGTCCGGCTGCGAGTGTGCGCGACTTGACGATTATCTTGGTGGATGATGGCATTGCGACGGGCTCAACCCTGAGGGCGGCGATCGCCACTCTGAGACAACAGCATCCGCAGCAGATCGTCGTTGCTGTACCTGTTGCGCCTCCCGTCATCTGTGAAGCGTTAGAGGCTGAGGTCGATCAGTGCTGTTGTTTACTCATGCCCGAATCGTTGGCCTCGATTGGAGCCTGGTATCAGGACTTTTCCCAAACCACAGACCATGAAGTTCGGACGTTGCTAGAGCAGGCGGCGGCTCGGTCGATTATCGGTTCACCCAGCTAAAACGAACATGGGTGAGCATGAACTTTTCTTTTAAAGTATGAAATTGCAAAAAGTATGAAATTGTAAGGAGAACCAGGATGTCAGACTTTCAAGATTTTCTCAAGCACCAGTTTGCTTATGTAGCGCTAGGTGAATTTAAGCCTGGTAAATTTGAAGAAGCGAGACAACTTTATGAAGAGGCGATCGCCACTTACCGTGATGGTTTCAAAGGAGCCTACTTGCTCCAGGAACCGGGAACCGATCGCGGCATCGCAGTGATTTTTTGGGAAAGCTTGGCCGACATGGAAGCAAACCAGAATGAAGTCTGCCAAGCCATCCTCCAACAAATGTCGCCGCTCTTTAGCCACAAGCCTCAGACGGGGCTATATGAAGTAGTTTACGATAGCCAAGTCGCTCAGCACCCTTCCAAGGTTGAGGGGATTAGCCAAACCAATTAGAGGCGGCCAATCTTGGATCGACGGGTTCGGGAATTTGGTGCTGAATTTGCTCAGCATTGCGGTGAAAAATCCGCTCAATACCTTGATGAACAGCCTCATCAACCTGTTGTAGATCGGTGTCGGAATCAAAACTAGCGGTCATGGCTTGAGGCGATCGCTGTCCCGCTTCTTCTGCAACAACATAATGGTTTGAAACATGGCTCAACACATCCGCGATCAGCTCTTTACGCAGATCTGGAATTGCAAAAGCCTGCTGATAAGGGTGATGGGGGTAGGTTTCCAAAATCTTTTCGATTTCCTGTGTGACAGCAGGAACCGTAGTATTAACGATGGTTGTCGTCATTTGTAATATTCTCCGACTTGTTAAAATTCTGGTGATCTCAAGGCTATTTAGCCCAGACTCTAAAGACTTGCCCGGATCGTGTGGGCTCATTTAGTGCAGTCTAAAAATCTTAAAAAAGTAGTAAAAACCCGATGCTGACAGGCTCTTTCAAGGCTGGAGAGTCTTAGGTTAACGCTTGCTTGAGAGGTTAAGCAAAGATTAAGCCTGTACCTGCTTTCAGAGTAGTGAAAGCAAGCAGTTCCTTCTACAGTCTCAAGGTAGATCTTGAGCGGGATTGATCTGGCGGGTGAGACTTGTGGGTGACGCTTGCGGGTAAGACTTGAAGACAGGCGCTTGAAGGGAAAGGCACTTGAAGGGAAAGGCGATCGCCCCCATCTCCACCCTCAAACCTGCCCCAAAACTTGAAGAAAAGAAACAGGGAGTTTAATTGGAGCGCAAAAAAAGTATGGTTTGGAAAGAGTAATACCATGCCGTCCAAGTCATTTTTGCCGCGATACGCAAAGTCTTATGTCAGAATCCACCATCGAATCGATTCTTCAGGAAAAACGTTTATTTAAGCCTCCGGCTGCTTTTTCCCAAGCTGCTCACATCAAAAGTCTGGAAGAGTATCAGCAACTCTATGATCGTGCCCAGGCTGACCCAGAAGCCTTTTGGGCCGAATTGGCAGAGCGAGAGCTGGACTGGTCTCAGAAGTGGGACACCGTTTTAGACTGGCAGCCTCCCTTCGCGAAGTGGTTTGTCAACGGCAAGATCAACATTTCGCATAATTGCCTCGATCGCCACCTCACCACCTGGCGGCGCAACAAAGCGGCATTGATTTGGGAAGGCGAACCGGGAGACTCTCGCACGCTCACCTATGCCCAGTTGCATCGGGAAGTGTGCCAGTTTGCGAATGTCCTCAAGCAATTGGGTGTCCAGAAAGGGGATGTGGTTGGCATTTATATGCCGATGATCCCGGAAGCGGCGATCGCCATGCTGGCCTGTGCGCGAATTGGGGCTCCGCATACTGTTGTGTTTGGTGGTTTTAGTGCTGAAGCGCTGCGCGATCGCCTGGTAGACGGCAAAGCCAAACTGGTGATTACGGCCGATGGCGGATGGCGAAAAGATGCGATCGTGCCCCTGAAGGAACAAGTCGATAAAGCACTGGCTGACAATAGTGCGCCCACCGTAGAAAACGTCTTGGTCGTGCGCCGCACCGAGCAAGACATCCATATGGAGTCGGGCCGCGACCATTGGTGGCATGAATTGCAGACTAGCGTATCTGCCAACTGTCCTGCCGAGCCGATGGACAGCGAAGATATGCTGTTTGTGCTCTACACCTCCGGCAGCACAGGCAAACCTAAGGGCGTCGTCCATACCACTGGTGGCTACAACCTCTACACCCACATCACCACAAAATGGATCTTTGATCTGCAAGATACCGATGTCTATTGGTGTACGGCAGACGTCGGTTGGATCACCGGACATAGCTACATCGTCTATGGCCCGCTCTCCAATGGAGCCACCACACTCATGTATGAGGGAGCCCCCCGCGCCTCCAATCCGGGCTGCTTCTGGGATGTTGTGGAGAAGTATGGCGTCACCGTCTTCTACACTGCCCCTACCGCCATTCGGGCCTTTATCAAGATGGGCGAACACCATCCCCAATCCCGCGATCTCTCCTCGCTGCGTCTGCTGGGAACTGTGGGAGAACCCATTAATCCCGAAGCCTGGATGTGGTATCACCGTGTGATTGGGAATGAGCGCTGCCCGATTGTCGATACCTGGTGGCAAACCGAGACGGGTGGCGTCATGATTACCCCCCTCCCAGGTGCGATTCCCACTAAACCCGGTTCTGCCACACGTCCCTTCCCCGGAATCTTGGCGGATATCGTCGATTTGGAGGGAAATTCGGTGGGGCCAAACGAAGGCGGATATCTCGCCGTGAAGCATCCTTGGCCTGGGATGATGCGAACGGTGTATGGCGATCCGGACCGCTTCCGCCGCACCTACTGGGAACACATTCCTCCCAAGGATGGCAAATACCTTTACTTTGCTGGAGATGGGGCTCGTCAAGACGAAGATGGGTACTTCTGGGTGATGGGCCGTGTCGATGATGTGATTAATGTGGCAGGTCACCGCCTGGGCACGATGGAAATCGAGTCGGCGCTGGTGTCACATCCTGCGGTGGCAGAGGCCGCTGTTGTCGGCAAACCAGATGAAGTCAAAGGCAGTGACATCGTGGCATTTGTCACGCTGGAGGGAACCTATGAGCCGACGGATGCCCTCAAGGACGAACTGAAAAAGCATGTGGTTGGGGAGATTGGGGCGATCGCCCGTCCTGGCGAAATCCGATTTAGCGATGCTTTGCCCAAGACCCGCTCTGGAAAAATTATGCGCCGTCTGTTGCGATCGCTTGCCAGCGGTGAAGCTGTGTCGGGCGACACCTCGACCCTAGAAGATCGCTCTGTTCTAGACAAGCTGCGGGAAGGGAGCTAGATAGGGGCCATGTTAGGAAACATAGGGGAGGAAACAGAGGGGCGATCGCCCACCCAAAACTGAACCACCTAACGATGGGATGGAGAGGGATGTCAAGCAACTTCTGTCATCACGGGAGTCAATTGCAGTAAAATCATTCCACCATCTCAGCGTTGGGAGAGCGTCACACGGTTTCCAACGGGGTAATCTTTAACGAGTTTTTATAGGGGATATCAGACTAACATGCGAATTCTGTTTGTTGCGGCAGAAGCAGCACCCATCGCGAAAGTCGGCGGCATGGGCGATGTGGTAGGGGCTCTCCCCAAGGTTTTGAAGGACATGGGGCACGATGTGCGGGTGTTTATGCCCTATTACGGCTTTCTGCCGGACAAGATGGAGATTCCTAAAGAGTCCGTCTGGCAAGGTTCTGCCATGTTTCAGACCTTTGAGGTCTATGAGGCTACGCTACCCAAGTCTGACGTTCCCCTCTACTTGTTTGGCCACCCTGCCTTCTTACCGCGTCGCGTCTATGGGGGAGAGGATGAAGACTGGCGGTTTACCCTGTTTTCTAACGGCGCGGCTGAGTTTGCCTGGAACTACTGGAAGCCAGAGCTAATTCACTGCCACGATTGGCATACCGGGATGATCCCCGTTTGGATGCACCAATCTCCCGACATTAGCACCGTCTTCACCATTCACAATTTGGCCTATCAGGGGCCTTGGCGTTGGAAGCTAGAGCAAATGACTTGGTGTCCCTGGTACATGCAGGGGCACAACACAATGGCGGCTGCGGTGCAGTATGCAAACGTGGTGCACACCGTTTCTCCCACCTACGCTCAGCAAATTCAAACGGCTACCTACGGTGAAACGCTGGAAGGCTTACTTTCCTTTATCAGCGACAAACTCGTGGGTGTGCTCAACGGCATTGATACGAAGGTCTACGATCCGACCAACGATAAGCACATTAGCCAAACCTTTACGGCCGACACGTTGGACAAGCGCCGCGCCAATAAGATTGTGTTGCAGGAAGAGGTGGGGCTGGAAGTCAATTCGGGCGCTTTCTTGGTCGGCCTCGTGTCGCGGCTGGTTGAGCAAAAGGGTCTGGATTTGATCATTCAAATTCTCGATCGCTTTATGTCTTATACCGATGCCCAGTTTATTGTGCTGGGAACGGGCGATCGCTACTACGAAACGCAGCTCTGGCAGATTGCCTCCCGCTATCCGGGGCGGATGGCTGCCTACCTGCTCTACAACGATGGCTTGTCTCGACGCATCTATGCCGGAACCGATGCCTTCTTGATGCCCTCGCGGTTTGAGCCCTGCGGCATTAGCCAGATGTTGGCCTTACGCTATGGTTCGGTTCCCATTGTGAGACGAACCGGAGGCTTGGTCGATACGGTTTCTCACCATGACCCCATGAACCAGGCTGGGACAGGCTATTGCTTCGATCGCTATGAACCGCTTGATCTTTATACCAGCTTGATCCGGGCCTGGGAAGGCTTCCACTACAAGCCGCAGTGGCAAGAACTCCAACAGCGAGGCATGAGAACAGACTTTAGCTGGGAGAAATATGCCCAGGAATATATGAAGATCTACCGTCGAGCCGCGGGTCTTCCCGAAGCAGAACCCCTCGAAGAACAGCAACCTGAACTAACAAAAGAAAAGGTTCTATAGAGACGCGGCTTCGGGAGCATCCCGCTTTCGTAAGTTGGCGAAGATGAACCCACCCCTGGCCCCTCCAGGGCTAATCCTGTAGGGGTTTCTGCGAAGCCCCGTACCACAACACTTTCAGAATCGGTGATTTTCGCACTCAATCGCTGAAACCGCGTGGATTCGAGCTTGGAGTTTAAAACCCCTACAAGGTTAGCTCCAGGGAGGGGAAATGCTAGAGAGGATGGGTTAGGAGGGGGGCGATCGCCACATCACGAGTTGGGATTGGGGGCGATCGCCTCTCCCCGAAACCGCATCTCCTCGAAATATTGGCTTGGATCGCGGGCAATCCAGCCCAAATTAGAGTTGGTGCGAACTTCAAAGTAGAGGTGAGGCATCGTCACCACTCCGGTTGATCCGACCAGCCCGAGGCGATCGCCCGCCCCCACCGTTTGCCCCACCCGCACATTGATTTGGGAGAGATGGGCATAGCGGCTTTGCAAGCCCTGGCTGTGGTTCACAACAACCAGATTGCCGAAGTTGCCCTGGTCTGCCGCAAACGCAACCACCCCTTCTCCTACCGCCAAAACAGGTGTATCCGCTGCTGCTGCCAGTTTGACGCCACTGTGAAACACAACCTCTCCCACCGCAGGGTCAAGCTGCCAACCATAGGCCGTCATGACCGGGACAACGCTGGGCAGCGGATAGCGATTCAGCATGGCGCGATTAGCACTATTAGAAGGAGTGGTGCTTCCCGCCGCAGCGGGTGCCCAGTTTACACCTGGGACAAAGACAGCCCTGGGAGCCTCCTGACAGCCATTAATTTCAAATAGCACATCTGCCCGCACATTATATTGCTCCGCAACGTCTCGCCAAGTTTTTCCGGCTGGGACTTCGACGCGAATGCCATTGAAGGGTGGAATCACAATCTCAGCGCCAACGGGTAGACTTCCGTCTCGCAGGTTGGGGTTGAAGCCCATTAATGTCGCGGGAATTAGGTTATGGCGTTGGGCGATCGCCGCCAACGTATCTCCAGACGCAATCCGATACCGGGTCATCCGAGCTAGAGCTGGAGCCCGACAGGGAGATGCAGCTTGCTTGGGGGCCGCAGCAGTGCTCAAGGGTTGATTAATTTCTAGGAAATTTGAGGGAGCGGGGCTAGGATGGGTGAAGATTGGAGAAGAATCAGCTGTAGCGGCCTCAGCAATAGTCAGACAACCTGTAGCTGAAAATAGGAGTCCTAGCGCAATAGAGCTACCAGAAAACCATCGGAGCCAGGGGAGTAGGGTCATAAACGTTCGATGCATGGAACACGCTGTTGTTAGGGAAGCCTTATCTTCAGATCTTGGCAAAATCTTTAGGAGTGTGGGGTGACAATGGATAAATCCCTCCTTCTGAACCAGTTAGATTGGAACTAAAATCAATATTGCCGTCATGGGGAAAAGGACTATGGGCTTATCACTGAAGCAATTGGGCATCTACACAGCATTTTTGGCTGTGGGAGGGGGTGCTGGTTGGGCAGGTGGTTATTACCTCAATACCCAAAATCGCCCTCAACTCCCAGCGGCAGTTCCAGCGGCACTGGAGGTTCAGCCTCAAACGGCTCCCCAAGCCAACAATGTCCAGATTATTGAGCGCAACAATCCCAACTTTATTGCAGATGCCGTCGAGCGAGTTGGCCCTGCAGTCGTGCGAATTGACGCTTCCCGCACGATCTCCCGACGGGTGCCAGAAGCATTTCAGAATCCTTTATTTAGACGGTTCTTTGGCGACGAAGTGCCCATGCCTGAAGGTCAGGTCGAGCAGGGTACAGGGTCAGGGGTGATTATCAGTGCTGATGGGCAGTTGATTACCAATGCCCATGTCGTCGATGGGGCCGATATGGTGAAGGTGACGCTCAAGGATGGGCGATCGTTTGATGGTCAGGTGATGGGGGTTGATTCAGTCACCGATATTGCGGTAATTAAGATCGAGGCGGTTGATTTGCCCACCGTTACCCTGGGCAGCTCTGAAGATCTGACGCCGGGACAATGGGCGATCGCCATCGGCAACCCTCTCGGCCTCGACAACACTGTCACAGCGGGTATCATCAGTGCCCTCGGTCGCTCTAGCACTCAGGTCGGCGTACCCGATAAGCGCGTTCGCTTCATTCAAACCGACGCTGCGATCAATCCTGGCAACTCAGGCGGTCCCCTGCTCAACGATCGGGGCGAAGTGATTGGCATCAACACCGCCATTCGAGCCAATGCCCAAGGACTCGGCTTTGCCATTCCCATTGAGACAGCCCAGCGCATTGCCAACCAACTCTTTGCCAATGGAGAAGTCGCGCATCCCTATCTGGGCATTCAAATGGTAGATTTGACCGCAGAAGTCAAAGACTCTCTCAACCGCGACTCCGAAATGAACATCACGGTCACGGTTGATCAAGGCGTCCTAGTCGTCAAAGTCTTAAACGGGACTCCAGCGGCTCAGGCGGGTCTACAGCAGGGAGATATTATCCTCAAAGTTGATGGCACTCCAGTCAGCACCGCCTCTGATGTTCAGGAGCAGGTTGAATCTAGCACCATCGGCGACACATTGGAGGTAGAAATCAGTCGCAACGGCAAATCTGAAACCCTACAAGTTCGCCCTAGCGCTCTACCCTCCAACCCTCTGGGTTAAGCAAGAAAAATCAGGGCATAGTTGCTTCTATGCCCTGTAACGACGGATGCGATGGGATTGAGACTGTTTCTACAGAGGAGCCTCTTCTGCAGAACATTGCCCTCCTAGTGCATCCACGATTGTGCAGGTGTTTGTCACCAGCATTTGCTGATAGGTTTCTGCGTTAGAACCTGGGCCACCCAAGGTTTCAATAAACAAAGCTTGCTCTGGAACTGTTGCGTCCGCATCCCTAGCAACTGCCTCGATTAGCTGTCGATTGGTGGATTCTTCTGCAAAAACGGCTGGAACTTCTGCTGATTTCACCAAGTTGACGAGCGATGTCATTTGGCCTGCCGAAGGTCTTTCTTCTGTACTCAGTCCGCTCAACGCGCCTTTGACTGTGAAATCGTATGCTTCCGCATAGTATCTAAGGGCGTCGTGGGTGGTAACGAGCCGACGCTGTGATGCGGGAATGGTTGCGGTTTGGGTTCGAATCCAGCCGTCTATCTCGATAAGCTGATTGGCGATCGCCTCTGCGTTCTGGCTATAAAGCTCAGCATTTTCAGGCGAAAGTTGTTCTAGCTGCTCCTGAATTACCGCTACCATCTCAGCCCCATTGCGGGCATCATGCCAAACATGAGGATCTGGGACTGGCCCTTCCGCAGCAGGAGCGTTTGTAGCCGCTGATTCACCATGATCGTGATCGTCATCATGATCATGGCTGTGACCGCTGGCGGCTGCCTCTTCCTCATGTCCGTGATCATGATCATGGTCGTGGTCGTGCGCCTCTCCCATTAAGGGATTGGTCACTGCGGCTTCATAGACCGCTACGCGGGAAGACGGATTGTTGCTCGCCTCAATCAATTGAATCAGTTCGGGTTCAAGATCATAACCACCGTAAAGCACTAAATCGGCTTCTTCGAGGGCCCGACGGTCAGCGGGAGTAACCCGATAGACATGGGGGTCTTGACCAGGCTCAAGCAAACAAGTTAGGGCAACCGTGTCTTGAGCAATTTGCTCAGTCAGATCGCAGAGAACATTGGTGGTGGCCACTACTGAAAGTTGGGCTCCTCCTGCTGCCGAAGACGTGTTACCCGCGCCACTTTGAGGTGCTTCGCCACAGCTGAATAAACCAAACGTTAGCGATAGAGCGGCAGCTTTCCAGAGGTGTCTTGGTTCGACAGGCAAGCTTCTGAACATTTCTAGATTTTCCCCAACCAACTTAACGTCTAAAGGATTGAAAATGATTATCATTAACAGCCTATCGTGAAATCTTAAAAGGTTGGGGAAAATCTGTCAAATGAGTTAGGAGGATGCCCTCACAGCAAAAACAGGGCCACACCGTGGTGCAACCCTGCTTTGTTTCGTGTCTGGTTTTTAGGAGGAATAAGCTTGCTTTAGTGGCAGTCACAACCTTGGTGGCCACAGCCTTCGCCTTGGGGATGTCCATTAGCACAGGCATCAGAACAGTAGTTCTTACCATCTTTGTGGATGGCATTTTCTGTGGGGACGACGCACAGACAAGGATCACATGCACATTTCATTTGGGTTACGGCTGTCATAGTTTTTCCTTAATTTTCTAAATAGCTCAACGATGCTTTGACATCTGAACATCTGTTCATATATAAGCTTAAACGATTTGACCTCGAATGTCACGCTTCCTTGGAAGTCGGTGAGAAAAGCTCGGTGCAAGATTTGCCAGGAAAGCTAAGCAGGTGAAGAGAGGCGACCTGTCTCAAAGGTTGTGGAATTTTGATTTTCTGGGGGTTTGATTTTCTGAGGGACTGATGTCGAGGCGCTAGGCCGCTAGCTAGTAGGATTCCTCATCGCCTTTATCGTACAAAGAAATGGATGAGGACATGCTGTCTTCTAGCTCCATCCGCTGCTCCATGCGTCGCAGAAAGTATCCGGTCATCATGGCTGAAGCTAGTAGGCCTGCAAGATTATCGCGATCGGTGGTGACTTGCACGTTGAAGGCTTCCGAAGGCAGAACTCCAACTAATCCCTGCACATTTTGAGAGATAATTTGCTTGATCTCCGGACTGATCGACTTGGCAACTCGGGCCAAAACCTCAGGGGACTGATGTTGGAGATACTGCAATAGCTGATTTGCCTGGTTATCCTCGCCACTGCCACTGAGAAAGTCGGCGTTGTCAGGGTCAAAAACCATAGAAACCTTAAGTACTGAATTTACTTAATTTGGTCTATTGTTACATTTATACTCACCCCTGTGACCAGTACCTTGAGGGTGAAACTGACGAGTCTGAACGATTTTGAGTCAAAAAGGGCGGAATTTCGATGGTGTGGCTACGAATGGAAGCGATCGCCCCTTTTCCCCTACTCTTCAAAAAATGAGCCTTGTTCTTCCAATTTGGGCGGAGAATTGAAGGGTTGAGGGAGTTTGTCCACCTGAAAATATTGGTAAAACTTGTCGGTGACTTGCACGAGATTGGAGCGACTTTCGGCCTGACGACGCTTGCGGATAAAGCCTAATTCGACTAGTTCTTGTACATGTTGGTAAGCGCCAGAGCCGCGCAGCTCAACCAGGTCGGTTTGGGAAAGCGGGCCTTTGAGGGCGATCGCCGCCAAGGTTCTCAACGCGCCCACCCCTAAGTCTAATGGAATCAGGGTTTGCACCAGCTCTTGGAAGGCTTCTCGAAGCTGGAGGCAATATCCGTCGGGAGTTTCAGCGATTTCTAGGGCGGTGTCACGGTGGGCGTAGTCGGCCATCAGCTCAATTAGACCTTCTTCTGCCTGCTCGCGATCGCAGCCCGCATATTCTGCAATTCTGGCTAGAGGCAGGGGTTGGCCTTTGAGATACAAAATTGCTTCAATCTTGCTGGCAAGGGACATCATAGGCTAAATCAATCCAAATTCCGCCCCGTTAGCTCCACAAAAATATCTTCTAAGTTTGAGGGCCGCACCATCATGCCAGTTTTGTCTGGTTCTGCATCGAGATGTTGTTTGGCTTCGTTGAGCGTCGGGAAGAAATGATATTGCCAGCGATCGCCCTCCTGCCGCATAAGCAACCCTTCCCCATGTTTTTGGCGTAGCTCTTGCAGCGTTCCCATTTCGATTAACTTGCCCCGGTCCATAATGCCGATGCGATTGCACAAGTACTCCACTTCTTCCATGTAGTGGGTTGTGAGCAAAATGGTCATTCCCTGGGTATTCAGATCTTTGATGATTTCCCACAGGCGGCGACGAGTTTGGGGGTCAAGGCCGACGGTCGGTTCATCCAAGAATAGGATTTGTGGCTGGTGTAGCAGGGCTCTGGCAATCTGGAGGCGGCGTTTCATTCCGCCTGATAGCGTTTTGACGAGATCATCCCGGCGATCGGTCAGTTGGACATACTCCAACCAGCGCTTGATTTCCTGTTGACGCCTTGAGCTGGGAATGTGGTGCATCCGTCCGTGGAATTCCATGTTTTCCCACACCGTCAGATCGGCATCAACGCTGACCTGCTGGAGTACGACCCCAATCTGCCGCTTGACCCCAAAGGGCTGGCGCACTACGTCATAGCCTGCGACGACAACCTCGCCCTGGGTAGGTTGAGTGAGGGTGGTCAACATGCGGATGGTCGTCGATTTCCCCGCCCCGTTTGGACCGAGCAGGCCAAAGACCTCTCCTGGCTCGATGGTGAAGGAGAGATCATCAACAACTGAGACGTTGTTGTACACCTTATGAACACTCTGAAGGGCAACCGCAACGGTCATACCTGTTTGATGCAGAGAAGCAACACCTTTGACTGTATCACTTGTATCACTGGCTTTCCCCTTTCTGGCCTTCACAGGTTGAGATTGGCGATCGCCACGGGTTCGATTTGATCCGCCGGCTCGTAGCCAAACACTTTGGCGTAAAAGTAAAACTCAGCATCTAAGGCCCGTTTGATGTTGTCCGACTGCCGAAAGCCATGCTGCTCGCCTGCAAAGAGAACGTAGGCAACAGGCAAACCCTTGGCCTTGAGGGCATTCACCATTTGTTCGGCCTGGTTGGGTGGGACGATTTTGTCTTCGTCTCCCTGGAAGAAAATCACTGGGCAGGAGAGCTGATCGACAAAGTGAATGGGCGATCGCGCTTCATACAAGTCTTTGCGCTCTGGGTAAGGCCCGATCAATCCATCGAGGTAGCGAGACTCAAACTTGTGGGTATCTTCGGCCAAGGCTGTTAGATCGCTGACGCCGTAGTAGCTGGCTCCCGCTTTGAATGTATCCCGGAAGGTCAGTGCTCCTAGCGTGGTGTAGCCGCCAGCGCTACCGCCTTTGATGGTGAGGCGATCGCCATCCACATCCCCTCGCTCGACCAGATACTTTGCGCCGTTAACACAGTCATCAATATCGACAATGCCCCACTGGCCTTTGAGCCGTTGGCGGTAGTCGCGCCCATAGCCTGTGCTACCCCCGTAGTTGACATCTAGCACCGCAAAGCCCCGACTCGTCCAATATTGAAAGCTGAGGTTGAAGGTGGTCGAAGCGGCTGCTGTGGGGCCACCATGACTCTTGACCAGCAGCGGAGGTCGTTCGCCTTCTGGAGCCTGGTAGTCTTTGTTTTGGGGTGGGTAGTAGAAGCCGTAGGCCGTCAGACCGTTGGTGGTCGGAAATTCAAGTACCTCTGGCTCTGAAAGATAGCCCGGATCGACGTCTGTTTGGCTAGAGCGTTGTAGCACCTCAACATTACCAGTGGTCAGATCGAGGCGGGCGATCGCCCCTGGAGCCATGGGTGATCCGGCGGTAAACACAGCTTGACCGGGTGCAACCTGCAATCCGCCGACGCTGGAGTAAGGAATCTCAATGGGTTCTAATTTCAATGTTTGAGTGTTGAATCGAGCCAACTGCTCAATTCCGGCTTCAACGTAGGTGCAAATCAAGCTGTTGCTAGACTCAAAGCCATACGTAGACATGCCAAAGACCCACAGCGGCAGGCCAAACTCGGCATCTTTCTCACATAGCGACTCAGCCCGACCGTTTTGCCAGCGGTAGAGATTCCACCAGCCGGTGCGATCGCCAATAAAATATAGCACCCCATCGGGCGACCACTGCGGCTGAAAGATGGCTTCTTCGAGTCCTCCGGCAATCCGCTGCTGTTGCCCCAAAGAACCATCTGGATTAATGTCCGCTAGCCATAGCTCTGTGCCATCCCAGGGCATGTTGGGGTGATTCCAGCAGATCCAGGCGAGTTGTGAGCCATCGGGGCTGAGGCACGGATAGGCGTAGAAGTCGTGACCTGCAACCAAAACTTCGCTACCTTCATCGGCCAAACTGACGCTGACAAGGGTGTTGATCGGTTCGTGATCGGCCAGCGTGTGGTCTTCGCGAACACAAATGAGGCGATCGCGCTGCCGATCAATCCTGGCATCGGCATAGCGAAAATCAGCTTCCGGTGTGATGGCCTGCGGTTCCTCACCCATCCGCTGACGGTAGAGCCGCTGATCGGCAAAGTTGGAAAAATAAATTGTCCCATCTGCCACCGCGTAGGCACCCCCTCCATACTCATGCACGCGAGTTCTGACATTAAAGGGCGCAGGCGTGACATCTACGGTTTTGCCGTCTGGGGTTCGACGCACGATTACATTGCGCCCTTTTTCCATCGGGCGAAGTTCGCTCCAGTAAATGTCGTCTCCATCTAGCGCAATCTGCCCCAGCGCAATCGTGCCTGCCACGATCAGATCAGAGCTAATCGGCGATTTCCAGGAACCGTAGGGCGCTACTTGCGGTGCAGTCATCAATCTGTTTGACCATTCACATCTCTAGCTTTGAGGATAGAGGCTGAGGGGGCGATCGCGCCAGTGACCCAGGGAGGCATCCTGCCACCGTTCACGTCCGCCATGCATCACGTCCACCAGGCATCACGTCCACCGTGCATCATGGAAAAACAGAAGCAAGGGAAATATAAAGGGAAATACAAAGAGAAATACAAGCGAGCAGCACTATGAGAGCAAGAATTGAAAATCAAGTTTTGTTTCTGCACAAGGACGATTTGCCAGAGTACAAAAAGAATGGCTCCATCGTACGCAACACCTATTTTTGGGCCTTAAAATCAATCGCGGGCAACACACCCTACGATCGCGATTGGGAATATGAATCGGAAGTTTGGTTAGCTCTACAGCGAATGCTGCTTTCGTTCGCGGAGTCAGGGTATTTAGGACTCAGTGAAACAGTTTTACAGTTTCCCTCAGACCAAGGTGAAATCCCCGAAGCACTGCGATCGGTTTCAACGTGGCAATAGATTCAACTCATCTTTGATGAAGATTGGAAGCATGACTAGGCTGCAAATTAAAGAATGGATTAAATTGCTGTAAAGATACGTGCTTGCTCAGGCTAGTTCTCTGAGTGACGCCAAAGCTTCATCTCCCAAAAGGGAAAGTTCATCGAACTGAAATGTTTGGTAGCTCTAATTAGAGATGTAATAAAAGGAGGGAGATTAACCCACTGTGAAACGGCAAGTTTTGAAACAGTAAGTTTTTGAAACAAAAAGTTTTTGAAACAAAAAGTTTTTAGAAGCAGTAAGCCTTCACTAGAGGCTTGGGCCAATCTCCTCACTCCAAGTCGCTTGCTTTACCTAATGCTTTAGCGCTCCTGCTTATGCTTGTCTCCCCTCTCTTCCTGCTAGTTACTGATGCGAACGTGACGCAACCTCCTCCTGCGCCCACTCATATTTCGCAAGATACGCTGGCTGAGCAAGCTCTGCAAAACTTGCGATCGCCCAGTCAGTCTTCCCCAGAGGTCAATCCACCCGAATCGATGCGGGTCGCCTTTGCGACGCAAGTCACACCGCAGGCACAACCATCTGTGCAGGCTCCAACCCGTCAAGAATCAGCACCCCAACCCAGCTCGCCCGAATCCGCCGCATCCAGCATTTGGTCTAATGCTACAGCCACCTCCCAAGCATTGCTTCCTCTCAAGTTAGGCAGTCAAGGGCAAACTGTCCTCGAACTTCAACAGCAGTTGCAGCAGTTGGGATATAGCGTTGGCTCAATAGATGGACATTATGGCCAACAGACCCAAGCCGCCGTCATCCAATTTCAACAAGCTCAAGGCCTGCAAGCAGATGGCGTTGTCGGTGCAGCCACATTGGCATCCTTATCTGCTCAGATGGGTACCCCCGCCAACAGCACTTTCAAGTCAGAGAACACAGTCAGCCCAGAAATGCTAGAAAACGAGGCACATTGGCAAGCTCAAATGGCAGCGATTGAAGCAGCCAACTTTGCCAAAGAGCGATGGATTGGTTTTGTCATTCTCCTGCAACTGGGAGGGTGGGGGCTCATTTTTAAAGATGTTATTACTGCGACCGCCCTTACCAAGCCAAAGCGACGGCATCAAGTGCGGCCTATCCAAGCCGTTGCACCCAGCCTCTCAGTTCAACCCACTGGGCAGAGTCTGCAAGGGAAGGAAGTGGTACTGGTCCAATCAAAAGCCCCTCAGCCACTGCATCTCCCTGAGCACCCAGTCGAAGTCGAAAATCAATCCCCAATGGTTGAACTCCAGCCCGCTTCAGGGCATTCCCTTTATGCTTAGGTATTATTTAATCTAGATTGCAAATCAATGACTAATCATCCAGGGCCGTCCCCCCTTGTGATCTTTAACCGCAGAAGGTCTAGGCTCTTGATCTCGTTTGACCAATTGCGGTTCCGGATTCTCGCGCTTTAACCGAAGAGAGCCAGACAAGAGCATCGGAGCAGACAAAATGCGTCGCCCTGTTTTTTGGCAAGAGGGACAGCAGGCCGGAGCATTGCACTCAGACATGGTGCGCCATTCCTCAAAAATTCCACATTCATCACATCGAAACTCATAAAGGGGCATAGACCAAATCTCAATAGTTGGAGCCAGAAGATAGAGCCAGATTCCCTCCGGCTGATCAATGACTGGAGGTAATCTGTGCTCACTCGAAGATTCACTAGGGGATTAAAGTGAATCGAGGTTAAACCGGGAGTATATTTTGGTCAAAGATCTCAGTTGGAATCGCTAATGTGCAGCAAGCGTTGGGAATATCAACAATGCCGCTGATTCGCCCTTCAACAGGTGCACAACTGAGCAACAGATAAGCCTGCTCGCCTGTGAAGCCAAACTTCTTCAAGTATTCAATGGCATTTAAGCAAGCGCGACGATAGGCAATATGGACATCCATATAATGTTGCTTGCCGGTAAATTCATCGACAGAGATTCCTTCAAACACAAGGTACTCAGAATAGCGTGGCTCTACGGGGCCGGGCTTAAAGATGGGATTGACCATCGCATACTTTTCCATGCCGCCTTTGATAATATCGACATGCAAGTCGATATAGCCCGACATTTCAATTGCCCCGCAAAAAGAAATTTCCCCATCCCCTTGAGAGAAGTGAATATCCCCCATTGATAGCTTAGCCCCTTCCACATACACGGGGAAGTAAATTCGCGTTCCCCTGGATAGATTCTTGATGTCACAGTTGCCGCCATGTTCACGGGGTGGAACCGTTCTGGCACCCTCGGCTGCAACGCGATCGTACTCGGAAGCAGGTACTTGCCCTAAAATTGCATTAGTAGGATTGGGTAGCGCTGCCAGGACGGGTTGATCGCCAGAAAGGCCTGCCCCATAGGTCCGTAGATCTGGAGCCGTTGTTACCAGCTCTGTTTCTCTCTTGTTCCAGGTCGCCAACAGCTCATGGGAAGGTGCACAGCCAATTAAACCTGGGTGAGTAATGCCTGCAAATCTGACTCCTGGGATATGTCGAGAAGAGGTGTAAATTCCTTGGAAGTCCCAAATTGCCTTGGCAGGTTCAGGATAGTGATCGGTTAGAAATCCGCCCCCATTCTTTTTGTCAAAGATGCCGGTGAAGCCCCACTCATCTCCTTGAAGTGCACCAATATCTAGCAGATCAACGACTAAAATGTCTCCAGGCTGTGCACCATTCACCCAAATTGGCCCGCTCAGGACGTGAACAACAGTTAGATCGACATCTCGAATGTCATCAGGACTGTCATTATTCTTGATTTGTCCGTCTGTCCAATCTTTACACTCAATTCTAAAAACATCACCAGGATTAACTGAAACAACAGCCGGAATATCAGGATGCCAACGATTGTGTCCGGGTAATTCCTGTTGATCCATTGGCTTGGTGAGATCAACTTTAAATAAAACTTTAGGCATAGATCACTCCTTGCTTCGCCAATTTCAACTGGAAACCTACGATTGAATATATGAACAATAACATATGTGTTTATAGTTTCAAAGACGTAAAAATAGAGATTTTTGCAAAGTTTATTACTATAAAAATAGTAAAAAAATGGACAAAAGAACCTTTACTTAATCAAATAATTTGACCAAGCAAGGACGCTTTTAACATAGATTTAGAATGATAAAGATGAATAGAAACCTGTGATTTCTATCAGTCAAAAGTCTGATGTGCTGTCTTTTAAGACTATGGTATATGATAGTACGTGCTCAAAGTAAAGAATCTTACGGTTTGCTTTGAGTCGTTTTCATAGTAAAGGGCAATCCAGCAGGTCAAGTATGATATCGCAAGAAGAGAAGGACATAGATATATTTGGATATGCTCCTTTTGTACTCATTCATATCGGCAGCTTACTAGTTTTTTGGGTAGGAGTTAGTTATCCTGCCGTAATTGTGTGTTTTGCCCTATGGTTTGTGCGCATGTTTGGAATTACGGCAGGATATCACCGCTATTTTTCTCATCGCGCTTACAAAACATCTCGCTTCTTTCAATTTGTTCTTGCTGTCTTGGGTAACTCTTCAGTACAGCTAGGACCATTATGGTGGGCGGCCCATCATCGCCATCATCATCTTTATGTAGACACGGAACAAGATATTCACTCTCCTATCATGAGTGGTTTTTGGTGGTCACATATGGGATGGATTATGTGTCCTAAGTATGCTGAAACCAATGAAAAGGCGATTCGAGACTTTGCTAAATATCCAGAACTGCGGCTACTCAATCGTTTTCCAACCGTGGTGCCGATTGCGTTGGCGTTAGCCGTAACGGGTGTAGGGATGCTGCTCCAGCAGTATGTCCCACAACTTGGGACGAACGGCTTGCAAATGCTGGCTTGGGGCTTTTTCTTGAGCACACTTGTGCTGTACCACACTACTTTCACAATCAATTCGCTGGCTCATACCTTTGGGACTCGTCGGTTTGATACAGATGATACAAGCCGCAACAACTTGTTTTTAGCGTTGATTACTCTAGGTGAGGGCTGGCACAATAACCACCACTATTATCCCGCTTCAGAGCGCCAAGGCTTTTACTGGTGGGAGATAGACATCGCTCATTACATGCTGCAAGTGCTGGCATGGCTGGGCGTTGTTTGGGACTTGAAGACTCCTCCCAAAGCCATTTATGACAAGTCGAGGATCGACCATAAATTTAGATCCAACCAGACCTAATGAGCCGACAACAAGTGAATCTAGAATGGTTTGGTCTTGCTTGTGGCATCTGGAAGTAGTTGGAGAAGGTTTGGTTGCTTAAACTGCTAAATATCGGTGTACCAGAGAATCATTTAGTTCTCTTGTCTCGCCTTGGGCAACGACGGAGCCTTTCTCCATCATGAAAAATCGTTGGGCAAGCTGTTTGGCAAAGTCAATCTTTTGCTCAACGACCATGACCGTGATACCTTTCTCGATATTGATCCGTCTGAGCGTAGCTTCAATTTCTTGAACAATTGAAGGCTGAATTCCTTCGGTTGGCTCATCCAGTAAAATCATTTGTGGCTCAGACATAAGGCCTCGGGCGATCGCCAACTGTTGCTGTTGCCCCCCACTCAAAAGTCCCCCCTGCCGCTTGAGATGCTGCCTCAACATTGGGAAGAACTCAAATATTTCTTCCAGAAGACTAGCAGATTTCTTGTTTCGGTTAGCCGTTAAGCCTAGCTTGAGATTGTCTAAGACAGACAGGTAGGGAATAATTTCCCGCCCCTGCGGAATATAGGCAATACCGTAACGGCTGCGCTTGTAGGTTGGGACTTTAGTAATATCATCAGCATCGAAAATAATGCTGCCTTGATTTACCTTGTTGAGCCCAATAATGCTGCGGAGAAGGGTCGTTTTACCGACCCCATTGCGACCCAAGATGCAAACCATGTCACCTTTGTCAACGTGCAAGTTGATGTCTAGGAGGACAGGAGTTTGCCCATAACCAGCCGTGACATCAGTAAGTTTAAGCAGCGGCGACATCGATTTTTTCACGACCTAGATAAACCTCCACAACCTTAGAGTTATTTTGCACTTCAGCAACAGAGCCTTCTGCTAGCTTCTCACCCTGATGTAATACAATGATGCGCTGGGCAATTTGTTTCACAAAATCCATATCATGCTCAATCACGACCACTGAGTGATCTTGAGAAATTGTCTTGATGATCTCCCCAGTGAGATGAGTTTCTTCAGAGGTCATCCCAGCGGTCGGTTCATCTAAAAGAACAACAGAAGGATCTTGGGCAATCACCATGCCAATTTCAACCCACTGTTTCTGACCGTGGGAAAGAGAAGACACTTGAACGAAGGCTTTGTCCAATAGCCCGATTCGTTCTAAAACCCAGGCAATTTTATCTTTTTTAGCTCTAGTCAATTTAGAGGTAATTGAGGCGATGATGCCATGAGTGCCTTTTAGCGCTAGTAGGATGTTTTCAAACACCGTCAACTCGTTGTAAACGTTTGGGTTTTGAAATTTACGTCCAATTCCTAAGCGAGCAACCTCATAGGGATTCTTGTTGGTAATATCGTGGCCGTGGTAGTAAACCTGCCCTGAAGCAACAGGAGATTTGCCAACAATGGCATCAAGTAGGGTGCTTTTGCCTGCACCATTGGGGCCGATAATTGTCACAACCTCGCGATCGCCCACCTCTAGGCTGATGCCCTTCAGCGCCTTGAAACCGGAAAAAATGACTGTTAAATCCTTGACCGACAGAACTGCATCCATGTCTTCTACACCTTTGCGATCGGCAGTAACGATGACCGATGAATATGAAATCGGGCTTTAGATTATCACCAGAATCATTGAACTTACTGTGCCCGAATTGACTAATCTGCCTGAGTTAGAGCTTGCCTGAGTTAGAGTTTGCCTGAGTTAGAGTCTGCCTGAGTTAAAGTCTGTAGGTCTCAGAAGACTCTTCACATTGGAAGCTAGCGTTTGCGGCCTTTTCGGGTTGCCAGCCATGCTTGTAGGGGGGTAAACCAATCAAGCAGTCGAGCTTGAATATAGCCTGCTGAAGGATTAGGAGCGGGCAACTGGAGCAACTTGCTGAGATGAGCTCGCTCTGGCACGAGGCCCATTAGGCCCTTGGGCAAGAATAAAACTACCACTAGCAGCAAAACTCCGACCAAGAGTTGCCAATCTTGAGTAACTCGCTCGGCAGAGTTCTGCACCTGACCCAGTAAGAGAGCTGCCACCAAAGGCCCAATCAATGTTCCTCGACCGCCGATCGCCACCCAAATGACAACCTGTGTTCCAAATGCGACCGCCAAGTAGACGGGAGAAATAAACTTGTTGAGGGGAACAAATAATCCTCCTGCGATGCCTGCGATCGCTGCCGACAACGTCCAAATAAAGATCTTGAAACTGGCAACGTCATATCCTAGATAAGAAATACGCTGCTCATTTTCATTGATTGAACGGAGGATAAGACCTAGATTCGATCTCGTCAGCCACCAGCTCCCAATTAGAACCAGCGTCGTAAAAATTAGGATGACCCAATAGAGATTGATGTCGGTAAAATCAATCCCCAACAGTGTCAGGGTAGCAATATCGGTGATTCCGTTTGTGCCTCCGGTGTAAGCTTGCTGACTAATAAACAGGGTGGTCAGAGCCGACGAAATCGCCAGGGTGATGATCGTGATGTAAACCCCACTGACCTTGGAGCGAAAGATAAACCAGCCGATGATGTAGGCAAAGGCTGCAGGCACTAGCACCATTGCCAAAATTGCAACTGGAAAAAATTTGAGCGGAGCAATAAACCAGGGCAACTCCTCTAACCCATTCCAAACCATAAAGTCAGGTAGCTCAACCCCATAGGTGTTGCGGGCTGAGGAAAGATTGAGCTTCAGGTAATAAGCCATTGCATATCCCCCCAGGGTGAAAAATACACCGTGGGCAAAGCTCAAAATTCCTGTAAACCCCCACACCAGATCTAGGCTAATCGCCAATGATCCAAATAGTAGTAGCTTGGAGATTAATGCGGTCTGAAACCGACCTAAAAAGAAGGGGAGAATGAAAAAGATCAGAAAAATAATTCCAGCTGTTATCAATAACTTAACTGGAAGGGTAGAGCGTTGAACTCTATCTAGAACCTGCGTCATCAGTCTGGCTCCACTAGTACCAACTCAAGTGCCAATTCAAGTGCTAACTCACTCTTGGACGGTTGTGATATCGTCCTTGATTCACAATTAGGCCCGCTTCTGGACCGTAAATAGCCCTTCTGGACGATAGCGAATCAAAACAATCACAGCAGCCAAAACAATCACTCTGGCAAGTGGATCGTTTAGGAGGTAGGCGATCGCCGAACCTGACTCTCCAATCAGGAAGGCCCCTGCCAGCACTCCAATCAGTTTATCAACGCCTCCAGTCACCACCACCATCCAGGCATCAACCAGATAGTCTTGCCCCATGGGGGGAGAAACACTCTTGAGCGATGAGATCACCGAACCTGCAATGCCTGCGAGTCCACACCCATAGGCAAATGTGAACAAGTCAATTAGGCTCGTATTGACACCCAAACACTTAGCCATTTCCCGATTTTGAGCTACAGCCCTGACTTGGCGACCCAACGGAGTTTGGTAGAGCAGATAGAGGGTAATGCCTAGCATCAAGAGGGCGATCGCAATAATAAACAGTCGGTAATAAGAGATAGCGACTAGTGGCGTCCCTCCATCTCCAGTCACCAAAGACAAGTTTCCAGTGATGTAAGGTGGAGCCTTTACATACTTCAACTGAGCCGAAAAGATCAGCTTGACGACCCCCTGGATGACAATACTCAAGCCCCACGTTGCTAGCAGCGTTTCAAGTGGACGACCATACAGCCTTCGAATTACCGTCAGCTCAATCACCGCCCCAATCAAAGCTGTTCCTAAAAAAGCAAACGGAATGGTCAGCAGCAAATCCATTTGAAACGTGGATTGCATTAGAAAGGTCACATAGGCACCTAACATAATGAACTCACCGTGCGCCAGATTAATAATCCGCATCACGCCGAATGTGATCGCCAGACCCAGACCTGTTAACAGCAACACCCCTACAATCCCGATGCCATTAAGCAACTGATTCGCAAAAGCGTAAGCGTTAACTCCTCCTATCGTTTCGGTTGCCCCTGCGGCTTCTTGAGCTAGATAGAGCGTATGAGCCTGTATCAAACTAAAATCCAGCATTCCCAGTAAATCCCAGCTAATCTACGACATCAACGCTGTCCAAACCCTGCCTGACTTGGAATAGATATAAGCAATCAGAACCTTGGCTTGAAAGGGCCAGAATTTTCTCTCTAGCTCTTATAGATATTCAACGGGTAGATCATTACCTGTTTCTTGCGTCGGGTCTGTCCGATTATCGGGGGAGGGGTGAACACAGAGACGCCCCTTATAAAGGGCTTGACTCCAAGGAATTGGTTTCACTGCAGCAGGAGTTGCAAAAACAATTTCCGCTTGACCATCCGCCTGCCACTTCCCGATCCGGGAATAAAGATAGGTGTGATAGTTGTCGGGATCAATTTTCACCTTGCCTTGTGGCGCATTAAATTCTTGACCCCGAGTGGCCTCGCGCAGGGTTGCAGTATTGATCTCTCCACCCTCTTGCAAAATCTTCTCCATCGCCTGAGCCATGAAGAAGGTTTGCAGGTAGGCCGCTTCCATTACGCCATTAGTGACACGATTGTTACCAAACTTGGCTTTGAACTGTTCCACAAACGCTTTGTTCTCTGGGGTCTCTACCGATTGGAAATAGTTGAAGCTGCTGTAATGACCCTCAGCATATTCAGCTCCCATCGCCTGAATCTCTTCCTCGGTGGTGGGATAGGCCATGATTGGGATTTGGTCTGGAGTAATACCAGCATCTTTAAACTGTCTATAGAAAGCAGGAATACTATCGCCGACCAAGTTGCTCAGCACAAAATCAGGCTGGGCTTGCTTAATCTTATTGATGATAGTAATGAACTCGGTTGTGCCTAGAGCAGCATATTCATCTCCGACTACTTGTCCACCTTGGTTTTCTAGTTCTGCCTTAGCAATGCGGTTGCTTTCTTTGGGATAGATATAGTCAGAACCGATGAAAAAGCCTTTAGGGCCAAAGTTTTCGTAGCAGTAGGGAATGGAGTCTGTGATTTGCTGGTTGGGAGCTGCCCCTGTGTAAAAGACATTAGAGCTGCACTCATTTCCTTCGTAGTAAACCGGATAATAGAGAATAGAGTCCTTTTCTTCAAAGACAGGCAGTACCGACTTGCGGCTGGCTGACGTGTAGCATCCCAGTACACAAGTCACCTGGTCTTCATCAATCAGGCGCTTGGACATCTGGTTATACAAATCCCAGTTGGAGTCGGGGTTGACGACAACCATATCAATAGGCTTGCCCATAATGCCCTGCTTGCCTTGCCAGGGTCCTGTGCCTTGATTGATCTGCTCAACGGCTAGGAAGGTAGCATCTTGTAGAGACTTTTCAACGATCGCAATCGTGCCCGTCGTTGAATACATGACTCCCACTTTGATGCCATCACCGGAAGCACCCCCAGCACTAGAGGCAGTTTCAACCCCACGGGTACAGGCAGCCATCACTCCTGCCCCAACGGCCAAAGAACCGTACTTAATAAATTTACGGCGGCCCATGCTGCTAAACCGAATCAGGGATCCACGCGACTCAACCATACAAGCTCTCCTTACAATCTCAGATGAAAAACGGTGAAGACACAACATGCATGCTGTAACTTCACAAATGTAATCACTTAAACAACTGATTGACCTAAAATTCTTGCAGGAGTCAGGTCAAGCTTTTGTTGAAAATTACTTACGGTCTAATTTCTCCCACCCAGCAGGCTCTCTACCAGATTGCAATGGGAACCTTACTCACAACAACAGGAAATTCTCCTCATCAAGTATTGAAGCTCTAGGCTTTTTATTTGACCTAAAAGCAAGTGTCGCAAATTTGCTTCAGTGGAATGTTAAAGCTATCCTGGGCTGACAAGGGTACTTAAGGATACATTTTGGTAATTTTGCCTCAAGCTATTCGTCTTTGGGTGGATGACGTTTGCTTAAGAGTTGGCTAGCAAAATGTCACCAATCCCTATGCCGGGTCGTTAGTGTAAAGCTAGATACAAACAAGACTGACCCTACTCTCTATGATTTGTACATGGTGCTTGACAAGCACCATTGAACACGCAACTCACTGGAGGTTCTAATGTCTTATCACGGTGACATTTCATCAAGTGACGATGCAGTTGGGGTTGCAGTTGTTAATTACAAGATGCCGCGCTTGCATACCAAAGCAGAAGTCATTGAGAACTGCAAAAAGATTTCTACAATGATCGACGGTATGAAAGTGGGCTTACCTGGAATGGATCTGGTGATCTTTCCAGAGTATTCCACCCACGGCATTATGTACGATGCCAAAGAAATGATGGAAACCGCATCCAGCATTCCTGGAGAAGAGACTCAAATTTTTTCAGAGGCCTGCATCCGCAACAAAGTGTGGGGCGTGTTCTCGCTAACCGGAGAAAAGCACGAAGATCATCCCAACAAGGTTCCTTACAATACCTTGATCTTGATGAATGATCAGGGCGAAATCGTCCAAAAATATCGCAAAATTATGCCCTGGACGCCGATTGAAGGCTGGTATCCTGGCAACTGTACCTATGTCTCAGACGGACCCAAGGGACTCAAAATTAGCTTGATCATCTGTGATGACGGCAACTATCCTGAAATCTGGCGCGACTGTGCTATGAGAGGTGCTGAACTCATTGTTCGCTGCCAAGGCTACATGTATCCTGCTAAGGATCAGCAAATCATGGTTTCTAAGGCAATGGCGTGGATGAATAATGTCTACGTTGCGGTTGCCAATGCCAGCGGATTTGATGGGGTGTATAGCTACTTTGGGCACTCTGCTGTTGTTGGCTTTGACGGTCGGACCTTGGGCGAGTGTGGTGAGGAAGAGATGGGCATTCAGTATGCTGCTCTTTCTAAGTTTGCCATTCGTGACTTCCGCAAGAATTCCCAGTCTCAAAATCACTTGTTTAAGCTGATGCATCGCGGCTATACAGGCATGCTCAACTCAGGGGATGGTTCTGAAGGCATGGCGGAATGTCCCTATCAATTTTACCGCGACTGGATTCTTGATCCCAACAAAGCGAAAGAAACAGCCGAAGCCATTACTCGCTCCACCGTCGGCACAGAAGAATGCCCTATTGAAGGTCTACCGACACAGAAGGTGAGCCCTCCTCCGGTCAAGTCTCAGTCCCCAACAGTTTCAGTTCAAGCTAGAGGATAGTTTGCACTTTGCGTTCCTCATTCTGTGGGGGAACTCAGCAAAAGTCTTGAATGCTGCTGGCTAGATTGACTCCAAAAAATCGAGCTGGCATTTAAAACTCAAGCCGTTGGTGTTGTCGTTGCGGTCTAGGCGGGCGATCGCATCTCCCTGTCCTTCGTAACCTAAGATACAGGTTTTCACTGCAAAACATATACTAGATCTAGGGCTCAGAGACATCCTCCATCAGCTCATTTGGTTTGCGCTTGCTTAAGCGACCAAAGCTGAGGTATTTTCTGAACTGATTGCAATCGACTTCAACCAATCCGTATCCTGGAGCATTTATATGGCAGCTGTATCTTTAAACACTTCTACGGTTCAACCTTTAGGCGATCGCGTTTTCATTAAAGTGTTGGCCCCAGAAGACAAGACAAGGGGCGGCATCTTTTTGCCTGACAGCGCTCAGGAAAAGCCACAGGTTGGTGAAATCACCGCAGTTGGCCCCGGCAAATTGAGTAAAGAGGGTGTCCGCCAAGAGCTCGATGTCAAAGTGGGAGATCAGGTTCTCTACTCTAGATATGCGGGTACGGAAATCAAACTTGGCGACCAAGAATATATCCTGCTTGCTGAAAAAGACATTCTAGCGATCGTTTCCTAGAACATCGTTTTCTAGAATACGGAAGGGTTTTCTAGAACACAGAGATAGAATAATATCGCTCAGTGCCCTGTAGAGGTGAAGCGTTTGAAAGGTATGCTCTGAAATACTTTCAGAGATTCTTACCCAAGCCTTCGCCCTACCTTATCTCGGATTTCAGTTCTCGATTGTTTTGAGATTTTGCGAATCGTGGCATAACTCTATTTTGATGGTGATTCTTTCGTAGAGATTCAAAGATTCAGAATTTAGCTATTGGTCTGAAGTCTGCTCCTGGCGCTGACTTTGGGTTTATCATGGCAGGGGTTGACTCAAAACCTACCTGACGTGCTAGGATGAGCGCAGAGAATAAATATCGGTTGCAGCATTTGTTTTTAGCATTAACGAGTTTTCACGTTTTTCCATTGACAGACTTCTCTCCGAAATTTCACTCTACATATCCCCCTAATTTTGGAGACAAGCTATGTCAATCTATGTAGGCAATCTGTCCTATGACGTTACGGAAGCTGACCTAACTACTGTGTTTGCAGAGTATGGATCAGTTAAGCGAGTTCAACTCCCCACTGATCGCGAAACCGGGCGCATGCGCGGCTTTGGTTTTGTGGAGATGAGTGCAGACTCTGAAGAAACCGCAGCCATTGAAGCACTAGACGGTGCAGAGTGGATGGGTCGTGACTTGAAAGTCAACAAAGCCAAGCCTCGTGAAGATCGGGGTGGTTCCTTTGGTGGCGGCGGTCGCAGAAACGATAGTTTCTCCCGTGGCGGCTACTAAATCATTGCGACTAGCTTTATCTTTCAGCATTTAGCTCTCAGCAATTAATCAAAGCAAATTTGCTTTGAGTGAGTCATCAATCTTGTCATCATGACTAGATATGACTTCAAAGGGTTCAGGCATCTCTGTCTGGGCCCTTTTTTCGTGATGGCCAAATCAGGCAGATTTGGATGTTGTGTCTGTCAAAAGATAGGGCAGATGAATGGTAAAAGTTGTCTGTCCAGAGTGGCTTTCGACTTGAATATCGCCCTTTAAAGTTTCGACCAATCTTTTGACTAAGGCCAACCCTAAACCTGTACCGCTGTGCTTCCAGGGATCGTTATTGGGAATACGATAGAACCGATCGAAAATGCGATCGCATTCTGTCTGAGAAATTTCAACTCCGGAGTTACTCACGCTGATGATCGGTCCTGTTGTGGAAGGTTGAGCATTGACGGTGATGGTTTCGCCAGGAGGAGTGTACTTGCAAGCATTATCTAATAGCTCTACCAAGATGCGCTCCAAGTAGGGAAGATCTGTCGTAATCGCTGGCAGGTCTTCTGCAACGATGATTTTGAACTGCTGTTGTTGTTGGTGAGCACGGTTAATAAAGGGTTCTGCGATGTGGGAAATCACAATCTGAAGTCTGATACAGAGCAAGTGGAGAGGCTCAGTGCCAGCATCTAATCGTACTAGTCCAAGCAGGTCATCAATGAGGGTGATTTCACGCTGACATTCTTCTTGAAGAATATGAAGATAGCGGTGAATGGGAGCAGTCTCATCTTCAAGAATTCCTAAGGGTTGCAGGCTGATTTTAAGCATTTGCGTGGCCATTTTGATGCTCGACATCGGCGTCCGCAATTCATGGGAGATGCTGCTGAGAAAGTCGTCTTTGAGCCGATTGAGGCGCTCCAGTTCATGAACTTGGGCTTGAGAACTTTGGTAGAGACGCGACTGACGCAGGGCGATCGCACATTGGTTTGCCACCTGTTGCACCAGTCGAGTTTCCAAGTCATTGAAGTATTGATCTGCCAATCGAAACACCCACAGATTACCAAAGACCCCTGTTTCATCGACCAATGGACAGCCCAAAATACAAAACCGAGAGCCATGGGTATAAGACGCTTGCAAAAGGGGAGTAATGGAGCAGAAATGCACGATTTGCCCTTGCAAGATCTGTTGATGGACGGCTATCAGCTTCTCCATCGGAATGACAGCGCCTCTAAATGCTGGAACCTCAGCCCGAATGCATTCATAACAAATTGTCACAGTTTGATTGTGTAGGTCGTAAAAGGCTGCCTCACAAATGTCTGCAGCAAGAACGACGACTAGTTCTTCAACTGCTGTCTGCAAAATTTGGCTCTCATCTAGGCTATCCCGCACTTTATCTGTGATGCGCTTGAGTAAGGCTTCTAAATTGGATGATTGTTGTAGTTGGGAAGTTCGCTCTAAGACCTGCTGTTCTAGCGTTGTATTGAGTTGCTGAACTTGTTTGAGGAGTAATGCTTCTCGTTCTGCCTGCTGTCGCAACGCTGCTTCAGTTTGTTTGCGCTCGCTAATATCTGTCCCGATCACGGTTACTAGCCAGCAGTTGGCGGATTGATCCCATTGAGAGGTTAAGGTGTCGGAAATCCACCGCATCTTACCGTCTCTGTGACGAAATCGATATTCAAGGGTGAGGGTTTGTCCTGCAAAGAGTTGGGATAGGGCAGGGGCAATCACTGTTTCTAGATCTTCTGGAAAAACTCGCGATCGCCAAAGATTTGGTTCGGCCAAGAATTCTTCAGCCGTGAAGCCAAAAATTTGCTCACATCCCTGAGAACAATATTCAATCTTAAACTGATGATTTGCAAAAACTCGGATGTGGGCGATCGCCGCAATGGTGCTGTTGAGAATGTCATGGAGGCGAGCCTGAGATGCTTGTAGCTCTAGGGCAAGCTGTTTGCGTTCGGTCACATCCTCAGCCCAACCCACAAACCGACTGACATGCCCCGCCGGATCGAGAATGGGAATGACCTTGGCAATAATCCAGCGGCAGTCGCCATTGGGCCGAATAATGCGATATTCTCGCTCAACAGGAGCGCCTTGAAACTGCTGCTTCAGAGAATTGTCTACTTGCTCACGATCGTCTGGATGGATTGCGGCTAGCCAAGACTGGGGATCTTGATAGAGGCTTTCACAAGTGCGACCCCAAATTTTTTCATAGGAGGAGTTAACATACAAAAACTGACCCGATTTGGCCTCACGCATCAGCAATAGTTGCGGAATATTCTCTGCAACCTGTTGCAATAGAGTTTCTTGAGGGGTTGGTGTTGCTGGGGTTGGCGAATTGACAGAGAGGGCGAGCTGTTGTCGTAGGTTGTCTTGCCCGACCGCGAGTCCTAGTTGCAGAGCGACTTGCTCCAAGAGTTGGATTTCTAAAGCATGCCACTGACGAGGGCTGCGCCAGTGATAGACGACGAGCCATCCCCAAACGGGGCTCTCACTGCGAATGGGCACCGCAAAGCTGGCTTGAGCCTGAGAGGACTTGCTCTGTTCAACCGGATCTGGCTGGGCAATATCTACCTGTGCTAAATGCGAAGTATCTGGATCAACCTGCTGCCTCAGTAGGGACACCCCATCTGGACTCATAGACTCAGCCAATATCAGCGCATCATTTGCCGTATGATTGATCGCATCATTTGCAGCTATCGGTCCACGAACAATAACGACGCGATCGCTATTCAGTCTTGCCTTCACCTCTTGAACTACTTCATTGAGTAGGCTCTCTAAAGCGGGAGAAGTGGGAATGCGATGGGCGATCGCTGCGATAGTCTCCAGAATTTGCTCGGAAGTTACCGCAGGCATAGGGGGCTAACTTAGAGACACTGTACTGATCATTGCACTAAGGTTTCACTGGGGATCGACTGGGGACTGTTCGATAGATGCTAAATATATCCTTGAAGGATATATCTTCAAGAATCGTAAGAGTTCCAAGATCTCGACCGTCTGCCATCAAAAAGCTTCGGAGCAGTCGATAACAATAGAGCTAGCTCTATCCTATGCGGTTGAGTCTACTTCTGTAGAGAGTGAAGTCACGGATGTTCTGGCGATCGCCCCCTGGAGTGGAAACTTAAGCGGCTCAAAGCATTCAATAATATGAGTTAGGAGCATGAGTGAGGGCGCAACATTCTTTGCATTGACCCACACTGCAGTTCCCATGTTTTGTACTGTTTGAGGTCGTACTGTTTAAGGCCATACCATCTGAGGCGTACTATCTGAACCCGTACTGCCTAAAGCCATGCTATCTGGAGGAATTTCTATGTCGTTTTCTCGAAATCGATTTCCGCCTTTGCGCCAGTCCACCAACTATCTGGTGATTGCGGTCTTAAGTGTGCTGTTGGTGCTATCGGTGACGGGTGTGTTGCCAACGGCGATCGCCCCCACCTCAACGTCTTCAGCCGTCGCTCAGGTGCCCGTACCAGCCAACGCGGCCCAGAGCACCAACTTTGTGGCTGCAGCGGTAAATCGGGTCGGACCTGCTGTGGTACGGCTTGATACCAGTCGCACCATTTCAACCCGCATCCCGGACCCTTTTTTAGACGATCCCTTCTTCCGTCGCTTCTTTGGCAATGAGCTGCCCCCCCGCTCTCCCCAGGAATATCAGCAGCGTGGACAGGGTTCAGGCTTCATCATTGATCCGAGCGGCATCATTTTGACCAATGCTCATGTGGTCAGCGGTGCCGACCGGGTCACGGTGACACTGAAGGATGGCCGGACCTTGCAAGGAGAAGTGCGCGGCGTAGACGAGCCGACTGACTTGGCTGTGGTCAAGATCAATGGCAGCAATTTACCCGTTGCGCCTTTGGGGGCTTCTAGCGGCATTCAGGTGGGAGATTGGGCGATCGCAGTAGGCAATCCCCTCGGCCTCGACAACACCGTGACGCTAGGAATCATCAGCACTCTCAATCGCTCCAGCGCCCAAGTTGGCATTCCTGACAAACGGCTCGACTTCATTCAAACCGATGCCGCCATTAATCCGGGCAACTCCGGTGGCCCCCTCTTAAACGATCGCGGCGAAGTCATTGGCATCAACACAGCCATCCGAGCCGGAGCCCAAGGGATTGGATTTGCCATTCCGATTGATATTGCCAAAGAAATTCAAGGTGCATTAGCCCGTGGCGAACGCATTCCCCATCCTTACATCGGGGTACAAATGCGGACACTGACGCCTGATCTAGCCAGACAGATCAACCGCGACCCCAACGCTGCCATGACGGTGCCCGAAGTGAATGGCGTTTTGGTGCTGCGAGTCCTAGCCAACAGCCCTGCTGCCGCCGCTGGTTTGCGGGCTAGTGATGTTGTCACAGCAGTGTCTGGCCAATCGGTAACGAGTGCTGAGCAACTACAAAACCTCATTGCTCGCAGCCAGATCAATCAGGCCCTACAAATGACGGTTCGGCGCGGTAGCCAGACCCAACAGATCACCGTCCGCACTGGAGAACTTCAGCGAGTGGCGGGATAGCCCATCCCACTCAGCCCCCTTGTTGCAGTGGGTATCTGTTATCTGGCCTGGAGGAGAGTTGCATTGGAGGAGATCAAAAATGTAAACCTGCTTCCCATACGCCAACATAAATTCGATCTTGGGCGTTGCGTTCGATGACGCCCTCAAGATTGCCTGCTGTAAAAGTATAGCGGTCGGTTTGGCGTTCGTAGACCTGGATCAGCCCAGCTTCAACCTCAGGGGGCACTGTGCTGTTAAACATGCCGTTGAGGGTGGTTCGCATGGTCAGCGTCGGAACAGATTGGGCAAAGGATGCCTCGGTTTGACGAATGCGGTTGGTGTCCTGATCAAACAGGTAGGCTAGCGTCACCTCGTCGGGAATGATCTCGTACATTGCAGCGCGAGTATTGGGCCAATAGCCGCTACTCGTGCTGGTGGGTGGCCCGAGGAGCTCTTCTACCTGGCTTTGGGCTGTTCCTGTCGGAATGCCACGGATACTGCGATTGGTTGAGTCGCTATTGGCGGGGGGCCGATTGGTTCCAGCCTCGAGGACTGGAGCTTCTGTTTGACCCGGTCGTGGCTCAAATCTCCTCTGCCCTACAACAGGCTCTGGAGAAGGCTCGGGGGAAGATTCTGGAGAAGGCGTCGGCGTCGGGGAAGGAATGGGTGTGGGTGAAGGTTCGGGGATCGCTACGGATAAATCTCGAACCGTTTCGTCTAAGCCGGGTGAGGCAGACAGGGTGCTGTCCTCGGTGGATGCCAATTGTTGAGGGCGTAGGATGGTGCTCAAGACAAGCCCAATCGTGGCGATCGCAATTCCACCCAAGAGCCCAAAGGCCCAAACCCGAGATCGCCGGGTCGAAGGCGTCCCATGAGCTGAGGGTGAACTGCGAGCTGGAAGAACTGTCCGAGCTGAAGGCCTCCGATCTGAGGGCATCCGAGCAGACGGTCTGGGCTGCTGACGATGACGCGGCGCAACGGCCAGGGTTGCAGCTGTGGCGGAGTGAAGCTCAGTCGGTTGAGACTCTGGCAGGGGAATCTGAGCAGGATCGCTTCCAGGCAGCATGGCCAGCCATTCCGCCATAGTGGCGGGTCGGTAAGCGGCTTCAACGGCCATACCTCGCATCACAGCTTGATTGATGGTGGTGCTGAGCTGAGGATAGAGTTCTCGTGGGGAAGGCATGGGCTGGCGATCGCGCAAAATCGACGCAACCGGAACCTGGGCCGTCAATAGTGCATATAGCGTTGCTGCCAGACCATAGACATCGGTGGCGGGTGTTCGCTTTTCCTTGGAAACGTATTGCTCCAACGGGGCATAGCCTGACGAAATCAGACTGGTGTGGGTTTGGGTTGAACCGGGTGTAAATTCGCGGGAAATGCCAAAGTCGATCAGCACGACCTGCTGAGTCCCCTGCCGCAGCATGATGTTTTGGGGCTTGACATCTCGGTGCAGCAATCCCTTTTGGTGAACTTCCTGGAGGGCCGCCGCGATCTGACGGATGTAGTGAATGGCGATCGCCTCTGGCAATGGATTGTTTGGAAAAACCACCTCTTCCAGGGTTGTGCCTGGAATGTAGTCCATCACCATATAAGGAACGCCTGCTTCGGTAAAGAAGTCATTCACCCGCACAATGTTGGGATGGACGCACAGCGCCAACCGTCTGGCCTCATCCTGAAACTGGCGCTCCATTTCTGGAAACTGCGGGTTGCCTTGCTGGGATGGGTTTAGCGTCTTAATCACCACAACCTGCCCCAGATAGTGATGAGTCGCCTTAAAGGTAATGCCAAAGCCACCTTGCCCCAGCACTTGCTCCAGGGTGTATTTGCCATTTTGTAGGGTTTTGCCAACCAGTGCATTCATGCTCTGCATCAGATCCCCTTACCCACTCGTGGATTTTGCCCTCTGATCATACGCTACTCGTTTCAGACCTGCTTGCTACAGACGGGGTTCTCCAAACAGAAAGCTGCTTTTCTAGACAAGCATTCACGCTAACTAACCAACTGCTGAATGGCTTCAATCAGGCGATCGATTTCAGATTCTAGCGTGAAGTAATGAACACAGGCTCGCATACAATCGGGGTCGCGGATGGTTCGCAACATCAAGTTCTGCTGTTCTAAGGCTTGCACAATTTTTTGGTGGTCAAACTTTTGGTGGTCAGGCTTTTGGTGATCAGACTTTTGGGGGTCAGAGCCTTCTGCGCCTTTCACTTGAAAGGAGACTAGCCCCGCTTCGGGTGGAGCCGTTCTCAGGCAGCGGATGGAGGGAAGCTCAGAAAGTCGTTGCCACAGATAGCTGCTTAGGTCGCAGATCCGTTGATAGCGAGCTTGGGCGGTTCCCCAGTAGTTGTGGAGGGCGATCGCCTCCCGCAATGCCCCATATAGCGTAAAGTCTGAGGTGGCGATTTCAAACCGTTGTCCGTCCGTCTGCCAACCCGTCGGATATCCAGCGCTATCCATCGTGATGCTCTTCCAACCGATGAAGGTGGGATGGGTGCTGTCTAATGCTTCGGGCCGCACATATAGCCCCCCCAACCCCGCAGGGCCACACCACCACTTGTGTCCGGTGAAGGCATAAAAATCAGCGGCAATTTCGGTCAAATTGAGCGGCAAAACACCCACCGACTGGGCCGCATCGACGAGGACCAAGACAGGTCGCCCCAATGGGTTCACATGCTGATGACATTTCGCCACAATGTCCGCTAGCGGTAAAACCTGCCCCGTATTCCAGAGAATATGGCTGACGATCAGCAGGCGAGTGGTAGGCCGCAAATGCTCAGCGATGATTGCCACGGGGTCGCCCTGATTGAGCGTCTGCATGATCGGGCAGAAGGATATCTCAATGCCAAAGCGTCGCTGGATTTCTTGCACAGTCGCAATGATGCCGGGATGCTCGCAGTCGGACAGCAAAATATGATCGCCTGCCTGCCAGTCGATTCCCCACAGCGGAATGTTGCACCCCACTGTCACATCTTCGGTCAGTGTCATCGTCCCGACAGGAACCTGAAGTTCGTGGGCGATCGCCTGCCGCATTTGTTGGGCTTCCCGCGCCATCCAGGCACCCGCACTGCCTGAAAACGGCCCCACTTGCTGCACCGTCTGATGGCCTTGCAAAATGGCAGCGATCGCCGACTCTGGCATCGGTCCCTGTCCGCCGTAGTTAAAGTAAGCCTTGTTGGCTAGGGCTGGAAATTGCTGCCGATGACGTTCTAATTCGGTCAGGATGGGGGAAATAGGAGTCATAACGCAAGCAGAAGCTCCAAAACGGGCGATCGCATTGTAACAAGGCTCTTTCACATGCGCTTACGGCTCAAGGGAGAGGAGGCGATCGCAAATGTGTTCAACCCAGGTATATCTAACCCAGGCATATCTAACCTAGGCATACTAGGCGGCCTAGACTAGGCAGAATAGAGAGGAAAGCGAGGTTTGTCTTATGAGCCAGCGATTGAGCCAGCAGTACCCCATACCGCAAATGGAGCCGCCCCTCCCTCCACGCGAAACGCTGCCGACTATGTATGATTTGCCTAGCGAAAATTTGGAGGAGCCAGGATTGCCCGACGAGTTCCACGATCTGCAACCCCAATTGCTCAGCGCCACGTTGCGTCTGCACAGCTATGCAAGCAACCAGATTTTTACAGGCACAGATCTCAATTTGTACTACAACGTCCGCCATTCCCATTGGTACAAGCGTCCCGATTGGTTCCTTGTCGTTGGGGTGCCACGCTTCTACGACGATCATGACCTACGCTCCAGCTATGTGCTCTGGCAAGAGGGCGTCAGTCCTTTTGTGATCGTTGAGTTGCTATCTCCAGGCACGGAAAAAGAAGATCTAGGGCCATATGTAGAATCTGCCGAGCAGTCCCCTCTTGATTCCAGAGTTGATACCAAAGTTGATTCCAGATCTGCCCTCTCACCGGGTGAGGCAACCACTCCGCCGCGAAAGTGGGAAGTCTACGAACAAATTCTGCGTGTTCCCTACTACATTGTGTTTAGTCGCTACACCAACCAGATTCGCTTCTTTCAACTGGTGGGTGGCCACTATCAGGAGCAGCCTCTCGATCCCAAGCATCCTCGCATTTGGATTCCTGAACTGGAATTGGGAATTGGTCTCTGGCAGGGCGAATTTAATGGTGTGACGCGTCCGTGGCTGCGTTGGTATGACAGCGAAGAAAATTGGATTCCAACTGATGCAGAACGAACGATCCAAGCTCTAGAGCGCGCAGAGCAGGCAGAGGCTCAGCTCCAACAAGTTGCCCTTAATTTGCTACAGCAGGGGATGACGGTTGAGCAGGTTGCTCAACTCGTTGGGCTCTCTGTGGAACAAGTCCAGCAACTAGCAGATATGGCTTAAAAGCAACATCATTGAAAGACAGCTCTTTCCCTAAAAAAGCTACCTGATCTCCCCTCAAATTTAAGGAATCACGCTAAAGTCTTAGGAAAGGGAATTCCGAAAAAATTCATGTTTGGGTGTGAAGTCCAGTCCGACAAAAGGAATCGGTATCACAGCAATCAGCAGCTTTGGCTCCGAAAGCTGACGGGGCTTATTACTGTTCTTGGATTGGGCAGTGGTTTAGGCAGCGGCCTAGGCTGGCTTGGGAATCAACCCGCGATCGCCCAAACAGAAACATCAGCGGCGCAAATCTTACCGCTAGCTTTGATTGAGACAGTGGGCAGTCCCGTTCTTGTCCGGACGATTCCTGGCTATCCACCCCGATTTAGCGAGGTGGCTGGCAGTGGCTCACTGCTACTCAATGACCAAAATGAAGTGACCGGATACTACTTTACAGTCGCTGGGTTAGAACCGGGAGCTGCTTACGCTTATCACTTTCATGCTGCGATGAACAATTCTACACCTACCAGTTGTGAAGGCGACAAAGCTTTATTTCGCGGTGAAGCAGGTGGCAGTGTGATTACCAATCTGGGTGCGATCGCTCCAATCGAAGTCAATAGCAGTGGCGTGGCTCGCGTCGGTTCTTCGCTCAATCCTGTGGCGATCGCCGACCCCGTCCCCCTCTCCGAGATTGGCTACTTAAATATCCATCCTGCTCCCGATGGAGCCGTAGGTCCAGGGATCGTGTGTGCCAATGTTCGACTCAATCCGGGGGGATTTGTACGATAGCCCCCACCGCTCAGAATTTGTTGGGGCTGAAGACTATCCGCCCCTGCCGATCAGGGTGTCTACTAGCGCTCTGTCGGCCCAAGGGGCTGTGGCCCCCATCCCCAACGACTATCTTTGGTTGACCGACGATCTACTCTTCAACTACCAGCGCTGCTCGCGACGGGCCTTTCTAGACCTCTATGGGGAACCTGTCAAACGGGACGCCCCTAGCGACTACCTGCTGAAGCTGCGGCAAGACAGCGTCGAACACCAGTTCACTATTTTGGGTGAATTGTCTGTCCACCAGCCCCACTATCCTCGCCATGACTGGGTGGCGGGTTCTGCGGCGACGGAAGCTTTGATGCGACAAGGCGTAGAACGCATCAATCGCGGCGTGCTAATTACGCCCTACCAAGATGGCGTTTATTTGGTGAGCTGTCCCAAGCTTTTGGTCAAGCAGCCTGGAACGTCTTGCTTTGGAGACTGGATCTATGTGCCGATGGAAATCAAGCTCGGCAAACGGCCCAAACTCGACTATCAAATCATTTCTACTTTTCATACCTATGTTTTGGCGACCGTTCAGCAGAGTTGGCCAGATGCCAGTTGGCTGATTCTGCGGGAGCGAGATCCCTATGCCGTCAATTGGCAAGATCTGCTGCCTCGCATGGAAGAAATCTTGCAAGACTGCATCCAGATGCTAGTTGAGCAGCAAGAACCAGAGGTGTTTATTTCTCACAACCGCTGCGATCTGTGCCACTGGTATGGCCACTGCTATCAGCTTGCCCAGGCTGACGAACATCTTTCCCTGTTGCCCGGAGTGACCCCTAGTCGCTATATCCATTTGGAGAAGCTACAACTGACGACGGTGGAGAAGCTCGCCGCCGCTAAGCCCAAGCAACTTGAATCGCTGCCTGGTTTTGGTTCTCTGGTTGCTCACAAACTGGTTCAGCAGGCCCAGTCGGTATTGGAACAGCGGGCGATCGCCCGTTTCCAGCCTCAAGATGCTTCTGGGATGCTGCTGACGCCACAGGAACTCCCGACCGCCCCCGTTGAGCTTTACTTTGATATCGAAGCCTCACCCGACCAAAATCTGATTTATCTGCATGGCGTGCTAGTCGTCGATCGAGAGGCCCAAACCGAAACCTTCCATGCCCTTGTTGCAGAGCAGGCTGACGCAGAATTCACCATTTGGCAGCAGTTTCTAGACCTGGTTTGGCGCTATCCGACAGCGCCAATTTTTCATTTTTGCCCCTACGAAGTTCAAACGGTGCGACGGTTGGCCAATGACTATGCCACACCCGATGATCGGATTGAACCCCTGCTCAAGCGCTTTGTCGATCTCCATGAGCGCATTACCCGCACTGCAACCCTTCCGGTGGAAAGCTACGCGCTAAAACCCATTGCGCGCTGGCTCGGCTTTGACTGGCGCGATCGCGAAGCCAATGGTGCCCAATCGATTTACTGGTATGCTCAGTGGCTGTCTACGGGCGATCGCACCTTCCTAGACGCGATTCTGCGCTACAACGAAGATGACTGCCGAGCCACCTACCGCGTCAAAGATTGGCTCGTCGAGTTTACACAGCAAACCTGAATTTCTAAAACTTGCAGAAAAACTTTCAAAAAAAGTTTGACGAATTAGAGACTACCCTGCATAATGAAGATCGTCTTGAAAGAGGCGCACCCCACGGGGGACTGTAGTTCAATTGGTTAGAGCACCGCCCTGTCACGGCGGAAGTTGCGGGTTCGAGCCCCGTCAGTCCCGTAGAAAATTCAAGAATCACTAAAAAGCCAGCCTTTTGTGCTGGTTTTTTAATGGGATCCCTGTTTTGAAAGGATTGCCGTTAATCTTCTGCCATCAGTCGCTAGAATTTTAAGGGTGAAAAAACTTTAAGAAAAAATATGACCGTCCGCGTTCGTATTGCTCCCAGTCCGACTGGAAATCTACATATTGGGACTGCCAGAACTGCCGTCTTTAACTGGCTGTTTGCGCGTCGCCAGGGGGGACAGTTCATCCTGAGAATTGAGGATACGGACCTGGAGCGATCGCGCCCCGAATTTACTCAAAATATTCTGGATGGCTTGTCCTGGCTGGGTTTGAACTGGGATGAAGGGCCATTTTTTCAGACGAAGCGGATGGATCTGTATCGTCAGAAAGTGCAAGAACTGCTCGATAAAGGCTTGGCCTATCGCGCCTACGACACGCCCGAAGAACTAGACGCGATGCGCGAAGCCCAAAAGGCCAAAAATCAGGCTCCTCGCTACGACAACCGCCATCGCGATCTCACGCCCGAACAAGAAGAAGCGTTCATTGCGGAAGGTCGCAAACCCGTCATCCGCTTCAAAATCGACAACGGACGGGAGATTACCTGGAATGACCTGGTGCGCGGCCAACTGAGCTGGAAGGGTCGCGATTTGGGGGGCGACATGGTGATTGCTCGCGCGGCGGATGCCAACGAAACAGGCCAACCGCTCTACAACTTTGTGGTGGTGGTCGATGACATTGATATGAACATCAGCCATGTCATTCGAGGGGAAGACCACATCGGCAATACTCCCAAGCAAATCTTGCTCTATGAGGCATTGGGCGCAACAGTGCCGCAGTTTGGCCATACGCCGCTGATTCTCAACCAGGCCGGAGCAAAGCTGTCGAAGCGAGATGGCGTCACCTCTATCATAGATTTCCAGAACATGGGCTACACAGCAGAGGCGATCGCCAACTACATGACGCTGCTCGGCTGGTCACCACCGGAAGGCATGAATGAGCTGTTTGGGCTCGAAGAAGCGGCTCAGCAGTTTGGCTTTGAGCGCGTCAACAAGGCCGGAGCCAAGTTTGACTGGGACAAGCTCAACTGGATCAACAGCCAATATCTGCATCACATGCCTGTCGATCAGCTGACCGACTTGCTGATCCCTTACTGGCAGTCAGCAGGGTATGAGTTTGATGCAGAGGGCGATCGCCCCTGGCTAGAGCAGCTTGCCGCCCTGGTTGGCCCTAGTTTGGCTCGGCTAGATGAAGCCGTGGAGATGAGCCGCTATCTGTTTATTGCCGATATCGGTTTTACTGAGGCTGCAACTCAGCAACTCCAGCAAGAAGGCTCTGCGGCGACCGTGCGGGGAGTGCTGGCTGCGTTGAAGGATCTGCAAGCACCACTGGAAGAATCCCAGGCGCAGGACATCATTAAGCAGGTGGTCAAGGCGGAAAATGTGAAGAAAGGATTGGTGATGCGATCGCTTCGTGCCGCTCTCACAGGCGACATGAAAGGGCCGGATCTGATGCAGTCCTGGCTTTTGCTCAACCAACAGCAGCTAGACCAAGCTCGGTTGGAGCAAGCCTTAGCAGTCGCGCAGTAAAAATTGGGAGGGGAGTGGATCAGGCGATCGCTTCCCTACCCGTATCCCACAGCCATCTGCCAAAACGGCCCTTGTCATAGCTGAAAACGGAGTCGTAGAAGTGATCTGGATCACTGCTTAGGAACCCTATCGGTGATCTGAGCGTCTCTAATAGTTCCAAGCCGCCACAACTCCAGACCGCTACACTCCCCATTCATCCGCGCATTGCCAAAATGGATACTCAAGGGCTGAAATTAACGTCATGGTCTGTAGCTATTCCGCTGTTAGCGATGGGATTGCTGACCGCTTTACCCGTGGAAGCGCAACAGGTCCGCACCTCCTCCCGTTCCATTTTTGAGAATGTCACCCTCAGTCCCGACTTTTCTCCCGATCCAGTGACGGTGCGGGGCATTAGCGGTGGAGATGTGTCAGCACGCGAGACTGCAGGCCGTGCGGAGACTCCTACCGGCCCTTGTACAGGATTTGTCGATGAACAACCCGACCATACGGTGATCCTGACAGAATTTTTTGACTACCTGCGACTACAGGTGCAAAGCTCGGCAGATACAACCCTGGTTGTGCGGGGTCCTGGCGGTAGCTGGTGCAACGATGACTACGAAGGTGTGAATCCTGGCATCGCGGGGCAATGGCTAGCGGGGACCTATGAGCTTTGGGTGGGTTCCTATGCAGAAGATGCCTACCACCCCTACGTGCTGCGAATTACATCTGTTAGGGAATAAAAACTTTAGAGAGTAAAACTTTTAGCTAAACGGACGGGGCTTGTATCCCAAAGTTTGGGTGATCAGGTGATGGTCTCGCTGAAGATTTTATTGCAAATGCTCTGCTGTCTTGTTTGACGGTCAGAGCATTTGTACTGTAAAGATGATCTGTTTCTTCAAGTTTTTCTAAGCAAACGCCGCGAAGCTCGCCAGCGCGTGGGGCGATCGCCTACCCTCCAGAACCTATTGAAACCAGGGCAAAGTACTCAATATCACAGCATTTCAGCAAGATGATTCCAAAGTTCAGTTGCTCGACTTCGGCTTATTAGGTTAAATTTGATTAAGATTCACTCTCAGTAACGACCCCTATGATTTATTACGACGTCTCGGCCCTGCCGTTCGCAGCGTAGACTGAAATTAAGTGGTATTCAGAGTGGTTTAAAAATTCAGACAGCCGTTTTGGTCTGCCAAGCTTTTCACTGCTGTATTTTAGAGGCGACTTAAGTTATGAAACTTTCCTGGAGAGTTATCCTTCTCTGGACATTACCAGCCCTTGTCGTTGGCTTTTTCTTCTGGCAAGGCGCATTTTCTGCCAACTCGATGGATATGGGCAAAAATGCAGCTAACACCCGCATGACCTATGGCCGTTTTCTAGAATATCTAGATTCTGGACGGGTCACCAGCGTCGATTTGTATGAGGGCGGACGCACGGCGATCGTCGAAGCCGTAGATCCAGAGTTGGATAACCGGGTGCAGCGGCTGCGGGTAGACTTGCCTGGTAATGCCCCTGAACTGATCTCCAGACTACGGCAAGAAAACGTTAATTTTGACTCCCATCCTCCCCGCAACGATGGCGCGATTTGGGGATTGCTCGGCAATCTCATCTTCCCAATTTTGTTGATTGGCGGGCTGTTCTTTTTGTTCCGCCGCTCCAGCAACGTGGGTGGAGGGCCAGGTCAAGCCATGAATTTTGGTAAATCCAAGGCGCGCTTCCAGATGGAAGCCAAGACCGGCGTCATGTTTGATGATGTGGCGGGTATCGAAGAAGCCAAGGAAGAACTGCAAGAAGTCGTCACCTTCCTCAAAAAGCCAGAGCGCTTTACAGCCGTGGGAGCCAAAATTCCCAAAGGTGTGCTGCTGATCGGCCCTCCTGGAACCGGTAAAACGCTGTTGGCTAAGGCGATCGCCGGAGAAGCAGGCGTTCCCTTCTTCAGCATCTCTGGTTCTGAGTTTGTGGAAATGTTTGTGGGTGTGGGTGCGTCCCGCGTGCGTGACCTATTCAAGAAGGCCAAA
>JBGTGR010000005.1:0-93400 GCA_041746655.1 Elainellales cyanobacterium | reverse complement strand
AGAGTGAAGCAAGAACTGGAGGACCTCACACCTGAACAAGTGCAATCGTTAACGTCGTTTAATTTCATCTTGGATGCGCTCTTGCAAGCAGCGTTTTAAGAAGCCGCTATTCTGCTCTCCTTCATTTCAAATTGGTATAAGTTAGTCGTTGTATGAAAAATAGAATGGTTTCTGCTACTTGGTTATATTTAGGTGATTGTCTAAAAACCTGCTGGAGCGGACTTTCGGAAGATCCTGGTTGTGTCATGAAGGTTACTTGCAGCCGCTTAGTAGGAACGTTATGTCGCTTAGGCTGTGGTGGAGGCACAGTTGAGAGCTTATCTGTTAAGAGAAGAACACCTCTTAATTCAACCTAGAGCGATCGCATTGCAAAGATGAGGTGCGATCGCCGAAGTTGCAGAGCACTGCTTAGAGGATAGTGTTCTCGCTAAAGTCCTTATCACGTATGTTGACACTATGAGTGCTGATACTAACCAAGGAGAATAAGCCATGCAAATCACAATAGACCTTCCCGATGAAATCGCCAGTCAACTCCCATCTGGCAATATTTCCCGTCGATTTCTAGAACTAATTGCGGCTGACAGTTACCGCCAAGGGAGAATTGGAGCCGCAGAAGTCCGGCAATTGCTCAACTTCTCCTCCCGTTGGGAAACCTACGAATTTCTCAAGCGTGAAAAAGCTTACTTGCCCTATACAGAGGATGATCTAGAGCAGGATGTTCAAAATATTCGCAGTGTTCTAGGCGCAGAATGATCGTTGTCTCCAATACATCTCCGATCAACTACCTGATTCTGATTGATCACATCGATCTTCTCCCCAAACTGTTTCAGCAAATCATTATTCCTGTTGGGGCGATAAGCAGCTTTGACCTTCAGGGACTAAAGCTGAGAGCGACATTCCAAGACAAGTTGAAACACCGCTCTCATTTTTTTCTCTAGTTCTACCCGTGTTCAGGCTTGCTACAGGTTAGCGTAGCCTCTGATGCTGGCTTAGAAACCTCTCGCAGAGCTTGTCGCTTGGACTGCTTTCAGGTCATAGCGATCCAGGTTCATCACCTTGTCCCAGGCTGCCACAAAGTCATTCACAAACTTCTGCTGCGAGTCCACACAGCCGTAGACTTCTGCCAAGGCGCGGAGCTGAGAGTTTGAGCCGAAGATCAGGTCAACGCGGGTGGCGGTCCACTTATGGTCGCCGGTTTTGCGATCGCTCCCCTCAAACTCATATTCTGCTTCAGAGGTTGCCTTCCAGGTCGTGCCCAAGTCGAGCAGGTTGACGAAGAAGTCATTGGTCAATGTCTCTGGGCGATCGGTAAAGACACCGTGCTTGGAGCCGCCAAAGTTCGCACCCAGAACGCGCAAGCCACCCAGGAGAGCGGTCATTTGAGGGGCCGACAAGGACAGCAATTGTGCCTGGTCAACCAGCAGCTCTTCGAGAGATTCCCTGTGTTTGCCGCTGGTGTAGTTACGGAACCCATCTGCTACTGGCTCAAGGGGAGCAAAAGATTCCACATCGGTCTTCTCTTGGGATGCATCCATGCGTCCCGGTGTGAAGGGCACCGTCACATCGTGGCCTGCATTTTTCGCCGCTTGCTCAATTCCGGCACAGCCGCCCAAAACGATCCAGTCAGCGATCGAAACCCGCTTGCCACCCGACTGCGAGCCATTGAACTCCTGTTGGAGGCCCTCCAGGGTTTGTAGCACCGTTGCCAACTGAGTCGGTTGGTTGACTTCCCAATCCTTCTGCGGCGCAAGCCGAATGCGCGCCCCGTTCGCCCCACCGCGCATATCAGAGCAGCGGAACGTGGACGCCGAGGCCCAGGCCGTCGAAACCAGTTGCGAGACAGCCAGCCCTGCGGCCAGAATCTTAGCCTTGAGAGCGGCGATGTCCTGCTCATCAATCAGTTCATGATCGACTGCGGGAATAGGATCTTGCCACAGAAACTCTTCTTGGGGAACCTCTGGGCCCAGATAGCGAGTGCGAGGCCCCATATCGCGGTGGGTCAGCTTAAACCAGGCCTTGGCGAACTGCTCTGCAAGCTCATCCGGGTTGTCGTGGTAACGTCGGGCGATCGGCTCGTAGGTGGGATCCATCTTCATGGCCATGTCTGCCGTGGTCATCATGGGGGCGTGCCGTTTCGATGGATCGTGGGCATCGGGCACCGTACCCGCACCGGCATCCCCCTTCGGCTTCCACTGCCACGCACCAGCAGGACTCTTCGTCAGCTCCCAGTCATATTTGAACAGGGTTTCGAGATAGCTGTTGTCCCACTGGGTCGGGGTGGGAGTCCACGCGCCTTCAATGCCGCTGGTGATCGCATCGACGCCGACCCCGGTGTTAAAGGTGCTCTTCCAGCCGAGGCCCTGATCTACGATGGTGGCTCCCCCCGGCTCAGCCCCGACGTGCGTTGCCTCAGCCGCACCGTGACACTTGCCAAAGGTATGCCCTCCAGCCGTGAGTGCAACGGTTTCCTCGTCGTTCATCGCCATCCGGCCAAAGGTTTCGCGAATGTCGTGCCCTGACCCAATCGGATCAGGCTCACCGTCTGGCCCTTCTGGGTTGACGTAAATCAGGCCCATCTGCACAGCAGCGAGGGGATTCAGCAGCACGCGCTCTTCTTCTTCGTAACGCTCATTGCCAAGCCAGGTTTTCTCGGAACCCCAGTAGATGTCTTCCTCTGGCTGCCAGACATCCACGCGCCCACCAGCAAAGCCCAATGTCTTGAAGCCCATTGATTCCAGCGCACAGTTGCCCGCAAAGATCATCAGGTCGGCCCAAGAGATTTTCTTGCCATATTTCTGCTTGACGGGCCACAGCAACATCCGCGCCTTGTCGAGGTTGGCGTTGTCGGGCCAACTGTTGAGCGGCTCAAACCGCTGGCTACCCGAACCCGCACCGCCGCGACCGTCGCCAATCCGATATGTGCCTGCGCTGTGCCACGCCATGCGAATAAAGAGCGGCCCATAATGGCCGTAGTCAGCTGGCCACCAGTCTTGGGAGGTGGTCATCAGTTCATAGATATCTGCCCGCAAGGCAGCTAAGTCAAGGCTCTTGAACTCCTCAGCATAGTTGAATTCCTCACCCATGGGATTGGCCTGTGGGGAGTGCTGGTGGAGCATGCTTAGGTCTAAAGAATGCGGCCACCAGTCTCGGTTTCCCGTCACCTGACGAGGCTGGTGTTTCTGACCGTTACCAGTAAAGGGGCATCCGCTACTCATAATATCTCCTACGGTATGGTGTTAGTTTTGGTGTACTTTTTCTTCTCTACGTCGCTCTTTTTCCGGGGCAGAAAGCAAGGTTTACCATCATCATCTCTGCCTTGCGGGTAACGTCACCACTTACATTAGGGCCATACTTGCTAAAAGTTTGCATGTCGCAATCCTAATAAATCCAACTCACTTCTGTGCACTAAGAATAAAGTTGTTTTCAACACTTAATATCTCTACAAAATCAAATCTATCTACCGTAGAGTGACAGAAACACACTCAGGGCCTTGTGCCCCTTGTTGACATATTGCCATGCCTGTGAGGTGGCTTTGTGTTTTGGGCTTTCTTCCGATGTTCATTAGAGATGAATTGGAGTGAAAGTACCAGTTGGAGTGAAAGCCATTTGTATGGAACAACGTTTCTTGATCTACGCGATCAAGCTCATCCCAACCTGCTCAGAGTCATTGCAATGGGTTCTCTCGGCGTCGTTGAAAGCGACATCATGACGCAATATCAATTGAGATATTTGGATTGATAGTTGCGACTACTTCTCCTGTTTGGCTAGTGTCATATCCACCCAATGCTTGCAATTGCGACAACACTCGGCGATGTCCCAACGTACTGAGCAATTGCTGTACAGGTGGCTCTTGTAGATAGGATTTGAGCACAACCAGATCGTACCGGGAGCGGTGGAGGGGGATGAACTCCAACCCAAAAGCAGCGGCAACAGACGCAGTGCTAATTCCTGCACTGGCTTCACCTGTTGCGATCGCACGAGCCACTTCTAAATGTCCATACACAATGCGATCAAATCCTTTGATAGATTGGCGATCAATACCAGCGGCTTGAAGCGATCGCTCTAATAACTGGCGACTACCAGCCCCCTCTTCCCGGTTCACAATCGTTACGCCAGGTTGGGTCAAATCCTCTACTGATTTGAGGTTGAGGGGATTGCCTGCTTGGGTGAGCAATCCTTCCTCCCAGATACCCAGGTTGATTAAAACAGCGGTTGTATCTTGTAAAGCAGCTTGCACAAAGGAAACATTATGCTCCTGAGTCATAGGATCATAGAGGTGCATTCCAGCCAAATGGACTTCTCCCCGACAGAGCCGATCCAGGGCGCTCATGCTGTTATCCAATGTCCAATGGACGCGCAAGTCTGGATGCCAGCGCTCTGCTGCTCGGGCCCAGAGGGATAGGGCTGGCGTGCAACCCGCGATCACCACAGTGTTGTGCAGTTTGCTCAAATCATCCAGTAGCCTGACCTGTAAGGTGGCCGAGTTTGCAGCGTAGCTTCCTTCCCCATCGGCAGGAATCATCTCCAGCCGGAACGCATCATTGCCGAGCAGCGGATAGGCGATCCAGCGTCCACCGACCCGGGCCAAGCTCAATCGGAGCGGTTCACCTGGGGGGAGATGCTGGGCCGGAATGGCTTCAATTTCAGCCGTATCCTGGTCGAGCCAAAACAAGTCTTCGACCTGACATCCCAATGCTTTTGCCAACCGTAGTGCCACTGTAGTGGAGGGGGAAATTTGTCCAGATTCGACTCCACCAATCGTTTGGCGAGAGACTCCGGCGATCGCCGCTAAATCCTGCTGGCTCATGCCCAGGCGGAGGCGAATCTGCTTCAGATTATTGCAAAGGTCAGGGTTTTGCTTCATTGGGGTCACTCTTGGGCTTTCCTGCGAACCCGTAATCGTTGTGAGATCAACATTAAAATCGGTAGCTCAATCAAGGGGCCAATGACCAGGGTGAGGGTGATTAAGGGGCGATCGGGAAAAGTAGATGCTGCGATCGCCAGAGACAGAGGTGAGTTGCGTGCCAGGGTTGTGCAAATTAAGCAAACCCTTGTGGCATAGGATAGCTGTAATCGTCGTCCTAGCTCCTGAGCCACCCAAAAATTAATCAAAAAGAACAAGAGCATGGGTGGCAAGAGTTGCAACAGCAACCCAGGACGCTCAAACAAGGCTCGACTTTCTGCGGTAAAAATCGCAACGATGGCGACATTCAGACAGATGACTTGTAGTGCTGTAATCTTTGGAACCTGTTGATGTAACCATGCTTTCCCCCACCAATGGTTTGCTCCTCGACGCGACAAAAACGCCATCAGTAACGGCAGCATCAATACCCAGAAAATGCTCCCTAACAGAGCCTGCGGGTTTAACTCGACTAGCGTGCCAGCCAACAGCAGCAGGTATATCGGTAGCAGAACAATTTGCAGCATCAGATTAAACGGCAGGAGGGCGGTTGCCAATGACACATCTCCTCCGGCTACGCTGGTAAAAACCAGATACCAATCTGTGCAGGGTGTGACCATCAACATAATTAGGCCCACCCACAGGTCAGGCGTCTCTCGCAAAAATACAGCCCCCAGTCCCCAGGCCAGCATGGGAGTCCAAAGGAAATTCATGCTTAAGCTGGCAGTGGTGACGTTTAGATGACGAATCGCTCGTCCAACCTGTTGCAGGGGCATCGGCAGAAAGGTTGCATAAAGCATCATTGCCAGCAGTGGCACAATCAGATACCTGGCAAACTGTGGCAACCCTGAAACTTGAGCCAGAGTTAGCCCTACCAGAACAGACAATAGAACGAACAGGGGCTGAAGTTTGTCGAATAGAGCCATTGGAGCTAGATGAGCTTCTGGATAGACTTAGTGTATAGGCAGACACACCATTTCAATTGCTGCATTTTCTTGAAGGGTTAATGTTATTGATTGCAAGCAATCAATTTTGGACTCATTTATGGGTGGAGTAAAAGAAGCCGTAATGGGTCTAGACCGATGAACCAGGGCATTGGGAGATCTTTTAATTGCTCCCACTTTTCTTTGAATACTTCCGCCTGGAGATGGTAGTCGTCCCGATGAGTCGGGGGTTCACCCAATTTGAGATAGAGCGTCATCCGATGGGGCGTTTCACTTGTCCAGGCTAACCAAGCGGGAAATGTGTTGGGTTGAGTCGGGGTTTCTGGAAAGGTAATGTGATGGGCACGAATCCCCACATGGGTGTGGGACGATGAAACGGGCTCTGGAGTCTGAAGGGTGCAGTTCCAATCCAGGGCATCGATCCGATCGTCAGTAATTGCCTGAATGCGAGAGTAATTTTTACATCCGGTCAATTGAGCCACTGTTAATGAGCCGGGGCGATCGAAAATGGTTTGTTTTTGACCATTGGCAACCACCTGACCTGCCGAGAGTACGAGCAGGTTTTGGCAGACTCGGTAGGTTTCCTCCAGATTATGACTAACGAAGAGCGTGAGCCCCTGATAATTTGATAAGGTCGCGATCAATTGTTTTTCTAGCTCGCTGCGTAGGTGGGTATCGAGGGCAGAAAACGGCTCGTCCAATAGCAAGATGTCTGGTTGGCTTGCCAATGCCCTGGCGAGGGCAACCCGCTGCTGCTGCCCACCTGACAACTGGTGAGGGTATTGATTTTCAAATCCTGGTAACTTCAGCCGTTCCAGTTGCTCAGTCACCTGTCTCGCTTTCGCCGCTTTGGAAAAGCCTTTCAACCCATAGGCAATGTTTTGAGCGACAGTGAGATGCGGAAATAGCGCATAGTTCTGGAACAGAAATCCGATATGGCGATCGCGACTGGGTAGATTAATCCCTTGACGCGAGTCGTACAAAATCCGATTGTTCAATACAATGATTCCGCTGGTGGGGGTTTCAATCCCAGCAATGCAGCGGAGGGTCATGCTTTTGCCTGAGCCGGAACTGCCCAAAATGCCGAGTGGCTCTCGCTCAGCGGTGAAGGACACTTCCAGGGTGCAGCTGGGTAGCTCCTTTTGAATATCGACGATCAGACTCATCTGGTTTTATGGGGATTTGAGATTGAGACTGTCTGGACTCCAGATGGCGAACCCACCACAATAGCGCAAAGGCGATCGCCGTCATGATCAGTACCATGACATTCGCTAAGCCATAGTTCTGAGACTGCACTGCATCGTAGATTGCCAAGGGTAAGGTTTGAGTTCGTCCAGGGATGCTCCCGGCCACCATCAGGGTGGCACCAAATTCCCCTAACCCTCTGGCAACACTTAAACCAAAGCCTGCCAAAATGCCCCGATAGGCCAGGGGCAGAGTGATTCGCCAGAGAACTTCGGGTTCTTTGGAACCGAGCGTACGGGCCGCGGCTTCCAGTTCTGGGTTGACGCTGGCGATCGCCGCTCTGGTCGATTCCACCATCAAAGGTAAGGCCACAACGGTTGAGGCGATCGCCCCCGCCTGCCAAGTAAACAATAGGTCAATGCCAAACCACTCTTTAACCGGGCTACCTCGACCCAACGCCAGTAGCAAGAAATAGCCCACTACGCTGGGCGGCAGCACCAACGGTAAATTAAGCCCGGTCGAGAGTAAGATCTGTCCTGGAAATTGCTTTCTGGCTAAAAAGATTCCCAGACTCAAACCGAATACCAAAATCAGCAGACTGGCAACAATGGTGACTTTTAGCGACAGAATTGAGGGTTGCCAAATCATGACACAGGCTCCTCCCCCGGCAAGACAAAGCCATATTTCTGCATCAGGAGTCTACCCTTTTCGCCATTGATAAACGTGGCAAATTGCTTGGCAACCTCGGGATGGGGCGCACTCTTGGGAACCGCCAGCATTTGTTCCAAAGGATTGTGCAATTCTGCAGGCACCAGCACCCACTTGCCTGGTTTCTCAACACTAATGGAGAGTGCTGCGATCGCCACATCCACATTTCCCATTTCGGCATACTGCTGGGTTTGCCTAATGTTTTCTCCCAGAATCAGCTTGGGTTGCAGTTCTTCCCAGATGCCCGCCGACTGGAGTGCCTCCCGCGCCGCTACACCATAGGGAGCATGGTCGGGGTTGGCGATCGCCACTCGCTGCACCTCGGGTTTGGTGAGATCCGTCATATCGTTGATCTCCAGGGTGCTATCCTCCCGCTGCCACAGCGTCAGCCGCCCCACCCCATACAACGCCTTTGTGTCGGAAAGCACGAGTCCTTTTTCATCCAGATCTTCTACAAATTTCTTGTTGGCAGCAGCAAACAAATCGACGGGCGCACCCCGCTCAATTTGCTGCGCCAGTTGACCCGTTGACCCCAAATTGAAGGTCACGGTATGCCCCGTTTCCTGTTCCCACAGCTTGCCAATCTCAGGAAAGACATAGTTTAAGTCTGCGGCAGCTGAAACCGTCAGAGTAACGGACTCGACCGCAGGGGAAGAAGCTGCACCGGGACTGGAAGCCGGTTGACTGACCGTAGAAACTCCGCAAGCTGTCAGCAAACCAACTAAGGCAAACACCCAAAAACATTGCCACTTCTTCAACATTAGCTAACGATTCCTCTATTCACTCAAGCCCCCTATGCCAGTATTCTATACACAGTGCCAATATATTGTCACTGCCGTGTTAGCCGCCGGGGTGAGCTATCAGAGGTTCGGCCATTCTGCTAATCCCAACGGTTTTGGGATGGGGTGTTTGGGATGGGGTGTTTGGGATGGGGGTGATCTAGAGTGGGAAGACTGCTGCCCTTGCTGTGGCTGTATTTATCACCGCATGACTTCTATGGCGATCGCCCCTCCTCGTCCCTCATCTCTAAAAGTCAGTTTGGTTTTGGCTGTGGGAACCCTGTCCGCATCAACAGCAGCCATTTTCATTCGTCTTGCCTTTCAAGCTGCAGATGCACAAGGGGTAGGATTTAGTCTGGTATTGGCAGCCTCTCGATTAACCTTAGCGGCCCTGTTTCTGACGCCGACCTGGCGCAACTTTGGCAACGTCCCTATTCAGCGCCATGCTCTTTACTTTTCGGTAGCATCCGGTGTTTTTCTGGCGATTCACTTTGCCACCTGGATTACCTCCCTGTCTTACACCTCCATTGCTGCCTCGACCGCCCTCGTCACCACCAATCCGGTCTGGGTCGCGTTGATCTCCTGGCTGTGGTTTCGGGAAAAGCCCTCGCGCATGACGGGAGTTGGCATGGCGATCGCCCTCACGGGCAGCCTCCTAGTAGGCTTTGGAGACACAGACTCTGGTGTAGGCAGCAATCCTCCCCTGGGCGATGCGCTAGCATTGGTGGGCTCTTGGGCCGTCAGCCTTTACTTGCTTTTAGGTCGAGAAGCCCAGCGACGAGGGCTTGGCATTCGCAATCACATTTTGGTGGTTTATAGCACCGCCGCTGTTGTGCTGTTGCCACTGCCACTCCTGTTTCAGACCGGCTACATCGGATATCCTCGCCAGGTTTACCTCTGGATTGGGTTGATGGCCCTCTTCCCCCAACTGGTTGGTCATACCAGCTTTAACTGGGCTATCCGCTGGATCTCTCCAACCCTCGTGACGCTGACCATTTTGGCTGAACCTGTCGGATCAAGTATTCTCGGCCTACTGATATTTGGAGAAATACCAGGGGCACTTGTGCTAATAGGAGCCGCCGTGATTTTGGTTGGGGTGGCGATCGCAGCAATCGGCTCCAAGAAACCCTCCCCCGCACAAACGTAAAAACTTGTAGTCTTAAGCAACCTTTTGAAAAGCAACATCTGCCATCATGGAGGACGACCCAGACAGGCAAAGCTGCCTAGTATAAGCGGCCTAGTACAATAGGTAAAAAGATAAGGTAGAAAAACGCCACCCTGATCAGATAGGTGTCACTCCAGACAAAAGCCAGATCGCTGCGACTTCACCCTTGACTTACACCACGGACCAGCTGATTCAGATTTTGGACCAGGAACTCCGGGCCAACTGGAAAGGAGAGCGAATCCTGCTGTCGTCTACTGATCGCATGAGCAACCCTGTCATTGCTAAAGCACTTGGATCCAACAAGCTCAGTAAAGTCTTTGCATATCAAGACTTTCGGGCTCAAATCCATGATTACCAAATCCAGCACCAAGTATCTGGCCTGACTTGGCGGGAGTGTACCTTCAAAGCGCAAACGGTGCGATCGCCCGAACTCCACAACCAGCTCATTGCCGTCCCCGGAGACAAAGAAACCTTGATCAGCGCCAAGCGTACTATTTTAGAATTCTGGCGACAAACCACATTCGACCTGCAGTTTTGGTTGGCAGAACCCGATCCCCAACCCATCACCACCGCCCAAGTCGAGCAACTCGCTCAAGAGGCAGAATGGGTCGAAATCGACGCTACCCGGCTAGAGCTTTACCTCAGTCTATGCTGGGGCGACCCCAAAGAATGTCACTATCGCTGGGCCTATCCCGACTCTAAATGCATTCGCATCATTGCCGCCGCCAACGAGCCCAGCGCACTCAAAGTCTAAAGTTATGGCAGAGTTTCGTGGATGCGTAACCATGATCGGTAAAATTGGATTCCACCCACTTCAATGAACCGTTAGGAGATTGGCAATGCCAACAGCAGTCGGCGTGATTGAGACTCAGACTTTTCCAGCTGTTTTGGCAGCTGCAGATGCGATGGTGAAAGCTGGACGAGTAACGCTGGTCAAATACGATCGCTCTGAGAGTGGTCGGCACTTTGTGGCAGTGCGCGGCCCCGTGAGTGAGGTGAAGCAGGCAGTCGAGGCTGGAATCGAAGCTGGGAACAGCCTAACGGGTGAAGCAAAAGTTATGACCTACTACATCATTCCCAACCCACCCGAAAACCTGGAAGTGGTTCTCCCCATTGCTTACACAGAAGAATCCGAACGGTTTTGGGTATAGGTCGATATAGAAAGGCAATAAACCTTGTAGCGTTTTCTAAAGCAACCTATACCAAATCTGACCCATTCTAAAGAATTATCTGAACTATTGCGCCAGGGTGTATTTTGCTCAAATCCAGAGCGAAGGCCCGTACAATTAGGGTTGGATTGATTTCATCACTCATCACTGGAAGGAGCTTGGGTAATGCCACAGGCAGTTGGGTCGCTTGAGACCAGAGGATTTCCTCCTGTATTGGCCGCTGCAGACGCAATGGTGAAGGCAGGGCGCGTTACACTCGTCGGCTATCTCAGAGCCGGAAGTGCTCGCTTCACGGTCAACATTCGGGGCGATGTCTCCGAAGTCAAAATGGCAATGGAAGCCGGAGTGGAAGCTGCGAAGAACACTCCCGGCGGCGTATTAGAAACCTGGGTGATCATTCCCCGTCCCCACGAAAACGTCGAGGGCGTACTACCGATCGCCTACGGAGAAGATGTGGAAGTATTCCGTCAGGCCGTCGAAGAACCCCATTTTCCGGGGCGGGCCAACGGTCGCTAGGTTTTTAGTGGGGCATGAGTTGTTGAAATCTATACCTGGTAGGTTATTTTCTACCAGGTCAAGAATGGGGTTCCCCAAACATCACCACTGAGCACTTCAACTCTTTCACAACCCTGGTGGTCACGTCGCTGACAGCAAGGCCCCCTGCTGTCCGTCGGCGCATCGACCGCAGAACGACCATATCAAACGACTGCGATAGGTTTAGAATGGCCTGAGCAACATCCTCACTAGCAATGGTTTTGATGTCTGCTTCAACTTGAGGGCCTTCCTGACGCAGAATTTTTACCAGCTCAGACTCAAACTCAGTGATCTGATAGCGAGGCGTGCGGCGATCGCACACATGCAGCAACATCACCGTACCCGCATGGGTCGCAGCAAACAACTGTGCAAATCGTACTGCCCGCAGTGCTTGAGGCGTCAGATTTTTCACCGGAACCAAGATCCGATGGATATTAATCGGCTCATCGACCAGTTTAGTCACCGCCACCGGACAGTGAGCAGACCAAAAAACACTATCAATCACATTTCCAAACAGCTTGGCGCGTAAGCTGGTCGTCTGACTCCAGCCCATCACAATCAAACTAGCGTCTTGCTCTCGGGCGGCGCGGCTAATGCCCTCCGAAATATCATCATCAATCCGCACATCCGGAATTGCATCAACCTTAAACTCCTGACTGATTGCCATTGCCCGCAGCAACATTCGATGACTCTGTCTAAGAGCCCCCCTAAGCGGTGGATCATCCATATGCACATGGGCTTTCACAATGCTCAGCGGCACCATCAATCCAGCCTCATGCTTGGCCAATAGCGCTGCCATCTCAATCAGATAGCGCTCCGTCGAAGGATTGCACACTGGAACAACCACCGTAAAGGGCGAATATGGCTCGCCCTGAGCATTCGCATCCGCAGATTCTTCCGCACTTTCCCACCAAATCGAGCTATCTCCCGGTCTGATCACTTTCGGTAGCGGCAGCTTGCTCGCAAAGCGCTCAGTCAGGAGCGGCCCCAACAGAGAAGTCACCAGCATCAAAACAATCACGCTATTGAAGACCCGATCATCCAACAGGCCGGCCTGCAAACCAGCCAGAGCCGCTGCCAACGTCGCCGCCACCTGCGGAATCGACAACGACCACATGGTTAAGGTGCTGTTCCAGCCATAGCGGTAGAGAAGGGAAGCTGCCAAGGAGGCCAAAAACTTACTGCCAATCAGCCCCAACACGATCGCCAGCGTAAAGCCAAAATCAGTGGTCAGGCTCTCCACAAACAAAGGAATATTCAGCAGCAGGCCCATGCCTACAAAGAAGCAGGGAATGAATAGAACTCCACCTACAAACTCCACTTTTTCTTTGACGGGGCCATTTCCTACCACATCATTGACAGCTAACCCTGCCAGAAAGGCACCCACGATTTGATCAACATTGATCACCTGGGCACCCACTGCCGCTAAGAAGACAGCTAGCAGCACAAACAAAAACTGGTTGCCTTCTTCATCCCCAGTGCGCCGGAAATATTCTTTTCCTGCCCAGTCAAACCCAACCAAAACGATTGTCGAATAGATAGCCAACGTCGCTAGCTGAATGATCAGGCTGGTCAGCGAAAAGTCACCCGCATGAATGGCAACGCAAATCGCCAGCACCAGCAAGGCGGCGATATCAGTGAAGATGGTGGCTCCGATCGTCACCGTCACCGCCTCATTGCCTACCACACCTAGCCGATTCACAATTGGGTAGCCTAGCAGCGTATGAGACGCTAGCAACGAACCAATCAAAATAGCAGCGTTCCAACCAAAGCCAAACGACAGGCCGATTAACGTTCCGGTCATCAAGGGAATGATGAACGTGGCAAAGCCAAACCCCAGGGAGCGGTTCTTGGTTTGACGAAACTGACCGAGGTCGATTTCCAACCCCGCCACAAACATCAGGTAAATTTTGCCAATGTCAGCCAGCAGTTTGATTGTAGGGTCTTGAGCATCGAGCAAGCCCAGCGCACTTTGTCCGAGGACGACCCCTGCGACCAACAACCCGACAAGTCCCGGCAGTCGCAGCCGTTCAAATAGAGACGGAACTGTCAGAATCACGAGCAGCAGGATCGTGAAGGAAAACAGGGGACTTTCAGGGAGCGATCGCAATATCTCTTGCATGGGCAGGGAGTAAGGTTAGCCGTTAGTCGTTAGTAAAAAGTTAGCCGTTAGTAAGCCGTTAGTGATTGGAGAAAAGCCTGCGATGGAGAACCGCTACACTAGGTTTGCCGTTGATGAGCAGATAGTTTACCTGTGTCAACCTACGATGCAATTTATGCGGTCGTTCGTCAAATTCCAGATGGACAGGTTGCCACCTATGGTCAAGTTGCCGCTCTAGCTAACTTACCAGGTCAGGCTCGTTTGGTTGGATATGCGCTTTACCGGGTGGACATGACCACCTCTGACATTCCTTGGCAACGGGTTGTCAATGCAAAGGGTGAAATCTCGATTTCTCCTTGGCGGCATGGGACAGATCATCTCCAGCGATCGCGGCTTGAGCAAGAAGGAGTTGAGTTTGATGCCGCCAACAAAATTAGCCTCCGTCGCTATCAGTGGCGTCCTCCGCTCAGGGAAGAACAGCCTGATGATCCTAGCTAGCTGCAACAAAACGGCAACCCCTAGCCCAATCGCTGATTTTGGGCTTGCGAGAGGGTACAAACTAAGCTATCGTGCTTAGAAATTCCAATGCGTCACCCAGCATCTGAGCTTTCCACAGCGATGCCAATCGGTTGTAACGCAGTTCCTGGTTTTCGTCTATCTAGATCGCTTTAGCAGGGGAAGTCCTAGTGAAGACGTTTGTCCGTCTGGATGCAGGACATTGGTCTCTCCTGCGGCTTAGCCATTTTAGCTGACAAATTAATTTTTTCTAATTAGATGGATCTTTTTATTCAAGCTTCACTTATAATTTCCGTCATAGATTCTCAGATAAGTTTACGAAACTTAACAAAACCAGTTAAATTATTTGCATAGGGTGATCGAAGAGAACATGGAGACTACAAGCAAAGCTCGCCTCATTCAATTTTTGCAAGAAGAACTCGCTATTCCGGCTGACTCCATTGCGATCGCCCTCAAACAGGGAGAGCAAAGCTCTAATTTGCTGCCGATGGTCTTGTGGCAGTATGGCTTGATCACGCTAGAGCAGCTCGATCAGGTGTTTGATTGGCTAGAAGCTGCCTAGCCGTTTTCTCTCAACGGCTTTTAGGAATCTGGATACAAGCACCCTTTTGGGAAGGGCGGGAATCCCCCCTCACCGAACTCCGCTTGTTTTGCAACAAATTGTAACAATAGAGCTATGGCTTTAGAGCCTTGTTGAGCGTGAGACTCAAATTCTGTCGAGAATGGGAGTGGATGCTGGCAATTTGACTTTGACGTCCGAGTTGAAGCGCGGTTTGCCTCTCGCTGAGAGTCACAGCGTTCTCATCTTCACTCATCTTAAATAAGAAATAAGCAGGAGCATTGAAATGCCCATTAAGAAAGACTCGCGTCCCCCGAGATCGCGTCGGATCGGCAATATCTTTTTACTGATTTCCGGTTTATTTTTACTCGCAAACCTTGTTTTACCCCGCTTTTTAGGTCCATCAATTCCACGGGTGCCTTACAGCCTGTTTTTGCATCAGGTGCAAGACCATGAAGTCACGCAGGTCTCGATTGGACAAGATCAGATTCGATATCAGCTGAAGGGAGAAGACGGTGAAGCAGGACAAGTCTTGTCTACGACTCCCATTTTTGACTTAGAGCTTCCCAAAGTCTTAGAAGACAATGGTGTTGTTTTTGCCGCTGCCCCACCTGCCAAAAACGGATGGTTTACTAGCCTACTGGGCTGGGTCATTCCTCCCCTAATTTTTGTTGGCATCTGGCAGTTTTTCCTGAGTCGGGGCAGTGGTCCTCAAGGCGCACTCTCCATTGGCAAGAGCAAAGCCAAGGTTTATGTTGAGGGAGATTCCACTAAGGTCACGTTTGCCGATGTCGCAGGCGTCGAGGAAGCCAAGGCCGAACTCGTTGAAGTCGTAGAGTTTCTGAAGACTCCACAGCGCTTTACTCAGATTGGAGCCCGCATTCCCAGAGGGGTGCTGTTGGTGGGGCCTCCTGGCACCGGAAAAACGCTGTTGGCTAAGGCTGTTGCTGGGGAAGCAGGCGTTTCCTTTTTCAGCATTTCAGGCTCTGAGTTTGTAGAGCTATTTGTTGGGGCTGGAGCGGCTCGCGTTCGGGATTTATTTGAGCAAGCCAAGAAAAAAGCCCCCTGTATCATCTTTATTGATGAGCTGGATGCCATTGGTAAATCTCGGAGCGGCAATGGCTTCTATGGCGGCAACGATGAGCGGGAGCAAACCCTCAACCAGCTGCTGACTGAGATGGACGGCTTTGCCGCAGGTGATGCAACTGTGATTGTGTTGGCCGCAACCAACCGCCCTGAGAGCCTTGATGCGGCTCTGCTCCGTCCAGGCCGATTTGATCGCCAGGTGCTTGTCGATCGCCCCGACCTCTCTGGACGCAAAGCCATTTTGGAAATCTATGCCCAGAAGGTCAAACTTTCTCAAGATGTTGATCTGAAGGCGATCGCCACTCGCACACCTGGTTTTGCCGGAGCCGATCTTGCCAACCTGGTCAACGAGGCCGCCCTCTTGGCCGCTCGACGCCAGCAGGAAACCGTCTCCCAAGAAGACTTTGCTGAAGCCATTGAGCGGGTGGTGGCTGGACTGGAGAAGAAAAGCCGCGTCCTCAACGACAAAGAAAAGAAAATCGTGGCCTACCACGAAGTCGGCCATGCCCTAGTCGGATCACTGATGCCAGGAACGGGTCGCGTTGAGAAGATTTCGATCGTGCCGCGAGGCATGGCAGCGCTGGGCTACACCTTGCAGCTACCGACAGAAGACCGCTTCTTGATGGACCAGGCCGAACTTCAGGGCCAGATTGCTACGCTGCTAGGCGGGCGATCGGCAGAGGAGATTGTGTTTGGCAGCATCACGACGGGTGCCTCCAACGACCTGCAACGGGCGACCGATTTGGCAGAGCGCATGGTGATGACCTACGGCATGAGCGAAATTCTCGGCCCTCTGGCTTATCACAAAGGTGGGCAATCATCCTTCCTGGGCAATGAAGCGTCTAACCCACGCCGCATGGTGAGCGAACAGACCGCTGAAGCGATTGACAAAGAAGTCAAAAACTTAGTCGAAACGGGACACCAGCAGGCGATCGCCATTCTCGAACAAAATCGTGATTTGCTAGAGCAGGTTGCCACCAACCTTTTGGAAAAAGAAGTGATCGAAGGCGAAGAACTACAGACCTTCCTCACTCAGGTACAGCCTGCCAACCCCGCAGAAAAAATTCCAGCTAACGTGTAAAACTTAGCCTTGACTGAAATCCCCGTAGAGACCTGATTTAGCGTGTCTCTGCGGGGATTCGGTTTGTTTGTAGAGCGCAGAGGGCGACATGGGCCAGAAAGGTAGAAGCTTAACCCATCAAGCGATCGCCCGTTGTGGGGTCAAAAACAAACAGCTCATCCAGGTTGAGCTGCAACTGCAGGCGATCGCCAACTTGGGGCCGCAGGGTGGGGGCAACCTGAATATTGATGACGGTCGCAGTCAGCGGATCTGAGGTAGGTAGCACGGCCCGGATTAAGATTTCTCGTCCTAGGGGTTCGACCACAGTCACATCAGCCTGAAGGTGAGCTGAGTCTAGATCGTCAGCCACCTGCACCTGTTCGGGCCGAATGCCTAAGTTAACTCGTTTACCCTGAGCCGATCGGAGTGCGGGCTGGAGCCGAGGCGGACAGGGCAAGGTTTGCCCCTCGACCCGAAAATCTTTGTCGGCATAGAGGGCCGGCAGAAGATTCATGGGAGGGCTACCCAAGAAGGTGGCAACCATTTGATTGGCAGGCTGCGCGTAAATAGTTTGAGGATCTCCAATCTGCTGAATTTGGCCCCGATTTAAGACCACAATTTGATCGGCTAAGGTCATCGCCTCAACCTGATCGTGCGTCACATAGATGGTGGTAATCCCTAACCGCTGATGCAGCTGTTTGAGTTCGGCGCGGGTGCCATCTCGAAGTTGGGTATCTAGATTGGAAAGCGGTTCATCTAGCAAAAAGACCTGAGGCTGCCGAGCGATCGCCCGCCCCAATGCCACCCGCTGTTGCTGCCCGCCCGAGAGTTGGCGAGGCTTCCGGTCTAGCAAATGCTGAATATCTAACGACTTCGCGACTGTCTCAACTCGCTCCCGCACCACCTTGGCATCTTCTCGCCGCATCCGCAGGCCAAAGGCTAGATTTTCAGCCACGCTCATGTGGGGATAAAGGGCGTAATTTTGAAACACCATCGCCACATCGCGCTGACGAGCAGAAACATGGCTGACTAGGCGATCGCCAATGTAAAGCCTTCCTGCCGTAATCGGTTCTAACCCTGCGATTGTGCGAAGAATTGTCGATTTTCCACAGCCGGAAGGCCCAACCAAAACCCAAAACTGCCCATCTGGAACTTCAAAGGTGATGTCCTCAATGGCAGTTACTGCATTAAATCGCTGCGTGATGTTTTCTAAACAGACCCTGGCCACAGTATTAACTCAGTTTAACTTGACACATTTGCTTAACTTGATACATTTTTTGAAAAAACTTTCCGTCTTGGCAATGACTTTGCTCTATGTTAGAGTACCCTGTTCTCCTAAAGTAAACTTTGTTTAATCCCCCTTAAAGACCTATTTGTAAACGCTATAGTAGGAATTGAAGCTAACGAGCTTCCCTGGCAGATTTAACAGCCCAGTCCACGTTCGAGTCCATGTTCGAAAAAAGAGGTAAAAGCGCTGTTTTACGCGAATCTGTCTCGTCAAACCAAACAACACCCAAACGGAACACTGACATTTCCTCAAGTGGCTAAATAGGGAGTTAGGCAACTGAAACATTCTGAAGTTTAATTCAGATTCTTAATCAGTACCGCTCTATTCAAAATCACCTAGGGGAGGAAGTCACTCAGTTAGTAGGAGTTTGGGTGTTGTTATGTTTAAATGAAGTTTTTCAACATCCCAGGTATACTGTTTGACTTCACAAGACGAGTAAAAGCGCATCATGGCGATTATTGCGTTAAAAGCCTGGTATCTACAGGAATATGAGCCGATCCGAGACCTAGAAAAGCGCCCCCACGACCTCCGCCTCAGCAAAAATAGTCTGTTGAAGTCGGCTCTCCGAGCAGATTTCTTAGACGACAGCGAAGATGTAAAAACCTCAGTCTGGTTTCAGCGTTATCTGGAAGGGGACAAGATCGAGTTTTACATCGAAGGCAGCGGGGGCTATGCAATTTCCAATATTGATCTGATTAGCCACGAAATTTATTTCACGAAGCAGGACGTCATGGCCAATCTAGAGCCAACGATTTTCCTGTGCTATCAAACCGAATTTTCCCAGTCTAGTGATCTCTTGCGGGAAGAGCTGCAAGAAATCTTGGCAAGGCTCAATCGGCGATCGCGCCTTCCTCTGACCCTAGAAGAATCGCATCGACTCAGCGATGGGCCTGTGCGTCTCAATAGTACGCTGATGCGTAAAATTCGCCAAAGTCTACTGTTCATTGCCGATAGCACTCCCATCCTGCAAATTGACGGTTCCCCGCCCCAGTTGATTCCCAGCCCTAAAGTCTGTGTGGAAATAGGCTATGCCTTGCAGTGCAAACGTCCAGAGCAAATCCTGCTAGCCCATCTGGAGCGACCCGACATGGCCGGACAGTACCCGTTTGATGTCGCCAGCCGCAATCGCCTCACCTTCAAAACCAAAACTGAGTTACACAAGTTCTTACCCGAAGCCGTCGAGGCTCAACTGCAGCGATTTAACCTGTTGTCCTAGCAGGATGATTTTTTTAGGGGGATTTCTGGGAATATTGTCGTCATTGGCCTAAGCCTGTCGGTCAGTTTACTCAAGTTACTCAAGAGGCCAGAAATTGCCATTTTGTTGGCTGGGTAGCGCCCAGTGTCAAACTGGGGTACGGTTATGGCTGCTGACCGATGAGCAGCAGGTCACATGTCGTGGCGTTAAGGATAGCGATTAAGTATGCCTAGAAGTGCTAGTGAGTATGCAGTCCACCTGTTTCTAGACGGAGGACACCAAGAGGAAGTCCGCTTCCCCACGATTCAGGATTTCCAAAAATGGTATAGCGGTGAACTGGTGCCCAAATCCGGTTCCGACGACTTTATCAGCGTGCCGATCAAAAATATTCAGGGGGAGTACATGGTGGTCCGTCCCTCGCGGGTGCTGGCCATTCGAGTGGAACCGATTTTCAGTTCCAGCGTCGAGCGCTAATAGCCAATCTCGTTTAGCTTGATGATTAGCTCGATGAAAACGATCGCCTTATTCTGTCTCAGCCTGATTACCGCCCTGGCTCCAGTCCTGCTTACAGCTCTGCCACTCTCAGCGGCAGAGCCCCCTTTGCAGCGCGTCTCAGTCGAGCGTTTGGTCTCTAGTTCTGAATCGACAGATGCTTCTGCGGCTTTAGGGCTGGATGAGCAGATTTGGGGAGAATCTGGCTATCGGAGCGATCGCCAGTCACTACTCACCGCCATTCATCACAGCCTTCGCTATCTAGACACCCCAGCTGCGGCCACCGCATACCAGCGCTCCGCAGTGCCGGGTGTGACGCGAGAGCGAGTGCGGCGCAGCCTAGACCGTTTTCGGCAGCTCGTTTTGGCGTCACGGTCGGCTGCCGAACTGCAAGCCGCCGTGTTGCGAGAATTTGACTTCTATCAGTCTGTGGGCCACGACGGAGCCGGAACCGTTGCTTTCACAGGCTACTTTGAGCCAACCTATACAGCTAGCCGTGTCCCAACGGCAGAATATCGCTATCCGCTTTACCGACTGCCTCCCACCCTGAATCAGTGGTCGCAACCGCACCCTACGCGGCAACAGCTTGAAGGAGCCGATGGACTGCAGGGATCTCGCGGACTACTACGGGGTCTAGAGCTGGTTTGGTTGCGCGATCGCCTCGAAGCTTTTCTCGTGCAAGTGCAAGGATCAGCCCGACTGCAACTCACCGATGGCACCGTCATGACGGTCGGGTATGCCGGACGCACCGAATATCCTTACACCAGCATTGGACGAGAATTGGTCAATGCTGGCAAATTTTCAGCCGAAGAGCTAACGTTGCCACGCCTCATCGAGCACTTCCAGCAGAATCCGGAAGAGATTGATCTCTATGTACCCCGCAACCAACGGTTTGTCTTCTTTCGCGAAACAGCAGGCGCGCCTGCGATTGGTAGCTTGGGAGTGCCTGTGACCACAGAGCGTTCGATCGCCACCGACAAAACCCTCATGCCACCCGGTGCGCTAGCCCTGATCCAAACCCCCGTTCCCTATACAACCTCTGACGGACAGCTTGCACCCCGTTGGGTCAACCGCTATGTGCTCGATCAGGATACAGGTGGCGCAATTCGCGGAGCGGGTAGAGTTGACATCTTTATGGGCACTGGCCCAGAAGCTGGCGATCGCGCCGGTCTAATCAACGGCAGCGGGCAGCTTACTTACCTTCTGCTCAAAAACTAAACCTGCTATAGGTACACCAGTACTGCAGAAGGTTGGCTAGTAGTAAATACTTATTCCTGACAGGAAGTTGAGAGTTCGTTAGGCTAGACGCAGGTTGAAGGATCACCCACTCGACTCACGGCTACCGAGTGATATGCTGAACAGATTGCCGCTTTAGCCAGATCCTGGCTGCAGATCAGAAAACAATTGTAAATTTATGTAGTGTCTCGCAGAATTGAAGGAGTTTCCTAGCTATCCGATGTGTCGGAACCTGCAGCTATTTCTCAGCCAATGAATCTGGTCTATACCAACCTCAGGGTGGCAGAGTAAACCAGACAATGCATAGATTGAGAACTAGACGGAGAGCCTGACCTAGCAACCCCTATGGATACACCCTTTGAGATTACGCTACAGATGGTGATGACCATCCTGGCAGGTATCAGTGCTCAGGTTCTAGCGGATTACATCAAAGTCCCTAGCATTGTGTTTCTGCTTCTCTTTGGCATTCTGCTAGGTTCAGATGGCCTAGGATTATTGCATCCAAATCTGCTCGGCCCAGGGCTTGAAGTGATTGTGGCGCTCTCCGTTGCGCTGATTTTGTTTGAGGGAGGGCTCAACCTAGAACTGCGAGATCTGGGTCGAGTCTCGGGTAGTTTGCGAAATCTCGTCACCTTCGGCACGCTGATCACCTTGATTGGTGGCGGCATGGCTGCGCATTGGTTGAGTGAATTTCCTTGGGCGATCGCCTTCTTATACGCTGCACTCGTTGTAGTCACAGGGCCAACCGTGATTGGCCCCCTCCTAAAGCAGGTTAAGGTTGACCGTCAGGTCGCGGCCATCCTGGAAGGAGAAGGCGTCCTCATCGACCCAGTGGGAGCGATCTTAGCGGTCGTCGTTCTAGACGTGATCCTTAATGGAGATGCCGATCCGCTTATGGTGGTCAGCGGCTTGATGCTGAGGCTCGGTATTGGCGGGGCGATCGGAGCCGTGGGGGGATGGCTGATGGGGGTCATCCTCAAGCGAGCCAACTTCCTATCTGAAGACTTAAAAAACCTGGTGGTGTTGGCTGGAATCTGGGGCTTATTTGGCTTGGCTCAGTCTATCCGGGGCGAATCTGGCCTGATGGCAACCGTTGTTGCGGGGATTGTGCTGCGAGCCTCCTCCGTTCCAGAAGAACGACTATTGCGGCGCTTTAAGGGACAGCTCACCATCTTGGCGGTGTCAGTGCTGTTTATTCTCCTGTCGGCAGATTTATCGATCGCTAGCTTGTTTGCCCTGGGGCAAGGAGCCATCTTTACCGTTGCAGTGCTGATGTTTGTGGTTCGGCCCATTAACGTTTGGCTATGCACCATCAACAGCGGTCTCAACTGGCGGCAGAAGCTATTCGTCTGCTGGATTTCGCCCAAAGGAATTGTGTCAGCGTCGGTAGCGTCTTTGTTTGCGATCCTGTTGACCGAGCGGGGCATTAACGGAGGAGACTCGATCAAAGCTCTGGTTTTCCTGACGATCATTTCTACTGTTTTTGTGCAGGGACTGACGGCCCGATGGGTCGCAAAGCTGCTGCGGGTCACTTCAAATGAGGCCACTGGCGCTGTGATTGTTGGCTGCAGTCCGATGAGCCGACTGATCGCTCGGTTGTTGCTCGAACGGGGCGAATCTGTCGTTTTGATCGATACGGACGAAACAGCCTGTTTGGAGGCCGAACGAGAAGAGATTCCGGTATTTGCCAGCAGTGCTCTAGATACAGATGTGCTCGAAAAAGCGGGATTGGCGACCGCTGGGACATTTTTGGCGATGACCAATAATGGCGAAGTCAATCTAGTGTTGGCGCAGCGGGCGGCTGAGGAGTTTCAGCCACCTAGAGTGTTGGCCGTTTTTCCGAGTGAACCCCAGCCAGGAAATTCAATCAACCCGAAGCCAAATACTCCTCCTGTCAACACCTCTAAAGTTCAGCAGGCTTTTATGTCGCAGATGCCGCTGAAGACGTGGAATCGATATTTGGGCGATAGTGCGGTCAAGCTGGGAGAAACAACGCTGCGAGAGGCGGGGCTTCTGTTTCAGCAGGTGCATTTGAAGGCGCTGATCGAGGCTGGGGAGCTTGTGCCGTTATTGGTGGAGCGAGAAGAACGGCTGCTGGTCATTCCGGCGAGTGAGGAGTGGCAATCGGGCGATCGCGTCATTTACCTCCTTCACGATCCTCGGCCCAAGTTGCTGCGCCGCTTAGCAGGTGGAACCAGCCAATCGCGCCTAGCGGTCGAAAAGCTTTCTGAAGTTGAAGAAATTCCGATGCCGACGCCCATTTTGGAACCGCCGCTACAAGAGCTAAACCCAAACCAGGTTTAGGTTAATTCATTCTTCAGATAGTTTTGCGATCGCCTTTACTTATCCCAAAATGGCGACATCTTTATAAAACTTTTGTTTGATTTTTAGCTTGTTGTTGGATTTGATTCGGATTTTCCGAACTGTCAGCAGTAAAATTTCATTTAAAATTCAGGAGCACTTCAAATGAACTACACATTTGAAATCGTTGGCGTATCTCCTGTGATCTCTTTCTTCACGCAACAGCAGGATCCTACGCCCTCTTTCTCCACTGGAGCTGAGTATCTAGGCAGCTATCGATGTACGCTGGATGCGTTTATTGAGTCGATTGAGCCTGTTCCACCCAAACGCGGCTGGGATCTCGACCAAGTGGTTGATACAGTGGTTCACTTCTGGCTCAACAATGCAGAACAGGTCACCCACTGGAAGCGTCGCCTAGAAGAGTCGGGTCGCGAGAACCTCTTGGTAGCCAGATTGGCCGATGTGGACGCGCTGCGAACCGAGTTTGAGCGGCTGGTGCGCGATCGCTAACCCGACACCAACCCCCACAAAACAACCCACGGAACAACAATCCAACGGAGGTCTGTCCCCTCCTGCAAGGCTCGATCACTCCAGATCATCTCCAGTATGATGGCTGGAACATTGCTTCGTGGTTTGTCATTGCCCCATCAGTCAAGGATTTTGATCATGAAACGCTTTCACCGCTTGCTGCTCCTCCCCCTGATTGGGCTGTTAACAACTTTCACCATCATTGCCTGCGGGGGAGTCGGCAGCAATGTTGGCGGAGCGGGCAATGATGCACCGATTCGGGTTGGGTCTAAAGATTTCACCGAGCAGTTTATTTTGGGCGAAATGTATGCGCTCGTTTTGGAAGACGCTGGATTTCAGGTCGAGCGCAAACTCAATCTAGGCGGAACTCCTGTCGCGCAGGCTGGCCTGATCAGCGGTGAAATTGACCTCTATCCTGAATACACCGGAACAGGGCTTTTGACGGTGCTAAAACTTCCCGTCCAGGGCGATCAGCAAGGGGTTTATGACACAGTTGCTCAAGAGTATCGAGAACGGTTTAATCTCGTCTGGCTCGACCCCGCACCGATGAACAATACGCAGGCTTTGGCCATGACCCAAGAACGTGCAGAGCAGTTGGAAATTCAAACGATTTCTGACATGGCGGCCAAAGCAGAGGAGCTAGTCATGATTGGGCCACCTGAGTTTGAAGTTCGGGAAGATGGCTTACCAGGCATTCAAGACGCCTATGGCAACTTTAGTCTGCGGGAATACAAAGCGATCGATCCGGGCTTGCGATATCGGGGATTGGTAGACGGTGAGGCCGATGTCGTTGTGGCCTTTGGCACCGATGGCGAAATTAGCGCTTTTGATCTCGTTGTTCTGGAAGATGACCAAAATCTATTCCCCCCGTATCAAGTTGCGCCCGTGGTGCGGCAGGAGGCTCTAGAAACCCATGAGGGTATGAGTGAGGCGTTGAATGCGATCGCCCCCCTACTCACCAACGAAACGATGCAGCGCCTCAACTACGAAGTCAGCGGCAACCAGCGTGAGCCCGCCGACGTTGCGCGCGACTTCTTGGAGCAGGAAGGCATCCTGCAAAGCAGCTAAAGCAGCGTTGATAGAGAAATAATTGCCATTGTGCGACGTCTTGACGACCCAATTAAGAGGAGCCCCGTGAGTGCCATTCGCTTTGAACAAGTCTCGCTAAAGTTTCCGGGGACCGCTCGCTGGGCTGTCGATCACTGCACACTGGAGGTCGAAGCAGGCAAGCTGGTTGTGATCTTGGGGCCTTCGGGCTGCGGCAAAACCACCTTGCTCAAGATGGTGAATCGCCTCTATGAGACCACCTCTGGCCAAATTTATCTGAACGATGTCAATATTCAGCGGATGAAAGTCACCGCACTTCGTCAGCAAATTGGCTATGTGATTCAGCAATCGGGGCTGTTTCCCCATATGACAGTTGCCCAGAATATCGCCGTTGTCCCCAAACTGCTGGGCTGGTCTCGCCCCAAAACTCAAGCTCGGATCGATGAGTTGCTCACGCTGGTCAAGCTGTCGCCACAGGAATACCGCGATCGCTACCCCTCTCAACTCTCAGGCGGCCAACAGCAACGTATTGGGCTAGCCCGAGCTTTGGCCGGAGATCCTAACGTCATGCTCATGGATGAACCGTTTGGAGCCATCGACGCCATTACCCGCACTAGCCTACAAGACGAAATCTTGCGGCTCCAGCGCCAGCTCAAAAAAACGATCCTGTTTGTATCCCACGATGTTGAAGAAGCTCTGCGCCTCGCCGACTACATTTTGATTTTGGATCAAGGAAAAATCGTCCAATACGATACGCCCTTCAACATCCTGACCAAACCCGCCAACGACTTTGTGCACAACCTAGTTGGGGCTGACGATATGGTGCGACAGTTGAGCCTACTGCGCGTCGAAACGGCCATGACCGCCCCTCCAGCAGGCCATCAGCATCAACACGGCCCCACCATTGCTCACCACGAAAGCCTCCGCAGCGCGCTTTCCCTCATCCTCAAAACTGGAGCCCAAACTCTCACTGTCCTGGAAAACGACGCCGCCGTTGGTATCCTCACCCTCGAACATATCCGAGACTCCGCCAATCTAGAACCCAGCGCCTAATCTCTCTCCATTACGCCTCGCCTTCTTGCCCAGACCGCAATCAATCGGCATCTCTATTGCCCTGACTCCTCCCCTCTCATGAGCTACATCCTCAATAATCCCAGCATCACTTGGACGCTGTTCCTGCAACATCTACAAATGACTTGCCTGACTCTGGCGATCGCCATCTTGATTGCGATCCCCTTGGCCCTGCTGATTACCCACGTTCCGTGGCTGAGCACGCCCATCTTAGGGTTGTTAGGAACGCTCTATACGATCCCCAGTTTGGCGCTCATCATTCTGCTGGTGCCCATCTTTGGGCTCAATGACCGCTCTGTGATTGTGGCGATGATTCTCTACACGCAGGTGATTCTGGTTCGTAGCCTGTCTGTGGGGTTGCAGTCGATTCGGCCTGCCGTGCTAGAAGCCGCTAGAGGCATGGGAATGAATGCATGGCAGCGTTGGTGGACGATTCAGGTGCCGCTGATTTTGCCCATATTTTTGGCAGGGCTGCGTTTGTCAGCCATTATTGCCATTGCGATCGCCACCATCGGAGCCAAATTTGGAGCCGGAGGATTAGGTGTTCTGCTATTCGACGGCATTGCTCAAGCCGGACGCTATGACAAAATCTGGGCTGGGGCGATCGCCGTCTCCCTCCTAGCCTTTATCTTTAATGGCGCTTTACTCGCTCTAGAAGCATCTGCCAATCCAACTCGACGGATTCGACGCCATGCCCGTCGCCAGGAAAATCGTTTGGTCCGGCTCCAGCCTTGATATTCGGCCTTAGCGGGGAGGCTGAACCGATCGCTGCAGCGCACTCAATCCCGTTTCGGCCAACAGCGCCAAAATCGCTACTGGAATTGCGCCAACCAACAAAACGGCATTGTCGTAGAGCGCAAACCCCAACACAATAAAGCTGCCCAATCCACCTGCACCAATAAACGCTGCTAGCGTCGCACTGGCAATCACCTCTACCGTTGCCGTTTTGATCCCGGCGATCACAACAGGCAAAGCCAGCGGAATTTCGATCGACCGCAACACTTGCCCAGACGCCATGCCCATTCCGTAGGCAGCTTCTCTCACCATCGGATCAATATTGCGGAAGGCAACATCTGTGCTAATCAGAATGGGCGGCATCACGAGCAGGGTGAGGGCGATCGCCGCCGACTGAAAACTCAGGCCAAAGTAGGGAATGGCCAGAAACAAAATCGCCAAACTGGGAATCACCCGCAGCGCATTAAAGCTGTTGATCAACACCGCAGAGGCCGAACGCGATCGCGCACTCCAAAGCCCCAGCGGCAATCCGACAATCAGCCCAATCGCCAACGGCACCAACACTAGCAGCAGATGTTGTTCGAGTGCGCCAATCAATCGATCTGGATTGCTAGCCGCATAGTCATAGGCCCGCCTCAAAACGTCCATTCTTCATCCTCAAACCAGCCATCCCGTTTCATCACTATCATGTCGCTGACGATGCTGCTGTGCAGAGCGACTCAGAATATCTTCTACTTCTGTTTTGGAAGGCGCTCGCTCCACCGCAGGCTGGGTCGGAACGATGGACTGGGCTGGAGGCAAAGGAGCCAAAGGAGCTAAAGTTAGCCGCTTTTTCTCACACCACAAGCGCAGCGCCTCCTCAATGGCAGTATTGCGATCGCCCGTTAGCTGATCCACCTGCGCGAGCAAATGAGTATCTACATTCGCGATAAATTGCTGTTTCGACTGCTGTTTCGACAAAGACGTAATCCCGAAGACAAAGTTGACTCTCTCACTACCCTACCAAGTCTCTATGCCTCCTTGGAGCCTCCTTGGGAGCAAATCTTTAGCGCTCCCCCACCTTTCTCAAGCCTTGAGCAGGTTGTTGAGCAATGTCACTTGATATTAAGAATCGCATCAACCTGTTGAGCTAAATTTTTCTCCAGGGCAGTCTGGAAATAGGCTACGAAAGGCTACGAAACGGGGTGTTCTTCCGAAGCACTAGCCAGTCCCAACGCTATGGCCGAACGTTATGGCCCAACGCTATGGCCCAACATTAGGGGTTGGGGGCTGTGATTGACTCTCTGCCGCAAATTCCTTCTACCTGTAAGACTGCCATGCACACCTTAAACCACACCTTAGAGAAGACTGTCTTAGAAGCAGATGGCCGCTACCTGGAAAGCCAGGAGTTAAAGCCTTTGGAAGAATACTTCCAAAGTTACGCAACCCGTCTAGAAGCCTATCAAGCCCTACGCGATCAAAGTCACAACCTGATCCTGCAGGCACTCCGAAAGCTCGCTCAGATGCATCCAGAGCTGATTCAAAAACACGGCAAGCGCTGTCAATATGACATGTCAGAAGTATTGCGCTATATCGCCGTTTCCATCCTGAGAGATGACGAAATCTTCTTCAAAGAGCAAATGATGTCGTGGTTAGACACCATTCTGCTAGCCCACAAGAAGACTGCTCAATGTGCGATCGCCTATCGTGCGCTCCAGGATGCCGTCAATGCTAGTCTCTCCCCCTCCGTCAGCAACCTGGTTCGTCCCTATCTAGACAGCGTGACATTGTCCCTCCAATCCCACGCTTGATCCAACTCGTCTTTATAGCTTTCCTACTGCGTTTGTGTGATTTCCAGCCATTCCATCATTCTGGTTTAAGGAAGGCCACCTATGGATCATGTCAAACCGATTACCGTCAATCGTCACTCTTCCTGCGAAGAGCGGCAGAATGCTCTATATCAAATCTATCAGCAAATTCTAGAGCGACAGCCCTACGGCTACGAGCGTCGCCTTTTAGTCCGCGCCGAGAAAGATTTTCTCTCAGACAAAATCGGTGTGCGACGCTTCCTTAAAGTGTTAGGGCATTCTGAGGTATACCTTAAAGCCTTTTACTTTAACTCCTCTAACCTGAAGTTTTTAGACTGGTGTTTCAAACACTTCTTGGGTCGAGCCCCACAAGCCCAAGCAGAGCTTCAGCTATATAGCAAGATTTTGATGCAGGATGGAGTAACGAAGCTAATTACTGCACTCCTAGACTCGGAAGAATATCGCAAAGAGTTTGGCTGCTTCACAGTCCCCTACCCCCGCGAACTCAAGCAGTATGAGTCTCCCAAAGCTTACCTAGAAAGTAACCTTCTCAACCACGAACACTTTGGCCAACGGGGTTGGGTTGTACCAACGATGTACTGGCATCAGCTAGGCCTCAATTGCGATGCAGGTGTTTGTCGCCATCCCGAAGCCGACGAGGTGCTAGATCCGCCTATTTCTCGCATCGGAGAGCTGATGCAGGAAGAATTACTGAGCCTACTCAAAGCCTTAGAAACTTCCAAAGCTCGCGAAGTCGTAGCCTCCCTCTCTCCCCAGCAAAAAGAAGCACTGCGTCGGGCAATGCGGTCCTAGAGCGCGGGTCCTAAGAACGCGAGGCTGTATCGAGACAAGCCTGCATCGAGACAAGCCTGTATCGAGACAAGCCTGTATCGAGAAATCAGCTAGCCTGTTGCAACAAGGATGCTTTTTCCTGGAAGTTCAGGAAGCCCGAGGCCCGCATAATTTCATACAGATTGACTTCTGTTTCAAGCAAACATGCATGTCCGCTGTCGGGCAACAGATGGGTCTCAGTCCGAGGAATGTAATTGGCTAGCCTTTGTACTTCTAGCACCGAGGGCAGCAGGCGATCGGCTTTGCTGCCCACTAGCAATGTCGGCTGCGTAATCTGCCGCAGTTGATATTCATGGACATCAAAACCCTGGAGCAGCGATAAACGCCAAATAGAAGCCTCCTGAGTGACCGACTGCATAGCTTTGAGGAGGGCATAGCGATCGCCCGCTTCGATGCGTCCTAGTGAGGCCAGAAAAGGAAGTAATCCCACACAAGAAGCCTGATACATCGGCTCTGGCAACAGACGAGTCAGGTGTGAACTCCAGCTCACCCAGGGGCGTTGAGCAAACGATGAGGCTGGATTGACCAGAATGAGTCGTTCAAACAGCTGAGGCGCTCTTAATACAATCTTCAACGCTAGACAGCCACCAAAAGACTCTCCGCAGAGATATACCGAGCGATCGGGACGGTGCAACACATCCTCCGCAACCAGCGCAATCACCTGATCGGCCAAGTCATCCCAGCCTGTCAGATCATCGACCGCAATGGCCAAACAGCGAATATCAAAGAGCTGTTCTAGGCCTTCTGTTTGGGCACGCAAAAGTTGGCCTGTGCCATCCATTCCAGGCAGGAATACAAATAAAGGTGCTTCTGGCTTAATTGGCCTAGGCCTGCGAAAAAAGAGAGCATGGCGCGGCATTCTTCAATAACCTTGGCGGAGTAAAGTTTGAATTTCGGTATGGCAGTGGTCGGTCAGGTCTGCAACTGCCGTTTTTGCCTGCTTGCCTTGGTAGGCTTCCTGTTGAGAGGGCGTGATCCACATGGGCTGACCCACCATGACATTGACGCGACGATAGATCACCATTGGATGCCAACCCGCCTGATCAAACAAAGGTTCGGACGGATCAAACCAGTTGAGCAGCCTGAGTGGCACAGCAGAATTGTTGACCTCATCCTGGGAGACGATCGCCACAGGCAAAACCGCGAGATCCTGAAGCGGTGCCCGAAATGCTAGGTGAGCAAATCCCCGATGGAATTCCCCAACTCGATCGGGCTGCGTCAACCGTATCATGGGCTGTGCCCCTTCTGAGAAAACCCCCACGGTCTGATGCGACTGCAACAGCTGCGTCGCTTGTTGAAAGAAAGACTGCTGTCGCTGCCCAGGCGCGTCAAGGGGAAACGCCCCCAACCGAGTTACAACCTCCCGCAGCAGCGGCACCTGCCCCATGTAGTGATGGCAGGCAAACCTAACCGTGCGATCGAGCGCCACCATCAGCAATGGAGCATCCAAAAAACTGCGATGGTTGCTGACCACCAAAACCGAGCCCTGCACAGGAATACGGTTTTGGTGGTACAAAAACATCCGAACGCCCAACAGGTCAAGCAGTTGGTGAGAAATCAGAAGCGGACCCTGAATTGGCATGCATCACTCACTTGCAAGGACACGACCTGCTTTTACTTAAATCGAATCAGGCCTTAATATTAATTTACATGACACTCATCAAGACTTGGGGGCCAAAAACCCAAAATATACACATCGGCAGAGCGCGCAGAACCAAGGCTCTCTACTTTGATAGGGGCTGATCAACCTCTCTAGAAAGAGCACCAGCAAAGCTTAGGCTGAATTCATCGATAGCCGTACTTTCATGATTCATACTAATAAGCTACAAGGTCTCTGTTAAAACTCTTAGGGTTCGGTGTAATCTAATACCTCTCATAAATGAGAGCCGCAGAGGTTCCTAATACCACTACCGTCAAATCTGCTCCTCCAAAATCGGCATTTTAGTGCCACTTCTCCCTTGAAGATGAAGCTCTTGATCTGATAATTTAATGTTTTTTGAATTGTTCTAATCAAAGTTTACGATTAGGATTAAGGGGTATTCCGGTTTTAGGATGTTTTCTTCACTTCTGTATTAACCAATTTTTTGTTTCGCAGGTTAGATTAGAAATAACAGAATGCATAATCTAAGACCCCTCATGTATGATTAGATTCAGTTTTAGGGGTACTTTTTAATATTTCCATGAGTTCCACCGCTGCGGATAAAAACACATTTGCAATCACAACGCCTCTCTATTACGTAAATGATTTGCCTCACATCGGTAGTGCGTATACCACGATTGCTGCCGATGCGATCGCTCGTTTTCAGAGACTGCGAGGTAAATCTGTCCTCCTAATCACGGGGACCGATGAGCACGGGCAAAAAATTCAACGGACAGCAGAGACGCTAGGGCGATCGCCCCAAGATCACTGTGATCAAATCGCAGCTGGTTTCACAACTCTATGGGAGCAGCTCAACATCCAATACGACCGTTTCAGCCGCACGACAGCCCCCCGGCATGAGGCGATCGTCAAGGAGTTCTTCCAGCGCGTCTGGGATCAGGGTGACATCTACCTGGATCAGCAGAAAGGTTGGTACTGCGTTGCTTGTGAAGAGTTTAAAGAAGAGCGAGATCTCCTAGAAGGTCGGCGCTGCTCAATTCACGTTAACCGTGAAGCGGAATGGCGAGACGAGCAAAACTACTTCTTCCGGCTCTCGAAGTACCAGGACAAGCTGGAAGCCCTCTATCGCGAGCAGCCTGACTTTATTCAGCCTGAGATGCGTCGAAACGAAGTCTTGAGCTTTGTCAGCCAAGGATTGCAGGATTTCTCAATTTCGCGCATTAATCTAGATTGGGGCTTTCCAGTTCCGGCAGACCCCAACCATACTCTCTATGTTTGGTTTGATGCTCTGTTGGGATATGCCACAGCGCTACTAGAGCCAGAAGATGAACCCACCCTAGAAAATGCCCTCGCACATTGGTGGCCCATCAACCTACACCTGATCGGAAAAGATATCCTACGGTTTCACGCTGTTTATTGGCCCGCGATGCTAATGTCGGCAGGCTTACCCGTGCCGGAAAAGGTGTTTGGCCACGGATTTCTGACCAAAGATGGCCAGAAGATGGGTAAAAGCCTCGGCAATACCCTTGATCCAGTGGCGCTGGTCAACCAGTACGGATCGGATGCGATTCGTTACTACTTCCTGAAGGAAATTGAGTTTGGCCGAGACGGAGACTTTAATGAAACTCGTTTCGTCAATATCCTTAACGCTGACTTAGCAAACGATCTAGGTAATTTGCTCAACCGGACCCTTCGCATGGCTCACAAGTACTGCGATCGCCGAGTTCCCGATCTGTCAGTCGAAGCGATCGGCAATGACAACATCCTCAAATCAAAGGGCCTTCCCCTTGGTGAACAGGTTGTGGCTGCCTACGAAAAGTTAGCGTTTGGTCAAGCTTGCGAGCTCATCTTTAGCTTGGTAAAAGCAGGAAATAAGTTTGTTGACGATCAAGCCCCTTGGTCGCTCTACAAACAGGGCAATCAAACTGCAGTCGATCAAGTTCTTTATGCGGTTCTGGAGTCCGTTAGATTAGCCGCCTACTTACTCTCGCCGATCATTCCCCACATCAGTACGGCTGTTTACAAACAGCTAGGATTTACTACTGATTTCAATCAACGCGAGGTGGGTGCTTCTACAGTGTTCGAGATTCATTCACAATGGGGAATCCTACCGATAGGACAAGTTTTAGGTGATCCCCAACCTGTTTTTCAACGCCTAGAGCTATCGGTATAGTCGTTTTAAATTAGACGATCTACACTAGCTATCGGCAAAATGTACTTTCATCAAGTTTTCAATCTTTTCATAAAACTGAGGTATAAAAATCATGTTCAATCATGTTGAGAATGACTCTGTATTTACACCCGAACAAGTATTAGAAAATAGAGGCCGGGTGGCCATCTTTATTGATGGTTCCAATTTGTTTTATGCTGCGCTCCAACTTGGGATTGAGATCGATTACACCAAGCTCCTCTGCCGCCTAATTTCTGGTTCTCGTCTGTTGCGTTCTTTTTTCTATACGGGCGTCGATCGCACCAATGAGAAACAGCAAGGGTTTCTATTGTGGATGAGACGCAATGGCTACCGAGTGATTTCTAAGGACCTTGTTCAGCTTCCAGACGGGTCGAAGAAGGCCAATCTCGATGTTGAGATTGCCGTTGATATGATGGCCTTGGTCGGTGCCTATGACACTGCCGTACTGGTTAGTGGGGATGGAGATCTGGCCTACGCGGTCGATGCCGTGAGCTATCGAGGCGTTCGAGTTGAGGTGGTGAGCTTGCGTTCGATGACCAGCGACAGCCTGATCAATGTGGCTGACCGCTACATTGACTTAGACGGCATTAAGGAAGACATTCAAAAAACACCCCGACACAACTACACTTATCGGCCTCTCTCGAGTATCAGCCTCGCTGATGATCAGGCAGAGCCTTAAGTTACGGGTCAGTTCCAAATAAAAAGCAAAAAGTAAAGCGCAAAAAGGAGTGCTGAGTGAGCAGGCAGGGAGCAATCTGCCTGTCTCAGCGTCTATCTTGTCATCCACTGCATCCAGGATTCGGTAAGCTAGCGTTTGCAGAGAATCTCTGGTCCATATTTGTGACGCCCTAGTGGGAATCGAGAACTATTAGATGCTGACTCAACTTGGTCTGTCCATCCAATCCGGACTGCGCTTGAAAGCCCTTTCCCTACTCTTGATTCTTCTGCTGTTTGGTACGGCAGCCTGCCGAAGGAATCAGGCGACTGAGCCTCTGGAATCAGACGTGGCCGATAGCCCAGTCGATAGCAACCTCACCTTCAATAACATCACCCTAGAACAGGCGAATGAGCAGGGAGAAACCGTTTGGAAGGTGAAGGCCGATCAGGCCACCTATAGTCCTGATCGCAGGTTGGCACGGGTCACCAATCCAGATGGTGAGCTTTTTCAAGATGGAGAACCGGTGTTTCGCGTTCAGGCGGAACGGGGTGACATTCGGCAGGATGGTCAGAAGATTTTTCTGCGGGGCAAAATTGTCGCCACTGATATCCGCAGTGGTGCCATCTTGCGAGGTGATGAGCTGGAATGGTTGCCTCAAGAGGATGTTTTGTTGGTTCGCGATAATTTGACCGGGACCCATCCCCAGGTCACTGTTTCGGCCCAGGAAGGGCGAGTCTTGAGCCGAGAGCAGCGGATGGAGCTCAGTGGCCAAGTTGTAGCAAATGCCCAAGATCCCCGGCTGCGCCTCAGAAGTGAGGAGGTTGTTTGGGAGATGGAGGAGCAGCGCGTGGTGAGCGATCGCCCCGTGCAGATTCACCGACTGGCGGGAAACCAAGTCACGGACCGGGCCAGAGGTGAAACTGGAGAGATCAACCTAGAAACACAAGTAGCGACGCTGCAGCAAAATGCTCAGTTGGCGCTGCAAGATCCGCCTCTACAAATTTCGAGTGATGCGCTGATCTGGAATTTAGCCAATGAAACGGTAGTTTCAAACGAACCTATCAACATTGTTCACCGGGAGCGGCAGGTCCGGTTTGCTGCCAATCAAGGCCGAATGGATTTGCAGCGCAACTTGTTCTATCTCATCACCAACGTCAGGGCGGTGGGGCAGCGCGATCGCTCCCGACTCACCTCAGATCGACTCACCTGGAATGTTGAGACTCAGCAGGTCATTGCTGAGGGCAATGTCAATTATCGCCAGAGTGAACCCGCTGTGACGCTCCGAGGGCAGCGAGCCGTAGGCCGACTGGAAGAAGAAACTATTGTGGTCAGCGGTGGCGACAGTGGGAACAGAGTTGTCACTGAAATTATTCCTGAGTGACCTCTGACCCGGCTTCGCGAGAAATAGACCAACCTGCTAGGCTAAAGAAAAAGCCAATTCAGACCCAATTCTGCTGATTTTCGAGAGAGAACACTGTGCCCCATACCATTGTGACGAATGTCTGTGAAGGCGTCGCTGATTGCGTTGATGCCTGCCCTGTAGCCTGCATCCATGAAGGACCAGGAAAAAATACGAAGGGAACTGACTGGTACTGGATTGACTTTGCCACCTGCATTGACTGCGGGATCTGCTTGCAGGTTTGTCCAGTCGAAGATGCAATCTTGCCGGACGAAAGGCCCGATTTACAGAGCACTCCCCAATAGGGATTGTCGCAGCGGTGAGCAGTTTAAGGTCAGGCGTAAGAGTTTTCAGCTTTACCCTGACCTTAATTTTTTAGATGGGCCTCTCACCACAACGCCACCACAGTTCCACCACAATGCCACCACAACTCCTTAGATTTTGCTATAACCATTAAGCTTTCACTCAAACTCGCGATCGCTGACTGCTACTCCAAGGCCCCTATGAATGACGCCGAACCCTTGCTACAGGTTGAAGATGTTTATGCTGGGTATGTTCAAGACCTAGATATCTTGCAGGGCATTAACTTCAAAATTTATCCAGGTGAGCTGGTTGCCGTGATTGGTCCCAATGGGGCAGGCAAGTCTACCTTGGCAAAAGCAATTTTTGGCTTGCTTACTCCCAATCGAGGCAAGATTGATTTCAAGGGCGAAAACATTGTGGGCCTGAAGTCTAACCAAATCGTCGAACGCGGCATGTGCTACGTTCCTCAGATTTCGAATGTCTTTCCATCTCTCAGTGTTGAAGAGAATTTAGAGATGGGAGCTTTCATCCGCAATGATTCCTTAAAAGACCTGAAGCAGCAAATCTTTACGACGTTTCCTGTTTTGGCAGAGCGACGACGACAGCGGGCAGGTACCCTTTCAGGCGGAGAGCGGCAGCAGTTGGCGATGGGGCGAGCTTTGATGTTGCAGCCAAGCTTATTGCTGTTGGATGAGCCTTCAGCGGCGCTATCTCCTATTCTGGTCAATAGCGTTTTTGAGCGCATCAAACAAATTAACGCGACCGGAACGGCGATCGTCCTGGTTGAGCAAAATGCTCGAAAAGCGCTGGAGATGGCAGATCGGGGCTATGTGCTGGAGTCTGGACGCGATCGCGTTGAAGGACGAGGTGCCGATCTGCTCGACGATCCGAAGGTGGGCGAGCTATATCTGGGGGCGGGCCGCCACCATTGAGACGCCACCCTTAGAAAGGCGATCGCTTTTCCAATTCAAGCAGGTGCAGCTAAAAGACTCATAAATTTCTCAGCTAACTTTGGCTAATCCAGGCTTAAAATAGAGTTTCTGTCGTCAACCTCACTGCGGAATTTGACCTGGATTAGTGGTTCTTCAGCTTTGCTCTGAACACTTGCGGGCGATCGCCACTCACGCCGAGCAGACCTACCCGGAAGAATGCTGTGGACTGTTGCTAGGGGAGTCTAGCCCAGCAGATGCAGCCCCCAAAACCGTCATAGAAGTCTGGCCGACTGAGAATGCCTGGAGTGAGGAAACAGCGATGTCGATGCAAGAGATTGCCCCCCTAGCCGATCACCCCCTCAACAAAACGCGCCGCTACTGGATCGATCCCAAAGATATGCTAGAGGCTCAGCGGTATGCCCGTCAGCAGCAGCTAAATGTGATTGGGATCTATCATTCTCACACCGATCATCCTGCCATTCCCTCAGAATGCGATCGCGCCTGTGCTTGGCCCCAATACGCTTATATGATTGTTTCCGTACACCAGGGTAATGTTAGAGACTTTCGCTGTTGGAACCTTGATGAACGCCATCAGTTTCAGCCCGAAGATCTGTTGAGCACGACCCCGTACACCCGCTAGTTCATCCCTTTCTGCAGACCCATCGTTTTTGTCTTGCCATCGCCATGTTAAATCCCAACCTGGATGAAATCCAGCTGAGTCGAGAAGAATACGAACGCTATTCCCGCCACCTGATCCTGCCCGAAGTCGGCCTAGAAGGGCAAAAGCGCCTCAAAGCTGCCAGTGTTTTATGCATTGGGACAGGCGGCTTGGGTTCGCCCCTATTGCTTTATTTAGCCGCAGCGGGCGTTGGACGCATCGGGATCGTAGATTTTGACGTGGTCGATCATTCCAACCTCCAGCGTCAGGTGATTCACGGCACCTCCTGGGTGGGTAAGCCCAAGATTGAATCGGCAAAGAATCGCATTCACGAGATCAATCCGCAATGTCAGGTTGATCTATACGAGACGCGCATCTCCTCAGAAAATGCGCTCGACCTGATGCGCCCCTACGACATTGTGGTAGACGGTACGGACAACTTCCCGACTCGCTACCTGGTCAACGATGCGTGCGTGCTGCTCAACAAGCCCAATGTCTACGGCTCCATCTTCCGGTTTGAGGGGCAGGCGACTGTCTTCAACTATGAGGGTGGGCCAAATTACCGCGATCTTTATCCCGAGCCCCCACCGCCAGGAATGGTGCCCTCTTGCGCTGAAGGAGGCGTTTTGGGCATTCTGCCAGGAATTATTGGCGTGATTCAGGCCACCGAAACGGTCAAGATCATCTTAGGGCAAGGCAAAACGCTGAATGGTCGGCTACTGCTGTTTAATGCGCTAGATATGACCTTCCGCGAGCTGAAGCTGCGTCCCAACCCTGAGCGGCCTGTGATTGAGAAATTGATTGACTATGAGGAGTTTTGCGGCATTCCTCAGGCCCAGGCAGCGGAGGCAGAACAGCAGGCAGCCATGCAAGAGATGACGGTTCAAGAACTCAAGCAACTACTCGACAGTGGTGCAGATGACTTCGTGCTGCTGGATGTTCGCAATCCGGGTGAGTACGAAATTGCTCAGATTCCAGGCTCTGTGCTAGTGCCCTTACCTGACATCGAAAACGGTGAAGGCGTCAGCAAGGTTAAGGAGCTACTCAATGGCCATAAGCTGATTGCCCACTGTAAGATGGGCGGTCGCTCTGCCAAGGCGCTCGGCATCCTCAAGGAAGCGGGCATTGAGGGCATCAACGTCAAAGGCGGCATTACGGCCTGGAGTCGCGAAGTTGATCCGTCTGTTCCTGAATATTAAAGCTCAGTTGTGTTGAATTGGGCCATATGGGCACTCGTTACGGGTGCCTTTTTTTGTGTTCAGGAACGCCATCCAGCGTAAAATCAGGGAGATTCGAGGTAGTTTCCGGGGCAGATGACGTGCTAGCAGCTTTACTCTACGGTCAGGAAGATTTGCGACTGGAAGCGGTTGCCGAGCCAACACCAGCCGCAGGAGAAGTGGTGATTGAGGTAACTGCAGCGACTACTTGCGGCACTGACCTGAAAGTCTGGCGTCGAGGGGGACATGCCCGCATGTTGAAACCTCCAACTCCATTTGGCCATGAAGCAGCGGGTCGAATTGTGGCGCTGGGAGACGGTGTTGCAGGCTGGAAGGTGGGCGATCGCGTCGTCGCCAACAACTCTGCCCCCTGTATGACCTGCTTTTTTTGCCAGCGTCAGGAATATTCTCTCTGTCCCAATCTCACGTTCAATAACGGCACATTTGCCGAATATCTAAAAATTCCGGCTCCGATCGTGCAGCACAACCTGCTCTCGATTCCAGAGGGCTTACCAGATGCGATCGCCGCCATGACAGAACCTCTGGCCTGTGTTTTGCATGGAGCCGCTCGTTCTAATGTGAAACCGGGCGATCGCGTCGTTGTGATTGGAGACGGGGCGATCGGGCTGATGTTTGTGGGAGCCTTAGTGCAACAATCGGCAGAAGTCTTTTTGTTTGGCGGCAACGATCAGCGGTTACAGATTGGTGAGCAGTTTGGCGCAGCTCAGACCTTCAACCATCACCGGATTACAGACATTCCCAGCGTTGTGAAAAGTCTCACCGACGGCTGGGGCGCGGATGTGGTGGTTGAAGCCACGGGTGTTCCGGCTGTGTGGGAAATGGCGATCGCCTCTGCCCGTCCAGGAGCCACCGTCAATCTGTTTGGGGGTTGTCCTCGCGATACCACCATCACCGTTAGCACAGAGCAGCTTCACTACAGCGAACTCACGCTGAAAGGGGTTTTTCACAACACACCGCCGTATGTGCGCGAGGCGCTGGCCCTTTTAGCCAGTCAGACCCTGCCCTTTGAGCAGCTGATTAGCGATCGCCAACCGCTCAAGCAGCTAGAGCAGGTGTTTCACGATATGCGCGATCGCAAGGTGGTTAAAGTTGCCATGCTTCCTCACAGTTAAACTAATTTGTAAACTAATTTGGGCTAATTTCAGCCCTTCTGATCCATTTACCAATCAATTTGCCAATACTGAGGGCAGAACCAATTGTTGCCCGTGATATACCTGGTTTTTTAGAACCCGGCAAGCGCTGATGGGTCCAAAGGAGTCGATCATTCAAGGATACTGACCATGATGACGATCAAGCCGTCCTCACTCTCGCTCTTATCATTTCTGAGCCTACTGGCGCTGGGAAATCCAGCCTTGGCGCTACCCGGCCAAACCGCAGAGGGTGTTGCAGCTTGGATTCAAGCTCACCCCACGTTGCGGCCTGCCAGTGGCGAAAGGCTGATGGTACGCAAAAGCGATACACCAGCCCAACGCTTTACCTTCCAGGCATTGATGACTCCTCCCGGACGCGCTGTTCCCATGCCCAATCCGGGCATCATCCAAACCGAACAGATTACTCTCTTTGATATGGTCAATGGCGTTAGCCGTCAACGCCTAGAAGAGACACTGAGAGCCATCTACAGTCCTGAGATCTATCAGGATTATCAGCAGGCTCAGGTGGTTTATCAATATCCAACTCAGAATCCAACTCAGAATCCAATTCAGAGCAGAGGCAGTTTAATCCCAAATCGCAACACCCCTCTTCTAAGTGCGATTCAAGGAGAGCTGCGAGCGGGCGATCGCTTTTCCTACTGGGTTGAAATCGTTCAAACCCCAAGTGGCAACGCTTATAACGGTCAGATCAGTGTTTTTCCTAGAGAACATACCGATAAACTTGAAGCCGAGCTTAGAGACCGATAAGCCAACTTTTAAGCTAAAAAAACACTCACTCCAACTGTAAGCCAGTCCTTCATTTTTATGAAGCTCAAATGAGGATTGGGTCGTTTGTCTAAGGCTGATCCCCGCCCATCAAGTTTGAAGATTTCATGTGCGAAATATCTCAGGTAGATAATACAAAAACCAGCTTTAGATATGGCCTCAAATTACAGCCCCCTAGGCCATTGAGCAAACTGCCATTCCCAATTCCCTTACTCCTGTTTTGAGCAATCTAAAATTCCTCCCTCAACTCCCAGGCTTTTCTGGTCAGGCTTTACAGACTCTTCACCGGATCACGGTGTGCAAGCCGTGATAAATCGCCCATAACTAAGTTATGGCCCCATCGCGTCCCCGACAGCAGACTTCGAGTTCCCCTACCTTGCCAACCTCTCGGCTATGAACCGTCCTACTACCAGCATTCCATTTGTCGATCTCACCCTCCAACATGCGCCTATCCAGGCACAGCTCAATCAGGCTCTGCAATCTGTTTTAGATCGCGGCGACTACGTTTTGGGCCAAGCGCTATCTGAATTTGAAGTGGCCTTCTCCCAAGCTTGTCGAACTGAGCATGGCATTGGGGTTGCCTCTGGAACAGATGCGATCGCCCTAGGATTGAGTGCCTGCGGGATTGGCCCCGGAGATGAAGTTTTACTCCCAGCCAATACGTTTGTGGCTACGCTGATTGGAGTTTTGCGGACTGGGGCAACAGCCATTCTGGTGGACTGCGATCCAGAAACAGCCCTGATTGACCTGATCGCCGCAGAGAAAGCCATTACGAGCCGGACCCGCGCCATTCTTCCGGTTCATCTCTATGGACAAATGGTTTCCCCGCAGCAGCTGCTTACCCTTGCCAGCACCTACGACCTGCTAGTGTTTGAGGATGCAGCTCAGGCCCACATGGCAGAACGAGAAGGATACCGAGCTGGATCGGTTGGGATTGCCGCAGCGTTTAGCTTTTACCCCAGCAAAAACTTGGGTGCCTTTGGGGATGGCGGCATGCTCGTCACGCGAGATGGCATTATTGCCCAAACAATGCGATCGCTCCGCAACTACGGCGCACCTCGCAAGTATTACCACACCGACTATGGCACCAACAGCCGTCTAGACACCATACAAGCGGCGGTTCTGAGCGCCAAGCTTCCCCATTTGGCAAGCTGGAATCTTGACCGCTATCGAGTGGCTCAACATTACGACGCCCTACTAGCGCCCTTGAGAGACTACGGCATTGTACCGATCCTCAATCAAAGCGATAGTGGCCATGTTTACCACCTCTATGTCATTCGTGTGATGGAGGATTGTCCGCTGGATCGGACTACCATTCAAGATAGACTGGCGGAGCAAGGGATTCAAACTGGGATTCACTACCCAATTCCTTGTCATTTTCAGCCCGCGTTCCAAAATATGGGCTATGGCTACGGAGACTTCCCCCATGCCGAGACCCTGTGTCAGGAAATTTTGTCCCTACCCATGTATCCCGGCCTCAGTGGGGCTCACATTGAGCAAGTGGTATCAGCTATTACCACGTTGGTGCAAGCTTCGTCAGCTACTTCTAATCAGCAACCTTGTCGCTCGTTGATCCCAGGATGAAGCCATGCAAATTCGGCTCCCAAAACTCTCTCTCTCCCCGGAGCGATCGCTCCCCAGCTTTGCTATAGCAGGCTTGCTCCTGCTCATGTACGTCCCATTGGTTATCCACTGGTATGACGGGTGGCTCAACAAAACGATTAGCATTGAGCATGAATACTTTAGTCACGGCCTGATTGGGCTGCCGTTTGCAGCTTACCTAGCTTGGGGTCAGCGCGATCGCTGGCAACAACTCCCAAGTGCCACAAATCTAGGTGGGATTGCCCTGTTGATTCTGGGAGTGCTCCTATACCGCAGTGGCCTCTCGGATTTGATCAACTTTTCTCTTCCGGTCGTCTTAGCAGGCCTATGTCTGTGGCTGAAGGGTATCCCCGGTTTGCGGCTACAGGCCTTCCCCCTCCTGCTGATCCTGCTATCGACCCCCAACGCGCTGCCCTACCTGGTAGTTCCCTACACACTGCCGCTCCAACGCTTTATTGCAGGCACAGCTGGATTCATTTTGCTGCAGTTTGGAATTGACGTTCAGGTCAGCCAGATTTACCTGTTTGTCAACGATCGCATCGTTGAGGTGGCTCCCTACTGTGCGGGGCTCAAAATGTTATTTACCAGTTTGTATGTCGGGTTAATGCTGGTCTACTGGACTGGAACCTGGACCTCTCGAACCAAAACCGTTGGATTTTTTGGCAGCATTGTGGTGATCAGCGTTGTAGCCAATATCATTCGCAACGCACTGCTCACCTTCTTCCACGGCACCGGACGCGAACAAGCCTTTGACCTACTGCACGAAGGTTGGGGTGGCGATCTGTACTCAGCAACCATGCTGGGACTAATCGTGTTACTGCTACGGGGCCTCGATCACTGGTTTCCTGATCCACCCACCGCTGATCCCCAAGCCTAGCTGTTCCTGAACTAGCTGTTCCTGAGCTAGCTGTTCCTAAACATCTGAAATGCTTTTTGACCGTATCTTGACGACAGTCTCTGCCAATGACCATGCTTTCCCAACCTGCCAACTCTCGACGCACCCAGCTCATCAAACTGCTGATCGTCCTATTTATCCTGGCGATCGCAGCCGCTAGCGCCGTTCCCAACTACTTCACAAACGGCTGGCCCTGGGTCAATCTGCCTGAAGTCGAACAGATTGGAGAGCTGCGGGCAATGCGAGATGAGGGCTTGACCATTCCCGGCTGGACAACACTCAGCCAAGACTCTCGACAGATCGGAGGGAAACAGTGGTCTGTCCAGAGTTTAGTCGCCGATGACACCAACTCTGCAGCATCTGGAACACCTGTTTTCTTACTTTTACGGCCCCAAACCTGGCACACCGATCAGCCCCAGGTGGAATGGATGGATATTCGAGGAGTTCAGCAATGGACAGCTGACTCCCATCGTCGAATTCATTTCCCCACGCCGCCCGGAGACTCTGCCGCCGCATCCTCAGGACAAGTAGAGGCGCAGTTTTTGAGAGGATGGACTCCGCAACAGACCTATGCAGTTTTGCAATGGTATGCTTGGCCCGGTGGTGGTAGTCCCTCAACCAGTCGCTGGTTTTGGGCTGATCAGGTTGCTCAGTGGCGCGATCGCCATCGGGCTCCCTGGGTCGCCGTCAGTCTGCTAGTTCCAATTGAACCTCTAGGCAAGATCGAACAGACTCGACCCCTAGCAGAACAACTAGGGCAAGCAATTCAGACTGCGCTGGAAGCAGACGCCTTAAATTGATAATAGTGAGCTCTTAGGCAACTTTTTGTCCGGATTAGCGTCCTTTCCTTAAGTATCGCGAGTAACGCGATCGACCTAGTTCCCCCAAGCTCAAGATCCCTACATTCGACTGATTCCAACTCAATATTCCAACTCAATATTGAGGTCTCAGTTAATGTTGTTTGCCTATCTGCACCTCAAGTCTATGTCCTCCCCCCCCTCCTTTGCTCGTCGCCGACTGGCTGCGCTCTCCTGTGCAGGCCTTTATTCAACAGTTTCTCTGCTCTCTAGCACTGTCTTTTTTTGGCTGATTGATCGGGGCATGGCTCCTGCTTTTGCTCAGGTAGACCCTCTCACCGAGCCCGCCTTCAATTCCCAGCCCTCCCCACAGCAACTTCTAGAGGATGCCCGCCGTCGGCTCCAAGACCAAAGAGCGCTCCCTGAGCTCCAACCCCTACCTGGCACTGCTCCCTTTCCCCTTCCATCGGATGGAGCCTTTGACACCTATCGGCTTGGCCCTGGAGATTCATTATTTGTCAGCGTTCAGCGCCCTCAGGAACTAAGCTTTCAGGCCACCTTGGATTTGGAAGGAAATGTAATTGTGCCGCTAGCAGGAGGAATATCCCTCGAGGGGCTAACCCTACCTGAAGCTCAAGAGCGAATCCGAAATGCGCTCGATCGGTTTGTCATCAACCCTCAGATTTCCCTGTCTTTGGTTGCCCAACGGCCAGTCGCAGTGACCATCTTAGGCGAAGTCTTTAGGCCAGGGCAGTACCCCTTACCAGCGCCTCAACTTTCAGTCGCGCTCGTCTCAGCGGGTGGAACCACAGGCTTAGCAGACTTACGCACTGTCAAAATCCGCCGGACGATTCAGCGAAACGGAGGCCCTGAGGTCATCGAACGCAATATTGATCTGTTTTCTCCACTCGATGATGCAACCGCACTGCCAGAAGTCCGGCTAGAGAATGGCGATATTATCGTTGTGCCAACGCTGACAGCCAGTGCCCTAGAGACCTACGATCGCTCTTTGGTGGCTCGGTCTACTCTGGCTCAGCCGTTCATCAACGTTCGAGTGCTGAACTACACAACTGGCATTGCGAACTTGACCCTACCCAACGGCAGTGAATTCTTAGATGCCTTCACTAGTATCAGTCCTAATATTAATCAAGCTCGCCTAGATCGAGTTGCCCTGATTCGATTTGATGTTGAAGATGGTAGAGCTGTAACACGGGAAATTGATGCCCGGAGCGCCCTACTCGGAGACTTCTCTGAAAATCCGCCGCTCCAACACAACGACGTGATTGTAGTTGGTCGAAATTTGATAGCTCGGATCTCCTATGCTCTGAATACATTTACACAACCCTTTAGAGATGTTTTAGGTTTCCTACTCTTCTTTGATGCCCTCAGTGAGAGCTCCCGGAACCTGTTTGGCCCTGGCGATGGCCGCAATCGCAATCGGTAACTTAGCCAACCTCTAACCTCTAGGGCAGGAATAGAATCCTCACCTAAGCGTTATTCTGGTAGCTAATGTTAGAGTTTTCTTGAATCCTTACTGTTTCTAGATCGTTCACTCTCACGATTTGAATTGCCATGACCCCACCCCTTGTCAAGCGTTATCTAGTAGCCTTTGATCGTCACAAATGGGCTGGATTAGCAGGTTTTCTGGTCGTGATGGGGCTTTCGGGGGTAGCCGCCCTTCAGCCAGAACCCCCGGTGAACTACGTCTCTGAAGGAATCCTGGTTTTTAATACGCCCCCCGTCACCTTTTCTACAACCGTCGCGGCCCTCCAACAACAGGGACAAGCCCTGACAAGGCCAGTACTCCTATCAGATTATGTTCTCAACGCCACGGTTGAGCAGCTCAATGCTCGACAAGAGCCAATTCCTCCAGACGAGCTACGGCGCAACGCGAACGTCGATATCAACAACGATGAAGCCGTAACTCAAGTGACAGTAACGTATCAGGATATTGATCCGCAGCGGGCTCGAATGGTGGGCACCTTCCTGATGGAAGCCATGGTCGAGCAGAGTCGTCTCTTTAATACGCAGCAGCTCAATAACATCCTGGAAAATCTCAATCAGTTGCTGCCCCAAGTCACGACAGACCTGCAACAAGCTGAACAAGAGTTAGAACAGTACATTCGCCAAGAGGGGCCTTTTATCCAAGCGGCTCAGGATGGCAATCTGGTTGGGGCGATCACTGGCAGCCAGCAGCAGCAACGCCAACTCCAGCTGGCGTTGCAAGGGATTGACGCACAGATTCGCAGCCTACAATCTCGACTGGGCCTCTCTCCCGATCAGGCTTATGCTTCCTCGGCACTCAGCGCTGACCCTATCATTGCCAATCTCAGAACGCAGATCTATCAAAATGAGTCACAGATGGCAATTTTGGGCCAAGATTTGCGGCCCGAACATCCCTCTATGATTGAGCTACGCAATCAACAGACTGCCTATGAGCAGCTACTGCAAGCTCGAGTTACTGAAGTGCTAGGCGGCAATCAGATTGCAGCACCGATCGCCAGTACTGCGGACATCCGGCAAGGCAGCGCCTTGGATCCCGTTCGACAGCAGATGGCAAACACGCTGGTTGGCCTGCAAACGCAGCGGGAAACAGTTGATGAGCAGATTAGAGCATTGACTGCTGCGGAGCAAACCTTTAGACAGGAGTATGCCAATCTTCCAAACAAACAAATTGAACAGGCGCGTTTACAGCAAGAGGTCGCGCTGAAGCGAGCCTTCTACGATCAGATCCAGGCGCGCTTGGAAGACGTGACGCTGGCTGAGAAAGAAACTGTCGGTAGCTTGGTCGTTGCCCAACCTGCCCAAACAGAATTGGCACCCGACGAAAGCACGAATCCAATTGTCATTTTGATTGTGGGTGGTGTTGTCGGTCTACTGGTCGGTGGTGGATTGGTCATCCTGCTCGACTCCCTCGATGCAACTTACAAAACACTGCCAGACCTCCAAGCTGGACTCCGGCAACAGGAGGTTCCACTATTGGCTCAGCTACCGCTGCTGCCTGCGAGCGGTCGGGTTGGAGCTATTCCAGTGGTGCTAGAAGCTGCTTCTCCCTACATTGATCCCTATGAGCGGTTCCGGAGCAACTTACGGCGGGCTTCTGGTAGCAACAAGGCGCTGAAGGTCATCCTCCTTACCAGTACGCTGGTTGGAGAGGGTAAAACTGTCAGTGCTTATAATCTGGCGATCGCCTCTGCCAGAGCTGGAAAGCGGACCCTTCTGGTAGAAGCCGATTTGCGATCGCCCTCCCAAGCCCAGGTTCTCAACATCACGACCGATCCAGAGAGTGCAGCTGAGCCGCTCCGCTACTATGGCCATCTAAGCGACTGTATTCGTCTGGTTCCTGAAATCGAAAACCTCTTCATCTTGCCTAGCCCAGGCGTACAGCGGCAGGCAGCAGCCATTCTAGAATCCACAGAAATGCGCCGCATGCTTGAAGATGCACGGGGCCGCTTTGATATGGTCATTCTAGATACACCAGCTTTGAGCCGCTACAACGACGCGCTCCTGCTAGAACCCTATACCGATGGCATTGTCCTCGTTACCCGTCCCGGCTACACCGAAGAAGGATTGCTGAGCGAAGCCGCAGAGCAATTTATGGAAGCAGAAGATGTCCAGTTCTTGGGTGCGGTCATCAACGGTTCTGAGACCGCCGTTCCATCGAGCTACCTCGAACCAGAACCAGACGATGAATTTATCGTTGAAGACTTTGAAAACGAAGATGACTTCGAAAGGGTTGGCAGCACCAAAGGCTTCTAAGGGCTTGATCTAGGGGCGTTAAATCTAGGGGCTGTATATCCCCTTACCTGCATACCCTTACTGAATGAATCCATCTTGATACCCATGAGAAAGGCTACCAGTTTTTATCTGGTAGCCTTCTACATTCAAACTTAACTTCGTCAGACTCAAGTTCGTTAGAGCGTCAGAGCGTTAGAGATCGCGCTCAGCCAATTCGCGAGTCATGTAGTCAAAGGGTTGATCAACAAACGAAACATCTTCGATGCCCGATGCCGCCATCTGAGCTTTGACAATGTCCTTCATGATTTGGATTCCCATTACGGTCGGTCCAACTGGAACGCCCAGAGAGTTATAGGTTTCCCGCAGTCCTTCCAGAACCCGCTCATCTAAAACATCGGTGTTAGCCGCAACAAGAGCATAGCTGGCATAGCGGAGGTAGTAATCCATATCACGCAGACAGGCCGCATAGCGACGTGTGGTGTAAGCATTACCGCCAGGACGAATCAGCTCAGGAACCTCCTCAAATAGACGAGATCCGGCTTGCTTTACAATTGACGCAGCATTAGCATTAATTACAGCAGCTGCCTGTACCCTCATCACCCCTGTATCAAAGAAGGATTTCAAGGTGCTGAGTGCATCCCGGTCTAAATACCGCCCCGTATTGTCATAGTTTTTAATCAGGCTTGTCACTGCGTCCCGCATGAGATTCAGTCTCCCAATTGCTTCTCTTAAATAGTTTCTATGGTCATCGTTCTCACCTAGCCTCCATTTTCAGAAGGAGCGTAGTGTATCGAACTAAATTCCCTGCGCTTAACCTGTAATCTCAAGATTTTGGTGATCCGATCAGGTTTGTGGGCAGCAGGTTCAGAACTCAGTGTATCACGCAGTGTTTAGCCTAATTCGGGCTGAATCATGAGACGGAGGGGGTTTCGTTGTTAAGTTTTATGTGGCTGATCCCCAAGCAATCTTTCGAAATTTCAAGGGGTTCCCCACCTACCCGACTGTATTCGACTCAGCATTCGACTCAGCTATTTTGCCCTTGTGGTCGAAATAGAGCTGGAATCCTAAGGAGATGGCGATCGCACCAGCATTTTTTATGAGACCTTTTTAGATTCACAACTGAATTCAGGAACTCTGGGTAAATTTGGTATCATACGATACAAAATCTACCCAATCGTGTTCCTAGGATGATTCAGGTGTGGCAAAGCTTGGTTTCATTCATGACACTTCCTTCTTCAGCAACGCTAGTTTGGCTCCAGATTGCGGTAATGATCAGGGAAAAATCGCCCCCAGCGTATTGACCCCAGCGGTTGAGTAGAGTGGGTGCAGTCAGAACCGAGACCTTCAGCCTCAGAATGCTAGGTCGCTCTGCATCCAGGCTTTGCCTACCTGAACAACATGATATTGCACAGACTTCGTCCTGCATCACTCGATGATGAGCGCTGAAGATCTGAGATCGCCCAGACACAAGGAGTATTTCCATGGCCCAGACCCCACAAGAAGTCTTGAGTCTTATTCAGGAACAAGGCATCAAGATGATTGATCTTAAGTTCGTGGATATGCCAGGGACCTGGCAGCACCTGACGGTGTACCACGACCAGATTGATGAAAGTAGTTTTACAGATGGTGTGCCATTTGACGGTTCCAGCATCCGGGGTTGGAAAGCCATCAACGAATCTGACATGATGATGGTTCTTGATCCCACCACTGCATGGATCGATCCCTTCATGGCAGAGCCCACCATGAGTATCATCTGCAGCATTCAGGAGCCTCGCACTGGAGAGCCCTATGCTCGCTGCCCACGTGTGATTGCTCAAAAAGCAGTAGACTACTTGCTCTCGACTGGGCTTGGAGATACTGCCTTTATCGGTCCTGAAGCTGAGTTCTTTGTGTTTGAAGACGTTCGCTTTGACCAGACTGAGAACAAAGGCTTTTACTACGTTGACTCAGTAGAGGGACGTTGGAACTCTGGGAAAGAAGAGGAAGGCGGCAACAAGGGTTATAAGCCTCGCTACAAAGAGGGCTACTTCCCGGTTGCACCAACCGACACACTGCAAGATATCAGAACTGAAATGTTGCTGACGATGGCAGACTGCGGAGTGCCGATCGAAAAGCATCACCACGAAGTAGCAACAGGCGGTCAGTGTGAACTGGGTTTCCGATTTGCTCCACTTGTGAAGGCGGCAGACTACTTGATGACCTACAAGTACTGCATCAAGAACGTCGCGAAGAAGTATGGCAAAACAGTGACGTTTATGCCCAAGCCCTTGTTTAATGACAATGGCTCCGGGATGCACACCCACCAGTCGATCTGGAAAGATGGTCAGCCGTTGTTTGCGGGCGATCAGTATGCGGGTCTGAGCCAAATGGCGCTGCATTACATCGGCGGTATTTTGAAGCATGCTCCAGCTCTACTGGCGCTCACCAACCCGACCACCAACTCTTATAAGCGTCTGGTTCCTGGCTTTGAGGCTCCGGTAAACCTGGCTTATTCCCAAGGCAACCGCTCTGCATCAGTGCGAATTCCACTGTCGGGCAGCAATCCTAAGGCGAAGCGTTTGGAATTCCGTTGTCCTGATGCAACCGCAAATCCCTACCTGGCCTTTGCTGCTCTACTCTGCGCTGGAATCGATGGGATCAAGAATCAGATTGATCCCGGTGATCCCCTAGATGTGGACATCTACGATCTCAGCCCTGAAGAGTTGGCAAAAATTCCTTCTACTCCTGGCTCGTTGCTGGATGCACTGAAGGCATTGGAATCAGATCATGAGTTCCTGACAGTGGGTGGCGTCTTCACCGAAGACTTCATCACCAACTGGATTGAGTACAAGCTCGACAACGAAGTTAACCCCATGCGGTTACGGCCTCACCCCTACGAGTTTGCACTCTACTACGATTGCTAAATCTAGTACGATCGCTAAATCTAGCTTCTAGCTAGTTCAAGAAATAGGAGCGTAAGGCGCTGGTAACAGTACCTTACGCTTTTTAGTGGAATCAACTTGTGGGAATCAACTTGTTGGAACGAAAACGGTAGGAAATCAGGAGATCCAGACCAAAATATTGTAGAAGTGATAACCTTGGAAAAATCTTGTTGCGAAGCGTTAAATTGAGGGCCTGCGGCAGCATCGCGTTTTATGCTGGTTGGGGAACTCTGGCATCAATCCTGGCTTCATCAATCCTGGCTACACTGATCCCGGCGATTAGAGAAAAGTAGAGAGTACGATTATTGATTGATCCCGATTGTTGATCCCCAGGTCAGCAATTTCTAGAAAAGGTTTAGCATCACACTTAGGGTAGATTCAATGCCCCTAAAATTTTGAGCTTTTGGTCGGTTTTTTCTACCTTTGAGATTGGGTACTTTGTCTACGGGAGGCGTAGGCGATCGCAACATCCCCTCCCTCAGCATCAATATTCTTGAAGTTTTTGAGCATTTCTTACAGGTAACGCCAATGGCAGTGAGTTGCTGATGATAGGCAAGCACTTCATTGAGATTGAGATTTCCATAGCTTTACATCATGTCTTCTCGTTGGGCATTCCTGTGGCTGGAGTCGCAGGCTGCGATCGCTCCGAGTTTTGCTTCTTACGCTGTTTTTAGGACAAGTGTTTTATGACTTCTGGCAACTTAGAACCTTCCGCTCAATCCCCGGTTTCGCAGTTGAGGGGAGCTGAGCAGGAAGTTGCTTCTGTCGCTAATCCCCTCACCCGTTTGCGGATGGAAGCACAGCTCAGCCGAACTGTCTCGTTTGATCCCCAGTATCTTGATCCCCTCAAGGTTGCTTCTGGTGTATACGTCACAGTTCATGGTCACTTCTATCAGCCCCCTCGCGAAAATCCGGGCCTAGATGCGATTGAGCGTCAGCCGAGTGCGTCTCCCTTTCACGACTGGAACGAGCGCATCCACCATGAGTGCTATCGCCCCAATGCCTTTGCCCGCATCCTAAATGATCAGGGGGAACTGATTGGGATCGCGAACAATTTTGAGTATCTGAGCTTCAACATCGGCCCAACGCTGATGAGTTGGCTGGAGCGCTACGACGTAGAGGTTTATCAGCGGATTATTGAAGCTGATCGCAAGAGCTGTCAGCGGCTGAACGGGCATGGGAATGCGATCGCCCAAGCCTACAATCACATGATCTTGCCGCTAGCCAATGAGCGGGATAAGTACACCCAGATTCGGTGGGGTAAAGCCGATTTTCGGGCTCGGTTTGGTCGTGATCCCGAAGGAATGTGGCTGGCTGAGACGGCAGTAGACTATCCTACGCTAGCAGCGCTGGTAGCAGAAGGGATTCGCTTTATCGTCCTGGCTCCCTCGCAAGCTCAGCGGTGTCGCGTGATCCCCAATGCAGAGCAACCTGATCCCCAGTGGCTAGAGGTTGGTGGCGGACAAATCGATCCGGTGCGGCCCTACCGTTGCTTTTTGCCGGGAGGCGATCGCCAGAAAGACTATATTGATATCTTCTTCTACGATGGCCCCATCTCGCGGGATCTGGGCTTCAACGATGTGCTCAATAGCTCTCAGCATTTTGCAGGGCGGATTGGGCAGGCCGTGCGGGGAGATAGCCATCCGGCTCAGTTGATTTCGGTGGCAACGGATGGGGAGACCTTTGGTCATCACAAAAAGGGACGTGAGAAAGCCCTCGCCTATGCGCTGACGGAAGAGTTTCCGCGTCGGGGTTGGACGGTGACGAACTATGCTCATTACCTCAGCCTCAATCCGCCCCAGTGGGAAGTTGAACTCAAGCCTGTGACGGCCTGGAGTTGCTCCCACGGCGTTGATCGTTGGCAAGATGACTGTGGCTGCGGTGGTGGTGGTCTCTGGAACCAAAAATGGCGGCGACCATTGCGGGATACGCTCAACTGGCTGCGGGATCAGCTGATTGGCATCTACGAAGAGGAAGGCAACAAGTTTTTCTCCGATCCCTGGCAGGCCAGAGATGAATATGTGTTGGTGATTGGCGATCGCAGCCCCAGCAATCTCAACCGCTTCTTTGCTCGGCACCAGTCTCACAAGTTGCCCGTTGCTGAGCGAGTCGATGCCTTACGGCTGCTAGAAATGCAGCGTCATGCTTTGCTGATGTATACCAGCTGCGGTTGGTTTTTTGATGAGGTGTCTCGCCCGGAAGGCGTCCAGATTTTGCGTTACGCAGCCCGTGCCATTGAGCTAGCTGGTGATGTCTCTGGCGTGCAACTCGAAAAAGGGTTTATTAAGCGACTGGCCCATGTTCCTAGTAATGTGGATCTCTTCAAGCACTGCTCTGAGGTGTATCGACAGCTAGTCGCCCCTTCTCAAATCAATCTCGAACAGGTGGCGGCTCACTACGCCATCAGCTCTCTGTTTGCGACCTATGCTCGTGATCAGCGAGTCTACTGCTACAGCATTCGTCAGCAAGACTATCAGCTCCAAAGAATTGGTTCTTTGACGTTGGCAGTGGGTCAGATTCAGCTCGTTTCTGAGATCACGCGCGAGAAAGCCGATTTTGTGTTTGCGGTGCTTCACCTGGGCGGTTGGGATTTCCACTGCTGCATTCAGCCGTTTGCTGGACGCAGAACCTACAGCCAGCTGAAGGAAAGTTTGTTTGAGGCGATGAAGCAAGCCAGCGCGGCCCATACAATTTTGGCGATGAATCGTGCCTTTGGGGATCAGTCTTATAGCCTGCAAGACCTGTTTGCAGAAGAGCGGCACCGGATCATGCGGTTGCTCAGCCAAGAAACGCTGACTCGACTCGACCAGCTCTACACACAGGTCTACCGAGATAACTACGGCATTTTGATGGCGTTTCATCGGGATGACTTGGACGTGCCTCAGGAGCTTCAGGTGGCGGCGGAAGTTGCCATTAGCCATCGGGCTACTGTTGCCTTGCGATCGCTTGAGCGAGAAACGAGCGATTTCCCAGCCAGCAATCCGGAGCTATGTCTGAGTTTCTTGACCGAACTGGAGGCGATCGCCACCGAGGCCAATCACCTTCGCTGTCAGCTCAAGATCCCTCAGGGTCGGCAAACGTTGGAGCGGCTAATTTGGCGATCGCTCTGGCACTTACTCCATGACTTCGACGCCGAAACTGCCGAGGCCGACATGCTCTGGCTAGAGCGCGTTATCGACCTGGGCCGCCAGCTCAACCTGGGATTGTCGCTCGACCGAGCCCAGGAGCTTTATGTTAAGAGCCTCCAGACCCAAATCTTGCCCCAGTTCATGATCTGGCAGCAAGGTTTAGCCTCACAGGATGCGAGTCAGTCAGCCGATTCTAATGAGGCCGTGCGTTACGATACGCATCAGATTAAATGTCTGTTGCAACTTGGGCAAAAGCTGGCGATCGATGTTGGTCTCTGGCTTGATCAGATGGCCTAACCAACATCTTTTGTCAGCCAACTAACCTTCAAATCGCCGCCGAAATCGGGGATCAAGGTAATGCTTTTTCTTCGAGTTGCAGCGGCGACAGAGGGTTTGAAAGTTGCTCAAATCGTTGGTGCCACCTTTCGCTAATGGAATGATGTGATCAACCTCCAGGTTGGTGGTTTCTCCACAGCTTTGACACTGGTGGCGATCGCGCTCAAACACATATTTCCTCACCTCCGGAGGAATTGGAATCCGGGGGGTTTTACTCATTGGGCGTTTCCATTCAGCATCTGACGAATATCGTCTAGAGGAGATTCCAAAGGATCTGCTGTAGGCTCATCTGGACAAAACTCTACAGTGAGCTTCAACCTCATTTTGCCTTTCTGCCACTTTTTCCCACCGATCCCAAGCAGTTCAAAATCTATACCATCAACAAACCACCTATTGGCTAGATGGACATCTTTCCTAACTAAGTGCCTTTGAGCTTCTTCGATAAAATCACCCATTTTAAACATAGGGTGAGCCACAATTATCATGTCATTAATATTCTGGAAATTTAGAACACTATCCTGACAGTTCAATCCTTGAAACTGTTTATCATTCATTGCTCACGAAACTCCTTTTTTGAACGTCTATCTGAAGAGATGGTTAGCCGGAAAGCTTATTCTATTGAGCAACGAATTTCTTCAAGTGCAGAAGCTGAAGAATCTGAATTTTTGTCGTCTGACAATGAATCCTTCGGTAGTTCATCTTCAAATGGACAAAATTCAACACTAATTTTTACTTTTCCCTTTTGCCATTTACTTCCACCAGGACTTAACACTTCGCATGTTATTCCTTCAACAAAAGCCTTGGCATCTCTTGCACTAATTGCTTGCTTAAGAAACATTAGTACTTCAACAACTTTAAAAGTGTCGTGTGATATCAGAAATCTACCTCCTTCTTGTGTAGATATAACTTCATCATTATTAAGTAGTCTAGGTTTTAGGTGCATTATCTGTACGCTAATCTTTAGAAGGAAGCAACTTATTTTTGAGGCTGCGTTGTATGTAGCTTTTGGCGAAAATTTAAGGGCTGACAAAACTATCCACAGCCTATACCCTGCATTGGGTTAAAAGACCTGACTTCTACGTCAGATGAGATCGGGTAGGGGTGAGGTTTTCTCGCCCAATGCAGACTCTTTGCTAGGTCAGGGGAAAGCGATCGCCAACGGGAGCATTCTAGATGAACCCACCCCTGCCTCCTCCAGGGAGGGGAAATGATGGAGAACCTGAAGTACTCTCATAACTCCCCTCTTGGGAGGGGCTGGGGGTGGGTAGTCGTTCCTGCTGAGTGGACTTGTGTCGGCACACTAACCCTGCTTGAGAGAGGGATTTAGGGTAAAGACTGCAAAACTGGGATGTACCTATCGCCAACTTCAGCAATTATGCTTTGATTGGTTATTCGTTGTCTTCAGTTGGATCACTCAGATCTTGAGCTTCTGAGTTGATGGGTGGAGTTGTTGTTTCAGCGGAAGAAATTGTTGTAACTTCCAGGTCAGATTTGGCGATCGCAGGAAGTTTTTTGCGATCGAGCTGCATGGCTCCTAGACATTGATTGATGCCGGAGATTGTTTGGTTGTAAAGCTCAATCTTTTGTTCAGTATCGGCTTGTTGAAGTTGATTGGCTTTGAGCTTTTCGGTAGCTTCTTTATCAAGCACTTGAGCCAGATAGACACGAGCTTGATCATACTGTTGTAAAACAACATCTGCCTGTTGAGAGGCTGCCTCTAAGAGATGGGTGTTGAGCGTTTGGTTAATCGTTTGGCGGAAGGTTCTCATCACCGTTTCTTGAACTTTTTGCTCAAAATCAAGCTTCAAGAGTTGGCGGATTGCGGGTTCGGCATTGACCATGCTTTGGTAGTCGTAACCTCGGCAGGCTTGCTGGAGAGTTTGGCGGAGTTGCCACATCGAGCAGGTGCCTTCGGTGTAAAATTCGGGTCGTTCGCGGACGTAGCGATCGCACTCAATCTGAGCCTCATTTGCCACAGTTAAAGCAACCTGTTCACAGAGCTGATTTAGCATGGTTTCAATGCCGCCGTCGTTGCCCAGTAAGCGATAGAGATTGCGGTAATAGTCTTGCTGCTTAACGCGATCGCTCAAATGCTGAAAGAAATTCCGCACCACATCCTGGGCCGATTCGACTAAGACATCTTCCAAACCATTGGCCAGATAATAAAAAGCCTCAGCTAAGATGCCCAACAGCGGCACGACCGAATTGCGCCTGTGGCTAGACTGGGCTCGCTTGTGAACTTCTCCCACCGAGAAAGCATTCAGCAACTCATCCAGGCGGCCAACCATGCGCGTCCTCAAATGCTGGAAGTCGCGCTCAATCACAGGATTGCCATCACTGGCAATGGCTTCATTCACCACCTGCTCAATATCCTGCCGCAGCTCATCTCCCACCTGCTTTAGTTCGCGTCCGAGCTGCTTTAGCTTCTGGTCTTTCAGCGCTTCAATATCGCTAGGCTGGCTTTCGACTTCTTGCCAAGAGGCTAGATAGGCTTTGCGGAGGCTGATGCAGAGCGGCTGCAAATCATCGGCCAAGTTTGCCAACAGCAGGGGGCGCTTTTCCTCCGTCAGGTAGCGAGTGACGGCTGTGCGAAACTCTTCAATGCCGCTATCGCGAATCAGCTGATCAACCAGGGGGTCGCCCTGTTCGCTGAGAATGCGGACGTAGTTTTCGTTGGGAGACTCGTAGCTCTTGACATCAATCCGAAACTTGTCGGCAGGCAACTTGCCGGAGCTGGCGCAGTAGCGGTTGAACTCATTCACAAACTGAGGGCTGGTCTCTGGAGTAGAGCCATTGGCCTTGCCATTGACAAAGATGGTATCTAAACCAAAGCGATCGCTCCGACTCGTTCTGCGGAGCTGACTGCCATAAAAGCCCAACAAACCGCTAGTTTTGTAGACCCGGTTGGAGGAGCCACGAAACTGTTCTTGAATCAGAGCATCGAGACGCTGACGCAACTGTTGGTTATACCAAGTTTCATCAACCCGGTTGAAAACGTAAAAGACGCGATCGCGAATACCAGGATTCGAGCGCATTTTTTCTAAAAGCTCGGTCTCTTCGGTCGTCATATCGCCTGCCGATGCGGGCTTCAAGACACACACCACCGCCGAAGTATCCGGGTCTTCAATTTTGCGATAGGTCAAGTCGGCATCGCGTTTGACGGGCGCATCAATTCCCGGCGTGTCTACCAAAATGTTGCCGTCGCGCAGCAGGTCATGGTGGCAGTAATACTCAATCCGCTTCAATACCGCACTGTTGGAGCCGCGACGCGCATAGGCCGCAGCTTCCTGGAGGTTGGCGAAGTTAAACTGCTCCATCGAGAGGGTGTTGTTGGTGACGGTCTGAATCCACTCGCGATTTTCCAGAAATCCTTTGAGCAGAAAACTCAATGCGCTGGCCTGCTTCGCCCGTTCTGACTTGCTCTCGCCGCCTTCCTGTTCCACAATCACGGCACATCCCTGCCGCAACGCCTCAATCGTTTCGAGTCGGTTGATGTTGTCAGACGCAGAGAGACCCAAACGCTGACAGAGTGCCTGCGCCTGCTCACGAATCTCCACTTCACTCAGGAAGGTGAGCACCACCCGTTCCTGATCGGGTTCGGCATAGGCAATCTGGCATTCCGTTCCAGTGGCGTGACCTTCGGCACTGTAGAGCAGTTCTCGCTCTAGCAACGCATTGATCAGCATTGACTTTCCGGCACTGAAGGCTCCAGCAAAGACGATCTCAAAAGTGGGGGCGATCGCCTTACGCAACGACGCCTGAATCGCGGTCGTATCCTGCTGTGCTCGTAGAGAAGGTTCTTGATGGAGCAGTTGCAGCAGGCTATCGACTTGAGCTTGTAGATTCTGGCATTGCGGTATTGATTGAGTCATGAAGACACAGTTCCTCAGAAAATTCTGAACAAGATAATGAAGAGATACCTGTTTCAGAATTCCCACTCCGCAGTCTCACAAAACGATTTAGGGGCGGATTCCCACACTACAGAAATTACGGAACTGCTCCAATGTTCCTATCGAGAGATCATTGATTGCACATCTCGCTCTACGTTAGGAGCCAGCACCCGACGGTAGATTGCTTCAATTCCCATGTAAAGCCCATAGGCAACGAAACCCAGGGCAACTACACCTAGTAACCATGGGCCATAGGGCTGTGCGGCTAGAGCAGCGAGAGCGCCTCCCATACCTCGCGCTTCACTCGGATCGTATTGACGAGCTGCCTGAATCAGAAATAGACCAATAATCGCAAATACAACTCCACGGGCGGCTGTTCCAAACCTTCCTAGCCGCGTTGCCCAGGTTTGTTCGGCATCACTCATTTGCCGAAGCTTTAGCTTTTTACGAAACTTCGCTTTATAGGCTTCGTAAAGGTAGTAAAAGCCGATGCCAATGATGAACGCACCTGCTGCCCCAACCAACCAGCGTCCAAATGGCTGCGCCAAAATCCGAGCTGTCCAGTCTTGAGCTGAGGCATTGCCGCCATCGCTGCTGCCCTGAGCTGCACCAAGGGCGAGCTTTAAGGCACTGAAGGAGATCCCAGCATAAATCAATCCGCTAACGGCATATCCCACTCGCTGGGCAATTCCCTTCGGATCTGAGCCTTGCTTTTCTGGATCATAGATGGTTTGGACAAATCGCCACAGCACATAGCCGATCAGTCCAACCCCGACGATCGCCAGCAAAACTCGACCAAAGGGCTGTGTCACGATCGCTTCTAGCGCACCTTGAGCATCTGTCGTTTCTCCACCTGCGCCCCATGCAGCTTGAGCAGCCAAAAGACCAATAGTGACATACACAACACCTTTAGCCGCGAAACCAAACCGTGCAAGACGCTCAATCCATTCAGCAGAGCTAGAAGAAGATCGCTGTGACATAAGGCACCAAAATCGTTAAGTCTACACCTGTTCTACTGAGAAGCTCTAATCGATACATCTACCTACAGGTTAATATTCGACATCACACACTATCCAACAGCTTTTTCTCGCGGCTGACTGATTTATCCCACTGTCGAAATTGTGATTGACGTTAGCGAAAAATTTACTTTCTCACGAGCAATCGATCTGCAAACTGGATTTTATGAGCTTCAAGTTTCACCAAATTCTGACTAGACGAGGACGTTCTAGAAATGCTGAGGGAAGCGGTAGTTTGGAGCCTGTTTCTGTATTTCGAAATAAAATTGTAAATGCACCTGCTCCCAGGTTTGACTGAGGCCACATGCGATAACAGGGCATCTCAGCAAGATGAGATTGATGAGATGCGAGATGGGGAATCTCAATCGGCTCAAGTTGCGGAAATTTATTGAGTAGCCACTCAGCAACCTGTTCATTTTCTTCTGGGGAATAGGCGCAGGTCATATAGGCTAAATAGCCTCCCGGAGCAACAAGTTGGGCCGAATTAGCCAGAATCCGCTTTTGACGATTGGCATTTTTGTTAATATTCACTGGATGAAAACATCCCGGCACATTTTCACCTTTGGCTAATAAAGATTGCCCGGTACAGGGAGCATCAACTAGGACAACATCGGCTATTTGAGGAATTTCTTCAGCTAGGATTTTGGAGTCTATGCAGAGGGCGATCGTCCCCGTTGCACCACAGCGTCTCAGGTTGGAAATTAGCGCCCCCATGCGTTTGCCAATTACTTCATTGCTAATCAGCTGGTCGGGCTGCAAAGCTTTCTGGGCAAACAAACTTTTGCCACCGGGAGCCGCACACATATCAAAAACCAACTCTGTGGGTGAAGTAATTGTTAATAAAACAGACGCTGCAAAAATAGAAGAGAAATCCAGGCAATAATAGTAACCTTCATCATGTAAAAGATGCCGTCCCGGCTGTTCTCCAATTGCTAAGCGATCGACAAAGCTAGGTTGCCAGGATAGGGGAGCTTCAATCGAGAAAGGAATCTCTGAGGGGCGATCGCGACACCACAAAATGCAAGGATTGAGCGGCTGAGGATTCATCAAGGCTTCAACAAATTTGCCTTGCTCAACCGAATCAACAAACAAGCGACGACTAAATTTTAAGAGGAGATTTGAAGGCTTTTCCAAAGGACTGACTGAAGAGGATATTTGAGAAGTATCGATGGGTGTATCCCACTTTTGTGACCCTCACCCTAAATCCCTCTCCCAGAGCGGGCGAGGGACTTTGAATCCGGCCCCCCTTCTCCCGTTTTGGGAGAAGGGGCTGGGGGATGAGGGCAAACTTGCAAAACTGGGATGAACCCGCATAGGGTCAATAAAAATCTGGAAAGTAAAACTTAGCTTTTTCACATAACAGCGTTGTAATTTCTGTATTCATGCGGTTAGTAACATCAACCGAATAAACCGTAACGTCACGACGATTTAAATCATATTGGTAAGATTTATCGTAATAGTCCAGAACAATATCGATCGCCTCTGCCAGGTTTCCTTCCCGAATAAAGTCTACTGCTTGCTGGGTGCGATCGCCCCCCAGGCGTTTTTTCAACCGTTCTGTAGCCGCAATCAGCTGTTCAGGATCGGCCTGTCCATAGACTTCTAGCAAGATAGCAATGCGTTCAGGGCGCGATCGCTCTACCTGCAACACAGGCGCATTTACCATCTGCTCAAATAGCTCATCAGGCACCCGACATAGCCCAATCCGACGGCTTTCAGCTTCTACCCAAACTAGACGCTCTGCGGTCATGGCAGACCAGACGATCGCCACCCGATTTTCAAACTGCTCATTGCTCGGCTGTTCGGGCAGACCCAAGCTCCCGTAGCTGCTGCCTCGGTGATGGGCAAGATCCTCTAAATTTAGAATCTGCTCTCCCTCAGCTGCTAAGGCTTGCAAAATGTCGGTTTTGCCCGTCCCAGTCATCCCACCCAGCGTCATGATCGGCTTTGGCGTCGCCAACGTAGACCGCACCCAACGCCGAAATGCCTTATAGCCTCCGTCTAAGAGCGTCACCGCAAAACCTGCCGTTTCCAGCAGCCAGCCCATACTGCCGCTTCGCATTCCACCCCGCCAGCAGTGAACACGCACCTCTCGACTAGGGGCCAGTTCCTTCGCCGTGCTGACAAACTGCGCCAGTTTTGGCCCCACGATTTCTAAACCCAACTCAACGGCCTGTTCTCGTCCCTGCTGCTTATAACAGGTGCCAACCTCCACTCGCTCATCGTTACTAAACAGCGGAAAGCTCACTGCACCCGGAATATGGCCTTGAGCAAACTCCGCCGGACTGCGAACATCCAGAATCAGGCCAGGAGCCTGAAGAAAATCATCAAATGTAACGGACTGAGCCATGAGTTTAACTTCACCACCTCCCAATCGTAACGGGGGAAAGGCTGTCTGCGGCAGGTAAAACTTGGCCAATCATGCGACTCTCTGCACAACCCACCGCTTTGAGAGCCGTCAAACAATCACTAGCAGAATCAGCCGGAACGCTAGCTAGCAAACCGCCTGAGGTTTGGGGATCAAACAAAAAGGGATAGAGCGGCGAAGCACCAACCTGCTCTCGGTTTTGAATGAAGGCTTCAGCCCGAAGATTTTCAGGATGCAGCGAGCTATAGATGCCCTGCTGAAACGTTTCCTTCGCACCTTCTAGCACAGGTAAAGCAGACAGATCGAGTTCTACCGACACTTGAGAAGCTCGCACCATTTCCAGCAAATGGCCCAACAAGCCAAACCCAGTGATATCGGTGCAGGCGGTGGCTCGGTGTTGCCCAAAGCATTGAGCAGCAGCAAAATTGGATTGCAGCATAGAGGCGATCGCCCCTTCAATCCAGCGACCTTTGGCCTTGAGGCGCATATCCGCCGCAAATAGCGTTCCCGTTCCCAACGCCTTGGTCAAGATCAAAACCTGTCCTGGCTGCATTCCGCCCTTTCGCAGCAACTGGTTGGGATTGGCCAACCCATTACAGGAAAGTCCAAACCCCAAGTCTGCCCCTTCGGTCGTATGTCCGCCAATCAGGGGAGCCTGCACCTGATACAGCACCTTCGTTGCACCCGAAAGCAACTGATAGAGCGTTTCTTCTAGCTTGCTAGGCACGGCATAGGGCAGGGTGGCGATCGCCAACACGCTCTGCGGCGTTGCCCCCATGGCAAACAAGTCACTCAGGCAGTGATGCGTCGCAATTTGCCCAAACAAAAACGGGTCGGCGACCAACGCCCGAAAATAATCCACTGTTTGCACCATCACCTGACCTGCGGGCACTCGCACAACAGCGGCATCATCAGGGGCATCCAGGCCAATCAAAATGTCATCTCGTTGTTGCCAAATCGGTTGGTCTTGACGGACCCGCTGGATGGTTCTTTCCAGGACCGTATTGCTAACTTTAGAAGCACATCCAGCACAGGGCATGGGCGGTGAGGCGTGAGACGTGAGGGGTAAAGACGCCGATCGATCGCGTTTCTCTTGCGGTGGCTGAGCCTTGTCTCCCATGCTTTTAAGGTGGCGGAACTGGTTCATAAATTTTTGGTCAATCTGGTCTTTCCAGCGCCAGATCAGACGGTGAGGGCCAAGGTGAAAGGGGCCACGAGAGGCGATCGCCGCTTCATTCCCGGTACCGACCAAGATCAGGTACTGCTTTTGGGGTGTGAAGGGTTGGGGAGCTTGGCCTTGCAAGACGCGACGCAGGTTTTGGGTTAGGGGTTTGCCCTGTCGGACAGCAAACACTCCGGCTTTGGGGCGAGGGTGGTTGATCATTGTCGCCACATCACCCGCTGCAAAAATCTGGGGATGGGAAACCGATTGCAGAGTGTCTGTAACTTGAATAAATCCTTTTTCATCTACGGCAAGGCTAGACTCTCGCAGCCAGGAAGCAGCTGAGGCTTGCGTCACCCAGAAGATGCGATCGCACGCCACCTTCAATCCCGATTCACACCGCACTAGCCCAGGTTCCACGGCTTGCACTGATTCTTGCAAATGCACCTGCACACCCCGACCTTCTAAAATTTTTTGCAGATGCCGACCCACGCCAGCATTGCGCTGGGGCAAAAGCTGCTCCCCCCGATGAAACAGATGCATTTCTAGCTGAGAGGCAGGCTGTCCGGCAGCTTGGTAAATGCGGCTGAGATGAGCCTCAACGGATAGGGCCAGTTCGACTCCGCCAGCCCCACCCCCCACAATGACAACTCGAAGCGGCTGTGCAGGGTTTTGCTGAATTTCAGCGACGAGCCGATCCCAGTAGCTCAAAAACTGGGCGATCGGCTTTACTGGAATGGCATGTTCATTTGCACCGGGAACAGTATTGGCAGCAGGTGTACTGCCGATATCAATCGAGAGCCAGTCAAAGGCAACAGGAGGATGATGGGCGCAGATCACCCGATTTTGGGCCAAATCTAGCCCCACCGCTTGATCCACAATCATTTGCACCTGAGCAAATTGGCAGAGCGGACGCAGATCGATATGGCACTCGTCAAAGTCGTACAGACCTGCTACATAGCCGGGTAACATGCCTGAATAAGGCGTGTGGGAAACGTTTGTGATCAATGTCAAACGCACTCCCGGCAAGGGATTCATGCCAAACTGTTTGAGGGCGATCGCATGGCTATGGCCTCCCCCAATCAACACCAAATCTTGCACAATAGGCTGCACCCAGGTCTGCATATCACCCTCACTCTTTAACGTTGTCCCCTCCCTCAGCATAGAAAATTCAAAAGCCTCAGCCCTAAAATTCCACAATCCAAATCAGCCTCCTTTTTCCGAATTGGTCTATAACTTAGTTGGTGATTCAGCCTGCTTAAGGATGTTAAGGATGGAAAAAACGGGTGTCCCCATCGGCAAATATGCTCCTGATTTTGAGCTTCCCGGAGTAGACGGAGCCGTTCACCACTTGGCTCGTTATCTAGAGCGGGTTAAAGTCGTCGGTGTGGTGATCATGTGCAACCATTGCCCTTATGTGCAGATGTATCTAGACCGTCTCAAGCAGATCCAGGCTGAATTTGAGGGCAAGGGATTTGCCCTGGTCGGCATCAATCCCAATGATGACACCCGCTACCCAGAAGACAGCTTTGAGCAAATGCAGACCTTTGCCACAGAGCACCAGCTCAATTTTCCTTATCTACGCGACGTGGCTCAGGATGTCACCCGCAGCTTAGGAGCCAGCCGCACACCAGAAGCATTTTTGATTGACCAATCTGGTGTGATCCAATATGGCGGAGCGATCGACGATCAGCCGCAGGATGCTAGCTCTGTACAAACTTCGTATTTGCGAGAGGCGATCGCCCAATTATTGCAAGGAAGTTCTCCGACCTCGACAGCGCCAGAAGCAGTGGGTTGTTCAATTAAATGGCGAAACTAGCAAGGGACGAAACTAGCAGATCTGGTCCCTCCATTGCTTATGCCTCAGGATAGTTTCAAACGACAGATCATCCTGGAAAGATCATACGGGGCATCTCTGCTGCTATCTTAAGTTGGAACAACTTGAGTTAAGAGAACTAATACTGCATGGGGATTTCTTACCAGCGGGTCTTGCTGAAGCTCAGTGGGGAAGCGCTGATGGGCGAGCTCGCCTATGGAATTGATCCGTCAGTCGTCCACAGCATCGCTCAAGAGGTCAAAGAGGTTGCCGCAACCGGGGTTCAGATTGCCATCGTGGTAGGCGGTGGTAACATCTTTCGCGGCGTCAAAGGCGCGTCAGCAGGGATGGACCGCGCCACTGCCGACTATATTGGCATGATCGCCACCGTGATGAATGCCATGACCCTCCAAGATGCCCTTGAGCGGATGGATGTACCGACGCGGGTCCAAACCGCGATTGAGATGCAGGAAGTGGCTGAACCTTACATCCGTCGCCGTGCCATTCGTCATCTAGAAAAAGGTCGGGTCGTCATTTTTGGGGCGGGTTCCGGCAATCCCTTTTTCACGACAGACACCACAGCTGCACTCCGAGCTGCAGAAATTAGCGCCAATGTGGTCTTTAAAGCCACCAAAGTGGATGGAATTTACGACTCTGATCCGAAAGCAAATCCCGATGCGCGTCGTTTTCAAAGCCTGACTTACGGGCATGTCCTGGCCCAGGATTTAAAGGTGATGGACAGTACGGCGATCGCCCTATGTAAAGATAATGATATTCCGATCATTGTGTTTAACCTGTCAGTGCAAGGCAATATCTTGCGGGCTGTCAGGGGAGAATCCATTGGAACGATAGTGGGAGGTTCTTGTGAAGTTAGCTGAAGTCGAAGCTCATATGATAAAGGCGATTGAGGCCACTCAACGCTCTTTCAATACAATCCGCACCGGACGGGCCAACTCAGCCCTTTTAGACCGGGTTATGGTGGAATACTACGGTACTCCTACGTCGCTGAAGTCGCTGGCCAACATCAACACACCCGATGCTAGCACGATTACGATTCAGCCCTTTGATCCCAGCAGTATGGGCGCGATTGAGAAGGCAATTTCGCTTTCTGATGTGGGTCTGATGCCCAGCAATGATGGCTCTGTGATCCGGCTGAATATCCCACCCTTGACGAGCGATCGCCGTAAAGAGTTGGTCAAGCTAGCTGGCAAGTTTGCCGAAGAAGGCCGCGTGTCGGTCCGCAATATCCGTCGAGATGCGATCGATACGGTGCGGAAGCAGGAAAAAGGTAGCGAGATCTCAGAAGATGAATCGCGGGATCTGCAAGACAGCATTCAGAAGCTAACTGATAAATATGTCAATAGAGTAGATGAAGTGCTCGCAGAAAAAGAAAAAGACATCATGACGGTCTAGACTTTCTGCTTGCAGCTTTTTGTTTGCAACTTTCTGCTTGCGGCTTTCTACTGGAAAGATTGCGTATGGGTGGGGTCGCTTATCTCCCGACCCCCAATGTTTGGGCTGCCTAGGCTGCTGCGACGGCTTGAACTCCACGCACCACATAGGCGATGTGGAGTGGATACCCCTGCGAATAAATGGCGTCTACACATCGAAGGGCTGTTTCGCGATTCCGATAAGACCGCAGAACTCGCTCGGTGCCGTTGGCGTACTGAATGCAGAGGTGCCAGATCATGGTCTTGTCCCTGAAAAAGAATACCGACGCAGGATTTGCTGTAGCTTCACAAATCCTTTAAGCAGTATCCTAGTTTCTTCATCTAGAGTTTGTACTCCGTGCAACTGATGATCTATGGATACTCCGTAAATACGGGGAGGCTTTACAATCCCCAGATCTCATTCTTCAAAGCAGCTTCAAGGAAATCTACAAAAACTTTTTTAGAAAAATAAGCTCCCGACCGCTTTCAACTCTAGACTGTGAAATATTGGGTCAGAAACTTAGGCTAAATTTAGGGTTTCCAATCCCCCATGTTCTCCTCAGCGATATGGAGAAAGACTAGATTGTTGCACACAGGAGTAAACTTCAGAGCTTATGTATGACTGCATCATCGTAGGCGCAGGACCAGCTGGCGGAACCGCAGCCTATCATCTCGCGAAGCGCGGACGGTCCGTACTGGTACTGGAAAAAGAGCAGCTTCCTCGATATAAGCCCTGTGGCGGCGGCGTTTCTCCCCAAATTGCCCAGTGGTTTGACTTTGACTTTACGCCTGCCATCTCGCTCAAAATTAAGACTGTTCGCTACACCTGGAAAATGGAAGACCCGGTGGACGCTAAGCTCAATGTCACTGAGCCGATTTGGATGGTGAGACGGGACGTGTTTGATCACTTCCTGGTGCAGCAAGCTCAGAAGCAAGGGGCTGAACTGCGGGACGGGACGGAAGTAAAAGGAATTGAATGGCAGGGCGATCGCTGGCAGGTCAACACCGCCAACGGCCCTGTGGAGGGGCGCTACCTGATTGCGGCCGATGGAGCTAAAGGCCCAATGGCAAGATGGCTCGGCTTTAAAGAACGCAAGCGGCGGCTGGGTGGAGCCCTCGAAGCCGAAGCTACTGCCAACATTGGGGCAGAGCAAGCCATTCACTTTGAGTTTGGCATGGTCAAAAACGGCTACATCTGGAACTTCCCCAAGGTAGATGGTTACTCGATTGGCATCGGTACTTTTCGGGGTGGCGAATCTCAAGATTTCAAAAAGATTTTGGGCGAGTACGGCAAGCTGTTTGGCGTAGACATGGCCACCAGTAGTCAATACGGACATCCCCTCTGCCTCTGGGATGGTGATCAGAAGCTCCATACACAAAACGCGTTGCTGGCTGGAGAAGCAGCCTGTGTGGTAGACCCCTTTACCGCCGAAGGCATTCGGCCCTCCATCTTTAGTGGTTTAAAGGCTTCAGAGGCGATCGATCGGGCGCTGTCGGGCGACCTGGATGCGCTGGATTGGTATACCAACGTGATTAGCGAAGAGTGGGGCTCGGAGATGGTTTGGGCGCAGCGGCTAGCGGGCGTCTTTTACCGGATTCCAGGTGTCGGCTACAAAGTGGGCATCAAGCGACCCTCTGCTACCGAGCGGATGGGCCAAATTCTCTGCGGAGAGCTACGCTATGCCGATGTTGCGACCCGCGCCTTAAAGCGCCTCAGCGGCAGTCTGATTCCCGGCATGGGCGGGTAGTCTTTACTTTTTAGTGCTGATCGAGAACGATTTGTAGAGACGTGATTCACCGCGTCTCTACAGTTGTTTTTAGGGGTTTATATAAATCAGGATCACTTTTCGCTGATGAAAGGTGTTCGCCAAAATTTCCAGTTTTCTTTATTGAAGGGAGATTTCCAGCGCTCGATCAGATCAGACTCTAGGCGCTGGCGGGGGCGGGTTTCGGCGGGTGTCTCCCACCAGAAAGCGGTGTTGATAGCGGTGGGCAGGCCATATTTGAAATGAAGGCTCTGGTAGTTTAAGACGTACTGTTTGCAGTCGTGGACGCCTTTCCAGCGCTGGTTGGCCTTACAGGTTTCACCCACGTAGAGCAGGAGTGGCAGGCTGGTGTCGATGACGAAGTAGATACAGGGATTGTCGGGATGGCGATCGGCAGGCCAGTTGAAGAAGAAAAAGTTGAACAGCTCTAGCCCAAAGGGATCGATCGAGGTGGCATCAACTCCAAGTTCGGCCCAGCCAAACAAGTTGGCTTGGGCTACGGGTTGGCTTTGTCTGACCTGCTCCTGATAGTGAAAGATATCTGCCTTCCACTTTTGCAGTGCATCGCAGTCCATTTCCAGCGGGGACTGGGTGCGCGGTCCTGGGGGTGAGAAAGTTTTTAGTTCAGATGCGGTAAACAGCGATCGCTGCCCGTTGTCATTTGTCATTAAGCTTGAGCTGTCACGAGTACACCCTTGATAGCGTACCAGGGCTTCTGAAACCAAAAAAATCCCCAGCCGAAGCCGGGGAAATTAAGGTGCATCTACCATGTTTCTGTTTCCGAGTAGCTGGAGGGGCAATCGGGATATTTTTTGAACCTGATTTAGTACTCGACTTTATTTTCCTTTTCGGCCCATTCCTGGAAGACCTGTAAGGCTTCTTCTCGCATCAGCTGAATCATTGGTAATTTTCGAGCGTTGAGGGGGAGTTCCAACTCATCGTAGATGAACTGATCGTCAAAGTTAATCTCAGCCGCGTCAGCTTTAGTATTGGCATAATAGACGCGATCGGGTCTGGCCCAATAGATGGCTCCCAAACACATCGGGCAAGGTTCGCAACTGGTATAGATTTCGCAGCCTGTGAGCTGAAATGTGTTTAGGGCTTTGCAGGCCGCTCGAATGGCCACGACTTCTGCATGGGCGGTTGGGTCATGGGTTGAGGTAACTTGATTGCAGCCCGCTGCCACAATTTCTCCATCCTTCACCACCACCGACCCAAACGGCCCACCCTGCCCTGACTGCATGCCTTGTCGAGAGAGGGCGATCGCCTCTTGCATAAACTGACTTGTAGAGTCTGCCATCAATCCAAGCTCATCCATATCAAACTTAATATCTTGACTAAACTGCACTCCCTTCCACAAATCAAGCAGATGGCTATAGATTCCTGACTCACATGGGGTTGAGCGGATCGACATCGACAGTGAGGCTGACTGAGGCGGGGCAGTGCGATCGCAAGTTCATCAAATCTGGCAGATCTCCAGCCGTATGGGGAAGCCGCTTCAACATAATCTGCCATCGATAGCGACGGGCCACCCGCAAAATCGAGGCTGGAGCAGGGCCAAGCAGCTCATAGCCTGCGGTCTGTGGATCGGCAGGCCAAAGAAATTCTGCTAGCTTTTCGGCGGCTTGCTGAACCGCTGCGGCATCGGGGCTGCTCAGTCGCAACAAAATTAGCTGACCATAGGGGGGGTAGTTGAGCGCCGATCGCGTCTCTAGCTCTGCCTCGACAAACGGCTCATAGGCATGACGCTGCATCGCCTGAATCACGGCATGTTCAGGAGAGTAGGTTTGCACGATCACGCGACCGGGGTCGTCTCCACGCCCAGCCCGACCCGCCACCTGGACCAGCGTCTGAAAGGCTCGCTCACTGGCGCGGTAGTCGGCTAGATGTAGCAATCCATCGGCAGCAATCACACCTACCAGCGTCACCTGCGGCAGGTCAATTCCTTTGGTGAGCATTTGTGTGCCCACCAGCAGATCGGCTTCTCCGTTGGCAAACTGGGTCAGCAGCGTGCGGTGGGCTCCTTTGGTGCGGGTGGTGTCGCTATCAAACCGCAGACAGCGCAACTCTGGAAACTGCCGCTCTAGCTCTTGAGCGACCCGTTGGGTGCCGCTGCCAAAGTTTTTGAGATAGGCTGAGCTGCATTCGGGGCAGTGGGGAGGGTGCGATCGCGTATAGCCGCAGTAGTGGCAACGCAACAATTCAGCTCCTTGGTCTTGGGTTTGGTGATAGGCCAACGACACATCACAATGAGGACATTCCATCACATAGCCGCAGCTCCGACAGGAGACAAACGTGCTGTGTCCGCGCCGATGAATAAACAAAATGCCTTGCTGTTTTTGCTCTTGCAAATTTTGCAGCGCGATCTGGAGCGGTCGGCTAAAAATGGAGCGGTTACCTGAGTGCAACTCCTGCCGCATATCGACCACCTGAATCGGCGGCATCGGTCGAGACTGTACCCGATCGGGCAGGGAGAGATAGAGCGACGGTAGGGTTTGGGCCGATTCCTCGGCAGGCTCGTTGACCGCCACCCAGGTTTCGAGAGAAGGCGTTGCAGACCCCAAAATTAGGGGACAGTTTTCTAGCTTGGCTCGCCACTGGGCGACGGTGCGGGCATGGTAGCAGGGAGTCGGCTGATCTTGCTTGAAGCTGCTGTCGTGTTCTTCATCTAGAATGACTAGCCCCAGGTTGGGCAGTGGCGCAAACACCGCCGAGCGAGTACCAATCAGAATCTGTGGGTTGCCGTTGAGCATTTGTCGCCAGGTGTCGTAGCGTTCACCATCCGACAGCGCACTGTGATAGACCCGAATGCGATCGCCAAACCGCGCCCGAAACCGATCGGTGAGCTGAGGCGTCAGGCCAATCTCAGGCACCAAAACCAGGGCTGATTTTCCTTGCTGGAGGTGGGGGGCGATCGCCTGCAAATACACCTCAGTTTTTCCAGACCCAGTCACCCCATGCAGCAGCACCTGGGTATAGCTTTGTAGGGCAGAGATTTGAGATAGGGCTTCGGCCTGAGCAGACGTGAGGTTTTTGGGGCGATCGCCCGCTTGTATCGGCCCAGATTCTGAGCGCAACACCTCTCGCAGTTGCACTACCACACAGCCTTTTTGCTCCAAGGTTTTCACCACCGAAGAGCTGACATGGCAGACTTGCAAGAGTTCTTGCAGCCACATCTCACCGCCTCGCCGCTTGAGTACCTCCAACACCTCTTGCTGCCGAGCCGTCAGGTTCGCGTCAGGCAGATTGCCCACAAAGGTAATCGCTCGCTGCTGCTTCGGGCGAATTGGAGTCGGCGGCTCTAGGTAGCTCTCCACCCAGTCTCGTTGCAGCAAATCTCGCAGTCCCCGACTTGCGCCCTTTACCTGACGCTGCACATATTGCCAGGTATAGTCTCCCTGCTTTTGAGACTGCAATAGGGTCAAGATTTGCTGAGCTGCTGGAGAAAGGGCCTGGAGTAAGAGCGGAGAAATTTCAGTGGCTTTGAGTCGGATGCGACGTTGCGATCGCCCCAACAATCCTGGCGGCAACGCCACCCTCACCACCTGAATCAGCCCCGTCTGGTAGTACTGCGCTACCTGATGCAAAAGCGTCCAATAAGTAGGTGGGAAGAAACTGCGGCTGACAACATCTTCAATCTCTCGCACCGATGTTGCTGCCAAGTCGGCGGGCAGTTGGTTGAGCAGACGAATGGCGATCGCCCCCACCTGCTGCGCCCCAAACGGCACAGTCAAAATATCTCCCGGCTGCACCTGTAGAAGGTCCGGAAGCTGATAAACATATAACCCCTGGGTTCCTGCACAGTCCACCAAAACTTCAACCCATCGCCAAGCCGAATCGGTCGCATTCAGCGCCAAGTCAGCAGGCGGGATGGTAAAAGTAGGTAAAACAGGTTGCTGATTCATCGACCTACCCCAGGTAAACAGAGGCAAGATTTGGGGTTGCCCAGAAGTTGCCGTTTCCCTAGTCTAGAGTAGACAGTGAGGGTCTCAGCGACGCAAACAGCTCTCACCCAATTGTTAAGCTCTGAGAAAACACCTCAATTCCCGAATTTATTTCAATAAAAATTCCCCTATCTTTAGATAGATCCTTTGGCCAAAAGCACTCGTTAAAGTGAAGAAGTAAAGCACATTCAAATTGCTGAATTAAACAGAAACTCTCGCCAAGATCTCAAGATGGGAAGATTAGCATCTCTTCATTTTTCTCTCTCTTGATAGATCAGAAAACTCTGTAGCCTGTGGGAGGCTATTGAGAATAGAGGTTACTATGTCGTACAGATTCAACTTGATCTACTCAGAAGTCTGTTGAACTGCATGGCACTCCCCCAAGAAAGGTCAGCTTACAGAACTTACGATGTCGTCCCAATCTGGCGTAGTCGTAAGATCGTAGTCTGTTTTGCTATCTGCAATACTGACTCTGCAGTGTTATAGTCATTACCTACTTCATTTTTCTCTCGGTTTGACTTAAAACATTCTGAGCTTTTGTAAGTTGATTTTGTATTTAGGGAAACAGATAGACCTTTAATTTCAGGTAAGTCTAGCAGCAGGTATCTTGATCTAAAGTTTTGGCGAATTCTAACCCATAGGCAACGCTTCAGGGCTAGAGCACAGATTACCCGAAAGATTCTCGAACTACCGGCAGCAGTTGATTCAGAGGTTTAATATGAGTTGTAAAAGCAGCACTAATATTCGTCATTTGAGTCAGCTCAATTCGGCCAAAATTCTTCATCCTCTATCTCTAGAAGGTGTTCATCAAATCATCTTAATTCTTACGCTGGGGATGACCTGAGTCAAAACTCAGTAGCAGAGATAGGCAAAGCGATCATGCCGCTAGACAGCCATTAGATCACCTTATTCAACCTCCCATTCTTGATTCAGTAGGAAACCTTAAGATTTCACCTCTTTTCATTTCTAAATCGGGGGCTTTGATTCAGTAATTCTGTAAACGAATCACTTTCATCCTCCTTGACTCTAGAATTCAACCCGACGCTAAGCAGGACAGACGTTTTAATATGACAGCGCTATACAACCACGACTCTCAACAATTGCTCGACGTAGAAGCTGGCTCCGTCAAAGCGCTTCGCACAGACACTGATTTTGAGGCCAATTTCTTTGGTGACTCTGACTCAGAGCACTTGGCTGAAACCAGCATTGCGAATCAGGAAAATGAGGATGATAACGAAGACTTTTCGGCTCAGTTTTCATCTGATTCGGCTGGTGAGGGTGAGGAGATAGCAGGTTCGTTAGAGAATGATGCGGAAGATAGCGACAGTATTCTAAGCGACAGCATTTTGGTTGAGTTTTCGGCTGCATTTGAAGAGCAAGCCGCTGCGCCCAATGGCCGTCCAGGCTACCGTAAAACTGTCTCGGACGATGCGGTGGGTGCCTTTTTTAAGGAAATGGCACGCTATCCGTTGCTAAAGCCAGAGGAGGAAGTGGAGCTAGCCCATCGGGTTCAGTTTTTGGTTGAGATTGAGCAACTGCGCGATCGCATTCAGGGTGAGCTAGCTCGCAAACCCACCAAAGCCGATTTAGCCGCAGCCCTAGATCTGACGGAACGCCAACTAGAGAGTCGTCTCTACCGCAGCCGGATGGCGAAGCGCAAGATGATTCGCTCCAATCTGCGTCTGGTCGTCTCGATCGCCAAACGCTATCTCAACCGAGGAGTGCCGTTCCTGGATTTGATTCAGGAAGGTGCTTTGGGACTCAACCGCGCTACCGAAAAGTTTGATCCCAACAAGGGTTACAAGTTTTCGACCTACGCCTACTGGTGGATTCGGCAAGGCATTACCCGCACGATCGCCAACGATGCCCGTACGATTCGGCTCCCGATCCACATCGTTGAAAAACTCAACAAGCTGAAGAAGGCCCATCGCGATCTGCGGAAGGAACTTAATCGCAACCCGACCGAAACTGAGCTAGCTGATGCGCTCGATACAACGCCCGAACAGCTACGGACGCTTCAGCAGGTGCGGCGGCGATCGCTCTCCCTCAATCACCGGGTCGGTAAGGGAGAAGACACCGAGTTGATGGAACTCCTGGAAGACCACAACACCCAGTCGCCAGAAGCTCAGATGAGCGAAGCGATGATGCGTCAGGAAATCTACAACGTTTTAGGCGATGTCTTGACGGAGCGGGAAAAAGACATCATTGCGCTGCGCTACGGCCTCACCACTGGCGAACCCCACACGTTGGAAGAAGTGGGTGGACTCTTCAATTTATCTCGTGAGCGAGTCCGGCAAATCCAAACCAAAGCCATGCGGAAACTGCGCCGACCTCAGGTTGCGGCTCGGCTCAAGGGTTGGTTGCGCTAGAGATATTGCTCTGCAATGAGCGTTTCGAATTTTATAAAGGCTGGCAAGATCTTGCTCTTGTTGGCCTTTTTTGTGCCGAGTTTGAGCAGACTATTCGCAATCTTGAGACAATTAAACGGAATAACAGTAAGCCAATTTCGTAACGAGTTTTGTTTCAATGCCTGATAGTCAAGCTTTGACCATCCGTTCAGCTATGCCTGCCGATGTGCCAAAAATTTTTCGGCTGATTGAGGCCTTAGCCGAGTATGAAAAGCTGTCCCACGAGGTCGTCGGCAACGCCACCACATTGGGCGAGCATTTATTTGGCCCCAAAGTCTGTATCGAAGCAATTTTGGCGGAGTGGAACGGAGACGCGATCGCATTTGCGCTGTTTTTTCAAAACTACTCGGTGCAGTTGCTGCAACCTGGGCTTTATTTAGAAGATTTGTTTGTCATGCCTGCCTATCGAGGCCAGGGGGTTGGTAAAGCTTTGCTGACTCAGTTGGCCCAAACTGCGCTGGAGCGTCACTGTGGACAGCTAGAGTGGAGCGTGTTGGATTGGAATGCCCCGGCGATCGCCTTTTATCGGCGGATGGGCGCTGATATTCTGGAGCAGTTTCGGGTGTGTCGGGTAGCTGGGGAGGCGATCGCCCATCTAGCGGCCCAACCTATTTCGAGTCGGGTTAGATCCGCAACGGCTGACGACTTGGCAGAGCTAAGACCTTTGATAGAAGCCAAGTCTGCGGTTATTTCGACGGCCCTTGATCCAACTGCGCCTGATACTTCTATCAAAAATGCTTCTACCAAAAATACTTTTATCAAAGATAGTTCTCTCGATCCGCTAGCCGAGTTGAGACAGCATCTATGGGGCGATCACCCTACGGCTCAAATCCAAATAGCCGTTGCTGAAGACAAGGTGATAGGCTGTGCTGTCTTTTCCCAAAACTATTCCACTTTTTTGACAAAGCCAGGATTCTTCGTTGGCAGTGTCTTGACTGCACCTGACCAGCCAAAACTCAGCCTTCAGCAAGACTTGTTGACGGTACTGGCCCAGCAGACGATCGCCCAAAACTTTGGCCGACTGGAGTGGCTAACAGAGGCAGATCAGGATACCAGCGTTCATCAAGGGTTGGAGGCGACGCTCTTACCCGATTGGCGAATCTGCCGCGTTTCGGGGCCTGCCTTGACACAACTATCTCAACCTCGCTAGGTGGCTAGGTTGGAAGGCGATCGCTTCTTCTCGAAATATTGCAATTCTTGCCTAAGCTTGCCGCCTTCGGTACAACCATAAGGGAAGCTTGCCTACTTTAAGCCAAAGGTAAAAGTTATGACGATTTGGGTAAATGAACAAATTGATCCCTCTGGGATCATCTACTCTTGCATCGCCTGCTGCGACTCCGATCAGGCCCAAGAATGTCATAACTCTTTTGAGAAAAATCTAACTGAAGAGCAAAAGGCGTCAGGCTGGATCGCCCGCATCCGCACCGTCGAATCTTGGGAGGAGGTTCCTGTTAATTCTTTAAAGCTGGACTAAAACCAGACTCAATTTGTCGCTAGTGATCATCTGGAGGCAGCTCTGGCTTAGGCGGTTCAGGCGGATTAAGTAAATTACCCTTCGATGTTTTGAGCTGATGCCAAAGTTCTTTAATTTGCTCATATGCTGCATCTGGATCTACTTTGCCCCCAGTTTCTAGGCTGCAAATAAAGGATACCCGCTGGGCAAACTCCTGCAGGTTGGCATTGAAGGCCAAATTTTCGGGAGTAAACTCTCCCCTATATCGGCTCCGAGGATAAAGATATTGGTCTTTGCTTTTGTCTTTGTCGTCTGCCATAGACTAGCTCCTTTGATGGGCAGAGATCGGAAGGTCAGCACTGCTCAGACCCCTACCTCTTTACGGCCTAACTATTCAGTAGGATAACGCCTACCTAGACGAAAAGCATTCAAACAAACAAACAAACGGGATTTTCATTGAGAGAAAGTCCCGTTTAGTTTCTTGGGCTGATCGAGCCCAACGCTGGTCTAAGGCAATAATTTTCTGAACGGTCCCTAAACTCTGCCTAAACTCTGCTTAAACTAAATATCAAAAGCCGTGCCGTTGGCAGTGAAGATCACTTCTTCGACATCATACATAGGCTCTGTCAGCAGGGTTTCTCGAATCGCTTCAAACAGGGAATACTGGTTGGCACTACTCAGGCTTTGGAAAGCGGCTGCACCTCTTGGATGCTCGATGTCGAAGCTGACTTCTGCTTCGTTGGCGGTAGCGTCCACCACCACGTCGTAGCCTGTGATGCCAATATCTTGGCCTTCATAGTTTTGGAGAATCTGATCGACCGCTCCGGCCACGGGTTCTTCAGCATCCACTAAAACCGATTGGGGTACGAGTTCCTGCGTGACCGGATCAGGCAAATAGACCGTAGCAGGTTCGTATTCGCGGGTGATAGAGGTGTCAATCTCGGGGGCAGCGGCAGTGGTGATGGTCGCCACTGGTGTAACAGGGTTGGCGATCGCAGGCAATGCTAACCCCAGTGCGGCTCCCAACGTCAGCAGGGCGATCGCCCCCCGAATCAACATCGACGACTCAACCTGAGCGGACTCAACCTGAGTGGATGAGATGGCGATCGCCTTAGGGACTGGAGCCTCTAGGCGACGATTGGGCTGTTGGTACGAACGTTGGTGTGGATACATGGCACTTGGCTGGCGCGAAACGGCATTAGAAAATAGTGATTTCATATCTCTCCCCCCACTAATTTGACGGTCAAGAAAATGAGCTTTTTATACTAGTATTCTACCTTAAGAGTAAGAGGCTCGTCCGCATTAATCATCTGGGGTTAGACAGATTGTTTCAAGGACCTAGATCACAACTTTTGAGTCTTTCTATTTCAGATGAATTACCTCTAAGGGTATACTTTCGCACTCAACTTCTTTTGGTTTATAGAGGTAAACAGGATTGCTTAGGCCCTAGCTCAGCTGGATTAGAGCCTACTGGGCTAGAGACCAGACAGTAGTTATTTTTAATATTTTTTTAGATTTGTTTGAGTCTGTTTATCTTGCTAAGCTTGACTTTATAAACTTGAAGCTTAACTTTATGGATTAGCGTTAATCACATTTTGAATCAGTAAAATTGCATCTGCAGGTGTGATCGCGATCGCAATGGGATGAGCAGACAGGTTTGTGAAAAAAGCTTGTGTCTCCGAATTTTGATTCAGCAGCACAACAGGCTTGCCGTTTTTGATAGCTAGGGCGACTTCAGATGCGGTTCCCGGTCCCATTCCGCAGGCAACCACCACATCGCTGGAAAGCACATTGATATTGTTGCGAGCGCTGCCCATGTCCGTAATGATGGGAATATCAACGGCTGTCGACAAACTGTGGCGATCGCCATCTGGCAAGATCCCCACAGTCACGCCCTGAGCTTGCTTGGCCCCCCGGTTCGCGGCGTCCATCACCCCCACATTGCGACCTCCCGTCAGCAACACCCAACCCCGTTGGGCAATGCCTCGTCCCAACTCGTAGGCCTGCTGTTGTTCCTGAACGGTTGCAGTTGCCCCCGGCCCCATCACACCGATCATCTTTCTCATAGGAGATTTTTGGCCCCTCAACTTCTCTCTCGGCAGTACCAAAATCTTTCGGCGGATATTTGCCGATCTCAGACAAAATTGTCTAGCTTTAACAGCAGGGCACTCTTTTAGCTGTGGCTTCAGAATGCCTGTCACATAACTTGTCGTTATATGACTTGATATAACTTGTCGTTTGCAAACTTTCACTCCTTCGCCGATGGATGTTCTAGTAGATTCAGCTGCGCGTCCCTCAATTTCGGTCATCATCCCGATTTATAACGGGGAATCTGATCTGCCCGAGCTAATCGCTTGTTTGCAGGCCCAAACCTATCCGGTTGATCGGGTGGAATATCTGATCGTCGATAACAACAGCCGCGATCGCACCCCAGAGCTGCTAAAATCCATCGCTCAAGCCAACACACCTCCCGGTTGGACGCTACGCCACCTCACCGAAGCGCAGATTCAAAGCTCCTATGCCGCCCGCAACACGGGCATCAAGGCCGCCCACGGTGAGATTCTGGCCTTTACAGATGCCGACTGCCGCCCTCAACCCAGGTGGTTAGAGCACCTCATCCAACCCTTTAACGATCCCAGCCTTGGAGCTAACGTGGGAATTGTCGCTGGAGAAATTGTGGCCCTCCCTGGACAAACCCTGCTAGAAGAATTTGCCGACCGTCAGGACACTCTTTCCCAAAAACATACGCTGGCCCATCCTTTCTATCCCTATGGGCAGACGGCCAATCTAGCCGTACGGCGTCACATTTTAGAAGAGGTGGGGTTATTTCGGCCCTACCTGACCACCGGTGGAGATGCTGATCTGTGTTGGCGGATTCAGCAACAGAGCCCCTGGCGAATTCACTTTGCCGCCCAAGCCACCGTGCAACATCGGCATCGAGCAACTTTAGCGGAGCTGCGCCGTCAGTGGCAACGGTATGGACATTCCAATCGTTACCTCCACGAGCTGCATGGCATTGACTTAATGCAAGAACTTCAACCCAAAGAACAGGTTTATCGTTGGAGTCGCTGGCTCTTAAAAGAGGTACCCCTGCAAACTATCCAAATTTTGAGGAAGCAGGATCGACCTGTTTCGCTCTTAGAAACACCGCTCGGTTTGATCTGCCGCCAAGCCCGAACTGAAGGCCAGCAAGAAACTCAGCTGCCAGACGAGGCTCGCTATATTGACCGCTTGGATCAAGAATCTGCTGAATCTCCAGTCGATCTCTTGCAGTAGGTGCTGCCGTAGGGGCTCGTTTTTGCTGCCGCGCTTCACCTGCTTTCCCATTACTCTCCCGTTGCTCCAGAAGGAACTTCTCGTGAATTTACCTCAGCCACCCCAGCTTAGGTCGCCACAAGCCCAATCGCGATCGGTACATCCCGTTGGCTTTGCTGCCAGACTACGCCAGATTTGGCCGCGTCGTCGTCACCACTCTCGCTCAGGCCATCGCCTTGTTCAGAGTGTTTTGTATGGGACGGCGATCGCCTTGAGTTGGGGCTTCTTGACACCCAGTTTTGCCGCTGAACGGTTGACCATCCGGTTTGGCCCGTTGCAGCGCACAGTAGAGATCGACGATCTGGAATATTTTGCTGAGACGGGAGACATTCCCGAAGGGCTAGCTCTTTACACGCCTTTGCTCACCAGCGACATGCGCGCCACCCTCACCAGTCGTCTGCAGATTGATCCAGCCGTGGGTGATAGGCTGGTCAACGATCTGATGCAGTCTTCCGCTGGAGAACGGCTGCTCAATATGCTGGAGCTGGTGATCCCCAACAGCGATCGCGAGCAGCTGAGTGTAGCGCTGAGTCTAGCGGCCAGTCAAATCGACGGGGTAAGCCTGTTAGGTTTTTTGCGCGCCTTCCCAGAAGAAACCATGATCGTAGACGGCACTTCTGCGATCGCCCTCGCCTCTCAAATGAACTTGCCCTACTGGCAGAGTCAGGCGCTGAGTTCTATCTTGGAGCGGGAGCTAACAGTAGAAACCCCTGAACCGTTTCAATCCGCCTTTGATCCCACTACACCAGGCTATGAAACGGTTCGGCAGCAAACGTTTACATTCAATGACCGCGATCGCGATCGCCTGATCCCCGTCGATCTATACTGGAGCCGCAATGCTCCTGGCCCCCTGATCGTGATCTCCCACGGATTTGGAGCCGATCGCCGCTTTCTCAACTACCTGGCCAACCATCTGGCCTCCCATGGCCTCACCGTGGCTGCATTAGAGCACCCCGGCAGCAATGTGGCATGGCTCAACCGCTTCGCACTAGGAGACTCAGATCAGGGAGCGCTACACGACATTCTCCCGGCTACCGAATTTGTCGATCGGCCCCAAGATGTCAGCTTCTTGCTCGATCAGCTAGAACGCATGAGTCGCTACTCCAATGTCTTGCGAGATCAAATCAACACCGACCAAGTTACAGTGATCGGTCATTCGCTAGGCGGCTATACGGCTCTGTTATTAGCAGGCGCAGAGCTGAGCCTAGAGCATCTTCAGCAGTTTTGTAATAATCGCAGCGTCGTGGGTCTCTCCCCCGCAGACTGGCTCCAATGCAACGCAGCAGAACTGACAGAAAAGCCCAGGAGCCTTCGAGATCCGCGCGTTGCCCAAGTCATTGCGCTCAATCCAGTGATGGGCCGCCTTTTTGATGAAGCCAGTCTGGCCAAAGTTTCAGTGCCGACCCTAGTGTTGGCAGGCACTGAAGACGCCATTACACCCGCCGTCAGTCAGCAGTTACTGCCCTTTGCTCACCTCGGCTCTGCCAACAAATACTTACTAACCGTCATTGGTGGAACTCACCTGAGTGTCGGCGATCCGACAAATCTAAATCATGCCCTCACCCAAAGCATGTTCATGCGGGAACGACGGCGGTATGAAACCGAGCCGCTGCGGCATCTAATGCGGGGAGTCACACTGGCCTTTGTCAAACAACTCACACCCGAAGCCGATCTATATGCGCCTTTTCTAACTTCGGCTTACGTCCAGTCTTTCTCCACAGACACACTCAAAACGCGCTTCAACTCTGAGCTGCCTGTCAACCTCTCCCACTGGCTAACGATGGCCGCTCTGCCAATCGAGCAGCTGGTGGCGGCAACTCTTCCCAAGCGCAAGGCTGGAGAAGCCATTTGTGGAACAGCCCTCCACGGCCCAAGCGCCGAATGCTTGATCAGTAAGCTACCGCTGGTGATGTTTATGTTGCCTGGAGAGTTGCCCTTATCGGCCAATCATTTTTTCCGGCTCAAGCGCAGACAGCGGCGCAAGCAAGATGGCCGCAAGCTTCGCCTCAAACGTCGCTAAGGATTACACCCCTCTCCCCCTTTGCCTGCTTCTTTTGCCAGCCTGATCTTTGCCTGCTGCCAAAGCTGCTCCAACTCGGCTAGCGTATAGGACGAAAGCGAGCGATCGGCGACGGCTTCGATTTGGGCGAGGCGTTGGATAAAGCGTTGGTTGGTGCCCTGAAGCGCTTCAGCAGGATCAAGGCCATGCCAGCGAGCGATGTTGATCAAGGTGAAGAGGATGTCGCCGAGTTCGGCTTGCTGTTCGGCTTTGGTCTCCGTGGCGATCGCCTGCTGAAACTCACCCAGTTCTTCCCGAAACTTGTCCCATACGCCTTCAACCGTTTCCCACTCAAATCCAGCGGCAGCCGCTTTTTTGGAAATTTTCATACCAGCGGTAAGGGGGGGTAGGCTGCGGGCATATCGGCTTAGACGAGCGGTGAGCAGCTCGGCATTTGATGCTGGATTGGATGAGGCTTGCTCTTCGGCTGACTTAATTTGTTCCCAGTTTCGATGAACATCTTCCACCGTCTCCACTTCGACATCACCAAAAACATGGGGATGGCGGCGAATGAGCTTTTCAGTAATCCTGTCTGCCACCTGGGAAAGGCCAAAATGGCCAGCTTCACTAGCAATTTGGGCTTGCAACACTACTTGCAGCAGCAAATCACCGAGTTCGTCAGCGATCGCTTTCTGGTCTCCCTGTCGAATGGCATCCACAGTTTCGTAGGCTTCCTCTAACACATAGGGAATCAAGGTTTCAGGAGTTTGGGCTAGATCCCAAAGGCAACCACCTTGGGGCGATCGCAGCTGAGCGACCACAGCAATCAGCCGTTGCAATGAATCAAGCGTGAGCGATGGATTGGACGTGAGCGATGGATCGGAAGGATTTTGCGGCGTAGACACAGTGGCATAAATAACGACAACTAGATCTGTCTTAGCGTGATTTGGAGCTTGTGCCAATTGGTGGAGCCTGGGAAGGGGAAATGCTAGCGGCGTTTGGGAGTAGAACGACGAGATTTGCGGGTGGGGCGTTTCTTTTTGGGGAGGAGCGATCGCCAGCCTTGGCGACGATAGCGCTTGTAGGTGGAGGTACTCCAGTCGCTGATGTAGTGGCTGAAGGCTCCAATTTCTAGACCGATGAGGAGCGCCAGCCACTGGTATTGATACTGTTGAAGCGATCGCCCCAACATTCCAGCCATTTCGCCCCAGGTCCATCCCAACTGCCAAACTTGGTTGATCAGGGCAGTGCCCACCACACCAAAGAAGGCAACCCACAACATGAGGTAAATCACTCGCAACACAGTCCCAATAACTGGGCCGTGGGAGAGGGCAGAACGATGCCGCAGACTGTTTCGGTAAGGGAGCCAGATCCAGCGCAGCCATCCCCAGCGCTTGAACTGCACAGAGTAAATATCTAAATCTGGCCCCAACATCAGGCCACCCAGCAAAAAACCAGCGGCCACACAAAGGGTCATACCGCTGCTGCGAGTGCGCTCAAAGGTGAGCCCCGCCACCACGGGAAGGCTCCAAAGCGTAATACGATCGTGAGTGCGACCCGATGGCATGAAAAAAATTTAAACAAATTAGCAAGTTTTTCTGACAAAATCGTAACAGCAACGGAGTAGTCTGCTACAATACATAACTGTTGAACGGTTTTCACCTGAAACCCGGAACCAGCGTGACGGGCGGTTAGCTCAGTTGGTAGAGCGCCTGCCTTACAAGCAGGATGTCACAGGTTCGAGTCCTGTACTGCCCATTCTCCGTCTTTTGTTCTCGAATTTTCGAATGAAGTTCAAGAACAGATTAAGCTGCCCAGTCCTTCCAACATCTTGTAGTCCAGGTGTGGCACCAAAACTCTCGATCTGGTCAGCATGTATCAGCAAAACATCTGTGCGCGTTAAAAATTTAGGAATTGGCAAGGCGACGATAGACCTCCTCTCGCTCTCGTTCAGACTCCAAGTAGGCCTGCCAAACTGGATTATCATCAGCTTTAGCCGCGTGTGCTTTGAGCGCTGGCGCAGCCTCCACAATGTGGACTCGCACAAACTCAAGCACCTTCGCCAACTCCGCCTCTGACATCTGTTCTAGTTCTTGCATGAGTTCTTCTTTCAAAGTCATCGTTCCAACTCCCTCAACTCTCTTCTCGCCTCTCCACCTCACGTCTCCTGATTAGAGTGCCCAACGCTTCAGGAACCCGTCAAGTCTGAAGTCGTCAAGCCTTCAGGATATTCATGGGTGATTATGCCTCCAACTCACTCACTAGCAACACCTTCAACTCAGTCACCCGCTTGAGCTGAGCATCATTGGTTAAAAATGCCTCACAGTTAGCCTCTAATGCCGTTGCCAGTTGCAAAGCATCTGTCATTTTTAAGTTGTACTTCACTCGTAGCTGAGCGGCTCGATCGCCAATTTCAGCCGATATTTGGACAAAATCTGTTCCCTCCTGAGTTAAACACTCAGAAAAGTTGGTGACTGCTTGAGGTTGATTCATACGGTAGGCACCCACCAAACACTCCGCAAGGGTAATAGGCGATGTTACAACGGTTAACGTCCCCTCATCTACCCTTTGGAATACATCACGCACCCGATTAAAGAACTGCGGGTTTCGTTCTACCAGATAAATAACTGGAGCCGTATCCAGGTATAGGCGAGTTACACCCGTGAAGGCTTCATCCAATTTCACGTTCTCTTCCCAATAAGCGATCGCGATGTTCCTGGGCTTCCCTTCTTGTGCGTGTTACCCATTCTTGAGCATCCTCTCCAACCAAGGGATAAGGTGCAGTGCCAGCAATATCTAGCCACTTGCGCTTAGGCTTATTAAGCGTTACCGTTCGTTGTTTCAATTGCTCGGCAGTATGGTTTAGAACTTCAAATTGTTCTTCCAGGGACAATTGAGCAATTTGCTGTAACACCTGCTGTAGTAAAGGACTCATAGCCCCAGCCTCCTGAGATTTTCTCGAATCGCACTTCCAGTTTGGCACTTTCGGTAAACTACTTCATCAGTGTCGTCCTGATGGAAATGCTTTACTTTCAACCAAACGAAGCAGAGTTTAAGCAATGGGTGAGTGAACGGGCGATCGCTGATTGAGCAAACGATTGCCTGATGTTAATTAGAGCCGACATGCGGCTATTTTTCCATCACGACTCGATGTAGCTCAGCTTCCTTTTGTTGAAAAAACAACCACGCGATCGGGAAAAAAGTCATGTAACGGTTGTAGATCTCAAGTCCAACTAAGCTTTGAGCTTTCTCCCGATGTTCGACCAGTCGGTCATACCAGGCTCTAATCGTTGGTTTGTAGTCGTGAATGGAGTCATGCGTAACTTTAAAGCCAGCACTTTCAGCAGCCTCAATATGCTCGTGATGCATCACCAATAGAGAGCCAGGAAAAAACAATTGCAGTAGCACTGCCGAAACGGGATAGGCTTCGCGCTCAAAAGAAAAGAATTGATGTACAGCCAACCCTCCCGGTAGAAGGGCATCATAGATTTTCTGATGTAAGGCTTTTACCTCGGCTGGTCTGACATGCTCTAGAGCTCCGATCGAAAAGATCCGATCATACGGGGCAGGGTCAAAAGGCTCAGTAATGAAGTTGGTGAGGGAAACATTCAGTCCCAAGTTTTGCTGATCGTACGCGAGCTGTTCCTTGGACAACGTAAATCCAGCCAACTCGCCGCTGTGGCCTGTGTCTTGAAGGTATTTGAGCATTGCCCCCCACCCACAGCCTAAATCCAAAACTCTCTCATGCCCAGATAGCTTCAAGAGCGCACGGATATACTCCGCCTTGTGGGTTTGTGCTTCTTCTAACGTATCTTGATCGCTGAGAAATTCTGCACAAGTATAGAACTTGTATTGAGCATCCAGAAATAAAGCATAGAATTCGTTTGATACATCGTAATGGGCTTCAATGCCACTTGCATGCTCCTGCATCAAGATTGCATTCAAATAAGCCTTACGCTTTGACTCAGGAGGGTAAGTTCGCATTAGGGACTCCAACCAGCCTGGTTTTGGTTCATTCCAAAACTGCCAGTTCTCGACCGGGTCTAAGGGTATCGGTGAATGAATTCTGTAATTTGCGATCGCATACAGAGAGCCACGATCGACCAAATCGGAAGCAAACTGCGCTAACTTCTTAGGATTGCTCATACTGGTTAACCTTACTAAACACAACACAGACGTTGGCTGAGATGTAAGCTGAAAACCGATATGTTCTACCTTAGTCTGTATGAGTTACGCCACGCTAACCTGGCCTACAAATCTTTAAGTCCGTATCGTAGACCAAACTTGGAAGGAGGTCAGCAAGCTATAGTCTTGTGGCAAATCTTGTGGCAAGTCTTATGGCAAGAATACAAGCGCTAATCTCTACTTGTTTATTTCTGCACTTTTAATTTCACATCAAGAAATCGGCGATCGCCATCTAAGATTCTTGACAGATTAGCCTTTAATTATCTTCCTCATGCACTGGGATACAAATGATAAATTCGGCTCCTTGTCCAGGGGAAGAGTTGACTTTTAGGGTGCCGCTGTGTTTTTCGAGGATGATTTGCTGAGCAATTGAAAGACCCAAGCCCGTACCTTGGCCAATGGGTTTGGTGGTGAAGTGGTCAAAGATTTTGGATTGAACTTCAGCTGACATGCCAATGCCGTTATCTCGAATGGAGATGAGGGCAGAGGTTTCGTCGTCACTGAGGCAGGTTTGAATAGTGATTTGGCTAGGCTTAGCGACAAGTTCATCAAAGTCAATCCCTTGGCTAGCTTCATCGATCGCATCGATCGCATTGGCCAAAATATTCATAAATACTTGGTTGAGCTGACCCGGAAAGCAGTCGAGGGGTGGCAGGTTTCCATAATCTTTGATCACCTCAATTTCAGGTCGGCTCTTGTTGGGCTTGAGGCGATGTTGGAGGATCAAGATTGTGCTGTCAATGCCTGTGTGGATATCGAATGGAACTTTGTGAGCTTTATCAGCTCTGGAAAAAGTACGAAGGCTAGTACTGATGGTGCGGATACGGTTGGAGCCTTCTTTCATGGAGGCCAATAGTTTGGGCAAATCTGTGCGAATGTAGTCTAGGTCAACGGTGGCGATCGCCTCTGCTAACTCCTCATCAGGTTCAGGTAGTTTTTTTTGGTAGAGGTCAATCAGCCGAAACAAGTCCTGAACATAATCCTGGGCAGGCTTTAAGTTGCCAGCAATGAAGCCAACTGGGTTATTGATTTCGTGGGCAACTCCGGCCACCAGATTTCCTAGTGCCGACATTTTCTCACTGTGGATCAGTTGCAACTGAGACTGTTGGAGCTGCTCTAGCGTTTGCGTCAGCTCTGCGGTGCGTTCAGTGACTCGCTGCTCTAGCTCTCTTGTAAAGTTTCTCAGCTTCAAGTGAGTCTTGACCCGCGCCAACAGCTCTTTTTCTTGAAAAGGCTTGGTGATATAATCAACGGCTCCCAGCTCAAACCCTTTTACTTTGCTGTCAGCATCTGAGAGTGCCGTCATAAAAATGACTGGAATCTCCCAAGTATCAGCATCTTCCTTTAGGCGACGGCAGGTGTCAAAACCATCCATAACTGGCATCTGCACATCGAGCAAGATCAAGTCTGGCAGGCTGTACTGTACTTGCTTCAGCGCCCTCTCGCCACTAATTGCTGTTGCAACCTCATACCCTGCATCGGTCAGGGCCTCAGAGATCACCTCCAGGTTGGTAGGCGTATCGTCTACCACCAAAATGATTAGTTTGTCTTGAGTGGGGGCCATACCTTCTTGCTCCAAAGAGAGTGGCTATAGCAGAGGCGATCGCCCTTTAAACTACAGCTTCTTGATCTTTATTAATCCCTATAATCTTGATGGTAGTGATGTTGATTCTCTTGGAATTGATCTTTTTGGAATTGATCCTCTTGATATTTATCCTCTTGATACTGATCCTCTTGATACTGATCTCTATCCTGCTCCTGCAAGAAATCTTGTTCTTGCAAGGACAGCCTGATTAGCTGTTCGACCTTGTCTGCTTGAAAATCCTTGGTCCAGCACAGAATCTGTTGACTAAAGGAGGCATAGCGAGCGTCATCCTGTTCTAGACGATACACTTCTTCTTTGAGCGTCTTTAGGCGGCCCTGCTGGGAGAGTTGAAGCCATCGCGTCAGCACCTCCTTGGGCGGAATTACCATTTTACTCAGATCAGGCATTGTGGCATCTGGTTTCACGTCTAGTTTCACGTCTGACTTCACATCTGGTTTCACGTCCGTCCGGCTCGTTGGAGTCGTAGCAGGCAGTGTTGAGTGATATTCCCACTCGATATTGAGATGTTTTTTCAAAAGAGAAAACAGCGCTTCTGCTTGCACAGGTTTGGGCAGAAAGTCATCCCCTCCCGCATCCAAGCTTTGCTGCTGATCGACTGGGGAGACAGAGGCAGAGGAAACAATCACCCGGATGGTCTGCAAATCTTCAGAGCTACGGAGGTGCTTGAGCAGTGCATAGCCATCCATGCTGGGCATTACTAAGTCTGTGATGATCAAATCGGGCTTGATTTGAGCTGCCGTTTCTAAGCCAGCCTGACCCTCTTCTGCCTCCACAACCTGGAAGCCTAGCGGCTCTAGCAAATCGACTAAAACAGAACGGTTTTCCTGTTGATCGTCTACCACCAAAATGGTTTTGCGATCGCCCTCATACCCTGTTATAGATAGGTCCAGAATCTTTCGGGTGGCCTGTCTCCAGGCGGTCGTGGGCGGCAAACTCACCTCAAACGCAAAGAGACTACCTGCACCCAACTGACTTTGCACCTGAAGCTGTGACCCCATGCCACTCACGATCTGGTTGCTAATCGCTAGACCTAGCCCTGTGCCTTCGGCCTGCTTTCTATCATCTCCAACCTGCTCAAACGGTCTAAAGATTTTTTCCAACTCATCTGGAGCAATGCCCACCCCCGTATCTTCAATCTGAAAATGGATACGAGAGGAGGAGGGCTGCTCTGGCAAAGGAGAAGTTTCGCCCGGATCAATGACCTTTACCTCAAACGTTACCGTCCCCTGATCGGTAAATTTGACAGCATTTCCCAGCAGGTTGATCAATACTTGCCGCAATCGTTTCTCATCGGCTTCAACCCCTTCCGGCAAATTGGGATCAGGACGATAGACAAACTCAATACCCTTCTGCTCTGCCCGAATACAGATCATCTCAACTACTTCCTGCAAGAAAGACGGCAAATGCAAGGGATGGGGCTGCAGATCAAGTTGACGGGCTTCGATTTTGGCTAAGTCTAGAATATCGTTGATCAGCGTGAGCAGGTGGGAGCCACATTGATAAATAGTATCGATGCCCTGACGCTCTTTATCTCCCCAGGTTTGGGAACGGCTCAACACCTGGGCATAGCCTAAGATGCCATTGAGGGGGGTACGCAGCTCATGGCTCATACTGGCCAAAAACTCGCTCTTGGCCTCATTGGCCGAATCTGCGGCCAGCTTGGAGCGTTTGAGTTGCGCCTGCTCCACCGACTGCACTTGCCACAGCACTACAATCATGGTGGCCGCCAAGCCCAGAACGACTAACGCCATCAAGTCAAGCGGGCGGAGCTGTGCTTCAATATTGCGGCGGGGAATGACGAGTGCCACCGACCAATTTGTTTCCTGGAGCGGAATATAAGCGACATACTGGTGCGCGCCATCAATGTTGACCAGTTCGATTCCCTCGTCTCGATTGACCATGCGCTGGGAGATGGTGGCCAGTCCGAGATCTTCGGATTCGAGCAGGCTGATGGCAGGTTTTTCAATCGTTGACATCCATTCGGTGTTGGGGTGGGCGATCGCCTCTCCCTTGGAGTTGAGCGCAAAGGCATAACTACTATTGCCATATCGCACCTCATCGACAACCCCAACAATCTCATCAATCTTGATCACCCCATTCATCGCCCCGATCACTGGCCCCAACGGCATCCCCTCAGTAGGCTGCCCCGACCAAACGGGAATAGCATAGGCTACAACCCTTTCCCCCGCCGGAATTCTGGCAATCAGCGGATCGGAGAGGCTATTAATGCCAGCCATCGCTTCCTGAAAATGGCGTCGGTCTTTCAGGCTGATTTGTCCATTGGGTTGACCAGGCATGGTCGTGTAGAGGAACCCTTCGCGATCGATCATGCCAAAGTAAGTAAACTGTTGCAGGCGCTGCTCTTCCGACCGCAGATAGGGTTCGATTTGGGCCCAGTCCATCGTCCGAAAAATCGGATTGTTGGCACTAGAGGCTAGGGCCGCTTTGTGATTGCTCAGCCACCTATCAATTTTATCAACGCCCTCCTGCACTTCTAGCAGGGCATTGGCCTTTAGATTGTTGAGCAGCAGGTTTCGTACAACCTGATAGCTGCCATAGGCCGATACGCTGACGACCAGTGTTGTACAGCCGATCACCAGGCGCATGAACAGACTGCGAGGCTGGTCTGCTGCAGGATTTGGCGATCGCCAACTTTTTAGGCGCTGCCAGGAAACAGTTTTTTGAGAAGCAGGCTGGGGGTGAGATGGCTGAAATACAGTCATACGCTCTACAGGCAAAGCTGCTACTAGTGGTGACGCCGGAATTGCACCCGTCCTTAATAAAGCAGTCTCAATCGCAACCTAACTTGAAGATGATAACGCTCATAGGCAAACCGATGAGATTCACCGACTCAGCATCCTGCCGCAGGGCTTTACACCTACTTTAACGCTATCTATTCGTAGGGGCGATCGCTTGCTAATGACTCAACTGCTAATAATTCAACAGGCAAACACAGGGAACACACTGGAAACTCACTTGGGAGAATTACCTTAAACCGCCTGCCGTGGATTTCCCAGTTTCTTGACTAGGGCATCAGAACACTGCAGGAAGAGGAGGGCGATCGCTGTTCACAATTTTCCCAGCTGAGCATCCCCCTTAGGGAGGGATTTCTCTAGTATGTCAGCTGTTGCTCAAATCATGCCAATTCTTAGCGTTTCTTCCACTGCAAAAAAAGCCAAAAATCTTCTCAAAACCTTCTATAGTAACCGTAATATCTGTGTGGTGTGATGGAGCCTGGTAGAAAAATGAACCTCAAACATTTGGTGGCTGTCGGATTGTTTGGTCTTGTCGTGAGTGCCCCCACAACTGGAGCAGCTGAAACCCGCCCCGTTTCTCCCAATGGCGTGATCACGCTCTCTCCTGAAGGAGCTATTCTCCCAACTGGAACCTGGAATCTAGGCACTCGCGCCGGAGATTTTGTTTATGTGGCTGGAATGCGGGGCATCAATCCCGCTACAAACACGCTGGTCCCCGACGCTAAGGATCGGATTCGGCAAGCATTTCTCAACATGCAACTGATTGCCGAATCGGAAGGCGCAACCCTGCAAGATGCTGTCCGGATTGTGGTCTACGTCACCGATATGTTTCGCTACCGCCCCCTCGTCAATGAGGTCCAGGAAGAACTCTGGGGAGCAGGCCCCTATCCACCGAGAACGATCATTGAAGTCGATCGGCTCAACCAAGACGACATCTTTGAAGTGGAAGGCACATTCTACGCCCCAGTTGCTGGCGATCGCCCCATCCCCGGCAGAGGCCGCCCCTAGGCTGCCGATTCCCACCATTTCCTAAGCTCTGAATCCCAAAATTCAAAAAAGGCCGAGGCGGATGATGCTCTCGGTCTTTTTTGAGATGGTGCGCTAGCCAGATGCAGAAGAATTATGATGCATTTCTAGGGAATGGTGCGTTACGGCTACGCCTAACAGCACCCTACAGCATCATTTATTTATGTCCACTTAGTAGGACAAATACATCTAAAACTTACACTAAAGATGACATAAAGTAACTTGAGAAAAGAAGGAGTTACATCTTAACAGTTTACAGAGATGACTCCAGTGGTTAATGATTTGGCAAACAGCAATTTTATTGTATTAAGGGATTTTTGAATATTCTATAAAGCGATAGAGTTATGTGCTGAAGTTGAGTTATAAGTGATCAGGATTATTATTTATATTTTATCTTTTGAATGGCACAGCAGAACCAGCCAGAATTACCTATTAAAGTTTATGCTGAGGCCGTTGTTCGTTCAGACAGCGGAGAATCATTATTAGATTATCCATATCCTATTACAAGTGAGAATGTATCTCAGTTTTATGCTAGTAGCGATCGCCTCCAAGCAGCAGCTCAGCGATTACATGAAGCAGGATTTGATGTTTTAGATATTGGTAAACTGTCTATCACAATTGCGGCGGCTCCAGAGGTTTATCAGCGATCGCTGCAAACAACTCTCGAAGCGGTTGAGCGTCCAGTCATCAAAGAGTTAGGACGAACCGACATCGCCACTTTTGTTAATGCAGTAGACAGTAAGTCCTTTGGGGAAATTGATGTCTCCCAGACTGAGTGGCAGGAACTTCTAGATGGAGTCGCTATCAATGAACCTGTGTATTACTTTCATGCTGGTTTGCCTTCTGTTGTTCCCCCCATAAACTCAGATGAGTATTTATCAGTACCAGAGGGGGTGGCTCAAGGGTTGAATGCAACGCTAGCTCACCAGCAAGGCATCACTGGGAAAGGAGTCGAGGTTGCAATGGTGGATAGTGGTTGGTATCCCCATCCGTTTTTTACACAGCGCAATTATAAGGTCGATGTGGTGCTGGCTCCCGGTGCAACGGACAAGTGGCTCGACGACAGCGGACATGGAACGGGGGAGTCGGCTAATCTGCTGGCGATCGCCCCCGATGTGTCCTTGACAATAGTGAAGGCTGACATTGCCCTATCTGGCAAACACAGGAATGTTGACTCAGTGAGTGCTTTTAGAACTGCGGTGAATCTTCAGCCTGACATTATCTGCTGTAGTTGGGGGGCTGATCAGCGCAGAAGAAGGCTTTCACCCCAAAATCTTGTGTTTGCTGCCTTAGTAGCCGATGCAGTTCGGCAAGGCATTACTGTAATTTTTGCAGCAGGTAACGGTCACTATGGGTTCCCTGCCCAACATCCCGATGTCATTGCCGCTGGGGGAGTTTACCTTTACTGCAATGGCTCTCTGAAAGGTACCCTGGAAGCCAGCAACTACGCCAGCAGTTTCGTCAGCCCAGTCTACCCAGGCCGAAACGTACCCGATGTCTGTGGTCTAGTCGGAAATTTACCCTACGGTAGCTATATTATGCTGCCCGTACCGCCCGGTTCTAAGATCGATCGGCAGTTGGCCAGTGTCCAGGATGGTACTGAACCTACGGATGGTTGGGCTGCCTTTAGCGGCACCTCTGCAGCGGCTCCTCAACTGGCAGGAATTTGCGCTCTGATGAAACAGTTGAATCCTGATTTATCGCCAGCCCAAGTCAAACAAATTTTGCAACAAACGGCTCGCGACGTAGTTGATGGATTTAGCAATCCTTCCAGCAGTGGCGCACCCGCCCGTGCTGGACCCGATCTAGCCACAGGTTACGGTCTAGCCGACGCCGATGCATCAGTGCAGGCTATTAAGGCATTGGCTCAGGAAAGCTGTTGTGATGACTGTGCTGCTTCAAAGCAAACTTTTCCAACCAATTATCTAACCTCACAAGTGAGACAACCTATGCCTTCTCAATTCCCTAAACTTCAAAAGAAACTCGATGAACTGCTATGGAAATTTGAGCAAGACCTACAAAAAGCAATCGACGAATATGGACTAGAAGAAGTTACATTGAACATTAGTGATGTTAGTTTTATTCTACGTTCGCCCATTACAAAAGTTGCCTTTTCTTTACGTAAAACTCTAGATGGGTGCTTCAGCAAGGGAAAAATTAACCCGTCACTAATTAAAGAAGAGCATATCTCCGCAGCGCATGGACTACTCAAAATCGGCAGATATCAAGAAACAGCGATTAGTGTACTAACTCAAGTTTTTTTGAGAGTAGAGATAGACAAGGAGAAATTAGAAGAAATTAGGAAACTTAAAGAATTGGCATCCAAAGCTTTGTCGGATTGTGGTTCTGAGATTGTTGGTTTTGAAAATTCATTAAAAGGCACAAGAAAAAGCAGTGATTTAAGTGCTGACACCAACTCTCCAATCTTTCTATTGGAGTGTAGATCTTGGCAGGAGAACGGAAAGACTTGTGTGGAATGTCCTGGCACTCCTAAATATTGCTACTGAAAGTTGATAGGTGATAATACAAATAGGCTAAGTAATCTCAGGGATTATCTTTTTAATGATATACGTGTTCTAAGGAGCTTAGTATTATGTGAAACAAGCTTATACCAATTTGAAATGAAGATGAGTAAAATTTAGGGAGGAAAATCAGGGAGTTACCTCGATGGCAAGACGGCTCAAATTGGACATTACCGAAACGACAGACTATTTGGAAAAGAGTCTTAAGCAGGCAAAAAGTGGATCTCAGAAGGAGCGCCTGCAACTGCTGTGGTGGCTCAAAACAGGACAAGTCACTGAACACCAAGAACTCAGCCGTCGCCTGGGTCGTGCTCCTGCTACTATCACCCGCTGGTTGTCTAAGTATCGTCAGGGAGGATTACCCCAACTGTTAGAAGTGAAAACGCCACCCGGGGCGACTCCGAAGATTCAAGGTGAAGCTTTAGAAAAGTTACAGGAACGTCTGAAATGTGAAGAAGGGTTTGGCAGTTATGGAGAGATCGTGGAGTGGTTGGCACAAGAGTGCCAGTTAGAGGTGAAGTATCACACAGTGAACCGATTTGTGCGAGAAAAGCTAAAGGCTGACTTGAAAGTCCCCCGTCCCGTGAGCAGCCAACAAAATCCAACGGCAGTCGAGACATTTAAAAAAACATCCGTTTCGCCCTGATGGAGCTAGAAGCGATTTTAGGAATCCAGCAACTGCGCTACATTGCTCAAGATGAAACTCGCATTGGACGTAAAACTGAAACGAAACGCGTGATTACTAGTCGAGGGGTGAAACCGAAAGTGAAGGTGCAATGGCCCCGTGAGGCATTTTGGTTATATGGAGTTGTAGAACCGCTCACGGGTTGGCAGTGGACACAGGAGTATCGCCAACTGAACCAGACCAACTTTCAAGCGTTTCTCAATGAGTTGTCGCAACAGTTGGGCTCTAGTGTCGCGGTGATGCAGATGGACAGAGCACCAGCCCATCGGGCAAAGACCATCGAGTGGCCGGAGAATATCATTCCCATTTTTCAACCCCCTCATAGTCCAGAGTTGAATCCAATTGAGCGGTTATGGCAGTTTGTGAAGGGAGGATGGAAGGGTGAGAATTTTAGTTCTTTAGATGCACTGCGACAAAGAGTGAAGCAAGAACTGGAGGACCTCACACCTGAACAAGTGCAATCGTTAACGTCGTTTAATTTCATCTTGGATGCGCTCTTGCAA
>JBGTGR010000004.1:0-243157 GCA_041746655.1 Elainellales cyanobacterium | reverse complement strand
TTCTTCGTCAACCTGCTCGACCTGGGCACAACGTGAAAGGCAACCTCTGAGAATGAATATGAGTTTGAGGGGAGCGATCGCAAAACCGGCCAACCTAACGTGGACCTCTACCCGCGTTGACCTCGTCCTGCGGTCGGGATTGCACAACCTCAGCAGGCGAAATGGGGCTATTCATGCAGGTTTCCTTAGGGATCATAATGACTGAATCCAAACGTATGGAACTTCATGGAACTTAAACGTTGTTAACCACTGCCGATCTATAGAAAATTGACCTTCAACAATGTAATTTCTTCCCTTTGAGCGATGCCACTCTCTATTGCAGTCGCTGTTAATAGTTTTGTGATCTTAAAGATATTTAGTAATTACACACCATGCCCGATGGATTTCTGCTCAGCCGCGTCTTGCTCAACTTTGAAACCGACTCAGAAGATTTATTAGCCGAGCTATCTGCCGTAACCCGTACTCCAGACGGCAATCTATGGGTTGGATCTGATGAATTTATCACGTTAGAGCGGCTGACGCCTATGGGAAATGGTGCCTATGGTAACCATAAAACGTTTCATCTGAAAGATTTTATCGAGCTGTTTGATCACGAATCTGAAATTGATATTGAAGGGCTTGACTACTGCGATGGCTATCTTTGGCTGGTGGGTTCCCACAGCTTTAAACGCAATAAGACCAAAGGCAAAAAACAGCACAAAGATATTGAACGCCTGTCTGAAATTGAAAGCGACCCAAATCGATCGCTGCTGGCCCGATTGCCTGTTCTTAACGGCGAAATTGTGCCTACCTATGCCCGTTCTGAAGATAAAAATGATGTTCTCACCGCAGCTAGCCTCAAGAAGGTCAACGGCCACAACCTGCTGCTCGAAGCCCTTGCTGAAGACGAACACCTGGGCCTATTTTTAAAGATGCAGCTGCCGTCTAAAGATAACGGCTTTGATATTGAAGGCATTGCGGTTAACGGGCATCAAATCTTTTTGGGTCTGCGCGGTCCGGTGCTGCGGGGCTGGGCCATTATTCTCGAGCTTGAAGTGGAAGACGGCGAACCCGGCGAACTTACCCTAAAAGACTTGGGCGGGGGCTGCCCGTACCGCAAGCACTTTCTCGACCTCAACGGTCAGGGCGTTCGCGAACTGTGCCTGCATGACGGCGATCTGCTGGTGCTGGCTGGCCCCACCATGGAGATAGAAGGCGCAATGCAGATATTTCGCCTTGAAGACGTGCTTAACCACACGAACGACACTCTGTGGAACCAGGATTCTGGTCAGCTCAAGGTGCTGTTTGACTTACCGTTTACCATCGGCTCTGACCACGCCGAGGGCCTGACGCTGCTGCCCTGCATGGGCTACGATGACGGTCTCATGGTGGTCTACGATTCCCCTGACGATATTCGACGCCCCGATCCAAAGGCGGTGTTTGCCGACATATTTCGCCTGCCCCAAAAGGGCTGAGGCGGCTGAGCTTCAAAGAGTCCGCGGGAGCATGTCAGATTTGCAGTGTCGGCTAAAAACAGGTGGGGATGCAAGTGTTGACCTAGCGACCTAACCGATGACCTCTGAGAGAGCAGCTTAACTCAAAACTCATCTCGAGGCGATCGCTCAATTGCTCTATGAGGAGAGCGATCCTGCTGCCATGCAGACTCTAGAGAAATTGGGATGACAGTGCATAAGCAAATTCAGGCGCATGTTAGCCCAGAACTCGGCTATTTTTTATCCGCACGGTTAGCGGCACAGCAGCCGGACGCACCCGACATCTGAAAAGTACCTTGGCCAATTGACAGTCACGACCCGTCAAGCTGAACGGCAGGTGGGTGCTGCCGATTAGCTATTCTTCTCGCCCAATCAACGTCTTGCCCAATGGGGAGCGGTTGCCATTTGGGTCTCTAAGCCGGATTCCTCGCATGCCCCACGCTTGGGTTACTGGCCCCTGCTCGATTGCCACGCCCTGCCCATGAAGTTCATCAGTTCTATGTGTTTTATGATGGAAAGATGCAAAAGCTTACGATTACCCGACCTGACGACTGGCATCTCCACCTGCGCGATGGTGCGGCACTGAAAGCGGTTTTGCCCCATACGGTGCATCAATTTGCCCGCGCGATCGTTATGCCGAACTTGAAGCCTCCAGTACGCACGGTGGCGGATGCTGCGGCCTATCGCGATCGCATCCTCGCAGCGATTCCAGAGGGCAAGCCGTTTGAGCCGCTAATGACGCTCTACCTCACGGATAACACCAGTCCCGAAGAAATCCTTGCGGCCAAGGAATCCCAGTTTGTCAAAGCGGTCAAGTACTACCCAGCCGGTGCAACGACCAATTCGGACTTTGGGGTGACGGACATTCGTAAGTGCGATCGCGTCTTTGAGGCGATGCAGCAGGTAGACATCCCTTTACTGTTGCATGGGGAAGTGACTGATCCAGATGTGGATATGTTCGATCGCGAGAAGGTATTTATTGAGCGATATTTGATTCCCCTCAAGCAGCGATTTCCTAACTTGCGTGTGGTGCTTGAACACATCACCACCTCAGATGCTGTGCAGTATGTCCTGTCTGCCAACAATGTCGCTGCAACGATCACACCACAACATTTGCTATTTAACCGCAATAGCCTATTTCAAGGTGGCCTTCGCCCCCATTTTTATTGTTTGCCAATTTTGAAACGTGAGGATCATCGCCGAGCCCTCTTGCAAGCAGCGACTTCTGGCAACCCTAAGTTTTTTCTAGGCACTGATAGCGCCCCCCATCCGCGCAATGGCAAAGAAAGTTCCTGTGGCTGCGCCGGTTGTTATTCGGCTCTGCACGCCCTGGAGCTATATGCAGAAGCATTTGAGAGTGTTGGTGCCCTAGATAAACTTGAAGCCTTCGCCAGCTTCTATGGGCCAGATTTTTATCAACTCTCGCGCAATACCGAACAGATTACGTTGACCAAGACGACCTGGCAGGTTCCTGATGAAGTGCCATTTGCTGAATCTGCACTCGTGCCTCTCCGAGCAGGGCAGGAGATGACATGGAAAATGGTTTGACACCTGCATGAAAGAAGTTAATTGATTGGGATGATTGTTCAAGACCAAAAGTGTGAATTAGCTTTGACAGTCTAGTACAAGATGGGCGATCGCCACTCCCCAACAATTCTTCTTGCTGAGCTGTTCAAGAAGTGCGATCGCCCCTTTCAAGAAGAGCGAACACTGAAGCTTAGAATTCCTGAGCATGGTACGTTCTCAGAAACTTATTGGTGGAGTATTGGAAGTTGCTTTTAGAAATGCACTCTACAAGAGCGGCGATCGCATTAACGACCAAGATAAGCGGCGGCAGATAACCTTTGCATTTTCACCCTAAATCTATCGACCGTCCACTTCCTCGACTTGTTAGCTGGCTAGGATCTGACATCATTTCAATTTCTAAGATCCGTCTTCCGATCCATTCGCTGATTGCAGGGACGACGGCGTTGCCAAGGAGTCTCCCTCGACGACCGTCCATCCGGGAGGAAACCCCATAAGCCTCTCCCACTCTGTCCACGTCAAGTTTCTCGCCACAGAGTATTGGTCGGTCTGAATGACCTCCTTGATGGCCTCCAGTTTGGGCACGTAACGTGGGGCAGATGCTTTTTGCCATGGTATACCCGAAGCCGCCGCGACGTTGTACCACAAGCGGATTGTCTCCGAGAGTGCTTTGACGAAAATTGGGTCTAGTTTGCGTTTTGCTCGATTCTCTCGACGAAGTATCCCGAGACAATTCGCGACTGTCAGCAAAGAAGTGATAGGCACGTTCCGATCTAAAACTTGCGACAAAGAACACCCTGTCTCTGTGATGGGGTAAGCCCGAATGGACAGCGTTACACGATACCCATCCCCCCAAATACCCATTCTCTTCGAGCGTGTCGATAACTGTCTCAAGAGCGGTGCCTTGTTCTGCGGAGAGCAAGCCAGGCACGTTTTCCATGACCAACCACGCTGGATGAATTTCTCTAACCAAATCCATAAACGTGAAGAAAAGACCACTTCGCTTTCCTGCAAGTCCTGTGCGATCTGTGTTGGCAGTGCTGAGGTCTTGGCAAGGCCATCCGGCACACCATAAGTCAGAGGCAGGGATAATTGCTGGGCTGAGGGTCGTGATGTCTTCATGTAGAGGAATATGGGGCCAGTGGCGCTTAAGGATCTGTTGGCAAAAAGGATCTATTTCACACTGAAATACGACATTCATCCCTGCCCTTTCAAAGCCAAGATCAAAGCCGCCAATGCCAGCGAAGAAGGAGGAGACTCGCATATCAAAATCTAGATACAGGGTTTGATAATGAGGCTAATGATAGGTGATTTAGTTATTAAAAGCTAATGTAGACGAAAATCGTCTACAAATCAATCCTCCTCTAAATAACATCTCACTATGAGGTTGAGGTGCTAGACATGGGAGCCAAGCAAAATATTAGTGGAGCAAGAATTCGTCAGGTCAGGCTAAAAAATAATTTAGATCAAGTTGAATTAGCCGCCGCTCTCAATGTTGATTATGGAATCAAGTTAGAACAGTCTGATATTTCGGAGATTGAACGTCAAGTCAGATCTCTGAAAGATTATGAACTTGATGCCATCTCAAAAGTTCTGGATATCGACCCCATCTGGTTACTACGGGGAGATAACTAATGGCAGCTAAGCGAAAAAGTCGTGGGCGACAAAAGTTTTTGTCTTTTGCACCTGTAAGTGAGCAGACCGTTCCGGGAAACATTATCCGAGAAGTCTGGCTTGAGGAAGTTTGTCAAGCATTTGTCTGTCCCAGTGAGGCCAATAAGTCTTACTATCGAGTTCTTTTAGAAAAACTATGGCCTACGGGACATGGCATTCCAGGACCGCTTGTAAAAGAGGATGAACTGAGAGAAGCAATTGAACACTTTAGAAGAAATCGGTATTCGGGCAGCAAACCCTATAAACCTTATGTAGACGTTTTTCGACGTTTGCGAGAATTGCAAGGCGAGGAAGGTATTACTGGAATTGGTAGAGAAGGTAAAACATACCAACTCGTGAGCCTATCGTTAAGTGAAAAAAGGGTGCCACGAATTAAGCTTTCTGATTCAGATTGGCTACAAATCCTGGAAACTTATCAACATAGATGTCCAGTATGTAGCAGATCGGAACCAGAAGTCCGATTTCAGCAGGATCATAAGATCCCGCGTACTAGAGGCGGAGATAACGAACTAAGTAATTGTCAACCCCTTTGTGATGAGTGCAACAACTTCAAAAGTACATCATGTCGTGGGTGTCAGTTAGAGTGCGAGACATGCAGTTGGGCTTTTCCTGAAAGCTTTGCTCCACTCCGTCTATCTTCAGATAACATTTCTAGGCTAAGGCAACTTGCGGCTAATACTAACTCTAATCCTCATGATCTGCTTAACCAGATAGTGAACCGCTTTTTCCTAAACCAAGCTATTGAAACGGGAGAATAGCATCGAACCGTGCAGTGGAGGATATGACAGAACCACTACAACCCAGGAACGAAGTCAGCTAACTATATATTCACCGTCAAAAGTGATGGACAACACCCTTCACAAGGGTACTATCAGCATCTGCTATGATGCAACCTCAGCGGCCTCGCCTGCTCAATCAAGTTGGACAATCGATTCGTCTCAAGCATTTCAGCCTCAAAACTGAATATCATTCACTACATCCGTGATCACATTCTGTTTCATAACAAGTAGTATCCTAAAGACATGGAAGCAGACGCTGAAAGGGCGATCGCCACTCCCCAACCATTCTTCTTGCTGAACTGTTCAAGAAGTGCGATCGCCCCAAACAAGTAACCTTTACACCGTGACTTGTTTTCTCCAATACTCAATTCAGCAAGCGCTGCCGCATCTAAGCGAGGGCATCTTTGAGGGCATAGATGACTTGCTCTTGTTGCTCCAGTGAGAGTTCGGGGAACATGGGGAGGGCGAGCACTTGGTGAGACATTTGCTCGGCGATCGCCAGTTGTCCCACTTGATAGCCCAACTCCTGATAAACGGGCTGAAGGTGGAGCGGCAGGGGGTAATAAACCATTGAGCTGACGCCCTGCTGTTGGAGATGCTGACGAATGCGATCGCGATAGTTGAGCCCTTCGGCATCGGTGTCTGCGGTCGATTGGGTCAGGCGAATTGTGTATTGATTCCAGACATGACGGCCTTGACTAGGAGCTTGAGGCGTCACCACTCCCGGCACGGTGCTGAGCAATTGGCTATAGCGTTCTGCAACGGCTTGCCGTCCGGCATTCCAAGTATCTAGATAGCGCAGCTTAATTTGCAAAATTGCGGCTTGAACGCTATCTAAACGGCTATTGACACCCACTTTTTCGTGGTAGTAGCCAGACTTCCGGCCATGATCGGCCAACATACGAATATTGGCAGCGATCGCCGGATCATGGGTAGTCACTGCGCCGCCATCGCCACAGGCTCCCAAATTCTTGGTTGGGAAGAAGCTAAAGCAACCAATGTGGCCAATGCTGCCGACTTTCTTGCCGTCCCATTCGGCTCCGGTCGATTGGGCGCAGTCTTCAATTACAGCCAGGTTGTGAGACTGGGCGATCGCCATCAGCCGCGTCATATCGACCGGATGGCCAAACAGATTCACTGGAATAATGGCTTTGGTCTGTTTAGTAACAGCCGCTTCAATTTGCTCTAGACTGAGGTTAAAAGTCTCAGCATCAATATCAACAAAAACGGGCGTCGCTCCCACCGCACTGACCACTTCAGCGGTTGCAATAAAGGTAAACGGCGTCGTGATTACCTCATCGCCAGGGCCAATTTCTAGGGCACGCAGGGCTAAATAAAGCGCATCAGTTCCAGAATTACAGGCCACACATTCGCGGCTGCCAATATATTGGGAAAACTGCTGCTCAAAGGCATCCACTGGGGCACCTTTGATATATCGCCCTGAGGCCAACACATCCAAAACGGCGGCCCCCACTTCTTCACTGATCGTTTTATATTGCTGGGTTAGGTCTAGGGGTGGGATGGAATTCACTCGCTTACACCAAGATTCTAAGCTTGACCAAAATCGAACTGAGATTGAGAGCCTATTCCCCAAACATATCTACCGAAGTAGTTGGATGTCAGGTTGTGATGATAGGCACTCACCAGGAAATACTTGTCCTATTCTCCCCCATGTTTTGGGGTAATGATGAATCCCTGGATCAGTTTCCCCGCTAAAATCGGATGACTTTGGCGAAGGGGAAGTAGACGGCTGTGAATGAACTGATTGAACTTGACTTGCTGCAACTGGCGTTGGCGTTGGGACTCGTCGTGGCGACGATCGCCCTCTCGACCTGGCAAAAACTAGGGCTAGAGTGGAATTTGATCGTGGCCACGGGGCGCACACTCCTGCAACTGATTGTGATGGGCTACTTCCTCGAACTCGTCTTCACCTGGCCTAATCCTCTGATTGTCCTGATTGCCGTTGTTTTGCTGGTGGGAGTGACGGCCTTTGTGATTCGCAATCGCATTAGCCAAAAACTAACCAGACTGCTGCCCTGGGTGGGGGGTTCCCTGTTAGTTAGCACCGTGTTGACGCTGGGCTATGTGAATCTCGTGGTGATTCGGCCTGAGATTTGGTACGACCCCCGCTATGTGATTCCGCTGGCCGGAATTTTGCTGGGCAATGCGATGAATGCAGCGGCGATCGCAGGCGAACGGTTTGTCAACACTCTCAATGGCAGCCAGCTCGATATTGAAACATACCTGAGCTTGGGCGCAACTCCTCAGCAGGCGATCGCCCCCTACCGTCGAGATGCCCTCAGAGCCGGACTCTTACCCACAATCAATACGATGTTGGTGGTAGGATTGGCCACGCTACCCACCTTCCTTTCGGGGCAGCTCTTAGGCGGCGTCCGCCCTATCAACGCAGTGGCTTACCAGATTGTGATTTTGTTGGCGCTGGCCCTCTTCACCCTGATCGCAAATTTAATGATCGTTCATGGCATCTATCGCCAATTCTTCAACGCCGCCGCCCAATTTACAAAACCCTAATTATCACTGGAGCACCATTATCGACGGGGCACATAACCTGAAAACTCAGGCATATAGGTTCCAAACTGAGAACCGTCGGAGTAGTACAACTCAATTGGCACCTGAGCATTTTCGCTAATGGCAGCTAAGGCGCGGAGGAGCGTATTGGCATGAACCAGCACCTCCGCTGGGGTGTTGTAATCGCCCACCAACCCGGTAGAAACCATCGTTCGTTCTACCACTTGGTCGTAGGTCGGCCTAATTTGCACCTTAATCACCTTGTCACCCAGCGTATAGTCACAAATGCTGGGACCGCCGCTACAGGTGCGACTAAGATCCGCCATGGCGGACTGCATGGCGACAGAAAATCTTAAGCTATCTTGGGCCTGATTGAGCGCAGCCCGATAGGCACCCACTAACGGCTGGGCCTGACCATGATAAGAGGTTCCAGTGGGCACTTGCTCCGCATTGGTCAGGGCTTCTTGCCAGGAGGAAACGGCCTGCGCCCACTGCTCTCGCTGCTCCAGCGTTTGGGCCTGTGCGGCCAATGACAGCGCCCGATTGTAGGCCGTCGCAGAGATTTCTTCTTGGGTACGGCGATCGCGCGCCATAGCCAGCTTGGGCTCATAGATAGCCAGTAGTTGCTGGGCCTCCGCATGGGCCATCGTATTGCGGAGGACGCTTTGCAAAGTCTTCACCGTGGCTTGCCAAGTCGCGTGGGCCAGTTGCCAGCCTTCGACTGACTCCGCGATCGCCTCCCGCGTTTCAGCCAGTTGAGCCGTTGTGCGAGCCGTTAAGATTTTCTCCTGCGCCTCCTGCTCCACCGTGATCCGACGATTGATAGCAGCCAAGTTGCCCTGATACTCAGAAAGTTTGGTGCGCGTAAAGGAGGAAACCACACTATCTTCAGGAATCTGTTCGAGTTGGGCGATCGCATTTCGCCAAAGCCCCTGAATATCCTGCCAAGTTTCAAGCGGATGGGGCGGATTTTGGCTTGCATTCGCAGCAGCCATTGCGCTCTCCTGCGCTTTGACCACTTTGCCCACAGTTCTCGATTCGGCTTCGTAGAGCGGTACCAGGCTTTGGGCCGTCGAGTAATAGCTGGACCAAGGTGGAATTGTATTCAGCAGATATCCAGCTTCGACCAACTGCTCATAGGCCTCCACAATGGCGGCAGACGTCAGCTCCGATTGGGTGAGTTGGCTGGAAGACCGGTAAAGTGACTGAGCTGTTTGCAGCGGTGGGCATCCCCCAATCACGCAGGGTCGAGTCAGGGCATACACCGTTCCGGTAAAGGTAAACAAACTCACTGCGATTCCAGCCAGCCAAAACGGCCCTGGCAATTGGGACAACCAGTCCCACTTTTCCCAGTTAACTGGGTCTGGTGTAGGCTCTGGTTCGTCTGCTATTTCCATCAAAGCAGAACTCGCCTCAGACCAGTCTTCTGCTGTTTGGATAGGGCTGCATACGGTGAGGTCAGAGGTTGGTTCGGGTGGGGGGGGAGGGGCGATCGCCTCTTCTAGCTCCTCTTCTGATTCACCCTCTAAAACCGGATTTACAGTGACTGGATTTACAGTGGGGTCAGCCTCAAGCTGAACCAAATGACGGGCATAGGGAGGTTGGCCGATCACCCGCAAGTAGAGCTGCGCCTGAGCAACTGGTGCACCCGATGACTCAGATCCTAAAAACAGAGACTGCCTCTCTCGAATCTCCTGCTCCAGTCGCGCAAATAGATCTGCCGAATGGGGCGATCGCGGCGCGGGATGCTCCACCACCACCACAAGCTGGCTCGCCTTAATCCCACACTTCACCTCAGCAGCAAGCCCCTCCTGGGCCTCCTGACATCGCAGCGCTAACGCCCTTGCCAGCGGTTGTAACGCACCCTCTCCACCGACTGCATTCATACAAATCATCCTTCCCTCGTTTTAGAAGCGAGCTTCGGGACAGGTACCTCAATCTAACACCCAGCGATCGCCCCCATTATGGGCCATCCGAATCAAAACTGAGCGATCTTAAATATGCCACATGCCTACAATGAGCACAGCAGGTTGCAAGGACAAACTTATGGACATTCTAATCGTTGAAGATGAAGCTGAAATTGCTCAACTGATTCAGCTTTACCTAGAGAAGGAAGGCTTCTCCTGTCGCACCTGTCGAGATGGAATAACGGCAATCCAGACTTTTCAGGAGCTAAAGCCAGACCTGATCATCCTGGATCTGATGATTCCGGGAATGGATGGCCTCGAAGTCTGTGCCCGCATTCGGCAAAAGCCGGGAAGCAAAGATCCCTTCATTCTGATGTTGACAGCCAAAGGCGAAGAAATCGACCGGATTATTGGCCTCTCCACCGGAGCCGACGACTACATGGTGAAGCCCTTTAGCCCCAGAGAGCTGGTCGCGAGAGTGCGGGCTTTGCTGCGGCGCACCCTGCGGCAAGGTGGCCAAACCCAGACCTACCACACTCAACACTTCACCGTAGATATCGATCAGCGGGTGGCCCTGCGTCATCCTAGTGCGGGAGAGGCTGAAATTTTGGATTTAACAACGTTAGAATTTGATCTGCTAACCACGTTTATGAGCTATCCAGGTCGCGTTTGGAATCGCAGCCAGCTGATTGAAAAGCTGTGGGGAAGCGACTTCTACGGCGATGAGCGGGTTGTTGACACCCATGTTGCCCGCCTCCGCAAAAAAATTGAGCCAGATCCGGCCAATCCGACCTTTGTCAAAACTGTTATAGGAGTGGGCTATAAGTTTGAAGACACCGCCGGATGAGAGGTTTTCGCCTCCTGAACCCATGAATAAGATCGGACTGCGATCGCGCCTATTCCTTTCCCATGTCATCGTCATGCTCGTCGGCTTAGTCACACTGACGACAATTGGGAAATTTTCTTCTCCCCGCTTTTTTGTGATTTATCTAGAGCGGATTGAAGGCGAAGGCTTCAGCGTGCGGCAAGTCAGAACCGAACTAATTCGCGGGTTTGAGTCGGCCTGGAGTCGCGGCGCATTCTGGTCAGTCGTCATGGGCGCATCCGCAGCCGGAGGGTTGAGCTATCTGGTCTCCAAACGGATCGTGCAGCCGCTCATCCAGATGGAAGAAATCACCCAAAAGTTTGCCGCAGGCCATTTAGAAGAACGGGTTCCGGCCAATGAGATTCCCGAACTCGATCAACTCGCCACCAGCTTTAACCAAATGGCTGCCGAACTAGAAGGCGTCGAGCAGCGGCGGCGAGAACTCGTCGGCGATCTGACCCACGAACTGCGAACGCCCCTCACCGTCTTGGAAGGCTACCTGGAAGGGTTGGCCGACGGCATGATTGATCCCTCCGTAGATATCTATCAACGGCTGGCGAAAGAAACGAGTCGAATGCGGCGTCTGGTCAACGATTTGCAAGAGCTATCGAAGGTAGAAGCTGGTTATCTCCCCATTGATGTGCGCCCCATCGACCTGCACCCGCTGCTCAGCTCCCTAGTGCGAAAGTTTTCAGATCAGCTTTTGGCCGAAGATAGTCCGCAGTTGATTTTGGACTACCCACCCGACACGCCCCAGGTTTTAGCCGACCCAGAGCGAGTAGAGCAGATTTTGGTCAATCTGATGGGAAATGCCCTACGCTACACCCCTTCCGGCTCTATTACCATTCGCGTCGAGCCTGACTCAGAATATCTCTGGGTCGCTGTCATGGATACCGGAGAAGGCATCTCACCGGAAGATTTGACCCATGTGTTTGAGCGATTTTGGCGAGCGGATCGATCGCGCGATCGCAACTCTGGCGGCACGGGCATCGGTCTGGCCATCTCCCGACGATTGGTTGAGCTGCAGGGCGGCACCATCGTTGCCGAAAGCGAGTTAGAGCAGGGCAGCACATTCCGATTTTCGCTACCGCTGGCCACTGTCAAATCTTCGCGATAGTAGAGTCACAAAGATGTCAAATCTAGTCTCTACAGTGAGGGCATCAAGTCAACGCGGTACATCAACGCGGTACAATCCATGTCCTTGCTTTACCTGATCGTACTCACGGTAGGATTTTCGGTCACCTTCGGCTTTTTGACCGTCGGCTACCTGTTTCCCCGCAGCCGGTCCTAAACTAGTTTTTCGGCTCTTCAAGCACCCAAACGGCGACGAAACAGGCTCGTCATACTCAGGCCAGTCACTAGCAATCCAGCTAGCCCCAACCCGTTGAGAATCGGGTAAATGCCTTGGAGCCCTACAATTCTTCCCGTGTGAATACTCATGAAGACAGCAGCAATCTGGTATTGCTGAAACCACTCTCCCAAAATGCTGTAGGCCATGCCAGTGATGACCGTCACGATCAGCGGAATCGCTAGGATAATAGCAATTTGGCGATGATATTTCCGAAATTGTCGGCTAAAGCGATTCATGGGTACTCAAGGTTAGTTGCAACCTCCATAGTTTAAACACGGATCTGTGGCTAGATTAGTTTCCAAGTTTGCATCTGGTTTATCTCGACAGGGAGTGGCACAATATCCATACCATTTGCTGAGCTTGAGCACATCTATATGACGATTCATCCCACGCTACTCGCTGCCCTCGATCGAGGCAATGCCCTTAAAATTATCAGCGGTTTGACCAACTTTGATGCAGGCCGGGTTGCTGCAACTGTGAGAGCCGCAGACCAAGGCGGTGCAACCTTTGTTGATATCGCTGCCGACCCCAACTTGGTGCGGATGGTGAAGCAGATGACTCACCTGCCCATTTGTGTTTCAGCTGTTGAGCCCGAAAAATTTGTCGCGGCGGTTGCAGCCGGTGCTGATCTAATTGAGATCGGTAACTTCGATGCTTTCTATGCTGAAGGTCGGCGGTTTGAAGCGGCAGAAGTACTAGAGTTGACCCGTCGGACGCGATCGCTCTTGCCTCGCACCGCCCTGTCTGTCACCGTTCCGCATATTCTGGAGCTCGATCAGCAAGTTCAACTCGCTGAAGAATTGGTCAAAGCCGGAGCAGACTTGATCCAAACTGAAGGCGGCACCAGCAGCAGCCCTGCTCATTCTGGCATCCTGGGGCTAATCGAAAAAGCCGCCCCAACGCTAGCCGCCGCTCACGCGATTTCCCATGCGGTCGATGTCCCAGTCCTTTGTGCGTCGGGCCTATCTGATGTGACCGCACCAATGGCGATCGCAGCGGGTGCCTCTGGAGTAGGCGTCGGCTCAGCCATCAACCGCCTCAACGACGAAGTCGCGATGATCGCAGTAGTTCGCAGCTTGGTTGAAGCGCTGGCCTTTGTGAGTCAGTCCTACACCACGGTCTGATCCCTCTGATCCCACTGAGCAGAAACTTTTTTCAGGATGTAGCCATTTTGTCCTGATCAGCGATCCCCAGAGACGAAGAATAGAGTGGTAGATGCACCCTGATATCAATCCCTGGCCTCGGCTGGGGATTTTTTGTTGGATGGATTTATTTAGGCCAAAAAACAAAAAGCCGCCAGGGAAAGCGGCGACTGGAGCATGAGTTGCTTGAGAATCATATTACCACGAAATAGTACAAATAAACTATCAAAGAACTATATCGTTTGAAATGAGGGAGCGATCGCCCCTTTCTCCCCTGCTTTTCCGGATGGCTCCGCCCCGACTCGAAGAATAGAGTGGTAGATGCACCCTGAAGTTCATCCCTGGCCTCGTGCTGGGGATTTTTTGTATGGACTTGTTAGCGCAGCGATCGCCGCATCTGACCGCTGACCCAGTCCACTAAAAATGTGAGAAATATAAAAAAGCTGAGGGTGACAATGACGCTGCGGTAGTCGAAGCTACTCAGTTGCTCGGTTAGGAGTCGCCCCAAGCCGCCAGCCCCGACCAGCCCAACGATCACGGTCTCTCGCATACAGACTTCCCAGCGGTAGAGAATATAGGCCAAAAAGCGGGCGATCGTCATGGGCAAAACGCCATATAGAAAAACCAGGGAGCTCGGGGTGCCCTGGGATCGCAGTGCCTGCAAGGGTCGAGTGTCGAGGTTTTCAGTCACCTCTGACATTAGGCGGCCCAGAATGCCGAGGTTGTGGATGGCTAGGGCGATCGCCCCCGGTAAGATGCCTGGAAAGAAGACAAACAGTGCGACCAAGGCCCAAATGGGGGCAGGAATGGCTCGGCTCAACAGCAAAATGGTTCGTGTCAGCAGCAACATTCCCCAAGCGAGAATGCCGCTGACGCGGTCGTGGGGATTGGGGTTGAGTAAGCCTCCTGGCAAGAAAAAGTTGTGTGCTGCGGGAAAAGAGAGCAAGATGCCACCTATCCCAGCTAGGGCGATCGCCAGCAATGACATTGCCAGAGTTTGCAGCGAGAGATTGAGCAGGGAAGGTGCTTGGGTCCATTCAAAACTGGGTGGAAATGCCTGCTGCCCAATGTCTTCTAGCAACCGGAAGGTGCGGGGGGCCCAAAGCTTTGTGAAGTCGGCGTTGACGTACCAAAAGCAAAACGGGATCAGGAGGAGTCCGGCCAAGGTTGCCACACTCACCCCCGGATCGCGATCGCCCCGCCAAGACCGTCTCAAGGGTTTCCGTAGGTTTAAATCCAAGCGACTCGCGCAGCCCAGCCGATGGCGCAACCAAGCACTACTAAAGTCAACTGCGCCATTTAGACAAAACAGCGCCAGAAAAAACGTCCAGAGCTGCTCGTAACGAAGAGACTGCAAGCTCAACAAAATTTCGTAGCCGAGTCCGCCTGCCCCAATCACACCCAAGACTGCCGCTGAGCGAATCGAACACTCAAACCGATAGAAGCTGTAGGACAGCAGATTTAAAAAAGCATCGGGAATCAGACTATAAAAGAACGCTGCCAGCGGTGAAACCCCACTGTTTAGCAGCACCACCAAAGGCTCACGGGGCGTTTCATCCAAGATTTCAGCAAAGACCTTGGCGACGATCGCCCCAAATGGAATGGCGATCGCCAAAATCGCCACCAACGGGTCAAGCCCAAAAATGTTGACAAAAAACAATCCCCAAATCAGCTCATGAATCGCGCGAGGAATTGCTAACAAAGTTCGCAAAGCGGCTCCAATCGAGCGCCGCTTTACCCGGTGGGGAAAAACGGCCATCCACCAAACTTCTGAGGAGAGCAGCCCACCGACCATCCCCAGCAACACACTCAGCACCGTTCCACAAACCGCATAGGCCAGCGTGGTCAACGTGGCCTCTAGCGTCAGCCGCAAAAAGTCGGGGCTCAGCTCGGGACGGACACTCGCGCTGAGGAACCGCCACAGCAGAGGCCATCCGCCTGGATTGATCACGTCGCGGCGGAAGAGTCCTGTTTGGGTGAGAGAGAGGGCGATCGCCCCCACAATGCCAAGCAGCCACAGCAAACGGGGATCGACTCCGGTAGGGCGAGGCAGGGCGCGTGAGGGAGGCATGGGTCAAGCTTAAAACTTCAAAATTTGGGCTGCTGATCGAGTCGGTATAGGTCATCGAGGAGGGCCGATGACACTTCAGCCGTGGGGAGATCAAAGTAAATTTTGCCTTGCTGAAGGCCGATCATGCGATTGCAGTGGCTATAGGCAAATTCGACCGTGTGAAGGCTGACGATCAAGGTTTTGGCGTAGGTTTGGCAGAGGTGGGAGAGCAGCGCCATAATTTCGCGGCTTAGCTCAGGGTCGAGGCTGGCGATCGGCTCATCGGCCAAAATAGCCGTAGGATTTTGAACCAAAACACGGGCCAAGGCGACTCGCTGCTGTTGCCCCCCCGAAAGCTGATCAGTGCGAGCATAGAGCTTTTCAGGGATGCCCACTTGTCGAAGCGCCTGAGCCGCCGTTTCGACCTCTAAGGGAAACAGCAGCGATAGGGCCGCCTTCCAGAGGGGCCAGCGCCCTAGATGCCCAGCGTTGACGTTGTGAACCACGCGCAGGCTATCAACCAGGTGAAACTGCTGATAAATTGTGCCGATCTGACGCTGCACCTGAGCCAGTTTGCGAGTGTTGAGCCGACTGAGGTTGTACCCCAAGCTCCACACTTCACCCTGGCTAGGTCGGAGGGTGCCATTGAGCAGGCGAATCAGGGTACTTTTCCCGGCCCCACTGGAGCCGACTAGGGCAATGCGATCGCCCGGAAAAACCTTCAGGTTGATATCCGTAAGCGCTGCAAATTGCCCAAAACGCTGACTCACCTGCTTGAGTTCAAACAGTGGAATGGCTGAATCCATCAGTCACTTACTGAATTTTGCCGATTTCTCGACCGACAGCCTCAATCTCAGCATAGTTAGCATTTTCGGTGGGAATAAACTGGTCAGCCCCAAACAGTTCCAAAATTTCTTGATGTTCGGGCACATTGGGATCAAGCTTCAAGAGGGCCGCCTGCACCCGCTCAGTAAACTCTGCACCATAGCGCTCTTCGACTTGAGGATTGAGCACCCAGTGGTAGTCATAGTAGGCCGGAGTTCTCCAGATCACCTGCACTTGCGCTGGATCGACTTCACCCGCTTCCAATCGGCTGAGCCAGACCTGCTCGTTTAAGACACCGACTTCGTAAGTTCCGGCCTCAACTAGCTGAATGGTGGCGTCGTGGGAGTTGGAAAAGCCGACATCACCCCGGAAGTCTTCGAGCTGGACACCTGCCTGCTCCAGAAACGATTGGGGCATGAGGCGACCAGACGTGGAGGATTCGCTGCCAAAGGTGAAGGTGCGATCTCTGAGCACAGTCAAGCCGCTGATGTCGCTGATGGGAGCCAGTCCGCTGTTGGCGTTGGCAATGAAGACGCTATGAAATTCGGCATCAATGTCACGCTGGGCGATCGCCTCTGCTCCTGGCACCTGTAGCCGTGCCTGAACACCCGTCAGGCCTCCAAACCAAACCAGGTCTAAATCTCCAACCCGAAAGGCGGTCACAGCTGCGGCATAGTCTGTGACGGGGCGATATTCTACGGGAACACCCAGCTCTGCTTCCAAATAGTCAGCCAATTTTGTATAGAGTCGTTGTAGCTTCTCGGGGTCTTGATCAGGAATTGCACCCGTCACCAAAGGCTGTACCGTTGTGTCGCCACCCGCAGAATCAGGACTAGGAGCGCAAGCCGCTAGGGGCAACAGCAGCAATGCGGCAAGAATAAATTTTTTCATTAGAACAACAAACAGTTTTTAATCGGAAGGCTCGCCTTAATGAGTTTAGTGCGAATTTGCGGGTAGATGTGGCTAGACCGAATCGAGGGATCTAATCCAGGAATCTAATCCAGGAATCTAATCCAGGGGAAGCAGGGGAAGCTTGACCGTAAACTGCGTATATCCGTTTTCGCTTTGAGCGGCGATGCTGCCACCGAGTTGGCATACCAGCTTTTGAACGAGGGCCAACCCCAACCCGGTGCCGCCTTGTTTCCAAGGATCGCAGCTAGGAATCCGGTAGAACTTATCGAAGATGCGCGACATCTCAGCGTCTGGAATTTCTACACCCGAGTTGCGAACCTGGAGCTGAAGCCAGGTCGCCTGCATCGATGCGCTAATGGTGATGGTTTCTCCTGAAGGCGTATATTTGCAGGCATTGTTGAGCAGCTCAGCAACGATCCTTTCTAGATCACTCGCATCGGAAACAAACTGGGGGAGATCTGAAGCTAGCTGAACTTTGAGACACTGCTGCTGCTTTTGAATGCGATCGCGAAATGGTTCCACCCGCTGCGGTAGCCAGCTTTGCAACAAAATAGATTCTCGTGCTTGTTGAGGGCTCTGCATCTCTAGACGCTGCAAATCTAGCAAATCGTTGATCAGATTGATTTCTCGCGCACATTCGTTCTTCAAAATTTGTAAGTAGGAGGCGGCTTTGGCACGAATGGGAGAGGCCTGTGGTTCAGGCGAAAGCAGGGCTTCTAACTGTTGAATGGTCAAGTCGAGCATTTGGGTAGCCATTTTAATGTTAGAAACAGGCGTCCGTAGCTCATGAGACACGGTACTGAGGAAGTCGTCTTTGAGTTGGTTGAGCCGTTCTAACTCCGTCACCTGAGCTTGAGCCGCTTGGTAAAGACGCGCTTGCCGAATGGCGATCGCACATTGGTTAGCAACCTGCTGCACCAGCCGAACGTCCTGTTCGCCAAAGACGTAGTAGGGCTGATTGATCAACCACAGATCGCCCAGTACCCCCCGATCATCAAAAATCGGGCAGGCCAGCATGGAGGTGGGGCCGCGCGCCGGATTGGGCGTAATCGAACAAAACTGAAAATATTGCCCACTCAGAAGCTGATCATAAAGCTCTGGAAACAGCGACATCTGCGAAACACGCCCTTGATAGGAGTCTTTTAAGGTGGTGTATTCGTAATAAACGGTGGAAGTCCCCTCGTCGAGGTTAAACAGCGCCGCATTACAGCTCGCGATCCCCAGACCAATCGTCAATTCTCGAACCGCCGTTTGCAAAATTTGGCCCTCGTCCAGGCTATCTCGCACGCGATCGGTGATGCGCTTTAAGGTTTCCTCAAACTCAAAGGCAAGCTGAAGTTGGGCGGTGTGCTTGCGAACCTGGCGCTCCAAATCGGCATTGAGGCGTCGTACCTGTTGATAAAGCTCAGACTGCTGAATGGCGATCGCCACATTAGTGGCCAACTGCTGCAGCAAAGAAACTTCCCACGGCTGCCAATCACGGTGATATTGACACTGATGGACAATCAGCAATCCCCACAGCAAATCTTGCTGCAAAATAGGAACAACAACCTTCGACTTCACATCCAATCGCTGCATTAATTCAGCTAGATTGGGCGTCATATTGTCTTGTTCAACATCCCGAACGACCCGAATCTGCCCAGCCTCATACAGCCGAAGGTGAGCTGGAATAAACGTATCAGCCCTAAGCTGCTGCTTGCAGATCGAGGCATAGCCCCCAACAACAGTTTCTGTCGTAATCTCTCGGGTCCCCTCCGACGAAATACGACAGATCAACACCCGGTCGGCCTTGAGCAATTGTTGAATTTCGGTCACAGTCGTTTGCAGAATATCGTCTAGATCCAGCGATTGACGAATACGTTGGGCGATCGACGCTAGGAGCTGTTCCCGCTCAGGATGCTGCTGAAGGTGTTGGTGTGTGATGTCACTGCAACTAAACAAAATACTGTTGTTTGGCGCAACTCTCTGGATACGAACCTGCAAGATGCGGCGATGCCCTTCAGCATCAAACAGCTCTGCCTCGATGGTTTGTGAGGCATTGGTTTGTGAGGCATTGGCGTGTGAGGCATTAGTCTGGGGAAGCGCCTCAGGCAATTCAAGCTTGCCCAAAAGTCGGCCAATGTTGTTAATCTGCCAGAGTGCTTGCGGAGTGTAGCCCAACACCTGCTGAACATTGGGACTGATGAACGTGAAAGACCCCGTTTCGTCGGTCAGCAAAATGGCTTCTGAAATGCAGCTCAGCGTGCTGTAATAGAGCGCTTCCCAATCTGTCTGGACGACCTCAGCTGGCTGAAAAAAGCTTTGGCCAACCGCAAGAGGCACCGTCGCCGTGACAGGTGGGACGGCTTTCGCGGCGTTGGGATGTTGGGATGCCGGATTTGGCTGATTCATTCAACAAACTCCAACAATCAGGGGCAACCTGCAATTCGATGTAGCACACGGGTTCTTGCCCTCTGAGCCACCAGGCGAAAGAATCAACGACGACTTCCGCAAACCGAACCGGGAACAAGATCCATAGGCTCTAGTCTGCAAGCTCTATATTAGAGAGCCCAGTCTGGAAGAGCTATGCGCCAAAAGCTGGAGAAATTTATCAAAAATTGACATCCTGTTCGTCCTAAGACTCAGATGCAACCAATTCCAACGCCAAAGCGATGGAGCTTTCTAGCCCCAATCGGTAAGGCATGGTGGAGGCAAAAAAAACGTAGCCCCCTACAGAGAGCTACGTCAACCGAAATTTGCCAAGAGTTTGGACGGGGTTAGGCTTCTGGGCTGGCCTCTGCTTCTGGGCTAGCCTCTGCCTCTACTTCAGATGCTTCTGCCACTGCTGCTTCTGCAACTGCGTCTTCCTCTACGGTAGGTTCTTCAGGCTCAGCAATCACTGGGGCGGCGGGTGGGGTAGGCCGGGGACCACGCATCAGAGCAGGACTGACCGCTGAGGGCCGATCCTTATCATCTGAGCGATTGCGATCTTTGCTTTTGCGAGTCCCCTGGGATTTATCCGTTCCCTGGGATCTATCCTTGGTGGGCAAGGGCTTAGACTTTTGAACAGTCTCGGGAGACTTTTGAACAGTCTCGGGAGAGTCTGCTTGAGCCGCTCGCTGCTGCTCAGATTTCTTGATTGGACGTTCCACCATAATTCTGTCTTTTTCTGCTAACGGGTTTGGACTGGACGGGTTTGGACTGGGTTATGCGACCGCTGATATACCTGCAGAAGCCACTCTCCAGTATCTCTCACCAAGCTGGTTTTGCGGAAAGATAGCTTTGATTTGTAGGAAATTCCTCGGAAATGTCTTGGGAATTTGTCGGAAACTGATCGGGAATTGCCAGGACAGTTTTTTAGCTTTCCACCTCTGGCAGTACGTCAAAACTGGCTAAAGCTGAGATGGTAGTACTGAAATGGTTGTACAAGCCTAAATAGCTGGCATTTTGTAGTTGACGAGTTCTCCCTATGCACCCCCAACTTTTGGTTGATTGTCAATGTCAGAATGCTGAAGGTCCACTTTGGCATTCCCTCGAACAGCGTCTGTACTGGACAGATATTCCGGCGGGTCGAATGTTTCGCTATGATCCCAAGACTGAAACCCATGAACAAATTTATTCGGGGGAGTCGGTGGGGGGGTTTACGATTCAGGAAGATGGTTCACTGCTGTTGTTTAAGGCGCGGGGGGCGATCGAACGTTGGCAAGACGGCAAGACGACGACGTTGATTGAGGAGCTGCCGGAGGAGCGAGAAACCCGCTTCAACGATGTGATTGCCGATCCGGTGGGGCGGGTTTTTTGTGGAACGATGCCTGCGCCCGATCGCCCAGCTCGTCTTTACCGTTTGGATTTGGATGGCTCGTTGACGTTGGTGCTGGAGGAGGTGGGCCTCTCGAATGGGATGGCGTTTAGTGGCGATCGCCAACAGCTCTACCACACGGACTCACCCGCCTGTGAGATTGCCCTGTTTGACTATGATGAGCAAGATGGCTCCCTTAGCAACCGTCAGGTCAAGATTAGAACACCAAAAGAAAATGGGGTTCCAGATGGCATGACCCTAGATGCCGAGGGCTATATCTGGTCGGCCCGCTGGGATGGGGGTCATCTATTTCGCTTTGCCCCAGATGGGACGGAAGTATTGCGTATTCCCTTCCCCGCCAAGCAAGTCACCAGCGTCACATTTGGAGGGCCAGAATATAGCGACATGTTTGTCACAACAGCAGGCGCAGACAATCGGGCCGAAAATGGTGAAGGCGCAGGAGCTGTGTTTCATCTCCAACCGGGCGTTCAAGGCATTCCAGAGTTTTTCTCTAAAATTCAGGTCGGCTGAAGATCCACCGAAATTTCACACAATCGAAATTTATCGGGCATCCAAAATCCTAGCGCTTTAGACTGGCCGCGCTACTAGTTGAGGTCTGCCGATTGGGTGGGGATTTGTACTATAAATCGGGTCCAACCTGCGGTGCTTGTGACCTGGATCGAGCCGTTGAGCGTTTCAACTAGCTTTTTGACCAGGGTCAGACCCAGGCCGCTTCCGCCTTGGTGCCAGCGATCGCCCTCTGGGACTCGATAAAACCGCTCAAATAGCTTGGGCAGGTCTGCACTCGGAATTTCAGCTTGGTTACTGACGATGAAGGTAATGACTGCAGGCAGAGATGGCCCCCACTCGTTAGATCCCCACTCATTAGATAAAGAGGGAGGATAGATCTCTAGCCTGATTGATCCGGCGGGCGGCGTATATTTGCAGGCATTGTTGAGCAGCTCTGACAAAATTCGGTGGAGCGTCTGGGGATCGAGCAGCAGGGATGGCAGCTTGTCGGGTGCGGTGAAGCTGAGTGTTTGCTGTCGTTCTTGAGCACGGGTTGAAAAGAGGTCGGTAATTACAGTGATCCAGCCTATTAGGTTGATCCGTTGCAGCTGTGGCGGATCGCTCAGAGCTTCTAGACGCTGTAGATCTAGCAGGTCGTTGATTAAATCAATTTCGCGAGAGCATTCGGTTTGCAGGATCTCAATGTAGCGCTGCTGCTGTTCCTGGTCAAAGTTGCGCTGTAGCAGTTGAATGGCCATCATCATGTTGGTCATCGGGCTACGCAGCTCATGGGAGGCAACGCTCAAAAAATCGTCTTTGAGCAAGTTGGACTCTTGTAGTCTCTCAATTTGCTGCTGCTGCTGCCGGACAATGGCGTACTTATCCAAGCGGGTGGCGATCGCCGCCAACAAGTCAGATCGCTCAAAAGGCTTCGTAATGTAGTCGTCTGCGCCCAGCTTCAAGCCCTGCCGAAAGTCTGCCGCCGTTCCTTTCGCTGTCAAAAAAATAAATGGAATCAGCGCTGTAGAGGGTTGATGACGGAGACGCGCCAGTACGCTATAGCCATCGAGATGGGGCATCAGCACATCACATAAGATCAAGTCCGGATCTTCTGTTTGGGCAAGCTCCACGCCTTTCAGACCATCCGCCGCACCAATAGTATCGAACCCCTCTGCATCCAGCAGTTCTAAAATCTCTTCGCGGAGGGGGGTTTCATCTTCAATGAGGAGAATCTTAGTCATGCAATGCACTGAAAGGAAGGAAGGAAGGAAGAGGAAAAGAAGGTTAGTTTTTATCTAATCAAGAAATAGAAAAAGGCGTTGACTGCTAAAACCAATTTATCGCTAGAACATTCAGATTGGGGCTGGAAGTAAGGTAAAAAAGTACGCACTACGCGATCGCCAATCTTTCACAGATGGACAAGACGTAAGACTATGACATAGCTTAGTCAAAAAATGCTGTCTCATCAGAATTACGGATTTATGTAATTCATATTGCTGAGGTTATTGAGTTCGCGCTAAGGCACTGACCTAAAACTGCTTGAAAGCAGTAAAGCTGAGATTCTAGCAGTATTCCTTGCTACGAACTGATACCTTAATTTATGACATTTTTGCTCACTCAATTCATCCGCTATCTCGCTGAAGGTGTCTCCTGATCTGGCAGATTCTTTATTAAAGAATTCGGTAGTTTTGATAAAGATCAGGAAGTTTCATCTGTCGCAACCGGAGAGGCGATCGCCAGAGGAAGTATCACGGTAAAGGTTGTACCCACTCCCACCTCACTCACCATCGCGATTTCACCCCTATGTAGATCCACACACTGTTTCACAATGGATAGTCCTAGACCCGTTCCAGAGATAGTGCTCACGTTGCTGCCGCGCTGAAAGGCTGTAAAAAGATGAACTTGGTCGGCGGCAGGAATGCCAATACCGCGATCGCTGACTTCAAACCAAACCTGCTCCAGATCTGCCGTCACTCTTAAGTGAATGGGTCCCCCTTGAGGCGAATATTTGATGGCATTGGACAGGAGATTGGAGAGGATATAACGTAGCAACTGTGAGTCTAAACAGACCCAAGTCGGGCAGGACTGCGGAGTAAAGGTGAAGGTGTGACGGGCATCTGCTTGTACTTGCACCTCATTGAATAGTTGTTGACAAAATTCGACCAGATTGACTGAGCCAGGCTGAAATTGCAGTCGGCCTGCTTCCGTTTTGCTGATGACCAGCACATGGTTGAGCAGTTGGCTCATCCGCTTTACAGCATCGATAATCCGGCTATAGCGAACTTGTTTTTTGTCTTCCGACCATTGCAAGCCGTAGTGTTGAAGCAACTCTGTCGCGCAGAGAATCGTGCTAAGCGGGGTCCGAAATTCGTGGGAAACCATCGACACAAAGTCTGATTTCAGCTCGTTCAGCTCCTTCTCACGTTCGAGGGCGCGACAGAGTTCGGCTTCGGTGCGTTTGCGCTCGGTAACGTCGATCAGCAGACCATCCCATAAAACGCTGCCGTCTTCTAGCTGCTCAGGGCGGGAGGCTCCTTGAACCCACTTCACTTGGCCAGAAGGCATGATCCAGCGTCCTTCGATTTGCCAAAAGTCTAAGGTTTGAGCTGAGAGCAACACTGAGCTTTCGACGGTGGCAATGTCATCGGGATGAATCCGCTGCCAAACGCTTTGGGCATCCTGTAACAAGACTTCGGGCTCTAGCTCCAATAAATCCCGACTGCCAGAGCTAGCGTATTGAAAAGCAATGGTGCCATCTGGATATTGCCGAAACTGGTAGAGCAGGCCCGGAACATTGGCGGCCAATTTTTGGAGGCGAGCTTCACTCTCAATAAGTTGGGCAACGGTGCTTTCAAGTTGCAGAGTGCGCTGCTCAACGCGGGCTTCTAGTTCTTGATTGAGCTGATGTAGAGCGTCGGTGGCGTGCTGTCGTTCGAGTTCGGCCATCGCGCGAGCCGCAAACACTTGAATAATCGCCTCGGCTCTGGCTCTGTTCGTCAAAGGTTTGCTGTCGAGGATACAAAGGTTTCCAATCAGCTGGCCTTGGTTATTGTGTAGAGCAATGCCGAGATAGCTATCGATGTTGAAGTTGATCAAAATTGGCTGATGGGGAAATTGCTGCTGGAGCTGTTCGGTACAGCAGTATAGTCCTTGCTGGAGCGATAGGCTGCAGGGCAGGGACTCAGGATCGTAGGTGACGTTAGGCTGAAGTTGATGGTCGGCCCAAAAGGCGAGGGTGTGTAGGCGATCGCCCCCCCACTCCGACACGACCGCACACCGCACATCTAGCGCTGAAGCCAAATGGGACACCAATGCCGGAAAAAAGTCGTGCCCGGTGACAGCCGCCGTTCCTGCGACCAAGTTGGCTAGGGCCGTTTCAGACTGTTTGCGGGCCGTAATGTCATGGCCGATGCTCAGAATCTGGTCGATCTCGCCTGCCGCATCGAGTATGGGAACATAGGTGACCAAAATGACAGAGGCGGGGGCATTGGGCCATGAGATCAGGCACTCTCCGGTTTGGATGGTGCGGGAAGCCACTGTCTTGAGCAAGAGGGGCAGATAAGATTGGGTCACTTCAGGCGGAAAAATTTCTTCGTCGCGGTAGCCCAGCATGTCGGCTTCTTGCAATCCGCTGCGCCGGATGCCTTCTTCATTGACAAAGTGAAACCGCCGCTCGGCATCATAAATCACGAATACGTCTGGGATGTGATCTACGGCAAGTCGAAATCGCCGCTCACTTTCTTGGAGAGCTATCTCGGCTTGTCTGCGATCGCTAATGTCATTGAGCGTTCCAGCCGTGCCTAAGATGTCACCATTTTGATCAAAGATCAAATGGGCAAAGACCTCAATCCATCGCACTTGATTTTCTTTGGTCAAGTAGCGAACCGAATGGCGGCAATAGTCTTTTTTTCGAGCAATCAAAGGCTCAAAGAGTTCCCAATTGCGCTGGCGATCGTCGGGATGAATATAGTTAATAAAGGGAGTGCCTAAACTCTCTTCAACTGTAAAGCCAGTCATGGTAGTCCAAGCAGGGTTAAGGAAGGACCAATCTCCTTGTAGGTTGGTTTGAAACACTACCTCTCTAAGGTTATTGATCAGAAACTGATATTGCTCTTCTTGATGCTGTAATGCTTTGGCCTGTTGGCGATCGCCAATATCTCGCACAATTACCAACACCTCATCGCTAGTCAGCGGCGCAATTCGAGCTTCTTCAAAGCGTGTAGTGTCCTCCCATTGAAACTCATATTCATAGATTTGAATCTTCCCTGTTCGCAGTGCAGCTTGGATATATTGCATCCGCTGCTGTGCCACCTCCAAGGGCATGGCCTCATAAATATTTTTTCCTCGCATTTCTTGACTCACCTTCACCACCGGGAAGTTATCAGTGGGAATAAAATCAAGATAGGTGCCCTCTTGATTGAGGCGCATGATCAAGTCAGGAATAGCTTGCAACAGAACCCGATAGGTAGCTTGAGTATCTGGATCAAGAGCATTAGCAAGCGCATTAGACGGTAAGGTGCGATCGCCCCCCTCTTGAGCTATCTCTCTAGCTATCTCTCTAGTTACCTCTCTGGCCGCCACCCTCGCCACACCTACCCTCGCTACACCATAGAGCAAGCCATCTTCACCCCAAGTCACATGCCACGATAGCGCTTGGTAATGGCCGTCTCGATGGTGCCAGCGCTGGTCAAACTGCTGGCGATCGCCCCTCCCTGCCCGTCGCTGGAGGTCAACCCAGGCCACAACATCATCAGGGTGGAGCCACTCGATCCAAGGCTTAGCCATTAGCTCTGGCAGAGACCAACCCAAAATCTGCTGCCAGGAAGGGCTTAGCATTTTCAGATGTCCGTCAGGGTTGCTGATGCAAAGTAAATCAGGCGAGAACTGAAAGAAACTTTTCTCCAGGTCTGCCAATCCAGGCGTTTCGCTCATATCCGTGATCGTTTCAGGAACTGCTCTGATGAAGCTCAATGTTTCATCATGAGCTATGCGGTCATGAGCTATATACTAAGCTAGCTTCAAATTTTCTGGCTGCAATCGAGACATTAGGATCAAAAGGATCAAATTGTTCGACAAGCAACCGTCGTGTCCTGCTAAAGGGTGCAGGCTAACTAAGATTCAGATGCGGGGGGTTGAGATTCTGGTTTGATCTTTTGTTCAAATTGTTTGGCAGCCTCTACCTTTTTTTGAGAACTTTCTAAGTACTTTCTCGCAGCCTGAACATGGGTCTCTGCAGCTTGGCTGTGAGCGTCTACTGCTTTTTCATAAAATTTGTCGTGCTGTTCAGGATGCTGTAGCGACAATTCAGCATAATCTTGGGAAGCTTGAGCTTTACGCTGAATATCCTGACCCGCCTGCTCTAAAGCTTCACCCAATTCAGGATCAGGCTCATCATGCTGCCGGACAGCTTTACCGATTGACTCGATCTGGCGGCCATGCTCAATAGATTGCTCAGCATGGTCTTTGCCTTGTTGGGAATGTTCGGAGTGAGGATTATTCACAATTGATGATCAACAGCAACTAAATGTAAACATATAACGCATATTTATTTATTAAATTAGCGTGAAGCGATCGCCCTAATCGCCTATCTTTAGAGCAGTGTTGCTTCATTTTTTAGATCATATTTCTTATCATCACCATAGATTCAATACTTTAGTAATTCTTGCTACATGGGAAATTCAAATCCAACCGTTTCTATCCTGCCCTCTCTCATGAAGTAATATACTTTGTAAGTTCTCAAACACCCCATTTAGAAGTAACCGCCTAGCGCTAGGATATTAAATCAAAGATCATGATGAGGGCAGGTTTACTAGTCCCTGCTCAGTTTGCAGCCAGCATGTTGGTAAATCTTTTTCTACAATCTCTTCCTATACTTATTAAAATCAGACCTCACAACCCTTTTGTCGATTGCGGCGGTTGCTCTAGGACATAGTTCTTATCCAAACTATCTGGTTGACAAAACCCGTGAATCAGAATTTACCCAACTTTGGCTCCAATACTCGTAAATCTTCTGATGCACCCTTTGATGTAGTAGCAATTGTTGCTTCTGCGGAAGGGCTCAATGCCCTGACAGAGGTGCTATCCGCGCTACCAATTGAGTTTCCAGTAGCCGTTTTGGTGGTGCAGCATTTGCAGCGGGATCACAAATCGATGATGGTTGAGATTCTCAATCGCCGGACACCTATGAAGGTTCAGCAGGCAGAAGCGGGCGATCGCCTTCAGCCTGGGATCGTCTATGTGGCTCCGCCCAACTATCATTTGTCGGTTTGTGAGGGGGGCACCTTGGCACTGAGTCAGACTCCCCTGCTCAACTTTGTGCGTCCGGCGGCAGATCGATTGCTAGAGTCTTTGGCCAAAGTCTATCGGGAGCGGGCGATCGCCGTTGTGCTGACGGGGATGGGCATTGATGGCACAACGGGCGTCGTCGCCATCAAACAAGAAGGCGGCAAGGTGATTGCCCAAGACGAAGTCACGTCGGCACATTTTGGGATGCCGGGATCTGCGATTCATAGCGGAGTGGTGGATTGGGTATTGCCTCTCACTGAGGTTGCAGCAACATTGATCAGCCTGGTGATGGAGGGGCAAGAATGACAAGCAGCAAGGGAGATGAACGGATTTTTGATGCTCTGCTAGATTATCTCCGGCGGGCACGCGGATTTGACTTTACAGGCTATAAGCGGTCGAGCCTACAGCGGCGGGTGACAAAGCGGATGCACTCGCAGCAAATCTACACCTATGGAGACTATTTAGACTATTTGGAAGTCCATCCGGAAGAGTTTCCTGAGCTGTTTAATACGATTTTGATCAATGTGACAGCTCTATTTCGGGATATGTCGGCCTGGGAGCATTTATGGCAGCAGGTTCTCCCCCAACTCTTGGAAGAAAAGCCTCCTGATGAGCCAATTCGGGCGTGGAGTGCGGGATGTGCGTCGGGTGAAGAGGCCTATACCTTAGCCATGATTTTGGCTGACCTGCTCGGGCCGGAGCAGTTTCGGAAGCGCGTCAAAATTTATGCAACCGATGTTGATAATGAGGCGCTAGCTCAAGCTCGTCAGGCAATTTATAGTGCTAGGTCTCTAGAGCCCGTACCGGAGGCAATGCGCGATCGCTATTTTGATTCGGTCGGCCACAACTATGTGTGTCGGGCCGATCTGCGACGAGCTGTCATTTTTGGCCGCCACGATCTAGTTCAGGATGCGCCCATTTCTCGGCTTGATTTGCTCGTATGCCGCAATACATTGATGTATTTCAACGCTGAGATTCAAGCTAGAATTTTGGCACGGTTTCACTTTGCCCTCAAAGAAGGCGGGGCTTTGTTTTTGGGGAAAGCTGAAATGCTGTTGACCCATACTCATCTGTTTACCCCCCTCAACCTCCAGCATCGGGTCTTTAGGAAAGTACCAAAAGTCAATTTCCGCGATCGCTTACTAGTCTTAGCGCAGAGTGGCGACGAAGAGGCCGAAAGCAGTATGAACTTCCACGTTCGTCTCCGAGATGCAGCCCTCAATGCGATTCCCCTAGCCCAACTTATTGTCGATCACCAGGGCAAGTTAGTAATGGCAAGCCCTCCGGCTCGCACCATGTTTGGGATCAACTCTCAAGAGGTGGGGCGTCCCTTTCAAGATCTCGAAGTTTCTTATCGTCCACTCGAATTGCGATCGCCCATTGAGCAGGTCTGTCGCGATCGCCATTCTCTGATCATTGCAGACGTGGTACGTATCCTACTCGACCGGGAAGCACAGTATTTCGATGTTCACATCACCCCCTTGCAGGACGATAACACTGACCTACTCGGCGTCAGCATCACCTTTACAGACGTGACTCGCTATCATTCACTGCAATCAGAGCTGAATCGCTCCAGTCAAGAACTGGAAACGGCGAATGAAGAACTGCAGTCGAGCAATGAAGAACTGGAGACCACCAATGAGGAACTGCAGTCTACCAATGAAGAACTGGAGACCACCAATGAGGAACTGCAGTCTACTAATGAAGAACTGGAGACGATGAATGAAGAGCTGCAATCTACCAACGAAGAGTTGCAGACCATTAATGACGAACTGCGAGTGCGAACGGGCGATCTCGATCAAGCCAATGCCTTCCTCCACTCAATTTTGACCAGTTTGCAGAAGGCGGTGATCGTGGTCAATCAACAGTTTAATATTCTGGGTTGGAATACCGAAGCTGAAAATCTTTGGGGGTTGCGAGCAGCAGAAGTGGAGGGGCGATCGCTGTTGAGCCTCGATATTGGACTACCTGTAGGCGAGTTGCATGATCCGATTCGTCAAATTCTCCTTCATCAAACTGACAGTCTGCAAGAAATCTCCATTGCAGCTAGAAATCGGCGAGGACAGTCAATTCAGTGTCAAACGAGCCTGAGTCTGCTCATCGGGCCTGAAGGCGATCGTGAAGGTGTAATCTTGCTTATGGAGGAAGTCGAGACATGAAAACTTCTGTAATCTATTTTCATACTGCGAAAGTTAAATTTGCTGAAATTTAAAAAACTTCTATGATGAAAGGAGCGGTTTGAAATGCGATCGCTCTCAATTTTTGTTTAGATATCACTACAACCTCCTCTCGGTTTCCTTAAGGTTATCCCCGCTCAGGCTTGGTTCATACTCACATATCATTGGAGGTGCAGCTTGACAGCATATATCAGTAACGAATCTCAGTCTCAAGTCAATGTTGCTGCACTCCGTCAACAAGCCGATGCGGCTCAAGCGCGGTGGCTAGAGTTACAGCAAGCTGTTGCCGATCAAGACTACTCGCCCGATCTACTTCAAAAATCATTACAAGAGCTTTCTGTTTCGCTCGAAGAGCTACAGGTTGCAGTCGAAGAAATGCAGATCCAAAACCAGGATTTGCTCGCGGCACGCCACATCATCGAGTCAGAACGCCAACGCTATCAAGAGCTGTTTGAACTTGCACCCGATGGCTATCTAATTACAGATCTACAAGGCACAATTCAATCCGCCAACCTTGCAGCCGCAAAGCTGTTAAACATTGGGCGGGCTGCTTTTGCGATGGGAAAGCCTTTAACTATTTTTGTAGCGCAACCAGACCGCCGGAAATTTTTAAACAGGCTAGAAGAGCTGACTCGCAGCAAACAAGTTCAAGATTGGGAGCTATTGCTCCAACCGCGCGATCGCGAAGCCTTTCCCGTTTCTATCGCAGTTTCACTAGTAGAAAACTCTCTAAATCAGTCCTTAGAGCTGTGGTGGATGATTCGTGACATCACAGACCGCAAACAAGCAGAAAGGGACGCTCAAGATCTCGAAGTTGCTCAAAAACTAGGTGAGTTTAAGTCTCACTGTTTGCGAGCCGCCTCCCATGAGTTGCGAACTCCCCTCAACCTAATTTTTTCTGCTTCTGTTTTGTTAGAGCAATATAGCGAAAACTTTGAGGTTGAAGAGAAAAAGAAACTGCTGAAAAAGATTCAGGGTGCCGCTCGTCAGATGGGAACGCTGATCGATGAAGTGCTGATTTCTTCTCAGTCCGAAATTGATGGATTAACGTTCAAGCCATCCCTATTCAATCTCAAGCAATTTTGCCAACGCCTGATCGAAGAGCACCAAGCCACTCCAGGCTCTGCTCGCCCAATTCGCATTCACTATGAGGGAGAGCGGGATGCTGTTTGTATGGATCAGCGACTTTTACGACAAATCTTGAGCAATTTGCTGACCAATGCCCTCAAATATTCACCCTCCGATAGCCCGATTGATCTAGAGTTGGAGATCAATGGGGATCAGCTCGTTTGTCGGGTCAGAGATTGGGGCGTTGGGATTCCTGCCGTCGATCAGCCTCAACTATTTGCACCGTTTTATCGAGCCAGCAATGTAGAAGCAGTCGCTGGAAATGGCTTGGGACTAGCTATTGTCAAAAAAGCAGTCGATTTACATGGCGGGACGATCGCCATCGAAAGCAAGGTGGGCGTAGGCAGTACATTTACGGTTATGCTGCCAACGCAATATCAAAAATAAATAGCGTACCCCCTGCTGAGCAGGAGAAAGCTGAGCAGGAGAAAGCAGCACAGTATATTTCTAGAAACCAAAGCCAAATTCGCTCAACGTGAGCTGTCCATCAAAAGACTGAAAGATGATGCGGTGGATGTTGTTGGCTTGCAGTTTGATTTCGGTATTGGGAGGAATGGGAGAGCCTGATCCGGCGAGGTTAGATTGGGGGATCTCGGTTTGGGCGATCAGATGGTTTTGCTGATCAAACGCGACTAACGTCATGCGGCGAGAGCTAGTGATGCGGCCCTTGACAAGGCGAACGGGTTTGTCAAATTTGGCTTCGATCCAACCACTTTTGGGAGAGCCGATCAGGGCATTGATACTGCCTGCACGGGTGGGAAATGCTGGATTGGAGGGGGGGAGGGCGATCGCATTGGCAAAGACAACACCCCATTGCCGAAATTGTTGCTCGACAACTTCAAAACGCCCTAGCGTCTCCAGATCAATTTCGACGCAAGACAACGTGGGAGAGACTAACTCTGCTCCAGTGGTGCTAATCCGCTGAAAGGGTGCCGCGTCAAAGTCTGGGGCCTCTGCAAAAGGAACATCTGCCAGCGTTTTATTTGCAAACATCTTATTTTCAGACGTCTTCTTTGCAGACGTTTTCTTTGCAAATGGAGCATCTGCAAAATGTTTTCCACCTTGGGTTTGAGTCTGTTTCGGTGGTGGCTCAAACTGACGACTACGCTTTTCTACCATAGATCCCCCTTAGACATCTGCTGTTGACCGCGTTTCCTGAGTTCAGTGTTTTACCCCTCCAAAATAGGGGGGTGTCCTCTCTAGGCGCTGTTCATTGGCAAAGACTGACAGGGTTAAAGATTGAGGATTGAATAATTTTTTGGGTAAGTATCGTTCCTTACCTAGACAGAAAGCCTGTCCTACAAAAATTGCAATTTATTCTTGCAGTTTATTCAATTTCACCGTCCTAACCTTGTTCTCGTCTGGTGGCCTGATCAATGGCCTGATCGGTGGCCTTGTCTGGTGGTTTTATCGAGACTGCCAAAACTGCTTCTACGATCTAACCCTGAGTTTTAGAAGAAATCGGCAGCTTGATAAATTTTGGGTAGATGCGAATGAATCCCTGATTGTGGCGAAGGAGAACCCCCCTTCTCTGGATTATTACTGATATTGCAGATCTGGGCTGCGAGTAGATTTCTACTGTCCTTCAGCTCAAATGGAGTTTGAGTAAGCACAGTAGAGTAATTTACTACGGAAAGTTTCGATAAAATTCTCAACTTACCTTCACAGAAAGTTCAACAAAATCAGCGTTCATCTTAGTAATTCTTTACCTATTATGGCGTGACCTCCGGAACTTTGCCAGGATATGACCCAGAAACAGAAGGTAGGGCTGTATTACCCTCTCCCGCTGCCAAACTGAGGTAATCCGGAAAAATACGGAAGTATCTAGAAAAATCCCTTTGGTCTTAAGGTTTTAGGCTTTAAGGTTTGGGTCTCAAGATTTTAGGTCTGGAGGATTGGAGGGGGTGCGATCGCCCAATTCTCGAATCACCTGGAGCAGCTTTTCGTAGTCGGTAATGGGTTTCGCAAAAAAGGCATCTGCCTGCGAGATGTTCAGAAAGGTTTGGCGCTCAGTCATCATGGCATAGGCCGTAATTAAAATAATCGGGATATGGGCCGTTTTGGCCTCTCGCTTGAGCAGTCGAGCTAGGTCGGCCCCGCTGACCTCTTGCCCCTCCCACTCAGCACCCGGCAAATTAACATCCATCAAGACTAGGTCCGCTAACCCGTCTCGGCAACGCTGAAAAATAGTATTGGGATTGTCGGTGACGTCCACCTGATGGCCACCCAAACGCTGTAAGAGCTTGGCCGTACCTTTGGCTAACAAATAGTCGTCGTCTACTAACAAAATGTTCACTGCAATCCCTCAGTTTCTCGTCCAATCTGCTCAGCAGGCGTGAGCCCAGCCGGTAAGCGAAAGATCATCGTAGTTCCTTGTTGAGGAACAGAACGACCAATCCAGATTTGGCCTTGCATTAGTTCAACCAATCGTTTGCAGACTGTGAGCCCCAAGCCTGTCCCTCCATATCGTCGCTTGATCGAACCATCTGCTTGCACAAAGGGCTCAAACAGCAAGTCTCGTCGGTCTCGATCGATCCCTATACCCGTATCGCTGACCAAAACTTCAATCATGGATGTGGTTTCTACCGTACAGCGTCGGGCCTGAATCCGCACCTCTCCCTCGTTGGTAAATTTGAAAGCATTGGAGATCAGATTGGTTAAAACTTGCCGCAGCTTAGTTTTGTCACCATAGAGCGACTCGGCCTCTGGCGCACAGTCAATCAGCAACGGAATATTTTTCTGGCGGCTCTCTGGACGAAATAGAGCAGCTTGTTCGTCCAACATGTCACAGAGGTTGATCAGTTCTAGGTTGACATTCATCCGTCCAGCTTCAATCTTGGCGATGTCTAGCACGTCATTGATGATGGCGACTAGATTTTCGGTAGATTGATGGGCGATGTTGATATATTCCTGTAACTCCTCAGGATTGTCGTAAAGCTCGTCTTTCAACAGCTTCAGGTAGTTGAGAGTGGAAGCCAGCGGTGTCCGTAGCTCATGACTTGTTGACGACAAAAAGTTAGATTTCAGCAGGTTCGCTTCTTCTGCAACGGTCCGAGCCGTGTGGAGTTCCTGATTACGCATTTCAACGAGCAGACGCTGTTCGCGCTCACACTGATAGAGTCGATTTTGCATAATCGCCATTGCCAGATGAGTCCCTAGCGATCGCGCCAGATCGAGATCTTCATCAGTCCAGTCTTGAGTTTGCCCCTGCTTGATTTCTCTCCAGGCTTCAAATGAGGCATGGACTCTAAAGTTGCGAACATCGGGATCAAAACGTCCGGCCCAAAGGATGTCAGTGTCAATCTCATCTCGATAGATGGTGAGGCAGCCTAGCTCATGTTGGCCATACCGAATCGGCATTAGCAGCAGGCTCCGAATGCGAGTCGGCTGAAATGCTGGCACGAGTTCTTCAAGCTGCGGCTCTTGATAGAGATCCGTGACGCTTTGCAGCGCAAACAGCGTGCGATCGAAGGCTAAATCTTCGTCTCGATTGGCCCGCACTAAGTCGTCGGTGAGTTGCTCTACATCTTCCAGAACAGGCGAAAATTGGGCAGATGGGCGGGGGTAAAACTGCTGCCAAAAGGGATAGTCTTCGAGGTAGAGGGAGCGATCGCACGCTGACAAATCTGGCTGAGCCCCGCAGACATGGAGGGTGCTGGCGGCTTCGCACAGAGTGGGCTGCAAGTGGAGCCGCCCGCCCGATCCGCCCAAGGCTTTCACGATGCGCTCCAAAACAACCTGAAGGATCTCAGCCATTTGCAAGGGCGCATGGAGCAGGGTCACAATTTGGTTGATCAGCGCTTCGCGTCGAGCTTTGCTACGAGCCTGACTGAGAAGGTAGGATTGGGCGATCGCAATGGAAACATGATCTGCAATCATCTCCACAATCTGCAAGTCTTTGGGCGAGAAAGCCTTAGGCTGAGCATGATGAGAGACCAACAGCCCCCACAGCTGATTTTGGTAGAGAATGGGCACCACCAGAGAAGACTGGACGCCCATTGCCGTCAGATATTCGACATGGCAGGGATCAACCGGACGCCGCAACAGGTCTTCTACAGAATGTTGTAATACGGTTTCTATCGTCAGATCACCAGTCGTTTCGACTAGCTCAGAACGACTCAGCATGATTTGCTGTTCGGGAATGCTAATGATCGAGCGTTGCCGCGCTTTGACAAACATCTCCCGAGCATGGGGCGGAATATCTTCTGCTGGGAAATGTAGCCCACTCAGAGACGGCAACTCCTTCAAATTCACAGATTCGGCCACCACTTCACCACTGGCATCTGGCTCAAAGCGATAAACCTTGACCCGATCGGTTTGCAAAAAAGCTCGCATCTCTGTGACCGTTGCTGCCAAGATCTCAGGCAGCTCTAGCGATCGCCGAATGCGATTTGTCATCCGATTGAGCAAACTATCAGAAGTTAGCAGTTCCCACTGCTCTAAACCATAATCTTGATGATCTTGCCGATCCCGTGCCATTGCGATGACCTAAAGCCCATTCATTCTTCATGCTAAACAAAATCAGCCAAACAAAATCAGCGAAACAAAAACAACTGGGCCTAACCTCGTTTGAGACTAGCAGTTGACAAACCTTGGTCTATCAATTGTTAGGTCAAATCGGTGTTAGGCCCAGTAAATTGAGCAGAGCAGGTCGAACGCGATTAACGCTTGACTGGAACTTTGCTCATGTAGTCGATATCAAACGCGGAGAGACGCTGTCCGTAGTTGCCTTTGGGAGCGATCGCCGCTGCCAAAGCTTGGAACTTGCGGGGATCGCCTTCTTGCAGATTCCGCTCTTGAAACTTGCGAGTGTAAAACTTCTCGATGGTGAAGCGCCAGTCGGTCTTGGTGGTGCCAGCCGTTTCGCGATAATCTTCCCCATAGCGAGGCACGAAAGTAAAGGGACGCTGCTCCATCCGCTTGCGCTGATAGGGCACGATGTTGTCGCCAAAGGCTTGAACATACTCGTCGCTGTCAACCAAGGCATCGACAAAGCCGTGGAAGCCAAGTGTACCAATCTTGATAGACCAGGCAATCTTTTCTGCTTCATTGTAAGGCGAACGACCCAAAACGCGCTTGATGCAAACTTCAACCAAACGGTAGTTGTCGTTGACTCCCACCACGAGCGTGTAAAAGCGCTCAGACTTCATCAGTTCGCGGATAAAATCACGAACGGTGATCGAGCCATTAGCCAAACGAGTTTCCAACGTCACCTGACGATTGAATCTCAGCATGAGCTGCTCATTGAAGACCTGACGATAGGCCGCAAAAATCAACTCTTGAAATTCGGTCGAAGAACTGACGTTTTCAACGCGGTAGATATAAGGAGTGTCCTCACTTTGATCGGACCGTCCAAAACTCGCAACCCGTTGATTTTGTGTGGATGGCTTGTAGTTGAGCAAAGGCAATGCCATGCAACTGTCTCCCTTCTATTAACGATGTGTCAAATCTAAAGCTATTTTGAGGTACAAACTACAACACAGAAATTCAATTTTTCCGGTTGGGCCAGACTTGAAAAAAACCTGGATTCCCTTGGGCCTATTATCCCGTGTTGCGTCCCCCTTCGCGTCAAATCTTGTCTCTAACTCAGCGGGAAGCTGGCGCTAGAGCTGATCGACACAGGGACTCCCTGGGGCTGATCGTCGCGAGTCGTTTTGGGAATTTGGATATTGCTAGTTTGGACGCTCTTGAAGGTCACGGGTGTGGTCTTGATCGAGCGAGCCATATCCAGGAAGTTGGTGATGTCACCCCACTTGTAGCGCTCATCTTCTTGCTTGTCGCGCCAGTAGTCGCTGTAGCGAGGCGTGACCAAGTTGAAGGGCCGATCTTTATAGCGCCGCCGCTGATAAGGAACGATGTTTTCGCCAAAGTTGGCTTGGTATTCGTCGCTGTCGATCAGCGCATCCACAAAACTATCCAAGCCCACAGTGGCAATTTTGATAGACCAAGAGCGCTTTTCATCTTCGTTGTAAGGTGCGCGACCCAACAAGCGCTTCAGTGACAGCTCGACCACACGGTAGTTGGAGTTGGTTTCAAGGACCAATCTCCGATAGACATCAGACTTCGCCAACCCGCGAATGAAGTCTCTGACCGTAATAGAGCGATTTTTGAGCTGGGTTTCTAGCGTGACCTGGCGGTGGCTCTTCAGGGTTTCATGCTCGCTAAACACCTGACGATAGGCAGCCCAGATCAAATCGCGAAATTCGCCGTCGTCTCTGATGTTTTCTAGACGATAAACCCGAGGTGTATCTTCGTTGGGCACTTCATAGCCTGCAACCCGCTGGTTTTGGCTGCTAGGACGATAATCAAGTAAAGGAATGGCCATAGTGTGTCGTTAATAAACGGTCAGGATCAAACACGAAACACGGTCGGGAGCAGGCGATCGCCTATGCCTTGGGTACAGACGGAATGTACCGATAGGGCAAAGCCGCTTCCGTTCTCCGCACCGCAATCTGAGGGCGATCGCTGTCACGGGTCATGTCAGGAATAGTGAGTGAGTTAACCAGGTGCGAAGCCTGGGCAGATGCGCGTTGGTAGTTGCGTTCTGGAAGCAACATGCCTTCGGCCATTGACATAAAGTTGGCAGGAATGCCGCGCCGAATCACTTGCCGATCGCGATCGCCCGCCTGGTATTTCCGACCCGTCGAGTAAGCGCTGCCACCAATCAAAATGGAGAGTTGCTGATTGCGCCAGTAGTCGTTGTACCGAGGATTGACGAGGTTGAAGGGGCGACCTTCCATCCGGCGACGCTGATAGGGCACAATCGACTGCCCAAAGTTTTGCAGATACTCTTCGCTATCAACGACGGCGTCAATAAAGCCATGCAGCCCTTGGGTCGCAATCACGATCGACCAAGAAATCTGCTCATCTTGGCCATAGCTGGCCCGACCCAGAAAACGCTTGAAAGTCAGGTCTACCAAACGATAGTTGGAGTTGGTATCCGCAACTTGACTGCGATAGACCTCAGATTTGCCCAATCCCCGCACAAACTCCTGGACGGTGATAGCCCGGTTGCGCAGCTGAGACTCTAACGCGGTTTGGCGGTAGCTCTCCAAAATTAGGTGCTCACTAAAAACCTGCCGATAGGCAGCCCAAATAATCTCATCGATATCAGTAACAGAAGACGTGGCAGTGAGACGATACACTAGCGGCGCATCTTCATTGGCAACCTCAAAACCTGGAACCCGCTGATTCTGAGTTTGAGGCGTAACGTCAAGAATTGGAATAGACATAGAACCCTATCGCTTTACTACTAGAGAAAATCAGGCAGAGATGCGACCGTTGCACGGTCAGATAGCGGCTTATGACGAGTGAGAAAGCCGCAGTTGCTCTTGGGCCAAAGCCACCCGAGCCCGAATGACAGCATCTGGATCGGTATCTGCCAGATGTGCCAATCTTTCTAAGACTGGATCAACGAGCGGTGAGGTCGGTGTCAACCGCTGCCCTGCCGCTGCCAATCCAGCCAATCCGGCAACGGCGGCATAGCGAATTGCCCACTCGTCGTCTTGAGAGAGCAGTGTGAGCGCTTCAAATGCTTGCCGTTGGGCAGAATGTCGCTGTTCGGGAGGTAAATCGCCCCAGCGCAACTGTCCTAACCCTTTGGCAGCCGCCCGACGCACACTAGGCGCGAAGTCGGTTGTGGCTGCATTGAGTAAAACATCGAAGGCGCGGGGATCCGCGATCGCCGCCAAAGCCCGAAACGAGTAGGCACGGGCTCCATAGTTATAGCCGTCAATCCGCTCTAACAACGGCTCAACAGCGACACTCCCCAATTGAATTAACCCTTCGACCGCTGCTACGGCCGCTGCCGGATTGTTGTAGCCCAAAGCCTCGATCAGCGTCGGAATACCCCCTGCCAATCGAGCTGCTGCTAATGCTTGAACCGCTGCTGTCAGTCGGACTGGAGAGTCTGCCTGTTCGACTGCTTGAATCAGCGCTGAAGCATCAGGAACTTGAGTTTCAGCTGTGTGAGTCATAGTGAGATCAGAAATTGAAAACTCAGCAATTGAGAACTTGGCTACAGCAACTCATCCATCAAGACCATGACTTGACGGGCAGAATCGGTCAAGGTTTTTGGAGCTTGGAGGTTGAGGCTTTTCTCTAATAGGCTTTTGAGGGCGATCATTTTAAAGCTGTTCTCAACTTCTGCCTGGGCGATCGCCGTTGCGGCTGGAAGATAGCCACTGGTGCCCAAATCGAGCAGCAAGGTGCGCCGCAGTTTCAGATCACACTCCGTCAAAGCCCGGATCAAGCGCTCCCCATATACTGCATCCTGAGTCAGGATGTACAAAGCCCGCGCCGCTGCATATTGGACTCGCCGAACCGGATGCTCTAGGAACGGCTGAATGAGAGGTACGGCTTGGGTTGCGCCTAGCGCCTGCAAAGCTTCCATTGCAGCTTCTACAGGTTGGGCCAAGTGAGGTCGTCCCGGCACAATCTGAGCAGCGGCAACCCCTCCTTCCAACCAGCGCATCAAAATAGGAACACAGCTAGAATCACCTAGCATTCCCAACGACTGCGCAGCAGCTTCTCGCACATAATAGTCAGAACAATCTAAGCTACGAATCAATCCAGGAACTGCACGCAGATCCCGGAGTTTCCCCAAAGCCCGAGCCGCATTGCGCCGCAGCGGATATCCACCTAGTTCTGTGCGATCGGCTTCATCCTCTAGTGCGCTGAGTAGAGCCTCGACGACTTCAGGCTCCCCCTCACTAAACTTCCCTAGCCACCAAGCCGCATAGTAGCGAAGGCTCAAATCAGGATGGGACAGGTTGGCGATCGCCTGTTCCCGCGTGAGGGCTTCACCGTTAGGCGATTCGAGTGCAGGGGATTCTGAAGACGGTTGGGGATACTGTTCGGAGGTAGACTCTACCATGCGTCTGATTCTGCGGGCTTAAAGATCAGGGAGCTTGCAAGGGGCTTAAAGATCAACAAGGCTGCAAACCGCTCGCAGCCCCATATCTCAACCCAGCCATCTAGGTTATTCTTTGTTTTGATGCGCTGCGGTTGCTTCCTTCTTCGCCTGTTTTGAAGGCGCTTGAGGCTGAGGCGCAGTCAAATCTACTGTCAGGGGTTGGATGCTGACAATCTTGCCACCCATCCGATTGATCCGCTGCATCTCTTCATTCATGCGGCTGTAGGGAACGGAAACAAACATATGGCCACTCCGACGGATCGGATAGCTTAGCTTGTCGGAATTGTAGGTCTGACGCAGCCCTGCCACCTCAAACCGAAACATCCGGCTGGAGGAATCTTCTAGGGTGGTGCTGCTTCCTAGCGCAGTTTGACCAAACATAAACTGGCTCCTATAAAACAATTATGATCGGGATGATCGTGAAGCGGGATCTAAACCTGCCTCCAAAGCTAGCTCTCACACGAAACTAGCGCTCTCACTAAAGCGGAGAGACTGGTGTAATGTTGACGATTTTGCCGCCCATCCGGTTGATCCGCTGCATCTCTTCGTTCATGCGGCTGTAGGGAACCGTAACGAGGGTGCTACCACTGCGACGAATGGAGTAGTTGAGCTGATCAGATTCGTTGCTCTGACGCAAGCCCTGAACCTCAAATCGAAACATCCGGCTCGATGCGCCGCTAACGGTTGCTTTGCCAAGTGCAGTTTGACCAAACATAGTTGAGCTTACTCCTGTGATTAAAATTTGGGTTGAGTTTAATTCGATTTATTGAAGGAAAGAATGGCAAGCAAGATGAACCCAGATTCACTTCAGGCCTGCCATTCCACATGCTTGAGAATTAAGCCAAGACACTGGATCAAGACACGGGGCATAAACCCAATTACGCAGGCGAAACGCTCACGATTTTGCCACCCATGCGCTGAATTTCTTGCATTTTGGGCAGCATGTTCTCGACGGGGACGAGGAAGGCAGTGCTGCTACGACGAACTCTGGGATAACCCGGTTGACGAATGCCAGCTACTTCCAGTCGGTAGATCCGTCCACTTTCGCCCCAAGATCCACCGAGCGCTTTGCATGGTGTGTCATCAGAGGTGGCGTGGCGGAAGCTGAAGCCGCTATCTCCAGACGGTCTGAGGATGCTGGAGGCCCGATTTTGAGCTAGATCGCGCATCAAGTGAGGCGTTTTGCCTTCTACTTGGCCCCGGTCGCTGCTGGCATAGCCCCGATATAAACGGAACATGCGAGTGAAGCCAACGGTTCTAACGCCTGGGTCAACACTAAATCCACGGTAGTAGGGCACTACGTTGTTGCCGAAGCTGTTTTCGTATTCGATGCTGTCGATATAGGAATCGATCTCAGCGTCGTAGCCCTTGTCGTTATAGAGATTTAGGTGGAAATTGATCTCAGATTCATCATAGGGAGCCCGACCCAGCAGATGCTTGTAGTTGAGTTCAATAAAGCGGGTATTGGAGTTCGAGAAAAGAAACTTCTGTTTATAAAGATCCGACTTGGCGATCGCACGGATAAATTCCCGCACGGTTATGTTGCCCTGACGTAGCTGAGATTCAGCATAGGTCAAGCGCTCAACTTTCATGACGTAGTCATTGCCCAGCACCTGACGGTAAGCCGCCCGAACGACGGCCTGGATATCCTCTTCCGTCCAGTCAGGACGTAGTTCAATCTTGGAAGCATCAAATGCCGAAACGCCTAATTTCCCGGCTGCAGCTAGATTAGCCGCGACTAAACCGCTCATGTTTCGTTCTCCCAACGCAACAGTGTTTTTAAGTTTCTTATTACCGAAATGGATAAAACAATGCCCGGAAAAATCAGCAGTTGCTAGCCACTCAGCCAACACTCGCTCATTTTCCCGGGCAAAAACCCTCCTGATGCCTAGCTCAGGGCGTTAATGGCGTAGTCGATGTAGGCGTTTGCTTCAACTGAAGCTTGGCCAGTAACACCGTGGTTCGCTTTGATCCACTTCAGCGCTTCAACATACCAGCTGTTGGAGAGGTCGAAGGTGCGGTGCATTTCATCGAGACCTGCAAGCAGGAACTCATCCATGGGGCCGGTGCCACCAGCAACTAGGCAGTAGCTGATGATGCGGACATAGTAGCCGATGTCACGAGCACACTTGGCCTTACCACGAGAGTCAGCCGCGAAGTTGGGGCCAGACTGCTGGGTGGTGTAAGGGAATTTTTGGTAAACCGCATTGGCAGCACCTTCAACTAGCTTTTGCTGGTTGTTGGTCAAAGCCCGAGCAGCTTCCATAGCAGCAGCGGCGCGCTCGTAGCGACCAAAGACTTGGTGCATCTCAGCATTGCTGAGGAAACGGCCTTGAGTATCAGCAGCAGCGATCGCTTCGGTAATGGGCGTCTTCATAGTCTGAGATATCTCCCTAAAATTTGTCCTGCAAGTTAATGAATGTTCTGCAACTTTTTTGTGAATGCGTATGGGTTACGCCACACAATCAGGAAGTGATTGTTGCTAAATTAAGCTACTGCAGAAGCAGCGCGATCGAAGTAGCTAGCCAGCTCAGACATTAGAGCGCTGCAATCGCCCTTGCTGATGCCGTTGGGATCGTTAGCAACTGAGATTGCTGCATCCTTCATTTTCTGAACGCCAGCAGCAACAGAGCCACCGGGAACGCCCAAAGCTTGATAGGTTTCACGCAGGCCATTGAGGCAGCGATCGTCTAGAACGCTAGCATCACCAGCGATTGTGGCGTAGGTCACGTAGCGCAAGATGATTTCCATGTCGCGCAGGCAAGCTGCCATGCGACGGTTGGTGTACGCGTTTCCACCGGGTTGGATCAGCTGAGGCTGCTCTTCAAACAGAACACGAGCTGCGTTAGCAACGATAGTGGAAGCATTTCCTGTGATGCGGTTAACCACATCGAGCCGCTTGTTGCCCTCTTTGACCATGCTGGTCAGAGCATCAAATTGAGCGGCGGTCAGGAATTCACCCTTAGCGTCAGCCTGGGAAACTACCTTGGCGAATGCATCTAACATGTACTCAATCTCCTTAGCTTGGTTGAGTTTTTAATTAAAACTGTGATGTCAGTTGAGCGAATTCAAGCTGCTTCATCAGCCTGGGAAGGCGTGAGGCCGTAGCTAGAACTGTTCCTAAATTTAATAGCTTTTTGGTAGAGTCTGAACTCATTTGTTACATCTCTGCAACAAAGTGGACTTTCAGAAATCTGAGAAAATTTCACAATTTATGAGAAACAAGAAAAGCTACTAAATCGTGGGTTTGTCTAACGTTTGCCTGTCAAAATGTCCTTCCGGTTCTCTTTATACAACGCAGCAGAGGGTTTGTTTATTACAAGTTGTTAAAATGTATAAATATGTGCAGACGAGTCAGCCAAATCCTTACGTTTCAGTGCTTTCAGCTACATATAGCTTTAGCTTCGCGACAATATATGTTTACAAAAGCAGAAGTATTTATACTTAGTTCACCCCAATTTTCGCTCTTTAAGATTCATTTTAGATTCGCTTGAGGGAGCTACTTTGCCGTCAACCCAGGCCTTCCAGAAATTCTGTTTACAGAATTGCTTTGATGAAGATTCGTAAATCCACATTACGCATTTGTAATGAAGAAAAGACAACTTCAGCAATTATTTTCGCTGCCGAAGGACTTTAAGGAGCGTTTGAAAGGGTTTTGGTAAGGGGGCAATGGCTTCTAGCCAAGCTTCGGTAACAGGATGTTGCAGGCGCAGCTTCCAGGCATGTAGGGCTTGCCCTGCCAGTTTGACTCCCACGGCTCGGCCTGCACTGTAGGCCGGATCTCCCACAATAGGATGCCCAATATGACTGCTATGCACGCGGATTTGATGCGTACGGCCTGTTTCTAACTGGAAGTGCATCAGGGTGTAGTTTCCGATTCGTTCCTGGATTTGCCAATGGGTAACGGCGGCCCGCCCACCTTTCTCCTCAGGCACGACGGCCATTTTCTTGCGATCGACGGGATGACGGCCAATGGGGAGATCAATCGTGCCACTGGTTCGGACGGGTGCACCATAGACGATGGCCAGATATTCTCGTCGGGCTGTTTTGGCCTTGAGCTGAGCCTGGAGATGTTGCTGAGCTTGGTCGGTTTTGGCAACGGCGATCGCCCCACTGGTGTCTTTATCCAACCGATGCACGATACCAGGACGTTGAACGCCGCCAATGCCCGATAGGTTGGGGCAGTGAGCCAATAGCGCATTGACCAGGGTGCCGTCTGGATGTCCCGGTGCGGGATGGACTACCAGCCCTACAGGTTTGTTGATGATCAGCAAATGCTCGTCTTCGTAGAGGATGTCGAGCGGAATGTCTTGGGGCTGCAGCTCAAGCGGAATGGCGGCTGGAATGTGAAGCTGAATGCAATCGCCCACCTGCACTTCCAGCTTTTTAGCCGTGCAGACCTGTCCATTCACCTGTACCTGCTCTTGCTCGATTAGCTTTTGAATCCGGGAGCGCGATAGCTCCGGCAATTGCTCTGCCAACCATCGATCGAGGCGATCGCCCGCCGATGAAGCCTCAACCTCAATTCGAGAATCCTGCAATGCTAGCCCCAATCTGCTCGTTCCCTTCTATTCTCTCACTCCTCCCCCGCAGACGGGAGATATGACAGCTCAATGGCTCAACCCTCCGTGATGACTCGCCCTTTCGTCAACACATCCCGCATCTCGACCACCGACCCAACCACTGCGATCGCCGGAGCACTAAATCCTGTTTCTTCGATTTGCTGCACGATGGTTGCGAGGGTGCCAATCAATTCTTCCTGTTCGGGACGGGTGCCCCAGCGCACAAGAGCAATGGGGGTGTCGGCGGGAAGCCCTGCAGTTTGCAATTCTTCAACGATGTAGGGAAGGTTGTGAACGCCCATGTAAATCACGATGGTTTCAGAACCGTGGGCGATCGCCTGCCATTTAACGGCGGGGCGATATTTGCCTGCGGCTTCGTGGCCTGTGACAAATGTGACCGAGGAGCTATGGGCGCGATGGGTGAGGGGAATGCCAGCGTAGGCGGGGGCCGCAATGCCGGAAGTGACGCCAGGAACCACCTCGACCGAAATGCCAGCCCGAATCAGATCTTCCATCTCTTCGCCGCCTCGACCAAAGACAAAAGGGTCGCCTCCCTTCAAGCGCACCACAATTGCATGGGTTTGAGCTTTTTCCAGCAGCAGCTGAGTGGTGTCCTCCTGCGGTAGAGAGTGACGCCCCCGACGTTTGCCTGCGTCGATTTGTTCAGCCTGCGGATTGATCATCGCTATAATCTGCGGACTGACGAGAGCATCGTAGACAACCACGTCGGCACATTCCAGCAAAGTCTTACCTTTGAGCGTAAATAGACCTGGATCGCCCGGTCCGGCACCCACCAGATAAACTTTGCCTAAAACGTTGCCCAAAACGTTGTCTAAGACGAGGTTAGAAGATCGCTGCATAGCTAGAAATTCAGAAGTGTAGGAGTGAAAGAACAAAACCAAAGAACCGGGGGCAGGCCAATGGAGGCTAGCTAGAGCGAATGGGCTGCCGCAAAAGATCCAGGATGAGGTCGGCCATTTCATCACTGACCCCCAATGGCTGAGCCAGATGAAGATGAGTGTCTGGGTACTGCTGAGCAATATCGGCGACAGCTTGGGCGATCGCATCCGTAATTCCTCCTACGAACAAAAAGTAGGGAAGAATCTCAATCTCGTGATGCCCTGCCTGAATCAGTGTTGTGACTTGGGAGCCCAAACTGGGCGGAACAGACCAGTAGGCTAAGGCCGCTTCAAGCTCTGTGGCGATCGCCTCTACCGGTTGGTTGCCACCTGGACGACGACTACCGTGGGAAATCAGGATGCGTCCAGCAGTAGCAGATTTGCTTTGAGATGCCAGCAACGATTTTACCTGGGGATGGCTGCCCAGATAGGAGTACAGGTCGATCTGCATGGCTGAGCCGATCGCCTGCTGAGCCAACTCCACCTCTGTAGGAATATCCTCCATCACATGGACACCGGGCAGCAGGAAGAGCGGCAAGATACGGAGATGGCTATATCCAATGGCGATGGCTCGATTGGCAAACTGCTGAATCTGCTGATGAAGCGGTAAATGCGCAAGTTCGAGCGTGGCGGTGCCGACGAGGGGAGCCCAATTGGAATGAGGATGTGTTGGAGCTAAGGGTCGCGATCGCTTGAAGGGTAGGCGATCGCCTACCTCGTTCAGCAGGGTTTCAAGTTGTCCGGCTGGACCTTTGGGGGCAGGTTTGACGTCATCTTCCAGTCGTTCTCTAAGGAGCCAGGCCAAGCGCTCAATCGCAACCTGAGGACGAGGATCACGACTACCGTGGGAAACCAGCAAATAAGCAGCAGATGGCATCAAGGGAGTAACCAATGAGGGTCAATCCTAAATTGTAAAGATTTAGTTCATATTGGATTGTAATGTATCGCTGGCAACAGTCCCTTTCTGTAGCAAATTTGGCGAAGCGGCCAAGTTCAGCCTCTAGAGAGACCAGAATCAGCAAAAACAATAAAGGTTGATAAAGCTAGGCACTAAAAAAGGTGCCTGAGGCACCCTTGAATTTTATTTAGCCAATGTGCAGAGTTACTGACCGTTTCTGCTGAGAGAAAAGGCAGGTGTGAGGCTATCGTGGGCTAGGAAGTGGCTGAGATGGAAAGCGCGATCTTCTGTCTCTAGCAAAATCTTTTCGTAGAGATAACGAGTGGCGCGATCGCCAATGCTTTCTGCTTGTCCAGCTTGACGACGAATCATTTGGATGATGGCCTGCTCTGCCTCTAAGTCATTCTCTACCATTGGACGGCAGGCATAGATACCGTCGGGCTCAGGGGTAAAGCAGCATAGCTCAGCTAGCTTAGTAAAGCCCGCAGCAGGAACGCCTCCTAGACCATTCAAGCGTTCACCAATCTCATGAACGTGGTCTTGAACTTCTTCGTAACTTTCTGAGAAAAACTCATGGAGGGAATAAAATTCTGCTCCCTCAACAACAAAGTGGTGTTTCTGATATTGCAGATACAAAGCCTGAAAGCTAGCAAGTGCTATATTCAGACCTTCACAAATTGAAGTGGTGACGTTGATTTCTAATGCGACCGGATTGTCGCGAACTTCGTTAAAAGACTGTAGTGGGTTTGCAGTAGTTGGCATCTCTGATTTCTCCTCTTCTTCAGCCTAAATCGACGGAACTTTTAATTATCTTGAATCTCAATTGTAGCTTCAATATATCGATCTGGACCCGGAAAATCAATCAGATAGAAACTTCATTTTTGAGTTAGTAGAAAATATTCTCAATACTCTCTCAGAGCCTTTAAGCCTGAAGTCTTCTAGTGCTTCACGACAAAAGGTTTGAGGGAAGATCATGATTTCTTATTTGCAATGATTCACAGAGGAATTCTTAAGAGAAAAATTTTATAATCCTTTGCTTAGCTTCTTATAACTACTCAAGGATTGATAGAGGTGGCTGATTGAATAACCTGGTTGACTGAATCGAGAAATCTTTGCACCACGGGAGAGTGATCCTGCTGTCGCCAAACTAGGGCGATCGCCGCTTCCGGTGTGGGTTCTTGCAGCGGTCGATAAACTACGCCAATTCGCTGCAAGTTTTGAAGGGAAACTGGCACGATCGCAATGCCCATCCCTGCCGCCACCAAACTCACAATCGTCTGCATCTGGATCGCTTCCTGCACCACTCTGGGGCTAAAGTCTGCGGTTTGGCAGAGGCTAATGATCTGATCGTAAAGCCCGACTGCTAGGGGGCGAGGAAATAGGATGAAGGGTTCAGATGCGAGCGATCGCAACGAGACAGCGGGCTGTGCAGCCAAGGCATGGGCCTCAGGCATCGCCACCACCAACGGCTCACGCAAAATGGTCATGACCTGAAAGGCTGGATCGGCAATGGGAGGACGCAAAAAACCCACGTCAATCCGCTTTTCTCGCAGCCACTGTAGCTGCTGATCGGTGGTTAGCTCTTGCAGCGTCAGATTCACTGCTGGAAATGTCTGCCGAAACTGGTTCAAAATTGGCGGCAACACATTGTAGGCCGCAGAGCTAACAAACCCGATCGCCAACCGTCCCATCTCCCCTCGACTGGTTTGTTGCCCCACCCGCACTGCCTGCTCTAGCTGCCGAAAAATCTGCTGAGCTTCTTCCAAAAAGACTTCCCCTGCTTCGGTTAGCTGCACGCGCCGCTTGGTGCGATAAAACAACTGAAAGCCCAGTTCCCCTTCCAATTTCTGAATTTGCTGACTGAGGGGCGGTTGGGCCATACGCAATCGTTCGGCAGCTCGCCCAAAGTGAAGTTCTTCGGCAACTGCAATGAAGTAGCGCAAATGTCGCAGTTCCATCTAGCAAGCGGCCTCAACGAAATAATATGCCCTAGATCTTAATCAGTCTTGTTTCAGATGAGATCGCCCTGGTAGCCATTGCTTCCCAATCAGCACACAATAAGACGTAGAGTCCTCAGCTGTTTCTGCCCTGATTGAGGTCAACGATGGCGATTTCAAAAACACGATTTCCGACGGATGTTTCGACAGATAGGTGGGTATCTGCAACCTGGGATGAATATCTTCAGGTGCTAGATGATCCGGCCTATGAACAGGCAAAGGGGTATTACTACAACGATCAGATGAGGATTGAAATGACGCCCATCGGAAACGATCATGCCAGCGATCACTCCATCATTACCCATGCCATTCACCTGTTTGCTGGCCTCAAAAATATCGACCTCAATGGCAAAGACAACTGCTCTTATCGCAAAGCAGGCTCTCAAGAAGCTCAACCTGATGCATCGTTTTATATTGGCGAGACGGCTGAGGCCATTCCGTATGGCACCACCATTGTGGATCTCGATCGCTTTCCGCCTCCGACGCTAGTGGTTGAAGTAGCGAACAGCTCAATCTTGAGTGACATTGGCCAGAAACGGCTGCTGTATGAAGAACTGGGAGTTTCAGAATATTGGGTGATCGATGTCCAAAAGGTGCAGGTGCTGGCATTTGCGGTAGAGAATCGCGGCAGCCGCAGGATTACGGAGTCACAGGTTTTGCCTGGGCTGGCGATCGCCCTCCTCGAAGCAGCCTTTCAGCGCACTCGCCAAATGAATCACGGCAAAGTTAGCACCTGGTTAATCACTCAATTTCAGCAGCTTTGAAAGTCTCACTCAAATTATCTGATTAATATCTTCTAAATATTAAAACCACCTCAAAGATATATTGGACATTCACAGTCAAGCTTTCTACTCTGGATAATAAGTAGATGAGCTTAATTATTTGAATTATTTGTAGGATGTGTTAGCCAGCGTAACGCATCAAAGCCTGGAGAATGGAGCGTTACGGCTACGCCTAACAGCACCCTACAGCATCATTTATTTATGTCCACCTACTTAGAGTAGGGATGGAAAAAACCTTGAAAAGGAGAACACTGGAGTCATGAGCAAAGGCACATTATTTGACAAAGTTTGGGACTCGCATACGGTTGGCACGCTACCTTCGGGACAAACTCAGCTCTTGATCGGACTGCATCTCATTCACGAAGTAACCAGCCCTCAAGCCTTTGCCATGCTGCGGGAAAGAGGGCTTAAGGTGCTATTTCCAGAACGGACTGTAGCCACCGTTGATCACATTGTCCCCACCGAAAATCAGGCCCGTCCGTTTCTCGATACGTTGGCCGAAGAAATGATGGTGGAGCTGGAGCGCAACTGCAAGGACAACAATATTCGCTTTTACAACATTGGTTCGGGCCGTCAGGGCATTGTTCATGTGATTGCGCCGGAGCAAGGACTGACCCAACCCGGCATGACGATCGCCTGCGGAGATAGCCACACCTCTACACATGGCGCATTTGGGGCGATCGCCTTCGGCATTGGCACCAGCCAAGTTCGCGATGTCCTCGCGTCCCAAACCCTCACCCTGGTTAAGCTAAAAGTCCGCAAAATCGAAGTCAACGGCACCCTCAAACCGGGGGTTTATGCCAAAGATGTGGTGCTTCATATTATCCGTACCCTCGGCGTTAAAGGCGGCGTCGGCTATGCCTACGAATATGCTGGCACGACCTTTGAGCAGATGAGCATGGAAGAACGGATGACCGTCTGCAATATGGCGATCGAAGGCGGGGCGCGCTGTGGCTATGTGAATCCGGATCAAGTCACCTACGAATACTTGAAGGGGCGAGATTTTGCCCCCAAGGGAGCCGAGTGGGATCAGGCCGTTGCCTGGTGGAACAGCATTCGCAGCGACGCTGACGCTGAATATGACGATGTGATTGTCTTTGATGCGGCAGAGATTCCGCCAACTGTGACGTGGGGAATCACGCCGGGGCAAGGCATTGCGGTGAACGAAACTATTCCTGCTCCAGAGGCTCTATCGGATGGCGATCGCGCCATTGCCGAAGAAGCCTACCGCTACATGGACTTGCAACCCGGACAACCCATCCAGGGCACCAAAATTGATGTCTGCTTTATCGGCAGCTGCACCAACGGACGGATCAGCGATCTGCGCGAAGCGGCTAAGGTTGCTAAGGGTCGCCACGTTGCGGAAGGCATCAAAGCCTTTGTGGTTCCTGGCTCCGAGCGCGTTAAGCAGGAAGCCGAAGCTGAAGGTCTAGACAAAATCTTTGAATCCGCTGGCTTTGAGTGGCGCGAACCCGGCTGCTCAATGTGTTTGGCCATGAACCCCGACAAACTAGTCGGTCGGCAAATCAGCGCCTCTTCCTCTAACCGCAACTTCAAAGGACGCCAAGGTTCGTCATCCGGTCGCACCCTGCTAATGAGTCCCGCGATGGTGGCAGCAGCCGCACTCACAGGCCAAGTCTCCGACGTTCGCGATCTGCTGTAGGAGCGGGTCTTGCGCCTGCCCTTTGGGATTCGAGCATCCCAACAGTTTACTGAGCATAAGTACAGGAAGAAGGATGACCAAAGAGCAAATTATTCAAGAGCTAGAGCAAATGCCTGAGTCCGTGCTCGTCAAGGTGCTTGAACTTGCCCGCACCTTGGAGTTGGCAGAAAAAGAGAAGTTTGAAGAAAAATGGCCAAACGTACTGGCTCACATCCAGGTGGCTCTGGCTCCTAAAAATGAGGAAGTAGAACAGCCGAACGAAGAAGTTTGGCAAGCCTACCTAGCATCTAAAAAAGAAAGAGAAGAGGTCTATCGCCGCCTTGCAAACTCCTAGATTCCTCGTTTTATGTGAAGTAAAGGCCATTCATCTGGACCAGATTGCTAGTTTTGGTGGCACTGCTGGAATCAGAGATGAGGGCTTGTTGGAGTCTGCTTTAGCTCAACCCCAAGCTGCATTTGGCGGACAACTTCTGCACGCCACGATCGCTGAACAAGCAGCCGCTTATCTCTACCACCTGGCGATGAATCATCCCTTCCTGGATGGCAATAAACGGACTGCTTTTGCGGTGATGGATACTTTTTTGCGGTTGAATGGCAGGCTGCTTGGTTTGAGCAATGATCAAGCTTATGACTTGGTGCTTCAGGTGGTTCAGGGGCCGTTAGATAAGTCAGGTTTGAGTGATTATCTGGCTCAAAATTTGCGGATGAATTAGGTCAAACGGCGGCGATCGCCCTTTTGTAGTAAGTGAGGAAAAACAATGAGTCAAGTTCAGTCTGTTGTCGGTCGAGGCATTCCTTTGAAGGGAGATGATATCGATACCGATCGCATCATTCCGGCCCGGTATTTGCGCTGCGTGACGTTTGACGGTTTGGGCGAACATGCCTTTGCTGACGATCGCGCCCAACTACAAGGCCAACATGCCTTCGATCAACCCCAATATCAGGACGCCAAAATTTTGGTAGTCAATCGCAACTTTGGCTGCGGCTCTTCGCGAGAACATGCACCGCAGGCGATCGCCAAATGGGGAATCACAGCCCTAGTGGGTGAAAGCTTTGCCGAAATTTTCTTTGGCAACTGTGTGGCCATGGGTGTTCCCTGCGTGACAGCAGATGCAGCGACAGTAAAACAACTTCAGGACATCATCGCCGCTGATCCAACCGCCGAAGTAGAGATCGATCTCAACGCGCTACAGGTGCGCTGTGGTGACTTTGCTGCCCCGATTCACATGGGAGACGGTCCGCGCCAGATGTTTGTCTCTGGCACCTGGGATGCCTGCGGCCAGCTAGTCGCCCAAGCTGACCAAATTCGCAAGACAGCCGCAAAGCTGCCCTACATCACCTGGGGAGCCGAAGCAACAACAGCCTAGAAACTTGGCAGGGTGAGGGCTACAAAAGTAGGATGCACCCTGCTAACTTTGCCTGCTAACTTTGCTGAGGCCAACTCTGGAAGGGATTTTTGGCAAGATAGACGTTGAAGTAGCGGATATCACCTGAGACTTCTCGTTCGATCCAGTCGGGAATGTCAACGACCTGCTGTTCGCTGGTGAGTTCGACTTCAGCCACAATCAATCCGGCGTTTGCGCCTTCAAACTCGTCTACTTCCCAGAGCACATCGCCAATGGGAATTTTGTAGCGCGTTTTTTCGATCAACGGCTGTTCGCAGAAGTCGCGTAGTAGTTGCTCGGCATCGTCTAGCGGAATCTCGTACTCAAACTCAGGACGAGCCAGCGTAGCGGAGGGGCCTTTCAGGGTGATGTAGCCTTTGTCTCCGGCAGTGCGAATCCTGACCGTCTGCTTACCAGCGGTGGGGATGTAGCCCTGGCGGTAGACAGTGCCCTGGCCGAGCGATCGCCACTCATCCCCCTTGACTAAAAATTTGCGCTCAATTTCGGTTGCCATGCGCTGCTAACCCTTCGGTTGATAGTTAGTTGATAGTTAGTTGATAGTTAGACGTTGTAAATGTTGCCGCCCCGATGCAGATAAAGAAATGCTTCTACCTCGGCAGCACTGGGTTGAGCGGCGATCGCCCCCGCCCGTGTCGTCGTTAGTGCCCCCACCGCATTGGCATAGCTCATAATTTGCTCGGCCATAGCAGGATCGTTGAGGACATGAATGCCCTGCTGACAAACCTGATGCAAAAAACCCGCGACGAAGCTATCGCCTGCGCCCGTGGTGTCTTCCACTTCAATGTCAAATGTCTGCAACTTGCCTTCATTTTCACCCAGGCAATAGCGCGACTCCTTGGAGCCAGCCGTTACCAAAACGCCATCCATCTCGCCCAGTCGGTGGGTAATCGCCCCCGGATCATGTGTGTCAAACAGCCATTCTGCCTCGTCGTCAGAAAGCTTGAGGTAGTCCACTCGCTTAATCAGGTTTTGAATCAAAGGCTTGGCCTCGTCAGGGTTGGGCCAAAACATCGGTCGCCAGTTGACATCAACCAAAATCTTGACGTAATTTTGCTCAGCTAGCTCTAGAGCGCGTTCGATGGCGGCACGGGTTTCGGGATAGGCCAGCTCCAGCGTACCCAACACGAGAAAGTCGGCAGTGTTGAAAAGCTCAGTGGGCAACCGATCGGCTTTGAGATGGGCGTCGGCAAACTCAGTGGTGTCTCGATCGCCAAACCCAGCAAACTGGCGATCGCCCTCCTCCGAACGCAGCACATAGACTTCGCGAGTTGGGAGAGTGGCATGACGCTGTACGCCATCCACATCAACCCCAGTGGTCCTTAGCAACTCAACGAGAGACGCTCCAGTGTCATCTTCACCCACACAGCCAATAAAGCCTGCTGGCGTTCCCAGCTTCACCAATGCACAGGCGACATTAGCAGGAGCCCCTCCCGGATAGGAGGTCCAGGAGGTCACTTCTTCATAGGGAAGCCCTCGCTGGTTGGCCAAACAATCAAACAAGATTTCGCCCAGGCAGAGAACACGGGGATGAGTCACGGTGGTTTTGCCCTTTTAACAGCTATTGCTCTCGACGAGCTTCCTAAGATTCTTCGCGATCGCCAGCGCAAATCAGGATGCGATCGCTCCTGAGTTTGTCTATGCAGGCTATCCTAAGCGATTCTAAGCGACCTGCGGCGATCACCCCTTCATATTTATCATTTTCACAAAAAGGGCGGAACATCCGTGAGATAGGTTCACAGACTAGATTCTTGGAGTTGTGTTACGACTCGTTCTCCAAACGCCGGATCGGTGTTGGCCAACCGCAAGAGCTGCAAATATTCCTGCCAAGTCAGGTCTTCTCCCTCAATAATTTGCAGAGCATCCGATTCGATCTCTTGCTGGATTTGGAACGATTCAGACTCGGTTTCGGCAGATCTCAACTCGTCTTCGCGTTTCTCAACCAAATTCAGCACCTGCAAATAGGCCCGCACAAAATGGCTAACCTTATCCAGCGAAATATCATCTGCACCCAAGGTTGAGCGAGTGGGGGCAGCCTGCTCTGTGTCAGACGGCGTTTCGTTCTCAGGGCTCGACGGCTCTTGCGCCCAACCCGCTGACGCCGCACTCAGCCATACCCCCACCAGCAAAATTGCCACAATCCCGGCCCGCTTCAAGCGTTGACAAAACTGGTGCCAAAGTGAGCCCAACTTAGCGGGGTATCGTAGTTTTCTGCGGATGGGGGAGGAGTTCATGCAGATTAGAGCCAGTTCAGGTTTTCAGCATCAAATTCAGCATATCGAACTCTGCCCAGACCCAACTCCTCTTAGAGACTAGATTCGTTCCCAAAGGAAAGACGGGACGGGCTTTCTAGATTGGACGATGGTTTTCGCGAAGAACCGCTTAGAATTGAAGTGAGAGATAAGTACATATACACAGGTAGAACGATTATGACTGGTGGCGAGTCCCAAGCCTCTGGAGTCATCTCCGATCGGGAGCTGCAAATTGTTGAACTCGTGGCTGCTGGCTTGACCAACCAAGAAATTGCCGAGAAGCTCGAGATTAGCAAGCGCACGGTCGATAATCACATCAGCAATATTTTGACCAAAACTGCTACGGGCAACCGAGTCGCGCTGGTAAGATGGGCGCTGCAGTGGGGAAAGGTTTGTCTAGATGAAGTCAACTGCTGTACTCTGCCAAATGCTAGCTATTCGCTGCCCGATGGTGACGAAGAAGTTGTGTCTTAAATTGGGGTGAACAGTCAGGAGCGGCATAATGAGTGGAATTCAAGCTTTACGAGGAACGCGGGATATTCTGCCCGACGATATTGGTCATTGGCAGCAGGTTGAAGCCATTGCCAGACAGATCCTCCGGCGATCGGCCTACCAAGAAATTCGTACCCCGATTTTTGAGCAAACTGATTTGTTTGAGCGGGGCATTGGCGAGGCGACTGATGTTGTCAGCAAGGAGATGTATAGCTTTAAGGATCGGGGCGATCGCTCCATTACCCTTCGCCCCGAAGGAACGGCTGGCGCAGTGCGGGCTTTCATCGAGCATCATCTCCATGCCCAAGGTGGCGTGCAGCGCCTGTGGTACATTGGCCCGATGTTTCGCTATGAGCGGCCCCAGGCTGGGCGGCAACGGCAGTTTCACCAACTCGGTGTCGAGGTGTTGGGGAGCCCTGATCCGCGAGCAGATGTAGAGGCGGTGGCGATCGCCACAGATATTCTGCAAACCCTGGGCCTAAAAGACCTACGGCTCGACCTCAACTCCATCGGCAATCTAGAAGATCGCCAAAAATATCGGGAAGCGCTGATTGCCTACCTAACGCCCCACAAAGCTGAACTAGACGAAGATTCGCAAGATCGGCTCACCCGCAACCCATTACGCATCCTCGATAGCAAAGATCAGCGTACTCAAGAGATTTTGCAGGACGCTCCCAGCATTTTGGACTACCTCAGCCCAGCATCGCAGCAGCGATTTGATCAAGTGCGGAGTCTGTTTGATGATCTGGGGATTGCCTATCAGGTCAACTCTAAATTGGTGCGGGGTCTGGACTACTACACCCACACGGTGTTTGAAATCCAGTCTGACGATCTAGGAGCGCAAGCAACGGTTTGTGCCGGGGGGCGATATGACGGCCTAGTGGCAGAGTTGGGTGGCCCACATACGCCAGCGGTGGGTTGGGCAATGGGTTTGGAGCGCCTGACCTTACTGCTCCAGCAGCTTCACCCGCCGATTACTCCCTCTGTCGATTTTTATGTGGTGTCACGGGGCGATCGCGCCGAAGCCCAAGCCCTAAAGCTAGCCCAACTATTGCGTCATCACGACTTCTCGGTGGAGCTAGATCTAAGCGGCAGTGCCTTTGGCAAACAGTTTAAGCGAGCCGATCGCAGTGGAGCCGCCGCCTGCCTGATTTTGGGAGATGAAGAAGCGGCCACCGAAACTGTACAGCTCAAGTGGCTGGCGTCTCGGGAACAGGAGGCGATCGCCCAGTCAGACCTCCCCAACCTAGCCGCCAATCTGCACCAAAAAATCGCCGCCGCCAGAGCTTCTGACACGACCGTCGGCGTATAGGGGAACCCTGTTGAGACGCGATTAATCACATCGCGACGATTTAATCGCGTCTTCAATCCGTATCAGGCAATCCATATCAGGTGAGACGAGATTGCCTGATGTAGGAGATGATTGAAAGCGACGGGCGATCGCTAATTGGGTGTAGTGATGCGGTCGCGAACCTGTTGCTGAAGTGCTGGATCTTGACGGACTGCAGCTAAAACTTCATTAAAGCTCTGCTCGTTGAACCCTTCAGCTTGAATAGCAGCATCCATTTGGGTTTGGGCTTCCTGTTGGATTTCTGCTAGCTGAGGTGCGGCCTGCTGGATTTGCTGTTGCTCTTCCGGTGTGATTGCCGTCGTTCCAGCTTCAGCGGGGTTTTGCTGCGATTGCAGAATCTCATTAAACCGTTGTTCACTCAATCCTTGAGCTTCGAGAGCTTCAATCGATTGAGCCTCTGCCTCAACTTGAATTTGCTGCAAACGATTGAGCGCACTCACAAACTGATCAAGCGTAGCAGGATCAACATCAGTTGCAGTCGTCGAGCCGGGAAGGAGAAAATCTTCCGAGGCAGCCGGATCATTTGCGGGTTGCTCTAAGGGCTGGGTGGGTGCCACGACAGTTTCATCAGTCTGGGCAGAAGGTCCGCAGGCGCTAAGTGCTGTGGCCAAACCCAGGAACAGCAACGGGCCTAGAAGTTGCAGCTTCATTATTAAAATGTTCCTCAATTCATGGATAGGGGAGCGGCAAGCCAAAACGGATAAAAGTCCGGTCTGGTCTCCGAAGCACTAGCACGTTCTTCATCCCGCTGCACAATTGTCCCAAAACCGCACCGGACGGTGGGTCTAATCTGCCCAAACTATCCGATGCGATTTCTTTGGTGGGAGGGGAATTAGCTGAAGGTCGTCTTACTGCAGCATTTGCTGAACCTGCTGCATCAAAGCCGGATCTTCACGCACTATTGCTCCGATTTGGTTAAAGCGCTGGACATCCAAGCCTTCTTGCTCGACAGCAGCCTGCATCCGAACTTGAGCCTGTTGTTGAATATCCGCGACCTGCGTGATTGCCTGTTCAAAGCTTTGCAGTTCGTCCTGAGAAATATCAGTCGCAGGCTGAGCCTCAGGATTGCGCTGAGTTTCAAGGATAGCATTGAATTGCTGAGGGCTAAGACCCTCACTTTCAAGCACTCCAACGGCTTCGGCTTGAGATTCCTGCTGGATCGATTGAATCTGCTGGATTACGCTCGCAAACCGCTGCAGATCTTCAGGGCTAACCTCAGTTTGAGGAGCCGCTTGCATGTCAGGAGATGGTGTAGGCGCTTGGGGAGCTGGAGCTTCTTGGGCATAGCTGGGTAAGCCTGTTAGCAGCATTAGGGTGGCTACCGAACTGCTGGCTAGAATTTGCTTCAGCATTAAAATTCCTCCGTAATAATTGCCTGCTTTGCAAAGTCAAGTCTGCAAAGCATTTCACATCCAATTCAGAATGTTTTTGCGGATGCTGATTGCTCTCGGCTTAGCCTAATCCATTGCAGAAAAATTTGCAAAACAATATGAGACCTTGCCCTCTAAAATTTTTCCGATTCTAGCGCTTTGGAGGGATGTCTTTTTGATCGCAGATTCGTCATGCTGTGTGAAATCAAATCGGCAACGCAGGGCGTGAGTAAACCTATCGTTGAAAGGGTGCAAGGCCAGACTATAGCTGGATCTACAGATGGATCTACCGTTTGACTAGTCATTGAGGAGAGACCTCAACGAATGTAGTCATTCCTCGGAGAATGCTAGCGATCGCACAATTCCATTGCTGCACTCATTGATTGGTTTAAATAATGATTTGTCTCAAAAACTTTTGCGAACTCAATAACAGAGCTATATCAAAACAATATTCGAAAAAGATGATGGATTCAGTTTGTTCGGGCGCATCTTTTTTCGGTTCAGATCAGTAGAATTAGGATGCTCAATTTTCTATCATCTGGGCAGATTTTCTCCTAGCAAAAAAGGTGAGTAGTAAGCGATTGGCGATCGCACCGAACATTCAGCCTCTCCCCACCGTCTAAAGATCGATTGCTCCAACGCGCGGCTAAGTCTGGCTAGAAAGATGTAGTCTTTAACCAATCGCATCGCCTATGGGCGATTTCCGTAATGACGTCTCCTAAGTTTTGTGCAAAAACAGATATGTTGGCGAGCCGTTCTACTGTGAAAGCATTTTCTCGTTATTCTCTCACCCTAATTTCTGGACTGCTGCTGGTACTGGTGCCCGCTGCTGCCACCCGCGCTACTGATCTCAACAGAGTGGCTCAGCCCGACCCTGCTCCGGAAAGCCTCACCGTAGCGCAGCTGTCTTTCTTTGGCATTGGTCTACCCAAGCGAAATACCGTGATTTTGCAGGAGGAAGGTGTTCTTGAGCCTGGGGGGGCTGTGTTGCCGGATGATACGCTCTACGAAGAGCATTTGCTGGAAGGCCGCGCTGACCAAACGGTGACGATCCGGCTGGAAAGCGATGATTTTGATACCTACCTGATCTTGATCAATCCGATGGGTGAAATTCTGGAATATAACAACGACATCAGCTCATCTAATACCAACTCCGAGCTGACTGTCACGCTGCCGGCCTCAGGATTTTATCGAATCGTTGCAAATACGTTTGAGGTGGGCGGACAAGGGCAATATCAAATCACGGTCATGGAAGGCGATACTTCCCGCTCCGCCAATCGCTAACTGGGCTGACTCGTTCCAGTCCGCAATATAATATCTTGTCCGCCCACTGATCTGCCTCACGGCTTTCGCTCTCCCTATGCTGCAAGCTCTAATCTTTGATGTTGATGGCACACTGGCAGATACGGAGCGAGATGGGCATCGGATCGCGTTTAATCAGGCGTTTGCGGCGGCAGGATTGCCTTGGAATTGGACAGACTCGCAATATGCAAAACTGCTGGCGATCGCCGGAGGTAAGGAGCGCATCCGGTTTTATCGAAACCAAGAGCCACCTGATTTTCGGCCTGAAGGAGCTTTCGCAGGAGATTTGACAGCGTTTATTGCTCAGCTCCATGCATCCAAAAATCAGTACTACAGCCACTTAATGGCAGCAGGAAAAATTCCAGCTCGTCCAGGGGTACGGCGTTTGCTACAGGAGGCTCGCCAGCAGGGGATTCGACTGGCGATCGCCACCACCAGTTCTCCAGAAAATGTGATGACCCTCCTCACAACAGCGCTTGCCCCCGACAGCCCCGACTGGTTTGAGGTGATTGCAGCGGGAGACATCGTGCCAGCCAAAAAGCCTGCCCCTGACATCTATCACTATGTCTTGCAGAAAATGCAACTGCAGCCAGACGCCTGTTTGGTGATCGAAGATTCCCAGCAGGGTCTACAGGCTGCCACTCAAGCAGGTTTGAAGACCGTGGTAACGGTGAATGGCTATACCCGCGATCAAGATTTTGCTAAGGCGGCCTTGGTGCTTGACCACCTGGGGGAACCGGATCTGCCGTTTAGGGCGATCGCAGGCAACATTGATGCAGCCACCTATTTTGATATCGCCCTCGCCAGAACTCTTCATGCCAAATTAGCCCCATGTTTTTAGGAGTGATAAATTGGCAGCAAAACGTTGAAGACAGAACCTTCACCAAGTTTGCTTTTGACGGAGACAGAGCCGCCGCAGCGCAGGAGTAGTTGTTGGACAATGGAAAGCCCTAAACCAGAACCACTGTAATCTTCACCGGCACCATGCCGAACTCGATAAAATCGCTCAAAGATCTTGGTAATTTCTAGGGCGGGAATGCCGATTCCGGTATCTCGAAATTCGATTTGCACAAAGTCTCCCTGTTGTTTGGCCCGTACCCAAACCTGTCCTCCCTTGGGCGTAAATTTGATGCTGTTGTGGAGCAGGTTGATCACGATTTGGCGAATCCAGGTATTGAGGCAAGAAACGGCAGGTAAATCTTCAGGAATGGTGTAGGCCAGCATAAGGCCTTTTTCCTGGGCTAGGGGCTGGTAGGTACTGACCACTCCAGGCACAATATCTGTCAACCGGAGGGGTTGCATGCTGGTTTGCTCAACCACATTGTCAAGCTGAACCAAGTCTAAAACGCTGGTAATGAGGGCACTTTGGCGATCGCACTCCTGACTCAACAGCTCCATATATCGCTGTCGCTGGGGAGGCTTGAGGTTGGGTGAATTGAGCAACGTCAGGGCGGTTTTCATCGTGGCTAGCGGAGTTCGCAGCTCTTGGCCCACATTTTTCAAAAACTCATCTTTCAAGCGCAGCATATTAAACAGTTCTTCATTACCCATTTGCAACGTGGTTGCAGTTTCTGCCTGCTTGCGATGGGCAGCACTGCTGCGCCAAAGTTCTTCCTGGCGCTGAACCTGTCGTGCTAGCAATTGACTCAGCAAAACTGGATGGGGCGCTGAGTTGAGTGCTGGGTTAACCAAACTATCCCAGTTGACCAACAGTTCCTCGATTTCGGGGCTAGGTTCGGCCTGGGATTGGCCGCAGCAAATGGAGCGGTTGATCCCTTCCAACACCTGATGCAGCGTAGACGGGTCAAACGAAAAAACGCTCAGGAGGGGATGCTTGCGTTCTAGCTCATCCTCGGCAGGGCCTTTTTTGCCGGAAGAAACCGGTAGGTTAATTTCTGCATCTTCTGTGCTTGACTGCACGGAGCGAGGTCGATGGGCCAGAACTAAAACCGAGAACTCTGGGGCGATCGCCAGCAAGAAGTACTCTCGTCTCAAACGGCTATCTGCCGCCAGCGGCATGACCATATGGCGCGATCGCCCCGGCACTGCCGACAGCACCACACCTCCATCCCCAACAAGATCAGTCTCATCGAGCAAATTTTCGAGATTAGCTTGAGCAGAATCGGCCGTGGTGTCAGGATGGCCTAACGGTTCAGCAGAAGGTTCAGCCGAGGCCTCAGCAAGGGGTTCAGCGATAGGGTCACGCTGATTATGCAGAATATAAATAGAGTGAGGCGCTGCTGCCAGTTTGCGATAGCGATCAATCTCGGCCTGCCAGACTTCCCCCTTGGGTAGTTTGAGCCACAGCGTTGCCGGAATCTTTTGTTCGATCAACAAGTCAATGACCGAACTCATCATGGATTTCAAGATGGTCGGGCTGATCTGGAGCGGATGTGGAGGCTGCTCTGAGCTGAAGGCTAGCTCATAGAGAGACACATCCTGAAGATGGGGGGAGTCCATAGGTAATAATACGAGACAAGCAGACGCCTGCCTTTTTTTCAGAATTTATCGATAACCTGAGAGAATTTCCAAGTTTCTTAGTTTTTCTCAATATTTCGGAAGCTAAGGGCACCCTCGAAAAGATGCCCTCCGTCCTTCCTAGCCAGTCCTTCCTAGAAGGAGATCAATACTGCTTTAAAGGCAGCACAACCAAGGTTCGACGCATCTCTATCTTACGGAGACGATTGGGAAGATGCTACAAGCGCTAGGAAGTTGGTACCGAGAAACGCTCAATCAGGGCTGATCGCGCCTGTTCCCGATCATCAAAGTGGACTTTTTCGGTACCCAAAATCTGGTAATCCTCGTGGCCTTTACCCGCAATCAAAACTCCATCGCCCGGTTGTGCTTGCAAAATAGCTGTGCGAATGGCTGCCGCGCGATCGCCCATCACCAGCGGCTCGACTTCTGGAGGGATGCCCGCCACAACATCCTGTAAAATTCGCTGCGGGTCTTCGGTGCGAGGATTATCTGAAGTGACAATGGCCCAGTCAGACAATCTAGCTGCAATGCCGCCCATTTGAGGCCGCTTGGTGCGATCGCGATCGCCCCCACAGCCAAACACACAAATCATCCGGCCTGGAATAAACGGACGAGCGGCATTCAGCAAATTTTCTAAGCTATCGGGCGTATGGGCATAGTCTACAATCACGCTGATGTCCTGATCCGGCTGGATTTGCACCTGCTCCATCCGTCCAGGCACTCCTATAAAGTGAGGCAGGTGATGGGCGATCGCCTCCAGATCTACCCCCAAATGCAGCGCGGCCCCCACCGCAGCCAGCAAGTTAGCAAGATTAAACTGGCCCACCAGCGGCGAACGAAAGGCAACTTCACCCATGGGGGTATGCAATACACCCTTAACACCATCAGAGCCATAGATCAGATCTCCCGTCCAGAGATCAGCGGTCGTGTCGTGGGTGCTATAGGACCAAACCTGGCCAACCTTCAAGGTTTGAATCAGCCGCCGCCCAAACGGATCATCCTTATTGATAATGGCTTTGCCTTTGAGATAGTCAGGCCCAAACAACAACGCCTTGGCCGCGAAATAGTCTTCTAAATCACGGTGGTAGTCGAGATGATCCTGCGTCAGGTTCGTAAAGACTGATACCTCAAAGGAACAACCGGCAACGCGTCCCTGAGCCAGCGCATGAGAACTCACCTCCATCACACCAAACTGACTTCCAGCATTGACAGCGGCGGCAAGCTGCTGCTGAAGCTCCAGGGCAAAAGGGGTTGTATGAACAGCCGTTTGCTGATGTCCGGGCCAACGGGCGTAGAGGGTGCCAAACAGAGCTGTTGGGTGCTGGGCCTGACTGAGCAAGAATTCGATCAGATGGGTGGTGGTGGTTTTGCCGTTGGTCCCTGTGACACCCACAAGTTGGAGTTGCTGAGCTGGAAAGCCGTAGAACGCGGCTGAAATTTGGGCGCACACCTGAGACATATTCTCGACCGGAATGACGCAGGCAGACGCTAGCTGGGGAGAAGGGGCTGGCTTTTGGGCAGCGGTTGGGGAAACGAGAGCGGCGATCGCCCCTGCTGCGATCGCACTTGGCCAAAATTCACCGCCATCCACACGGGTTCCGGGCATGCCAATAAATAGATCACCTGGTTGGCAGGCATGAGAGTTGGTAGACAGTCCTTTGACTTCGGCCTCCAATGCGGGATGATCGGGCAACTGTAATGGGTGCGGTAGATTCGCTAATAGTTCTCGCAATTGCATGTCAGCAACTCCTCACATGTGCTGCGCTTATTGTGTCCTATTTTTCGAGATATATTTCTGTAGCATCTGCTCCAATTGGCTAACGGTTGAGCGAGGTGAAGGTCGGGGAATCGGCTGGAGGGAAGCATTTGAAGTTTCAGGATTTGAGTTTTGAATGGCGTCATTTTTTTCAGCCAGAACTTCTTCATCCAGAACTTCTTCATCCAGAACTTCTCCAGCCAGGAAGAGAACTGGGATTTCGTATTGGTACGCCTGAAACCATTCATCGCGGCTGGTGATATCCCGCACTTCCAGCTCAAACTGCAGACTCTGAATCTGCTCTAGCTTTTCCTGTAGCCCTTCGCACAGGTGACAGCCCGGTTTGCTGTATAAAATTAGCCGCACATCACTGCTCCTGGTAGAAAGAACTTGGCCCTTGAAAGACTCATCATAAATCGCTTCACAGACTCATGCTTCTCAGGTTAAAGCTGAGCATCTAGGGGAAAAGGGTACAGTGTTGTAATAGGGCTGCAGAGGACATCCTTCAACCGCTTTAACCGCTACAACGTCTCTGGCAGCGATCGCCTCTATCGCCTCTTTTGCTCACCATGTCAGCCTCTTCTTAATCATGGTCAAAATTCTTCACCTTTCGGATATTCATCTGGGTAGCGGGTTTTCCCACGGACGCCTCAACTCTGAAACTGGGCTAAACACGCGGCTGGAAGATTTTGTTCAAACGTTAGAACGGTGCATCGATCGGGCGATCGCCGAACCAGTCGATCTGGTCCTATTCGGGGGAGATGCCTTTCCCGATGCCACTCCGCCCCCCTTCGTGCAAGAAGCCTTTGCCAGCCAGTTTCGGCGTCTGGTCGATGCAGACATTCCGACGGTGTTGCTCGTGGGCAATCATGATCAGCATTCTCAGGGGCAAGGTGGCGCGAGTTTATGTATTTACCGAACGCTGGGGGTGCCGGGTTTTGTGGTGGGCGATCGCCTGCAAACCCACCCAATCCAAACCCGCAGCGGCCCCATCCAAATCATCACCCTCCCCTGGCTCACCCGTTCCACATTGCTGACCCGGCCTGAAACCGAAGGATTATCACTGGCCGAAGTCAATCAGCTCCTGATTAATCGATTGGGTGTAGCCCTAGAAGGCGAAATCCGCCGCCTCGACCCAGAGCTGCCAACCGTGCTGCTAGCTCACGTCATGGTCGATACAGCCCAACTTGGAGCCGAGCGATTCTTGGCCGTGGGCAAAGGCTTCACCGTGCCGCTGTCCTTGCTCACGCGCTCCTGCTTTGACTATGTGGCACTCGGACATGTGCATCGGCACCAAATTTTATGCGAACAGCCCCCGGTTGTGTATCCCGGTAGCATTGAGCGGGTGGACTTTAGCGAAGAAAAAGAAAAGAAAGGATTCATTTTGGCGGAAGTTGAGCGGGGAAACACGCAGTTAGAATTTTGTCCGCTGCCCGTCCGTCCCTTTCGCACGATTCAAGCTGATATTTCAACCGCTGATGATCCGCTCGCGACCTTGTTGGAGGCGATTTCTAGCAATGTGATTGAGGACGCGGTAGTGCGCCTAGTCTATCGTCTGCGGTCAGATCAGATGGATCAGATTGATAGTACGACGCTGCATGAGGCGCTCCGTTTGGCCCATACCTACACCATTCATCCTGATCTGGTCAGTCAACTCGCCCAGCCCCGACTGCCAGAATTAGGCGCAGGCAACAGCATCGATCCACTGGAGGCACTACAGGCTTACATCGCTAGTGCAACTCACTTAGAAGACATTGCAGCTGAAATGCTAGAAGTCGCTCAAAATTTGCTAGCCAATGAGCCCAGAGAATGGTTAAATCTATCTCAGCTGGATGAAGAAGCTCCAGCCGACGTGGATACAACCCCTGTGACGACAGACGCTCAGCTACGGTTGCTGTAGTACTGCCGAGTTAGTAGTTACCTACCAAGTTGGTAGTGAGCAGTGTAGCCGCGTTAATTTTCTGCAGAGGAATTTTCAGCACAGGCGGGGCAGACCTGATCGGCTAGAACCAGTGAGATCTCCAGATCTGATCAACTTCAAATTTTCCTGATCGGCTAGAACTAGCGTCGTAAATCATTCTCAGCTTATTCGTCAGGTTAGGCCTTTCCTTCCACGGAAAGCCTACTGGAGCGAGGGTTGAGCTGGAATCGTGCGGCCTAGATTCGCTGTGAGCTTTGTTGCAGCGAAACAAGAAAACCGCTGTGATCGCGATCACCCAAATGTGGGATTGACCGCTTTGTCAAGGGGTTCTCATATCATCTTCGGTCAAATGTTTCAATCGGGTTTTTGATGATTCACTAAATCTTCAAAAATCTAGAGGGCGATCGCCATATCCCCTGATCCCGATCTGTTTAGTTTTAATTAGCTTGACCAAACTCCGTCATAAAGGAGGCTAATAGGTTCCCACCACAAAACGCACCCCTTGAATATTAAATAAATAGAAAAGTTGTGTAAAGCTTTTATGAAGCTGGCAGAGCCGTTAAACTTCGGCAAAACTCTGTTCCAGCACATGTTCTGCTGCAAAAATTAATATAAAGCTTCTATGAAGTTGGGGCCTGTTTCCGTATCACCCTGATCCCCAAGGCAAAAAGTTCGTGTTAGTTTGATACAGTTCCGCAAGTCAAAGCAAACACGTAACGACTACAACTTAGAGAGTCAGTAGATTTGAACGAAAAATAATTTCGTTCGAGATCAGCTTGCACTTTCGATGCCTTTGAAAGGACATATGAACCAAAAACTTTGGAGCGGTCTAACGGCTGCCTTGATTCTCACTGCTTTAGTGCCGACTCCCCAAAGTCGGGCTGACCAGCTCAAGACAGCTGACGAAAACTTGGAAACCAATGTTTCTCTAACAGAAAATTCTCCTGTGGGTGTGGCTTCCAACAGCTCGTCGATGACCAATTCCACCGAAACTCAATTGGACGCAGAACTAGGCGACGTCGAGAAGGTAGGAGAATATCAGTCTCAAGGCCAATCGGTTTCTTCCCAAGCAGACACGGTTGCTACTCTCTTCTCCCACAGCCTAGAGGGCCGGGAAGCCGCCACCCTCTACGTCCGAAATATCCCTGTTTTGACCTTCCTCCGTCCTGAGTCGGGTGCCAATGGCAGCCCATCGGCCCATTCATCGGCTGATGCAGATGTCAAGGTTGCCTCTGTTCAATCGGCGGGCTCGACCGAGCGTCTGGCCTCTGCTGCCACTGCAACAGGAAGTGAAGACTCTGGCGATCCAGTTTGGAGAGCTACTGCGATCGCCGCTAGAGTCAATCAGCTCTACCGTGATGGAGCCAATGCCGAAGCCATTACCGTTCGCTGGAACGTTGACCAAGAGCGTTTTTTGATTGAAGTGAATGGTTCGGAGTTGGTTGAAGTCAACGAAGATACGATCTTGCCCGACACCACCCAAAACCTGGCTCAAGATGCGCTGCAGATTACAAACCGTCTGCGTCGGCAGCTAGGAAATGCTGAGCCCCTGCGAGAAGTTGCGGATCTTCCTCGACCCCGACCTCAACCCCAGCAGCAAGCTTCGTTTGGTTCGGTACAGTCTCGCCTTTCGGGATTAGCATCCTGGTATGGTCCTGGCTTCAACGGTCGCCGCAGTGCCAGCGGAGAGATTTTTAACCAGAATGCCATGACAGCAGCTCACCGCACCCTCCCCTTTGGCACTCAAGTTCGTGTCACCAATGTACACACTGGCCAATCTGTCGTTGTCCGGATCAATGACCGGGGACCCTTTACCGGCGGACGAATCATCGATCTGTCTGCAGCGGCAGCGCGCGCAGTCGGTTTGATGCAGGCGGGAGTCGCCCCCGTGCAACTGGATGTCTTGGGGAGCAATGGTCAACCTGCAACCTCAGCTCGAAACTGATCAGGAGTTTTTGACCTACCAAAGCTTCTACCAAAGCTTCTACCACAGTTTCTACTACAGCTTCTAGAAATAGCCCCTACTACTGTGTAGGGGTTTTGTTCTACAAGAATCGCTGTTGGGTAATCGCTAGTGGGCAATGATCATTAAATAATCACTGTTGGGCAATCACTGTTGGGCAATGATCATTGGGCAATCGCTGTTGTTTGAGAAGGCAGCTTTCCAAAAGAATTTTGTAAACTACTAGGCGGAGGGTTGAGTCAAACATTGGGGGCTGTGGTGCGACTTTTTACAACAGTGGCTGGGTTACGCTGCTATCTAGACTTGGAGCAAGCGAGACTCAAGGTAGGATTTGTGCCTACGATGGGGGCGTTGCATGAGGGCCATCTCAGCCTGATCCGGCGCGCTCGCCAGGAAAATGACTTGGTGGTGGTCAGCATTTTTGTCAATCCGCTGCAGTTTGCCCCCAATGAAGACCTCGATCGCTATCCTCGAACATTGGAACGCGATCGCCAGCTTTGTGAGGAGATGGGCGTAGACGCGATTTTTGCGCCGACGGTGGCCGAGCTTTACGGCACAGAGCCAATCCCACCGGCTGAGCGTTTGACCCAAGTGATTCCGCCTGCGGCGATGATGGCTAGCTTGTGTGGCCGCTCTCGGATTGGCCATTTTCAGGGGGTGGCAACCGTTGTCACCAAGCTACTCAATATCGTTCAGCCTGATCGGGCCTACTTTGGCCGAAAAGATGCTCAACAGCTGGCCATTTTGCAACGGCTAGTGGCGGATCTCAATCTTCCGGTTGAAATTGTGCCCTGCCCCATTGTGCGGGAGCCAAACGGGTTGGCCCTCAGCTCCCGAAATCAATATCTTTCGACGGAGCAGCGAGAACAAGCCGCAGTACTCTACCGCAGTTTGCAGCGAGCCCAACACCTGTTTCGGACGGGCAACACCAGCACGGCTGATTTAATTCAAGCCGTTCAGGCGGAGTTATCCACTGTTCCGGCAGTTCAGTCAGAGTATGTGGAGTTGGTGCATCCCCGCCTGCTGACGCCTCTGGAGCATGTGGAGGAGGCTGGTCTGTTGGCGATCGCCGCCCGCATTGGTTCGACTCGACTGATCGACAACATTCTGCTCCGCAACCGCAAGCCCGTTGTAGCGCTCGATGGTCCGGCAGGTGCGGGCAAATCAACGGTGGTGCGTCGGGTGGCTCAGTCGCTAGGGTTGCTCTACCTCGATACCGGAGCGATGTATCGGGCGGTGACCTGGCTGGTGTTGCAATCCGGAATTGCACTTGACGATCAGGCGGCGATCGCCGAACTTGTGAGCCAATGCCGAATTCAGCTCGTTGCGGGAGAGGTGAGCCCAGATGACGAAACCCTAGCTACCACTCGTGTTTGGATTAATGACCATGAGGTGACGCAGGCCATTCGCAGCCTAGAGGTGACGGATCAGGTCTCTGCGATCGCGGCACAGTCTGCCGTGAGACAAGAGTTAGTCAAACAGCAACAGCGCTATGGCCGCAAAGGTGGCATCGTTGTGGAAGGTCGCGACATTGGTACCCACGTCTTTCCAGATGCGGAGCTAAAGATTTTCCTGACGGCTTCTGTGCAGGAGCGGGCGCGGCGGCGTCAACAAGACCTCAAAAATCAAGGACAAGCCGAGATCGATTTAGAAGAACTAGAGCGTAGCATTTACCTCCGCGACCAAAAAGATAGCACGCGGGAAATCGCGCCGCTCCAACAGGCCACCGACGCGATCGAGCTGCAAACCGATCATCTCAACATCGATCAGGTGACAGAGAAAATTGTCCAGATGTATCGACAGAAGGTGTCTGAGCTTTCGTTGTAGGCCAGAGATCAACAAGCAAAAGAGCCTTAGCTTCGGGTTTGGCTTTGGCTAAGTTGCTCGGTGAGTTGCTCGAAGCTAAGGGCAGGTTCTTGGCAGCTCAAGCCTTGGCAGACCAGGCCGATCGCCCCCTCCGGTAAGTGGGTTTCTAGCTTGAAGGCGGCGGTTGGGGCATATTGGGCGACCAACGAGGAAATTGGGTATGCAGCGGTGCGAACTAGAGTAGGGTTGCGGCACCAGTCAAGGGCAGTGAAAAGGCTGGGGCAGGCTTGCGGGGCTTGCTCCATCACGCTAGCAAAGGATCGCAAGGCTTGTTCGGCTCGCTCTAAGTACTGCAGGTCTTCAGTTAGGAGCGAAAGGCGGACTAAGTTGGCGATCGCCACCCCATTGGCCGAGGGAGTCGCATTGTCGTTGTAGCTGCGCTCTCGTACGACTAAATCATTGCTCGCATCGCTGGCCGTATTGTAGTAACCGCCCAACTCGACGCTCCAGAGCCAGTCATCAAACTCCTCCTGAACTTTGATGGCTTGCTCTAGCCAGGAAGAGGGTTCTGCTGTGCTGTCTGGGTTGAGCTGTAAACTGGCCTGATCTAAATCCAAAAGGGCTTTGATCAACAAGGCATAGTCTTCTGATTGGGCGCTGACGGTGGCTATGCCCTCGTAGCTAAGGCGATGAAAGCGGCCCTCGCTCCATTGGTTTTCCAGGATAAAATTGGCGGCCTGGGCAGCAAGCTGGAAATAGTCAGGCTGTTGAAGAACAGCGGCAGCCCTTGCCAGTCCTGAAATCATCAGGCTGTTCCAGGCGGCAATCATTTTGGTATCAGTGACGGGAGGGATGCGACCGGGCCAGTCTTGGGTTTTGGCTTCGTGGTTGTTTTGAGCAGGCGGAAACGTAATCACGCTCGCAGGCAAACGACCGTAGCGAACAGCAAACAGCTGGTCTAGAATCAGCTCAGTCGTCTGGCTCAGGGGGCCAGGATTGTGTCGCTGTAAGACATTCTTGCCTTCAAAGTTGCCATTGGCTGTAACGGTGAAGTGCTCTGCTAGCTCAGTCAACTCGGCGTCGGTCAGCAACTCCGACAGCTCATAGTAATCCCAGACGTAAAAATCCCCTTCTTCCGGTTCGGCGTCCTCCGCCGTGGCAAAGCTATCAGCATCTTGAGCAGCATAGAAGTAGCCTTGAGGAGCGGTCATTTCTCGCTTCAGCCAATCGACTGTTCCGGCGATCGCCCGTTCAAAAGCAGGTTCCTGAACACCCGCCGCCCAGAGATTGGCTAGATACTCAACAATCTGGCCATTGTCATAGAGCATCTTCTCAAAGTGGGGCACCGTCCAAGTGTGATCAACCGTATAGCGATGGAAGCCCCCGGCCACATGGTCATAGATGCCGCCCAGAGCGAGATCTAGCCCTCGCTGCTTAGAGATTTCTGCTGCGTCATATCGAGAATCTTCGGTCTGGAATCGGGTGCCGCGCAGTGCCGCTTCCGCATAGGGAATCATTGGGAAACTCGGACCCATGCTACTCGAAGATAAGATTCCGGCGCTATATTCTAGCCCCCGCTGCAAAAGGCCAGGATCGAGGTCGCCTGCCGCAGACTGAAGCGCTGCCTGCTGGAGGTTGCCCAAAATTTCAGATTTGACCGATTGTACTTTCTCAGGCTCGGTATCGTAGAACCGCCGGAGCGCTTGTAATACCTGAAAAAATCCGGGTCGGCCAAACTTTGGCTCTACTGGAAAGTAGGTGCCGCCATAGAAAGGCACGAGATCATCGGGGGAAAGAAACACGTTCAGCGGCCAGCCGCCTTGCCCAGTCATCATCTGGAGCGCCTGCATGTAGATGCTGTCGAGGTCAGGACGCTCCTCGCGATCGACTTTGATCGGCAAGAAGCAGTCGTTCATGTATGCGGCGATCGCCTGATCAGAAAACGCCTCCCCCTCCATCACCGTGCACCAGTGACAGCTAGAGTAGCCAATCGAAAGAAAAATTGGCTTGTTGTCACGCTTGGCCGTGGCTAAGGCTTCGTCACACCACGGCCACCAATCGATTGGATTCTCGGCATGCTTGCGGAGGTAGAGGCTTTGGGTTTGGGCAAGGCGATTGGTCATGGAGGCTCGCTAGAATTCGGCACGGACGGAGCCGCTGCTTCGAGTCTATCGCGATGTGGAGGAGCTAAACCTCAGTCTCTAGGGCTGGGATCTAGGGCTGGCCTCTAGGGCTGGCCTCAGAAGCTGGCTCAGACATGCTGAGTGCTTAGGGGGCCGAACCACTGATGCGAGCGCGATCGCCTGCTAAGTCAATATCCTCAATGCTGATACCGCGTCGCTCCAATTCTTGATTGAGGGATTGCTCTAGCTGGGCTGGAGAAATACCGACATAGTCTGACACCTCCGACAGCGATAGGCTGAGGTTGCCGATCTTGACACGAGTATCTTCTCCAAACCGCACCTGCCCATTTTCGGCTCTGGGCCGACTTTCAATGCCGATATAAATCTCACGGTTGGCGATCGCCGGCAGCGTGTTTCTAATCTGTTCCAAGGCGGCTCGTTCCTGACTCCCCAAGCTTTCAGCAGGAATATCAGAAAGATCGACAACCATACCGCTTTCGAGCATGCCGTTTTGAATCACGGTGTTGACGCTACGAGCCCCCCGCAGCAGCGGACGCGCATTAGGAATATCGGCCAGAGTTCCGGCCACAAGTTGATTGATTTCGGTTTCGCTGAATTCAGCCTCAACGTTGGAAGTGTTGTCCGCGTTGCGGCTGACCACAATTTGGTCAATCACTCGCGATCGCGCATCTACCAAACTAGGATCAGCAAAATCGGTGATGGCTGTTTCTGTCCCATGCCATGCGGGCACCCCTGTTGCCTGAGTCCAATAGTAGGAAGCTGCCGCCAACCCACCTGCGACAACGCCGACCGCAACAAATAAGACAATAAATCCGCTTTTTTTCACAGTTTGTTTCGTTGAAGGACTTGAATGTGCAGGGCAGGCAATACCCACCTGGGCTAAAAACTGAGTCAGGTGAGCATTGCCACCCGACACCTCCTTCTTACTTCGCCTTCGCTTCCAGGTTTTCCAGACGACTTCTCAATTCTTGATTAGATTTTTTGAGCTGGTCGAGTTCTTCCTGGAGTTTTTTGACAGCCTGATCTTTGCCAACGGCCTTTTGGACGCGCTGGATGGCTTCTTCGGCGATGCGGCGCACTCGACCATCGGGAGTTTGATCGGCGAGGGCTTGAAGGATACCGACAGCTTTGATCGTTTCCATTTGGCCAAGGGAGAAAGCGACTGCAACCTGCGTCAGGAAGAAGGATTCTCCAGAGAGTTCTTCCAGGCGGCTGAGGATGCGCTCCAGGTTGGGCTTGCTCTGTCCGCTAGAGATGGCTCCTAGAGCACGAATAGCGGAGAGCCTTAGCGCTTGGGGAACTCCGGAGGCCGTGTATTCGAGAATCAGTTCAAGGGCAGCTTCGGAGGTTTTCATTTGGCTGAGGCCGGCGATCGCCCCACTTCTCACCGTTTCGTTCCAGCCTGCCCGATCTTCTAGGGCCGCCTTAAACAGCTTAAGGGCTTTGTCTTCTTTGGGCTTGCCGTTAGAGGTGCTGTTTGTGATGCTACCCAGTGCCCGAAATGCCGAAGCTTCGACGTAGTAGCTGGCATCTCCTTTTTCAACAATCGGCTTGAGGGCTTTGTAGCTCTCCGAAGTTTTGATCTTGCTCAGGGCTTCAACCGTGGCTCGGCGCACTTTGGCTTCTGCATCTTTTAAACCTTTGACCAATCCCTCAAAGGCATGGTCGAGCCTGATTGAAGCGAGTTGACCCGCGATTTCGACCCGGACACCCCAAAATGGATCAGCCTGGAAAGATTCAGTTAGAGCTTTGATGACTTCAAGGCCGCCCTTCTTGGCCAATGCTTCAGCGGCGTAGATGCGCGAAATCGGGTCGGGATCATGTTGCAGTTGGGCCTTGAGTTCAGCAACCGGATATTCGAGTGCGACGGTCTTCAGCAGGTGGTTGTTGACATCAAAGCTGACAAACTGCGGCTTTTCTTCGAGCGGGAAGTAGAAGCTTTGCTCGCGTTCGTGGACACGCACCGTGAAGGTTTTGAGCTGGACAACAGGAACTGAAGCAGATTTTTTCTTGGCCTTGGTACTTTGCTCTGATTTGACGTAGCCGAAGCCGATCGGGATCTTGAGGTCGAAGAGGCCGCTGTTGCTGCTGGTGTCGCCTTCTTTGGCTTGGTCTTGAATGATGGTGATCTTGGCCAGGTTGCTATCGCTGTCCCAGTTGTAGGAGACTTTGTAATCGGGATGGCCGCCCCGAAAAACATACTGATCAAAGAGAAACTGGAGGTTGCGTCCGGTTGTTTTTTCGATCGCCCGCAGTAGGTCAATGGTTTCAACCGTGCAGTGAGCGTTGTCCTGGACGAAGGTGTGAATGGCTTTAGTAAACAGCTCATCCCCCAGTTCCGCCCGAATCATGTGGTAGACGCAGGCTCCTTTTTCGTAGAGGTGGCGATCGTAGAGTTCGATCGCTTCCCGGTAAATGTGGGTGACGATGGGGCGACGATAGCGAGAGCTGTCTTCATCTATATAGCTGCGGGCTTCGTTGAGGCGATAGTAGATGGCGTCGTCTTTGCCATATTCTTGCTCGGTCCACATCACTTCGGAGTAGGAAGCCATGCCTTCTTTAATCCAGGCATGAGACCAGTGTTTGATCACAACCAGGTCGCCAAACCACTGATGGGCTAGTTCGTGCGCCACCAAGCTCTCGGCGTTGCGGTTGTCGAGTGCGGCCCGTTCGTCTAGCAAGCAGCGATCGGTGAGCAGCGTGGTGGAGGTGTTTTCCATGCCGCCAAAAATGAAGTCGTCCACGCAAACCTGAGCATATTTGGGGTAGGGATAGGCATAGCCGTAAGCCTGACTGAAAAATTCAATCATCTTGGGAGTTTTGCCCATCGTCCGCTTGGCCTGATCTTCCCGGCCTTTCTCGACGTAGTAGGTGACGGGTTTGCCCTGCCATTCGTCGCGAATTTCGGCAAAATCGCCCACTGCCAAGGTCATTAAGTAGGTGGGATGAACCTGCTGCTGCGACCAGTGATAGATCTTGTCGTTGCCGTCTTCTTCGGTGTTGATCAGTTCGCCGTTGGAGATGGCTAAAAACTTTTTGGGCACTCGCACGCGAATCTCGGAGGTGGCCAACTGCCCCGGATAGTCGAAGCAGGGAAACCAGAAACGCGAGTCTTCATCTTCACCCTGAGTCCAGACCTGGGTGGGCTTGTTGGGGTAGTTTTTGTCAGGAGCAATGAAGTAAATGCCGCGCTGGGGCTGCTCAACGTGGTAGGCGATCGCCACTGTCATCGGCTGTCCGGCGACGGTGGGCTGCGTGAGGCGAATGTGGAGTTGCTCCCCATCGTAGTCAAAGTTCTGTGCAGTCTCACCAACTTGAACAGACTCAATATTGAGGTTAACGGCATCCAGCGTGAGGCGATCGATCCCATCCCGAACTGGGTTGAGCCGAATGCTGCACGTGCCCTGATAGCTCTGCTTGGGGATATCCAGCACTAAGTCTAAAAAGATATGTTCGACCTGGCCGGGGCGATCGGGATTGTAGTGAGGGCGAGCCCCTGGCAGCTCAAAAGACTTACGACCGTTGTTATCAGTATCAAAGTAGGCGTGCAGCATGAGGAGAATGAACCCGTGAACAGAGCAGGACAGCTAAGAAATTCAGTATAGATTGCGTTATTGCGTATTTTTACTAGATTAACGCTTCTGTTAGCGATAGCGTGTGGGCGGTGATGCGATCTGGGGAAAGGCTTTTTCTCGGTTGGGTAGGCCGCTGATTTGGGATAATGAGCGTGGGAACTCTGACTGTTTAGAAAATTGTTTACTCGTTATGACGATCGCTGCTGACAAAAAGCCTAGACTTGCTTCTCGCCTGGTGAATGGAGTGCTGGCCATTAAGCCGCTGGCCAACCTCGCCAAAAATCGGGCTCGCAACATGATGATCCAGCGGGCAGAGTCGATTGGGGTGCATTGGCGTCAGGAAGTGCAAACTTTGCGATCGCGCGGATGTGAGGCCGAGTTTGCCCCAGAGTGGGAGCAAGATCTGACCCAGGTAAAAAACCCTGAACTCAAATATCCCGATTACTATTTGCGTCCCTTCCATGCCTACGAAGAAGGCAATCTGGGCTGGCTTCCGGCCACAGAAGTTGAGGTCGCCGCTCAGGCTGTCCATGCGCGCATCTGGCCTGAGGCGGGAGCAAAGGGAGATACTCAGCTGCGGCAGAGCTATCACAATGTCTTAAAAGATCAGCTGCCCCAAGCACCTCAAGCCATTTTAGATTTGGGCTGCAGCGTGGGGATGAGTACGTTTGCGCTGCAAGAGACGTTTCCTCAAGCCAACCTGACAGGTGTAGATCTGTCGCCTTACTTCTTAGCGATCGCCCAATACCGTTCTCAACAGCGCGATTTGCCAGTGAGCTGGGTCCATGCAGCGGCAGAGTCAACCGGATTGCCTGATCAGTCGTTTGATTTGGTGTCGGCCTGTCTGGTGTTTCATGAGCTGCCTCAAGAGGCGGCGATCGCCATCATCCGGGAAGCTCGGCGACTGCTGCGTCCCGGTGGGCATTTGGCCATCATGGATATGAATCCTGGATCAGAAACCTTTGCCAAAATGCCGCCCTACGTACTGACGCTGCTCAAGAGCACTGAACCCTATCTAGATCAGTATTTTGCTCTCGATTTTCGGCAGGAGATGGAGGCCGCAGGCTTTACTCAGCCGACCGTGACCTGCAACAGCCCCCGTCATCGCAGCATCATTGCTCAGGCTAGGTAGCTTCAGCTTCAATCGCCGCTCACTTGGCCCACCAAAACCTTGCCATAGGAGGGGAGATCGCCTTCTTGCCATCTCAACCCGCTCTGCCAACCCTCTTTCAGTCCTGCAATGGCCTGCCGGACGTAGCGCAGCAGAACCCGATTGGGGAGATTGTGGGTGAGTTTGAGGCGGACAATGCGAAGAAAGCAGCGGCGCATTAGCAACGAGAAGAGGCGCGTGATAAAGATTGGAAAAGGAAACTTGTGGCGTCCATGCTTTAGGGCAAAATAGGTGGTGTTTTTGGCGATCGCATACCAGCAGGTGAGATGTTTTTGATCTTTGCGGTTGTGGCTCGGCTGCGGATAGTGATCGACCACTACATCTGAATAGTGAATTTCATAGCCTGCCTGGATTAGCCGCAGACAAACATCTGTTTCGTCTAAAAAATAATCAAAAAACTCGTCATAGCCGTTAATTTTTTCGAGGGCTTCTTTGCGAAAAGATGAATTGACGCCCATCAAACCGCTATACCAAACGCCTTCTGCTTGATTATGATCCGATGAGCGAGGAGGCCGAATCGTAATAGTTTCGCTCAAAACACTGGTGATCCCCCGGCGAAACTGGAGGGGATGAGCAGGGCGAGTCATATCTCTGACGGCTCCCCCCACGCCTGCACAGTTTTTGCCGTGGATAGAGTAGGTTTCAAATAGGCGATCGAGCCAGTTGGGTGGCGGAATTGCGTCATCATCTAAAAAAGCAATGATGGAACCAGAAGCTAGCCTGATTGCAGCATTTCTGGAGCAGCTAATATTTTTAATTTGAATTCTATGAATTTGGATAGGAAAGCTAAGCAGACCAGAAATCTGCGCGATCATCTCAGCAGTATCATCATTGGATGAAGCATCTATTATGATCACTTCAAACGAATTAAAAGTAATTTTTTCTAAAGACTGTAGAGCGTTGTAGAGTGAAGTACAGCGATCCACAGTGCAAATAGCCACAGAGAATAAAACTGACATCCCTCTATATCTCTTAAAGTAAGTTTCAATGAAAAAGCTAGCAGCCTTATTTAACTAGATCAGGAGCTGCTGTCTCGGCTTTTACAGGACCTCTTCAAACATAGAAATCTCTCAAGTCTATCTCCCCTATCTGTGGGTAGAGAGATGTATTGAGAAGCGCAGTACATTTGGCAGATCCTAGAATTAGGGCCGAATTAGTCATCATCTTCTGAGATAAGGTTTCATCGTTCTTCGCAACTGCCAGTAAATGATGCAGAAATTATAAAAAGTGTTGGCGATCGCCCCCAGCAGAGCAGAGATCCGAAAATCGGCCAGAGTATAACCGCTACCGATAAAAAGATAAATCTGCTTTGCCATAGGAATTACACGAAAGTTGGGTTTATGCCATGCAACGACTGCCATATCAACTGGCTTTCTGAATAAAGCCGACAGCAGTGTCCATAGGTAAGATCCAATCGTTTGTGTTAAATTCCAGATGCGAATTTTCTCGTCTGCCTGAAGCTGCTGAATTTGCTGCCCTAATTCTGAGTTTTGACAAACCGTATCTTGGACAAACAAGACTAAATCAGGTTGATAAAGAATCTGATCCAACGAATATTCTGTGTAGGGAAAAGGTTGAGTTCGCTGACCTCGCACGCCCTTAAGAAAGTCAAAAAATCCTTGAAAATAGATTTGGTTAATACAGTATCGACCTGTTGCCGCATAATACAAAAGCTTTGGCAAAAGCACCCAAATTCTCTTTAGGACTAGCTGAGGCTGATGTTTTTGCCAGCAGTAGCAAAGATTGCGTTCATCGTAATAGCTAATCCAGGGACGGTACTTGAAATCTGGTGACGCATGCCAAACAATTGAGGCCGGATTAGCCGCAATTAGCCAAGAAGCTTGCTTGGCTCGGAGACACCACTCTACATCGTCAAAGTGTAAAAAGTAGTCTTCAAACACTCCAATCTGCTCAACAACCTGACGCCGAACCAAAAGCGATGCAGCCGCACAAATGTCAACTAAAAGATGCTGCTGCTCCCTCAGAATTGGCTCTACCGAAGCTACCGGAGCATTTCCAAAGTGGGTCGTCAGATGAGCTTTTTGCTTGTGAACAAATCCCCCAATTTCTTGAATGGTACCAGGATCATCGCGTTTGCGAATTTGAGAACCGACGATGCCGATCTCAGGTTGATGCAAAAGAGTTTTGACCAGAAAAACTAAAGCCTCTGAATCTACACGAATATCATTATCTAGCAGCCATAGGTAGTCATAATCTAAACCTCTAACTGCATTTAAGCCATAGGAAAAACCACCCGATCCGCCCAGATTTTTGCCCGTCTGCAAAACCTTAACGTGCGGGTAAGACTCTTCTAGATGAACTTGAGTTCCATCGGTTGAAGCGTTGTCTACAACATAGATATCGAGGTGGATATCCAAGTGGATAGTATGAAGGTCTAATTGAGCTAGATCCTGGAGGAGCAGACAGACATCCTGAAGCTTATTCCAGGTGACAATAATGGCTGCAACTTGGGCGATCGCCATGAGAGTATTTTCAGATACTTTTGATTGCTCATTGAATGGCAGAATGGTGTGTCACTGCTACGCTATAAAACCAAGCCCCTCTGAAACTAAGTATTGACTGTAGTGAGTAACTTGACTGGAAGGCAAAGATTTTGATCTACGCTCACCTTACGAATTAGGGCCATCCCAAAGTTGCAGGGACTAGTTTTTATTTCTGTTAGCTCAAAATGTGGATTGTTCTTAATATATTCATCAATCACATAACGGGGGCCATCCCAGTGACATACATCAGGATAAATGTCGTGCAACATGATGTATCCCCCAACTGATACATAGGGATAAAAAAGCATAAGATCAGCTAAACAGCCTCCCTGGGTGTGATCGCCATCAATGAAAATAAAATCAACAGGCTGATCAACCATTTCGTAAACTCTTTTTCCAGCTTCAATTGAATTCATTTTGTGGAACTGAATTCGATGGGAAAGTTGGGCGGCAATCGCAGAATTTTGGGCGGATTGGAATGGGTCGAGTAAGCATCCATGACGAGTTGGCAACCACGGCAAAAGTTCATCAAATAGATCGATAGAGTGAATGGTAGCGTTGCTGCCAATTTGTTCTAAGCCAGCAGCCATCCATAGCGTTGAGATACCTGTAAAACAGCCAATTTCTATAATGTTGTTTGGGTTGAGGTTGGAGATTAATCCTTTTAGAAACTCTCCCTGCTCAGGAGAGAGAGAGGCTGGAAAGTTAACCCGTTTCCCATACATCTTCACGAGTTCGACAGCCCAAGGAGAACTGCAGTTTTTTAGGTAATCAGGAATCTTGTAACACCTATCTTTCGACTGGCCTCTAGATGTAAAGTAGGCTTCAAAGAAGCTTTCTAAAGACTGCTTAGCCAGGTGAATCTGGCTAGATGCTACGTTGTCTTTCGCGAAGTTTTGACTTCGAGCAAAATCCTCAACGTCCTCTCGGGATACCTGAAGAATTCTAGCTAGCTCATCTGCGGAATAAAAGATTTCATTCTTGTAATCTATTGGCATAATTATCCTCTTTTAGGGTATGGAGTGAGGCTGCTAATCCGATTCTCAAAGGTGACTAGCGCTGCAGCAACGACCTGATCCATGTTGTAGTACTGATACTGCGCCAGCCTTCCTACAAACGTGACAGAGTTTAGCTTTTCAGCATCTTGCTTATATTTCTGATATAACGTTCGATTTTCAGGTCGAGGAACGGGATAGTAAGGATCTCCTTCTGCTTGAGGGTACTCACGGTAAATCGTTGTTTTGTGATGTTTTTGACCTGTAATATGTTTCGACTCTACGATGCGAGTAAAGTCATAATCATTCGGGTAATTCACAACTGCAACAGGCTGGAAATATTCCTTGTCATGAGTTTCAAACTCAAAACGCAGTGAGCGATAAGGAAGCTTACCGTGTTCATAGCTAAAGAATTGATCAATTGGTCCTGTGTAAATTAAATGATCAAACTTTATCCAATTTTCAACCTCCTCAAATCGAGTGTTGAGCATGACTTTGATGTTGGGGTGATCCAGCATCTTTTTAAATAGCTCAGTATAGCCATGTTGCGGCATGAGCTGATATTTATCGCTAAAGTATCGATTGTCTCTATTCGTCCTAACGGGAATACGCGCACAGACGGAAGCATCTAGTTCATGAGGCCAATAATCCCATTGTTTATGGGTATACTGTTTAAAGAACTTCTCGTATAGGTCTTGGCCAACTTTACCGATTACAGCTTGTTCTGAATTTTGGATGCGATCGTACTTCTCTCGAATGTCTTCGTAAAAACCCTGCAACTCATAACTGTTCAAGTTCAAGCCATAAAGTTTATTAATCGTATTTAAGTTGATTGGAATGGGATACAAGTCGCCATCAACTGCTGCAAGAACTTGATGTTGATAAACTCGCCACTCGGTAAATTTGGAAAGATAATCGATTACTTTTTTGCTATTGGTGTGAAAAATGTGGGCTCCATAATTGTGCATGAGAATGCCGTCGGAGTTGTAAGAATCGTAAGCGTTCCCCCCAATATGATGGCGAGCATCAATTAACAAGACTTTCTTATCAAGTTGAGTCGCGACACAGTTAGCTAAGGTACATCCTGCAAAACCTGCACCTACAACGAGGAAGTCAAACATCATTTTGCTGTCCTAATTTGTAGTATCTGCCAACCTTCTACTGACTTACTTTTAGATAACTCTTCCAGAAAGCCGGACTCGTTAGTTTTGGTACAGTCTCTTGATAGCGTTTCTTTAGTTGAGGAAACTGAAAGAAGAGGGCAATGCATAAGCTTGTTGCCGTTGCACAGACTTTAAAGAATTTCATTCTATTAAATTCAACGAGGAATCCTTCCTGAACATTGAGGTTGTAATATAAAATCTTTTGAGCTCTAAACGTATTTACAGGTCTATAGCCATGAATAGGACAAATCTTATAGCCCTTGCCGCTTAACTTTTTGGCACTATGCATCAAAGCGCTTGGTAAAAGATGTCCATTAAGAGTTACCAATCTGATGAAGCGATGTATTGTATTTTCAGCTTGCTCAATACTTTCCACATATTTCTCATGAATGAAGGGAGCCTCAATGTTTTGCTTTACCTTCTCCCCAAGGCCTGAGACCTCTACATGTTTAATTTCAGGATCAAGCTCTGATAAATACTCTGGACCCTTCAAAAAGTCTGAAGCGGCTTCTATACTAACGTCTGCACTTTTGTATTTGTAGCAAAAAGCTTCTCGAAGAACGAATTTTAAAATCAGAATAATTGCACTTAACCGACCAAACTCTTCCGCATAAATGGTATTTAGGATCAGTTCATTTCTCCGAAAATAGTAATTTAGGCTGGAAGAATATTTGTTTTCCAATGGCTCATGCCAGATGCAAACACCATTGAGCGTAACGACTTTTTGCTTGAGTCGGATCGCCATCTCAGTATCATCTAACTTAATGAAAAATGGATAGGGTAGAGTGCGATCGCTAACCGGAAAGCAGTAGAACCACCAACCGTTGTAGTTTGCATATTCCTCAACTTCATTCCACAACACATTCTCGACTTCTCTCAGGTCAAGGTTGTGTTTCATCGGAGTCACTTTGCCATCATCCCAAATGGCACCATTTTCGTGCTGGATATACTTGCTATCCTGCTTGATCATGCTACCTCCGACACACAGAGAGCGATCGCGCACCACCCCTAAAAAGCTGCACAGCCTTTCAAAAACTTGAGGCTCCAGAATAACGTCATCATCAACAAAGACAGCATGTGAAAAGTCATCCTGTCTCTCAAGTGTCTCTAGTACGCCTCGGGCATATCCACCACTCCCACCTGCATTTTTGTTAGGCACCAAGTGAATTTTGCTAGAGGTGCTAAATTTTTCTAAGGTTTTGCCGTTATCAATAATAAAGACTTCGAATAAGTTAGATTCAGCATGGTTGAGAAGATATTCTTCAAGCCGCTGAACATTTCTGTAAATGTAGTTTTCTCTTTTATATGTGCAGATGATCACTGCAAGCCTAACGTCTGAGTGCTGTTCTTGAGCAATAAGGGTAAAAAACGACCCACTTTGAAAGACACATTTGTTTCCCAAAGCTTCCAATTTAAAGTAGAGCAGGCCTTTAACCTGTTGCAAATCTATCTCTTCAAATAAGATGGTTTCCTCTAGTTCCTGTGTATGAATCGTCTTCTCACTAATTAATACCTCCGTCTTTAGGGCAAAGTCTTTACTCAGCAACTTGACTCTAAACTTACCTTTGAGAGTGAGTTTGAGGCTAATATTTTTGACCCAAGTGTAGTTCTTCCACTTGTTGATAGAGAATGAATTGAAGTAGGTATCAAAGCTCGCTACACTCCCCCTCTGAAGCTCGATCTCTTTCAGCTCATAGTCAATTACACTTTTTTCATCTAATCTGATAAAAAGCTCCTTTGAAGTGCAGATATCGAGTTTGGGAAGAATGATAGACTGAAGCTCAACTAAATCTGTACTCTCAACGCTCATCAACTGGGGAGATAGTAAGGTGCTTGTTGGAGTCATTGATCTTACCTGAAGGTTATGAGTTGATCTCTAACATGGGCCTGAACTTAGACGAGCGTTGTAGCGCTATCTACTGTTGTGGTAGTGCTGAGGTAATGCTCAACAACTTGTGAGGCGGGTCCTGTATCTTTGATCCTGCCTTTGTCTAGCCAAATAACCCGATGACAGGCTTGTTGCACAAAGTACAGATCGTGGGAGACAACGAGAACAGTGGCATGATCATCCCAAAATTGATCGATGCGCTGTTTGCACTTGTTCTTAAAACTTTCGTCGCCCACCGATAGCACTTCATCCAAAATTAAAATATCGGGTTGGACATCTGTGGCGATCGCAAACCCCAACCGAGCAGCCATACCCGAAGATAAGGCTTTAACGGGTGTTAGTGCATAGTCCTGAAGTTCTGCAAATTCTAAAATAGACCAAGCTCTGCGTCGCATATTCTTGCGCGAAAATCCTAACAGCACTCCGTACAGAATGATGTTGTCGAGTACAGAGATTTCTAGGTCAAACCCGGCCCCTAGTTCAATTAGGGGTGCAATTTTGCCTTGAACTTGCACTGAACCTGTCGTCGGTTGCAGAATGCCGCAAATGACTTTGAGCAACGTAGATTTTCCTGAGCCATTTGCTCCAATAATTCCTAACTTTTCGCCTGGGTGAACCTGTAAATCAACCTGATCCAGCACCAATCTTCTCGCCGGTTTGCGATACTTCCCTTCTACAAGCGAGAGAATCGTTTTTTTCAGATCGTAAGAAAACTCTTCTTGCGTTCTGCGCCATAGAGATACGGCATTTAGATCGATCGCGTTCATCTATAACAGATCCATAAATTGAGGACGCCAGCGATAAAAACAACCCCAGCCAATACCAAGCACAATCAGGCCCGTCAACAGGGCTCCTGAGATTAACGTAAAATCTGGCGGGGCTTGTGATAGCGCAACTTGACGCAGGCTTTCAATCACAGGTGAAAGAGGATTTAACTGCAAGAAAGGTCTAACTTGATCGGGAACGATCGCAGCCGGATAGAAAATGGGACTGCTAATCCACAGTGCAAAGATTACCAACTCATAAAAATAGGGTAAATCTCTAAAAAATACATACAGTGCGCTGACCAAAAAACCTACGCCTGTACAAACCAGTGAAAGGGCTAAAAAAGGCAGCAAGAGTGCTACAACATTGAGCAGACTCCTAGAGTTGATCAACGTCATCAACGCCAGCGGTGGTAATACTCCCACTGAAAATTGAAACACATTAGCTGTAATCATCGACAGGGGAAAAATGCTAACAGGTAAACGAATCTTGTTCAGCAGAACCCCATTTCCGACCACACTCAGCAGTGCTTGAGAGGTTGAAGCAGAGAAGAAGTTGATGACCACTAATCCTGTAAATACTGCCAGGACGTAGTTGAGGATGGAATTGTTGTAATACTCTGCGAATGCTGCTCCAAAAACAGCACTGTAAACTCCTGTCATCAGGAGTGGATTGAGGAGTGACCAATAGATTCCTAAAAACGATCCTCTGTACCTTACTTTCAGGTTACGAGCTACTAAAACATGAACTAGTTCCCAATATCGCTGTACCTGCGACTCAGCCAAATTAGACTTTGAGGACAAATGCGTCATAGTGAACTCAATCTTCAGCGTAGAACTAGAAGAAAAGGAATCAGACTTAGTCTTACCTCTAAGCAAAGGCACAAGTTAAATTGGGCTTTAGAACAATAGCCAAAAGCCTAGATCTAGACAAAAAATTGTGGCTTGCACAGGCTGTTTAAAGCCAGACACAAACCATTAGGAAGATTTCAACAGATTCGTTGGTTCAGATCCTCATACCTAGGTTAGATATGCTGCAGACAAGTGATGAAGTGATTAAAAATTGCTCGCTTTAGCCGGTGTTGAGACTTGTTTACTCAATAGTGAATTCCGACCTTTCGGTGATGGACAGCGGTTTTGGCTTCAGGTTGAAGGACTTTGCCGCTTTCGACGGTGGCGTAGACAACCCAGTGATCGCCACATTCCATTCGGTTGTTGACCCGACATTCTAGATAGGCAGAAGCATCGGCCAGGATAGGGGAACCGTTCTGAGCGGTTTCGGTTTCTATGCCTGCAAAGCGATCTTCAGCCGGACCAAACGGTTTGAGAAAATGTTTCATCAAGCCTAAGTGCTGGCCTTCTGCCAGAATGTTGAGCACGAAGTGGCTGTTGGGGTAGAGCAGAGACTCGATTGCCCGCTCTTTGGCGACGGAAAGAGTAAAGCCGGGTGGGTTGAAGGTGGCTTGAGATACCCAAGACGCTAGCATGGCGCTGGCAACTTCTTCTTGTTGGGCTGTGACGATGCAGAGGGAGCCCGTAATGCGACCCACAGCCTGTTCGATGGCGGTGGCGGGTTGGCGAGGAGCTTTGACTTTTCGAGCCTTTTTGAGAGCTTGCGCAAAGTCGGTTCCGGCTTCTTCACACAATTTGAGCGTCACGTCATTGGGCTTAAACTTGACGCGAATCGGATCAAACCCAAAGCTGTATCCCCCATCTCGTAGCTTGCTGTCGAGCAGGTCGATCGCCTCACCGCTCCAGCCAAACGAGCCAAAGACGCCCGCTAGCTTGGTTGTATTGGCTGTAGACAAAACGATTCCCAAGGCAGTTTGGACGGGAGTCGGCGCATGTCCGCCCAGGGTGGGAGAACCAATGATGAAGCCTGCGCTCTTGGCGACGGCCTCTTGGATTTCATCCGGTTCGGCAAATTCGCAGTTGATTGACTCGACGCCGACGCCTGCTTTGGTGATGCCACGGGCGATCGCCTGCGCCAGAGTTGCTGTGTTGCCATAGGCCGAAGCGTAGAGCAGGGCTACCGTTACATCCTGAGCCTTTTGCTGCTGGCTCCATTCCTGATAAGCGTGGGTCAGCTCGATCAAGCTGTAGCGCACCAAAGGCCCGTGAGCAGGAGCATAGAGACGCACTGGAGACACAGCAGTGAGCTTCTCAAGGGCTGTTTCGACCTGACGGGCATGGGGAGCCATCAAACAGTCGAAGTAGTAGCGACGGTCTTCGCTGAGCACCGTCCACCCTTCGTCAAATACCTGATCGCCGCAGACATGGGCACCAAATAGCTTGTCTGTAAACAAGAGCTGGGTCTGTGGGTCGTAGGTGCAGAGGCTATCAGGCCAGCGGGGGCTAGAAGTCGGGATAAACTCTAGCCGATGTCCTTGCCCCAAATCGAGGCTTTCATCAGTTCCACCCTTCATCACCTGTAGGTTGAGCGGTGGGTCGGTTTCTTCAGCGAAGGCGTTGCGAAGGGCGATCGCCCCTGGATTAGAGCAAACTACTGTGGCTTGAGGCGCTAGCTTGAGTAAAGCCTTTAGCGTTGCGGCTCGGTTGGGGTTGACGTGCCCCAAAATGATGTAGTCCAGACGAGTCAGATCAAACCGCTGTTGGAGAGCCGCCAGATAAATCTCGGTGAACGATTCTCCTGGCGGGTCAATCAACGCTGTCTTGGCTGCTGCGACTAGGTAAGAGTTGGCTGTTGTGCCTCGCTCCCGCGCATACTCAATCTCAAACCGCAGCCGATTCCAACTTCGCGATCGCAGCACCGTCGTATCAGCAGCGATCGGCAAAACCTGTACGTCGCGAGGTTTGTTTGACATGGTTTATATAGAAAATGAGTTTGACTTAGGGATTTGACTTAGTAATATGTTCCAACCTTGCGGTGATGAACTGCGGTCAAGGCGTCGGGTTTGGAGACTTTGCCATCGCGGACGGTGCTGTAGACAATCCAGTGGTCGCTACATTCCATACGGCTGGTGACTTCGCACTCTAGATACGCCAGGGCATCGGCCAAGACCGGAGAACCGTTTTGGGCTGGATAGATTTTGACGCCTGCGAAGCGATCGGCACCGGGTGGGAATCGCTTCAGGAAGTGCTTCATCAGCGGGAGGTGATTGCCTTCTTCTAGAATGTTGAGAACAAAGCGATCGCCCACCTGCATCAGCGACTCAATCGCTCGGTCTTTGGCAACGGCAACCGTGAAGCCCAACGGCTGGAAGCTGGCCTGCATCACCCAAGAAGCAACCATTGCCCCGTTGACGCCGCCTCTTGTGGCGGTGAGAATATAGAGTCCGCTGCTGATCCGGCCCAGCGCTTTTTCCAGATCGGCATCGAGGGATTTGATTTTCTTGACGGTGCGATCGCGCGTGAGCCACTGACCCAAGTCTGTACCTGACTCTTCACAGAGCTGATAGGTCGCTTCCGTCGGCGTGTCTTTGATCCGAATCGCCGGGAAGGCTTCTGTCAGGCCCAAATCCCGGAAGCGATTCATCAGCGGATCAATCGGTTCGTCATCGCCACCGTAAGACTCGAAGATGCCGATCGCCTGCTTGCCTTTGGCGGCGGCCAAAATCGTACCGAGGGCTGCCTGCGTGCGAGTCGAAGCCGTTCCCGAAGCTGGGGGCACCGCAATCACCAGGGCATCCACATGGCCTACCAGTTCTTGCACATCTTGAGGATCAGCCGACTTGAGATCCATCATCTCTACCGCGACACCCGTTTTGGTAATGCCGCGAGCCAGAGCTTGAGAAAGGCGATCGCTATAGCCATAATCTGACACGTAGAAAACCGCTGCGGTGGTTTCTGCCTTAGCCTTGGCCTGACTCCAAACCCGATAGCGATTAATCAACTCATCCACATTGTGGTGCAGCAGCGGGCCATGACCCGTCGCCACCATGTTGATCTCGCTGAGGGCATCCATGCGCTTTAGCGCCGACAGCACCGATCGCGCATTGGGAGCCATCAAGCACTCGTAGTAAAACCGATAGTCGGCCTCAATCCGACTCAAATCCTCATCAAATGCGTGCTCATCGCAGTAATGCATCCCGAAAGCATCACAGGTGAACAGGATCTGCGTTTTGGCATCGTAACTAAACATTGTGTCGGGCCAGTGTAGATTGGGCGCGATCACAAATTCCAAAACGTGACCCTTGCCTAAATCGAGCGTGTCGCCATTTTTGACGATGCGCCGCTCAAACGGCTGATGCACCAAATCTTCCAAAAACTGGATAGCGACCTTTGAGCCAACCACCGTCACATGGGGAGCCAGCGCCAAGACATCTCGCACCAGGCCGCTATGATCGGGTTCAGTATGGCTGATCACCAGATAGTCAATCTCAGCTGGATCAATCTGCTGCTTCAGCGCATCCAGATAAAGCTCGCGAAACTTTTCGTGGGAGGTGTCTACCAGGGCCGTCTTCTCACCCCGGATCAAAAACGAGTTGTAGGTGGTTCCATTCTGCAAACCAAACTCAATGTCAAAGCGATCGCGATCCCAATCCAAAGAACGGATCGTGGTCGTATCAGGGGCGATCGCCGCCGTCTGCATTGTCAGTCTGCGCTGATTTCGATCGGTGAGCACTACCATTGGACACCTCCATTGGCGCAACGTAAAAAATCTTTACTTCTTCTAGCTTGCCTTAAATCGGTAAATAGGGGTAGCTGACGATACTTTTGGAAAACCTATTGGAGAGTTTAGATAAGTAATGATGCTGGAGCCATTGATCAATATCTAGCGTTACACCACCTGTCAAACCGACTGAGACGATAGGGTTTAGTTAGGCTTCTCCGAGAGCTAATAGTTGGGTGTCATTTATTCTTCCGGCTTCATGGAGGGTTTTGGCGATCGCCGAGAGGGTTAAAACCGCGTGCCCTTGATAGCCCTGAGCAGCGAGCTTATCCTTAACGCCTTTCTCGTGGTCGATCAGAACAACAATATCTTGAACCTCAAGCCCTACCGACTGGAGCTTTTGGGCACCTTCGATAGCGCTATTGCCCGTGATGAAAATGTCATCAACTACAACTGCCGTTTCACCAGGATAGAAATTTCCTTCGACTAAACGCCTTGCCCCATGCGCTTTTACCTCCTTGCGCGGAAAAATCATTGGCGTACTCAGCCGGAGAGATAATCCCGTCGCCGTTGGCAATGCTCCGTAAGGGATTCCAGCAATGCGATCAAACTTCAGATTCTGCAAGATTTCTGCATAAGCGCTGATCACCTTATCAAACACCTGCGGATTTGAGATGATCCGCCGCAGATCAATATAGTAAGGAAAAGTAGCCCCAGACGCCTGGACATGATCACCAAATTGCAGACAGCCAATGTCATACAGCTGCAAAATCAAATCCTCATGGGGCGGTTGATTGAGCAAACAAACATCCGGCGTCCACACTGCGCAATTGGGACTGTTTTGAAGACGCTGCGTCCGGGCTTGGTTGACCTGATCGCGCAGCCCTTGAATCTGCTCCATCCGCTTTGGTTCCACCAAAATCTCCGGCGACACCGGGATCAGTAGCCCATTCCCATTCGCATTTAGACCCGCGCTCAGAATGCTGGCCAAATCACTCCCCTCCGTCCACACACTCCGAGCCATAATCACCCGTTCCGGCGCAACCGACCGCACCGCCGCCAACACATCCGGCGTCGCGGCTCCTACCTCCAAGCCCACCTGCTCCAGCGGTCCCCAAGTTTTGGCCTCCTTGGCCAGATGCAGATAAAACGGCGTTTCCGCAGAGCCATACCCTTGCAAAACCTGTGCTGAAGGGTTCGTCGTCGTACAGAGCACAAAAATCGCCCTATCCGCATAGACCAAAAACGGCGCAACTAGATCTTGCCCCGCATAGGCATTGAGCGTTACCGCATCAACCTGCCATCCCCCAAACACCCTCTGAGCCACGATCGTACTGCTGTTGAGGTCACTATGCTTCGCATCCAAAATGACCGGAATGTGATCTGGCACCGCCGCCAGCACCCGCTCCAATAACTCCAACCCCACCGCCCCCATCACCTGATAAAACTCTGGATTGACCCGGTACGCACAAACAAAATCTGCCGTCTCTGCCACCAGCCCCACCAGCCACTCCTCCAGCTCAGCCACCCGCCGCCCAAAATCAGGATGCTGCCCCTCATAACACTCCGGCCACCGCTCCGGGTTTGGCTCCAGCCCAACATAGAGCAGACTTTGATTGCGAGCGATCGCCAGACTCAGTCGGTCAAAAAAATTCATAGGGAGAGGAGTGGGGAATGGGGAGTAAGAAGTGGGGGAATGGGGAGTAGAGATACGACGAACTGGCATCTCAACGAACCGCCTTGCGACCCACCGATGCGGAGCGACTTGTGATTCCCACAGATTAACCCTTACCGAGGGGGTGTGGGGGACGGGTTCCGTCCCCTGCTAGGGGGTTTGGGGGAGAAGCCCCCAAGGCTCACATTTCCCCAACCAGAAAACTCCTTTTCCAACAAATCGGTTTATCCTAAAAGGAGGTGCAGGTTTACGGAACTTAATAGATTTCTCACCATGAGATGTATCATCAATCGTCGCGCCCAGTTCTCCGCCAGCCATCGCTACTGGCTTCCCGAACTCAGCGACACCGAAAATACCCAAAAATTTAGCCTCTGCGCCCGTGCTCCCGGCCACGGCCACAACTATGTGCTGTACGTTTCAATGGCCGGAGAACTAGACGAATATGGCATGGTGCTCAACCTGTCAGACGTTAAACACGTGATCAAACGCGAAGTCACTAGCCAACTCGACTTTTCTTATCTAAACGACACCTGGCCAGAATTTCAGCAGACCTTACCAACCACCGAAAACATCGCACGAGTGATCTGGCAACGGCTAGCGCCTCATCTGCCGCTAGTGCGAATCCAACTTTTTGAACATCTCGAACTCTGGTCAGACTACGAAGGAAACGGCATGGAAGCATACCTGACAATCAGCACCCACTTTAGCGCAGCGCACCGCCTAGCCCTGCCCCACCTCACCCTGGAGCAAAACTCCGAAATTTATGGCAAATGTGCTCGCGTCAATGGGCACGGCCACAACTACCACCTCGAAGTCACGATCAAAGGCGAGATGGACCCTCGCACTGGCATGATTGCCGACCTGGGCGCATTTCAAAAAGCAGTCGATGACTACGTTGTAGAGCCATTCGACCATACCTTCTTAAACAAAGACATTTCCTACTTCGAGAAAGTCGTTCCTACCGCAGAAAATATCGCCATTCACATCCGCGACCTGCTCCAGCCGCCGATCCGAGAGATTGGCGCAAAACTCCACAAAGTCAAGCTGGTTGAAAGCCCCAACAACTCCTGCGAAGTTTACTGCACCGAAGCGGAGGAAACCGCTGGAGCCAATCAAGCCACCACACCCGTTTTTGCTCAGGTGTAAGGGGTGAGAAAGGGTGGAGCGATCGCCCCATCCTTCAAATCCGCAATCTAACCACCATCTAGCCACTCTCTAGACAGCTCAACTCTGACGGCTGAAAGCAATCATCTGCTGTGCCGTTACTTGTGGCTGCTCTAGATGGGGAACGTGGCCGCTCTTCTCAACCCAAACCAGCTTGCTGTGGGCGATCGCCTCCTCAAACTTTTGAGCATCTTGAGTGCCCAGAATGCGATCGTTTTTGCCCCACAAAATCAGAGTGGGCTGTGAGATTTGAGAAATGCGATCGCTCAGAAAGTTGTATCCCCCACTTTTGGTAAAGGCAATCATCGCCTGATTCCAGTTGGGAGCCTCGAGGTGAAGTGCGGCACAGGTCGCAGCATCTAGAGACGCATAGGTGGGGTCGCAGTAAGCGGTCTTGCTAATACGATCGCGCACCTTTGGATTTCGCAAAAAAGCCGTCGCCAGGTAGTCAAACGGCGGCACCAAATATTTCCCCATAGCGGGGCCTGCGGCAAATCCAGCACTATCCAGCAAAACGAGCTGTGCCACCGCATCGGGATAGGTGAGGGCAAAATCAATTGCAGCAGCGCCACCCATTGAAGCGCCCACCAAAATTACAGGCTGCCGAATCAGCGTTCCCCAGAAAGCGTGCAGGTGAGTCTTGATTTCTGCTGGGCTGAAGGTTATGCCTGCGGCTCTTTCCGTGAAACCAAAGCCGAGGAGATCAATTGCCCAAGTTTCTTGCTCTGCTGCCAGCAACGGGAGCAACCGCCGAAACTCAAATACCGAACTGTCAAAGCCGTGAAGTAGCAAGATCGGTGTGTCGCCCTGCCCAGCTTTGACATAGGTCGTCGGAATTGGTTGCTGGCTGAGCGGCGTAGAGACCGATTGGCACTGGATCTGCTGGGCGATCGCAATAGAAGTGGCTTCTGTCAGCTGCTGAACTCCAGAGGGCAGAAAGCTAGGAAACATGGAGAGATTGAGCTAGCGTTACAATCCTTCGATTTTACAGGCCAGGTTTCCCAAAAACTTCAAAACCAACAAATTCACTATTCTGTAGCCCCTACTACAGTAGAACCCCAGCCTCAAACTTAGGATGATATATCATATATGATTTTCGCAGAGGCCGCTAGCGGAGTTTCTTGATGATCCGGGCTGGTTCAACGAGTCAACTCTCAGCGCTAGCGGCTCTACCTACATTCGGCCAGGAGGCTGCGATCGCCCTCCGGTTTGCCAAGCCACTTTGTTTCGATTAGAAAGCGGCCTCCTGACTGAATTTCAACAATCTTGAGTCAGCAATCTTGAAAAATCACCAGGAGTCATCATCCGTGTCAGGAGGATTGAATCGTCGTAGATTTTTGATTCGCAGCACCGCCGCATTGGGGAGCACCCTCCTCCTCAAAGCCTGTGCCAATAATTCCAGTCCTTCTAGTTCATCAGTCGCTGATCTGGCCAATTCTCCGTCTCCCACAGACGCTCCATCCGGCACCACCACTATTCGGTTCACGCTAGATTGGGCCATACAGGGTGTTCACGCACCCTTAGGCGTAGCCATCGAAAAAGGCTACTTTGCGGAAGAAGGACTCAATATCGTCTTTGAGCGCGGATCAGGTTCCGCTGATGCCATCACCAAGGTTGCTTCTGGAGCCTTCGATATGGGCTTTGGCGATATCAACAGCCTGATGGAATTTAACGTCAGTAACCCGGACACTCAGGTGCGGGCCGTCGCGATTTACTACAACAAATCGCCCATGTCGATCATGGCCCTGAGAGAAAACGGCATCTCAGATCCCAAGCAACTGGAAGGCCGCAAACTGGGTATCCCCGCCGGAAGCGCCACCCGCCGTATGCTGCCCCTATTCGCTAAAACGGTTGGCTTCGACTTGTCTCAAGTTGAAATCCCCGCCATCGAATCTCAGCTTCAGCAAACCCTATTGCTGACCAACGAAATTGATGCGATCGCCCCCTTCACTATCTCTGCCTTGCCCAACCTCAACGACGCTGGATATGGTCCCGATCGCTTAGATATCTTCCGCTTCGTAGACTACGGACTGGATCTATATGGCAACGCTGTCTTGGCTCCTGTGTCTTTCATCGAAAACAATCCCGACCAAGTGGCCGCTTTCCTGAGAGCGCTCACCCGTGGCATGCAGGACACCCTGCAAGATCCGGATGCAGCGGTCGAGATCATGGCAGGGTTCGACGATCTCTACGACTCAAACCTAGAGCGCGAACGGCTACAAATTGCGATCGACACTCTGTTTTTAGGGCCGGAAGTCGAGGCTAATGGCTTTGGCGCGATTGATCCAGAACGGTTTAGGCGAACTATCGATCAGGTCGTTGAAGGTTTTGAATTACCGACGACGCCCACCCCTGAAGAGATATTTGATGATCGTTTTCTCCCACCACTAACAGAAAGAATGCTCGAAACGTCGTAAACAGTAAATTGAGCCGTTGATCATAAGGATTCAACCCATGCGAGAGCACGATTACGTCGCAACTGCCACGCCGATCAAAACCAAACCTGTCCTAGAATTTCGAGATGTCGGCCTGCAATATCAGGTATCAGGTCATCCCGCGCAGATTATTGAGAACGTATCGTTTGAGATCGAGCAGTCGGAATTTGTCTCGATTGTGGGGCCGAGCGGCTGTGGAAAAACCTCACTGCTGCGGATGATTTCGGGACTCAATCCTGCCAACCAAGGTGAAGTTTGTTTTCGAGGCGAACCCATCACCAAGCCTTTAAAGAACGTCGGCATCGCCTTTCAAAACCCGGTGCTGTTGCCGTGGCGAAACACCTTAGCCAATGTATTGTTGCCCCTGGAAGTCGTGCAGCCTCACAAAGGCCAACTCAAAAAGCAGAGAAGCCACTATCTGGCGATCGCCCGCGAACTGCTTGCCACCGTCGGCCTCGAAGACTACCAGAGCCACTACCCTTGGCAACTCTCTGGCGGCATGAAACAGCGAGCCTCCCTCTGCCGTGCCCTCATTCATCAACCCGAAATTTTGCTACTGGATGAGCCATTTGCGGCCCTCGACGCCTTCACCCGCGAAGAAATGTGGGACATGCTGCAAAAACTATGGCAGCGCACCCAATGCACCAGCTTCCTAGTTACCCATGACCTGCGGGAAGCGATCTTCCTCTCCGACACGGTTTACGTTATGGGTTCCAAGCCCAGCCGCATCGTCCACAAAATTAAGGTCAACCTGCCCAAACCCCGAACGCTAGAAATGTGCTTCACCGAGGAGTTTCACCAGATGTATTCCGAGCTTCGCCAATACATTCAGCGTAACTAACGGTTTCACTTCACCTATCACGCCCACGGAGGCAGTTGTGTTGACCCTGAAAGATCTTCTGAAGTCCAAACATTCCGCCTACACCTTTCCAGCGCTAACCGCAATTCTGCTCCTCGTGGTATGGGAATTGGCTGTGCGGCTCTTTTCTATTCCCCAATTTGTTCTGCCTAGTCCATTAGCCATTGCGGCAGAAGTCTCTTCCTGGGGAGGCGTTGTACTTAAGCACGCGCTGACCACCCTGACCACGACGATGATTGGCTTCCTACTCGCGCTTGTGGCCGGAGTATTGTTGGGCTTCTCAATCGGCTATTCCCGCATGGCCTACCTAACGCTATATCCACTGCTGATTGGCTTCAACACCATTCCCAAAGTTGCCCTTGTCCCGCTAATGGCGATTTGGTTTGGTATCGGGACTGTTCCTGCCGTCCTGACTGCATTTCTACTTGCCTTCTTTCCTGTGGCCGTCAATGTTGCGGTTGGTCTCGCCACAGTCGAGCCGGAGATGCAGGATGTGCTGGTTTCACTAGGAGCCACCCGATTTGAAATCTTTCAAAAAGTTGGCTTTCCTCACACGCTGCCCTACCTATTTGCCTCCCTCAAAGTTGCCATATCCCAAGCTTTTATCGGCTCCGTCATTGCCGAAACGATCGCATCCAACGGTGGCATTGGCTACGTCATCCTCAGCGCCAGTTCAAATTTTCGCGTTCCGCTCGCCTTCCTGGCCTTACTCACCTTAGGTGTGATGGGTGTTGCGCTCTACGGATTCTTTGCCCTTCTAGAAAAAAGAACTGTCCACTGGATTCGCTAGTTGCTATTCGCTAGTCCAAAAACAGCCTTATCGCGGTGCTGCATTTCGAGGTGCGTTGTATCTGAACTGAAAGTTGATCACAATCAGTTCTTCAGCAACCACTTCCGGCAATGGTTCAAACGGTGCTGCCGCTCGGACTGCATCCATTGCCGCCTCATCGACCTGCTCTGATTGCGAAGAGTTTACCAACTCCAAATCCATCAATTCACCTTGGCGATTCACTGTAAATCGCACCTTCGTTTCTCGACTGCTATCGACGTTGACTCGCTGCCAATGTTCATTGACTTGGCGGGTTAGGTTTTCGATGTAGTCTCCCAAAACCGCATCGCGCTCTGCATCAATTCCGGCAGGGCCAGCAGCCGTTCGGTTTGGGTTCAATGTCCCATCCAATCCTTGCCCTTCAGGAACGGGGGCGATCACCGCCAGATTTGGCTCCTGGGAGGGAACGGCCACAGCCGGAGTTGCCGTTTCATCCGCAATCTCTTCACTGGAAACGGCGTCACTCACGTCCGGAAGCACGTCTTCAGAAACCGTATTTTCAGAAACCGTGTTTTCAGAAACCGTATTCTCAGCAACCGTGTTTTCAGCAATTACCTCTTCAGCAACGGCCTCTTCAGCAACAGGCTCAGAAATTGGCAGTGCAGGCTCCAGTGTAGGCAACGCTGCTAAAGGAGGCATTTCAGCCGGAATGGCGGGCAATGGCGTAGGGGGTAAAGCCTCTGGAGGTGAAGCTTCAGGAGGTAACGTCGCCGCCTGAGGAGAAACTGGAGGTGCCCACGGAGCCACAAATTCTTCAGGCTTCTGATCACCTTCCGCCGAAGACTTGTTGCCGATATCGCTAGCAGGTGTGGGTAGCAACACTGCCCCAGATGGCACCTGCGCAGCGACGCTAGAAGGCTCTAAAACGGCAGAAGCAGGTTGAGTTAACGGCTTTGGTTCATTGAGGGCGATCGCCTCTATGGGTTTCTCAAGCTCAAGCTTTCCAGCATTTTCTGGTTGCTCAGGCTGGCGATCGCCCCCCGCCACCGCACTCACGTTTGACTGTAGTTCGGACTCTATCTCGACCTCAACCTCGTCCTCAGCCTCATCCGACTCAGGTTCTTCCAAATAAACAAACTTAATGGGTTCCGACTCTACCCATTCGGGCGTTGGCAGCGGCTCAACGTCAGAGGGCCACAGCACCATCCCCCCGGTAATGGCTCCCAGATGAAAGGCTAGCGCAGCCGCCAAATATAGCGTCAGGCGATCGCCCCGTTGAGTCGCAAACTGTAAACGATACTTGCGAGCTAAGCTCATAAATCTGCGCCATGAAAACAGCAGGCGATCGGGCAATGGTTTGATCTAACCGTTATCAAACCACGAGTTGAGCGATTTGACGACCTGGCGATCGCCCAAATTCTTCAACCAAAATGGCAACTGAAATGGCGCAAAGCTACTCCCGCTTTGGATTATGATTGAATGTGAATTAAATGTAGCATCACAGGTCTTTACATAACGCTATGGATATCTTGTCTTTGGGTTGGGTCTCCCTGCTGGTTGTCTTCACCTTTTCCATCACAATGGTCGTCTGGGGTCGAAACGGTTTTTAATCCATGTCAAGCCTAAATCCCGAATTTACAGCCCTCAGCATCCTGGCAATTGCGGCGATTGGTCTGCTGGTTGCGGTCACGGGAGGCGTCGCCTATCTCACCGCTGCCGAATGGCGCGATCGCCGTCGTCAAGACCGAGAAAAACGCGGTCGGTAACGTGGATATCATCAATTGAATATTCAGTCAGCAGGGTGCTCCAGAGCATCCTGCTTGTTTTTAGGGGCATTGTTAGCTTACGTCGCTAATCTCCGCTAATTTCAACTAAAGCGTCACCAGATCGGAAAGCTAATGCTGTTACTCCAGAAGTGCTGCTAATCCAAGTTGCAATTGCAGGGGACAAATGCGCGTCCACCCAGATTGTCATGCAACCAATACCGGATGATTAAGCTTACGTGAGGCGTATAGAAGTGCTGCTTTCAAATCATTCGCCTCCAAATCGGGCATCTCTTCTAAGATTTGTTCAGCACTTAGTCCAGCCGCGAATAAATCCAGTACATCCGCGACTCGAATTCTCATACCTCGAATGCAAGGGCGACCACCGCATTGTCTTGGATTAACCGTAATTCTTTTAAGTAAATCTGACATATAGCTTTACTCCAGAATAAATCTTAATCCCGCTGTAGATATATTGAATACTACTTATCCCAACGTTTAATCGGAATTTACTGTTTATTCATTACCTTTCAAGGATACTCTCTCACTAAAATGGTGAACCCACTGCGTCACCTCAGTGGTGCTACCCGTAAGATCATATTTTTTCTAATTGAGAGTCACTGTTCACAATCTTATAAGGGCTGCTGACTATGCCTAACCCACTATGTCTTTGCTGGCAATCAGCCACCATAACCAAAATATATAGTGCATCGCAACGACCACCCAAAAGGCCCCTTGGTAGGAAATTTTGCTGACTTTATGATTCAGTCTGCGCTGAGCTATAAATCCTCCTATCCATCCACCTGCAAGATCACATAAAATCAATGTGTTCTCTGGTGTTCTCCACGCTCCTCGTTTTGCACGCGACTTATCATCGGCGTACAGAATAAAACTTGCTAGACCCATCGGACCGTAGAGAATCAATAACAATGGATTACCAGTTTTAAGTAAAAAGTGAATTGCCCCAATCATGGGAAAAATAGACAACAACACTGCCTCTAAAACTGGAAATGGGTAGAGAGACCCAGTTTGTCTTGTAAATTTGTTACTAGATGGAGAAGATTGTGAGACTGGTTTGAGCCTTGCACCCAGAATAAATGCATTCGATGCACGAACTTTCCCATCTTGCTCAGCAACATGATAGTAAATCGTGTCTCCTACAGTTGGGCGACGGCTTGCATCTTTGAGTTCACTGATGTGCAGGAAAACTTCTGAGCTACCGTCAGCAGGATGAATGAAACCGAACCCTCGGTCATCCTTCCATTTTATGAGTTGTCCTCTACGCAAACCAGATTTCATACAGCAAGCTTACACGACTGAGATCTTGAACGCTTCAGCCAGAAACTTCAACCACTATCTCAACAATAAGTATAAAGCAGCCCAACGACCAAGCTCACCGGATGCAGACAACCTTTGCAACTCAACCGACCAACTTATGGCATTCTGGTGCAGCGACTTGTTGTGTCGGGCTGAACGCTGCTTCAATGTTCTCACTCAGCACTATTAATAGTATCAATATCTTCAGGCAACACTACAGGAATTTCTGCATTTATGAATCCAGCAGCATCACGAGTTACAATCGCATCAACGCTATACGCTACCGCACAAGCATACTGTACGGCATCTTCAAAATCTTCGAAATTTAACGCAAGAGCCTGCTCTAATACCTCCAAATCGATTGTACAAATATTGAGATCGCTTAATACCTGAGTAATTGCATCTTGAGCCACTGCCCTCCCTGCTGCCCTACGAACAATGTAGTAAATGTTAGTTATTGTTGTTGCTGCGATAAACCCCTCAAATTCCCCAGTATCAATACGCTCAAATAATCTTGCTGCATTTTCCACGAACGGCTCTCGTTCTTGTAAAAAATCAAGAACAACATTGGTATCAATTAAAACTCGCATTACTGATACTTTTCGGTCAGATAGGATACATAATCCGCTTGGGCATTACTTTCCCCTATAGCTGCCGAAATCTTAGCAACACCTCGCAAACGCGACAGGTTTCCCTGCTTGGGCTTGAGGTTTGCTTCCCGTTTCAAAGAGTCTAGAAGAACTTGTACCAACTGCCAGCGATCGCCAGTAGGCAATTGCAATGCCTGATTTTGAATTTCTTGTAACGTCATCAACCCTTTCCTAACAACTCTTGATCTATTGTAAATTTCTGCTGTCGTTATCGCCTGAAAGCACTGCTGGCTGAAGATGTCATGCCATCTAACCTCGAACGCCAAGAGATAAGATTCTGGCTGCGCCTCAACCGAGAGATGAGCGGCATAGCGATCGCATTCACTGGACGCAGATAACTTTTGCGAGAAACAGCATACTTTAAACGTCCGGCGCATTGCGGTTGTTAGAGTGCGTCAGCTTAGACGAATATCTTCTGTAAATGCGCTCTCAAGTTATCAATACTATCCCACTTGTTCATTAAATTAGGACTCGTTAATAACTTTGCTTTTGTATCGTACCAACCCCATTCAGCTTGCATAACATCTTGGTCAACAGGGATCGCATCAACATTACTAAAATCTGCAACCCAACAAACTTTTGCCCAGCGAACTATACCCCACGGTCCCGAATCCCACTGGGGTTTGTCTTCATCATTTTCATTGCACAGTTCTACAACATGGGTAAGATATCGCTTACCTTGTTGTGGAGGTGTCTGAGAAAGAATGATTAGAGAGCCTTTCGGCAAGTTGGAGACATGAGTCGCTACACCATCGCCCTTCCTAAAATTTAGGGGGAAGTAAGAACAAACTGGATATTTTTTATATGCCCAATCTGTCTCATCATTAATGTTTTTGATGTACGCTAAACGAGAAATATCCATTATTCCACCTGATCGTTTGAGAGAATTAAATAGCAACAACTAGACTAAATCAACATGGATCTTGATAATCTTGATCTTGCCAGAATTTAAGTCCAAACTACTTCATAACGAAAATTTAGCATTCTAACTATTCTTGGACTGAAAGTTCTGCCTAAGATCTCATAGCGGTTGGATAGGCAGAGTAATTCAGCGTAACACTACAAATTTACCGTTATATAGGTTGTTTCCGCATAATACGCAGCTTGAAAAGAGGCGATCGCCCTAATTCAGCAGTCTCATCAACGGAATGCGATCGCCCTCCATCCATCCCATATTCAATGGCAGTGGCAATTCAGCGACAGACTTGTCACACTGATGGCTGATGCATGTTGATTTTGGACCAGTTTTTATGACGAGCGCCCGTGAGTTTGTAGAAGCATCTCCTGCCATGCCGATGGTTCAGCATCCTCTCGATCCACTGACGGCGGAAGAAATTGCAGCAGCGGTGGCGATCGCGAAATCAGAACGTCAGCTTGGCGCACAGTTTCGATTTCCGACAGTGATGCTAAAGGAACCGCCCAAGGCAGAGGTGCTGAACTTCAAAGCGGGCGATCCGATTCATCGGCAGGCATTTTTGGTGCTGCTCGACAATGCGACGGGCCATACCTATGAGGCGATCGCCTCTCTAGATGACAAAAAGGTACTCTCCTGGCAGCACATTCCCCACGTCCAGCCCAACATCATGGCCGACGAACTGGCAGAATGTGAGGCTGTGGTTAAAGCCCATCCCGACTTTCAGGCAGCGTTAGCCAAACGGGGCATTACCGATCTGGACTTGGTGATGGTCGATCCGTGGGGGGTCGGCAACTTTGGCATTGCCGATGAAGAAGGGCTGCGGCTGACGCGAGGACTCTGCTGGCTGCGATCGCACCCCCACAGCAACCCCTACGCTCGCCCTATTGACGGCATCATTCCCGTTGTAGACCTCAATAGAATGGAGGTGCTGCGAATTGAAGATCTAGGCGTCGTTCCTGTGCCACCAGAGCCGGGAGAATATGCGCCGGAATTTATTTCCCAGTTTCGGCAAGACATCAAGCCGCTCCAGATTACCCAACCTGAGGGGCCGAGCTTTGAGGTGGACGGGTATCAGGTGCGCTGGCAAAAATGGCAGTTTCGGATTGGCTTCAACCCACGCGAAGGGCTGGTGCTCTACACCGTTGGCTACGAAGATCAGGGACGGCTTCGCCCCATTCTCTACCGGGCTTCAATGGCCGAAATGGTCGTTCCCTACGGCGATCCGCGTCCACAGCACTTTCGCAAAAATGCCTTTGATGTGGGAGAGCACGGTATTGGCATTCTGGCCAATTCTCTAACGTTAGGCTGTGACTGCCTGGGCGAAATTCGCTATTTCAATGCCTACGTCACCAACAGTCGGGGTGAGGTGGCCGAAATTGAAAACGCCATTTGTATGCACGAAGAGGACTTCGGCATTCTGTGGAAGCATTCTGACTGGCGGCTCGGCACGGTGGAAGTAAGGCGATCGCGCCGTCTGGTCGTCTCCTTCATCACCACCGTTGACAACTACGAATATGGCTTCTTCTGGTACTTCTATCAGGACGGCACCATTCAATATGAAGTCAAGCTGACCGGAATTCTGCTCTGCGCCGCATTGGCTGACACGCCTCAATATGGCGCACTGGTCGCCCCAGAGCTAAACGCCATCAACCACCAGCATTTTTTCAATATGCGGCTCGACTTCGACATTGACGGAGGCAATAATTCTGTTTACGAAGTCAACACCGAGGCTGAACTGATCGGGCCAGAAAATCCCTACGGCAATGCATTTTCTGCTAAATCCACCCTGCTTGCCACCGAACAAGCCGCGCAACGGATCATTGATTCACTGGCAGGTCGCTATTGGAAAGTCGTCAATCCCAACGTGCAGAATCGCCTAGGGCAGCCTGTCGCCTACAAGATCGTTCCGGGTGAAAACATTTTGCCTTTTGCCCATCCCAACGCACCCATCATCAAGCGGGCCGGATTTCTGACCAAACACCTTTGGGTAACGCCCTACGCTGAAGACGAACGCTACCCCGCAGGCGACTACCCCAACCAACACCCCGGCGGCGAAGGTTTACCCAAGTGGACGGCAGGCGATCGCCCCATCGACAACACCGATCTCGTCGTCTGGTATACCTTCGGCCACCACCACATCCCCCGCCCCGAAGACTGGCCTGTCATGCCCGTCGCCTACTCTGGCTTTATGCTCAAACCCGTGGGGTTCTTCAACGCCAATCCTGCCCTCGATGTTCCTCCTGCCAATGGCCACGGCAGCTGTCATCAGGCCGAATAGCAGGGCTCTAGAAAATCTGATTCGTTAGAGCTGAACTGACCCTGTTGGAAATCAAGGACCTGTTGGGAATCAAGGACTATGTTGGGAATCAAGCGACATTTTGGGATATTACAGCGGTTTTGGGGAGCGGCGATCGCTGCCGAGCTAGAATACCGCATCAATTTTTTGATTGCGAGTCTCAGCAGCCTGGGCAACTTGGCGGGTAGCCTGTTTGGGCTGTTTTTGTTTTACCAAACGGGCTACACCTTTGAGGGCTGGAGCTGGGAAGAAGCGCTGGTAGTGCTGGGCATCTTCACCATTTTACAAGGGTTTTCGGCCACATTCCTGGCTCCCAACCTCAACCAAATCGTGAAGCAGGTGCAGGAAGGGACGCTTGACTTCGTGCTGCTCAAGCCGATTAGCTCTCAGTTTTGGCTCTCGACCCGCACCGTCTCCCCCTGGGGCTTTCCAGACCTGTTTTTTGGTGGCGTGATTATTTTTTACGCAGGGCAGCAACTCGGCATTCCACTCTCAGCCTATCTGCTCAGCCTGATTCCGCTGGCGTTTGGGCTGATGAGCCTCTATAGCCTCTGGTTTATGCTGGGAGCCACCAGCATCTGGTTTGTCAAAATCTACAACGTGACTGAAGTCCTGCGCGGATTGCTGGAGGCAGGACGATTCCCGATGGTGGCCTATCCAGCGGCCTATCGATTCTTTTTTACCTTTGTAATTCCGGTGGCATTTCTCACCACGGTTCCCGCTGAGGCGCTTTTGGCCCGAACTGAGCTGAGCTGGATCGCAGGGGCAGGAGGATTGGCGATCGCCCTCCTCCTGTTCTCTAAATGGTTTTGGAGTTTTGCCCTACGCTTTTACACCAGCGCCTCTAGCTAATCAACGGGGAAAGCTAGGTAGGTCAACCGCTGCCAAAGATGCAATCTTGCGAGAAGGCCGGAAAGGATAGACCAGCGGCGAAGGTGAGTTGGTGTTACTGACAAAGGCCGCAGGCACACTGATCGGTTTGGCTGGCAAGGGAGAGTTTTTAGGAGCCTCAGTTGCAGGTTGGCTTGAAGGTTGGGTTGAAGGTTCCGTTGCAGCTTCTGCCGGATGCTCCGCCGGATGCTCTACCTGATGTGCTGAGAGCACCTCCCCAGGCAAGTCATATGTAGGAATTTCAGGAGTAGGAGAAGGGGCGATCGCCCTCGGATCTTCAAACTGCTCAAAGTCGCCCGACTGACTCGCTTTCATCACATCTTCAGCAGAAACCTCAATCAGCTTGGCCAAGTCTTCCCACAGCATCTCCTCTGAGATGGCCTGTCCTGCGAAGCCAGCTTCATGTTCAGCGTCCAGTTCCTCCTCACTCACTGGTTCGACCGCATGTCCTAGCTGCTCCAGGAAACGAGCCAACACCGTTTCATTCTCCTGAGCGAGAGCTTCCTCCTCTGGCGTTAAGGCCTCTGCATGGGCAGGATGGGACTGCGCTGCCGATTTTAAGTTGTAGCTAATAGGTTGAGGCCCAGAAGCTGGTCTCACAGGTCGATCTGACTCCATCGGCAGATCAAGCAAATGAGATTTCGGTTCAGGTTGTGGTTTTAGAGACTCGTTAGGCTCAGGCGGCTGGTCTGCGAGGGGCAACGATTCAGAAATGAATGACTGAATCGGCTCAAACGGCTCAAGTGCAGGCTCTTTATCGGGCATCCCCATTGAGCTTTCACCCAACAGAGCCGCCGGAAAACCAGGCTGAGCAGACCAGGGTTGAATGCGATTTGCCTTGGGCACCAAAGCGGCAGCGGCGCGGCTTTGCTCCGGCCAAATTGGGGATTCGTGGACTTCTGCGCTTGCTTCATACTGCGGTGGCGGCACATCCAGGCATTTCTCTAGGGCCGCCTTAAACTGAAGAGTGTAGCGCTGTTGCCGCTGCAGTCGGGTTCGCAAGTCGCGGCAGGTATTTTCGCTTTGGAGCAGCAGGTGAGACTGTTCATTAGAACGCTGCTGCGTCAGCGCACATTCCCGTTCGAGTTGTGCGACCCGCTCCTGGCTATTTTCCAACTGGGCTGTCAGGGTTTCGATCAAGATTTGCTGACGCTGGCTAGTTTGCTGAGCAAACTCTAATTGGTTAAACAGCTGCGTCACTTGCTCTTGAGCAGCAGCAAGTTCTTGAGTCTGCTGGAGGGTGAAAGCTTGTTGCTCTTGCGATCGCGCAATCTCTGCCTGTAGAGCAGTTTGATTTTGATCAAGTTCTGTCTCCAGGTTTGATGCCCGTTGCAGCAGGTCGCGGTTACATTGGTTTAATTCCTGAATCAACGCGAGCAAATCGCTCATCTCAACCGAAGCGTCATTGGGACTACCAGCGTTCGTTGGAAAGGCTTCCATCCCGGCAGGCTCCGATTTTGCTGCTGGAATCGCATCAACGCTGATGGCCCCCGGAAAGTCGATGGTTTGCCAATCTTGGGAAGCGACATCAGACTGAGGGCCAGTTTCTACCAAGCTCGCCAACTCCCCCCAATCAATCGAGGGATTGCCCGGATCTGGAGAATCGAAAGGTAGGGGCTCAGGCAAACCTGAATTTTGGGAAGGAACGTTTGCTTCACTCATAGCGTTTAAGTCCGGAAAAAGCAGCTTCAGGAAGAAATTGAGGATTTGCTACAGCTGGCGATCGCAAAGTAGAAGCACTCCAACAGGAATTAACGCTTTGTACCCGTCCTAATTGGAAGAGTGGCGATCGCATCGAGCCGCAATCTCGAGTAATGCCTATAACTTAATCACTAACTTAGTAACATAGAAAATCAATTTGATAACAATTTTCAAATTAAGTCTATTAAATTCTGGCGTTTTGAGCAGAATAGGTGCTCAACACAACTTTGCAATCTGGTTTGCAATCTGGTTTGCAATCGGGGTGGCTTGACGTGGATAACTAGTGAAAACTAGGTGAACAACCAGAAAATCTAGGCAACACAATCTAGGCAATTTTGTCAGACAACTAGGTCAGGCAACTTTCATTAGCCAACTATATTTTGTCAACCAACTATGGCTTGCGACGTTGCTGCAGCCAGTTCCAGAGCTTCATCAGCCAATCCTCAAACCACAGCATGCCCCGATCGAGCCATTCCAACAATCGCTCTAAAGGATGTTTCTCATACCCCACAAATGTGGCTTCGATTTCAATCCAAGTGTTGGTCAACTCCGAGTCTTGAGATTGTACCGTTGTCAAAGCCTCAGCGGCAGGATCTGGATCTGGGGTTGAATCAGGCGGTTGAGAAAAAACAGTTGTCAGAGTCGAGACAAGATTGGGCGGAAGCAAATTGGGCGGAACCAGAGGCAACGAACCTCTAGAGGGCGTCGAGATTTTCCTGTCCAAATGTCCTGGCGCAGAAACCGTCATTTTGCCTGCGGAAGTGGAGACGGCAGGGGTAGGCGCTTTCAGGAATGGTTTGATCCAACGCTGCAACGCTTGAGCCCCCCGTTGCAACAGGCCCATCGACTGGGACGGGTTGGAATGTGGCTCGACTAGCGCACCAGAATTTGCACCAGAAGCCGCACCAGAAGCCATAAATACGGCCTGGGTTCCAGAGGCTGGAGAGGCCATCGCAGCAGGCAATGCAGATAAGGGAGGAATCCCCGACAGCTTGGCTTTCGTTGAAGCAGGAGCTGACTGCAACGCAGGCCAAGTTGTAGCCGCGTCTGGTGTGAGCCCGCCAAACAGATCTTCCATCGTGAGCCAGTCTGCGGACGCAGAAGCTCCGCCACTCCACAGATCAGTTAGTTCGGCCAGTTCCGCCAACTCCAATAGTTCGGCACTGGGCTGTAGAGCAGACTCTTGAAACAAATTGGTGGCGATCGCCACTGGCCCCGTCTGCACCCAGCGAATCAGGCCGCGAAACCAACGCACTGGCGGTAGCAAGGTGGGCCGATCGGCGGGGGGTGTCAAAAAGGTTGAAACGGTAAAATTGCCGCGCAGGGCCGCTTGTTGTACGGCTTGGAGACGGCGATCGCGCCAGTAACCCGCCAACTCCCAACTGATGCGCTGCTGTAGCTGGACTTGCTGGGCGGAGGTCAGAATATTCAAAATCTCGTTTGCGATCGTGACGAGCACCAACTGCCGAGTCTCTAGCAGACTGGCCACACCCTGAACCACGATCGCCTTAGTAGAGTCGGGGGCCGCCGTCAGCGTTGACGAAAAAGGTTCGATTGTGAAGCCAGAGGTTGTGAGGCCAGAGAGCGAGATACCAGAAGCAGAGGTGGGCGCAAGTCCCAATTCTGGGGTAGCAACAGGCACTGCCAACCCCGCCGGACTCAGCACCAGCGCCAATGAATCGGTTATAGATGAGTCGGTTATGGCCGCATGGGTAGCTTCTTTCCCTGCGGCGAGGGCTCCCACGACCGACAACCCTGGCAACGACTGCACTGCCGCCAACGTTCGCAAAATCGGCGTATCTGCCGTTAGGGGTTCGGGCGGTTGGGCTGGCTGAGACGGATGAATGACTTGCTCTGCGGCTTTGAGCTTCGGCCAGATGCGGCGAACAGTCTGCTTCAGCTCGCGTCGAGCCAATCGCCCCCCCTGAAACGTCGCATAAATGGGATACAGTGCCACCTGCACGCCCCAAACGACAGCCTGTTGGGCATTTCGCAGCACTTGGCCATAGCGATCGCCCCATTTCAAAGACTGGCGAACGACATAATTGAATAACCGACTTTCGTAGCGACCAGAACCAGACATGGGCTTACATCCATAACAGTCTGTGCAGTCCCAACCGAAGTTGTTGCAGAATTCCATTGTAGAGTTCAGAAGATCCGGTGCGCCATCAAACTGCCTGTACGCAATTCTCAATCTATGCCTGATTTTGCGCCTCATCTCCAACGCTCTGCTAACACTCATGCTGAAAGTGCTTCAGCCGTGATTGACGCGGCCATCGACGCCTTGCGACAGCTCACCCAGCGCGATCGCCAACCCTCCTGGCGGTGCTGTTTGGCGGATCTGCCTGTGGATCAAGCCTTGCAGACAGAACGGTGGTCTGACTGGGCGATCGCCCCTCTCAACAATCGTGAGCACATCGCCTGGAGCAAAGGTCGGCAGACGCTATGGCTAGGCCAGCAGATTAAAGTGCCTCTAGATTTGGCAGGCTATCCGCTAGAAGGGCTGACCCTGCGGTTGGCGCTGACGTGGTGGGCAGAATTGGCCCAGATTTTTGTCAATGGGGAGCTCGTTCAGGAAGGTGATTTGTTTGATTGCTCTACCCGGATTTTGCTGAGTGCCGGGGTGAAGAAGGGCGATCGCTTTGATGTTGCCATCCGGCTGATCAGTCCTGGACATGATGATGGCGCGTTGGTGCGATCGCGCTGCCTCTACGAGCGTCCCAATGGCGAGTTAGAACCTTGCCCCGAACCAGGTTTTGTAGCCGACGAGTTGGCCGTTTTGCAGTGCTACCTGACTCAGTTTGAGCCTGAACAGCTTCAGACTGTCGCAGCAGCCGTTGAGCAAGTTCAATGGTCTGCCTTGCCCGATCGCGCTCAATTCGATGCATCGCTAATCACACTTCGTCAGCAGCTTTCTCCCTTCCAGGACTGGCTGAAGCAACGATCAATCCGCCCCGTCGGTCATGCCCACCTCGATATGGCATGGCTCTGGCCCGTGAGCGACACCTGGGACGCCGCAGAACGCACTTTCCGTTCGGTGCTCCAGCTACAAGCAGACTTTCCAGAGCTGATTTTTTGCCACTCGACTCCGGCCCTCTATGACTGGCTAGAACAAAACCGCCCGGAGCTGTTTGCCGAAATTCAAACCCAAATTCAGGCCGGACGTTGGGAAGTTGTGGCGGGGCTATGGGTCGAACCTGAATTTAATTTGGTTAGTGGCGAATCGATTGCGCGGCAGGTGCTCTATGGGCAGAAGTACACTCAAGAAAAATTTGGCAAACCCAGCGCGATCGCATGGCTTCCCGATAGCTTTGGCTTTTGCTGGCAGCTTCCCCAAATTTTCCAGCTAGGCGAAATCGAATATTTCGTCACCCAAAAGCTTCGCTGGAACGACACCACCCAGTTTCCCCACGAAGTTTGTAGGTGGCGATCGCCCGATGGCAGCGAGATCCTTAGCTTCACCGCGCCCCCCATCGGAGAAGGCATCGACCCCATCAAAATGGCCACCTATGCCTGCACATGGGAAGCTAAAACCGGACAACTTGAAACCCTCTGGCTCCCTGGCGTCGGCGACCACGGTGGCGGCCCCAGTCGCGACATGCTCGAAGTGTTTCGGCGCTGGCAGCGATCGCCCTTCTTCCCAAAATTAGAATTCACCACTGCCCTAGACTACCTAAACCAACTATCCCAGACAAAGCAACCCTCTCTCGCTCCCCCAAAACAGCAAGGGGATGACTCAGCATCTCCCCCCGTCACGCCTCACGCCACCTGGGCCGATGAGCTTTATCTAGAATTCCACCGAGGCTGTTACACCACCCATGCCGATCAAAAGCAACAAAATCGTCACTGTGAGCGATTGCTTTATCAGGCCGAGCTATTTTCAGCGTTGGCAACGTTGAGCCTGGGCGCAGCTTATCCTCACGCAGAGATTGAGGCGGCCTGGAAATTGGTGTTATTTAACCAGTTTCACGATATTTTGCCCGGTTCGTCGATTCCACAAGTCTTTGTGGACGCCAATCAGGACTGGCAGAAAGCCGCTCAAATTGGGCATCAGTTGTTGACAGATGCCTTGGGGGCGATCGCCTCCCACATCCAACTCCCACCCCCACCGCATTCAGACTGTCAGCCCTTTATCGTCTTCAATGCCCTCAACTGGCAGCGCTGCGAAATTACAACAGTGTCGCTGCCTCAGGCTGGCCAAAACTGGGAGGCTGCCCAAAATTGGGGGGCTGGCCAAAACCGGGAAGCTGGCCAAAACTGGGAGGTCTATGACCTAGAAGGAAAGCTGCTGCCTTCCCAGCCGTGTGTCTCAGATGCCGATCAACTTCTCTTTAGAGCGACCGTACCTGGCGTCGGATATCGATTGTTTTGGCTCCGGCCAGCAGGATCTCCCCCAGAAATGGCTCCCCCAGATTTTCCCCAGTGGCAGCTCGAAAATCAGCAGCTTTGCATCCGGGTTGACCCTCAAACGGGCGATTTGAGCAGCGTCTTTGACAAAATCAACCAACGAGAGGTTTTGAGCGGTCCTGGCAATCAGCTCCAGGCGTTTCAAGATCAAGGGCAGTATTGGGATGCTTGGAATATTGATCCCAATTACGCTCAGCATCCGCTGCCGCCTACTAAGCTGCTCTCAATCACCTGGATAGAACAAGGGCCACTCCAGCAACGGCTACGGGTAGTTCGCCAATTGGGGCGATCGCAATTTCGTCAAGACTATGTGCTTCAGGACGGTTCAGCGGTGCTAAAAATCGAAACAACCGTTGATTGGCAAGAGCGCCAGGTTCTCGTCAAAGCGGCCTTTCCCTTGACCGTAAAATCCGACACTGCCACCTATGAGATTCCCTATGGCGCAATTCAGCGACCCACGCAGTCGAGCGATCCTCATCAGCAGGCAAAATGGGAAGTCCCAGCGTTGCAGTGGGCCGATTTAAGTAGTGACGAGCTTGGCGTCAGCATCCTCAGCGACTACAAACATGGTTACGATAGCCAACCGTCTCAGCTACGTCTGACCCTCTTGAGAGGCTCAATCTGGCCCAACCCAGAAGCCGATCGGGGTCTGCATCACTTTACCTATGCGCTATATCCTCACTCCGACAGTTGGGAAGCGGCCCACACAGTGCGTCGAGGCTATGAGCTGACTCAGCCCCTCCAGGCACGGCTCTTATCCTCCGAACGGAATTCTCATGCGGCACTGCCAGCGATCGCCCAGTGGATTCATTTGTCTGCCGACAATCTGGTCCTAACGGCTTTCAAGCGCTCAGAAGATCGATCATGCTGGATTTTGCGCTGCTATGAGTGTGAGGGGCAAGCTGCCAAACTCCAGTTGCAGAGCGACTTAGAGTTGGCGATCGCCCAGCCAATGAATCTACTAGAAAATCCAAATCCAAACTCAGGGGGCACTGCTCAGGCCAAGATTGGAATTAGACCTTGGGCGATCGCCACGTTTGAGCTTTATTCCTAAACCATTTCAAACCCTAAGATTGAAACCCTAAGAAGTTTTAGGCTGTCCACAAAATGAGGCGATCGCCGCAAAAAGCAACATTTCTTAGCCTTCGGCACCTTTGGGCACGCTGTCGGTTCAATCTTCGTGATCATCGAAAGGATCGTTCAATTCCCTAGAAGGCGGTCCAAATGCCGTATAAATCGAGAATCCAGTGACTCCCACCAAAATCACAGCGATTGAAATACTAAAAACTGTTGCAGGTTCCATTATCAAAACTCATTTATGAGTAGTATTCTCCTATAATATTACGGATCGTTAAAACTAGAAATTTGACAGGTCCCCCATGGCACAACGGACTCGGTTGGGAGATATCCTCAAGCCGCTAAACTCCGAATACGGAAAAGTCGCTCCCGGTTGGGGTACGACTCCACTGATGGCGGTGTTTATGCTGCTGTTCTTCGTCTTCCTCTTGATTATTCTGCAGCTTTATAATTCCTCCATTCTGCTCAATAGCGTTGACGTTGACTGGAGAAGCTTAGGCAACTAGCCCTCCTTGTCAATTGACAGGCAATGAATTTCCCCGGTCTCTACCGGGGATTTTTGTTCCGCCTATACTGAATACTGAGGCAAAATACTGGGAACAGATACTGAAACCGGAGATTAGGAACAGAGATTGTGAGAGATGGCGTTACTCTGTTGGTACGCCCACATCGTACGCCTACAAGTTGTACACGAAAATAGTTCGGGAGCTTGGTAGCCCCGTCTCTTTAGAGCGGGGCGGAAAAGCGACATGGCGGCTTTAGCCGCTGTATAATTGAGATGCGATGCACTCGTAGACCCGAATGGAAGGGGCTTGACATCCCGTGAGGGCAGACTTGCGTAGCGTAAGCAGGCGCAAAAATGTCGGTAGCAAAGTAGTTTCATCGGCGAGAGTTTCCAAGCAGAGCAAAGAAATTGAAAAAGTAAAGGGAAGCCTTCAGGCAACCTATTAGGGGCGCTTTGACTACGCCTGTGAGAGCCTGCGGGCTCATTCCCAAATCTCCGTCGCTTTAGCGCGGGGAGTGTCAAAAGTTGGTATGCCCACACGCTTGATCGCTGTTGAGCAATTGCAGGAGGAAGGTTCATGAATGTTTTCGGGATTGGGTTGCCTGAAATGGCCTTGATCATGGTGGTTGCCCTGCTCATTTTTGGCCCTAAAAAGCTTCCAGAAATTGGACGGAGCATGGGTAAGGCGATTCGGGGCTTTCAGGAAGCTTCAAAAGAATTTGAGAACGAATTTAAGCGGGAAGCTGAACAGATCGAGAAAACGGTCAACAAGCCAATGGAAGCCAAATTAGAGAATCCAACTCGCAAGGCTCTCAACTCAACGACCGCAACCGACGAGACGTCTGATGATCAAGAGCCGCTGACCGCTCAGGTGATGGAAGAAGAAGCTGTTAATCAACCCCAGCAAGGGTAAAGGGCTAATCTCTCTTAACTAGACATGATGGATCCGTCTTCATCTCCGGCCTTAGTTGTGCCTCAGCTTGTCGTGGGTTTGGGTAATCCAGGCTCAAAATATGATCAGACGCGGCACAACATTGGCTTCGAGGCCATTGATACTCTGGCGCGAGTCTGGCAGATCGACTTGGCCGAAAATCGTAAGTTTCAGGCTATTTTCGGAGAAGGTCGAGGGCCGAATGGAGATAAAATTCGCCTACTGAAGCCACTCACTTATATGAATCGTTCTGGACAGGCCATTCGAGCGGTAATCGATTGGTTTAAACTGCCACCGGAGTCGGTGCTGGTGATCTATGACGAGATGGATTTGCCTGTGGGCAAAATTCGGCTGCGGCTGTCGGGATCAGCCGGCGGCCATAACGGTATGAAATCGGCGATCGCCCACTTGGGTACTCAAGACTTTCCGCGCCTACGGATTGGCATAGGCAGCCCCAAAACCGAAGGGTCAGACAAAGACACGGTTTCCCATGTTTTGGGTCAATTTTCCAAAGCTGAACGTCAGACGATGGCTGAAGTATTGCAACTTGCAACCGACGCAACAGAACTCAGTCTCAAGCAAGGGATAGCGAAAGCGATGAGCCTTTATAACAACCGGACAGTTTCTCTAGAAGTAAAATAGCCTGAAGCTGTTTTGCCTGAAGCTGTTGCGGGAATTCTAGATCTGTGATTTCAGATGTTAGGGAGAAGATATTCATGCAATTCAACGACTCTGGTTCAGAGTCTTCGTTTGGCTCTTCTAGACCCTTTGTGGTCTTGGCGCAGAAGCTTGTGCTGAAATGCCACATCGTCTTACCCGATACCCCTCGGCCCATGAGCGCAATTTTCTATGGGGGGCACTATTACGCCTATGTCAGGTTTTATTCTGCGGTCGAGGCTGCTCAACGCGGAGCGATGCGATTACTTGAAAAGGGTAATCGAATTGTCTTGACGCGAGTTCCAAAAGGTCTAGTATTGTGGGTGCTTGAACCTGACGCTAAGCTAGCTAAAAAGCCCTTTGCCTAATCGCAGGTCTACCCCAGAGCCACCCCAGAGCCACCCCAGAGCTATTGTGAGTTCCAAGCCACTGCCAGAAACTACTGCTTATGTTCGCATTACCTATCAGTCCTGGCAGATGGGCAAGATTGAGGGCGAAGTGCATGCCAGTGAATATGCTTGGCAGTTTCAATGGCGCTTTCGTCGAGGCGAGCTTTCTGTACAGCCCTCGTTAGGACGGGCCTTGATTAAAGAACCGCTGGGCCGATTTCTAGAACGTTGCGACTATCAGCTAGAACCAGGGGGAGACTACTCCTTCACCATTCGGGCTGAGCTTTAAGCTCAAATATCCTTAGCCCAAACGTCCTTAGCCAGAGCTTCTTAGCCAAAGATCCTTAACCAGAGATCTCTAGCCAGAGATCTTTAGCCAAAATATCTTAGTTAGTCAGGCGACCCAAATATCGCTCAATCAGTAAGATCGCCACAATGTCATCGATGGGGCGTGGTAGAGTCCGCATTCCGGTCGGGATCAGTCGGCCTAGCCCTCGGGGAGGGTACAGTTGCCAGTAGCGATCGCGTGCCTCTAGCGTGCTATAACGTTCATCCACCATGACAATCCGGAGCGGATCGGGTAGCTCCTGATTGAGTTTTTGTTTCCAGTCTTTGGCAGTTGTTTGATCCCCCATGACCAAGATTGAAATTGGAAACTGTGCTCGGAGGGATTCAATGGTGGCGATCGCCTGATCAGAGAGAATCACCTGATGATAGTACAAGTTGCGATCGAGGCCCATCAAGGCCAGACCACACTTTTGCCGACCGGGATCAAAGCCCAAAATGACAGGTTGCTTAGGAGGCTCAGAGCAAAGTTGCATGCTGTTTCAGGTTAGGTCTTTCGGCAAATTACTGACTCATTGACTAGATCAATCGCTAGATCAACCGCTAGATCAATCACTAGCACTAGTTTTAGTTGGTGCCAAACAAGATTTGTCCATTTTGGACTGCAACCAACTCAATTCGGACTGGCCCAGAGGTGTAGGTGATCTCCGCTGCAACGGCCTGCACCTCTACGGGCTGGTTGTACTCTTTGAGCGCCTCAAAGAAACTCACCACCGTCTCTGTGCGGCCATCCGACACCTGAACAGCATCTGTCAAGATTCCGGCTTGACGAATGCGAAATTGAGACGCGGCAACGAGAAGGTTGATGCGCTCAACCAAACGTTCATCCGTCATAGTAGTCGCATCAGCGGTTGTGGCAGTGATGACCTCCCCTGGGAAGAAAACAATCTGATTGGGCACCGCTGAGGCCAGAACCTGAATACAGGGTTCTCCTGCGACAACACAAGGTTCTCCGATCACATAGTTTCCGGCAGAGAGCAGCCGAATCACATAGTCTTGACCATCTTGAATCTGGCTGACCAGCTGTTCGACCTCAGTATTGGTGATTTGAATGACCTGAGCATCTAATGTAGCGACGCCGGGACGAACCCGTTCTAGGACAACCCGGTTGGCTTGCCACAACAGTTGATCAACCGCCTGACGAGCTAGCCTTGGATCTGCGATCCGCAAGACGCCATAGGTGAGGATTTGGTTTCGGAAAAGAGCGACATTTCCCTGGCGCAACCCCTGAAATTCTCGCTCCAAGATTTGCACCTCCTGCCGCAAGAAAGCCCGCTGACTTTCCAGATCTTGCAGCAGGTTTTCTTTCTCTGAAATGGCTTGATCGCGGGCGGCGATCGCCCGATCCCGCTCAATCACTTCCCGGTTACGAGCCGCAATTTCTTGATCCCGCTGAGCGATTTGAGCCCGAACCTGCTCTTGCTGAGTAATTAGTTCCTGCCGCTCCGTTTGCAGCTGCTGAATTTCGGAGCGCAAATTAGCTGCCTGCTGGGACACGGTGGTGAGCTGAGCCTGCGTTTGCTGAACACTAGCTTCTGCCTGACCTAGCTGAGCCTGAGCTTGCTGAAAACTAGCTTCTGCCTGACTCAGCTGAGCCTGCGTTTGAATCAGCTGGTCTTCGGTTTGCTCTTGACGGGCGATCGCCGTTTCCAACGTGCGGTTAATCTGTCGCAATCGTCTCTGGGCAGCTTGCTGACGGTTAATCGCTTCATTTAGCTCAGCTTCAGTTTCGGTCTTTTCTGTTTGAGCGGCATCCAAATCTTGACGGGCTGTGGCCAAATCATCTTGAATTTGTCGCAACTCAAAAACACCTGTCCGGAGCTGATCACTAATTGCAAACAAAATCCCTAGCGTCGAGGCCGAGATGAGACTACCAGTCGCAATACTGACCACAGTAGCGGTTTGGCGAGGGCGAAGATTGAATAGACTCAGGCGCGCTTTACCAACACGCGAACCAATGCGATCGCCCAACGTTGCGATCACACCCCCCAATACCAAAACTGCTGCAATGAGGACCAACCCAGAGGTCATTTTCGACACAAAATAGTCCAGATACAGCCTACTGTATTCTGAACGTGTAAGACGAAGCGCAGGATTAGACGCGGCAAAGGATCAAGTAAACTGCTGACTCAAAACAACCGGATTGTGGACTGTGATCTTCTTCTTGTGAATGGAGATCATCTTATCTTGCCTCAAATCCCCCAACAGGCGCGTTACCGTCACCCGCGTCGAACCAATGGCTTCTGCGATCGCCTGATGCGATAGCTTTAGATCTATCGTAATTCCCTCTGGGCTTGGCACCCCAAAATCGCGACACAAGATCAACAAAAAGCTAACCAATCTAGAACCCATATCGCGGTGGGCAAGCGTTTCAATCATCATCTCTGTCTGGAGAATGCGCGACGATAGGCCCTGCAACATCAACATCGACAGTTCTGGATTGTCTTTCAGTGCCTTTTCCACCTGCTCAATCGGAACCGATAGCAGCTCAACCGGCGTAAATGCGACCGCATGATAAAAGCGATCGGAGCGATGACCAGTAATCAGAGATAAAACTCCGAAAACACTATTTTCACGCAGCAAAGCAACTGTGATTTCTTCCCCAGCTTCATAGACACGGGAGAGTTTCACCGCCCCTTTCAACAGAAAATAGACTCTCTCCGCTGGATCTCCCGGAAAAAAGATGGTTTTACTGCGCTCAAAGGCTTCGACCACTGGTGGAAAGGCACCCCCACTCAGCTGGCGAAACACGTTTGCTAGCGGCTTATCTGGCGTCATTACCATACCCTTTGCCCTACCTGATTCCCTTGAGACGTTAAGCAGTCCTCTACCGTACAGGTCACAGTTGCAAAATTGCAGTAGTTATCGACTTGCAGTCTCGCTGTGAGAATTCTCTGACTTTAGAACACTAAAACTTAACTTCGAGGTACTTTTTTGTGCCCTTTGCTACATTCTTCAGAACCTGTCAATTTTAGCCTGTTGGCAAACTACGCTGAGCGCAACTCGACAGACTGCTACAGATCCAGTATCCGCCTACCCCCCAGCCTACTCACACACTGCTGGAAAGGCGGCTCAGGAAGAATTTTAGTTAGTTTAGATCTCGGTCAGATTTAGTCAGGATTCGGATCGCACCGGGGCACCGCCGTTTAATCCCCTATCCTTAAAACCTATTCTTCAGTATGCTCCTAATTGCGCTTTAACTTGGACTGTCATGCTGAATTTGACTGGAAAAAACGCTCTTGTCACTGGCATTGCCAACAACCGTTCCATTGCCTGGGGGATTGCCCAACAGCTGCATCAAGCTGGAGCCAATCTGGGTATCACCTATCTGCCCGACGAGCGGGGCCGTTTTGAGAAAAAAGTTGCAGAATTGGTCGAGCCTCTGCAGCCGAGTTTGTTTCTACCCTGCGATGTGCAGAACGAAGAGCAGCTTCAAGGGACCTTTGACGCGGTGCGCGACCAGTGGGGAAAGCTGGATATCTTAATTCACTGTCTAGCCTTCGCCAACAAAGACGACCTGACTGGAGACTTTAGCAGCACCAGCCGAGCCGGATTTACCAAAGCGTTGGATATCAGTGCCTACTCCCTGGTGCAAATGAGTGGTGCGGCCAAGCCTTTGATGACCGAAGGAGGCAGCATTGTGACGCTGACCTATTTGGGGGGTGTAAAAGTAATTCCCAACTACAACGTGATGGGAGTGGCTAAGGCAGCCCTTGAGATGAATGTCCGCTACCTGGCTGCAGAGCTTGGCCCCCACAATATTCGAGTCAACGCGGTTTCGGCAGGCCCCATTCGCACCCTGGCATCTTCCGCAGTGGGTGGCATTCTAGACATGATCCACCACGTCGAAGAGGTTGCGCCTCTGCGTCGCACCGTCACCCAAACAGAGGTCGGCAATGCCGCTGCATTTCTCTGTAGTGACCTGGCCAGCGGCATTACAGGACAAATCCTGTACGTCGATTCGGGCTACGAAATCATGGGAATGTAGATTATGGGAAGAGGATGAGTCTGAGATCCGAGAGCAAGTGAGAGATAATAGATTATTGTCTTAAATTCAGTGATTTCGGTCTCATGCAGACACGCGCTAGCGAAACATCCTCTTCGGCTCAAGCTCTTCCCGCTCCCTTGGGGTTAGATCTGCCGCCCCGGACTGCAACCATCAGCCGGACGACAAAAGAAACAAATGTGCAGGTCAGCCTCAATCTGGATGGACAGGGAAAATGTTCTGCTGCCAGCGGCGTTCCTTTTCTAGATCACATGCTGCATCAGATTTCTTCCCACGGCTTGATCGATCTGGAGGTTAATGCTGAAGGTGATCTAGAAATAGATGACCATCACACCAATGAAGATGTGGGGATCACGCTGGGGCAAGCTCTGGCTCAAGCATTGGGCGATCGCCGGGGCATCGTCCGCTTTGGTCACTTCATTGCCCCTCTGGATGAGGCTCTGGTGCAGGTGACGCTAGATTTCTCAGGTCGTCCCCATCTCAGCTATGGCTTAGATATCCCGACACAACGAGTGGGCAGCTACGATACTCAGCTTGTGCGAGAGTTTTTTGTAGCGGTGGTCAATCACACTCAGATGACGCTGCATATCCGACAGCTCGACGGCATCAATTCTCACCACATCATTGAAGCCACTTTTAAGGCTTTTGCAAGGGCGATGCGGATGGCGATCGAGATTGATCCCCGGCGAGCTCATACCATTCCTAGCTCAAAGGGCGTTTTGTAGAGCTTTCAAGGCGCTTTCAAGCAGGTGTTGTCTAAAATTTGGGCAACAAATTCGTGAAAGAATAGGAAAAGAAAAGATTTTGTTTTGCTGAGACGCATTCCGACCAAGTACAGGGATCATGGCCAAAAGTTACACTGTCGAAATTCATCATCAGGGCAATACGCATGTCCTGAACGTACCAGAAGATAAAACCGTTCTGGCTGTAGCAGAGGAAGGTGGGATAGAGCTACCTTATTCCTGCGGGGCGGGAGTTTGTACGACTTGTGCAGCCCTTGTCCTAGAAGGGACGGTAGACCAGGCCGATGGGATGGGGGTGAGCCAAGAACTGCAGGAGCAGGGATATGCTTTGCTCTGTGTAGCCTATCCTCGTTCTGATCTGAAGATTGAAACGGAAAAAGAAGAGATTGTTTATAAGCTGCAGTTTGGCAAATCCTGAATTCCAGTTTGGATGTATTGAATGATTACTCACTTCATTACGGCCGAAATCAATTTGCAAGAGACACCCAATCAGCTGCATCAAGCCATTGAAACTGAGCTTTTGAAGCGGGGAGTGCCTTTGCGCTGGGCTGTCACTGCGATTGATGAAGAGCGGCAAAAGGCTCAGGTTGAGGCTGTTGTGACCACCCACACAGATACGATTACAGCAGGTTGAATCAGCGTCCTTATACCACTGTTTTAATTGTTCCGACGGGCATTGGGGCGTCGATTGGAGGCTATGCCGGAGATGCGTTGCCAGTGGCGCGGGCGATCGCCCAAATTTCCGATCGCCTGATCACCCACCCCAATGTTCTCAACGGCGCACAGCTCTATTGGCCTATGCCCAACACGCTCTATGTGGAAGGCTATGGGCTCGATCAGTTTGCGGCGGGGCGATGGGGATTGCGCCCAGTGCATCAAAACACGATCGGGGTTGTGCTCGATCAGGGCATTGAACCGGAACTGCGCCTGCGCCATTTGCAAGTTGTGGATGCGGCTCGGGCGACGTTGGGGCTGGCGATCGCCGATGCTGTCATCACCGACCAGCCTTTGGGCGTAGAGTTACGCACGGCAGCCTCTGGGGCAACCTGGGGCACCATTCAGCATCCTGATAGCTTATTGCGAGCGGTAGACAAGCTCATTACCCACAGCAAAGTCGGGGCGATCGCCATCGTGGCCAGGTTTCCTGATGATGAGGACAGTGAGGCGCTACAAAGCTACCGTCATGGACAAGGCGTTGATCCGTTGGCAGGTGCCGAAGCTGTGATCAGCCATCTCGTCGTCCGCACCTTTCAAATTCCCTGCGCCCATGCCCCGGCCCTCTCGCCTTTGCCCCTCGACCCCGATCTTTCACCTCGATCGGCTGCCGAAGAACTAGGCTACACATTTTTACCCTGCGTCTTAGCTGGATTGAGCCGCGCCCCTAGTCTAATTTCCCAAACGTCCCAAGCATCTCAAACACCAGATATCTGGGCCAATCAGGTAGATGCCGTAATCATCCCAGCAACGGCCTGCGGCGGCAGTGCAGTCCTCAGCTTGAGCCAAACCGCCGCTCAAATTATTGCGGTGAAAGATAATCAAACGCGGATGCAGGTTTCTCCCGAGCAGATTGGTGTAAAAGCCATACAGGTGCAATCCTACCTGGAGGCGCTAGGGGTTTTGGTAGCCCACCGTGCAGGTGTCCATCCAGCCGCCCTTCGACCTGATCTTGTATCAATCCGTTACTGATATGGCTATTTCGCTGTCAACCTTCATGGAGAGGTGCTAGCCTTAAATCGCATTCTGAATGCCCTCCAATCCTCTCTACCCTTGCCCAACCACTGTGACCGATCAGCGCCCACACGAGCCCAACGTCGAGTCCTTCACTCGGGTCCAAGTCTTGGCTGCAATGGGAGTTACAGCCGTGCTGTTGCTCCTGGTAGCACGGCTATGGTTGTGGCTGGATCCAGTCATGATGCTGCCTGTTACTGGAGATGCAACATTTTTGCTCCTAGGTGTGGGGCTAGGGCTATGCATCACCGCCGCAAGTTCTGTGATTTATTACCTCTGGCCCTCCTATCGTAAGAGCGCCGATTTCTACCTACAGCTTGTTTTACAACCCTTGTTTTGGCCTGACTTGATCTGGCTAGGGTTGTTGCCAGGGCTGAGTGAAGAGTTGCTGTTTCGCGGTGTGATGCTGCCCGCAATCGGCTTAAATTGGTTTGGTTTGAGTGTCTCTAGCCTCTGCTTTGGCGTTCTCCACTTCAGCGGTCCACAGCAGTGGTCTTATGTAATTTGGGCCACCGTCATCGGTTTAGTCCTAGGCTTCAGCGCCTGGGAGACTGGCAATCTGCTAGTGCCCATTGTGGCCCACGTCACCACCAACCTGTTATCGGGCTGCGTCTGGAAGCTAAATCGCTCTCTGTGACATGCCCTCATACTCTGTTTTTGGGCAAGAGGGTTTTGGGCAAGAGAGCGGGAGCAAGAAGCGAAAGAAAAATTATTCTGATTCTATCAAAGCTAAGGCTTGCTGAATATTTTGGCGCACTGACTGAGCCGAAAAGTGAAGAGCCTCCCGTTCGGCATCGGTTAGATCCAGTTCCAGAATTTCTTCGACCCCCCGACAGCCTAGTCGCACCGGAACTCCAATAAAGACATCTTGCAGCCCATATTCCCCTTGCAAATAGGCCGCAACAGGCAACAGCCGAGACCGATTGAGCAGCATCGCCTCAACCATTTGGCAGGTGGAGGAGGCCGGGGCGTAGTAGGCTCCCCCCGTTTGCATCAACTCAACGATTTCTGCGCCACCGTTGCGGGTGCGCTCTACTAGACGATCGATCGTATCCGGTGTCATCAGCTCGGTGATGGGAATCCCGTTGACGGTGGAATAGCGAGGTAGGGGCACCATCAAATCGCCATGACTACCTAACACCATTGCATTGACATCAGCAGCGGAAACACCAAGCTCCAAAGAAATAAACGTTTGAAAGCGGGATGAGTCCAAGATGCCAGCCATGCCCATGACCCGTTCGTGGGGCAAGCCACTCGCTTTCCAGGCGAGGTAGGTCATCACATCTAGGGGATTAGTGACCACAATAACCAGTGCATTGGGAGAATGGGCGATCGCCTGTTGCGTGACCTCCATGACGATCTTGGCATTGGTCTTCATCAGGTCATCGCGAGCCATCCCCGGTCTGCGCGGCAAACCTGCTGTGATCACCACCACATCAGAGTTAGCGGTGTCCGCATAGTCAGCCGTTCCACTAATATGGCGATCGTGCCCCTCAATGCCCCGAGCTTCCATTAGGTCTAGGGCGATCCCTTGAGGGCGGCCAGCTCCAACATCTAACAACACAACATCCGCTAGATTACGTTCGGCAATGCGTTGAGCCAGCGTGCTGCCGACATTTCCTGCACCAATGATAGAAACTCGCATGGGCGTACAGGTCGGTTTAACGGCGGAGAAAGAAGTCATGGTTTTAGGGGCCGAGCGAGGAGAATGGGCGATCGCAAATTACGATTCAAACTTTTCAAGCTGATCGGCGCGCAGCCAAATATTTGGGGTGGGGACACGGCCAAATTTTACCAGCAGGTAGTCTCCCCGCAAATCCAAAATTTCACCCTTTGTTTCAAAGAGATAGGGCGGGAAGCGATCATCACTGGCCTTGGCTTCCAAACTATTCTCCAGCTTTTCGCGAACGACGCGAACCACATCACCTTTTTTAATTGCCATGTCTACTTTGACTGAAAGTACTCCTCTTCAAAGCATTGTACTTCAAAGCATTGTAGACACCCTCAGGCTAAGGATCATAAGGCTCACTCCCGACCCCTCACGTCTCCTTGACACTGCGGACAAAAATGGGCAGAGCGTCCCGCCATCTTCAGTCGCTGAATTGGCGTTGAACAAACTTTGCAGGGCTGATTAGTCCGGTTGTAAACCCAGGCCACACCGCCATAGTTGCCGTTTATTCCCTGTACGTTTCGGAAGTCACTAAAGGTTGTACCGCCCACACCAATGCTGTCTTGCAAAACTTTTAAGATATTTTCGCGTAAACGGTCGATTTGTTGGGGTTGGAGGGCGGCGCTGGGTGTCTCAGGCCGAATCCTACTTAGAAATAAAGCTTCATCAGCATAAATGTTGCCAATCCCAGCGACAAGTGACTGATCTAAAAGCGCATTCTTAATCGGTCGTTGGCGATCGCGCAGCCGTTCTTGCAAGTAGCTCACCGAGAAATCAGCTGAAAAAGGCTCAGGGCCCAATCGTCTTAGCCCCGAGATCACCGTTTCTGGCGATCGCTCTGGCGGCACCCACCACATTTGGCCAAAGGTGCGCTGATCGACAAATCGGAGGTCTTGGCGATCGCCCAAGAAAAATCTAACTCGGCAGTGTTTTTGAATCGGCGCTTCTTCCGGCAACCAGAGCAACTGCCCCGTCATTCGTAAATGCACGCCTAGCCATCCAGCGGGTTCAGAACCAGTCCCAGAACTGGCAGCAAAACGCACCAATTCGGCTAGAAGATACTTGCCGCGACGATGCCATTGGGCGATCGCGGTCCCAGTTATTCCCTTCAAAAAATCTTCAATAGAAAGAGGGGAGGCAACGGTGCGAGCTAGCAACACGTCCCCACCCCTAATCTTTTGATGCAGGGTCACTTGATTGAGACCCCGCCTTACTGTTTCAACTTCAGGTAGTTCAGGCACAAACCTAACTTGATAGGCAAAGTAGCACAGAGAGACTAGAGCCTACCGAGCTTCTGTACCTTGGTTGGGATCACCCTCAATGGTGGGGTTATCTGTACCTGGAGCTTCAGCCGCTGCGCCAGCACGAGTATCCGTCTTGGCACCTTGCCCCGTCCTCCGAGTTTGAGGATCGAGCGTGGTTTGCTTGCCACCGGAGGCTGTTGGCGTAGATTTCTTCGCCTTAGCTGACGGAGCGCCGATTTCTAAAACTTCATCGGTACTAAAGTTGTTGGTGTTAACGCCAGCGTAGTTAACTTTTTCAAAACGGACAATAACAGGGTATTTAATGCCGCTTTGATCGACAGATGCGACGGTACCAACGTCTTTGTACCAGTAAGACTCTTTGCGGAGAATCCGGACTTGAGAACCGCGTTGAACCATGGGTGCTTTCCTTCTAAGTTATTAATTCTTAACCCAACCTCTTGCCAGTCATAAAGGAATCATGATGCCATTGCAATTAGCAGGCTATTGGCAAGCGATTGATTCATACAGTGGTTGTTTTACAGAGTACTATTCGACAGGGGCTCTCTAGTCAGTCTAGTTTTTAAGTTTTATTGCTACGCGATCCACCGCACCCTCACAAAATGGACAGGCCGACCATTGCGATCGCGCTGCCGCTCGATTTGATCGACCTCCAAGTTGAAGGGAACCGCCGTAGTGATATATCGCTGCGCTAAATGGCCTAGCTCCGGCGTCAGGCAGGCTGCAGCTGACGTTGCGACTCCCAAGCCTAATAGCTGCTCGATCGGTCCTTTAGGCAGGAAAAAATGGGCACCGAGCGCCAAACTCGCGGCCACGACCATCCCCACCGATAAATTTGTCCCACAGCGGGGGTGAATAGCCAAATTCCACTCTCCCTCCAGCAAGCGCTGAAGCGCGACAGAAACCGCTTGCCGAAGTGTTGCGGGATGAACACAGCCGTAAAGGTAAAAGCCCTGCTCTGTCGAAAGCCCACCCAGAGTGTCATGCTCTACCAACGAATTCCAGCTGGAGGGTTCTGAGGCAGGTTCAGATTGGCTTAGCACCCAAACCGTCGCATGTTCTAGAGCATGCACCTGCCTCAGCATCAAGATTTCTTTCAGACCTGGAACGAAATCAAGCTGCCGAAGCAGATCGGCGTCCTGCGTGGCCTGAGGCCTAAATTGGAACGGGAAGCTTGCTTCTGAAGAGAGGGTAAAAGCTGCCATAAGCACATCTTGATAGAGACTCAATCCTCTAGCCTATAGCTCTCTAGCCTGCAGAAAATTGGGGAGGGGCGATCGCAGCAGCAGCTGGTTCTTCCTGTCCACCCTCACCCACAGCCCTGGAGACTTCAATGCCATTTTGCTCAAGGATCACAACAGGTTCTAGGCCTGCATTCATTTCAATGCGCTTCACTAAAACCTGACCGTTTGACAACCGTTGTCCTACTCGAACATAGCGACTGCTAGGTTCATTTGGAGCACTTACAATCGCGTGCACCGTGTTGCCAATCTGAATGACACCCGTCACTTGAACTGCCCGAGCCAAATCTGGCTGAGGGGGTGGGGGTGGTAATTGAGGCACTAGGTTAGGGACTGGGGCAAGCTGTCCTCCGGTAGTGCCAGGTGAACCCGCCGCGCCTGTTGGGCCTGTTGCACCCGTCGCACCTGTTGGGCCGGGGCGAGTACCTGGTGTGCCGGGACTAGCTGCAGTTCCAGGACGAGTCCCTCCCGGAGCGACTCCCGGTCTGGGAACTCCTGGCAACCCAGGGAGCTGAGGCACTGTCTGCGGCACTTGAGCAACTGGAGGCGTCTGAATTGTAGGATTTGCGGGTAGGCCAGCAAACGGATCGGGGCGATCGCGCTGCACACCCTGCGCCCGTTGGTTAGGATTGGTGGAGCTAATGAGGTCAGGCGGTAACAAGCCTGGAGGTGGGGGGACTTGGGCTGTATCCGGAGCAGGTACTGTCAAAGGCTGGGTTTCAGGAGCCTCAGCCGTCGGTTCGGGTTCGATCGGCTCAACCACGACGGACGGATCAGGCTCTGGGGTAGGTGTAACGACAGTGTCTTGACCACCACCAAACAGACCACACCCTCCAATTCCAAGTGTGACTCCTGCGACTAAAGCAATCAGCTGAATTGGACGCATTCCCAGTCCCCCCAACGAAGTATATATACAAGATACTTCAGATGTTCTCAATTCATCCTAGAAAGCCTACTGAGCTAGAAGATATATACCCATACAAAAAAGCTAATTATTTCTTAGGTTTGGCTTAATTTATTGGGAAGTCCTATCGCAGTCTTATCGCAGGGGCAGAGAAAACGGATAGCTCGCGATTGGGTTCTGCTCACTGACAGTGCCTTCAAAGGTTTGGGTTGAGCCCTGAACCAATAATGTCAACGAAAAGGCAATCGGACTCGTTCCAGAAGCACAGCGGCTAAATAGATTTACGGCAATACTATACTCACCTTGAGGGGCTTGTGAAGGCGGCCAAAAAACATTTTCGATGGGAGAAGGCATCCTAGAGCCACACCCTGCATTTGCATCTACATCTAACTGACCACCTGATGAGATCTGGGGGTTAAAGAAGCTAGCAGTTTGACCACTAGGGTCTGTGACTGCCAGATCCAAATCATCGGCAGTTGTCCATCGAAGCGTCACCTGAATGTCGCCTGTTCCCAAGACTTGAGTTCCTGCCATTTGCTGAGGAGAAGGACAGATGTACGAGAGATCGGTGAGGTGACCTCTCTCATCAATCATGAAGCAGCCCTGCCGTTCTTGAGACAGTGCGGGGCTAGCAGAGCTTCCTAGCAAAGACAGAGAGACAGCTGAAAACAGCAATGTAGAACGGAAAAATCTCAGCATTTTGCTCACAAACCTCCTAGAGGACCGTTTTTGTCCAGATTATGGTCTTAGGATGCCCTGATGTAGTGCAAAAAACCAAAGATTCAGATTATTTCTCGGTAGCTTTATATTTTGCTTCACGATCGGTTAATAGAAAATTCCTGTCGCTGGTTCTTCAAGCTCCGGCTTGATCAGGAAAACCTTGCTAACCACTATGGCGTGCGATAGAGATTCATTGCCGAAACGAACAAATAGAAGCATAATTGGCAACAAATTGACTTAATTAAAATCCTATTCTTTAACTCGTTTTCTTTATCTCGTTGCTGGCCTGTTCTTTCTTTGGTTGTGAGGAGCTTAGCTATGAAGTGCTTAGTAGAAGAGAAATCCCCTACACATCTCTCTAGAATGGGGGCGATCGCCTGTGGCAGCATTAGTCTTACTGTCGGGATGCTCTGCCTAACGACATCAGTGGCCCAAGCCCAACCGGCCTACGGTAGCTATGTTGGGGTGGGAGGCTCGTTTGGTCTGACGAGCGGTGCCGAGAACGAACCTCAAGATTCATCTATTGTTATTGCCGCCCGCTACCGATTGCTAGAAATTCCAGTTTCACTTCGAGCCCAGATTCTAACGTTTAGTAACAGCACGGCGATCGTTCCGACCGTGTCCTATGACATTCCTATTAATTGGCAAACTGATGCATACATTGGTGCGGGTGTTGCCTTTCAAAGCGGCGGCGACACAAGCCCGATTGGCAATCAGACCAGCTTCGTCCTTCAGCCTGGGGTAGACTACAGCCTGCCCAATAGCAATTTAGTTTTGTTTGGCAATGCCATTATTGCCTTTGATGCCTATCGAGATAGCGGCGGTGCTGCTGCATCCCTTCAGGGCGGAGTAGGTTTGCGGTTCTAGCGAGTGCGGCGATGGACCAGCGTTGAGCTTGACTGATCAGTCGGCATCAAGATCACATCGTTGATGTTGACATGGGGAGGACGAGTTGCACAGAAAAACACGACCTCAGCCACATCCTGGGGCGTCAGCGGAGTCATCCCGGCGTAGACGTTTTTGGCGCGGTCTGAGTCTCCATGAAATCGGACGTTACTAAACTCTGTTTCAACCAACCCTGGATCAACTGAACTCACGCGCAGCGGTGTGCCCAGCAAATCCATCTTTAAGCCTTCAGATAACGCTCGAACGGCAGCTTTTGTGGCACAGTAGACATTGCCATTGGGGTAGGTTTGGTGTCCTGCAGTGGAACCCAAATTGATGATGTGTCCTCGCTGGCGGGCGACCATGCCAGGTAAGAGCGTGCGAGTGACGTACAGTAAACCTTTGAGGTTGGTGTCAATCATCTCTTCCCAGTCTTGGACGTTGCCTTCCTGAAGCGTCTCTAAGCCTCGGCTGAGGCCCGCGTTGTTGACTAGGATATCGACCTCGGCCCAGGGGGCGGAAAGATGGCTTAGGGCTGATTCGACTTGGGGGCGATCGCACACATCAAGCTGTAGCAGATGAATTTTGCTGCCAAACTGCTGCTGTAAATCGGTGGCTAGCTGTTCTAGACGCTCCAGACGACGGGCCACCAAAACCAATCTGGCTCCCCCCTCCGCAAATACTCTCGCACAAGCAGCTCCAATGCCACTGCTAGCACCGGTAATGAGAATAACTTGATCTTGAATTGAGGCCATATTGATAGGGCTGAGCAACAGTTAACTGCCTACATAATTGCCGATGTGATTGCCGATGTAATTGCCGATGAGGCCGCAAGGGGCTTTAAGCCCCCTGTTCTAACCCCCCTGTTCTAACCCCCCTGTTCTAATTCGAAGCCAGTCTAAGCCAGTCAGAGGCATAGCCTTGTCTGTTTAGTTGCGAGCTGGGGTTGTCCGGCCTGAAACTCTTAAGCGTTGGGTGATCAGAGCGATGCCATCTTCCCGAACGATTGCTGCTGACAGCCAACGATTTCCAGCTAGAGCAGGGGCTTGACCGACCTTGAAGAGTCCTCCAGCCGAGAGCAAACTCAGGTTGACATCCGCAGAGGAGGTGTGGCCTTCTGCGCGAATAGGCTCCTCGACAGCAGCACCCAGCAAAATGCGATCGCCCAAAGGCTCCATCACGATGACATCAAAGGGAAACTCTTGCCCCGTGCTGACCTGCTCCGGCAAGATCACGTCTAGCGTCGGAGGAGTTGACCCTGCGGTGAGTTGATTGCGCTCTGTTAAGATTTCTTGGGAGACAATTCGTTGACCTTGAAACCGTTGACGAGAGGCAAGGGTAGCCGTAAGGTCAAATCGACGTGAGCCTACCCGTTGCACCCCTGTAATGGTGGTGACGGTCTCTGTCACAATGCCATTTTCTGTCGGTTCCCAGCTAGTTAGCTCGGTTTGGTAGGTGAGGTTGTCATATCTCTCCCAAAACCCAGCTAGGGCGTTTTCTAGCGTCTGGTAAGATAGACCGTCGGAGTGGGTTAAGGCCCGATCATAAAACTGCATCACTCCAGATAGATCCTGCCGACTAGCTGCCGCATCAATTTGAGCCAAGGCTTCTATCAACTCTGGCGGAGCTGTTTCCGGGCTGTCTGCATGGGCGCTTTCAAGGCTAAGGCCATTGACGAGCAAACTTAGGGCGATCGCCGGAATCAACGCAAATCCACGCCGACAAAGTCTATGGAGTGGGTTGGATTGGGGCAGAGACACTTTAAGATAGTGCCGCAGAGCAGACGGTTGAAAGTTGAGGGAATGAGGCATAGTTTCGATGAGTGGCAATCGGTTAAGTCGGCAGCAGCGTTGGAGCAAACTCCCAAATGGGAGCATCCAAATAGGCGGAAAAGATGACCGCAGTTTTGAGGATGGGGGCTAGTTGGGCAACGTTTCAATCTATTGTGATCATTAGGGTAACTTGAGTCACAGGGTTGTGAAGCGTTTAACCTAGGTCAATCGTTGAACAGGAAAGACTTTGAGGCGATTGATTAAGTCTGCTTATCATTGCAGATTTTAGTTGCGATCGCCCACTTTAGCAGGCCACAAGGGAGACAGACATTGGCAGAGGCATCCACCAAACTACTCATTGCCGCCAGCGGGACGGGAGGACACCTGTTTCCGGCGATCGCCACCGCTGAGCAACTCCTAAACTACCAGATCGAATGGTTAGGCGTCCCCGATCGACTCGAGAAAGAGCTAGTTCCTCAGCAGTACCCACTTCATACCATCAACGTAGAGGGTTTTCAGCAACGGCTGGGGCTAGGAACGATTCGGATCTTTGGGAGGCTAACTGGGGCCATTGTCCAAGTGCGGCGATTGTTGCAGCAGGGCGGCTTTGACGGCGTGTTGACGACTGGCGGATACATTGCAGCACCCGCCATCATTGCTGCTCGTTCGCTGGGCTTGCCTGCCATCCTCCATGAATCAAACGCTTTGCCAGGGAAGGTGACACGATGGCTCAGCCCTTGGTGTAGTACGGTAGCGATAGGGTTTGAAACCGCCACCCAATATTTGCCCAAAGCTCATACGGTTTGTGTGGGAACACCCGTGCGATCGCAATTTCGACGCGATCGCAATTTCGCAGCCCTGGCAGACCTCTCGATCCCCGCAGAGGCCCCCTTGATTGTAGTGGTGGGGGGCAGTCAGGGAGCTGTCGCCGTTAATCAACTCGTGCGTCAGTCTGCGCCATCCTGGTTTGCAGCCGGAGCTTGGATTGTTCACCTCACAGGCAACAATGATGCGGAGGCCGATAGCCTCACCCATCCTCAATATATTTCTAAGCCTTTCTACGACGATATGGCCGCTCTCTTGCAGCGGGCCGACCTGGCCATCAGTCGAGCTGGTGCTGGAACGCTGACTGAGCTAGCAGTGACAAGCACCCCGTCTATTTTGATTCCCTATCCCTTTGCGGCAGAAGATCACCAGACCTACAACGCTGCTATTTTTGCGGCAGCAGGGGCCGCCCAAGTGTGCCGCCAGTCTGAACTGACTAGAGATCTACTAGAACAAAAGGTGTTGAACTTGTTGCGATCGCCTACCCGTCTCCAAGCAATGGCCGACGCAGCCGAAAAATTGGCGATCGCCGACAGCGCCGAACAACTCGCTACCCTCATTCATCAGTCAATCAAACACCCAAACTGAACGCAGGGAGCAGAAGCAGTGCAAACTTCCTAGAGAGCACAACCCTCATCTAATGCCGTTCGGGTCGAGCCGAGTAAGGTTTCAATCACCACACACCGTCTGCTTGCATTGGAGCCAGCTGGAGCCGTCACGGTAATGACGATTGGCAACGCTGGCGTCGTGTCAGCTAGAGTGCCATCAGCCCGAAAAGTAATACTTGGGACAGCAGCACCAGTGCCACTCAAGGTATTGAGAGCAACCATGCCGGGACTGAGCGAGCCTTCCCCCAAAGTCTGCCGTGCGCCTCTGACACTCAGTTCGGGTAGAGTCGCAGCATTTCCTGGAATAAACTCTAGCGTTCTGTCTGTGCGGGTTCGTCTGGCCTCACTTTGAACCAGCCGGATCGCCTGCAAAACTTGGTCGCGTCCGCTAACTGACCGCTGACGATTGGCGAAGGTAACCCAACCAGGGGCAGCGATCGCAAACAAGATCCCAATGATCGCAACGACCACCAGCACCTCCAGCAGCGTGAAGCCAGCAGTAGATTGCTTCGGAATTTTACGAATCATATTCATCACTCTAGGCTCAGGTATGGTCACAGGCAAAGCAGCACTTATCTCAATCTCCCAACTCTCTTACTGACCCGGATCTTTGTCCATCACAACGCGGCTCATGACGCGGGTTTCTAGCGTCGGCAAGAAAGTCGCATTGCTGCGCACCCCTGGTCTCCCATTGGCATTGCCGCGCAGGTAAAGAATCACGTCTCGGTTTCGGCTTGATGTACCGTCTCTGACACAGCCATAGAAGCTTTTCGCATCGGCAAGGGCCCCTATTAAGCGGGTTGAATCGAAGGTGAGTAGATACCCCACTGGACAGGCTTGGGCCTCGGTAGTCCAAGCTTGGACAGCGCTGTCGCGAATGCCAGCCCCATCATCCACAAAGTCAACCAGTACATCAGGGGCGTCTGTAGGTTGTCTCCCTAACTGCAAATTAACGCCACCATCTCCAATAGGCCATTGGCGGAAGTTGTTTTGTACCTCAGCTAGAGCGACGTAGCTGGGATTTGCAACACCGTTACGGTTGAATTGGGTCAGTGCATAACGCGTAATTCGTGCTCTTCCGTTCCAAGTTCCTCCTACATTGGCTGTATTCAGAGAGTAAACAACTAGAGCATAGGAATGGCCTGTTACGCAAGGAGTTCTTTCGGGTGCCGTTCCGCTCGCGCAAGCGGCCTGAATAGCTGGTGGAAGTCGCTGCTGCTTCCAGAAAGCCAGGATGGGGATGCCATTAGCGGAAATATTGGCTGGGATGTGATTGACCACACCAGGACAATAGCCATCACTGCCAGGAGCTCCTTGCCCTCTCATGCAGATTCCGTCGTAGATGTAGACGGCTTCCCGCAGTTCGGATGACATGTAGTCGAGGGCTAACTGCATCTCTCGTTGAGTTTCAGTACGCGCCGATTCACGCTGGTCGGTGCCCTGTAGCTCAACGACTAGATACATCAAACCAGAGACAATTCCGCCTGCGATGATCATGACCACCAGCAGCTCGGTTAAGGTAAAGCCTGACGATCGCTGCGATCGCAAAGTCTGCCACAGATGTTTGAGACGGAAGTTGAAAGATTTTTTACCCATTGGCTTGACCCAGTTTGAAGTAATGGCAAGATGCTGGAGTAAACACTCCCTTTCCTGAGCAGTTATTCACAAGTGCCGTGATAGTTGCAGAGAGAGAAGTCAGTGTCACTCCAAGTCATTCGTGAATAAATCACTGCCAGCGGACGTTGGCGCTGATTGCCTTCTCCAGAGGTGAAGTTGAGAGATGCGGGCTGTACGCTTAGACCACCCAAATTGTTTCTGGCGCTGTTGGCATAGACCCGAACCCCCATCGTAAATTCGGTTGGCCGACTGACTTCTCCTGGGGCAAAGGTGCCGTTGGTGCGGAAAGACTGCATCAGAAAGTCTGCCTCACAGTCTCCATTGACATCAATAGGCAGCACCTGCTCAGCCGGAATTCGACTGTCGTCATGGCGTATCACACCCATGCAAAGTGAAGCTGATTTGAGTCTGCCAGCAATTGCGCTCGGGGCCGCAAAGTTCGCAATATTGTTTGACCCTATTGGAAAAGGTATATCAATGCGTCTGTGCCGCCCCTGCTCTACTAGCACCCGAATCCGGTCAATTTCGGCCTGGGCGATTTGCTGAGCCTGTTCAGAACGCTGGTTTTGGACGCGGGTGGCTGCCGCCAAAAAGAGCGGCGGAGTAATCATGGCCCCAGTAATGGCAATCACGGAGATTGCCACCAAACACTCCAGCAACGTCACGCCCTGTTCGGCAGTGTCTTGCCCAACTCCAAACCCACCAGACCGACGCAGAGCCTGAGCTAAACGAGTTTTCATTTTGGTAGAACCGAATCGAAACAGAGATCGTGACATTGCTAACTTCCTCATTTAGCTTCAGTTAGGCACCAGGACAGTTGGGAGCTGCAAGCGCTCTACACAGGTTGGTGATGTAAGGGTCATCGGCAGGAGGCTCATTATAGAACTCACTCCGCACGGCTCTGCTTGTTACAAATCGCTGAGCGATCGGGCCTGCCGGAGCATATTGCAGACCCACGTCATAACCCCAAACTCGAGTAGGCGGTTGGTAATATCGGATGTCTTCACGAGGTAGTGGTGCTGATCCTGGCTCCCAAGCATCTTGGTCAAAGGGACCAGTTGCATAGTTGCTGAAGTTGAGCTGTAGGAGAGAGCCAGACAGATACAGTCTACGATCGCTCCAGTTACCGATGAACCGAGGGAAGTTGTGCAAGCCCCCATAAGATTGGTTGGGCTGCGAAGGTACTAAACCACTGATGATGATGGCATTTACTCGCGTCTCAGCCTCAACGATCCGTTGTTTACCATCAGTAGTCGTAAAGGTGTAGTAAGCTTGGTTGCTATTTTCTGCACCATATTCTATCGATTCGGTGGTAGAGCCAGTACGAATCAAGACAGGGTTGCCATCGCGTGAAACCTTGATGGGTGAGGTTGGATCAGCAGGATTACTACGCTGCCAACGAGTTGCATCAGGTATGATCGCCCGGCTAGGACGATTTTGGTTGAGGTAGGAAGTGTGGTTTCCATGCCCTGTACATCCATAAATGGGCTGGCCTACGGTAGGGGTCGATACACCAGCGGTAGTAAAGCTGTCTTGGATACTACCGTCACAGAAGTTGTCTGAAAGAATAGTCACCGCATCGGCGAAGACCTCAGAGGGCCGCCAGCGATCGCTTGCAATTCGGGCAAAGCGAGGGTCTCTGCCGGTCCGAGTGTAGAAGTTGCCGAAGTTCTCAGCAAGCGGTGTTCCAAACTCTTCCAGCTGTGCGCCTCCTTCTGTAGCTTGGTGTAGGTTGAAGTTGCCCTGAATATAGACTGGGTTGTCGGAGACAAAGGATAGCCCTCGACCAGCATCGCCTACACGATCTAGCCGTGCGCCCCTTCGCAGACGGAATCCATGTGGACGGCGATCGGGATCAGCATAGTAATCTACTGGCTTTGGACTAATCGAGTTGGCCGCATTGAGCGGTGGATCAACCGACTCAAAGGCGTTGAGTGTCCCCGTATTCATCGCAACCCCTTGGGGTCTCACGACTGAGCCTTCTCTGACGCCGTCTTCTCTAAAAGCGTACACAATCCCGCTTAGAGGGAACCAATAATCAGTTGTGCCAGCGACTTGGGTGGTGCGTAGCAGTTCAAGGTTTACATCCAGCGTTCGCACGCTCATCATTTCTCGGCCATTGAACAAGGCTGAGTCTTTAAACCCTACCCGCTCCAATGGGCCAGCCGTAGTTAGGCAAGATGTAGTAGGACAAGCCTTAATGACAACATCACGGTTGTTGTTGGGTGTAGTTGTGGGTGTCACACCAGCTGCAGGTTCATGAGGCAATATCCAGTTTGGTAGCTGTCTCGGTCTGAGCGCTATCTGACGGACAACGGCAATGTTGTCAATGTCAACGGGTCGGTACTGGTACCCAGTGTTAACAGTGTTGATATAGTCTGTGTAGCCATTGTTGCGATCCTCAGAATCCCGAGTTTGACCAGAACCTCCAGATTCTCCATGCAAGGGTTCAGGAGCGGGCAGGGGAAATAGAGCGTATAAAATCGGATACTTTGGCCGGGGAGAGCAAAGATTGGCCAGACCAGCAATCTGACCACCAGCCACACTGCCGAAGTTGGTTGCACACCTTGAACTCAAAGTAGCACCAGGTATCTCACGAAAACCAAAACGGCGATCGCGTTCTACCTGCTCCTTAGTCAGAACCATCTGAGCTAAAGGAATCAGAGCGTCAAATGATGCCCGTTGTCCTGCCGAGGTTTGTGCTTGCCATTGTCGCAACCCTCGGATATAGTTTTCTCCTTTTATATCCGGGTTAAAAGGCGGGTCGGATTGTAGAGTGGGTTTTCCTGGAACAGAGCCAGCTGAGGCACCGCTCAACGCACTAAGTCGAAGTGCTAATTCATTTAAATTATTGTTGGGCGTTGCATAGTCATATCCCCCTAAATACCCCATATTTTGAACCAACATGCCTACTGCGCAGCCAGCTGTATGCAGGGCAGTTTGATCTGCGGGGCTGAGGTTGGCATAGGGAACACCGTTATCTAGATACTCATTAAAGATGCGACGCAAGATTGAGAAATCTCCCCACATTGCCATACTGGGATAGGGATGAACCTGGTTATCCTGTACAGGTGTGAAGGATGGAGCACCTCCCCTTGGGTCTCCGGCAAAATGGGCTAAGTTTCGGAGGGAGTTCATCAGTGGACTGTTGATGTTAGTGTAAGCCGTTAGGGGGTGGGCTTCGTATTCCCAGCCATTGGTCCCACGGCCTGAGAAAAAGTCACTGATTAGAGAATTTGCCGGATACTGAGTGGAATCGAGTCTAGGAAGAATAGAGCCGGACGGATCTAGGTTTTCAAAAGTGGTGCTGCTGCGCAAAGTTTCAGGCGTTCCGGGATGTGCCGTTAAAGCAACACAGGCCAGAGGCAGACCATTATTAGGGCGAGCAGAGTGGTAGACAGCCATCGCCTGCACTGCCGCTAAGTTATCGGTTAAGGCACGTCGCTGGCGAGCTTCATTACAGCGGCCATTGTTGGTCGTACAACCTGTCCAGGGTCTCAGGGGTTCTTCAGCTACAGGTCTCGACGCACCGTTTGGGCCAACGCCACCCCACCCCACCGGATCGCCTAGCTCCAGGCGTTGACCGACGATGAGCCGCAAGCCTTCGAGATTTGCCCGTCGTTCCCAGTAGCCGTCAAGACCGACACTGGCAGTACTTTGCCCAGCTTCCGGGACATCTCCTATGAGTTGAGTCAGACCTGCAGGAATAGCTTCACCAATATTGATATCTGCTCCAAACTCACTGATGGGTCTATTGCCATAGCGAGGTCTGGGACCAAAGCGGTTGTCTGCTCGATAGCCATCATCGACAGAAGGAGTTGGCTGAGATTCATTGACAATCCGACCTTCCTGAACCATCCGCCTGTCTGCCCAAGCTGCATCCCTATAAGTGCTAGCAATATTAGGAGCAGCAACGCCTCTAGCGACCGAGACATCTTGAGTCAGCAACGCTACTGGGTCGAGCGCAAATCCGCCTGGACGCGGACCATTGTTGACGACCGAGTCTCGGGTATCGTCTAGGCGAACATTATTGTCACCCGTGGTGATCGGGTTGGCAGCGTTGTAAAGATGGAAAACTGAATTTCCGCCAAAGTCGTTATCGCGAATTGTGCCGCTAATCGCTTGGGCTTGAAATGCAGGGAAGCCTTGTTCAGCGGCTCGGCTAGCGATGCTGATTTTGGAAGATTCTCTGGAGTATAGACAAGAGTCTTTTGAACTAATGAGATAGGCTGTAAACGTGCCGCTACCCGGTTTTCCTACCACCAGGTTGCCCTCGGTGTGCATGGCCCCGTTCCAGTTAAACTGAGGACCAGGGAAGATCTCTAAGTCGTTGCGGAACCAGGCTCCCCAGAGGTTGCCTCGGTTGATCTGACGATCTTGGTGAAATTCGATGGTTGAGGCTGTGCCATTGGAGTTGTCGGGCAGCACATAAGCATTGACCTGAAAGTTTTTCCGCAACTCTCCAGATCGACCTGGGTTAGGAAACCATCCAGATTCAATGGGGTCAGGAAGTCCGTCTTCACTAGCTCGACAGGCAGCACTGACCTCTGTTGCGTTGCTGAGAGGGCCGTGCCGAACCTGCAGCCTGTTGGCTCGCGCGCGAACGGCTGGAAGTTGCGTGTCTTCGAGCGGAGCTGCAGGCGCGTCGGCTCCAAAGATAATGGAGTAAACTACCGAGGCATCCTCTCTCCCATCGCCATCAGTATCAGCTCGATAGCGCCAAGCATTGTCAGGCTGTCCATCCCTGTTCAAGTCAATCCGAGTCTCATCTGGAAATCTATAGGGATCGTTACCATTTGACAAGGTTAGGAGAGGTACTTGAATTCCCCCAATAGTTTGACCGTCGTTGAGCATCATCGCCATCAGCTGGCTTTCACCTGGAACACCACCAGGAAAGCGGGTGTCTCGCTGCGGGTTAAACAAAAACTCAAGCTTGGCCTTAGCTCGATCGATCGTCGGCGTTGCAGTGTTGTAGATGACTCGCTGCTGGCGATCGCCTATCGTCTGATTGGTCCGCGTAAAAGTACGGAGCGTAATCGAGCCAACGGTTAGGGTAACAATTAGCAGAAGCAGGACCGTGGTTGGCAAGACGAAACCAGCCTTAGAGGCGGGCGATCGTCTACCGACCATCAAAAGGCCACGCAGTAGCCAATTCACCAGTCCTTTTGTAATTGTCCTGACCAGTTTAGAAACCTGATGAAAGAGATGCTGAACGGCTCTAGTGAGCTTACGGGTTGACATAGCTGCCTTCCTGTCAAAGATGGGATGCCCGAGATAAAAACTACATAAACAAGCAAAAAACGCTGAAATGGCCTGCCATAGGCCAATCTTTATAAACCAATAGGGCCGAGCTGTACAAAATTAGTTCAGGAAAGTTCACCTAAATTTTATACATCGCTTACACATGCCTACAGTCTTAACAACTCAACGCTTCTTCTTCAACAGGGAAATTACCTTCTTCAATAATTTATCCAGCCGAGTAAAGTTTTCGTAATTATTTTACAGCCGGAAGGTTAGTAGCCTTACCTTCGTACGTCAAGGCATTGTGAAGATTATGTAATTATCTCGTACTGTCTAACTTACCCAAGTCAGTTCGTAAAGCGATCACGTTTAGCAATTTTTTGCAAGCGGAACGAGATTGGGCCATTTTTTGCCCTGGCAGCATAGCAGGCCCATACGTACAAAGGTAGACAGGGGGCAGATACAACAAATCCCTTTCAGGGTTTCAACCAGTGAACAACCTGAAAGGGATCGGCTAGCCAATGCTCTGGGGCTAAGGCAGATTTAGCGCGAATGAAATTTTGCTGAAGTTTGCTGAAGATAAAACGAAAGCCGCAGCGGGAAATACTTAGAACTTATTGAGATCAATTCCAGCTTCTTTCGCCATTACAGCCAGTCCTTTCTTTTCCAGCGTCTTGATTGCTTTCGTGGAAAGGCGTAGCTTCACCCAGCGCTTACCTTGTGCCCACCAGACACGCTTGTCTTGGAGGTTGACCTCTTGCAGTTTTTTAGTCCTACGGTGAGAGTGGGAAATCGCGTTGGCGTTGTTTGCCCGCTTCCCTGTTAGATCGCATCTACGAACCATAGCAGTCTCCAGAGTTTAGCTTGGAAATAAACACAAGCCTTCATTATACCTGAGGTGACTCCCTCAACTCCATCACTTTGTCATCCATCACTTTCTCAACTCCATCACTTCGTCAATTGCGTCAACACCTGGTTGGATCGCGCTACAAATGACTTCATGCCTTCGGCGTCAAATCCCTTTTGGGCCATCAGCGCTAGATCGTAGATGTGGTTGCACAACATGGAAGCTAGCTCTGCGGAGGGAGAATTGCCTTCACCGGTAACGATCGCCCCTTGGTTGAGGCTCAGCAGGTTATCGATAAGGGGGTGAGCGGTGTTTACCAGCAAGATGTGCTCTTCGGGGAAGCTGCTGGCCTGCTGTTGGAGCATGGCTGTCATGTCTTGCAAGCGGCGCATCGCTTCGGGCAACAACACCATTGCTGGGGGAGTTTGCGGATCGTCTGACTTCAACGACTCGGTCCGAATGCTGACCTTGGGCTTGTTGAGTGCTTGCTCAAATAGCTCTTTGACCCGTTCGCTGCGGGTTTTGTTGGTCGTCGGATCAACAATTTCCTGATCTTTGTCTTTGTCAACCAGCGCATCATCTAGCTCGGCATCGACTCGCGCAAATTTGACGTCTGAATATTCTCGCTCTAGGAAGCTAATGAAGTGGGTATCGATAAAGGAGTCCATAAATAGGACTTCTAAACCCTGGCTTTTGTGGAGTGCGACATAGGTAACCTGTGCGGCTGGATCGGTGCAGTAAAAGACGCGATTTTCGTGATGGTCTTTGTTGCGCTCCAGGTACTCCTTCAGCGTGGTGTAGGAGAAGCCTTTTTCATCTTGGGCGATATCGGTTTTGGCACTGACGGTTTCCCAAGCATCGCTTTCTTCAGTTTGGACTTCGACCTGGGCTGTCTCTTCGGGTGAGGCCAGCTCGGCTGTGGTGCGATAGATCAGGATGTCTTCGACCTGCTTTTTAAACTTGTCGTCGTTGAGGGAGCCAAACTTGACAAAGGTGCCGAGGTCTTGCCAGCCGCGAATGTATTCTTTGCGATCGTCGCGATAGAGTTCTTTGAGGCGATCGCCCACTTTCTTAGCAATGTAGTCGGCAATCTTGCGAACGGTGCGATCGTTTTGCAGGAAGCTACGCGAGACATTGAGCGGAATATCAACACTATCAACGACGCCGCGCAACGGCAACAGGAAGCGAGGAATAACCTCTTCGCAGTTGTCACTGACAAACACCTGATTGCAGAACAGCTTGATCTGTCCTTTGGTGACATCGACATCGGGCTTGAGCTTGGGGAAGTAGAGAATGCCGTTGACGACAAAGGGATAGTCTGTATTGAGGTGGACCCACAACAATGGGTCTTCCTGGAAGGGATATAGGTAGCGATAAAACTCCAGGTAGTCCTCTTGGGTCAAGCTGCTGGGAGACTCTTTCCAGGGTGCTTTCTGACGGTTGATTTGCTCGTCATCTAGCTTGATGGGCACGGGCATGAAGTCGCAGTAGGTCTTGACCAACTGCTTGATCCGGAAGGCTTCCAGATACTCTAGCTCTTCATCCTGAAGCGTCAGCGTCACGGTTGTCCCTCGGTGCGAACGAGTAGACTCACTCAGCTCAAACTGCGTAGAGCCATCGCAGGACCAATGTACTGGCTGAGCCCCCTCCCGGTAAGAGAGTGTATCGATTTCTACCTGAGACGCCACCATGAAAGAAGAGTAAAACCCTAACCCAAAGTGGCCAATGATCGACTGGTCAGCGCTGTTTTTGTACTTCTCAACAAACTCTTCTGCGCTGGAGAAAGCAACCTGGTTGATGTACTGCTTTACCTCGTCGGCGGTCATGCCGATGCCGTTGTCGGAGAAAGAGATTTTTTTGTTGTCTTTATCAATGGTGATCTGAATCTCTGGTTCTCCAACCTCACCCGAGTATTCACCCGAACGAGACACCATGTTTAGCTTTTGGATGGCGTCTACCGCGTTCGAGATCAGCTCTCGCAAAAAGATTTCGTGGTCCGAGTAAAGCCACTTTTTGATAATAGGGAAAATATTCTCAGTATGAATACTGATGTTGCCCTGTTCGAGAATGGTTGTCATGGGTTTACTTCAGCGAATATAAGGACATCAGAAACAGTGAGAGGCGTTTGATCCTAAACATTTGAGCCTAAACAATAGGCTAGGCGATCGCGTCCTCTTCTCGAAAGCGCATTGTCCCTCCTGTGAGATGCGGATTTCCCTACCTGAGGAAGATATGGAAAGCCACAGAAAAGCCCAGAGAGGCACAGACAAAAATATCAGGGGCGATCGCTAGTTTTCTGAGGATAGCCCTAGCCCTGGGGTAACGGCGATCGGTGGGCTGCTCAAGGCCGCTACCTTTTTGCGAAAGGCGAGCTTGTGGTCCTTCACCTCCACCAAAATGGTGTCACCTTCAACAAAGGTGTTTTCCAAAATTTTAGTAGCGATCGGGTTTTCCAGTTCTTTCTGTATGGCTCGCTTGAGCGGGCGGGCCCCATAGACCGGATCGTGCCCCACATCAGCAATATGGTTTTGGGCTGCTGTGGTTAGCTCAATGCTGATCTTTTGATCGGCCAGCAGTCGATGCAGGCGGTGGAGTTGGATGCCAACAATCTTCCGCAGCTCTTTGAGTGTCAGCGCATGGAAGAGGATGATATCATCGACGCGGTTTAGAAACTCTGGACGGAAGTGCGATCGCAGCGCATCAGTCACTCGCTTCTGCATTTCCTCATACTTCGACTCATCGCCCGACACATCCAAAATATGATCGCTGCCAATATTGCTGGTCATCACGATCACAGTATTACGAAAATCGATGGCCCGTCCTTGCGAGTCGGTAATACGACCATCATCGAGCACCTGCAACAAAATGTTGAACACATCTGGATGGGCCTTTTCGACTTCATCGAGCAACAGCACCGAGTAAGGGTGACGCCGAATGGCCTCTGAGAGTTGACCGCCTTCTTCGTAGCCGACATAGCCCGGAGGCGCGCCCACCAACCGCGAAACGGCATGTTTCTCCATATATTCGGACATGTCGATCCGGACGAGCGCATCGTCGGTATCAAACAGCAACTCAGCCAGGGCTCGTGCCAGTTCGGTTTTACCCACCCCCGTCGGCCCCATAAATATAAAAGAGCCAATCGGACGACCTGGATCTTTCATGCCAGCGCGCGCCCGTCGAATGGCCGCCGACACCGCCTCGACAGCTTCCTCTTGGCCAATCACGCGCTCATGCAGATAGCTTTCTAGCTGCAATAGCTTTTGCCGCTCTGACTCCAGCAGGCGGTTGACCGGAATCCCTGTCCATTTCGCTACGATTTCAGCAATGTCGGACTCTGTCACCTGTTCGCGCAGGAGGGTAGCGCCACGAGCCTGTACTTCCAGCAAGCTAGCTTCTTTGGCTTCTAGCTCTCGCTGCACGGCTTCTAGTCGGCCATATTTGAGCTGAGCGGCTGTGTTTAGGTCGTAGGCGCGTTCGGCTTGCTCAATTTGGACCCGCAGTTGTTCTTCTTCTTCTTTGAGACTATTAATAGCAGAGAGCATTTCTTTTTCAGACTGCCACTGAGAGCTGAGCTTTTCTTGCTCGACCCGCAGCTCAGCAATTTCTTGCTCAATCCGCTCTAGTCGCTCACGGGACGATCGATAGACTCCAATCAGGGCAGACTGGCCTTCACCTTCTAGAGACAGTCGCTCCATCTCCAGCTGCATCAGACGCCGATCGATGGTTTCTAGCTCCACAGGCTTGGAGGTAATCTCCATTTTGAGCTTGGCCGCCGCTTCATCGACGAGGTCAATGGCTTTGTCGGGTAGGAAGCGATCGCTAATGTATCGATCTGACAGGGTTGCCGCGGCAACTAGGGCTGAGTCAGAGATCTTGACCCCGTGGTGTACTTCGTAGCGCTCTTTGAGACCCCGCAAGATCGAAATGGTGTCTTCTACGCCGGGTTGTCCCACGTAGACCTGCTGGAACCGACGTTCTAGCGCCGCGTCTTTCTCGATGTGCTTGCGGTATTCATCCAGCGTTGTCGCCCCAATGCAGCGCAGCTCACCTCTTGCCAACATGGGCTTCAGCAGGTTTCCGGCATCCATGGTGCCTTGTCCGGCTCCGGCTCCAACGACGGTATGAAGCTCATCAATAAACAGCACGACTTGGCCATCCGAGTTGGTGACTTCCCGCAGTACGGCCCGCAGTCGGTCTTCAAATTCGCCCCGATATTTGGCTCCGGCAATCAGAGAACCCATGTCGAGGGAAATGAGGCGTCGATCTTTGAGGGATTCGGGCACGTCACCGTTGATGATGCGTTGGGCCAAGCCTTCGGCGATCGCCGTTTTACCGACTCCTGGTTCTCCGATCAAGACTGGGTTATTTTTGGTGCGGCGAGACAACACTTGCACCACGCGACGAATTTCTTCATCCCGGCCAATGACGGGGTCGAGCTTGCCAGATTTTGCCTGTTCGGTGAGATCGCGGCCATATCGATCTAGCGCATCGTAGCGAGATTCTGGCGTTTGATCGGTAACTTTTTGGTTGCCCCGTACGGCCTTAATTGTGGCTTCGAGCTGCTTGGTGTCTACGTTGACTCCCCGAAACAGACGGCGACCAATCCGTTCGTCATCCCCTAGAGCCAGCAATAGATGTTCGACTGAAATATAGCTGTCTTGCCACGACTGTCGCACCGATTCGGCTCGGTCGAGCATCATGTCTAGGCTATGCCCCAGGTAAAGCTGCGTATTGTCTGACACCTTGGGCTGGCGTTGGGCAAATGTCTCGAGCTGTTGTTTGAGTCGGGCCGGATCAACATTGGCTTTTCCCAGCAGGGTATTGGCTAGTTCTCCCTGTTCCAGGAGGGCGATCGCCAGATGTTCGACCTCTAGCTGTTGCTGCCTGAAGCGACGAGTTACATCTTGGGACTTGACGATGGCATCCCAGGCTTTTTCAGTGAATTTGCTAGGGTCAGTCGGCTGCATGTTCTAAATGGAATCCCCTCTAAAACCTGATCTTCAGCGACTTCAGTATAACAATCTCACCGCCTCAATCTTCACTTCAGTCTATTCCCAACCCATTTCTCAATCCATTAGAAAAACAATCAGGCCATTAGAAAAACAATCAGGCCGTTTAAGTGGAATCTGTAGACGGACTTAAAATTTCATTCAATCTTGACCAAATTTCCGCTCTACTTTATCAAAACCTAAGGAATACTAGGAACTACAGAAAAGGGCAGCCCCTGGCCCTTAAGGTTCTATGTAATGGCAGTTTGATGTTGGTGCGCCCTAAAGCTTTGTGTTCATATCGTAGCGATAGGCAAGCCGAGCCGCTTTGTTTCAACTCAGTTCATCTCTTGAGTCGTCCTAGGGAGAAAGCCCCACACTCCCAGGGAGAGGTGAACGTACTTTCTGCAAACTACATTCGCTTATGTTAGGAAACACAGTCGGTGGACGTTACCAAGTGATTCGGAGTCTCGGCGGCGGCGGGTTTGGGCAGACCTATCTTGCCGTCGATCAGCATTTGCCGGGAAATCCTCAATGTGTCGTCAAAAAGCTACAACCTAAAGTCACAACGTCTTTAGCGCTGCAGGCCGCTAGACGCCTGTTTAATCAAGAGGCAGAAGTTTTATATGCGCTGGGCGATCATGACCAGATTCCTAGGCTCTTTGCTCATTTTGAGGAAAATCAAGAGTTTTATCTGGTTCAAGAATTTGTCGATGGGTCAGTTTTAAGTGAGGAGATCACAGCGGGGCAACCGTTGCCTGAGGCTGAGGTGGTGCTTTTGCTGCAAGACATTTTGACGACGCTGGCGTTTGTCCATCAGCAAAATGTCATCCATCGAGACATCAAGCCTTCTAATTTAATTCGCCGCCAGAGCGATCGCCGCATCGTATTAATCGACTTCGGGGTGGTCAAACAAATTAGCAATATTCAAGATGCGGATCCGGATGGGCAAACCAGCTTCACAATTGCGATCGGCTCCTCTGGATATATGCCTAATGAGCAGATGGCGGGCAAACCCCGCTTTAGTAGCGACATTTATGCGGTGGGCATGGTGGGGTTGCAGGCGCTCACAGGGCTATATCCTGCTCAGCTCAAAGAGGATCTGACCACAGGTGAGATTCTTTGGCGCGATTGTGTCACAGGATTGGATGGCGCTCCCATGCCAGTCAAGTCTGATCTGGCAGGTATTCTCGACACAATGGTGCGCTACGATTTTCGACAGCGCTATGCGTCGGCAAACGAGGCTTTAGCGGCTTTAAACCATCTTGCTCCTCCCAACTATGCAACGGTGATCTTGCCCAAATCGCATCTCGTTGAGTCGGATGCCCATCTGGTTTGGGCAGAGCGAGGGGATGAGATGTTTGAGGAGCAGCGCTATCTAGAAGCCGTGACTTGCTACGACAAGGTGGTGCAGGCAGTTCCCGCGGACTATTTGGCCTGGTTTAAGCGCGGCATGGCGTTGGAAAACTCTCATCAGTCTGAAGCGGCGATCGCCTCCTATGACCAAGTGATTCAACTCCAGCCCCAAGACTATCTCGCCTGGTTTAAGCGCGGCAAGGTGCTAGAAAATCTGCAGCGTTACGATGAGGCGCTGGTTTCCTATGATCAGGTGATTCAAATTCAACCGGATAATTACTGGGCCTGGCACGATCGCGGCAAGGTGCTAGAAAATTCCCAGCAATATGAGGAAGCGGTGACGGCCTACGATCGAGCTGTGCAGCTCAAACCCGATTTTCAGCTCGCAGTCGATAGCCGCAAGCGGGTGTTGAGCCACCTCAAGCAGGTCGATCAGCTCTATCATCTACAACACTATGCAGAGGCGATCGCCGCGTGTGATCAAGTCATTCAAGATAATCCTACTGATGCGATGGCGTGGCTGATGCGCGGCATGGCGCAAGAAAATTCCCAGCAGGATGAAGCGGCGATCGCCTCCTATCGACAGGTTGTCCAAATCCACCCGGATGATCACTTAGCCTGGTTCAAGCAGGGAACCTTGCTAGAAAAACTAGAGCGTTATGAAGAAGCGTTGGATGCCTACAGTCGAGTTGTGCAGCTTCAGCCCGATAATCACTGGGCATGGCACGATCGAGGTCGAGTTTTTGAGACGCTGCAACGCTATGAAGAGGCGATCGCCTCCTATGAGAGAGCCAACTATGTCAAGCCTGACTTCCAGCCTGCCCAAACAGGCCAAGAGCGGGCCTCCCACCAAATTGGGTTTGGACGGTTTACCTGCCAAAGCGTTTACAGCGGCCACACCAATGGCTTTTTTTCCTCTAGGGTTTGTTGAACCGCCTTCTTCGCTCTTTTCCTGACAGCCCTTTTTCTTACCACAATGACCTTGAGCTATCGGGGTTCTTCGTTGGGCAGCCTCAACTCCTGCAAATCCGATAGTTCTTCGTTGGGCAGCCTCAACTCCTGCAAATCCGGTAGCTCAACCATCTCTTGCTCGACCATTTCTTTCTCAACTTCTTTTAGCTCAATGGGGAGCGCCAACGGTTTGGGCTTCTCCAACCAGCAGCTCGCCACCGGGAGCGTATGTTCCAGATCGTCCAATGGCCTGGGGATCACCATCACAGCATGAAGTTCTCCAATCCTTTCAGCTTCATGCATACCGGCTTCCACGGCGATCGCCACATCAGACACCCGACCCCGAATGATTGCCGTACAGAGGCCCGCCCCCACCACTTCGTAGGAAGACAGTTGGACGTTGGCAGACTTTAACATGGCGTCAGCCGCACCCACCATTGCCGGAAATCCTCGAGTCTCCAACAATCCAATAGCCTGGTTGCTCAACCGACTGTAGCCCCGATCCTGACCAAACTCAGCCAATCGACTCCCAATCGGCAAAACCGCATCTAGGTTGGGGAACGGACGAGCAATGACTGTCTTTGAGATCAGCTGACCAAACTGCTCTGCGGTTTCAGCACCCATCTCAACCGCAATTTTCACATCTGAGACATTGCCCCGCACGATCGCAGTGCAGTAGCCGCTACCAATTTTTTCATAGCCGACCAGCGTGATACCTGCCGATTTCAGCATCATATCAGCAGTGCCAATAATGGCTGGAAAGCTGCGCGTGGAAACCATCCCCAGCGCCATGTTGCTGTAGTCGGGCGTTTGCTTGGGCGGCTGCACCGGACCCAGCTGATTCTCATTTCCCTCCATTCTTACCTCCACTACAAGCCATTGCGCTACTGATCTAGGGTATCCCCAGAAGCAGGTGAGCTGCCTTGAGGCGAGTTTTCTAAGGGTCGCCGATGGGGAAACAGCATGACCATCAGTCGATCTAGAGAAGCCTGCCCAGCGACTGGCCCCTGCCGTGGCTGACCGTTACCCATGACTGTAGATTCGGCTACTGGAGAGTCCGGTGCTGTCAATTCAGGCACCGTTGGGTCAGGCGCTGTCGGGTTGGGTGATGTTGAGTTAAACACTGTTGGGTTAGCGACTGAAGATTGAGTCCCTATCGAACTAACTCCAACAGCCTGAGGTGCTTGATTCGTGGGGGGATGAAAGTTCGAGACCCCCTCAGATTGCAGTTCTGGAGCTGAGCCTAAAGGGTTTGTCTCTAGATCTGCAAGCAGAACCGGACGACTTTCATCGCCAATGACAGAACCGGGAGGAATCACGGCTTCAGCTGCAATTGAGTGGTTGAAAATTGTAGTTCTCGCACCAATGCTGGCATGGGCTCCAATCTGACCCCGGCCAATCCACAACACTCCAGCCCCTAGCGTTGCCGCTTCCTGAACTTCAAGCTTGCCCTGATAAGCATGCAAAACCGACCCCATACCGATGCAAACACCGGCTGCAATCACAATTTCACTTTCTGCGTCGGCCTGGAGAACCACGCCCGGAGCGATCGCCGCATGAGGATGAATGGAGACATTCCCTCTAATATAAAAGTGATTATCATGCTGTGACAGCAGCGGCGGCAAGTGCATTGAGATAGAACTCTCTGGGGTCGGATCTTGATCTATCAACGCCATACCCACCTGAAATCCGAATTTCGGCAAGGGGGACGACAACATCGAGGCTGAGATCCTACGGGCGCTGAATCATCAACTCCGTTACCCGACGCTTCGAGCGAGTATCAATGCCAATCATGCGGACATATTCACCGCGATGCTCAGTGAGGCAAGCTTCCAACGCTGCCACCACTTCATTGGGACGTGATGACTCAATCGGAGAGCAAGATTTCCAAGAGCTAGTCCGGAACCGACGGAGATCAGCATGTTCGGAACCAATCTGATATCCCTGAGACAGCAACTGCTGAATCTGGTTGACCGCATCTGAATCTAACTGGTTGCTATTGAGCGCTCCCGAACCGTTTGTAGCAGGTTTATGGGTAGGGCGATCGCTCTTAACCGCAAACCCGACCCCGCTCGACGACCGCTTCGCCTTAGTAGCATCATCTCCAGGCCGCTGCAGAATGACTTCTGCCACCCGTCGCTTCGATTGAGTATCAACCCCAATCAGGCGCACATACTCGCCCTGGTGTTCGGCCATCACATTCTCCAAAGCCGACATCACACCAGCCAACTGAGCAGAGTCAATTACACCACCACTCTTCCAAGAAGAGGTCTGGAATCGACGCACATCAGCATATTCAGTGCTAATTCGATACCCTTGAGATAGCAGTTGCCGAACTTGATCTGCAACATCCGTACCGACCTCACGTCCGCCAACAGCAGCATGCCCCTGGTTAGAAGAGCTACTGGAAGGCGTGTAGGAAGGCTTGTAGGAAGAAGGCGCACTAGCACGACTAACCTGTGGCTGACTGCCAGGACGCTGAATAATCGTCTCAGACACACGAGTCTTCGACCGTGTATCAATACCAATTAGCCGCACATACTCACCTGGGTGCTCAGCTAAACAGGCCTCCAACGCCCCCAGAACCTCAGACTCATGAGAAGACTGGATTGAACTACAGCTTTTCCAGGAGCTGGTTTGGAATCGACGCACATCTGCGTACTCAATCCCGATTCGATAGCCTTGACTCAACAACTGCCGTACCTGCTGCACCGCGTCTGTCTCTAGACCGCCTGAGTGCGACGCACTGCTACGAGCCGAAGGCGCAGGTGACTGATAGGAGTTGGATGGCTGATAGGAATTGGATGGCTGATAGGAAGCCGAACCATTTGAGGAGGCCGATTGTGGGCGATCGCCTGGGCGTTGAACAATCAGCTCAGACACACGGCGCTTCGAGCGAGTATCAATTCCAAACAGCCGCACATACTCACCCGCGTGCTCCGCCAGACAAGTCTCTAGAGCCGACATGACATCCGACTCCCGAGTTGACTGAATCGGAGCACAGCTTTTCCACGAGCTGGTTTGAAACCGACGCGTATCTGCATGCTCCGTCCCAATTCGATAGCCTTGGGAGAGCAACTGCCGCACTTGCTGAACTGCTTCTGAACTAAAGTTAGTACTTTGCATCTGACCGTAGTGATTGCTGGAGCGACTGGGACTTTCAGACTCATGGTAGGTTCGTTCTAGCCCACTGCGGACCGCAGCTATACAAGCTACGTTCTCAGCACATTGATAGCCAGATCGAAGGGCATCATTAATACCCACAACATGAGCCGCAAATTTAGCATCCGTTGACTGGACGCTGGGCAGGCGATCGGCCTGCTGTTGCATCGTAATGACGGCCCCAGAAGGAACATATTTTCCGGGGGGAATCTCCACATCCTGAATCAGGGCGTGCATCATCACAATGCAGCCCGCACCCACGCGAGCATTGAAAACCGTAGAACGGAAACCGATGAAGCAGTTGTCGCCAACGTAGGCCGGACCATGAATCAATGACAAATGAGTGATCGAAGTATTCTTGCCAATCCAAACCGAATACTCCTGCTGATCATCTCCAATAACACGACCTTCTTCTAAGCCGTGAATCACGACTCCATCTTGAATATTGCTACCTTCTCCAATGTGAAATGAGCCGCCTTCATCTGCACGAATAGAGGTTCCCGGAGCAACCAAAACATTCGGGCCGATTTCAACATCCCCAATCACGTTAGAGAAAGCATGGATATATGCAGTTTCATCAATCTTGGGCTGGGCCAAGCTCTTCGACCACGGAGTCGGTGGAGCTGCAGAGCCTTCGGCTACCATAACGGATTCTCCTGACTGAAGACGCAGTAGAGCAAATCGCTGAAATTGAGCTTGGGCAATCGGAGCACCGTAGAACTGGGTCAAAGTCTAGGCAGTGGAGTAAGCGGGTCTGGCACCGAGAAGCGTCAAAACCTCTCAAAACCTTAATGCTTACCCCGCCTTAGACTCAATTCACGAGATTTAAGGCTCTACCAGTAGCTACTAACGCGTCAGGAACCTGCTTCAAATTCAGATTCGCATTGTGCAATTTCCAGTCAACGGCGCAGCTAAGGAAACAACTTGACAATCTGGGTTTAACGATCTTGGTCCCGCTTACTGTAGAGAAGACGATTCTCTACGCTAACGGTGTCAATAATTCCCACCACTAGAGCGTCTAAGGGCCGTTTTTCGCTTCCCTGGACCTGGCGAGCAGCACTGCCACGACTTACCAGAACCCATTCGTCTAGCCCTGCCCCAACACTATCAGCTGCCACCTCATATTCCGGCAGAATATTACCTTGGTCGTCTAGCAATTGCAGGAGCAAAAACTTGACACCTGTCAGGCTTGGCTCCTTTTGATTGCTAACAACCGTGCCACAAACTCTAGCAATTTGCATCAGATCCTACGGGCGGTTAACAGGACGAATGCCGCTGACGCTTTCCCGGAAGGCTTCAACTGCTTCCGTGTAGCGAATGGGCAGTACGTACTCTAGGTTTTCGTGGGGGCGAGCAATGATGTGAGTAGACAAGACCTGTCCACCGTTCACCCGCTTGACATTGTCAACACCCGCAGCAACAGAAGCCTGCACTTCGGAAACATCTCCCCGCACAATAACCGTGACGCGACCGCTACCAATTTTCTCGTACCCAACCAAGGTCACGCGAGCGGCTTTGACCATCGCATCTGCGGCTTCGACCACAGCAGGGAAACCCAAAGTTTCGATCATTCCAACTGCAATTGCCATCGTTCTGTCCCTTCCAGTTTGTATTTCTAAACAACAAATCCTGCTGAATCAAGAAGATGATCTAGATCAGCGATTCACACTAACTTGAAACTCATCAAACTACGCAGAAAGCTCCCAAGGGTCTTGGGAGGCTTAGCCTCGGAATTGTTCTACCGCCTCCGTATAACGGATGGGCAAGACGTATTCTAAATTTTCATCGGGGCGCGCAATGATGTGGGTAGATACAACCTCTCCCCCATTGACTCGCTTCACAGACTCAACACCTGCCGCGACCGAAGCTTGCACTTCAGACACGTCTCCCCGAACAATGACAGTCACCAGACCGCTACCAATCTTTTCGTATCCCACAAGTGTGACACGAGCGGCTTTGACCATCGCATCTGCGGCCTCAACCACAGCAGGGAAGCCCTTCGTCTCTATCATTCCAACAGCAATTGGCATCGTTTATCTCCCGCAGAGAAGAATGACTTTAATGAAAACCTACTCCGACAATCTGACGAGACGCCGATTCCGAGTTTTCATAAAAGCATCTTAGAGTTCCCAACTGTAAGAATACAGGGGCTGTATTCACTTTGACAATATAAACCAAAATGATTATATTTAATGATATGCATAAAATCAACTTATAAAGATTTACCCTGACTTGACATAGACCGGTTAACCAACAAAATATTCTGCATTGAGTACGAAAACCTTGCCGCTCCAGCATTTCACCTGGTGCAACAGTTTTCCAACCCAGCCCTGGGTGTGGGCTGTGAACAGTTTTTCTAGTTAATTGCCAGTCAGTCCCTTGCTAGTCGATAGCTTGGTCAATCAAACAAATTAGAAGTGCGGGTAGTCGAAGTCAATACTAGGCCATACCTGTGTTAGGCCCTACATCACACAACCCATAGAGAAACGGCTAGAAGTTTTTGGGCAACTGAGGAAATTCAATCATCTCTCCTTTTGCCGCCAATCTCTTGCCACTACTCCTTTAGCCCTAGTAGTACTAATACCACTCAACCGTATCGGCTGAGGAGAAAATCTATGAAGACGATAAGTTTAGACGCTTAAATTCATGTTTCGACATTAAACATTAGAGTTATCAACCTCAGTTCATTTTTCTAAACAATTGAACATGTAAAACCTATATAACGACATGACCTTTAAAGATGGGGTTATGGAATGCTAATCTTCTATTAGCCCAGCTGAGCTGAAGACTTTTGTGGTCTATACTTCAGCACCTGCAGTTATTCAACTTCACAAAATTAATTTCACAAAAGATGAAACAAAAAGACTGAGAAAGAAGCCGGAGCTAGGGTCAGGAATCCGTTACAATTATCTTTACAATTATTTATTACCTGCTCACAGGTTGTACTTTAGGGTTTGATTGCCCTGAAAAAGAAGCTTGGGTAGGTAGTTTCGCTGATTTCAAATCTTTAAAGAACATCCTCTAAGAACCGTTGTATAGGGATCTCCACAATGATTCAGTTCCTGCTCCAGACAAGTTGGTGGGTTCCGGGGTACGGCCTCATCGGTACTCTGCTGACCTTGCCATGGGCAACAGGAGTCATCAAGCAGACAGGCCCCCGTCCGGCAGCCTATATCAATTTATTGTTAACGATTGTCGCTTTTATTCATGGTTCGGTCGCTTTTATTGCGATTTGGGGCCAGAAACCCCAGCAGCTGATTTTTCATTGGTTGCAGGTTGCTGATTTAGATCTAACGTTGACGGTCGAGATTTCTCCGGTCACGTTAGGGGCAATGGAACTTGTCACGGGGCTGAGTTTGCTTGCTCAGGTGTTTGCGCTTGGGTATATGGAGAAGGACTGGTCCCTGGCTCGTTTCTTTAGCATGATGGGCTTTTTTGAGGCGGCACTGGCAGGACTAGCGCTAAGTGACTCTCTGTTTTTGAGCTATGGATTGTTGGAGTTGCTAACGCTATCAACTTACTTGTTGGTGGGTTTCTGGTACGCCCAGCCTTTGGTTGTCACTGCGGCGCGGGACGCTTTTTTGACGAAGCGGGTGGGAGATATTTTGTTGTTGATGGGGTTGGTGGCGCTTTCGAGCTATGGGGCTGGCCTCAATTTCTCGGAACTGGAAAGTTGGGCTGAGACTTCGCCGCTGTCTTCACTCACTGCTGCACTGCTGGGACTTGCTTTGATTGCAGGTCCTACTGGGAAATGTGCTCAGTTTCCCCTCAACCTTTGGTTGGATGAGGGAATGGAGGGGCCAAACCCCGCTTCAATTCTGCGGAATTCTGTGGTGGTATCGGCTGGGGCGTTTGTGCTGATTAAGCTGGAACCCGTTTTTACGCTGTCACCTGTTTCTGCAGATGCGTTGATTGTGATTGGAGCGGTGACGGCGGTGGGGGCTTCACTGATGGCGATCGCCCAAATTGACATCAAGCGGACGCTCTCCCATTCCACAAGTGTTTATTTGGGGCTCGTCTTTATTGCGGTCGGATTGGGACAGGTTGACATTGCACTGCTCTTGTTGGTTACCCATGCGATTGCCAAAGCTCTGTTGTTTATGAGTATTGGCTCTGTAATTCTGACCACCAATGGCCAAAATGTTACGGAGATGGGAGGCCTCTGGTCTCGGATGCCTGCGACCACAACAGCCTTTGTAGTTGGGGCGGTTAATTTGGTTGCTGTGCTACCGTTTGGGTTCTTTTGGACCATCCAGCGCTGGACCAATGGCACCTGGGAACTGCCGTGGTGGCTGGTAGGCATTCTACTCTTCGTTAATGGCCTAAGCGCGCTCAACCTCACCCGCGTATTCCGGCTGGTCTTTTTGGGAGATCCACAACCCAAAACCCGTCGTGCTCCAGAGGTGCCTTGGCCGATGGCATTACCGATGGTGGCCTTGACGATTGTCACCCTGGGTTCTGCAACGGTTCCTATGCGGTGGTCGCTGTGGCTGAGTCCAACGATACCGCTCAACAATGGTGATCAGCTGATGGTGCAATTGGCCCTTCCCTTGATTGCGGCATCGGGTTTGATCGGGGGTGTTTTGGGTGCGTCCATCGAACTTCGTCGGGCCTGGGCTAGACCTGTGCAGCGGAATCTGAGGTTTTTCCAGGATCTATTTTCTTACGACTTTTATATTGAGCGGATCTATGAGGTCACTGTTGTTTGGGCTGTTGGCACCCTAGCCAGGGTGAGTGCCTGGTTTGATCGCTATGTAGTAGACGGGTTTGTCAATCTGGTGGGATTGGTGACGGTGATGAGCGGTCAAGCTTTGAAATATAGCGTCTCAGGCCAATCTCAGTTTTATGTACTCACAATTTTAATTGGGGTGGGTATGTTGCTTGTGATGGCGATGAGTTGGAGACTCTGAAGCAACTCCCTGCTTCCCCTGCTGTCTGACGGTAATTCTGTGACTCTTGACTGGATTCATGCATTCTCTTGAAGGAGTAAGAAACGGAACATGCTGAGCGTCTTAATCTGGGTTCCTTTGGTCGGGGCCGTTTTGATGAGCCTCTTGCCAGAAACTCTTAAGCCAGAGAGATATCGGGCGATCGCCGCGACCTTTGCAGCTGGGTTGTTGATTTGGTCTGTTTTCCTTGCCATTCAGTTCGATCCCAGTCAAGCCGGGATGCAGTTTACAGAATACCTGTCTTGGATTGAATGGATGGGGCTCAACTACCACCTAGGCATGGATGGGCTCTCGCTCCCACTGGTGGTACTCAACAGTTTTCTGACGCTGATTGCGATTGTCAGCAGCGATCGCCTGATCCAGCGTCCCCGGTTTTACTATGCGCTCTTGCTGTTGCTCAACGTCAGTGTAGCGGGGGCTTTCCTAGCTCAAGATCTGGTCCTGTTTTTCCTGTTCTATGAACTGGAGATTGTGCCACTCTACTTCCTGGTTGCCATCTGGGGAGGAGCAAGACGGGGATATGCGGCCACCAAGTTTTTGATTTATACGGCCCTCTCTGGCATTTTTATCCTTGCTTCTTTTCTAGGAGTTGTCTGGTTGACAGGGGCTTCTAGCTTCGACTACGAGCCGCTGCGATCGCAGGCTTTGCCGTTGGGCACCCAGATTCTGCTGCTGAGTGGCTTGCTGTTAGGCTTTGGCATCAAGATTCCTTTCTTTCCGCTACATACTTGGCTACCCGATGCCCACGTGGAGGCCTCGACACCCGTCTCTGTATTGCTGGCAGGCATCTTGCTCAAGCTAGGCACCTACGGCTTACTCCGGTTTGGGATGGGTTTATTTCTAGATGCGTGGGCCTACATCGCGCCTTGGTTGGCCGCTTGGGCGGCGGTGAGCGCCCTTTATGGAGCATCTTGTGCGATCGCCCAGAAAGACATGAAACGGGTGGTTGCCTATTCTTCGATTGCTCACATGGCGTTTATTTTGCTGGCGGCTGCCGCCACAACTCGCCTGAGTCTGATTGCCGCAGTTGTGCAAATGGTCAGTCATGGCTTAATTTCAGCGCTGTTGTTTCTCCTCGTAGGAGTTGTCGCCAAGAAGACAGGCAGCCGTGACGTGAGCTATCTACGCGGGTTGCTCAGTCCTGAACGAGGATTGCCGCTGATTGGCAGCCTCATGATCTTGGGTGTGATGGCAAGTGCTGGCATCCCCGGTATGGTTGGGTTTGTGGGAGAATTCCTAATTTTTCGGGGCAGCTTCCCAATTTTCCCGATTCAGACGCTCCTGTGCATGGTCGGAACTGGACTCACTGCCGTTTATTTTCTGCTGATGATTAATCGGGTCTTTTTTGGCCGACTGCCAGACTACCTGGCTAATCTGCCTCCGGTAAAATGGGGCGATCGCCTGCCTGCCGTCACTTTAGCTGTTCTCATCTTGATTTTAGGCATTCAACCCCAGTGGCTAGTCCGCTGGACTGAACCGCAAGTATCCTTCTTGCTCACCGGACAGTGGGAAGCCCTAGAGCAAGGGCGACTTCCAACATCACGACTCGAGCCAGACAGCGCTATCTCTCAGTTTTCGCCGACCGCGAGCCCCCCATCGCCTCAGTTCTCGATCCGCCAGAAGCCACCTATCGTTAACGACTTGTCATGATAAGGGTTAATCAACTTGAACCATCCAAGCACCCCTTGGCCGAATATATCTATCGCCTAGAGGCCGGAGATGCCCTCCTACAAGACACACCCACCAACGTGGTTGAGGTGGTTGGCATCCTCAAGAGTTATGGGGTTGTTTTGGATGCCTATTCTCGAAACCTGATTTACATTGCAGACCACCAATTTTTAGTTCTTTTCCCCTTTTTCAAATACTTCAATCAAGATATTTCATTTCAAAAACTACTCCGCCATTGGTGGGGCGATCGGATCAACTTTGAATATGCCGAATACTGTATGCGAGCCATGCTTTGGCATGGGGGGGGTGGATTAGATACCTATTTGGATTCTGAGCCGTTTAAAGCCGTTGCTGAGCAAGCCATTCAAGCCAAGCTCAAGGGAAACTGGCTTATGTTGGGGCTGCACCGCGCCTTTCCAGAGTTTTTGCCAGAACAAGTGCGGCAAATGGCTTATTACAGCGCTCTAGGACAATTTTGGCGGGTGATGAGCGATATGTTTATTGACCTGTCAGACCGGTATGATCGCGGCGAAATCAAAACAATTCCTCAGATAGTTGACCATATTCTGCAAGGTTTGGTGGAAAATGCCAGTTTGCCCATCACCTATGAGGTCAAGATTGAAGGTCAAATTTACCCAATCTTACCCAAAGCAGCTGAGCTCACCTTCTTAATGGATACAGCAGTTCCCTATGTAGAGGCTGTCTTCTTTCGAGGTACCCCCTTTCCCGGTACAGTTTCCTACAATGCTCAGGCGGCTCAAATTCCGCTTTATCAGAGCGATTTTAACTATGGGGCGTTGTATGCAGACCCATTGCCCATCGGCGGATCTGGCATTCCTCCTACCCAGCTGATGCAGGACATGCGCCATTTCTTGCCAGACTATCTGCATCAGCTCTATCGGCAGGGTCTACGCAAGGAAGATGATCTGCGGGTCAAAATTTGCCAAAGCTTCCAAAAATCAATGTACTGCGTCACCACTGCAGCTATTCAAGGTCTGGCTCCTGCGCCCCTAAGCACCGAAGACCCTGAGCAGAAACAGGTCAATCGAGCTTACTTGGAAAAATGGATGAATCGTTTTGTGGATTCTCGCATTGAAGCTGTCCAGATAGATTGACCTGCATGTTATCCAAGTCCTTCGTTTGGTCCTCTCTCAGGTTTTTGCTTCCAGTTTTCTTGAGTAGCTGTCTGCTTTTACTCAGCGGGTGTCACCCCAGCTTGACACCCCATGCCGGATCGCCCAGTCCCGGATCGCCCAGAACTGGGGCACCCAATGCAGAGGTGGTGCACTTAACTCTCTGGCATGGCGTTAATCCGCCGCCCAACCGAGATGTTTTGCAGGCGCTGGTCGATCGGTTTAACCAAACCCACCCTGATATTCAGGTTGAGGCGCTTTACATTGGCCAGGGTGATCAGCAAATGCCTAAGATATTGGCGGCTGTCGTGGGAAACGCGCCGCCCAATCTGCTGTGGTTTGCTCCGATGATTACAGGGCAATTGGTGGAGTTGGAGGCAATTCGCCCGATCGAGACTTGGCTGGCAGAGTCTCCTGTGAGAGAGGAGATTGATCCGGCGCTGTTTGAGACGATGGAGTGGGAAGAGCACACTTGGTCGATCCCGTTTGGGGTCAATAATGTCGGAATTTTCTATCGGCCCAGCCTATTTGAAGCGGCGGGTGTTTCGCAGCTACCCCGAACCTGGGAAGACCTGCGGCAGGTGGCTCAACAGCTGACCTATCAAGCAGAAGGACAAGATCGATATGGAATGCTGCTGCCGCTGGGAAAAGGAGAATGGACAGTCTTTACCTGGTTGCCGTTTCTCTGGAGCGGCGGCGGCGAACTCACCACTGGCGAGACAGGAGCACCGGAACTGGTGAATAGAGGGGCGATCGCCGCTCTCCAACTCTGGCAAGATCTGATTCAAGATGGATCAGCGATTCTCTCTCAGCCCGAACGAGGCTATGAGTTAGAAAATTTTTTGGCAGGCAGAGTAGCCATGCAACTGACAGGCCCTTGGACACTGGGACAACTGCAGGCTACAGATGTTGACTTTGGCGTCATGCCAATTCCGGTAGGCCAGCGAGCCGCGACCAGTGTCGGGGGAGAAAACCTATTTATTTTTAAGACGACACCCAAACAGGAACGCGCTGCTTTTACGTTTGGGGAATATGTCTTGAGCGAAGCCTTTCAAACCGAGTGGGCAATTCAGACTGGATACCTTCCCGTCAACGTCAAATCTCGCCAGAATCCGTCTTACCAGGAGTTTGTGGCTCAGCAGCCTGCTGTTAGCGTGTTTCTAGAACAGGCGCAGTATGGGCGATCGCGGCCCATTTTTCCAGGTTACAACCGCATTTCCGAAAATATTGGTCGGGCTGTTGAAGCTACGCTCCTCGGCAAGAGCACCCCTGAAGCAGCTCTCCAAACTTCCCAGCAGCGATTGGACCTCGTCTTTGCGGCTCCAGGCTCATAGTTTTTCTTCATAGTCTTTTCTAGAGTCTCGCCGCACAAATGGCAGCTCCAATCAAGCCCACCTGTGGATTAAGAATGACATGCACCGGAACTCGCTTTAGCAGGGGGCTAACCCTTCCCTTATCATTAAAGGCTTGCAAAAAGCTCCCGGATTTGATCAGAGACAGGTTTTTGGCAGCAATGCCACCTGCCAGGTAAAGTCCACCATAGGGAAGTAGTTTAAGAGCTAGGTTGCCGGCTTCAGCGCCATAGGCTTCGACGAAGATTTGCATAGTTTGCATGGAAAGGCGATCGCTTTCCTGGGCTGCAGCAATGGCGATCGCCGCCGCAGGATCAACCGTTTTGTCACTTTTGCCCGTTTCGCTCTCCCAAATCCGCACTACTTTGCCAACTTCTAGAGACTCATCGGCAAATTGGCGATCGCGCAAAAACTGATAAATAGCTACAATTCCCTGACCAGATACAACTCGCTCTACTGAAATGCGAGAAATGTCATGGCGCTCCAGCAGATACTTTAGCAGCTGAAATTCCAACTCTGAGCGGGGCGAAAAATCGGCATGTCCTCCTTCCGAGGAATACACCTGAAAGCTATCGCCCAGCCGCACTAGAAATCCTTCCCCTAAGCCTGTTCCAGCTCCAATCACGCCAATAGGTGCATTAAACTGGGGTTCACCCTCCTGAAGGGTCAGCAAGTCGGATGGCTCCAGTCCTAAAATGCCGTAGCCTACAGCTGCAAAGTCATTAATCAGGGTGACATGCTCGATCGCCAGCTCTTGCTCCAACCGTTTAGCATCCAGCACCCAAGTCAAATTGGTCAAAGAAGAGGTGTTATTCACCACTGGGCCAGCGATCGCAAAACAAGCTTTTTGTGGCGTTGGTAAAGAGCCCACCTGCTCAGCAGATGCCGCCAAAAACTTCCGCACCATTGGCGAAAGGTCAGGAAACTCAGGGCTGGAATATTGAAACTCATATAAAGTTTTTAGAGTTTTTAGCTCAGCAACAGGGGCGATTGCCTGCCCCTGAGACTCAACTAGACGCAAAATCGTTTTTGTGCCGCCAATATCTCCGGCCAATAGTAATGCCATAACTGCTCTACTCCGTTACTTCAACTAAGGTGCTACATTCCACTTAGAAGTGAATGAGCCAAAAGTTAGACTGCGCCAAGAACCCTATGGACCCATCTGTTGCCAATCTCCGCCAAGAATATGTTCGGGGAGAACTCAACGAAACAGAAGTTGATGCCAATCCGTTTCAACAGTTCCGCTACTGGTTTGAGCAGGCGATCGCCGCCCAGCTCCCCGAGCCTAACGCCATGACACTAGCAACTGCCACTCCAGATGCAGTTCCCTCCGCCCGGATCGTGCTCCTCAAAGATTTTGACGACCAAGGATTTGTGTTCTACACCAACTATGACAGCCGAAAAGGCCAAGAAATCGCCCGAAATCCTCAGGCCGCGCTGGTATTTTGGTGGACGGCCCTAGAGCGCCAAGTTCGAATTGAAGGAGCTGTCGAGCGAGTATCTAGCCCAGAGTCAGATGCCTACTTTCAAAGTCGTCCTCTAGGTAGCCGTTTAGGGGCTTGGGCGTCTCCCCAGAGTCAGATTACCAGGCGGGAAGACCTAGAACATCGTCTCCAAGTGCTAAAAAGCCAGTACTCCGAACAATCGGCAATTCCTCGTCCGACCCATTGGGGAGGCTACCGACTTAGACCTCGCGCCATCGAGTTTTGGCAAGGACGGCCCAACCGCCTACACGATCGCATCCTCTATCAGCAAATGGATGAGAGTTGGCAAATTCAGCGACTTGCACCTTAACCCCCGCGCCTTGATACCTCCCTTCAACGTAAAAGAATCCCCCACCAGCAGGTAGGGGATTCCTTTATTTATGAACCGACAGCGTTAGCCGATCAACCGTATCGACTCGCAGTAGAGGCGATTAGGAAGGCAGCGTAGGTAACGATGTAACCGATTGTAAAGTGGGCTAGACCGACCAAGCGACCTTGAACGATGGACATAGCAACAGGCTTGTCTTTCCAGCGAACCAGGTTCGCCAGAGGAGTCCGCTCATGTGCCCAAACCAGCGTTTCGATCAGCTCTTGCCAGTAACCTCTCCAGGAGATCAGGAACATGAATCCAGTCGCCCAAACCAGGTGTCCAAATAGGAACATCCAGGACCAGACCGCCAGATTATTCATGCCATAGGGGTTGTACCCGTTGATCAACTGAGCAGAGTTGAGCCAGAGGTAGTCTCGTAGCCAGCCCATGATCGTCACAGAGGACTCATTAAACTGAGCGACATTTCCAGACCAGATGCCCAGGTGTTTCCAGTGCCAGTAGAACGTAACCCAACCAATGGTGTTCAGCATCCAGAACATCGCCAGGTAGAACGAATCCCACGCAGAGATGTCGCAAGTGCCGCCACGGCCAGGACCGTCGCAAGGGAAGCTGTAGCCAAAGTCTTTCTTGTCGGGCATCAGCTTAGAGCCACGAGCATCCAGAGCACCTTTGACCAAGATCAAGGTGGTGGTGTGCAGACCCAGTGCGATCGCATGGTGAACTAGGAAATCACCAGGACCAATTGTGAGGAACAGCGAGTTGGATCCGCTGTTGATGGCATCCAACCAACCTGGCAGCCAAACGTTACCGTTGTTCGGCCAAGCGGTGGAAGCAATGCTGTCAGGATTAGACAGCAGGGTGTCGAAACCGTACAGAACCTTACCGTGAGCCGCCTGAATGAACTGTGCGAACACAGGCTCAATCAGAATTTGCTTCTCAGGTGTACCGAAAGCCTGCATCACGTCGTTGTGGACGTACAGACCCAAGGTATGGAAACCCAGGAATAGAGAGACCCAGCTCAGGTGAGAGATGATCGCCTCTTTATGCTGCAGTACCCGATCGAGCACATTGCCCTTGTTCTGAGCCGGATCGTAATCCCGCACCAGGAAGATAGCACCGTGAGCGAAAGCTCCCACCATGATGAAACCAGCAATGTACTGGTGATGGGTGTAAAGCGCTGCCTGAGTTGTGAAGTCCTGAGCCATGAAGGCATAGGGAGGCAACGAATACATATGCTGCGCGACCAGAGAAGTGATCACACCCAGCGCTGCGAGTGCAAACGCTAGCTGGAAGTGCAGCGAGTTGTTCATGGTGTCGTACAACCCCTGGTGAGGGAGGTTGAACTGACCTTCGGTCTTGCTGCCGAAGAAGGTCTTGGCATTCAACATCTCTTTGATGTTGTGGCCGATGCCAAAGTTGGTGCGGTACATGTGACCGGCAACAATGAACAGCACGGCGATCGCCAAGTGGTGGTGAGCCATATCCGTCAGCCATAAAGACTGCGTCTCAGGATGGAAGCCACCCAAGAAGGTCAAGATTGCCGTTCCAGCACCCTGAGAGGTGTTGAAAACATGACTTGCCGTATCCGGATTCTGAGCATAGACGCCCCAGTTGCCAGTAAAGAAAGGAGCTAAACCAGCCGGGTGAGGAGGCGTCGAGAGGAAGTTATCCCAGCCCACATGCTGTCCCCGCGATTCAGGGATGGCGACATGGATCAGGTGTCCTGCCCAGGCCAGGGAGCTGACGCCAAACAGACCAGCCAGGTGGTGGTTGAGGCGAGACTCAGCATTCTTGAACCAGGACAAGCTCGGACGGAACTTGGGCTGGAGGTGGAGCCAACCTGCAAACAGGAAGACTGCCGCCAACAGCATCAGGAACAGAGCACCAGAGTAGAGCTCTCCATTGGAGCGCATTCCGATGGTGTACCACCAGTGATAAACACCGGAGTAAGCGATGTTAACAGGGCTAGAAGCGCCTGCTTGAGTGAAGGCATCCACTGCGGGCTGACCGAAGTGGGGGTCCCAAATCGCATGGGCGATAGGACGGACATTCAGCGGATCTTTGCTCCACTGTTCGAAGTTACCTTGCCAGGCGACATGGAACAGGTTGCCAGAGGTCCAGAGGAAAATGATTGCCAGGTGGCCGAAGTGGGAAGCAAAAATCTTTTGGTAAAGATTTTCTTCCGTCATGCCATCGTGGCTTTCAAAATCGTGGGCAGTGGCAATCCCATACCAGATCCGACGGGTTGTCGGATCCTGAGCCAGATCCTGGCTAAATTTTGGGAATTTAGTTGCCATAAGTCTTAACGAGTCCTCCTCGTGCTCATCCGACTGAAATAATCCGAGCCAGGAAGAATGCCCAAGTAGTGACGATTCCTCCCAGGAGGTAGTGGGCTACCCCAACAGCACGTCCCTGAATAATACTCAGAGCACGAGGCTGAATTGCGGGTGCAACTCTCAGTTTATTGTGAGCCCAAACAATAGACTCAATCAACTCTTGCCAGTAGCCACGACCGCTGAACAGGAACATTAAGCTGAATGCCCAAACAAAGTGAGCACCCAAGAACAGCAGACCGTAAGCAGACAGAGCCGAACCGTAAGATCCAATTACCTGAGTTGCTTGTGCCCAAAGGAAGTCACGCAGCCAACCGTTGATAGTAATTGCACTTGCGGCAAAGTTACCGCCTGTGATGTGAGAGACCGCACCGTCTGGTGAGACGGTTCCCCAGACATCCGACTGCATCTTCCAACTGAAGTGGAAAATCACAATCGATAGTGAGTTATACATCCAGAATAGTCCTAGGAAGACGTGGTCCCAACCAGAAACCTGGCAGGTGCCGCCACGACCCGGACCATCGCAAGGGAAGCGGAAGCCTAGCTCACTCTTGTCAGGAATCAGACGAGAGTTGCGGGCAAACAGCACACCCTTAAGAAGAATGAGAACTGTAACGTGAATGGTGAAGGCGTGGATGTGGTGCACCATGAAGTCTGCCGTGCCCAAGGCGATCGGCATCATGGCAACCTTGCCACCCACTGCAACCACTCCACCACCAAAGGCATAGCTCGCAGGAGCCAGTGCATTTGGAGCAGTAGCGCCAGGCGCTAAAGTATGCAGGTTTTGAACCCACTGAGCAAATACGGGCTGAAGCTGGATCGCAGTGTCAGAAAACATGTCCTGAGGACGACCCAAGGCCCGCATCGTATCGTTGTGGATGTACAGCCCAAAGCTGTGGAATCCAAGGAAGATACAAACCCAGTTCAAGTGAGAGATGATGGCATCCCGGTGACGGAGCACCCGGTCCAGCAGATTGTTCTGGTTTACGACCGGATCGTAATCCCGAACCATGAAGATAGCCCCATGGGCTCCAGCTCCTACGATCAGGAAGCCGCCAATCCACATATGGTGCGTGAAGATTGAGATCTGCGTCGGGTAGTCCGTAGCGAGGTACGGGTAGGGTGGCATTGCATACATATGCTGAGCCACGATGATGGTCAAAGAACCCAGCATGGCTAGGTTGATTGCCAATTGAGCATGCCAGGAGGTGGTGAGGATTTCATAGAGACCCTTGTGGCCTTCGCCAGTAAAGGGACCTTTATGAGCTTCAAGAATCTCCTTCATGCTGTGACCGATGCCCCAGTTCGTGCGGTACATGTGGCCCGCAATGATGAACAGGACGGCGATCGCCAAGTGATGGTGAGCCGTATCAGAGAGCCACAAGCCACCCGTTACGGGGTTGAGGCCTCCCTTAAAGGTCAAGAAGTCAGCGTACTCACCCCAGTTCAAGGTAAAGAAAGGAGTTAGGCCTTTCGAGAAACTTGGGTAGAGTTCTGCCATCAAGCTGGAGTTCAGGATGAACTCATGGGGCAGAGGAATATCTTGAGGAGCAACCCCCGCATCCAGCAGCTTATTAATTGGCAGAGAAACGTGAATTTGATGACCTGCCCAAGACAAAGAACCAAGACCCAACAGGCCTGCCAGATGATGGTTCATCATGGACTCTGCATTTTGGAACCACTCGAGCTTAGGAGCCCGTTTGTGATAGTGGAACCAGCCTGCAAACAGCATCAGAGCTGCCATGACCAAACCACCAATTGCGGTGCAGTAAAGCTGGAATTCATTGGTGATACCAGAAGCCCGCCAGAGCTGGAAGAAACCAGAGGTAATTTGAATTCCCTGGAATCCACCACCAACATCGGCATTCAGGATTTCTTGACCCACAATAGGCCAAACAACCTGAGCGCTCGGCTTGATACCTGTGGGATTTGTTAACCAAGCTTCATAGTTTGAAAAACGAGCGCCATGAAAGTACATGCCACTCAGCCAGACAAACACGACAGCCAAATGGCCGAAGTGAGCACTGAAAATTTTACGGGATATATCTTCTAAGTCACTGGTATGACTATCAAAATCGTGAGCGTCGGCGTGAAGGTTCCAAATCCAGGTTGTGGTTTTTGGCCCTTTTGCTAGGGTGCGATCGAAGTGACCCGGCTTGCCCCACTTCTCAAATGAAGTAGGAACTGGATCTTTATCGACCACGACCTTGGCTTTTGCCTCTCGCTCCCGTGGGGTAGTTGTCATTAGAGACTCTCCTCTCTCTAGACAAGGAACGAATTAGCCCTTAATCCCAAGTTTTGGCATCCCGAACAACAGTGTCTTTCCTTAGATAACAAACGATAAGACCAGGTTTATGAGACCTAGAGTAGCTTCGTAACTTTCGTTCAAGAAAGTTCGGGCTACGGCCAACTAAGGGAGAGCAGTGCTGCGATCGCAAATCCAGGCATAAACCAGAATAACGATGTGGACTACCTTGGGGGGTTCTCTCGAGCATTATAGAGCTGTAATTAGGACCTCTTGGGAAGCAGTTAACAATAATTCAAAATGAGCAAAGATTGAGGTGGTCTAGCTTGTGCCGTGGGGACAGTAGAGGAAATATGCCAAAAATGCGTAATTGTTTACAAAAATCCACACTCCGTATTAGAACAATTCGGCTTATCAATTTGCTCTACAGTAAATTTCAAGAAGGCGCTCTGACCCTTATATATCAAGCTATCCAAGCAATTGATCTCATCATTGCAAGCAGACAATTGGAGCCCAGGCAAATCGGTTTACTAGCACTATAAGACCTGGGAAGATAGTCTTGATGTTTTACAGATTTCATGTATTGCCAATCACAGTTTAAAAACCAATGATAGGAATTTGATATAGATTTCATTTATATAAATTGATGACCACGATTAAGACGAAATCGTCCGACTTTCCACCCTGTATCCGCCCTATAAAGGAAAGGGAGAGGCCTTAATTTCGATATAGTGCCTTTGGGGCAGCGTTTGCCTCAAACTCTAAAGGACTTCAGGCAGTATCTTCAGTCAGTATTTAGTCGCTTCGGATGAGGAGTATGAGGTTGTGTTTGGGATGAATTGGCGATGGATTTCAGCGAGAGGGCTGCTGGCAGTCCTTCTAGTCCTGATTTTGGGAGTTGGAGGATGTGGCGGTGGCTCTGGTCCTCGGGCTGATGGGCAATCTGCTCGCAGTTCGGCCCGTTTAGCCGGGCCGATCTCAGAAGTCTCTCCTCCGGCAACGCTTCAGGAGTTACGTCAGGCTCTAGACCGCTACCAGCCTCAAGTCGATATCTTGAGCCCACGTCCGGACCAGGTTTTGTCAGATAACCGAGTAACTGTTGAGTTTCAGGTTCAGAATCTTCCTCTCTTTCAAAATGAGGCGTTTGGGCTGGGTCCTCACCTGCACGTCATTTTAGATAATGAGCCTTATCAAGCCGTTTATGATGCCAACCAGCCCCTGGTGTTAGAGGATGTATCCCCTGGCACCCATACGTTGCGGGTGTTTGCGTCTCGTCCGTGGCACGAAAGCTTTAAAAACGAAGGAGCCTACGCCCAAACAACATTTCATGTCTTCACCCAAACCGCTGACAATCATCCTGATCAGAGTCAACCCCTTCTGACCTATAGCCGTCCCAAGGGCAGCTATGGGGCAGAGCCTGTTTTGCTAGATTTTTATCTCACCAATGCGCCACTGCACCTAATTGCCCAAGAGCGTACAGATGACAACATCGTCGATTGGCAGATTCGCTGCACTGTCAATGGTGAAAGCTTTATTTTTGACCGCTGGCAGCCGATTTATTTGAAGGGGCTCAAACCGGGTCAAAACTGGGTCAAGCTAGAGCTTTTAGATGAAAATGGCAATCTCTTTCCCAATGCCTACAACAGCACTGTTCGGCTGATCACCTACGAGCCCAATGGTAGCGATACACTCTCTAAGCTGGTGCGAGGTGAGCTTTCGGCTGCCGATGTCCGTGGGATTGTCGAGCCCAACTACCAACCTCAACCCGCTCCCGTTTTTGTTCCTAAGCCTGCTCCTACTGTGACTCCTGAGGCACCGGAATTGGAAATTGAGGAAGAAGCGCCTGCGATCGCCCCCATTTTCCCAGCGCCCGCTCCCACCGATTCAGATTTTCCTGATTCAGATCTTCCTAATGCTGAAGGAATGCCCCCACCCGAGAGTCCTGCAGCTATAGAAGCTTTACCTGAGATTTCTCAGCCTCAGGCTCCCAAATCAGGTGGCTTCTTCGATCGCTTCCGTCGCGGTAAGGACTCTGTCACGACTCCTGCACCGACACCAGTTCTGCCGTCTGAAGAGCCTTTGGAGACGCCAGAAGTTGAGATTCTGCCAGAATCACAGCCTGATACCGATCTGGTTGCACCCGCAGAACCGGAGTTGCTTGAACCGGAGGATGCTGAAATCGCGCCACCTCCGCTAGCAGAGCCGCCCAAGTCGAGAAACTTCCTGGAGCGATTCCGTCGTCAGAAAGCTGAGCCTGAGCCCGCCTTACCTGCACCTGAAACTCTGCCAGAGGTGCTAGATGAGCCTAGTGTTGATTCGGCGCTAGAGTCATTGCCAGGGTTGGAAACACCTAATGTTCAGGAACCCCTTGCAGAGCCTGTGTTTCCGTCTGATAGCGTTCCACCTGATAGCGCTCCTGCGGCTAGTGCTCCTGTGAATAGCGATCTAGCCCCTGACGAACTATCGCCTCGACTTCAAGAGATGCTGAAGCGATTCCAGTCGTCTCAAAATCAAGGGGGCGATCGCCCCATGACACCGGAAGATACGTTACCTGAGATCATTGAACAACAAGCCTTCTAAGCGATCGCGCTAGTAGGTTTGGTCAGGATCTTGCCTGACCCTCTCAAAATCACCCATGTCTCGCGTCCGTGCGCCAGAACTCCCCAGCCACCTGCCTTGGCTCAACGGTGGCCCTCTCCGGCTCAAAGACCTGAGGGGGCGCATCGTTTTACTCGACTTTTGGACTTACTGCTGCATCAATTGCCTACACATGCTGCCCCACCTCAAGTTCCTGGAGCAGAAATACCGGGAGCACCTGAGTGTGGTCGGCATTCACGCAGCCAAGTTTGACAATGAAAAAGCGTCCGAAAGCCTACAGCAAGCGATTCTACGATATGGCATCGAGCATCCGGTCTTAATCGATAATGAGCTGCAAATGTGGGACCAGTATGCTGTGAAGGCATGGCCCACACTCATCATCATTGATCCAGCGGGTTACGTTATTCGTCAGATTACTGGAGAGCGCGATCGCGAAATCCTCGATCAAATCATTGGCGACTTGCTCCAGCCACAGCCGTCTCCCCCAAGTCCTGTTGGAAATCCTGTGTTGCGAGCACAGCCTCCGTCTTTAGACAGCCCCCTGGCGTTTCCAGGGAAAGTCTTGGCAGGGGGCGATCGCCTGTTCATTGCCGACTCCGGGCATCACCGGATTGTTGTGGCCAGCCTCAGTGGCGAAATCCTGTCTATTATTGGCAGTGGTCAAGCAGGTCTTCAAGATGGCAGTTTCCGAGAGGCTCAGTTTTCCAACCCTCAAGGCATGGCCCTTGACCCACATCAGTCCTTCCTGTACGTCGCAGATACCGGAAATCACGCCCTGCGCTGCATCGATCTTCGGCACCAGCGAGTCACCACCTTGGCTGGGACAGGACAGCAAAGCTCAACCCTTCGACCTCAGCAAGGCCTCGCCCTAGAAACAGCCCTCAATTCCCCCTGGGATCTGGCCCTCGCAGACCGCCAGTTATGGATTGCGATGGCAGGTTCTCATCAGATCTGGCAGATGAACCTAGACAGTAACCAGATACAAACCTATGCAGGCACTGGTGCAGAATTTGGGGTAGATGGACCTGTTCAACAAGCCGCTTTCGCCCAACCCAGCGGGTTAGCAACCGATAGACAAACCCTATGGGTTGCCGATAGCGAAATCAGTTCCATTCGAGCTATCTCGCTCAGCGCCAATCCTCAAGTCCAGACCGTTTGCGGCAGCGGCGAGCTCTTCGACTTTGGAGATATTGACGCGCAGGGGCGGGCCGTCCGACTGCAACACTGTCTAGGCATCGCCTACGACTCCCAACAGCTTTGGGTAGCTGACACATACAACCACAAGATTAAGCAGGTTAATCCTCGGACAGGCACCTGTACCACACTCGTAGGAAATGGAACAGCCGGCCTAGAAGATGGGCAAGGAACCGAGAGTCGCTTTGCCGAACCGTCAGGCTTGAGCGTTTCAGGTGACTATCTATACGTTGCAGATACCAACAACCATACAATTCGGCAGGTTCACCTTACAACCGCAACCGTAACTACAATCAGCCTGCCAGAGTTATGCGCCTCTGGTGTCTGCGTCCCTGACCTGGGCATCATTCGCCAAAATTCTTAACACCTTGTGGATATTATCCAGATCGCCAACAACTCGCCGGACAGGCTGCGGCCAAACTTTAACGAGCGTAGGTGTTGCCGAAATTTGATCCACCTCCGCCAGTTCGGGATGCTTATAGATATCAACAATTTTGAGCGTATAGGGCTGCTGCAAAGCCTGTTCTAGCGTCTGATGTAAGCTTTGTAAAATATGCTCAGTGGCAGTGGTATGTCCAGACACAAAAAGGCGAAACACATAGCCTTGGGTTTCTTGACCTGGGTTGAGGGGCGACCAAGACAGCGTAGACCCCTGTGGCCCCGATAAAGTGGGTGATTGAGCTGGCCCTAATCGCACGACCAAGTCATGATCCTGCCATAGCTGTGGAAACTGGGTCCGATGGGTTGCCAGAACCGATGCATCACAAATAGCTTCGGGGCATGGTCCTGACTTCCAGACCAAATTGGAGGTGCCAAACACGGCATTCAGCAAAGCTTGATGCCGCCAAACCAACGGACAAGCTTCCGCAAAGGTCTGGATCGTCTGGGTACGCGGATCTAGCCAGCGATCGACAGTGGCCGTATAGCAAGGCACCAAAAAATGCGGCAGCTCTTGCAATCCCAGCATTTCCTGGAGGACTGCACAGAGCTGCAGATGCCATCGATTTTGCTTATCAGGATCGATGCAGTAAACCAGATCTCCACCTGGTGTAAAGAGGGCAATGCCTTTGAAGAGCTTCAACCCCTGAGCATTGAGTTCTGTCGCAGAAGAGTGACTCATAAACTCGGCCTCTCGTCTGAGGACGAAGCTCTACTAGCTATACCCGCCCTCTCAAAATTTGAGCCATTTCGTTTGGCTTCGGTGAGTGCTCTAGTGCAGTTTCCTCTGTAATTCGGCCTGCCTCGTAGAGCTTGTAGATGGATTGGTTCATCGTACACATGCCATCAAACGTACATTTCGGGATCAACTGTTCGATTTCGTCAATTTCTCCACGCAGGATGTAGTCCTTAATGGCATCTGTATTAATCATGATGTCATGGTATGCAGCCCGTTTCCCATCTGTCGTGCGGCACAGACCCTGAGCAATAACGGCAACGAGAGACTCAGCAATTGAGACTCGCATCGGAGCCTGCTGCTCTGGTTCATATAGGTTGAGAATCCGCTCAATCGTCTTCACAGCACTGTTGGTGTGCAGGGTTCCCATCACTAAGTGTCCGGTCTGGGCTGCCTTGAGCGCCGTATTCACCGTTTCCTTGTCCCGCATTTCACCGATCAGAATGATATCTGGATCTTCACGCAAAGAGGCTTTCAAGGCGTTGTCAAACTTTAGGGTGTGGATTCCCACTTCCCGCTGTTTGATCAACGATTTGCGGCTCTGATGAACAAATTCAATCGGATCTTCGATGGTGATGATGTTCTTGGGCATCTCCTTGTTGATGTAGTCAATCATGGCCGCCATCGTCGTAGACTTACCCGAACCAGTCGGGCCAGTCACTAGGATCAAACCCTTGTGGTAGTGACAAACATCCTTAAAGACAGGCGGCAAATTCAGCTCTTCGATGGTGAGGATCTTGAGCGGAATCAGTCGCATGACCATGGCAGGGCCGCGCAGCGCATCGAAGATGTTGATCCGGACGCGAGCAAAGTCGTATTGAGAAGCCCCATCAAAGTCAAGTGTTTCTTTGAATTGTTTGATTTCCTCATCGCTGAGGACTTCGGACAACCAGCTAAAGAAGGTTGATTCGTCCGTAACAGGATGGTCGGTGATGTCGATTTCTCCCCGGTTCCGAAAACGAGGCACTTCATTCACGCCGACATGCACGTCAGAAAAGCCCTTTTCGTAGGCTTCTCGCACCAACTGCGCGAGAGTCGGCGCACCAGGCGTAATTTTTGCCCGTGCCGAAGTAGACATGGGGGGCATGCTGGGGGGCCGTTGGCCAGATGGCGGCGGTGGTGCAGCCGGGGAAGACCTCGGTGGCGGTGCGGGAGGCTTGCCAGTGCCTGCGGCTGGAGATCCCGCTACAGCGGTGGGATTGACTGCGGTGGCGGGAGAGGTCGGTAAAGATTGAGATGTGAAAGGCTGAGTTCCGGTACTGGTCATCTGTCTTGCCGGAGGCGGTGGCGGTGGAACTCGCGAAGCTTGAGGCGGAGTCGGCGGACGTTGTGCTTCTGTCATAGGACACTTCTCGGCAAAAGAGCTTCAGGGTGCAAAGAGCGGATTCACAATCTCAGGGTTTAGCAATCACCTGCACGGATGAGATTGAGTTGGGCAGCAATAAATGACAAGATTCTTCACTTTATACCTGCTTCTAGGGGAAAGTGCCAATTTTTTGACGCCACTAACCTTTCCCTATTTTCAAGTCTCAAGACGCAAAATGATGATTGTGGCTGAAAACGTGACTGAAAAAATTGCAAGGTTGCTTTTCCTCAGGTTTCCCAATCCCTGATGCTACCCGATCACTCTCACTCAAGTTTTCTAAAGATTTCTAAGGTCTTAATTTCTAAGGTCTTACCGCTGGGTTTATTGGCGTTCGTGCTGCAAAGCCACAAAGACACGGGCATACTCTAGCTCAATCTGGGAAATCAAGGCTAAGTTGATTTGGGTGGCACCGACGGAAGGGTGATGTTCTAGTTGCTGACAGAGTTCTGCCAAACCCATTGCGCCAACAGTCGCACTGATGGATTTGAGAGTATGGGCGGCTCGTCGCAGAGGTGTGAGGTCGGCGATCGCCCCTGCCTCCCGAATTTGCTGAATCAGCTGCACGGCATCCTGAAAATAAGTTTCGATAATTTCTACCACCAAGCTGGTTTCATCTCCGCCTAGATCGCGAAGTTCCTGCAAAATCTCCGGATCAATTGCAGGCTGAAGCGGTTGATCAACCCGAGGCTGGCACTTCATCAAGGACTGAATCAGTTTCTCAACTCGAATTGGCTTACTGAGATAGTCATCCATGCCTGCGTTGAGGCACTCTTCGCGATCGCCTTCCATTGCTCCTGCCGTCATGGCAATGATGTGCGGGCGATCGACAAAGGGCCAATCTTGGTGAATTTGCCGGGTTGTACTCAGGCCATCCATCTCTGGCATCTGGACATCCATCAGAACAACATCATAAGTCTGACGCCGCAGCGCTTCTAGCACCTCTAGACCATTGTTGGCAACGTCGGCCCGATATCCCATACGGCGTAGTAAGTGGAGCGCAACCTTTTGATTAACAGCGTTATCCTCCGCCAACAAAATTCTTAGGGGTAGACGCTGCGCCAGGAGAGGGTCAATCAATGAAGAAGAAGACTGCATTTTGTCGGGTTGTCCACCAAAGATTCGAACCAGCACATCATAAAAATGGGACTGTTTGACTGGCTTCCGGAGCACTGCCGCGAAGCTAGATTGACGCTCTGAAGCAGGAGAGGTTTCTTCTATTCTGCCCATTGAGGTCAGCATTACCAAGGGTAAATTTTCGTATTGAGGCTGGCTTTGAATCGCCTGAGTCAAAATCCAGCCATCGCCATCTAGCATTTGGGCATCTAGGACAGCCAGATCAAACCGTCTACCTTGGCGAAACCAGTTGAGGGCTTGCAGTTCTGAGTCTGCCATCCAAGCCTGCATTCCCCACGACTGTGCCTGTAGAGCGAGGTTTTTGCGGTTGATAGCGTTGCTATCGACAATCAGCAATTGCTTACCGCTGAGGTGGTTCACTTCCAGGAGAGGCTCTACCGAGTTGGGCATCGTTTGCACCACAATCGAGAAATAGAAAGTAGACCCGCTCCCGACTTCACTATCGACCCAGACTCGACCGCCCATCATTTCGCTCAGGCGCTGACTGATCACTAGGCCCAGCCCCGTGCCCCCATAATGGCGACTGGTAGAGGAGTCAACCTGGCTAAAGGGTTTGAATAGGCGGTCTAGCCGCTCAGGCGGAATTCCGATTCCAGTATCTTTGACCGCAAATCGAATTGCGTAGAGCGTAGGGTTAATCTCAGACAGAAAAGACTCTGTTTGTAGAATAGAACTCAGCTTACGGGCCGTGACGGAGACGGAAACCTCGCCAGACTCTGTAAACTTAACAGCATTACTGACTAGATTGACCAGAATTTGACGCAGGCGAGTAATATCTCCAATCAAGATGCTAGGCACCTCTGGGTTGATCAGATACGTCAGCTCTAATCTTTTCTCTGCGGCTTTGGGTGCAATTAAATCAAGCGCCTCTTCTAGGCAGGTGCGGAGGTTGAAGGGTTGGGTTTCTAGATCTAGTTTGCCGGACTCGATTTTAGAAAAGTCTAGGATGTCGTTGATGATCGTCAGCAGAGCATCCCCGCTGGTTCGAATCGTTTCGACGAAGTCTTCCTGTTGAGGATTGAGGGGCGTATCGAGCAGTAAACCTGTCATGCCAATGACTGCATTCATGGGAGTGCGAATTTCGTGGCTCATGTTGGCTAGAAACTCACTCTTGGCTCGATTGGCGGCTTCAGCTTCCCGTTTGGCGAGTTCTAAGGCTGCATTTTTAATGGCGAGTTCTTCCCGCTGCTGTTTTTCCTGCTCAAGGAAATTGGCTTGCGCTAACGCAATTCCAACTTGGGCGGCGACGGCTTCTAGAAGTTCAATTTCGTCTGAGGTCCATTCTCGGTGGCGATCGCACTGATGTAGCCCAATCACCCCATTGGGCTCTCCCTTATAAGAAGTCCGAATCGCCAACAACGACTTCACCTGAATCTGCTGACAGAGTGGTAGCACCGGCTTGAGCAACGGCTCCTGATCGACCTGGGGAGATGCGATCGCCTGATCATTGGCTAGGAGTTGCTGCATATGGGGGTTGCCCACTACCGGAATTTCTCGATCCAAAATGGAGGTGCAACTTGACTCCAAATATTCGGCCACCAATGGAGTCGCGGGTGTGGCCGTCCCAATGTAGGTATGAATGACGCAGCGATTGACGTGAAAGGCTTGGCCAATCTGAGTAGCCGTTGTCTGAAAGATTTGCTGAGTATCCAGACTTTGGCGAATTTCCTGGGTGATTTTGCCAAGCAGCAAGGCTCGATGCATCTGTTGCTGCAAAGCGGCATCACTTTGTTTGCGAGCCGTCACATCGCGGTTGACACTGAGCAGGGCTACAAATTGCCCTTGGGCATCTCGAATGGGCACGGCCACCACCTCGCAAATGCCCGCACTGCCATCTTTCCGAACGAAGCCTGTTTCTTTGGCCCAGCGATCGGCCTGGATGACGGTGGCGATTAGGCGGGGGGTAAGGGCGATCGCTTCCGTAGGCTGATACAAACTGCCCCACGACTGCCCCAAAATCTCTGCCCGATTATAGCCAAACATTCTCTCTGCAGCGGGGTTCCAGTCAATGATGCGCCCCGTCAAATCCGTTAAAACCACACCATCGTAAATATTTTCAAACGTCAACGCCTGACGATGGAGTGCGGCTTCAGCCCGATGCCGATCCGTGACATCCGTCGATACTCCAATCACACCGATCCGTTGCCCTTGTGGGCCTAGAAGCGGAGAGTAACGGCATTCAAACACCTGTTCATCCAGGTCGAAGACAGCCGTTGACGTCTCTCCCTGCAAAGCATGACGAATTGTTTCAACCACAGCGGGGAAATCCTGATAAACCTCCAACGCCGATCGGCCAATCAACTCAGCCGCCTTTATCCCTAAGCTATCCAATCCAGCGCCTTCAAACAGAGTAAATTTTCCTTGCAGATCTAGCGCCCACAGGATAATAGGGGCCGCATCAACAACTGTTCTCAACCGATCTTCGCTCTGGCGTAACGCTAAGGCCGTTTGCTGCTGTTCGGCAACGGTGGTGTTGAGTGCTGCCACATGCCGACGCAGTTCCAACTGGGTGACAACTTGGCGCGCCAGTGTAATGAGGGTCTGCTTCTGTTCGCGGCTTAACTCCCGAGGCACGACATCAACAATGCAAAGCGTACCTAATGCAAATCCATCTGGCGTCACGAGCGGCGCACCTGCATAGAAACGAATGTGCGGCTCAGAGATCACCAATGGATTATTGACAAAGCGAGCATCCTGCAAGGTGTTAGGCACAATCAGGAGATGTTCGGGCTGAATAATCGCATGGGCACAGAAAGAAACATCTCGACTGGTTTCCCTCGTTCCCAGTCCTATCGCTGACTTAAACCACTGCCGATCCTTATCTAACAAGCTGATCAACGCAATCGGCACCTGGCAAATCTGAGCAGCCAGATGGGTGAGATCGTCAAAATCCGTCTCTGACGCAGTATCGAGCACCCGATATCGACATAGCGCCTCCAGCCGTCCGGCTTCATTCTCAGGTTGTGGAGCGATTTGCATGGGTAAACGCCAAGAGAGAAAAGTTGAGCCAATCTCTAGTATTTACTTTTAGTATTTGTTTTCTAGTATTTGTTTTCAGTATTCCCCTATCGCCTTGGCCAGTGCAAACTTTGCTTGGCAATTTGATCTGAAATAGGCTGTGCTTGAGGCCAGGGAATCTACTGGAATTTAATTTAGGTTTGCTCCTGGGCCAGATGTAGCCTTTCCCCCAAAGCTGAACCGATAAATCTGCCTAATATGTCAGAAAAGTAGGATCAATCGTATACCCGGATTGGATTACAGTGAGAGAAGTAAGTAAAATCCCTATTACAAGACTCGAAAGGTAATTTCCCTATGCATCTGAGTGAAGTGACCCATCCCAACCAGCTGCATGGTCTGTCGATCCACCAACTCAAACAGATTGCCCGTCAGATTCGAGAGAAGCACTTGCAAACCGTAGCTGCCAGTGGTGGTCATCTCGGTCCCGGGCTTGGAGTGGTAGAACTGACCTTAGCACTGTATCAAACGTTGGATCTGGATCAAGATAAAGTAGTCTGGGATGTCGGTCACCAGGCTTACCCGCATAAGCTGATCACAGGACGCTACAACCAGTTCAATACTCTCCGCCAGAAGGGAGGAGTCGCTGGATATCTGAAGCGCTGTGAAAGCTCATTTGACCACTTTGGTGCAGGCCATGCCTCAACAAGCATCTCTGCTGCTTTGGGTATGGCTTTGGCCAGGGATGCAAAAGGAGAGAAGTTTAAGGTTGCCGCTGTCATCGGTGATGGCGCACTCACGGGTGGTATGGCCCTAGAGGCGATCAACCATGCCGGACATTTGCCAAAAACCAAACTCCTAGTCGTGCTCAATGATAACGAGATGTCTATTTCTCCTAATGTGGGAGCGATTCCTCGCTATCTCAACAAAATGCGGCTCAGCCCTCCGATGCAGTTCCTCTCTGAAAATCTGGAGGAGCAGTTTAAGCATTTGCCGTTTGTCGGGGAATCCCTCTCTCCGGAGTTGAGCCGGATTAAGGAGGGGATGAAGCGACTGGCTATTCCCAAAGTTGGGGCAGTTTTTGAAGAACTGGGCTTTACTTATATGGGGCCGATTGATGGCCACAACCTGGAGGAGCTGATCGCGACGTTCCAGCAAGCTCATCAGAATGAAGGTCCAGTGCTGGTGCATGTGGCGACCATGAAAGGGAAGGGGTATGCGATCGCCGAGCAAGACCAAGTTGGCTACCATGCACAGTCGCCCTTTAACTTAGCGACGGGTAAAGCCCTCCCGATTAGCAAGCCCAAGCCTCCCAGCTACTCAAAAGTCTTTACCCATACCCTCGTCAAACTTGCCGAAGATAATCCCAAGATTATCGGCATCACAGCCGCGATGGCGACCGGAACTGGGCTAGACAAGCTCCAAACCAAGTTGCCCAAACAGTATATTGATGTCGGTATTGCAGAACAGCATGCTGTCACGCTGGCCGCAGGCCTAGCCTGTGAAGGAATGCGTCCTGTCGCGGCGATTTATTCCACATTCCTGCAGCGGGGCTACGACCAAATTGTTCACGATGTCTGCATCCAAAATTTGCCCGTCTTCTTTTGTCTAGATCGAGCTGGCATTGTAGGGGCAGATGGCCCTACTCACCAAGGTCTGTATGACATCTCTTACTTGCGCTGTATTCCCAACCTTGTGCTGATGGCACCCAAAGATGAAGCCGAACTGCAGCAGATGGTGGTAACAGGGATTAACCATACGGATGGCCCGATCGCCATGCGCTATCCGCGCGGCAATGGGTATGGAGTCCCGCTGATGGAAGCAGGGTGGGAACCCTTGCCCATCGGCAAAGGAGAACTCTTGCGGCAGGGCGACGATGTGCTGATGATAGGCTATGGCTCTATGGTGTATCCAGCCATGCAGGCTGCCGAAATCCTGAGTGAACATGGCATTGAGGCAACCGTCATCAATGCCCGCTTTGTGAAGCCGCTAGATGAAGAGCTGATTTTGCCACTAGCCCAGCGGATAGGTCGGGTGGTCACGCTGGAGGAGGGCTGCCTGATGGGTGGCTTTGGTTCTGCCGTTGCGGAAACACTCCTCGATCATGGGGTGAATGTGCCTATGACTCGAATCGGCGTGCCTGATCAACTGGTAGACCATGCTCAACCAGACGAGTCAAAGGCTGAACTCGGATTGACACCCCCGCAAATCGCAGAGCGGATTCTGAAGACTGTCAAGCAAGAGCCTTCAGTCGTTAGCGTCTAGAAGGCGGTTAGCATCTAGAAGATAAAGGGGGTGGGTAATGCTCACCCCCTTGCGTCTAAACTGGTTGAAATGCACTCCTGATTTTCAGAAATCTTACCGCTCATGACCTACGCTACTGAGGTTTATCCGGTTCTTTGGCAGCAAGATCACGTTTTGCTGATTGATCAAACCCGCTTACCTGAAGAATTTACCTACGTCGAGATTAGTCGCTGTGACGATATGGTCCGAGCCATCAAAACCATGATCGTCCGGGGGGCTCCGGCCATTGGGGTGGCGGCGGCCTACGGAATGTACTTGGGGGCACGGGAGATTGAGACGGGCGATCGCGACCAGTTTTTGTCTGAGCTAGAGACGGTTGGCCAAAAACTAGGCGCAACTCGGCCCACAGCAGTCAATCTGTTTTGGGCCATTGAGCGGATGCTAAAAACGGCCCGTCAAACCATTGGGCCAGTCGAGCATCTGAAGCAAATTTTGCTCAAAACGGCTCAGACGATTAACGCAGAAGATTTGCAGACCTGTCGGGCAATTGGCGATCACGGATTAGACGTGTTGCCCCGAGAGCCAGCCCATCTGCGCATTCTGACCCACTGCAATGCTGGAGCGTTGGCAACAGCAGGCTACGGTACTGCGGTCGGCGTGATTCGTTCGGCATGGCGTGAAAAGCGGCTAGCTCGCGTTTATGCGGATGAAACTCGCCCTCGGCTGCAAGGGGCGAAGCTTACGGCCTGGGAATGTGTGCAGGAAGGGATTCCAGTTACGGTAATTACCGACAGCATGGCAGCTCACTGTATGCAGAGAGGCATGATTGATGCCGTGGTAGTCGGCGCAGATCGCATCGCAGCCAATGGAGATACTGCCAACAAAATTGGCACCTACAGCGTCGCGCTGATTGCCCAAGCTCACCAAATTCCTTTCTTTGTGGCAGCGCCGCTCTCAACCATCGACTTTGAACTGGCTGACGGTAGTCAAATCCCCATTGAGGAGCGCGATCCGGCTGAGATTTATCAGCTAGGTGAAACCCGTCTTTGCCCGCCGGGTGCAGATTTCTACAACCCAGCCTTTGATGTCACGCCAGCAGAGCTAATCACCGCCATCATCACTGAGCATGGTGCTGTTGCACCTGAAGAGCTGACTCAGCTGCGACTCCAGCAGGTCGTCTAAGCTTAACGAGCTAGCCCTCTTCTAGTTGCGAACGCAGCTGCCTAAGATCGGCCTCAATGCCAGCATCTACACTCTGATCGGAGGGGAGTTGGGTAGGCGATTGTCCCGACGAAGCAAACTGAGCCTTCATCGCTGTCAGTTCTTCGTCTACATCGCCCCCTCCTTCCAAGGCTGAAAAGCGTTTTTCTAGGTCGTCGGTGCCCAATTCGGCGATCGCCTCAGACCGAGCCTCCATCTGCAACACCTGCTCTTCCATCCGCTCAAACGCAGACAGTGCACTGTTGGTGCCGACTCGACCCATCATTTCGTTAATCTGCTCAGAGGCTTTGGCCGAACGTGCCCGAGCAATATACATGTCTTTCTTCGTCTTGGCCTCAGAGATTTTGCTCTCCAGGGTCATCATATTTTGCTTGAGCTTGGAGACAATGACCTGCTGCTGCTCCATCTGGCTGCCCAACGCATGAGCCGTCTCAAGATAGGTTTTCCGACGAGTCAAGGCTTCCCGCGCCAGATTATCATCGCCCTTTTGCATTGCGAGCTGAGCCCGCCGATACCATTCCTCAGACATTGACTCAGACTGAGAATGCTGGCGCTCGGTGCGTTTTTGGGTGGCGATCGCCTGGGCAACCGACTGCCGCAGCCGAATCAAATCCTCCTGCATGTCCGTCACAGTCTGTTCTAGAATTTTTTCTGGGTCTTCTGCCTGACCCACCAGACTGTTGAGATTAGCTCGAATCACTCGCATGACTCGGTCAAAAAACCCCATAGCGGCGCTCCATTAATCTTAAATAGGGCAACGACAGGGAAATCAAACACCCTGTGCACAAGTCTGAGCAACTCCCACAAAGCAGTTCTCAGACGGTAGCTTCATACTACCGCACCTTTTTGATCCCTATCCCGCATCTTAGGGCTGATAAATTTCAGCCGAAATTCCTTGAGATTCTAGGTTTTGCAGCATCTCCTGCGCTCCATTGGGGTCGCTAAAGGCACCGAGCTGCACCCGTGCTCCACTGGGGAAGTTGCGGACGTAGGCATCTCCAACGGCTTCGCGAGCTTGATCGAGACTGCGATCGCCACTGTAGTTAGTGATCACATAGTAGTAATTCGGATCTGAGCTTGGAGCCGCCGCTACTGGAGCCGGAGCCGCTTGAGGTGGTGGGGCTGGTTGAGGAGCCGGAGCGGCTTGAGGAACTGGAGCTGGCCGAGGCGGTGGCGCTGGTTGAGGGGCTGGAGCAACTGCAACAGGAGGCTGCTGGGGCTGAGCAACTTGTGGAACCGGCGCTGGCGCAGGCAAAGTTGTAAGGGCAGAGGTAGAGGGCGTAGCCGTTTGGGTAGCGTTGGCCGATGATTCAGGAGTGGGAGAGGCCGTGGGACTAGCAGCGGGACTAGCGGCGGGAAGGGATTCTGTCTGGCGGACAGACAAGGTCCCGAGGGTGTTTAGATTGAGGTCAACAAATTCTTGTGCGGTCAGGTCTGGAGAAACAGGTCGACCTGGCCCCGACGAACGGTCTGGTTCAGTTGCAGGCTCTTGTGGCTGGGGATCAGAGGGTTCGCGATTAAACAGATTTTCCAAGCCCAAAAAGCTTAAGCTAGCAGGATTCATAATCACATAGCCCAGCGTGATGCTAGAGAGCAAGATCAGCAGCATTGAGCCAACTCCTAGCGGCGTCAGCAAACTCTCTACAAAGCCCGGACCTCGCTCTGCCCGCAGTTCAGCTTCTTCATCTGCCAAACTTCTCAGCAGTTCTTCCGACGACTCCATATAATCGTCTGGCCCCATCGCGCTGTCATCAGGATGAGCCAACGCAGCCTCTGGTTGAAGCCCTGGGGCAACAGCTAGATTAGCCGCCGATGGACCTTGCAGCGATGGACCTTGCAGCGATGGACCTTGCGCCGATGGATCTTGCTCAGTCGCACCACTCACAGCAGTGTTTGTACCAGGGTTTGCAGTTGTCGAGGCTCCGGCCACCGCCTCCCTCACAGCTAATGGCGCACCAGCTTGTACTGAAGCGGCCTGTACTACCTCAGGTTGGGGTGAAGCTGGACGAGAGGACTGCGGTTGAGCGGCATGCGGAGCGGGAGCTTGAGCCGCTGATGGCGGAGGAGCCACGGGAGAAGGCGCTGATTGGGAGACCGACGGATCGGGTTGAGTCCGACCACCTGTTGCGCCTACCGTAATCAAATCCAGTTGACGAGCAGTATTTTGATCCAGGTTCCGACTGGGCCGAGGAGTTTTTCCAGCCTTGTATCGTCGATATCGAATCAGTTCTTCTTCCAACTGCACATCAAGACTACCCAACGCGGCCTGAAGGGTAGGATGCAGGGATGTCGCTGCAGCTGCGGGGTTAGAGGATTGAGAAGAAGATCGTCGAAACATGGCAAGATTCCTACTTAAACTCAGCAATTCACCAACTCGCGCCTCTAATCATATCGATTGACATCGAGAATGGCACCCTAGTTCAAGCGCTGAGCAAGGTTGGCGGCATAAAAAGCATATCAAGAGATCGAGGACACTAAAGTAGCATAAAGAGGATCGTTTGAGCGAAATCTCGACGAAATTTTTCATACTGATGGCGAAAGTCTTAGGAGTGAAAGTCTGTTTTTTGAGAAAGGTGAGAAATCGAGGTTGAGAAATCTAGAAAGAGTCCTACGGCCTGCGTTCTATTGTTTGCGCTACTAAAATAATGTTTTTCCAGCCACTTCATCGCGTTATTGGATCTCTTGAGCATCAGGAGGGTTGGCAGAAGCGTCGCCAGTTTCAACAACTAGCAGCCTGTTGGGCAGAGATTGTCGGACCAGCCGTTGCAGCCCAAACCCAGCCATTGGGGATACAGAGAGAGGTGCTGCAGGTGGCGACCTCTAGCTCCGCATGGGCACAGAACTTAATGTTTGAGCGGCAGCGGATTCTGGCAAAGCTCAACACTAGGCTAAATAGTTCTTTGACCGATATCCGATTCTCGACCGCTCAATGGCAACCTGCGGCCCCCGGTTCTTCTCAATCTCGAGACGAAGCCCTAGCGGAACAGTGGCGATCGCATCCCAGTCATCTTTCTACAACCCACTCCGGCACTCCGGCATCTCCAGAGGCATCTCCAGCGGCACAGCCCGCCGATCCTAATCAGGCTTTCCAACAATGGGCTAGCTCAATTCAGGCCCAGTTTAGCCATCTGCCTCTTTGCCCCAAATGTCAGGCTCCCACACCTCCAGGTGAGATTGAGCGGTGGAAAGTTTGCGCGCTTTGTGCTGCCAAAAGCTGGTAGCTTTGGCTCAACTAAAACAGCTAAATCAAAACCTTTTTAGAGAGAAAAATTTTGGATTAGGGAAGACTAATACCAGCAATTCTTCTCATTTTTGGTGGTTAAACAACCTAAGTTTTAGCTTTAGAGACCCAGGAAAGATTTGGGGCTGCATTAATTTTTTCAGATAAAAACTAAACATTTAGTCATTCAACACAATATTTAGCAACATTTGTTTCACGTCAATTGGCTTGAGCAAAACAGTCAAATTTACGAGTCAGAGTCTAAATTCTGACCTCAGAAAAATTGTTTGACTATGTTTGTCGCTCGAAGTTATCCTTGATCCCCACCTTCTTTAAGCAGAATCTCGTAGGTTAACCCTGATCTTCGAGGAAAGAATTCGATCCTTAAAGATGTGTCCATTTTTTAACGAGAATATAAAGACAATCTAAACCTCTTTTTGGCTCGGGGATCGCTACAAAGGATAGCCAATAATCTCTTCAAGGGTTTTACATCGTTTTAGCAAAAGTCATCGTTAGATGAGAATAAGGGTGAAGATTATTTCTCGAATCCTACTTTTATGAGAACTTTGACTTCTAGCGTTTCAGCCTGCCGCCATTGCCAGTACTATATGGCTGAAGGGCGACGTGGTGGTCAGTGCCAGCAACTGGGTGCACTCGTTCAAGGCGGGTGGAAGGCCTGTGTATTGGCGATCCCACCATTTGCTCCGACCTGGGAAAGATTGGACGGGATCATCACCTGGCAACCTGAGAGCTTCGGAATAGAGGAAGAGTTTTCTGCTGAGGCCGCTTTACAAGCCTATGCAAAACCTCATACTTATTCGTCAAAAAGTACATCAAAGAGTACATCCAGTCCTGAGACGGTATCAGCTAGTTAGTTTCTCTCCCTGTTGAGCCATTTCTAAGTCAGATAGTTCTCGCTGAGGGATGCAATCCGTTTCAGTCTTAAGCCGGGTTCAATCGTTAAAAAGTTGCTAGAGGTAGGGCCTGGTTTTCAGGCAAAATTGAGTCCGGCACATCCTGATAAATCTTTCTCATCATTACTCTGGGCAGTTTGTGTGAAATTGCCTGACGCAAATTATTCCTAGCCGAATTCCTAATCGAATTCCTAATCGAGTAGATCGGATGGAACAGAGGGGACAGAGGGGACAGAGGGGACAGTTTCTCCCAATATCTGGATTGCCCGAGGCAGAATCGATTTGGGAAGTAAACCATGCACACCTTGGTTGGGACGATTTACCACCTGTGTGATGTGAAAATGAACCGCTAAACTACAGAGCGCATAAGCATCTTCGGCGGTCAGTCCCACAAATTTTTCTAATAACAAAATCATTTGACTCAGGGCTTGCTCACAGGCTGCATCTAGAGTTGGCGCGAAACCCATCGTGATCCAGTGGGTGGGGGTTTCGGCCAGAGGTAGGGGTAATGCAGCGCAGTCTTTATGAACACTGCCCTTGTGAACATTGCCCTTGTGAACATTGCCCTTGTGAACGTTGAGCTGAATGACTCCATGCATGGAAGTTTCCAGCGCTGTGACGTTGACTTCTCCGTCACCTTGAGTGCTATGGCCATCGCCAATAGAGAACAAAGCCCCAGGACACAACACGGGCAAAAATAGCCGCGAACCAGCCTGCAGATGGCGGTTGTCGATATTGCCGCCATACTCGCCGGGGGGAATTGAGCTGACGGTGTTTTCGGCTGCGACTCCCAAAATGCCAAAGAATGGCCGCAAGGGAAATTGAATGCCGCTGTTGGGAGGAAACTCCGCTTTGCGGTTTTGCAAATCTAGCTTGATAAACCGCAGCGCTGGCTGAGTAAACCTCTGGGGCAAGGCTCCTTTTCCGGGTCGAATCAGGTTAAACCCAATGGGTAGGCTGGGTGTAATTTCTTCTAGCCGCACTTCGAGAACATCACCAGGAGCCGCATCCTGAATGTAAATCGGGCCTGTCAACAGGTGCGGACCGGGGCCAACTTTGCGATCGCCCCCCAACGATCGACAAATTTCCTTCAGTTCAGGCGTCCAAAACTCAGGCGGAGTTTGGTCTATCTGATCGTAGAGATAAAATCCGGTGTAGGTTTCGACGGTGATGCGATCGCCCGAATCCACCATCAGCGCAGGCGGCACGTCAGCCGAAAACCCACCCAAGTGAACCGTTTCGCAGGTTGCTTTTAAGAGATGGTGTTTCAAGAATAGTGTCCTCCAAGTTGGGCGACCGCTGCCACAGGCCCACCACCTGCGGGTCCCTGATGCTCACTGCCGCCAGAGACATAAACCATTGGGTCTTGGATAACAGCAGCAACCACCGCTCCAACAACGGCTCTCGCCATGCGGGTATGGCTGACATCTGAATCATCGAGCATGGTATGGCGACGGCCCAAAATCGTGCCCGTTGGGTCGGCTTCGGCTTTAGCAAAAATGTTCACCACGTTTTCGAGGGGTTGACCTGTGTTGGCGATCGCCATCTGGACTGCATCCACATCCAACGCATGTTGCATGACGCTGTGACCGATCACAAAGTCACTGGTCGAGTGAGCCGCATTTCCTAACACCAAAATTTCGCAGTTTCGCAGCTCTACCCCTGCCGAAGTTGAAGCCGTGTTGGAATAAAGCGAATAGTCTTGGCAGATGGCATCTGGATCGATTTGCTCTAAGCTCAGCTCGCCCAAAGCAACCGCCACGCCCAAAGCAGATGCCCCTCGCGAATAGGCCATCGACTTGTAGCTGTCCTGGATTTTGGCAACCTGAATGCTGTCCAATCCAGCTCGACTAGATGCAGTGATCAGCGGACACTTGATTTGAACGAAGTGGACATCTTGAGGGAGGAGGTTGGCTTGGGCGATCGCCGCTTTTACCCCAGCAGCCACTTCCTTCACCATTGCTAACGTGCCAATCTCTTCCGGCAAAAAGTCGCGAGTCTGGTATCGTCCCAAGACCAACCCCCAACGCTGCGGCGCATCTGGCTGTGAAGCTTGCTGAGTAAAAACAGTCAGATGGGGACTGAGTACTCCTTCCGTGCCGCCCGACATCACGTAAATAACTTCGGCAGCCTGGGCAGGACTGGTTTTAGCAGCAAGATAAGACTTCAGCGTTTGTACTGCAAAGCCGCGCGTAAAGTCATTCACACAGCCATTGCCTTCCGTTTTGCCGAGAATCGCCACAATCTGAGCTGGATCAAGAATTTTCTTCGTTACCCAATCATCCAGAGCCGTTAAGTCGTCTGGACTGCGCTGCGGAATCTTAAAAACACCGATCTTCATGGTTTAGATGCAAATTTCGTAGACAGGCAATGCGTTGTAGAGACGCAATAAGTCACGTCTCTACGGGAATGGGCGATGAATTGTAGTGCCTAAGTGCCTAGTTGAGAGCCTGACGTTCTGATGCGGTGGGCGGCATCCGCTCTGCTAACGGCGGCAAATAAGATCCATCAAAGACCTCTTCTACGCTGGGCGTGTTGGCCAGTCCAAATCCGGCCACCGTTTGCTCAATAGTTTGCTGCAGGCGATCGGGATCGACAGCGGCCAAACCGATTTCTTCAACTTCTTCATTGACCAAGAGCCGATCTAGCGCTAATTGAAATCTCAGCTTCTCAGCATCGCGCTCCATCAAGCCATCACCCGCCGCCATGACGCTATCAAGACCCGCTTCCGGATCGCGAAGGGCATCCTGCATTCCCCGCACATAGGCACTGAGGAAGGCTCGCACCACGTCAGGATTTTCTTGCAAGAAAGACTCTTTGACCAGAATGGTGTTGCCGTAAAAGTCGAGGCCGTTTTCGGTGTAGTAAAACAGGTTGAGATCGTCCAATCCTTTGCCGCCTTCCACCAGCGAAGGCAGCATGGAATAAATAAAACCGCTGATGGCATCAACATTGCCTTGCAGCAAGAAAGTCTCTCGCAATCGGGGTTCCATCGTCACCCACTCCACCGACTCAGATTCGACGCCCACTTCTTCAGCAAAAACCTCCCACAGACGACGGGGTGCATCTCCAGCAGGCGCACCTAGCTTTCGGCCCTGTAGTTCTTCTACTGTATCGATGCCGCTCTCCTTAGTGGTCACGATCACAAAGGGAGCTTTGTTGTAAGGAACAGCAACAGCAATCAACTTTTCGTTGGGGTTGCGTTCATTGAATTCCAGCATGGAGTACATGTCACCAAACCCCATGTCATACTGCCCGGCAGCAATCTTCGTAGCCGTATCCGCAGACCCATAGCCGCGCTCAAATTGAACATCGACGCCTTCTTCAGCAAAATAACCGCGCTCGATAGCTAGCGTCAGGGGCGCGTCTACCCCCTGAAGCAACCAGGACAGCGTAAATCGAACGGGGGTGAGAGACTGGGGCGACTCTGTGGCAGATTCTGCAACGGCTTCAGGTGAAGCAACATCAGCTGCAGGCTGGGATTGGCAACCCGAAAACCAGGCCAAAGCAGCCACAGCCAAGCATAAGCTCAGCAGGCTTTTGGCGCGCGTTTTACCAACTTGCACGACTTCTAATCTCCAATGTGTTGGGTTGGACTGAACTAGATTCCGGTTTGCCTTTGCCAATCAAAATCTTTGCGTTCCTGCCAAAATATTTTTGTATTGTGAGACACGCTTTACTGGCTATGGATGCAAACTCTATCAGCGATCGCAGCCTGTATGCTACGGTGACAACACCATTGAAGATTTTTGAGAACCGATGGCTTCGACCCAAATCGAACAGGACATTAATCAGCTGATTGAACAAACAGGAGCCCTCCAGTCGGGCCACTTTCAGCTTGCCAGTGGGCTTCATTCCAGCCGTTTTTTTCGCTGCATCAAGCTGTTACGTTACCCCAACAAGGCTCAACTATTGTTTGATGCCCTGGCCGATCGCTTCGCGGCTCATCCGGTTCACTATGTTTTGGGCGCAAACGAAGCAGGCAGCATTTTGGCCTTTGAAGTGGCAAAACGCTTGAATGCAGAAGTGGCGATCGCCCGTCAAAAGTCTGATCGTTATGCGTTAATTGAAGGCTTTGAGTTTCAAGGGGGCGATCGCGTCCTGGTCGTAGATGACATCACCACCACAGGCGGCACAGCCAAACAATTGATCAACATCATTCGCGCTGCTGGAGCCGAACCCGTGGGCGTAGGTTTGATTGCCACCAAGGGCTTATTCACCGTTGATTTGGGTTGCCCAACCGAGGTGCTGATCACGCTAGAGGGCATGGATGCGATCGCCCCCGAAGATTGTCCGCTCTGTCAGCAAGGCATTGAAATTTCGTAGAGGGGCGATCGCTATTTCAATCATTTAATTATTGCCATCGACTCGGTCTCCCTTGGGGTTTATGTTGGGATGCTGGCTGCAAACCAAACTCAAACTAATGCCCAATAACCTCGCCTAGTGCTTCCTGAATCACGTCATCAGTGACCCCATGACGCTTTAAGCTCGCAATCAGTGCAGATACCGTATCGCCTTCTAAACGTTCTAAGTCAGCCCGCAATCCTTGCCCAATATAAGTACGTGCTAGAGGTTGATAGCCAGAAAAACCAAGTAATGGTGCAACTCGCTTCAAATCCTCAATCACATCTTCTGGCATACGTATTGTGATTGTTGTCATAGGACGATTCCTATCCAATCGCTTTTTCAATGCCTCAGATTTCATAAAATTCCCGCTCCTTGCGTGTCGCTTTACGAGCCGAAATGACTCGAATGATGTCGTTTTCACGCTCAATAAAGACAACGTACAGCAAGTTCCAACGCAGATCTAAGCCAATAACGGCATCTCGCGCTTCATCATTGCGACTTGCATCGACGACCACAAGCAGTGGATCGAACAAGGCTTCTGCGGCTTGCTGAAACGTAACACCGTCATGCTTAATCAGGTTGATCCTGGCTTTTTCGTCATTCCAGACAAAAGTGATGCCATTGAGAACGAAATACACATCCATACTTGTAGTATAGTCAACTAGTATAGTCAACCTGTATTTACACTGTCAATACATTCTATTTTGCCAATCCCTATTTCTGAGCATGGTGCGTTCTCAAAAATTTATTGGTGGAGTATTTGAAGTTGCTTTAGGAAAGCACCCTACCAGATCGGCGATCGCACTGCCGTCCGTTGCAGCAAGGTGTTAGCCTGCTCTAGACTTAGATATACACGAGTAACCTGTCCGTATTATGAGCTATCGCAATATCATTACGATTGAACCTGATAAGCGTGGTGGCAAGCCCTGCATCCGCCGAATGCGGATTACAGTCTACGATGTCTTGGGTTGGTTAGCGTCTGGCATGTCTACCGCTCAGATCATCGACGACTTTCCAGAATTGACAGAAACCGACGTTAGGGCCTGCTTGGAGTTTGCCGCTGATCGCGAACATCGGTTAGTTGCATCGGTGAGTGCTGCTTGAAACTACTGTTCGACCAAAACCTTAGCCGTAAGCTGGTTAATCAGTTGGCTGATATTTTTCCTGAATCTAGCCACGTTCAATTCCACAACCTAGCTGAGAAAACAGATACTGCGATTTGGGAATTTGCTAGGCTCAATGACTTCTGCATAGTGACACAAGATGCAGATTTCCCTGAAAGAAGTCGGCTTTATGGCTTTCCACCCAAAGTTGTTTGGCTCCGATGTGGCAATGCACCAACTAGGGAGGTTGAGAATCTAATTCGGTCTGGTGCTGAAGCAATTCAAGAGCTTTTATCGAACACTGATCTGCACTGCCTAGAATTGCACTAACCTACATATGAAACAAACAACCTTGGTCAACCTAATTCGATTAATTCCTTCGCCAATTCAATTGAGTCATTATCAAGTTTAGATTTATCTTTGCTGAGGATATATTTCAACGCTTTGAGATTGAGATTTTCTCGAAAGATTCGCTTCATTGTGCTGATTCTTGTTTGAATTGAGCTATAGGTGTAAACCCCGACCGGAATTACATTCATCAAGTCTTCACCGTTTGCATATGGCTCATAGTAATCGACAAAGAATTTTTTACCCATTTTACCCAAAAGATTTTCAAGTAGTACTTGCTCATCTTCAGAAACATGAATTTCTTCTCTTTGTAATTCGACACCCCCTCTTGTCAAAAATGAAATATTATATACAGGCTCGTTATCGTGACTTTTCTCCGCAAAAAATAGTCGCTTAAATTCTTCGATTTCTGGGATCTCGGGAGCAAGCTGATCATAGAAGTTATAGATAGAAACACATTTCCGCTGGACTGCTTCCTTAACTATTTTGACAACGGGATGCGATTCTGGGTCTTTATCCATCAAATAATTGAAATGGGCTGGAATCAAAACAATATTCCAGAGGGAAGAGAAGAATAGGGGATGAGAAGCCAGTCCCCATACGTGAGAAATAATATAGTTCTTTACTGTACTATTTTTTCCTGTACTGATAGCCTGACCAAGATATTTTTTTATTGATCGCCTGTTCTCGTGATTGCCATCATTGTCAATTTTAATATTGAATGATGGATAAGCAGGTAAACGTGCTTCATTGTCTCTTGTTAAAGCAATAGATTCTGCTTTATTACTAATACCCAATGCTTCATGATGGGATGGAGAATATCTGATAGGAAACTTACCACCAGTTTTATAAAGTTCGATCATTTCTTGGTTTCTTAACTGAACGATCTCTGGAGGAATAAACAAAGTGCTTTCCAGAAATGCTTTCACAAAGTCATCTTGATTTCTATAAAGTGAAACGAGTTGGTCTATTCCGTCAATCATATCGGCTTCTCCGAGTCAGTTCTAAGGGTTTTAAGGCTGCCTAATCCCACAAAATCTCTCCAAAAGTTTCATCCTTCAACATCTTGTTATAGCATTTTAGGCAAGGATGCTCGCTTGGCCCAGGATATAGCCGAGTTCCTTCTCATTCAGGGCAAAGATTAAGGCTTTTGTCATAGTCAAATCGCCAGTTGGGCCATCTTGGCCAAACCGCCCAATTAGAACATCGACTACAGCTTTACAGACTTCGCAAATTGTTGTTCTGACAATAGCCTTCTCACCGTAGCGATCGCCCCCCAGTTCCCGTTCCTCCAGAGCGTTACGCTGTGCTTCATTCCAAAGGTTGGGTGATGGGGCGTTTTTCTTGACTGAGGGCCATCACGCCCAGGATGACGTTGTAGCCTTCGGTAGCGGCAAAGTTAGGAGCAACTAGCGCTTTCCAATAAAACGGTGAGGCCTACACCAACGAGGGGAGTGGTGGGGCGATCGCCACGACTATTTCTAAACTGTCCAATCTTCGATCAGTAACCCTGGCACTTTACTAAAATCCCGATGATTGCGGGTTAACAAAGTGAGCCCACAGGACAATGAGATCGCAGCAATCCGAACATCCATCTTTCCCAGTTGAATTCGCTGCGACTGTAGTTGACTCAGTGCTGTAGCCGCATCCTCATCAAACGATACGAGGGGTAGCACTTTGAAATCGCGGACAAGTCGCGTCATCATTTCATACCCCTTCACCATGTCATTTAGGTTCCGAGCACGATTGATGTAAGTATGACTACCAAGCATCTGCTCATGAAACGTCACCGTCGATATTGCAAAGTCTGATAGGGGGCAGTGAGCCATACGGGTTGAAAGGTTAAGGTAATCTTGCCCTGCTTGACGCTGAAGAATACTTAGATGGTCTGTATCCAACAAGTACTTCATGACTCATCTTGCGCTTCGAGGAGAAACTCATCGCCTTGGCGAATCGCTCGACCATAGGCCAGCACCTCCTCAAATGCAGGTTCGTCTCTAAAAGAACCTGTAATTTCTTGTAGCCAATTGGTGGGTTGAGGAGTTCTAACTTGCTTTTGCAATTCAGCGATCGCAGCTTCGACTGCTGCAAGCCGTTCCTCCAAAGATGTATGACTTGACATTTGAGTTCTCCTGCTCAATCACTTCTGATTGAAAGATAACGAGTCAGAGAACGTTTGACAAACTTTGCAAAAATTTACGGCATTGTGCAGCCGACCAAGGTATCCATCTCAAAATTGCTTTATTCCAAGGGTTGGCTGATGGGGCGTTTTTCTTGACTGAGGGCCATGACGCCAAGGATGACCAGCAAGACACCGAGGATTTGTCGTCCTTGGAGGGCTTCTTTAATTACCCACCAGCCCAGTAAGGCCGTAAAGGTGGGGTTGCTGATGGCGATGATGGAGACTAGAGCAGCGCTGGCGAGCTGGATGCCGAAGTTGTAAAACAATTGCCCGGTGAGGGTAAGGATCGCGGCAACCAAACTGATGATCCACAAAATAGTCCAGGCTTCTGGCGCGACTTCGATGGGAATGACCAGTAGCGTCAAGCTGGAGAGCACCAGCATCACCACAAAGGTAGCCAGCGTGAAGGGAACGGGATGGATTTCGCCAAAGCAGGTTTGGGCCAAGAGGCCTTGGAGGGAATACGCCACGCCTGCACCCAGAGCGGATCCAACGCCCAAAATCACGTTATGGCCTTCGGCAGCAGCAAAATTAGGGGCAACTAAGAGGCTTCCTAGAAAGACAGTGACGACGACTCCGATGCGGAGAGCCGTGGGGCGATCGCCAAATAGCTTCCACGACAGCAACACCGTAATGGCTGGGTGAATGAAAAACAAGACAGTAGCAATGCCTGCCGGAATTTGAGCCAAGGCCACAAACAGCAACGCCAGCGCCAGAAACAAGAACACACCGCTAGCCAGGGTTCTTCCCAACAATGATCGATGGGGCACTTTAACCAGGCTATGCAATTCCGGCCAGGTAGCGGGATGAAGCCGTGGAGAAATCAGCAGCATCACTGGAAGAATCAACAGCGCCCGCATTTGCAAAATTAGCAGCGAATTGGCTGGGTTTGACTCCAGAAATCCGCCCCAAGAGAACAATCCCAGTACAGGGCTTTCGACGAAAACAATTCGAATTAAGACATTTTGGGCTGCAAGGCAAAACGAACCCAAAACCACGAGCGTAAAGCCAAGCATATTTTTTCGGTGACTTCAGCTCAAACATCATATATGATATACGAAACTTCAAAAGCTCAGATTGAACCAGCCCCAATCTGTTCTTCTCAGTGTTCAGGTTTCGACTCCGCTCAACCTGCGATTCAACCTTTATCGTGGCCTTTGTTGTGGGTTAAGCTGAGCCAAAACCCACCCCTGAGAAAATTTGTCAGTCAATCAGGTGTGATGAGTGTGAGTCGTGAGTAGAGTACAGTTGTGCTCTAAAGCAACCAGCTTGAGACACTGATCTCTGTTTTCGACTATCGAGTATGGGAGCTAAAAATTTTGACTGCTAAGTTACAACTCACTTCGATGCCGGGGCTGTCTCGCACGACGCAGGCCTCTGTTACAGACTATTTGCGGCAGGCTATTCTCTCTGGAGAGCTGCCCGCCGGAACTCGGTTGGTTCAGGCCGAACTGGCAGAAGCGCTCAACGTCAGCGTCACCCCGATTCGGGAAGCTCTACGGGAACTCAGCACCCAAGGACTCATTGACCTGGATGCATTTCGAGGTGCGGTCGTGCATACGCCTACGTTGACCGAGCTAGAGGAAATTTTTGAGGTGCGGACGGTTTTGTTGCCGTTTAGCCTTCGCAAGGGTGTCGAGCAAATTACACCCCAAGAGCTAGACCAAGCAGAGACAATTCTGGAGCAGATGGAAGCTGAAACGCAGCAGACGCGATGGATTGAGCTAAATCGTCAGTTTCATGGGTTGCTTTATAGAGCCAACCAAAACTCAAAGCTGCGAGATATCTTGCAGCAGCTCTCTGACATTGCGGCAATTTACATCAATCTTTCGTTTGCAGAAACACCCCTCCAACAAGAGTCTGCCGATCGCGAGCATCGCCTGATGCTAAACGCCTATCGCCAAAAGGATGCGGAGCAGGCGATCGCCATTACACTCAACCACATCAATTCAACGCTAGAAGCCGCCCGCAAAGCATTGCAATAATTGTTGTGTTTCAATGATTAAACTATGACAACCTCCACAGATCCCTTTTGGATTGATGTTGATCTGTTTCGCCTACCGATGGCTGCCCCTGAAGATGTGAGTGGCCTCCAGCATTTGTTGGAAACTCAACAAATTCGAGCCGAAGAGATTGTAGGCATCATTGCCCAGACTGAAGGGACGGGATATGCCCGTGGCTACGCTTCCCTCTCAATGCAGCTGTTGCTGTCTCAGTATTTGAACCTTTCCACTCAGGCTGTATTTGATCGGATTCCAATGATGATGATTGGGCTTTGCGGTGGGCTAATGAGTCCTCATTACACAGTGTTTACTCGCAAGGCCGTGGCAGCTCCAATAATGGTTCCAGCTGAAAAGCGGTTGGCTGTGGGCATTGCGGATACGCGAGTTTTGTTGCCCGAAGAATATGGCACACTCACTCAAGTAAAACTGGTAGCAGAGGCCGTAGAAGAGGCGATCGCCCAAGCAGGCATTACTTCACTTGATGATGTCCACTGTGTTGAAATCAAATGTCCGGCCATGACGCCAGTTCGCTTGCAAGAGGCGGAAAAGCGAGGCGCTACGGTCGTTAGCAGCAATTTAGGGCAGGCTAGCTCAATGGCAAAGGGAGCCTGTGCCTTGGGCATTGGTTTGGCATTGCAAGAGTTTCCAGCCGAAAAGCTGAATGATAGCGTGATCAATCGCAACCATGCGTTATACACCAGTCGGGGTTCGGTTTCGGCGGGGGGTGAGCAGTCGGCCTGTCGAGTGTTGGTGATGGGAAATTCTGAGCGATCGCGCAGTCGTTATCGCGTTGGGCATGGTGTCATGGCAGATCAATTGGACACGGCTGGAATCTATCAAGCCTTGCGATCGGCGGGTTTAGACTGTCAAGCAACATTAACAGTGCAGCAACAAAGCCAGATTGCTCAAGTGTTTGTCAATTGTGGGGCAGATGCGGTGACGGCAGTACGCGATCGCCGCCATACCATTCACAGCGACTTCTTGGCAGGCTATGCCGGAATTATGGCAAAGGCAGTTGCCAATGCGGTGGTGGCCTCGGTGGTAGGCGATACAATGATTTTGGCATCGGCAGGCAATGAACACCAAGGTGCAAGAGGCAGCAATTTAGTAGCAGCAATCGTGCAAGTGGAAGCGTAATTCAATGGGTCGGTGTTTTATGACTGGGAGGAGAAACAATGTATTTACGTCAAACCTATGAGCTTACCCATGAAGCAGCTTTAATTGTGTTGCAGGGGGCGATCGCCAAAGCCCAAGCAATGGGAGTACCGCAATGTATTGCGATCGTAGATACGGGGGGCAACTTGCTGGCGTTTGTGCGGATGGATGGTGCGAAGGTGTTGAGCCAAATTTCTTCAACCCAAAAGGCAGTGACGGCAGTTTCGTCTCGGGTGCCAACGGGGGGTGTTCCGTCGGAGGTTGAGCTAAAGCTGGCAGTAGTGACGGGTGGACAATTGACGAATTTAAAGGGGGGATTGCCCATTGTGATTGAGGGTGAGGTTATGGGAGCAATTGGGGTGGGTTCTGGAACGGGGGACCAGGATGTGGAGGTGGCGCAGGCGGGGATTGAGGCGCTGATGGCGGCAATAGGGAAATAGATCCGCGAAAGGAGTCACTTGATGTTTGATCTGGTTCTCACGAATGCTTGTCTGGGCGATCGCCCGGGTCGATGGTCGGTGGGGATTCGGGCCGGGGTGATTGTGGAGGTGGTGGAGGGCGATCGCCTATTGGGACAGAAGTCTTGGGATCTGGAGGGGCGGTTGTTGGCTCCTGGGTTTATTGATGCTCATACGCATTTGGATAAGGCACTGACAGCGGAGCGGACGGGGGATATTGTGGCGAGTGGGGGGTTGGCGGCGGCAATTCAGACAATTCGGGGGCTGAAGGCGGATTTTACGGCGGCGGATGTGGCGGCGCGGGCGGGGCGATCGCTGCGATGGAGTCTGGAGTCGGGAGTGACGTTTGTGCGGACGAATGTGGAAGCTGATTCGTTTGTGCAAATGAATGCGGTGCATGGATTGCAGGCGGTGCAGCAAGAGCTGGCAGATCAGATTGATCTGCAATTGATTGCGTTTCCGCAGGAGGGTTGGTTTGAGACAGCAGGCACGATGGAGGCAGGTTCAGCGGTCTGGGTTGAGCAGGCGTTGCAGCAGGGTGTCCGAGTGATTGGTGGCAATATCAACCGGGGCTTGTGGCCGTCTAGTCCTGAAGCGCAGGTAGACGAGCTGTTTCGGCTGGCTCAGCAATATGACTGTGATGTGGATGTTCACTTGGACAATTGGGATGGGCCAGAGGCATTTACGCTGCCCTACGTGGCTCAGAAAACAATTGAGCAAGGCTGGCAAGGCCGAGTTACAGTTGCCCACATTGCTTCTCTGGCCCATGTTTCGGAGGCTGAGGCGGAAGCTACGGCGCAATTGGTTAAGACTGCCGGAATGACGGTCGCGGTTCTCCCCACGCGCATCAAGCTGACGCGAGTTGCTTTGTTGATGGAGGCAGGCGTCAATGTCATTTGTGCCACTGATAACCTGCGCGATCCGTTTGTGCGCTATGGCAAGGCTGACATTCTGGCGGCACTGCTGTTGCTGGGTCAGATCACTAACTATCTGGGCGATCGCGACCTGACTCGCCTCTGGCAAACCATTACTACCAACCCAGCCCAAATGCTGCGCTTTCCCCATTATGGTGTTGCTCCTGGCAGTCCCGCCGACCTTGTCGTCCTGGATGCCCAAACGATTCCTGAGGCGATTCTACATCAGCCTGAGCGACTGGCAGTTTTCAAGCGGGGCAAACTTGTCGCCGGAACAATGCTTTAGTTGCAACCTTACAGCCACCTTTAGTTTAGTTTTTTCTCCTCCCTCAATCCCTCAATGCTGCCGCATGATGCAAGATGTGGTCTTCCATGAAGGTGGCGATGAAGTAGTAGCTGTGGTCATAGCCTTCTTGCATCCGTAAGGTAAGCGGCTGCTGGGCTTCGGCGCAGGCGCGTTCAAACAAATCGGGGCAAAGCTGCTGTTGGCCCAAAAACTGATCGGCGGTGCCTTGATCGATCAGAATGGGGCGGTTGTAGTTGGCAGTCAGAACCAGTTCGGTCGCATCGTAGGCTTTCCAGCTTGTGGGGTCGTTGCCTAGATAGTGACTAAAGGCTTTTTGGCCCCAAGCACACTGGGTAGGAGCAGCGATAGGAGCAAAGGCAGAAACAGAGAGGTAGCGATCGCGATTTTTTAGCGCACAGATCAAGGCCCCATGTCCGCCCATCGAGTGACCAAAAATGCCTTGGCGATCGCTCCGAGCCGGGAAGTGCTCCGCAATCAAAGCAGGCAGTTCTTCCACGACATAGCTATACATCTGGTAGTGCTTATTCCAAGGCTCAGCAGTGGCATCAACATAGAAGCCTGCCCCCGTACCAAAGTCCCAGTCTTTGTCCTCACCTGGAATACCAGTATTGCGAGGACTTGTATCGGGGACAACCAGCATCAGACCATATTCGGCGGCAAGACGCTGGGCTCCGGCTTTGGTAAGAAAGTTTTCTTCGGTGCAGGTAAGCCCGGAGAGGAAATAGAGGACGGGAACGGGGCCGGATTTGACCTGAGGTGGTTGGTAAACCGCAAATTTCATCTCACCGTTGCAGGCAGATGAGGCATGGCGATAAAACCCGACGGTGCCGCCAAAGCTGACACTTTCACTGACAAGGGTAGGAGATCCTGACATAAAGCAGTAATATTCTTGGGCAGTAAATTCTTGGGCAGTAAATTCTTGAGAGTATTGACGGCAATCTAGAACGTGATCACGCTGCGGATGGACTCGCCTTTGTGCATCAGGTCGAAGGCATCGTTGATTTGCTCTAGCGGCATGACATGCGTGATTAGATCATCGATGTTGATCTTGCCGTCCATGTACCAATCCACAATTTGAGGCACGCCCGTTCTACCTTTGACGCCACCAAAGGCGCTGCCTTTCCACACTCGACCTGTGACTAGCTGAAAGGGACGAGTGCTGATTTCTTGTCCGGCTCCAGCAACGCCAATGATCACGCTGACGCCCCAGCCTTTGTGACAGCACTCCAAGGCCTGCCGCATGATGTTGACATTGCCAATGCACTCAAAGCTGTAGTCTGCGCCGCCGTCGGTCAAATCCACCAGGTAAGCGACCAAATCGCCTTCGATTTCCTTGGGGTTAACGAAGTGGGTCATGCCAAACTTCTCGGCCAAGGCTTGCTTGCTGGGATTGATGTCCACGCCGACAATCATGTTGGCCCCGACCATGCGAGCCCCCTGGATCACGTTCAGCCCAATGCCGCCCAGCCCAAACACAATCACATTGGAGCCCGGTTCTACTTTGGCGGTGTTGATCACAGCTCCGATGCCCGTTGTGACGCCGCAGCCGATGTAGCAGACTTTTTCAAAGGGGGCGTCTTCTCGAATCTTAGCCACCGCAATTTCTGGCAAAACGGTGTAATTGGCAAAGGTAGAGGTGCCCATGTAGTGATGCAACATATCACCTTGATGGGAAAAGCGACTGGTGCCATTGGGCATCAGCCCCCGGCCTTGAGTAGAGCGAATCGCCTGACACAGGTTGGTTTTGCCGCTGAGACAAAACTTGCAGTTGCGGCATTCGGGTGTGTAGAGCGGAATGACATGATCGCCCGGTTTAAGGCTCTTGACGTCAGGCCCCACTTCAACCACGACGCCTGCCCCTTCATGCCCCAAGATGGCCGGAAACAACCCTTCTGGATCTGCTCCGGAGAGCGTATAAGCGTCAGTATGGCAAACCCCGGTTGCCTTAATTTCGACCATGACTTCCCCAGCCTGGGGACCTTCGAGCTGAACGGTTTCAATGCTGAGGGGTTGTCCTGCTGACAAGGCAACGGCTGCCCTAACGTCCATGCTGATCCTTTATCTAAAGCTTTAGTACGATTATCAAGTTCAATTAGCAGCCTAACAGGAAACTTTTGTTAAGAGCATAAGGCTTAGGGAAGGGAAGTTGGTTGAGCTGGAGTGATACTTCAGCTAGGCAGAAGACTCCACATGGCTGTGACGAATGGGGCAATTGGGAAATGGAGACGCAACAACAACGCGATCGCGCCCTTCTGTTTTGGCCTGATAAAGAGCCGCGTCGGCAGCCTCTATCAAAATATCGCCCGTTGTTCCATGTTCAGGAAAAAGGGCTACACCTGCCGAAACAGTAACATTGGGAAGCGATCGCCCGTGATGTTTCATTTTAAGGTACTTAATGCCTCTGCAAATTTTCTCAGCTCGCTGTTGAGCGGCCTGCAATGAGATACTGGGCAAGATGAAGATAAACTCTTCCCCACCATATCGACAGGCAATATCGGTGCCGCGAACATAGCCTTTGAGAAACACACTAAAGTCTTTGAGCACCATGTCTCCAGCCTGATGCCCATAGGTATCGTTGAAATGCTTGAAGTGATCGATATCGAGCATGATTAAACCAACCGAATATTGACCGTGGTGAGCCCGTTGGATGATCTGCTCTAAGGCGTCGGTCAAGTAGCGGCGGTTGAAGAGTCCAGTAAGCGGGTCTCGAACACTATGATTTTGCAGGGTTTCTAAAAGCTCAAGGTTGCCTAGTGCGATCGCCATTTGTTGGGCAACAACAACGGCTAGCCTGTGCTGACTAGGCGGGAGTTGATCGGACTGAGTTGAGCTGAGATAAAGCAGGCCAAACACCTGTCCCTGACTCCGCACTGGAACACAGAAAGACTTCACCAAACTGTCTGGATGGACATACTGACAGGGCAAGGCAGTGGAAATGTGGGTTTCAAAGGGGGGATGGCTATGACACATTGCCTGCTCTGCTTGCAGGTCAAGGATTTTCTGTCCTTCTAAGGTTCCCCAACTCGCGACGGTTTCCAAGGACTGTTGATCAGAACTGGTGATAAAGAGTGCTCCTGATGTTTGGGGAAACAGAGGTTGCAGTAATGTAGCGATCGCCTGATAAGCAGATTGCAGCGTCAGGCAGGTCTGTAGTTTGTGATTGAGCTGAGTCAGCAGTTTCAGTTGTCGGTTGTTTTGCTCTAGTTCTAGGATGCAGTGATAGAGCTTTTGCCTCGACTGCTGCAAAACTTTTGCCTGTCGCTTTGTTTTCAACAGCGTAGCCGACAGCCGCCGGACTTCCTGCTGCTGCTGGATCTGGCCTGCCACCTGAAGGGCCAACAGCGCTAGGCCATCCCGCTGATGGGAGTCTAGCGTCCTAGGAATATGATCCATCACTCCAATCAGACCGAGCAGTTCTCCTGTCGCCGAGGTGAGGGGAATACCCGCATAAAACCGGAGGCAGGGTTTACCGACAATCAACGGATGGCCTAAAAATCGCGGATCTATCGAAGCGTCGTGAACAACGAATCCTTCCTTCTGCTGCAAGGCGTAAGACGTAAACGGCAACGATGAGAGGGTAAGTACATCTGGAGGCCAGCCCAGGCTAGAGCAGAGACTTAACTGACCCGCCGCAATGACGAGCACAAAGGCGATCGGAGTTTGGCAAATATGGGCAGCCAGATGCGTCAGCGGGTCCAACCCTGCCTCAGAATCGACAGAGAAGCTATACGGGAGCAAGGTTTCTAGCGGTAGCGTGACATGATCCGTCAATCCTGACATGGAAGCAAACGAAGTTTTTTAGGCAGTAGAAAAAATGTTCTCAGATGAAAAATTTGAAATGTAAAGTGGCAGATTTATTAAGTAAGGCAACGCTAGAGTCTACCTTGGACCAACTAATTTGTATCTTTAATCACTATCATGCCTCAGAGATATCAACAATCTTCAAAAAGACGGTTTTCGTTGCAAACTCTAAGATCAATTCCCTGGATCTGTTGAGACTTGAGGACCGCAAATAGAGAAGCGGAGACACTTCGGGGTAAGTATGATCTTTTGCCCATATTGTTTACTTTCTTAACTAGAAGCAAAGTTTAGTAAGCTTGAGCAAAGATTGGGCCTGATTCTATTAAGAAAGAGAAAATCTATGAAGGGAAATAGGTAGAGCCAGCACAATAGTTGAAATAAGCCCGGTGTAAGAGCGTTGGTTATCTCTTGTTCCTGATTGCTCAGTACTGCCGTCTCATCTCATTGAGTTATGTCAAACTCTGCTCTGACCTGTTCGGTTGATTCTCAAACAGCATCGGCGTCGGTTCATGACCAGATTCAGATTGCATTGGCGATCGCCGACGAACAAATCCTCAAATCACTATTGGTCAACTGCACGCCACCCATTGCGCGATCGCATCAAATCGGCTCTGTGACCTCGTCGATCGGGGTTCCCACCCAGGCCAAAAAGGTCGCAGATGGCCTAGTCCAGTTTGAATCGATTGGTTGTGTGTTGCTCGGTTCCCATCGAGAAGTAGGGCGCACCTGGGCTGATCAGGGCGATCGCCATGACAGACAGCGACAATCTGCAAACCTGACCCGCTGCGAATCAGAAACCCATATTTTGGGGCAGTGTATGTCGCTGTCTCAGGCCATATCACTCCTGTCCAACTCAGGCTTCTCCTCTCCTCAAATCGATGAAATCCTCAACCTACCCTACGAAGCATGGCACAAGTCTTGGTGGTATAGCTTAGACACCAACGGCAACTACACGATTCCATTCCTGCGCCTGATCCGGACGCTGCGTTACACCGACGGCACCTTTACCGTCCAATACAAAGACTACTTCGAGCAAGATAAGCCCTCCTGCTTTAAAAGCCAGGAGCACAAGGTTTTGATCGAGATCAAGTCAAAATCACGCAACTTCAGCAAGGTTCTCAAAAAAATCAACCAGTCCCGCGAAACCCTAGGGGCATCCAAAGCCATCCTGATCTGTGACACAATTTCCGATCTGGAAGCCAGAGGCTTTATCAGCCAAGGAATCAGTATCTATGCAGCCACGGAGGTTTCACTTCAGTCTGAAGTTGACTGCGCGATTTGCATCAACCCCCATTGCCCGATGCGAGGTCAAACAAACTCTCCCGTCCTCACCTGCCGTGACTTTTGCCCGGAAGCTCCAGCGGCAGTCTAAGATTTCGGGAGTTGCAGCAATTGCAGTGCTACAAGCCAGCCGCCCGCATTCGCTGGAGTTGGCTTAATACATTTCGATACCCCTGAGCCTGTCCCTGCTGCAGATACAGCTCAGAAGCCTGTTGAAAATCATCGTAGGCTCCTTGGCGATCGCCCACATCAGACCGCAGTAAACCACGACTATAGTAAACCTCAGGATCTTGAGGGTTGCTGCGAATCGCTTGGGTGTAGTCGTCCATCGCGCCTTGCATGTCGCCTTGGCTGAGGCGGACTCGTCCACGCTCCTGATAAGCTCTGGCGTCGTTTGGGCGATAGGCAATCACCTGTCCATAGTCTTGAATCGCGCCACTCGAATCCCCCAAAATCTGACGAGCCTCTGCCCGTCCCCGATAGGCTTCAGCAAAGTCTGCCCGTAACGCCAACGCCTGAGAATAATCGTCTACAGCTTCCTGAGGATTGCCAGATGCCAGTTGTGCATCTCCCCGTGCCTTATGAGCTTCTGCATAGTTGGGGTTTAGTTGTGTGGCGCGGTTAAAATCGGCGATCGCGCTCTGGTACTCTGACAAAGCTGCCAGCACTAGCCCTCGGCTCAAGTAAGCCTCAGCATAGTCAGGGTTGAGCGCGATCGCTCGGTTGAAGTCTTGTAGAGCACTCTGGCGATCGCCGATATTGACATAGAGGAAGCCGCGATTGAAGTAAGCCGCAGCGGAGCGATCGTTGAGGCGAATCGATCGGTCGAAGTCGTCTCTAGCCCCTTGGCGATCGCCCGTTGTAAAGCGCAGACTACCCCGGTTGAGATAGGCTTCCGCATAGTTAGGCCGAAGCTGAATGGCTTGGTCAAAGTCAGCAATCGCTTGCTCCCGATTACCCATCGCCGCATGAACAGCACCCCGATGCAGGTAGGCTTCTGCATAGTTTGGATTGCGGGCGATCGCCTGATCAAAATCTTGGAGCGCACCCGAAAACTCCTGAGCCTCCGCTTGCACAATTCCCCGCAGTAAATAAGCAGCGGCATTATCTGGGTTTAGCTCCGTTGCCTGATCAAAATCATTTAACGCTTGCTGATTTTGGCCGAGCCGATAGTAGGCATTCCCCCGATTTACGTAAGCCTCAGCATATTCAGGATTTAGCTCAATCGCCAGGTTGAAATCGGCGATCGCCGCTTCAAAATTTCCCTGAACCGAACGGATAAAGCCTCGGTAGACATAAGCTTCGGCATACTCTGGATCTAACTCAATCGCCTGGTTGAGTGCCTCCAACGCTTCGTCATAGTTTCCAGCTCTGGCCTGCTGTACTCCCCGATTGTAAAAGTCGCCAGCAGTCGTTTGGGCCACTAGTATCGCAGGAGAGGCCAGCGCAACGGCTGGAAGACCGCTGCAGGTAGCCAGAAAGCCGATCGTGGTGATGACTCTGAAGATGGAGTTCATGTCTCTACCCTAGGTTCTATATAAATGAACGCATTACTGTATCAGGCCGCTTGGGCATGACGGTAATAATATCTGGGATTGGTCTGCCCCAACAAACTCTCAATGCGTTCTTGAAAGAGAGCTGCAAAAAATTCGATTTCCTGCCGCGCACTTCGCTGCAAAGGAACGGGTAGAGTCGGCAACAAGAGGGTATAGGATTCTACTCTCTCTTCTAAGAGCTCTGCTAATTCTTCCAACGTTGCATTTTGATAGTGATGAACCTCAGCTGCCAAAGCTTCTGTTGGAGAAAAATCAATCTGTTGCTGGGCCAAAAGCTCTAAATCTGAAAAATCTAAGCTCATGTTACCGTTCCTGTCAGTTCGTAGATGCGGTGGACGTGCGTTGCGAAAGCATGAAGTCTGCCCTGATAGCCCTTAAGATACCCACGCACAGCCAAATACCTATCACCCGAACTTAAATCAATCTCAGCAGGAAATATTCTGGACAATCCTCCAGCAGCAATTCCTAGCAGCAATTCCTAGCAGCAACGCACGCCAACGAGTTTTAGCCGTCTACAGAAACAGTCGAGCCAGGACGGGGCGATCGCCGCTCATCCAACCATCGTTGCAGAATGATGGCAGCAGCTTTGCGGTCGATCAACGCTCTGTTGCGCGAAGGAGAAAGATTGGCAGACTGCATCAACTGCTCAGCCTGCACCGAGGTTAGCCGCTCATCCACATATTCCACTGGCAACTGCAGAGCCGATTCTAGCCGCCGAGCCAACTTTTGCACCTGCTTGGCTTGAGCGCCGATCGTCCCATCCATCGAGTAGGGCAGACCAATGACCAAGACCTGAACCTGACGATCGGTTGCGATCGCCTGCAGCTCTGCAACATCCTCCTGAAACGATCGCCGCTCAATCGTAGTCAACCCCGTCGCAATCAGCCCCGTCCCATCACAGCCCGCAACGCCAATTCGCTTCCTGCCCACATCTAGCCCTAGCGCAGAAATCATATTCACCACTCACAAGCCTCAAGCAGGGGGATTTTCAGGCTGATTAGACGGATCGTTAGGGGCAGAATGAGTCTGGTCAGAGACAGATTTGGGCACGGGGACAACCTCAGGAACCTGATCGCGCAGCGGATTAGCCGCAGCTTGTGGTAGCCGAATCGAGTTTAGCAGAGACATCCGCCCCGGCACAGGTTTGTGTGCAGGCTGTAGCCCCTGCAGCACATCAGAAAGTTGTAATCCTTCCAGAGAGACTGGCTTTGACTCCCGCAGCTTGTGCCAAACAGAACGAGACATCATCAGCGTATGATCAACCCGTTCAGCGCCGATTTGCTGCAAATATTCTTCTCGCTCTGGCTGGTAGTCTGCAGAGGCAAGTTGGAGCGGCTGATTGGGGAAGTCTTGGGCAATGCGGGCCATCTGCGACAACAGCTCTGGGTAGAGCCAGGTATAGGCAGGATGCACCGTTAAATGAGCCGAGTGGGGCTGGTTTTCTTTCCGACAGAGTTGCAACTGAAAGTAGCCGATCGCCGCTTTTCGCTGCGACTCAAACACATAGCCACTCACTACTTCTGTTTTTTTGACCCAGCGCTTCATGCCATCCATCACAGCTTCAAACAAGCTGGTTTTGAAGTCGGGAATGTGCCGATCAAACACCTGACGCACCAAAGGCGGCATTGAGGCGGTATCGAGTTGATGGAGCAGACCTGCATCAGCATTGCTCACAGGCAGGAGGTTGGGAAGATCGGGTTCGCGCTCTGCCAAAGCTGTCAACAGTTCTGGCGCAATTGTCCAGTAGGTCATTTGGGCGAGCGGCTGAAACCCATTTTGTCGATATAAACCCAGGGCCGTCTTGTCGGTGACACCCACTTCAATCAGCCAAGTCCGTGCTTCCCAAATCGCTTCGAAGCAATAACGCAAGAGTTGGGAGCCAATATCCATTGGCATGGGGCGATCGCCATTTCCAGCCACCATTGCATCGACTGCAACCTGCTTGACGCGCCAAGTGCTACGAGTTCGATTAAAGGGAGCCACGCGAATCATACCGCGCACTTGACCTTTCACCTCAGCCACATAGATGCAAAAAAGATGTTGAAATGGGTTAGGAAACCAGCTTAGACATTTTAGGAACCCATACCAGCGGCGGAGAGGCTTTAAGGCTTGACGAGCCTCTTCAGCACTACTGTCTTCAGTACGACCGCCTTCAGCGCTACTGCCTTCAGTACTACCGCCTTCAGCACTGTCGCACTCTTCTATCTCCAACCCGTCTACCGATAGACGTTCAATATCGTCCAAATCTCGATACTGGAATGGGCGAATACTGATGCTTGTAGTCTTGGAATGAGCTGAGGTCATGTCTAAAGGGATGGCTCCAAATAAGCCTGATTTTCAGCGGAGAAGGGGGCCGATGAAAGGGCGATTTGCCTGACTAGGCCCATTTTCCATAACTCTATCAACAACTCTACTTTAGCGAAATTTTTACTCGCTATCATCGAGCGCCATCCTAACAGCTTAGCCCTCGCGACCGATTCTGTCTTGGTCTAGACGGACAAAATTCCTACTGAGGTTCTTACTCAAGGACAGGGTTGCTCATCCAATCGACGCGTTTCTAGCGGTAAGAAGATGGTCAACACTTCGCCTTCATGGGGGCGGTGCCGCACGATCAGCTTTCCACCCAGTGCCTGAAACAAATTTTTAGTAACAGAGAGGTTCAGACTCAAGTTTCCAGTTTCTGGCTGGAACATCAGCAGTTGACCGATAGATTTGAGCGAAGGTGCAAAGCTAGACGAAGCATTTTTGCTATCGTCCTTTCCTAGATCGTCAGCTTGAGGTTGAGAGTGAAATTGCAGCTTGAGCTGATGACCCGCTAACATCACCTGTACTTGGATATGGCTGCCCGACGGCAAGGTGTGGGTAATGCGATCGATTAGCCCCGTTAGCACCTGATCCAGCATGGTGGGATCGCTAACCACCATCGGCAGCTTTTGCGGTAAAACCACATCTAGCGTCAAATTGCGTTGGCTGGCTTGCTGCTGCCAGCGGGGCACACATTGCTGAAAAACCTGGGCTAAAGAGATTGCTGCTAGCGGTGTCAGGGGGTGCTTTGCAGCGGTGGTTTCTAACTCTACTGCCCGGAAAATTAGGCTGAAGCGATCGATTTGCTGAGTGCATTCTCGATCAATGACTTCCAGACGTTTGATCACCTCTGGCCCCAAATCTTTGCGCCTGAGTAGCAGTCGGGTCAGAGTACGAATCGTTGTCAGCGGTGTGCGGACTTCGTGGGCGATCGCCTGCAGCAGCTCTGTATCAGGACTAGTCTTCGTTTGCCTCAGGTGATCGATTTGGGGCAAGTGGTCTTGAGCCAAGTGATCTTGAGCCAAGTGCATAGAGCGATCAGCAATAGGAGACAGGTTTCGTCCTTTGCCCAGATTGGCTGCCCTACGCTTATCCTGCACGACCGCGTGCTGCCAGTCAGAGCTTTTCGCCTGAGCGTTTTTAATCTGAGCCCCTTCAGCCTGCCCAGAATTGGAATTCGCTGAAACGTGAGCAGTGGCCGCCAGCGGTAAACCAACTTGTTCGACTCGCGCTGTCGTCTCGCAGGATGGCCCAAATCGCTCCCACTCTGACGGTTCGGGGAGATGGGCCAGCATTGTCCGGCTAAACTGAGTTACCAAGCGATAGTCGGGGTCCACTGGAATGAACTGGTTCACCCGGCTCTCCAGAGAAGGAAGGCTTTCGGGGCTAGTTAATAGTAGGCGCGATCGCAGCGATCGCCATGCCTGCCACACCACATCAGGCTCAAACGAGAAGAGCAAGGCAGGTCGCTCCTGGGCATCCTCTCCCAGCGCCATCACCAAACTAAACTGGTTCGTCAACACCAAGCAAAACTGCTCCATTGCCAGCGGATCGTTTGGCAACAGCGGCAGCGTAGAAGACGCCGAGGGGATAAATTCTTCTGGATTGGCAGCAGGCAGCAGCTGACACGGCATCCAAGTGGTTGCCTTCAAGGCTCCTGGGGTAAACGTCCAGGTGGAAATGTGGGCCAGTAGTTCGGGCTGATGTAGAACAGGAAGTGAACCTGAAATCAACACCCCCCGCTTTTCAGACTCAGGCAATTCAGAGCCCTTGGGTGAGTAGGTCAGCAGTTCTGGCTCTAGCATTTGCTGCAGCAAAACATGGAGGGCGGCGATCGCCCCACACCATTCTCGTTCTGCTCTAACGCGCTGCTGAGCCGGAAAGCCACTGCGAAACATCCGCTCCGACTCTCCCACCGCTAAAATTTCACTCAGGGTTGGCAAGTACCACTTGTACACGAGTTTCCACCCCACTGCTTCTATTACGAAGATACTGGCAGACGTCTGTGCAAGACTAGCCTTAGAACCGAACCAGATCAGTCGCAATCTCCGTCATTTTGCGGTGGATCCCCACATATCTCAGCCCGCAGACTCAGAGAACTACATTAGAAGCACGTTAGAGGAGCACATTAGAGAAGCACAGAGGACAACAATCTGTAATCTGCATGGACCAAACAAAATCCCCGAGTATTTCTACCTTCGGGGAGCTAGATCAAACAACAGATTATCCAATAACGGATCATCCAAACCATGTAGAAGGAGTTAACTCAGGACTAACCTCTTGAGGAATGTGATGATCAACCCATTCAGCATTTTCCTCTACAATTTGCTGAATTCCTTGATGAATCAGCGGCTTAATTTCCTTGCAACTTTCTACTGAGAAACCTAAAGAACTTGGATCTGGAGTACAGGTGGCCGTATCTTCAATCACGGCGTAAAGGCCAGGGATGCGCGTCAGCACGTAGGAAATTAGTTTTTGACGTAAATCAGGAATAGAAAATGCTTGCTGATAGGGATGATAGGCATAAGTATCTAAAACATCCTCAACCGCTTCTACAATCATAGGTAATGCTAAATTAACTATTGTCTTAGTCATTTTTACAGCTCCTGATAAAGCAACTAATGAGTTAATCCGTGCTTGACATTAAAGATGGCAAAAGATAGTGAAGAGATGCAGCTTTTTTTTAATCTATGGGTTTGTTTCCAGGAAACCAGCTGAAGTTGTCTAGCAGTTTTCTAGCAAAAGAAGGTAGCCACAGAATTTATTCCTAGGCTCCAGTATTTCTCACTCCTCAACCACAGAAAATCTCATGCTGAACCCACTTTAAATCAGCACTGTCTTAACGCTGTTCATGAATTCAATCAGCATTCTTCCACTTAATGTTTTTCCTTAACGGCTGACCGAGCTTCATGAAAGCTTTAATAGAATTATCGCTTTTCCTCCCATCAATAAGAGAAGAAAACACTCAAAACTTTACCAATTTTTTGCATAACTTCATGTTGAGCTACATCGCAGTACCGAGTTAACTGACAAATCTTTTTTGTAGATTTAGGTTGAACAACGTGAAACCCAACGTCAGTCTCTATCTTGTTAGATTATGTTGTCGCTTTTCTAGTATGCTGAACGGCTTTACCCAACCTACGAGAGAATCATGGTTTCAGGATTTTTGTCAGTCAATCAGGCTTTAGGGATTTTGTTTGGCGATCGCCCCCTTGAAGCCTCACCTCATCGGAAATTTAATAGAGTTTATGAGTGTGATTATTTGTCCCGGCGTCCACGATCACGAACTCACGACTCACTTCGTTGAAGGATTGAGTTTTCTTGCCGATCCAGTTATTTTCCCGACCGAGGATTACCCTGCTTACTCGACTTATCATATTCTGCAGTTTCTACGGACGCAGTTGGGGCATTCCTGGCACACGGATCCCCAACTGCGGCAACTCCCGCTCCCTCCCCTACTATTTATCGGCTTTAGCGCCGGAGTCGTAGGTGCAATTGGAGCCGCTTGGGGATGTCAGATGATGGGCCATTCCGTCAAAGCTCTGATTGCTGTAGATGGGTGGGGTGTTCCTCTATATGGCAACTTCCCGATCCATCGCCTGAGTCATGACGCCTTTACCCACTGGACTTCAACCCTGTTGGAAGCCCCCACAGATCACTTCTACGCCGATCCACCTGTCCCTCATCTAGAACTCTGGCGATCGCCCCAAAACACCCCAGGCTGGCGACTCCAAACTCCTGTCAATCATGCCGCCAGACTTTTCACCCCTCCTCGCTGCACCTCCACGACCGCAGCCGACTACCTGCTGACCCTCCTCATCCACTACGGTGAAATTTGCCCTTAAGTAGTTGCCGTTTCAAGTTTTCTCAAAGTGTCAGAGGATATTGACAAAACTGTCAAACCATGAGATTAAGGCTAACTCCTTGAACTGCTGCGGCTTCAGAAGATCTAAGCCCTTGAGGAAATAGATGAGAGGAAGTAGCAGCGCTCTCGACAGGAGCTAGCATGGGAACTAGACTGAAATATTAATTATCTAGTGCATCATTAGATACAGACATCTAAACATGCGAGAAACTCTCCCTGTGTCTCCTCAAACTATGCCATCCCAAACTCAAAGTGTTGCGACTGCTCAGGCTGTTACGTCTAGCCCTGCTGTCTCTCAGGCGATCGCCCCCATTCGGGCAACGGGCGGATTTGCGCTAATTGACAGTCTGAAGCGACATGGCGTCAAACATATCTTTGGCTATCCCGGTGGTGCCATTCTGCCCATCTACGACGAGCTATATCGGGCCGAAGCAGCGGGTGGCATTCAGCATATTTTGGTTAGGCATGAGCAGGGAGCTTCTCATGCAGCAGATGGATATGCTCGCGCCACAGGGCAGGTTGGCGTTTGCTTTGCCACATCTGGACCTGGAGCGACCAATCTTGTCACTGGTATTGCCACTGCCCAAATGGACTCGATTCCAATGGTGATCGTGACGGGACAGGTGAGCCGCGCGGCAATCGGCAGCGATGCGTTTCAGGAAACCGATATCTACGGCATTACGCTGCCTATCGTCAAGCATTCTTATGTTGTCCGCGAGCCCCAGGATATGGCGCGGATTGTGGCGGAGGCCTTTTACATCGCCCTCTCCGGTCGTCCTGGCCCTGTATTGATCGATGTTCCTAAGGATGTTGGTCTAGAAGAATTTGACTACGTGCCTGTCGAACCTGGCAGTGTAAAGCTTCCAGGCTATCGGCCTACCGTGAAAGGCAATATCCGACAGCTCAACCAAGCCCTGAAGCTGATCCGTCAAGCCCAGCGGCCTTTGCTCTATGTGGGGGGTGGGGCGATCGCCGCTTCTGCCCATGAAGAAATTCAAGCCTTGGCTGAACGCTACCAGATCCCCGTCACGACGACGTTAATGGGCAAAGGTTCGTTTGATGAGAACCATCCGCTCTCGGTTGGGATGTTGGGAATGCACGGCACGGCCTATGCCAACTTTGCGGTGAGTGAGTGCGATCTGCTGATCGCGGTCGGAGCGCGTTTTGATGACCGCGTCACCGGAAAGCTAGATGAATTTGCATCCCGCGCTAAAGTCATTCATATCGACATCGACCCGGCAGAAGTTGGCAAAAATCGTGCGCCTGAGGTGCCCATCGTAGGGGATGTCCGTCAGGTTTTAATCGATCTGCTGCGTCGAGATAGCGAAAACGGGAAAGCACCCCAAGCAGAGCTAACGCGAGACTGGTTAAACCGAATCAATCGCTGGCGACGAGACTATCCGCTGGTGGTCCCCCAATATGAAGATAGTTTGTCGCCCCAGGAAGTGATCGTTGAGGCTGGACGGCAGGCTCCGGAGGCTTACTTCACCACCGATGTAGGACAGCATCAGATGTGGTCGGCCCAGTTCCTCAAAAATGGCCCCCGTCGCTGGATTTCCAGTGCAGGCCTAGGAACGATGGGATACGGGATGCCCGCTGCAATGGGTGTCAAAGTCGCGCTGCCCGACGAGCAGGTGATCTGCATCAGCGGTGATGCGAGCTTCCAGATGAACTTGCAGGAGTTGGCAACGCTGGCGCAGTACGGTATCAACGTCAAGACCATTATCATCAACAATGGTTGGCAGGGCATGGTGCGGCAGTGGCAGGAAACCTTTTATGGTGAGCGCTACTCTTCTTCCAATATGGAAATTGGTATGCCTGATTTCGTGAAGCTGGCCGATGCGTTTGGCATTAAAGGCATGATGGTCAGTGAGCGCGCTCAACTCAAGGATGCGATCGCCGAAATGCTTGCCCATAACGGCCCTGTCTTGATGGATGCCCGCGTTAAGCGCGACGAAAACTGTTATCCAATGGTGGCTCCTGGCAAGAGCAATGCCCAAATGATTGGTTTACCAGAACTTCCCCCAGAAGCCTCCAATGAACCCATCACCTGTGCCAACTGCGGCGCAAAGAGCGTCGTCAAGCACAACTTCTGCCCTGAATGCGGCACAAAACTTTAGGGACAGAAAACTGTAGAGGCAGAAAGTTCTCATTCAGCATGATTTGGTCTGATTAGCGCTTTAATCTGTCTGATGTAGAGTAGGAGCAGTCTCCAAGCTGCTCCTATTTTTTGTTTAATTTTTTTTGAGTTTTTTGAATAAATTCAACCGAAATTCTCAGTAGCTTTGTTAATCGGGGTAAGAGTGGGGGTAAGAGTGATTCAGGTTTTGACCGTGATGATTTGGAAGAACGGATGCACTGTAGTTCCTCGGATTTAAATTCTCAGCCTGTTCGCTTTCTCAAAAAAACTCTGAGAATCTGGACGATGTTAGTCGGTGCAATCGTTACGGTGAGCTGTTCTCGCCCGTCTGCCCCCGTAACGTTGCGGTTTGTTGTGCCAGAGCCAGAGGTTAGTGCTTGGGTTACGCTGATCAAGCAGTTTGAAGCGACCCATGACGGCATCAGCATCGAACTGGCCAATCTTCATCCTACGAATCCGGTAGAAGCAAACGACAGTGACAGTGTTAAAGCCGCCTATGTCCCAACGTTGACGCAGGCGGCAGATGATGACGCTGCGGTTTTTGATTTGGTTTACCTCGACGTTATTTGGCTACCCGAATTTGTGGAGGAAGGGTGGCTGATTGAACTGTCGGGCTATTTTCCGCCTAGGGAGGAGTTGGAAGATAGCTTTTTGAGAAGCGAGGTGATCAATGGCTATTACGAGGATAGGCTCTACCGCATTCCATTTCGAACCGATGTGGGGGTGCTCTACTATCGCAAAGACTTGTTAGAGCAGGTCAATGAAAGACCGCCAGAAACATTCGAGGATTTGATCCGCATTTCTAATACGCTTCAGGAACAGGGAGTTCCCTGGGGATATCTCTGGCAGGGGCGACAAACTGAGGCGATCGCCGCTATGTTCATTGAAGTACTACATGGGTTTGGAGGCTTTTGGATTCGCGACGACGAAGTGGGGCTCAATCAGGAGGCCGCAATTCAGGCTGTTGAATTTCTACGCGATACAATTCGCACCGGCATTTCACCTCCAGGCGTTACCACCTATGAAGAGAGCGTGACGCGTGAGATTTTCCGGAGTGGAGATGCTGTTTTTATGCGGAATTGGCCTGATGTTTGGGCAGATGCCAATCTTCCAACATCCCCGGTTCGAGGCCGGATCGGAGTCCGGGCAATGGTCCATTCTGCGACTGTAGAGCATGGTGGGGCCGCGAAAGGCGGTTGGGGCTTTGGAGTTGCCCACAATACCGCACATCCAGAAGAAGCGGTCAAAGCTATCCAGTTTTTTACGAGTGCTGCGGCCCAGCGCCAATTTACGCTTGATTATGGTGCTGTTCCCAGCCAAAGAAGTTTATTCTTTGATCCGGCCATTGTATCGAGATACAATCACTACCCGCAGTTGCTCAACATTTTAGACAGAAGTTGGGTTTCCCGGCCTCGAATTCCTCAATATAGTGAAGCATCCTGCATTTTGCGGCGCTATTTGCACGATGCGCTGAAAGATACTTATACGTCTAGAGATGCCATGAATTTGGCGGCAGCAGAAACCCGACAACTCCTGGCAACTGGGATCTCAACTTGTAGACCTTAGGGGCAATCTTTTTACTACCGCCATTGCCAAAGCTCAACTGCGCCATTGAACGTCACCATTGCTAGCCGATCTGGATTGACTGGGTCAAAAAGAACGGCAGTTACTTCGGTGCTCGATCGTCTGGCAATATTGCCTAAGTTTTCGGTTTGCCAAATCTGGACGGTGTCATCGGCGCTAGCAACCGCGATGTGTTCTCCGTTGCGGGAGGTGAAGGCGATCGCCCGGACGTTTTGCGGCGCTAACCGACGAGTGACTTGGCCTTCGGGGTAGGTTTGCCAATCCCACAACTGGGCCTGATCGTCAAAGCTCGTCACGGCAATGTAGCGACCGTTTGGGCTAAACTGCAAAGCCTGGATTTGGGTATTTTGATTGAATTGGGCGATCGCTTCTTCCGGGTCTTCGATATCCCAAACCATAATCGTCCCGTCGGCTCCCGCCGTAGCGAGATATCGATCTTCAGCCGGGTTGAAGGCAGCAGTAACGGCATTGTTTTGGGGGAGGGCGATCGCCGTTTGCTCATCGTCTTGCCACTGCCAAACCAAGGGAACATTATTTAGACTTGTCGTGGCCAGGTAAATTCCATCCCGGCTAAAGTCAATTGAAGTTACGTAGTTACGACCTGGAGCGTTGAGAGAGGCCTCTTCTCGAACTTGTTTAATGTCCCAAACCTTGAGGCTGCCGTCTGAGCTGCCTGTTGCAAGATATTGAATGTTGTTAGAACCTGCAAATGCAGCGGCAACAACTGGAGGGCGAGTGGGATGACGACGATGTTCTAGGCTCTCCAAGAACTGAATTTGGCCGCTGGGTTGAAACTCGCTGATCCCAATCGTTCCATCCAAACTAGTGGTCGCGATATACTGCCCATCCGGGCTAAAGTTTGCAGTCACCACGCTTTTGGAATGAAACGCCTGGCAATCAGTCTCAGTGGCCTCTAGCCCTTGGGAAACATCCAAGAGGCGAACCGAAGCATCTGAACTTGTGCTCACCAGATGGCTACCTGTTGGGCTAAAGTCCATTGCCGTAACGTCAGCCGCAGGCAAACGACAGACTCCTGGCGAATCTGAGAAAACCTCCTGCCATTCAATCTGCCGACCCACCCAAATTCCCAAGGGAAACAGCGCAATGGCTAACAAAAAACTGGCAATTGACAATCCATAAGGGGACAGCACTCTAGACCTGACTCTAGAAATTTTGTCCCTTGGCTGCGGTGGGAGGGGCATCGTTTTACCGAGAGTCACTGGCTGCTCATCGGGTGCATGAATTAATTTGTAATGAACTTGCTCCAGACGTTTGAGCAACACTCGTGTATTGGCAGGTCGCTTTTTCCAGGAGTACGCCATCAGTTCGTCAATGAAGTCTAAAAGAGGATTGATAGACGTTCCGCCCATCTCCTGAGCAATCTGATGACGCCAAATCAAGCCGTTCTCTTTATCTTCCTGAAATCCGCTGGGGTGCTGACCTGTTAATAGATGGACGCAGGTTCGTCCCAAAGCAAAGAAATCTGATTGGGGATAGATCTTGCCCTTGTACTGTTCGGGTGCGGCGTAGCCGGGAGTTAAGATGCTGGTGACATCTCCGCCACCCAATACCGTTTCTGTCACCTGTCGGACAGCCCCAAAGTCGATTAGCACTAAGCTACCATCAGATTTCCGAATGATATTGGCAGGTTTGATGTCTCGATGGATTAGTTTCTCGTGATGGACGCGATCCAAAATTTCAGTAATTTGTCTGAGCCATGCTAGAGCCAAATTGGGAGATAGAATGCCCTGTTTTTGCAACCATTTTTCTAAATCCTGTCCCTCAATTTTTTCCACGGCCAGACAGTGGAGTTGCAAAGTTTTTTGCAGCCGCAATGTGAAGAATCCATCCACATCTACTTTGGGAACACCGGGATGGTTGAGCCAGGTTAAAACTTTTGCTTCTCGTTTCAATAGCTCAAGCAATACGGCATGACTGACTTTTAGGACTTTGAGAACCCTAAACTTTTCTTGAAGTAAGTCATACACTTCAAATACTTCAATGTAAGGTGATTTGTGTAACTCTCGCAGGGGTTCAATGAGTTGATATCGATCTTGAATGAGCAGGGGGGTCTCACAAGTTTTGCAGTTCTTTGAGCGATCGTCGTTTAGACGATTAGAGCATTTTGGATTGATGCAGTAAACCATAATTCTCTATTTGCTATTGGTCAGATTTGGACTCCAGCAGGTTTAGTAGAATTCGGATGTTTTCAACGGCATAACCCACTTCTAAAGGCGATCGCCCGTGCAATAATATCTGGATATTCTTTAAGTATTCTTGAACCAGAGTTTCGTTTCTAAATCTTGCTAAGAGACGGTCTCGGATGGGGGATAAAATCAGCCGAGTTTGAGCAGTTTGAATCGGTGATTTCGCTTGTTGGTCAACAAACCGATAGTTTCTGACAAACTGAATCTCATCGATTCCCTCGGTTTGGACAACTTCACAAATTTCAACATGAACTTGCTCAATTAAGCGAGTAATTACATATTCCATGATTGCAGGCTGAAGCGCAAAAGTTGCCTGATTTTGTTTACTTTTTTCAATCAGCGATCGCCGACTCAGAGACTCCAACGCTTGCATCAGTTCAGAAGGGTCAATCGGCAACAAGATTTGTTTCCGCAACTGTGAGAGTGTGATCGGCTCTTGGGCGATCGCCAGCCATCCCATCAGTTCCTGCTCTAGCTCAGACAGCCGCATAAACTGATCGTCAATCAGCTCCCGAATATCGCGCACCACCAGCGTCATTCTTTGCTGAAAAAATTCGGCCACACTTCCGCCAAACAACTCTTGAATGGTCGCCGCGATAATTTTTAAAGCTAGGGGATTGCCCCGATAAAGATTAATGATCCGTTCCCACTGGCTTTGATCTGATTCTGACAAACCTTTCGCCCGCAAGATCTCTTCAGCCGCTGCCAATTGCAACCCCGATAGCAACCAAGACCGGACAGGCAGTTCCTCACCTTCAAGAAAAGAAATCTCCCTGGGGCTTTCCAAGCTTGTTAGCACCAGGCAACTCTGATGAGGTTCTTCGCCCAACCGCCGAAACAGTTCTCCATAGCTCTTGTAACCTTCGCGATAGTGCCCCGCAAAATCACCACTGCGTAAAATTGCCTCAACGTTGTCCAAAATCAGCAAACAGCGACGTTGTCGCAAACCTTCCAGCAGTTGCGAAATCTGGGCACTCGTGCCGTCCCCATTCAATGATTGGGCCAATGATTGAGCCGACGATTGAGCTGAACCTAATCCCAAACACTGAAGCAAATCTGTCAGCAACTCTCCCAGCGATGGAGCAGGACGGAGCGATCGCCACACAACCCGCTCAAAGTCTGCCTGAACCTGCTTGGCCACCTTCACCGCCAAAGTCGTTTTGCCGATGCCCTTCATCCCCAACAGCGTCACCAAACGACCCCGATCTTGCCGGATCCAGCGCTCTAGCGTGACCAGTTCTTCCTGGCGTCCATAAAACACCGAGACATCGGGCGCGCCTCCCCAGTCAAACGGAGGTTGGATTGTTTCCTGCGCCTGCGCCTGCACCTGGGAGGACTCAGAATCCACAGCGGGCGATCGCGCTCGATGTTTTTCATAAAGCCTCACCAACACCTGCTGCAGTTTTGTGAGTTTGACTGGCCCCCGTCCTTCAATCTGAAACTTTTGGTAAACCTCACTTAGCCGCTTCCGCACCGCATCCTCACTAATGGCCAAATGCAGGGCGATCGCCTTAGTAGACTCACCCGCGATCGCCCGCGATAGGGCTGCAAACTCTGCATCTGATATGCCATATTCCGCCGCAATAGCTTTCAGAAAGGATTGAGGAATCACAGTTTTACGCTTTCTTTAAGGTTGAGCCTCCAATATTAGCTCATATCAGTGAGGCTTCACTAGGGTTAAGTCGCTTTTCACACGCTACCTCCATGCTTGAGTGAGAAAACTCTTGACAGACCTCACTTAAAAAAGTTATTACTAGTTCATTCGAGTGAGCTCATCGACAAAGATAAAGGCTGTTAGAGCCAACTTGATTGGAGCCGTCGAACCTATCGGACAGCTTGTAAAAATTGTGGGAAAGGTTTTGTTTAGGGGCGATCGCCTCAATTCCCACCCGCCTTGCCACATTCATGTGAGTCAGAAAATTGCGCCCCCATTTGCCAATATCTCCAAGCACAGCCATGAAACTCAGACCTAATCTACTCCAACTCTTCGCGGTGTTAATGATGTCGTCCATCATTGCCGCCTGTACAACAACCAACCGCCCGCCACAAGTCAATCAACCTCAAGTAGACCCATCTCAAACCAACTGTGAGTCTTCTACGACACAAACAGAATCCTGTGATCAGCCACGGGAGGGGACAACACCTAGGGGAAGCAGTAGCCAACCCAGTGGAGTCGGTGGCGTAGTCGTGCCCACTCAGCCCTCAGGGACTGTTCGCCCTTCCAGCCCCACGGTTTCACCAGGAGGAACACCTGCTCAAACTAGCCCCAGTACAGGTACAGGTACAGGTACAGGAAGGAGTTCTGGCCAAAGTAACAGCGCTGGTCGTTCATCTGGAGCGGGGGGGCGCAGCGGGTTTGGATCGACGGGTAAAGGAAGTGCAGTTAGTTAGGGTAGGTATAGTCAGATGAATTCAACTATTTTTCAACATTCACTTTTTCAACATCCGCAACGCGAGCGCCTATTTCGCTCCATGCGACTAACCTGGTACAACCTCTGTCCCATCGATGAAGAGACAGGTTTACCCATTGCCGAACAGCAATCTCCCTATGCGCTGTATCACTGTCATCGGGTCTCACCAAAGATGATCTCGGAGATGAAACAGGCGTCTGAGCAGGTCGGGCGAGTATTTATGGAGGCCTGGTCGATCATCCGAATGCTGGATGAAGAAACATTGCTGTTCTATGGCTTTCCAAAAGAAACAATTCGGCTGGTGCAGTCTGATGACTTTCCGCCTTTTTGTATGCGCCTCGATTGGTGTTGGAATGAGCAAACGGGCGTCAAAAAGATTGTCGAGACCAATCCTCAAACACCCAGTTTTTGGTTTGAATGTACCGAGGGCAATCGTCGAGTTGCCGAACACTTTGATCTCCACAACCCCGATCCAGAAGCACAGGTGCTCTTGCATGAAGCACTCAATCGACAGATTGTACGAGCCGCGTTCCAACTCGATAAGCCCTTAGCAGATTGCCAGGTTGCCTTCACAGCGCTCAACAATCCCGAAGATATGGGCACAATGCGCTGGCTGAGTCAGCATTTTCAGGGTGAGAGCCAGGTATTTCCGCTGGAGCACCTGCGGATCAAAGATGGCGAGTCCTTATTTTTTGACAAAACCGAACGCCCGATCGATATTCTCTTTCTTTGGTATCCCGTCGAGTGGGCCATTCATGATTGGGATGAAGCAGGTCAAACCCTCTGGAAAGCTCTAGAGCAGTTCATTCTGGAGCGAAAGATAATCGTGGTCAACTTCGGCTCTGCGTTTGCGCTCCAACCGAAAAGTATTTTGGCCCTGATTCAAGACTTGGGGTATGACTGCTTTAGTGCCGAAGCCGCTGGAACCATCTTCGACTACTTTCCCAAAACCTCTCTGCATCCAGAAGCTTTGGGAGGAACCTATTTTGCCAAGCCGATCTTAGGAAGGCAAGGCGAGGGAGGATTTGCGGTCCGATCTGAGCAAGTCACGACGCGCAGCAACAACAATGATCCCTGGTATACTCAGCAACCCTATGTCTACCAAGAACTCTTAGAATTTCCCCAACTCAATGTTGCCGAACAGTCAATGACTGCAGTTTGGGGAGCTTGGCTTTACAATAATGGACAAGATCAACTGGTGGCGGGTGGCGTGGGAATGCGAGTATCTGAGGGATTAGTAACCGATGACTACTCTTATTGGTGTCCGATTGGTTTAAAGGACGCCATAACACACTCGCTCAGCTAAAGTTTCAATTTAGGATCTAATTTGCCAAACTTTTCGCTTTTATGCTGAAAAGCCTGTAAGGTGAAACGACTTCAGTCTAGAAAATTGGCAAATGTTGGAATTCTTTAGGCCAGAAAACTGATTGTTGACTCGATTTTTCAACATTTTGGGGGTTGTTTCCCTACTCCCAATTTGCTAAAAGTTTAGCCGAGTAGCTGATTCTACTTCCGTGAATGAGTATGCTGTTATCAGATTGGGCTTGAGTTCGACCTCTTCAGCTTATAATCCACCGAAGTCAAGTCAGCACCGAAGCCCCAAGTTTTGGTGTGCAGTTGTTAGAGGAGTTATGGAATGGTTGCTGCCCTCAAGCCTGAGCATTTAGATCGTCGCTTTCCACCCCGCCAGCCTGTTACTCCAGGCCAAGGGTCTAACGTTACGCCATTCCCCTCTAATCCTAAAGGGCGATCGCGATCGCACCCTTTACCCTCTCAGTCTGTCTCATCGCGGGCAAATGCGAGTCCAACTATTCGGACATTGCCCAACCAGCAGTCTATTCCCCTCTGGCTCAAGCTCTTGGCCTTAGCGCAACGAAGTTCTACGGTGTTGACACTGCTGTTGGCGGTTGGGGTTTTGGCCACCTATGGCTGGACCGTTTATACACAGCGTTTTTGGAGTGAGCAATATCGGCAGCTAGAGACGCTTCAGCGGTATGAGCGCCAGCTCACCACGGCCAATGAAGTGCTCAAAAACCAGATGGCCTTACAGGCAGAAAGTCCTGCATCAGGTTTAACGTTGCCTAGTGCCAACAACACGATTTTTTTGCAGCCTGCGCCTCAACGGCCTGAAGTAGATCCTCCCGCCGAACCACCGATAGAGCCTCAACCCCCTACTCCTGTGGGATATTAATCTGCGGCATTCCACTTTATGGCAAGTCCTGTTCCTCCTTCCAGCTACAACCGGGGCCGTCGTCTGCCCAAGCGAGATAGGGTCCGAGATCAGGTCGGCAAGCCCTCGCGATCGCGACTGGGTAAATCTTTTGCGACCTCCTCTCCGCTCCCCACGGCTCGCCCACCCGATGGAGTAGAAGTGACGCGATCGCGTTTGGTGTTGGTGTGGTTGGTTCTGATTGTCAGCATTCTGGGTCTTTCAATCAATCTGTTTCGACTCCAAGTCCTGGAAGGGCCAGACCTACGAGCAATGGCTCGTGAGCAGCAACTTGTGTCTCTGCGCCCCTTCGTTCCCCGTCGCCCGATCACCGACCGTCTGGGTAATGTCTTGGCGATTGACCGTCCTGTTTTTACGCTCTATGCCCACCCCAAGCTGTTTAATCAGCCCAATGACGCGATCGCCTCAGCCCTCTCTCCCATCTTGAACACCCCCACGGTGCAACTGATGGGACAGTTCAACACTGCCGAAACGGGCATTACCCTGGCCCAAGGACTATCTGAAGATATTGCCGGACGCCTTACGGACTTGAGGCTGGATGGCTTAGAGCTCATCCAACAACAGCAACGGTTTTATCCTCAGCAAGACCTATTTGCTGATGTCGTCGGCTATGTCAACTTTGAGCGCGAAGGGCAGGCTGGAGTCGAATTTAGCCAGCAGCAATCGCTCGAACGCACAATGCAGACGGTGCGCCTCAGTCGGAGTGGCGACGGCTCTATTTTGCCTGAAGATCTCCCCGGTGGGTTCCTCTATCAAGACGACCTGCGCTTGCAGCTCACGCTTGACAGCCGACTCCAACGGGCGGCTCGCTATGCCCTAAAACAGCAGGTGCAGGCTTACAACGCCAAGCGGGGAGCAGTTTTGGTCATGGATGTATCCGATGGTTCTATCCTATCGATGGTGTCAGAACCTTCTTATGATCCCAACCAGTACTATCGCTTTGATCTGGAGCGCTTTAAGAACTGGACGCTGAGCGATCTGTACGAACCGGGTTCGACCTTCAAGCCGATCAATGTGGCGATCGCCCTAGAAGAAAACGTCATTCAGCCCAGTGAAACCTTCTACGACGAAGGTCGCATTGAGGTCGGTGGGTGGCCCATCCAAAACTCTGACTTTGATGATCAGGGCGGACGAGGCATGATCAACATCACACAGATCATCCAAAACTCTAGCAACATCGGGATGGTGCGGATCATGCAGCGCCTCAATCCTGACCTGTATCACCGATGGCTCAAACGCTTAGGGCTAGGTCAAGCCACTGGGATCGATCTTCCGTTTGAGGCCGAAGGCCAGATTAAAGACCTAGACGAATTTACCCGCGCCTCAATCGAACCTGCCACAGCGTCATTTGGGCAGGGATTTTCACTGACACCCATTCAGCTACTCCAGATTCACGGGGCGATCGCCAACGGCGGACAGTTAGTTACCCCCCATCTCGTCCAAGGCCTATTCGACGCGGAAGGTCAGATGCATTGGCAACCTGATTTACCCACTCCCCAACGCCTATTTTCTCCCGGCACCACTCGCACCGTCTTAGACATGATGGAAGTGGCAGTTAAAGACGGCAGTGGCAAAGCCGCCGAAATTCCGGGCTACCGAGTCGCAGGAAAAACCGGAACTGCACAGAAAGCCAATCCTGTGGGTGGCTACTATGCAGGCGCACGAATCACTAGTTTTGTCAGCATCCTTCCAGTGGAAGCCCCTCGGTATGTCTTGCTAGTGGTTGTCGATGAGCCTCAAGGTTCAGATGCCTATGGCTCCACGGTTGCAGCTCCAGTTGCCAAAACGGTGATGGAAGCCTTGGTTGCAATTGAAGGAATTCCTCCTAGTCAGCCGATCACCCCTGATGCATCGGAAAGCTCACCGTAGCAGGGAAAGGAACTTCTCTCACCTATTTTGTGTCAGCTTTAAAGCGATCCTGTCGCCACAAGTGGCCCTCCAGCAAGCCAGTCTTGAGGCGATGAGGCACAATCAAAAAACAAGTCAAAATACAAGTTTAAGATTCGCAGGTTTTGCTCCATGCGGTTATTTCTCAGTAGATTCTTCATTGGACTAGGTCTCAGCCTGAGTTTGGGTGTCTTGCCAGTGCAGGCACAAGTCACAAATCAGCAAGTTGGAACACTGGTTGAAGCCCTGCGCCAAGCCGCTCCGCAAACTGGGGTTGCAAATGACGGTCTCTACAGTGATTGGCAGGTGATGCCAGGAAATATTCCGCGTTGGTCTCGCTCCTGTATCGGTCGAGAACTCTCTCCTGCCCAGTTTGCAGCAGATTCGGCCACTGCCCGCACCATTCTGACCTGTGTGATGCGCGATGTGATGCAAGAAGAGTTGCAAGCCAGCAACAACAATGAGTCTGTTGCGGTCCGTCGAGCTGCGGCCTGGTGGATGACTGGCGACCCCAATCGCTACAATACCGGCGATACAGCGACCTATACGCAACGGGTTTTGAGCCTCTATCAGCAAGGCAGTCCTGCGGGTTCTACTGCGCCAGCAACCCCAACCCCTAGACCCTCTCCCGCGACACCAACTGCAAATCCGCAAGCTCAGGTGCTTCCTAGCTCGGTCTACGATCGCTACATGCAGGCTGGCTATACTGCGACCCAGGCTAGAGACTACGATACGGCTCTGCTTTACTTCCAACGCGCTCTAGACGAGCGGCCCAACGACACCTACGCGCTGCGAGCCGTCCGCAATGTTGAAGGCTATCGCAGCCGAGGCAATGATGCCACTAATTCCCCTCCTTCAGTTATCCCCTCTCCTTCAGTGCCAACCGAAACTTCACCTTGAAAATAAATCTATGAAACGGTTCTTACCACTGGCGATCGCCACCCTCTTGTCCTTGCCCAGTGCAGCAGTTGCTCAAGTAAACTGGCAAGAAATCACAGTTAATGCGGTGGGCGATCGCTTTATGGTCAACCCAGCGTCCATCCAAGTCCAGGGCAACACTGTTCGCTACTGGGAATACCGCGATTTTCGCCAGCCCAACAATGCCTTTTTGGAAGTCGAGGTTGAACAGCCCGTTCATGGGGCGATGTTGTTCCACTCTGTAGACTGTACCTCTGGTGTGGTTCGACTCAGACAGCTCATCGCCCATGACCGCAATCGTGGAGAGATTCAACGCTTTAGCTACGGAGATTCGGGTAGCCTGTCTCAACCTCGGCCTGGAAGCAGCGCAGCAGCCGTCGTGCGTCATGTTTGTGCTCAACGGCCACAGCAAACCCCAGCTCCAGCTACGGGCAATGGCACACCCTAGCGATAGCTAGTCTTCTAACTATAGAAAACTGCCATCAAAAAGAAGCTAAGAGCGATCGCCCCACCCGCGACCAGGAAAGACCAGAAGCGGTGGTAGCTATTCACCTGATTAAATCGGAATAGATCCAGGTAGGGCATGATGCCACGCCGAAACCAGCCGACGGCAGCGCCCTGGTTGCCAATCAGACTGCTCACCTGGGTCATACCAAAGAAGAAGTTGCCCATCGGCCCCCACAGAGAGGCATAGCGTAGAAACATCATCCCGGTTGGGTCTTGAAACTTCAAGTCTGAGCCAAAGGCATAGCCCGCATCGCCGCGTCCGATAATGGTGCCGTCGAGTTTCACAGGCTGGCCTCGCAGCGGACTGGCATAGGGATCAGACATCAGCGTTAGGACATCTGTATACGGGGCACGGTGAAAACTGGGATACATCACTAAAGTTTTCAATAGCAGGCCGATTCCACCACCCAAAATCGGGAAAATCAGAAACCCAGCTGGATTTTGGGTATTGACAAACTGCATCAGTCCTAACAATGCTCCAACTACAATGCCAGTGGTTTCGGCACTGTATAGCAACAAGTCGAGGAAGAAGCTGCTGTAGAGTCTGCGCTTGCTAAGGGTGCGGCCTTCTTTGACGACCCGACCCATCTCATATTCCACATCCAGGCCCAGTTGTTCGGCATAGGTGCTCAAAGCTCGCACTCGCTTGCCTGTCAGGGGATGGGTAGACTGTAGCTCCATCCACCAAGCCCAAGGATTAAACAAGTCCCACAAAAAGACTCGTCCCACTTTGCTGGGATCTGAGGCCACACGATAGGCCGTTCCGGTCGAGGTGGCGGCTTTGGCATCATAAATTCCCAAGGCGCGTGTACCTTCCATCAGGCGGTTAGGCTTCTTCTCGTTTTCGTTGCGTCGGCCTTCTTCAACAATGCCGTAAGCAATTTTGACTAACGCTCTAGATAATCCATTGGGGTTTCCAGTCGTCTCCGCGGCAAAGTGATCGGCAAAATATTCACGGGTGCGAGATAGATAGAGCAGCAGATAGGTGCCGACAAAGTAAAAGACATAGGCGGCGATCGCCGTCCCAACAGCCGCCCCCCGCACTCTTTTATCATTAATCTGCTCACCCAATTCGCGAGCATAGACATACATCAGATAGGTGATCTGCACCAGCGCCGAGGCCGCCGTCATCACGGCAAAATCCCAATGGACTACATGGCCTAATTCGTGAGCATAGACGGTCGCAACTTCATCGTCATCGAGATAGGTAAACAAGCCTCGGCTGACCACCAATCGCGCTGTATCAGGCAGCGACCCGTAGGTAAACGCAGTTGGGTTTTGGTCGTCAATCAACCCTAGCTTTGGATGCCGGAGCTTCCGATCTGAGCAGATCCGTCGCACCACCCGAGCCGACTCAGGGCTATGGCGCTCTAAGTCTGTCAAAGAGATCCAGCGGGTGCCATAGAGCCACTGCTGCATCAAATCCATCAGCATTGGAGACAGGAAGAATACCAGGGTCGTAAAGACGATGGTGAGCCCGATAGCCACCATCAGCCCAATCGTAGGATGCGTGCTATCGACAATCAGCGTCAGGCTAAGGGCCAATACCAGCACCATGCCAAACAACAGGGAGATCGTCACAACCGAAGCCAAAGCCAAACTAGCCGCTGTCCCTTTCATGAGCAGCTTGACGCCCATCTGTGCGGCTCGTCCGGCCTTAGGGAAAATTGGCATTGGCATTGTCGAGGAGGGCTCTGCTGCGGGTGACTCAGAACCTTGTTTGGCCTGTGCTGACGCTAAAGTTGGCAGCAGTTGCTGTACCCAGTTTTGGACGAGTGGGTCTGGGTCGTTTTCTTGAAGTTGCTGGCAGCGGGCGATCGCCTCTTCAAGCTGGCCATTGCCCTGATAGGCTTTCACCAACCACATCTGCGCTTGCTGAACCTTGGCGCTATCTAGCCCTGCACTGTTTTGTAAAAACTGTTCTAGGAGCTGACAGGCTTCGGCATAGCGCTTTTGCTTTAGGGCCGTATGCCCCGCCTGGAGAAATTCCTGCACCACTCCAGCGGGCGGCAAGAGCGTTGGCAGTGTTTTTACTGCCCACTGTTGCACCTGCGATTGTTCGTGGGTGGTGAGTTGACGACATAGGGCGATCGCCAACTGGAGCTGTCCGGCCCGCTGATAGGCTTTGACTAAATACATCTGGGCTTGCAGAGCCACCTTGGAGTTAGGCTGTTCTTCCTGGCAAACCCCTTCTAACTGCTCGATTGCCTTTAAATAATCTCCCTGCTTCAGAGCGTCTAAACCCGCTTGAAGCGCTATCGATGGCGACGACATGCAATCCTCCCTGGCAAAGCATTGGGACTGAAAATTGTCCGTCATCCATCTAACGGTACAATTTTAGTCTTTCTCTAAGGAATACCCTTAAATCCATCCGATTTCGCCACGACTCCGTAAAGATTAGGATAAAGGTAGATGTTTTTTTGCTAAACTGCGCTTCGCAGGTCAGCTACCTCAGAACTATGACGGCATCTCAGATCACCACTTCTCTCAGCACTCTGGCCCAGCAAACCCGACAAGCCGCGACGCAGCTAGCGACACTGTCTGCCGAGGCCAAAAATCAAGCACTGGAGGCGATCGCCCAAGCCTTAGAAGCTGCTGCGCCTGAAATTGTGTCCGCCAACGAGGCAGACTGCGAGATGGCTCTAGCCGAAGGGTTAGCCAAACCGCTCTACGGACGGCTGAAGCTGGATGAGACAAAACTCAAAGGGGCGATCGCCGGTGTGCGAGATGTCGCCAAGCTAGCCGACCCGATTGGAGAAGTCCAAATTCATCGAGAACTCGATCAAGGTTTAGAACTAAAGCGGATCACCTGCCCGCTGGGCGTCTTGGGCGTGATCTTCGAGGCCCGTCCCGATGCAGTGGTGCAAATTGCCGCTTTGGCAGTCAAATCGGGCAACGCGGTGATTCTTAAAGGCGGAAAAGAAGCCATTCGCTCCTGTGAAGCCTTGGTCGCTGCGATTCATACGGGGCTAACGCAGGTTGGACTCGATCCAGCGATTGTGCGCCTACTCACCACCCGCGAAGAAACTCTGGAACTCCTGAAGCTAGACGAGTATGTTGACCTGGTTATTCCCAGAGGCTCCAATGCCTTTGTCCGCTTTGTGCAGGACAACACCCGCATTCCTGTTTTGGGCCATGCAGAAGGTATCTGCCATCTCTACATCGATCAAGCTGCCGATGTGAAAAAAGCAGTCCCGATCGCGGTGGATGCCAAAACTCAATATCCTTCCGCCTGCAACACCATTGAGACCCTGCTGGTTCATCAGCGCGTTGCTGCCGATTTCTTATTAGAAGTCACTCCCGCGCTGCAATCTCGCGACGTCGAGCTACGAGGAGACTCCCGCACTCTAGAAATCCTCAACATTCCAGCCGCGACTGAAGCAGATTGGGCCACCGAATACAGCGACCTGATTCTATCCATCAAAATTGTGGACTCTCTGGAGGAGGCGATCGCCCACATCAACACCTATGGCTCCCGTCATACTGAAGCGCTCGTCACCGAAGATCAACCAGCCGCTGACCAGTTCATGAATCAAGTCGATGCAGCAGGCGTCTTCCACAACTGCTCGACCCGCTTCGCAGATGGCTTCCGCTACGGCTTCGGCGCAGAAGTCGGCATTAGCACCCAAAAAATGCCGCCACGGGGGCCAGTGGGTCTAGAAGGACTCGTCACCTATAAGTACCAGCTTGTCGGCAACGGCCACATTGTCGCGACCTATGCGGGTGCAAACGCCAAATCATTTACACATCAAGACTTGTAATGGATTGTATTCATCTCACCGGAATTCGGGCCTATGGCTACACTGGCCTTCTGCCAGAAGAGCAAGCTTTGGGGCAATGGTTTGAGGTAGACCTAACCTTGTGGTTGGATTTGTCGCGGGCGGGGGAAAGCGATCGCATCGAAGATACCCACGATTACCGCACTACGATCGCCACAGTCAAACAGATGATCAAAACCTCAGACGTCAAGCTGATTGAGAAGCTAGCGGCAGCGATCGCCGACGCCGCACTCACCGATTCACAGATCGACCAAGTGCGGGTCAGACTCAGCAAACCCGCCGCTCCGATTCCTGACTTTGAGGGCCAAATTGCGGTAGAGATCACCCGAACGGCCAAAGCTCGCTAGAGGAGCAAATCAGCGCGAGGGTTAAAGGTTTCGATCTGGCGTAGCTTTTCGTAAACCTCGCGTTCTTGGTCAGTGACTTCTCGAGGAATGATCACCTGCAACTCTACGATCTGATCGCCCCGAAGACCATTGAGCGGATATCCCTTGCCAGCCAGTCGTAGTTTTTGGCCGGGGCGCACTCCCGATGGAATCATCATCTTCACTAAGCCGTCCAGCGTAGGCACTTCCACAGGGCCTCCCAAGATTGCCTCGCTGGGCGTCAGGGGCAATTGGCACTGAATATCGGAGCCGTCGAGCTTGAAGAAAGCATGGGGCGCAATGTCGATTTTGAGGTACAAATCTCCCCCCCCAACGCCCTGACCCTTGAGACGAATCCGCTGGCCAGACACCATCGCAGCTGGCATATTGACTTCGAGCGATCGCCCATCTTCTAAGCGAATTCGTTCTCGTCCCCCTGTGTAAGCCCGATCTAGCGGTACAGTCAAACGGGCTTCGGCGTCACGACGATTGGCGCGGGAGTTGACAGTGTAAGCCGTTTTTGTTGTCCCTGGACGGGAAGGCTCTCGAACAGCAGTCCGAGCCTCTGTCGCGCGGGTCCCTGTCGTACGGGCCTCTGTCGCACGGGCTGATGCCGTACGGGCTGATGTCGCACGGGCCGCCGTCCCCACACTTTCCTCACGCCGTCGATTGAGGAGCTGATCGACAAAGCTGTTGAAATCAGGAAATTGACTGAAATCAACATCATTCGGAGCCACACGCCCCCCCGCTCGGCCCCAACCGCGCGACCGTGGCGTTGAGCCGCCCTGAATTTTATTCCAGTAGCGACTAAATTGATCGTACTGGGCCCGTTTGCTGACATCCGAGAGAACCTCATAAGCCTCACCGACATCTTTAAACTTTTCCTCGGCGTCTTTGTTACCCGGATTGAGGTCAGGGTGATATTGCCTTGCTAATCTCCGGTAAACTTTCTTGATTTCCTCAACCGTTGCGTCTCTGGGAACTCCCAGAATCTCGTAGTAGTTCCGAAAGTTCTGCATGGAAGCAATCATTCAGTCAGTTTTAAGTGTCAAGGTGTAAGGATTGAATGCACAAAATCAGGGCTGAGCAGGATGGGCGATCGCCCTCTCGACCGATCTTTCACCACTCATAACTCATGATTCGATTTACAGCCAATCGTCATCGTCATCCCAATCATCATCGTAGGTGTTTCCAGAGCGATTGCTTGCCCCCGTTCCTGGAGAGGGACGGCGCGATGGACGGGCCGGCGGAACACGATCGTAGTCATTCCGCGACCGAGCCGGTGGAACGCGATCGCGATCATCCCACGAGCGAGCTGGCGGCGCACTATCGCGATCATCCCAAGCACGGGCTGGCGGCGCACTATCGCGATCATCCCAAGAGCGAGCTGGCGGCATACTATCGCGGCGATCATCCCAGCGGTAGGCCCCCCGGCTGTCTCGCGCATAAGCATCTCGGTCATCCCAACCTAAGGGTTCCCGCTCACCCGTTAAAGTACGACGAATCGAACCAAAAAAGTCGTCTTCCTCTTCTTCCCGAGTAAACTGGTAGACTTCCCGATTCAGTTCGTATAGCGCATCCTGAAGATCTGCCTGCGCGATGTCGATGCCGCGATCGTCATTTCGAGTGAGCCCGTCTCGCAACTCCTGCACCAAGTTTTCGATGCGGCGACGGTGATGACTGGCAAACTGCATCCCAAAGTCGAGGGCAACTTCCCGCAGCTGGCGTTCGGCCTGATAGGTCAGCGCTTCAGCCCGAGTTCGCTTATCTACCCGCTCCCGCTTTTCCCGGTCGGAGGTGGCATACTGCTCAGCCTCCTGAATCATACGGTTGATTTCGGTATCGCTTAACGTCGAAGCCCCTTGAATGGTGATCCCTTGCTCACGGCCCGTCGTTCTGTCCATTGCCGTCACCTGCAAGATGCCATTGGCGTCAATGTCGAGCGCCACCACCACCTGCGGCACACCCCGAGGAGCGGGCGGAATGCCCATCAGCTTAAACCGACCCAAGGATTTGTTGTCGGCGGCCATTTCTCGCTCGCCCTGCAGCACATGAATCTCAACCAACGTTTGATTGTTTTCAGCCGTCGAGAAGATATCTGATCGCCGCACCGGAATCGTCGTGTTGCGGGGAATTAGTTTCTTCATCACACCGCCGATGGTCTCCAATCCCAACGACAGGGGGGTGACATCTAGCAGTAGCACGTCCTTCACCTCTTCGGTCAAGATGCCTGCCTGAATGGCTGCACCGACGGCCACCACCTCATCTGGATTGACATTTTGGTTGGGCTCTTTGTCGATCATGGCCCGCACCAGCTGTTGCACCATCGGGATGCGGCTCGAGCCACCAACTAGCACCACTTCGTCAATCTGGATAGGACTGATGCCTGCGTCGGTCAGGGCCTGCTTGACGGGTAGGCGGAGACGGCTGATCAAATCGCCACACAACGCTTCAAACTGGGAGCGAGTCAAGCGGGTTTCGAGGTGCTTGGGGCCATCAGCTGTCGCCGTAATAAAGGGCAGGTTGATGTCAGTGACTTGCACGCCAGATAGCTCAATTTTGGCTTTCTCAGCCGCTTCCATCAGACGCTGAAGGGCTTGGCGATCGCGCCGCAGATCCACACCTTCCGCTTCTAGAAACTGCTCTGCCAGCCAATCAACTAACTTTTTATCAAAATCGTTGCCGCCCAGTTGGGTATCGCCGCAAGTGGCCTTCACCTCAAAGACGCCGTCTCCGACCTCCAAGAGGGAAACGTCAAACGTGCCACCTCCCAGGTCAAACACTAAAATGGTTTGGCTTTCTTTCAGATCTAGCCCATAGGCGAGAGAAGCAGCAGTGGGTTCGTTGAGGATGCGCTTTACGTCTAGGCCAGCAATCCGTCCAGCATCACGGGTGGCTTGTCGCTGCGAGTCGTTGAAATAGGCAGGCACAGTAATCACCGCTCCCGTGACGGGCTGCCCCAAGTAGCGACCGGCCTCATCCGCCAGCTTGCGCAGCACCATGGCAGAAATTTCTTCTGGCACAAAGTCTTTTTGGAGGCGAGGGCACTTGATCTTGATGTTGCCTGCTTCATCGCGGCGAATCGTGTAGGGAATCCGCTTGGATTCTGCACTCAGCTCAGCGTATTTGCGTCCGATAAATCGCTTAACGCCATAAAAGGTGTTTTGCGGGTTGAGCACTGATTGCCGCCGCGCCATCTGACCAACCAGCTGATCTCCATCCTTGCTAAAGCCGACCACGGATGGAGTCGTTCGCATTCCTTCTGCGTTCGCAATCACGACTGGTTTACCACCTTCCATAACTGCGACGACTGAGTTAGTTGTACCCAGATCAATTCCGACTACCTTACCCATGCGCTGCGGTGCTCCTCGCGTGTCTTACCAAATGTTGAGAACATTTGCTTAACTTATTTTATCCTGCTAATGATGATGCTTAGGGTCGAGATATCCGTCAATCTTGTCAGGATAAATCACACAAATTAACTCGTCCGTTGCAGCTCTGCTCGAAATGTAAAGCTTTGCAACGTATAATAAGGTCTAACCATAGATAAGCACTTCAGAGGGTAATCACGTTACATGCGAGTTGCGATCGCCGGAGCAGGGCTAGCTGGACTTTCTTGTGCGAAATATCTCGTCGATGCCGGACACACCCCGATTGTGTTAGAGCGTCGGGATGTTCTGGGTGGCAAAGTTGCAGCCTGGAAGGATGAAGATGGCGACTGGTATGAAACTGGGTTGCATATCTTCTTTGGAGCCTATCCTAATATGCTCCAGATGTTTAAGGAATTAGACATTGAAGACCGGCTGCAGTGGAAAGAGCACACCATGATCTTCAACCAGCCCGAAGCGCCCGGAACCTACTCCCGCTTCGACTTCCCCGATATTCCGGCTCCCATTAACGGCGTGACGGCCATTCTTCGCAACAACGACATGCTGACGTGGCCCGAAAAAATCCGGTTTGGGCTGGGCCTGATTCCGGCCATGATTCAGGGCCAAAAGTATGTGGAGGAGATGGATAAGTACTCTTTCTCGGAGTGGCTCAAGCGTCAGAATGTGCCACCACGGGTGGAGAAAGAAGTCTTTATCGCGATGGCGAAGGCGCTGAATTTTATCAATCCAGATGAAATTTCTGCTACCGTCGTGCTCACCGCGCTAAATCGTTTCTTGCAGGAAAAGAACGGGTCTAAGATGGCGTTTTTGGATGGAGCCCCTCCGGAACGGCTCTGTCAGCCGATGGTAGACCACATCACGGCTCGGGGTGGAGAAGTTCGACTCAATGCGCCGCTCAAAGAAATCTTGTTGAATGAAGACGGCACTGTACGCGGTTTCCTGATGCGCGGGCTAGATGGGGCCGAAGATGAGATTCTCACCGCAGACCTCTATGTTTCGGCGATGCCCGTTGATCCGCTGAAAGTCATGCTGCCTGCTCCTTGGCGCGAAATGCCGTATTTCAAAAAGCTGGATGGGTTGGAAGGTGTACCGGTGATCAACCTACACCTGTGGTTTGACCGCAAGCTCACCGATGTCGATCATCTGCTGTTTTCGCGATCGCCCCTGCTCAGCGTCTATGCTGACATGAGCAACACCTGTCGGGAATATGAGAACCCTGACCGCTCCATGCTTGAGCTTGTCTTAGCGCCAGCCAAGGATTGGATCACGCGCTCCGATCAAGACATCGTTGCCGCAACGATGGTTGAGCTCGAAAAACTATTCCCTGACCATTTTGGCAGCGAGCAGCCCGCCAAGCTGTTGAAGTACAAGGTGGTTAAGACCCCTCGTTCAGTTTACAAGGCGGTTCCGGGCTGTCAGGACTGCCGTCCCAGCCAAACGACACCCATTTCAAATTTTTACTTGACAGGCGACTACACCATGCAGCGTTACTTGGCGAGCATGGAGGGGGCCGTACTTTCTGGTAAGCTTACAGCGCAAGCCATTAACGATCACTCCTCGGCAACGCCTCCATTGCCTGTGGCTGAATCCCTCACGCAGTCAGAGGCAGACAGCCAGCTCACGACATCTCGATAGCCTCAGCGCTTTTATTATCTTGACTGCAATCGCTCAGTTACTCCGCTTGACACGCGAAGAGCTGACGCTTTGTTGATAGCTTTAAAGTTAACTCCCAGCCTGCGATGTAATGCTGCAATTGCCAAAGTCCCCGCCGATTACTCCTTTAGCTTCCCTTGAAGACGCTTATGAGCTTTGCCGTCAGATCACAGCAAAGTACTCTAAAACTTTCTACCTGGGTACGCTGCTGATGCCAGAGGCCAAGCGTCGGGCAATCTGGGCAATTTATGTCTGGTGTCGTCGTACTGACGAGCTGGTTGATGGGCCGAGAGCTGAGTTTACCACCGACACCACGTTGGATCAGTGGGAGACGAATCTAGAGTACATTTTTGCGGGGCATCCCGTTGAAGACGTAGATGTTGCGCTAGTGGACACGCTAGAGCGTTTCCCAATGGACATTCAGCCGTTTCGGGATATGATTGCGGGTCAGCGGATGGATCTGTATCGCAATCGTTATCAAACCTTTGAAGAACTGCAGCTTTACTGTTATCGGGTAGCTGGAACAGTTGGGCAAATGTCTTCGGCAGTGATGGGGGTGGATGAGTCTCTGCGCACGGTGCCGTGGGGGCAGGGGGGCGACTCTATTGATCCGGAGAAGGAGGCGATCGCCCTAGGCATTGCCAATCAGCTTACCAACATTTTGCGGGACGTGGGAGAAGATGCACGTCGAGGCCGGATTTATCTGCCGATCGAAGATTTAGCGCTGTTTAACTACACCGAAGAAGATCTGTTTAATGGGGTTGTAGATGAACGGTGGCGATCGCTGATGCAGTTTGAAATTCAGCGGGCTCGGAAGTTCTACACAACCGCAGAGCAAGGGATTCGGCTACTCAGCCCGGATGCGCGTTGGCCCGTTTGGGCAGCTCTGATGCTTTATCGCCAGATTTTGGACGTGATTGAGCGCAACCAGTACGATGTGTTCCGGCAGCGAGCATATGTGCCGAGACTACAAAAAATGCTGTGTTTGCCCTTGGCCCGTTTACGTGCAGAAGTACTTTAAGTTATGCGGTTAGAGTTTGTTCCGGTTGAAGAGTTTTATTTTGCCCTAACGCTGGCGATGCGGACGCTAGAAGATTTTGGGGATCTGGACTTGGTCGAGCAGGTGCGATCGCGCTTCCAAGACAAGTTTGGGCAGTCCTCGACAGTAGCAGCAGCGAGTCAAAACAATTTCAACTATGTGTTTCGCGTCCACGATTACGACAATAGTCCGTCTCCCCAGCTAGTTGTGTCGGTCGCAGACTGGCAAGGCAAGCTACGACTCAGCAGTGATTATGGCTGGATGCTAGATGACGATCGCAAACCCATCCGCACCGAGAAGTTTGGCCAGCGATCGCAGTTTGCCAGTGAAGTGCGATCGCATCTGCAGGATTGGCTCCAGGTTCCACAGTTAGCGGGTGAATGAATGGGATTCGTGCGCCTCAAGGCGGATAATGTTAACAGCATATTCTTCCCCTCATGGCCACTATCCAGCAGCTACTCCGCTACAAACAACAGGGCAAACCCATCGTTTCCCTCACCGCCTGGGATTACCTCCTTGCGCAAGTGCTCGACCAAGCAGGCGTTGATCTGATTCTGGTCGGCGATTCTCTGGCAATGGTGGCCTTGGGATATGAAACAACCTTGCCTGTGACGCTGGATGAGATGATCCATCACGCCAAAGCCGTGCGCCGAGGCGTCAAAAAAGCGCTCTTGGTCGTTGATTTGCCGTTTTTGAGCTACCAAGAGAGTTCGCAGCAGGCGATGCACTCGGCGGGGCGAGTGCTCAAAGAAACAGGAGCAGAAGCCGTCAAGCTGGAAGGGGGCTATCCCGCTGCGGCTGAAACCGTGGCGCGTCTGGTGCAGGCAGGGATTCCTGTCTTGGGACATGTGGGCTTAACCCCCCAATCGGTCCGGCAACTGGGAGGCTATCGCAAGCAGGGAACGTCTCCCGAATCAGGAGAGAAGATTTTGGCGGAGGCGATAGCCCTCGAACAAGCGGGAGCCTTCGGAGTTGTACTCGAACATATCCCCACCGATCTGGCCCTCCGCATCACCCAAAAACTCACCATTCCCACCATCGGCATCGGTGCAGGTCCCCATTGCGATGGCCAAGTGCTCGTTACGCCAGACTTGCTCGGTCTTTCGGAATGGCAACCTCCTTTCGCCAAAGCGTATCTCAATCTGAGAGAGGCGATCGCCCAAGCGGTTCAGGCTTTCAGTACTGAAGTCCAAGAACATCGCTTTCCAAAAGAATGAGATTTGGGGTTTGGTTTAGGAAACCTGAAGGCTGCGGTCATACAAATCCGCCACGTAGTCGCCGTAGCCGTTGTAGAGCAATGTAGGACGTTCTTCCCAATTAAAATCTGGGCCGGGGCCAACCACTCGCTCTTTGCGCTGTGACCAACGAGGGTGAGACACGTCAGGCTCGACATTGGCCTCAAACTTATACTCGCCGGGGCTGATAGTGTTCCAGTAAGTCGCAGGCTGTTCGGCCAAAAACTCAATCTTGACGATCGATTTGGCTCCCTTGAAGCCATATTTCCAAGGAACGACCATGCGGATGGGGGCACCATGCTGCTTGGGAAGCGTATGGCCGTAGATGCCTACAGCAAAGAAAGCCAATTCGTTAGCCATCTCCTCGATCGTGAGGCCTTCAACATAGGGCCAGGGGAGAAAGCGCGATCGCAATCCGGGGCCTTGAGTCACCTCAGGATCGTAGTAGGACGTAAAACGGACAAATTTTGCTGCGGAGGTGGGATCTACGGCTTGCAGGAGCGATCGCATCGGAAATCCTAACCACGGCACCACCATCGCCCAAGCCTCGACACAGCGGAAGCGGTAGATTCGCTCTTCTAACGGAAAAATCTGGTAGAGGTCATCCAGATCATAGGTTTGCGGATTATTCACTAATCCAGTCACCTCGACCTTCCAGTTTTCGGTCGGCAGTGCCTGAGCATTTTGCCAGATCGACTTGGTGCCACCAAACTCATAGAAATTGTTGTAGGTCGCCGCTAGCAGCTCATTTGTCATAGGGCGATCGACTTCGGCAAACGCAGCATTCAGCTCCGCTGGCAGCCGGGTCACGCCCTCTAGCGCTGACTCTCGGTTGGAGGGCGATCGCTGGCAACCCATCAGCGGCAACATGGATGCCCCAATGCCTGCCCCCACCGCTGTTTTGATAAATCGTCGTCGATTCAAAAAGACCGTCTCAGACGTAACGTCCCGCTCTGGCAGTTGCCAAAGCTTGGGAACATGAAGGAAAACCATAAAAAACCAGAAACGCTCTTCTTTATTTACAGAAAACGCCGTCAAGCCCACATGCTTTAGCCGTGGGATATCAGGCGGTGAGTCGGAGGCGAACGATCTTAGGCTGGAAGCGATCTGATGAACTCTCTGAGGATGTCAGTCTGATTTCTGCCAGTTTTTTCACAATAGCGATCAAATTTCTCCTTCTCTACAATGGGGAGTCGAATCGTAATTGTTTTGATTTCCATGTCTCGACATAATGCTATTCGCAGTATCATAGCATCATGAGAACCCTGAAGTTTAAGCTCTACAGCCATAAGCGGAATCGATACCTCAAGCGCACTATCAATGCGGCTGGGGTGATCTATAACCACTGCATTGCTCTCCATCGACGGTACTATCGGATGTGGGGCAAGCACTTGAACTGTGCAAAACTTCAGGCTCATATTGCCAAGCTGCGAAAGCGCCATTCGTTTTGGCAACTGGTCGGTTCTCAGGCTGTGCAGGATGTCTGCCAGCGCATCGACAAAGCCTATCAACTGTTCTTCAAACATCACAAAAAGGGAGTCAGACCACCAGGATTTAAGAAGGTTAGGAAATATAAGTCATTCACACTCAAGCAAGCTGGCTACAAGTTCTTGGGCGGCAGTCGCATTAAGATTGGGAGCCGTGTCTATCAATTCTGGAACTCCAGAGAGATAGAAGGGACGGTCAAAACCTTGACTATCAAGCGCACTCCCCTAGGTGAGTTGTTTATGGTAGTCGTGGTTGATGACGGAGCAGGTCCAGACGTCAAAACCGAGACGGGTAGAATCGCTGGTTTTGACTTTGGCCTCAAGACGTTCTTCACGTGCTCTGAAGGGTTCAGCATTGCATCACCGCAGTTCTTCAAGCAATCCCTCGTGGCTATCCAAAAAGCCAGTCGCCACCATTCCCGGAAGCACAAAGGCTCACACGGTCGCGAAAAGGATCGATTGAACCTGGTTCGCAGACACGAAGACATTGCCAACCGTAGACGGGACTGGTTTTGGAAGTTGGCGCACAAGCTGACTAACCAATTCGATGTGTTGTACTTTGAGACATTGAACCTCAAAGGGATGCAGCGGCTCTGGGGTCGAAAGGTGAGCGATTTAGGGTTCCGGGAGTTTCTGCAAATTCTCGAATGGGTTGCCACAAAGAAGGGAAAGCACGTCGCCTATATTGACCGTTGGTTCCCTAGCTCCAAGGTTTGCTCAAACTGTGGCCATGTTTTGGAGTCGCTGGATCTCTCAACCAGACAATGGCGTTGCCCCTCCTGTCAGTCTGTGAATGACCGAGATGGCAACGCCGCAGTGAATATCAAAAAGGTTGGGACTCAACCTTGGGAGTAGGAGATGTCAGTCAGGCTCAGCCTGCAATCTCTGCTTGAGTCCCGAATCCCACCGGCTTTAGCCGTGGGAGTGGATCAATATAAAAGGCTTCTGGAAAAGGCTCTTTGGCTAACGGCTCTGGCTAAGGGCTTTCAGCGTTTGGCCTCACCAAAGCAATCTTATCATGAAAGGGCATCAGCAGGTATCAACGGGAGCCAATAAACTCTACTAGAGGTTTGAACACAGGGACTAGTTCAGGCCGACTCACCACTAGGGTTGGATAGGGGCGATCACTATAATCCTCTCCAGTCTGTAGCGGGAAGATAGGCGCGTCATTCAACGGCACCCACACGCCGCCCGCCGCTTGCACAATCACCCAAGTCGCTGCAATATCCCAAATTTTGGGAGTGGCCTCTATCCCACCTAACGTTGCCCCCGATGCCACTGTGAGAAAGTTGTAGGTCGCAACGCCCAACATGCGAATTTTGCATGGGAACGGTTGTTGCATCACATCGGTGCTGCGGGAACAGAGGCTAAAGAAATGATTTTTGGAGGGCTCATCCTGACTGGTGTGAACTGGAAGCCGATTGAGAAAAGCTCCCGTGGGGCCAGTCAGATCTGTGTCTCCATACCAAAAGCCATGAAATGACTGCTGGATTAAAGGCAGATGCACATAGCCAAACACGGGCGTCCCCTCATAGAGCAATCCCAACGAAATGCCCCATAGCGGCACCCCTCTAGCAAAGTTGGTGGTGCCATCAATCGGGTCGATTACCCAGCACCATTTCTGAGCCGGAAAAACATGCTCAGATTCCTCACTCAACACACCATGCTCTGGGAACGCCACGCCCAGAGCTGCTCGAATCTCAGCATCGGCCCACTTATCTGACTGCGTTACCAGGCTACCGTCAGCTTTTTCTGCAGCGTGGGCATGGCCAAAATCTATCGCCAATTGTTTGCCGACACGAGCAGTCGTTGCTTCGGCAAAGTCTAGAATCGTTGTCCAAAAATCGTTCATCTTTAAGAAATGGATTGAGGCATGAGAACAACTGAATCGATCAGAAGGCTGAGTGGGGCAGACTTTTTCCTACTATTCCAGTTCATTTTCCAAAACAGTTGTGATGGCCTGTTTGGTTGTTGTCCGAAACTCGTCTACGTTGACGCGGCTCAAGAGGGCGATCGCAACCAGCATCCCGATCGCCTGCAGTGCAAAAACCAGACCAAAGGCTAAGACCAGCTGTTGCGGAAAGATTTGACGGCCAATGTCGAGAGTTGTCCCACCCAGCACGCCTGCAACGCCCCGTGCCATCGCTTGAGACAATCCCCAAGCGCCAATGAAAGTTCCAGCCGTCTCCGGTGCCGTCAAATCGAGCATGAGGCTAATGCTCCCATTGGTGACAACCCCAAACCCTAGCCCCAGCAAGAATAATGCGATTTGCAGCAGAAAAGGAGCTTGGGTAAAACCTGACAGAATGACCAGGACAAAACAGCCCGCCACCAGCAAGCATCCTAACCGAGTTGTGCGCTTTTTCCCTAAGCGAGGTGTAATCAAAAAACCGGAGCCGCTCAAGCCTACCAGTGTTCCTAGTCCCCAAAACGCATTGAGACGTGTGGTTTCGGCGATCGCCATTCCAAACACTTCTCCGCCATAGGGCTCCAGCACTAGCTCTTGCATAAACAGGCTAATCGTCATCACCAACAAAAAGGTGAAAAATAACCCAGTCTGACGGCTAGCCGTCAGCACCCGCATTGCCGTGCCAATGGTGACTCGCTCCTCTCGACTGCTCAAAGATGAGCGACTGCTGTAGCGAGAATATTTTTTCTCAACGCCAACTGTTGACAGCAAACACAGCCCCATTACCAAAATTGGAATAATGATAAACAGTCGGTTGACCGAGGCTTGCAGATTTTCCGGTGTCGTGCCTTCCAGGAGCGCACCACTAATAATGGCTCCCAACACGATACCCACTGTCAACATCGACCAAACGACGCCAACCAGCTTGGAGCGGTCTTCCTCATCGGAAATATCAACCAGCAGCGCGGCAAAGGGTGTAGAGCTGGCACTCAGGCAAAAACCATAAAGCGCAAACACCACGCCTAAAGCAAGTCCCCAGCCGTAGAAAGCTCCTGAATCTCCCGCTGCATTGGCCGCCCCCAAGGGCCAAATCACCTGAGCCGCGACAAACGACAGCGTTACAAACAAAGCCGTCCCAATCCAAACATAACCACTGCGGTGAAAGCCTCGAATTGGCCGCGCATCAGAAAGCTGCCCAAACCAAACCCGCGCAGGCGACACAAACCGATCCATCGATAGAGCGACTGAAACCAGCGTTGCAGAAACAGCCAGTTCAGTAATCAAAATTCGGTTGAGGACGCCGGATGTCAAAATAGCCATAATGCCCAGACCCATTTGAAATAGGCCCAAGCGAAACATCGTAAACAGACTCAGCTTAGGAAGAGAGTGAGTCTCGGTAGAAGCTACATTTTTAAAGTCTGGAATATCACCTGTTGCCATTGCGCTTTCAACCCTCAGGCTTGCCGTATTGTCTCAGAAGTTTTCTCTATTAAGGATCTAGACTAGCGCTGATCTCTGCCAAAACCCAGTAAATCGGAAAGTTAAACAGGAGTAAAAACATGAGTCTTTTGGGAAACATTATCTGGCTGATTTTTGGCGGATTTATCGCCGGATTGGGCTACATCATTGGTGGCTTAACCCTCTGCCTCACCATCATTGGCATTCCGTTTGGGTTGCAGTCTATTAAGCTGGGCTTCTCGACGATGACGCCCTTTGGCAAGCAGGTGGTGGAAGTCAAAGACTCGGACAGCACCTTAAAACTAATTTTTAACGCGATTTGGATTGTGCTGTTTGGGTGGGAAATTGCGATCGCCCACTTTGTCTCTGCTGTGATTCTAGCGATCACGATCATTGGTTTACCCTTCGCCAAACAGCACTTCAAGCTGATTGTGGTCGCGCTGTTTCCGTTTAGTCGCGATTTGCGCTAAAGTTCCGCTCGATCGCAAAAGCTCTCCTAAAGCTTTCCTGATGGTGCCGGATTGCGAGAGATCTGCCTGATTGCAGAATCCCAAAATTCCCGAACCCAATTAGACTAAATACAATTATTAAGTTGCGTTAAGTTTAGAAGCGTGCAAACTATTAATCTTGGTCCTAACGGGCCCGCAGTTGCTCCTCTCGGTATCGGAACTTGGGCTTGGGGAGATAAATTATTTTGGAGCTATGGAAAAGACTACGATGCAGCACAGCTTCGCCAAGCCTTTGACGCGGCCCTCGAAGCAGGAGTAAGCTTCTTCGATACGGCAGAGATCTATGGGTTTGGAGAATCTGAGAAACTGCTGGGTCAGTTCATGCAAGGGAGCGATCGCCCCGTCCAGATTGCCACCAAATATTTCCCGCTGCCCTGGCGCTTTAATGCAGATGCCGTTTCAGATGCGCTTACTGCTAGCCTCAAGCGCCTCCAAGTACCCTCTGTCATGCTTTATCAGGTTCATTGGCCCTTTGATTTTTTCATGGGACGGAAAACACTGATGAATGCCTTAGCCGATGAAGTCAAACAGGGCCGAATCACTGCCGTTGGTGTTAGTAATTATTCAGCCGAACAAATGCGAGAGGCTCATCAACTGCTGGCAGAGCGGGGTATACCTTTGGCTGTGAATCAGATGCAGTATTCTCTGCTGTCTCGCAAAATCGAAAGCAAGGGCATCCTGAAAACAGCACAAGAGCTAGGAATTGCGATTTTGGCCTATAGTCCTCTGTCGCAGGGGCTCCTAACCGGAAAATACACCGCAGAAAATTATCAACCCCCAACTGGGGCAAGACGGCTTGATCCTCGCTTTAGTCAGGATGGTCTACAAAAACTGGCTCCCGTGATTCAGACACTGAAAACCCTAGGCGAAAAGTATGATCGCACTCCGGCTCAAGCCGCCCTTAATTGGTTAATTGCCCAAGGCAACGTCATTCCCATTCCAGGCGCGAAAAATGCTAGTCAAGCTCAGCAAAACGCAGGGGCGCTGGGTTGGACGTTGGCAGAGGAGGATATCGCTCAGCTCAGCGAGGTAACTCAGGCCTATCAGTGAAGACGGTATTAGGCGCAGCCCGATCGCTCTGCCGGAGCCAAATCGGCACAGGTTAGATCACGGCGATGCACGGCAGTTCCAGTCGGGCCAGCAATCAAGCGAGGCAAATGCTGTAAATCGATCAGAGTTTGAGTTTGCATGTCGTAGGTCGTGTAGACCGTGGTTTCTGTTCGCAAATCGACATCCACCACCGTCAGCGTCTTGCGGGGTGGCGAATTGCTGTTGAGGAGTTGCCGAGGCCCGCCACCTATGGCTCCAGCATGGAGCAACTCTAGATTGCCTCGTCGCCCCGGATAGTAGGCGTGGTGATGTCCGCTGATGTAGGTGTGAACGTTATAGCGCTCTAGAAGCGATCGCAACGGTTCGGCATTGTTGAGAAATTCACCGGGGCGATCGCGTCCTACTGTGACTGCATAGAGCGGCAGATGACCAATCACAATCCGCATCCGGGCAGACTGAGCTGCGGGACTAGCTAAACTGCGCTCAACCCAATTAAGCTGCTGTGCTGGAATGGTTGCTGTCGAAGCATCCCAGACCAGGTAAAACACGCCGTTTTGCTGAAACGTGTAGTAGAAGGGATAGTTGGCCCGATCGACAAAAGCAAGTCCTGGATTGTGGCCGGGATGATTCCAATGCGCCGCCGCCAAGTCTCGCTCCCGCTGATACGACATCTGCCCCTGGCTGACTGCTCCCGATCCGTCGTGGTTGCCGATCGTGAACCCAAACGGGATGCCAGCATTGCGCAATGGCCCTCCCACATGTCGATCAAATGACGCCCACATCGCTTGAATATTTTCGGTAGTCAAGGAAAGCTTTTGGCCTGCCACCATATCTCCACCCGCCAAGACCAGATCGGGCTGAAGGCGAGGAATCAGGGCGATCGCCTGATCTACTTCCGGGTCATAATGAGTCGAGCCATAACTACTATTAAAATCGCTGATTACCACCAGCCGCAGTGTTTCGCGATCGCCACCCATTCCAGACGCGGGCTCAGCAGGGGGTTCCATCGCCGTTACAGCATTGGGAACAGACTGTGAGTTTGATGAAATTGGCGAATCTGAGGCGGTTAACCCGATTCGGGCGATCGCCCGCTGCACCCCCACTGCCAGCCCAAAACCACCCAGCATTCCGCTTGCAAGTAAAAATTGGCGACGATTGAAATTCATGATAGTTAACTGGGCTTTCACTTAACAGATTACGCCACGCGATCGGGTGAGGATCACGAAATGATAGATTGATGCTTTAGAGGACTGATCAGAGGCCGTAGGGTTCCATCTGCGGATCTGAGTTTTTCATTGTCGCCCTTTAGGGAAGCGCTATGTCACAGGATCAACCCAAGCAGCCAGAGTCAGAAGACATTACCCCCAATCCTTCTGAGAACCAACCGTCTGAGCAGCGCTCTACCCCAACTTCACCGCCGGAGTCGAGACAATCTGCCCAACCCACCTCAACTCAGGCTCAGCTTCAGCAGTTCTGGCGGCAGGTTCAACCTGTTCTGCAAACTCAAGGTGTCAAAGCGCTGAAAGTCACGATCAGAGCACTGAAAAGAGTGGTTAACAAGCTCGAAACCCAGCGGACATCTTCTCCAACCAAAACGCCTTCCTTCCCAGACGAATCTCCTGGCAACGTTATCTCTGCCACGGGCGCGACCCCTGAGATTCAATCAGATGAACTTTTAGATCCGGCTGAGGTAAATCCGGCTGAGGAATCATCTCCGAAAATTTCACCTCCCCCTGCCTCTAAGCAGCCTGCGATCGCCCCACCTGCGACATCGCCCTCACTAGGCTCTACCTTTTCAATCACTGAGGTTCTAGATCGGGTCCGCTCCATCTTGGTACGACTACGTCCGCTTTGGGAAAAATTTCAAACTTACTGGAACTTGGCCCTCACTAAACTCCGCACCTTCCTGCCCGAAAACTGGAACGCAAAGCTTTCAGATCGAGCCTTCTCTGGAATCGTGGCAGGAACCTTGATTCTGCTGCTCTGGATTACGTCGGGGCTCTTTTCAGGCAAACCCACCAAAGTTGCTCAGGCTCCTTCCCAAAGAACCACTCCTACCGACCTGACGGCCCCCCCCGAGTTAACAGCGCCAGACCCAGAGCAGCCTATCTCCATCGTTCCATCGGCAGAACCTTCTCCAGTCACTACACCTAGTTCTGCTCCAGTTCCTATTCCAGTCGGCGGCCCTAGCTCCACGCCAATTCCGTCACCCAAGGCTGTACCAACTCCCCGCAATCTGACCCCTGAGCAAAGTTTGATTGCAGCGATTCAAGACCAAGTGGCTGAGATTACCAGTCAGTACGCAGATGGTCTAATTCAATCTATTCAGGCTAATTTTCAGGGCAGTCGCCTGATTGTCAAAGTGGGCGATCACTGGTTTGACCTAGCAGCCTCCCGCCAGGATCAGCTCGCCAATGAAATCCTGCAGCGGGCCAAAGAGCTGAATTTCAATAGATTAGAAATCACAGATCCCCAAGGTGAGCTATTGGCCCGTAGCCCAGTAGTGGGGCCTAACATGATCATTTTGCAACGCACCTGAGCCTCATCCACTGGAGAGCTGATACCGCATTCCCGGTAGTTGAGAAACCAACCCCAAAATCTCTAGCTGCGACAAGGCCGCCAGCACGCCGCCAGTCGTCAAACTGACCTGCTGCACAATTGCATCAAAAGTGACAGGCTCTGAGGTAATCGCTTTTAACACCTGCTCAAGTTCTGGCTCCAGCTTGAGTGATTGAGATTCATCCATTGCAACCGATCGCACCAAGTCCAGCCGAGGCAGAGCTCCCACTGCTTCTAGCAGATGGTTTTCTCCCAAAATCACATGGGCCCCATTGCTCAACAGTCGCAAACACCCTTGCGATCGCGTATTGTCCAGCGATCCCGGCAACACATACACATCCCGGTTATAGTCATTCGCCAGTCGCGCCGTAATCAAAGCACCTGATTTTGTAGGAGCCTCCAGCACTAGGGTGACCCGACTGAGCCCCGCAATGATGCGATTGCGGCGGGGAAAATTAGCGCGATCAGGAGGCGTCCCATCTGGATATTCACTAATCAATAGGCCTTTCTCGCCCATTTTCTCGGCCAGACGACGATTTGACCAAGGATACACCATATCAACCCCTGTCCCCAGCACTGCCCAAGTTCGGCCTCCTACACTCAAACAGCTGGCGTGAGCTTCAGTATCGACGCCCTCTGCCAAACCAGAAACAATCGTAAAGCCTGCTTGTGCTAGAGCCGCACTCAGTCGTCGAGTCCAGCGGCGACCATAGTCTGAAGGGTCCCGAGTGCCAACGATGGCGATCGCAGGCAATACCCCCTGATTTTCCTGCGGGTTTACTTGTCCTCGAAAATATAGAACAGGAGGTGGATCGGGAATCTCTAGCAGCAACCGAGGATAGTCGGGATCGGCAGGTGTCCAGAAACAGGGATTTTTCTGCTCATGCTCCTGCAGAACTCGTTCTGGGTCAAGACGCGATCGCCCTTTTACCGCTGACTGAGCGACTTGAGGACCAATGCCATCTACTGCTTCTAGAGTAGATGCATTTGCATCCCAGGCGGCTGCCAGCGTACCGAAATGCTGCTTCAGTCGCAAAAGCAGGATTGGACCGATGCCATCCACCTGCGACCACGCGACCCAGAATGCTCGTTCCTCCACCCATCAAACCTCAATACTGATCAAGCTTCAGTATGCCCGAATCCGCTTTGATTGGCAGCAGGCTCACTGATGAACAAGTGTTATGACGCAGCAGTTTGTGCTTTCTGCTGCTTTAAGTATTCAAAAACACTCTTGTCACCAATATCGGGTGGGATCGGCTGAATTGCTTTACGTAGGGCAAATATTCCGAAGGCGATCGCCCAAACCCCTAACAAAATCTGCTCTACCCCAGTCGGTAAAATGCCAACAAGATGTCCCAGCAAAAGCAGCGGCACCAAAGGCGTCAACAACTTTGTTTCCAGACGATTAAAACAAAATGCTTCTTTGAAAAAGATTCCTGTCAGGGCCGCAAACGTAAACCCAATACCCAAGATCGTAAGCGGTTGATGATAAACAGTCCAGGCCAGCGGTTCAGGATTCAAAGTGGCAACGCCCACCGCTGCCGCCGTTCCAATTGCCCAGAAAGCTTGCAGAGTACGATGCAGTGGGAGCAAGTAAATATGAATCGTCCACAAGCTGATTCCCAAAGCTATCGAAAAGCAAGCATACAGTCCTGTCAACGCTGTCAAGACACTGGGATCGCTACCTTGCCACAGCACTAACCCAGTCCCCACCGCAAAACTTATGGCAGCAGCTACCAACCCAGCCCGATAGATTTGTACACCTCTGCGATCACCTGCTGTAACGGTGAACTCTCCAAATTGCCCTTCATAAATCACAGACTCAGACTGTTGGCCGCTCTTGATATTCATTTTGAAAATCTCCACTGCTTACTTACCAGCATACCGTTTGCCCATCAAGCCAGCGGCAGCCCTTCGATACCTCTCTCAGCCATCCAACAAAACCATGAGCCTATCACCGACCCTCAAATTGAGCTGAGCTTGAGCACTTCCCCGATTCAGCGCAATTTCAAGCCACCCGTGACTTCCAACTAAAGCCAGCAGCTCGCCAGACGCTACCTCCCCATAGGTATATCGTCCTGCAATCCTGCTTTGAGCAATTTCGACTGACCACCTTTTTCCCGATATGTCACCACCTGAGATGTTAGTGACTAAATTACCAAATCGGTCAATATACTGGATGCAGCCTCGAATTCTATCCTCTGTTCGACTACAGGTAGCTAGAGGCAATTGCACCAATGATTTAGGATTGAGCCCCCTTCCCAATTCTGACAACGCCACCCCCTGCGCCAAATGGGCACCCACCGGAGCAAAAATATCTCGCCCATGAAAGGTTGAACTGGGCTTAGATGTCCGCCAGTAAAGCGAATTTGTTAATTCCACAACAGCTTTGGGAGCAACTTGGCTTAAGACACCACTAAACAGGCCATTGTCTGGTCCAACTAGAAAACATTGCTCCAATTCGACAGCGATCGCCCGCCGACTTCCTCCAACCCCCGGATCTACAACCGCTACATGCACTGTTCCCTTGGGAAAATAGGAATAGGCATTCATCAAATTAAACCGAGCCGCAGCAATGTCTTGAGGCGGAATCTGATGAGTCAAATCAATGATCTGAATCGTGGGATCAATCTGAAGGATCACACCCTTCATCACGCCAACGTACCCATCCTGCAAACCAAAGTCAGTCAGCAGCGTTAGCACTGGAATTCGAAACATTTAGACTCATCTCTTACCTTTCACTCGTATAGCACGAACTGCTGTCGCACAGACTCATGGATGTAGAAGCATACAAACCAAAAGCCTTCTAGACTCTTAAGGTCTAGAAGGCTTTTGGATGAAATGATAACCTGGCACCGAGCTATTTTTGCGGGAGGCAACCCTCCGACTATCTTGGCCGCTGCAGCGTTTCACACCTCAGTTCGGGATGGATGAGG
>JBGTGR010000003.1:0-137396 GCA_041746655.1 Elainellales cyanobacterium | reverse complement strand
GCAGTTGCAGGCGCTCCTTCTGAGATCCACTTTTTGCCTGCTTAAGACTCTTTTCCAAATAGTCTGTCGTTTCGGTAATGTCCAATTTGAGCCGTCTTGCCATCGAGGTAACTCCCTGATTTTCCTCCCTAAATTTTACTTATCTTCATTTCAAATTGGTATAAGAAGCCGGAATGTCGCTGAGGACGGTGAATTCACGATTAAGAATACTCTCGCTCGACTAAGATAATGTTTTCGGTTACTTTTTCGAACGTGTCGTCGTGGCTGATCACAAAGAGCTGACGGAAGGTTTTGATGTTGGCGATCGCCTCTGCCAAGCTTTCCCGCCGGGGCCGATCCATATTGGTTGTAGGCTCATCAAAAAAGGCCACATCAATATCAGCCAAAACTCGTAACAGAGCCAGCCGTACGGCCAACGCTGCACACATTTGTTCACCGCCCGACAGGTTGATGAGCCGTCGGGTATGGGCTCCTTCCTGCACCAAAATATCGTAGTCGCGTGTCCACTCCAGGGCGACATTTTGGCGATTGAGCAATTCTCGAAACAGCTTGTCGGCCTCTTTGGAAATGCTTTGAACATAGCGCTCGGTGATGCGAGGGCCAGCCTCTTTGTAGACCTTGCGGGTAAAGGTAATAAAGCGACGAATTTTTTCTCGTTGCTTGAGTTCAAGCTGGGCGCGATCGCGTTTTTCTGCCAGTGTCTTGAGGCTGGCAAGCTGTGTATCTAGCTCTTGCAAAAGCTTTTGCTGCTGAGGCAATCCTCCGGCAATGCGGTCAGCCCGACTCCGAATCTCGGTATAGGTGGCTTCAATCTGCTGCCATTGCTGGGGATCATAGTCTTGCGTTAGCTGTTGATGTTGAGCCTGGAGGACGGCCCGACTGGTTTCTAGCTGTTGGAGTTGGGCGATCGCCCCCTGCAAGTCTGTCTGGAGCCGAGGGAATTGATCGGCTTCTTTTTGGGATTGCAAGTAGATCTGGTAGCCGACGTGATGAGCCTGTTTTAGCTGTTGCTGCTGGTCGATCTGAGCTTCTAAATCTGTAAACTGAGCAAGCTGCGTTTCAAGGGTAGCGATCTCCTGCTGAATGCTGGCCTGAGCCTGCTGGATTTGGGTTTGAGCCGCTTGAAGATTGGCTTGCTGTTGTAGATCGCGGCTGAGCAACTGACGGCGTCCACGCGGATCATGGAGTGCTTGAAGCTGGGTCTGCAAATGCGATCGCCGCTGCTGTAAAGTCGCCTCAGCATCAAGCTGGCTTTGCAGTTGGGCCAAGTGGTTTTGCAGTTGTTGAATGTCAGCCTGAAGCTGGGTTTGCTGCGTTTGCTTGGCTTCTAGTGTGGTAAATGCGGCTCGTTGCTGATAGCTTACATCAAGTTGAGTTTTGAGCTGCTTGAGCTGCTGCTGAAGCTTGGCAGCAGAGGTTTGCTCTGACAAATCGGCCAAAATCTTCCAGAGGCGATTGAGCAGGTCGGTATTGAGTTCAACGCCTGCTTGAAGTGCGTTTAACACGGAGTCAACCGACGCGGTGGCCAGGAGGGGAACCGTCTGCTGCATCTCTTGCAACAAGGTGAGGGCGGCTTCGGCTTTGAGCTGATAGCGATCGCGCTTTTCTTCTCCCACAGCGACCAATTGTCGCAGTTCGGCTTCAAACTGGCGGGCAGCTTCAATGCGGCTGAGCTGTTCTTGCAGGCGATCGCGGCGCTGTTCTAACTCAGGAATCTGAAGAATTGTCGTCTCTAGCGCTTGAATCGTCTCGATCTCTTGGCGCAGGCGATCGCCTTCGGTCTGCAATTTCTTGAGCTGACGAGCTTGGTTTTGTTGCTCTAGCTTGAGTGCTTTTAGCTGCTGGAGCTGTTCTTGCAAGTGTTCTTGCTGTTGTTCTAGTTCCATCTGTTGTTGGACAATGGGCTGCAATTGCTCAATTTCCGCCTGGGCTTTGGCCAAATTCTCCAACTGAACTGTCAACCGCGTTAGCTCACCTTGCTGCTCTAGCAGTGCTTTTTGCTTGGCCTCACGCTGCTTGAAGATAGCCTGTCGCTGCTTGCCCTGCTGTTCGAGCTGGTTGAGGGTGGCTTCAGCCTGTTGAAAAGCTTGGTGGCTAGCGCGATGGGTATCGCAGAGTTGCACAGCTTGTTGCGATCGCTGCATAGCCTGCTCTAGCAGTTGATTGGCCTGCTGTTTGGCCTCAATTTGGATAGTTAAATTTTGCAGTTGGGTTTCGAACTGCTGCACCTGCTGAGCTTGGGCCGAGAGCCGATCCTTCTCAGCCTGAAGCTGGGCCAACTCTTGCTGAAGCTGCGTGAGTGTAGTTTGGTTTTGCTCAATTTCTTGATGGAGGTCTTGTTGTCGCTGCTGGAGAGCATCCCAATTTTGCAGCGACTCCTCGTATTGGGCGATCGCCCGCTCCAAGTTCTCCACCTCTCCTTTGGCAAATTTCTCTAGCGACAATCCTTGCTGAAACGCCTGCCGATATTCTTCGACTTTGAGGATGGCGTCAAAAATTGGTTTGCGCCGCTCGGCGGGTAGCAAGAAATCGGCCGTAAAGGTGCCCTGCGGCACGCCAATGGTGTTGGCAAACAGTTTGGCCAAGTCGGTGCCGGGAGCAACGCCCAATTGCTGCCGCAGCCAGGGCAAAATTTCGGCTTCAATGTGTTTATAGTCGAGTTTGCTGCCTAGCTGGGGGTCGTAGAGGGTATAGCCTTTGGTGGTGCAGCGCTGAACTTCGTAGGTGCGGCCATCTCGATTGGAGATAAAGGCGACGGTGGCTTGAGCACTGCCGGACCCGCTGCGGATCAAATCTTCGTTTTTGTAGGCTCCCCGATGGTTGAAGAGCGTCCAGGCGATCGCCTCCAAAATACTGGTTTTCCCGGCTCCGTTTTCGCCACAGATGGCATTGGTTCCCGGCTGAAAAACAAAGTGGCGATCGCTATGAGACTTAAAGTTTTTGAGCGTAACCGAGAGGATTTCCATCCGAATGAACCTTAATCAACCAATCTAGCCATAATTAAATGTAGGGTGTGTCACGCATAGCGGACGCACCAAAACATTAACATTTGCAATTTCGGTGCGTTACGCTGCGCTAACGACACCCTACGAAAAGCAATGTTTGTTGACGACCACCTATCCTGGCTAGAATTCGATGCCTGCTTGGGCCTTGATGTTTTGTTCGCGGAAGGGGTGCTTGACCAGGATCATTTCAGTGACCAGATCAGCTCGATCAATCAGCGGTTGGGGGGCACCTCTTCCCGTCAAGATCACATGCGAATCTTCCGGCTTTTGGTCAAGTCCAGCCAAAATCTGCTCGACCTGCAAATATCCCAGCTTGAGCGCGATATTGACCTCATCCAGCAAAACGGTTCTAAACTCAGCATTTTTGATGTAGGAGAGGGAAGTTTCCCAGGCTTGCTGAGCCATTTGAGTGTCGCGTTCCCGGTCTTGAGTTTCCCAGGTAAAGCCTTCACCCATCGCCCGAAACTCCAGTTGCGGCACGTCGCCCCCCGTCCAAGGCGAGAGTGCTGCTTTTTCGGCAGGTTCCCAAGCACCTTTAATAAACTGGACGATCGCCACCCGGTAGCCATGACCGAGCGATCGCAACACCATCCCCAGCGCCGCCGTCGTTTTGCCCTTACCGTTGCCCGTATTAACGATAATCAATCCCTTCTGGCTGGAGCGCTCAGCCATGCGCTTGTCCTGCACCTCTTTGCGGCGCTGCATCTTACGACGATATTGCTCAGTGTCGCTCGAGGCGTCTTCATTGAGAGCGGGGACTTCGGGGTTATTGGTTTCCATACCGTCTATTACCAAACTTTTATCACCAAACTTTCACCTCTCCTAGCATGACGCAAAACGACTCCCCCCTCTTCTCACCCCAACTTGGCCATATCTCCCTGATACGCTTGATTGATCTGCTGAGCCTTGGGCTGCAAATGTTGGGGGACATAATGCAAATCGACAGGGATACCATGCCACAGCAGAAATTCTGCCAGCTGATCGGGGTGAAGGTAAAGACCTTCTTGGTGCAATCGTTTGAGCATTTCTTCAAACGTTGGCCACTGGTCTCGTGTCGCTGCAGTCGAAGCTTCTGACAGATCTTGCAGATCTGGAGTGCAATAAAACGGGTTGATCATAGCTAAATGCCTCCACAAGCCAAATCGCAGTGGAGGGTCCAAGTGAGGATTTTTGATGATGACGTCGGAAGGCGATCGCAATACAGAAGTCTAATCTAGCCTGTCGTGACAGACCGCTAGATTTTGCTTAGTGTAAAGAAGTATAAAGTTCTATTCCTTCATCTCTTTCCATCATGACACTCGAACTTTTGTATAACAGCGCCAATCTGTTTGTTTTGCCTTTCTGGCTGCTGATCATCGTGTTGCCCAACTGGGGGATCACCCGAAAAATCATGGGCTCTTTTCTGCCGTTTGTGCCGCTGGCAGGTCTCTATCTCTATTTGTTTGTGGGAGGTGTTGATCCTGAAACAGCAGAATCTTTTTCTAATCCAAATTTGCAACTGGCGGATCTGGCCAGCCTCTTCGCAAATCCCAAAATCATGGCAGCAGGCTGGGTTCACTTTCTAGTCATGGACCTGTTTGTTGGACGTTGGATCTATTGGGAAGGACAGCGAACTGGGGTTTGGACGATTCATTCCCTCATCCTCTGCCTGTTTGCTGGCCCGTTAGGGTTGCTCTCCCATCTCAGCACGAACTGGATCAGTCAGAAATTCTTTCGGAAGTCAGAAAATCTGGCTAACCCAGCGACTGATTCATCTCCGGCGGCTTCGTCGTAACGTATTAAGGGTGTGGGCGATCGCCTATACTCCAAGCCGTTAGCATGACCAAACTTGAGGCCCAAACCCAGGGTACGGATTTTACTCCGAAATCTCTGTGATCCTTCTGAGCCGATAAGGGGCATAAATGCTAAATTGGATGTGTTCATGTTGCGAAAGGTTGCATAGAAACGTTGAACCTCCTTTCCCTAGCCAGAACCCTTTGGAACCCGCTGTGGTATCTGGAAATGAAATTGAAGCGTAGACGCCTGTGTGACCCGGCCCTGTCCTGGGTAGATCGGTGTGAAGCGCCCAGTATGAACTGATCGACCTGTAACTTATAGGTTTGCAGGTGGTGGCGATCGCTGCCATGCCACAACTTTTATCGCCTTCTGGCAACCTTGCAAACTGGGTCGATCAGGCTCTGAGTTGAGAGCTTTTAGCAATTAAATGACTTGGATAACCTTGGCCAAAGCTGCCTGTGGGATAGCAACAATGCCTTGAAGGCAACCTTGCTCCTGCGAGGAAGAAAGTTTGCCCCCTGGAACTGCCACGCTGACGAGGATTCCTCGTCTCAGCCTCCGCGAGAGTGGGTTCTAGCCCTTCCTAAAGGAAACTGAATTTCCAAAGGCAATTTGATCAAGGGACTTCAGGACACGTGTGTCTATTTTGATCTCCTGGAATGCGATCTCCTGGAATGTGATCCCTGGAAGATCTGAGCAGTAGGGAATACTTTATTGCCGCTGTAAGGAGGAGATAGCCACGCGCAAGACTAGCCCCAAGTAAGGCAGTTTTGTCTAGAAGTCTCTTCTGCCGCCAAGCCTATCCTTTCGTCTGCAGTTGCTGTTCTCTGAATCTGAGAAGCGCTATTGATCGCTTCAGCCTCATGTTCGTTATTCGTTTCCTTGATTTGGGAGTGCAACATGTCTAAGTTAGTCAGCCGCAAGATCGCCCCTGCCCCGATGCAAACTGAAATCAGTGTGGTCGATCTGATCGATGGATACTTCACAGCCTACAACTCTGCCCGCCTGCGAGAAATCTGCCACCTGCTGACGCAAGAAGTCATGCAGGAAGGTGTGACTGTGGGCCTCAGTCTCTCGGGAGCCATGACCCCTGCCGGATTTGGGGTTTCAGTCTTAGCGCCCTTGATTCGCAGCGGCATGATCGACTACATCATCAGCACCGGAGCCAACCTCTACCACGACATTCACTATGGCTTGGGGCTAGACTTGTATGCCAGCCATCCTTTTGTCGATGATGTGAAGCTGCGCCAGGAAGGCCGTATTCGCATCTATGACATCGTGTTTGGCTACGATGTGCTGCTAGAAACCGATGCTTTCATTCGGGAGATTCTCAGGGCTGAGCCGTTCCAGAAGCGGATGGGAACCGCTGAATTTCATTACCTGCTGGGCAAATATGTCCGAGAAATCGAGAAGCAAGTGGGCGTGAAGAATTCCTCGCTGCTGGCGACTGCTTATGAGTGTGGCGTCCCGATCTACACATCTTCCCCAGGCGATAGCTCGATTGGCATGAACGTGGCCGCACTGGCGCTGGAGGGTTCTCAGTTGGTAATCGATCCGTCCCTGGATGTGAATGAGACGGCGGCGATCGTCTACGCAGCTCGCGAGTCGGGCATTCCAGGCGTCGAAGGCAAGAGTGCAGCGCTGATCATCGGCGGTGGCAGTCCTAAAAACTTCTTGCTCCAAACTCAGCCTCAACTGCACGAAGTTTTGGGTCTAGAGGAGCGGGGGCACGACTACTTCATTCAAGTCACCGATGCCCGTCCGGATACAGGCGGGTTGTCTGGTGCTACCCCCAACGAAGCAGTGAGCTGGGGTAAGGTCGATCCGGATGAACTCCCCAACACAGTCGTTTGTTATACCGACAGCACGATCGCGTTGCCGATTATGACGGCCTATGTGCTCAACCAGTGTGAGCCTCGTCCGCTCAAGCGCCTTTACGATCGCCGCGAGGAGCTACTAGAGAGATTGCGTCTAGACTACCAGGCCGCGCAAGCCAAGCAGTCTGACCCCACCTGGAGCAAACCCAAACCCCAACCGGGGCAGGCGATCGCCTCCAAGCCTGTTGCCACCTATCCTTGCGGAACACCCATTCCTCAAGGCCGCCACTAGTAAGCTCTAAACGCTTCACAGCAGCAGCTTCTTCGATTTGGAGGAGCTGTTTTGCTGTGGCAAAAAATTTTGGTGAGGTAGCCGTTGTAACATCTTGCTCTAGATGGGAATCCTGACAAATAGCGCCTAAATCCGGAACATAGCCCCTAAACCCGAAACGTATAATAGGTGAATGCATCCGTCAGTAAATCAAAGAAAATACCTGCCCATGCGGTTGGTTCGCAGAAACAAATTCTCAAGTTAATCTTTTAGTAACTTCTTTCAGAGAGTTAGGCCACTCCGCCCTCTAGAACGATCTGAGGCAATAGACACTAAAATCTACGGTTTTCTGATCTGGCTTTGGTCTGATCTTCTCTAACTCCTAGTACCCGTAGTTTGACTGATTACAGATCCTGATTACAGATCACAGATCGAGTGCGGCTTTGGCTCCCTTCATTTTTTCTGAAAAGCTCCATGTTGGAAATTCTAAACACTCTTTTTGCTTCCAATGGATTTGTTCCCCACGGGCATTGCTACCTCTGGAAACCAGGGCTAGTCAGTCTACATGTTCTTTCAGATTCACTGATTGCCCTAGCCTATGCCTCGATTTCTGTCACCCTGATCTACCTGGTCCGGAGAACTCGGCTGCCATTTCACGGAACGTTTTTGGCGTTTGGGCTGTTTATTGCGGCCTGTGGTGTGACTCACGCGGTCGGAGTTTGGACACTCTGGCATCCCATCTATTGGTTTGCTGGGCTCCTCAAAGCTATCACTGCGCTAGCCTCAGTCATCACCGCACTTTGGCTGCCGCCGCTGGTTCCTGAAGTCGTCTCGTTGGTGCAGAGCGCCAAAGTTGCGGAAGAGCGCAGACTTCAACTCGAGGAAGCCAACCACGAACTGGAAGCGCTGTATCAAAGGGTGAAGGGCCTGGATCAGCTAAAAACCCAGTTTTTCACCAACGTCAGCCATGAACTCCGCACGCCGTTGACGCTGTTGCTCGGTCCGGCAGAAAGGCTTTTGACCCAGACGAAACTTACCCCAGTCCAGCGACAAAACGTTGAGCAGATTGATCGCAACGCCCACACATTGCTCAAGTATGTCAATGACCTCCTCGACATTGCCAAACTGGAAGTCAACCAAATGGGAGTCCAGTATACCTCCTTTGACTTGGTGCAGCTTGTCCGGTTGGTCACGGCTCATTTTGAGTCAATCCCTCTAGGACGGCAGGTGACACTAAGGGTTGATACCCCTAGCACGCTCTGGGTTCAAGCGGATGCTGAGAAACTTCAGCGGGTGCTGTTTAATCTTTTGGCGAATGCTTTTCGGTTTACTCCGGTGGGGGGAGAAGTCCACTGCAAGCTGGAGCAGCAAGGGCAGGAAGTGGTCCTGATTGTGCAGGATAATGGGCCTGGGGTGCCGTTAGAGCAGCGCCAGGTAATTTTTGAGCGGTTTCAGCAGGCGCAGCAAGACCCTAGCCAACGATCGGGTGGAACGGGGTTGGGATTGGCGATCGCCAAAGAGTTTGTTGAACTACATCGCGGCAATATCGCTGTAGAAGAGTCTCCTGGTGGGGGGGCCTTGTTCCGCATTCAGATTCCGATAGCTGCGCCTGCAGATGCTGAGCTGCAAACCGAGTCATTTTCTCCGTCTGCGACGGCGGCGATCGCCCGTCAGTCTTTGGCCGCTTTGCAGAATGAAGACCTGGGCCTGACTAGCACAGCACCTGTTTTAGCAGGGATCTCTAGCTCAGAGTTGGATGAGCGTGAAGATCGTCCCCTCGTGCTGCTGGTAGAAGATAACCTCGAGATGAGCCAGTTTATTGCTAGTGTGCTGGCTGCTGAGTATCGGGTGGTGGTTGCGGGCAATGGGCAGGAAGGATGGGAGCAGGCGATCGCCCTAAAACCCGACCTCATCCTGACCGATATGATGATGCCCATCATGGATGGGGAACAGCTGGTGCAAGCCATTCGCACCTCGTCTGAGCTGGACGGAATTCCGTTGATCGTCCTAACCGCCAAAGCAGACGATCAGCTGCGCGTGCGAATGCTGCAAGAGGGCGTGCAAGACTATGTTATGAAGCCGTTTGCAGCGGACGAGTTGCGCGTGCGGGTGCAAAACCTGATCGGCATGAAGCAGGTGCGGGAGGTGTTGCAGCAAGAACTCACGCAGCAGCAACAGAATCTCCTCACCGTCTCCAATACCGCTACCTTGCGAAAGCAGGAATTGCAGTCTGCCCTGACGGCCCTGCGACAGAGTGATGCCCGGTTTCGACGCGTGTTTGAGTCCAGCCTGATTGGCATCCTGTTTTGGGACACCAGCGGCACCATTACCGATGCCAACGACACGTTTTTACAAACCTTTGGATATACCCAGGCGGATTTGCAGTCGGGCCTGACTTGGGCCACGCTCACGCCGGAGGGACACTCAGTACTCGACGGGAAAATCTTGATAGAGAGCGGGGAAGCGGCGGTGTTTCCCTCGTTTGAACAAGAGTTGATCTGCAAAAATGGCAATTATGTTCCAGTTTTAGTCGGTGTGGCGCGGCTGGAAGATAGCTCTGAGCAAGGGGTGGCTTTTGTTCTGGATATCACTCAGCGCAAACAGGCCGAAGTGGCCTTACAGAAAGCCAACGACGAGCTAGAACGACGGGTTGAGCAGCGGACGCAAGAACTTGTCCAAACCAACCTCTGGCTACAAGAACAAATTGTCGAGCGGCAGAAAGTCGAGGCAGATCTGCGGATTAGCCGTGAGTCGATTCAAGTTTTATATGAGGTGGTAGCAGATCAGGAGTTGAGCTTCACTGAAAAAATACAGCGACTCCTGGGGCTGGGTTGTCAGCGCTATCAGCTTGAGGTTGGCATCTTGGCTCAGGTGACGGGCGATCGCTATGAAGTCATTGAAGCCAAGCTCTGTCCAGAATATTTGACAACTCAGGGAGAGGCTCAGCAGGTGGGGCTACCGGCGATCGCCCGTGGTGATGTGTTTGAGCTCAATCAAACCTACTGTCGAGAAACCTTGCAAGCAAGCGAGCCAGTCAGCTTTGAGTGTGCTGGCCGCTCTTCGCAGTGGCAAGGCCATCCCTGCTACTTGGCAACCCAGCTAGAAGCCTATATTGCCACCCCCATTCGAGTGTCAGGTGAAATTTATGGCACGCTCGGCTTTTCGAGCCCGCAGCCCCACAACCAGCTCTTTACCACGGGCGACAAAAAGTTTTTGCAGCTGATGGCCGAGTGGATTGGTGGAGAAATTGCCCGTCAGCGAGCTGAGGAAGCACTCGTTCAGGAGCAAGAATTTCTCAAAGTCTTGCTGGACAATCTCAATGTCGGCATTGTTGCCTGTGATGCCGAAGGTGTCCTGACCCTGTTCAACCAGGCTACCCGAGAATTTCATGGTCTGCCGGAAGAGCCAATTTCCTCCCTAGACTGGGCCCAACACTACAACCTTTACCACGTAGATGGCAAAACGCCGATGCAGCTTGAGGAAGTGCCGCTTTACAGAGCGTGGCAAGGAGAGCGAGTTCACAATCAGGAAATGATGATTGTGTCCAAACAGGGAAACGCCCGCACCCTCCTAGCCAGTGGGCAAGCCATTATCGATCCAGATGGGCAAAGGCTGGGAGCGGTGGTCGTCATGCATGACATCACAGAGCGCAAGCAGGCTGAAGATCGGTTGCGGCAAAGCGAATCAACCCTCCGCAGCTTTTACAACAGCGCTTCCATGATGATGGGTGTGGTGGAGCTGATTGGCGATGAAGATATTTTGCATGTTTCAGACAATCCAGCCACGGCTCACTTCTTTGGCCTAACAACCCTTACACCCCATTGGCGCGCCAGCGAAAGGAACGTAGCACACCCCTACCTGCAGACCTGGATTCACCACTACCAGCAAGCCGAAAAGACCCAGTCCCCAGTTCGTTTTGAGTATTGCCATCGTACCGAGCAGGGAGAAAAGTGGCTATCGGTCACGGTTTGCTTTATTACAGTCAGTCCCAATGGTCGGTCGCGGTTTGCCTATGTCGTAGAAGATATTAGCGATCGCAAGCAGGCCGAAGCTCAAATTCGGACCCTGAATGCCGAACTGGAACAGCGGGTCATCGAACGCACGGCCCAACTCGAAACCGCTAATCGCGCCAAGGACGAGCTTTTGGTACGAGAACAGCAGGCTCGCGCCGAAGCCGAAGCCGCCAACCGGATGAAGGACGAATTTTTGGCGACGCTCTCCCATGAGCTGCGGACGCCACTCAATGCCATTTTGGGCTGGGCCCAACTATTGCGCACCCGCACGTTTGATCCGGAGACCATCACCCGTGCCCTAGAAACAATTGAGCGGAATGCCAGAGCCCAAACTCAGCTAGTCGGCGATATTTTAGACGTTTCCCGAATTGTCCAAGGAAACCTGCGGCTCAATATCCGGTCTGTGCTTCTGATCGCCGTGATTGAGGCTGCGCTCGATGCGGTTCGACCTGCCGCAGACGCGAAAGGCATTCAAATCAGGGCAGATTATGACCGCGCTATCAGCACAATCTTGGGAGATCCAGATCGGCTGCAGCAGGTGGTCTGGAATCTGCTTTCCAACGCCATCAAATTTACTCCGCGAGGCGGACTGGTTGAGGTGAGCTTAGAGGATGCGCCAGAGGGGGTTAGCATCAGGGTGCAAGATAATGGTCAAGGCATTGAAGCTGAATTTCTGCCCCACGTCTTCGATCGCTTCCGGCAGGCCGATAGCTCGATTAGTCGCGCGCATGGAGGCTTGGGTCTGGGGTTGGCAATTGTTCGCCATCTGATCGAGCTACATGGTGGCACTGTGGCGGTTGCCAGTGATGGATTGGGGCTAGGTGCGACCTTTGTGGTGACTTTGCCGGGGGGGAGGCCCGAAGGCATGCCTGAGTCTGGTGGGGAACAGGCTGAGCCGTCTACTACCCGTCAGATGCTGTTTTCGGAGCCGCAAGATGCAAGCCAGATTTTGGCCCATACTCCCAGTCTGAGCGGCTTACGGGTACTAGTCGTAGAGGATGAAGCCGATACCCGCGATTTTTTGCAGACCCTCCTTGAACATTCCCAGGCGGAAGTGTTTACGGCGGCTTCGGTGAAAGCTGCCATTGAGATCCTGACCAGCGAAACGATAGGAGGATGGCCTGACGTGTTGGTTAGCGATGTGGGAATGCCTGAGGAAGATGGATATGATCTGATTCGGCGGGTTCAGGTCATTGCCCAAGAACAACAGGTGCAGCTCCCGACGATCGCCCTGACGGCTTATGCCTCTGCGAACGATCAGGCGCGACTTTTGCAAGCTGGATTTCATGTTCATTTGCCCAAACCCGTCGATTCTGCCGAGCTGGTGACGGTGATCGCGACACTGGTAGGCCGACTCGACACCCACACGCCTGTGAAGTAAGGCTTGCTGTTTAGCGCTGGCAAGCCTGCCGCTCTGCCTGCAGGGCGATCGCCACTTGGTCGTAGAGGGCGATTGCCTGGGGGACCAGCTCCGTTGCGGGGCTAATTTTGCCAGCGGCTCCGATGGCTTCCAAGGTCTGACTGATGTCGGCAAGGGCGATCGCACCCAACATCGCGCTACTTGACTTCAGGGCATGAGACGCCTGATGGAGTTGCTCTGCATCTCCAGTGGCGATCGCCATCTGAAGTGCATGCAGCAGAGAGGGGGTGTGGCCTAGGTAGCTGTCAATGATTTCAGCAATAAACTCATTGGCCGTAGGGCCCATAAACTCTTTGAGATCCTGAATGACAGCCGGATCGAACACGACAGGCTGGGGCAAGGTGGGCGCAGCAAGGGCGGGCGTCGGACGAGGGGGCGTTTCGTGCAAAACCCGCAACAGCTCCTCCAGGCGAAACGGTTTGCTGATGTAGTCATCCATGCCTGCTTCCAAACACGCTTGGCGATCGCGAGTCATTGCGCTTGCCGTCATCGCCACAATGCGCGGAGAGCATCCCTTACTCTGGCGAATCGACCGAGTCGCAGTCAATCCATCCATCTCCGGCATATGCACATCCATCAGCACCAGATCATAGTCTTGCTGCTGCAAGGCCTGAATTGCCTCTAGACCATTGTTGGCCACATCAACCTGATACCCCATGCGATGCAAGAGGTGCAGAGCCACCTGCTGATTGACCCGGTTGTCTTCGGTCAGCAAAATCCGCAGTGGTAATTTCTCAGCAAGATTTGGATCGAGCTGAACCCTGCCGCTAGGGGGGGATACTGTCATGGCTGGCTCAGTAATACTTTGTTTCAGAGCGGCATGGAGATGGGCTTGCTTGATAGGCTTCGTCAACAACACGGTCAGGCGGTCAGGCTGCGTCGTACTCAAGTCTTGACCTAGCGCCGTCAACCCAATCAGCGGCAAGGTCTCATACCCCAGCGTACCGCGAATTTCTGTGGCCAGCGCCAGACCATTTGCCATCTGGCTATCGATTAGCGCGACATCAAAGGATTCTCTCCGCTGCAGCAAAGCCAGGACTTCAGCCTGCGATCGCACCGACTGGACTTGCAGACCCCACTGCTGTGTCTGTAGCTCCAAGCCTTGACGCAAAACAGGATGCTCTACCACGAGCAAAAGGCGACCGTTGGGAAGGGGAGGCTGCACCCGTAAGGGATCGTTCCAGGGCACCTTCTCAGCCCGTAGGCTAAAGGCAAAGGTCGAGCCCTGCCCGACTTCGCTATCCACCCACAGCCGACCTCCCATCAGATCACAGAGCCGCTGACTAATGGTCAGGCCCAGCCCCGTTCCGCCATACTTGCGCGTGGTCGAAGCATCGACTTGGCTGAAGGGCACAAAGAGCCGATCCATGCGGTCGGCTGGAATGCCAATCCCCGTATCTCGAACTGCGAAGGTAATATCATAAAGGGCTTTGGGAATGGGAGGAGCGGCATGACGCGATCGCGAACGACCAAACTCAGTCGGCACTGGAGCCGCAGAGATCAACACCGTCACTGATCCCTGCTCGGTAAATTTCACGGCATTGCTGAGCAGGTTGACCAAAATCTGCCGCAGACGGGTGATATCTCCTGCGATCGCCTCAGGCACCTGCGGATCAATCAACGCCACCAACTCTAAATTCTTCTCGGCGGCTCGGACTGCCACCAAATCAAGCGATTCCTCGACGCAGGTTCGCAGTGAGAGAGGGGCGTGCTCCAACTCGAGTTTGCTGGATTCAATTTTGGAGAAATCTAAAATGTCGTTGATCAACGCCAAGAGAGATTCGCCGCTGCTGCGAATCACTTCACTAAACTGGCGTTGCTCCAGCGTTAGCTCCGTGTCTAGCAGCAGGTTGGTCATGCCAATCACGGCATTGAGCGGCGTGCGAATCTCATGGCTCATGGTGGCCAAAAACTCGCTGCGGGCCTGCAACAACGCATTCATCCGCAGTTGCTTTTGGAGCGAGACAATTCCTCCTGTCATTCCCACCAACACCGTCGGAATGGCGATCGGCAGCCAGTAATTGACCCGAAACATCACGACGCTTAGCAGTATCCAGCCAGCGGCAAGACCCAGGGCGATCGCCAGTTGTTGTTTGGGGCCGCGACGCGCCAAAAAGCCACTCAAACTAGGCCCAGCCAAAGCCACCGCTAAGATTAGCCAACCTTGAGAAGGACGTCGCAACTCATTGCCTTGCAGGAGGCTGTTGACGACAGCGGCATGGAGATAAACGCCGGAGGCTGGAGGCTCGCGGTTAAAAGGAGTCAGCAGCGGGTCAAACCCAGTAATTGTGGCACCGACTAACACAATTTTGTCTCGAAAGACCTCCGTTGGCACTCGCCCCTGCACCACATCTACAAACGAATATTCAGGTCCCTGATCGACAGGACTAGGCCAGTTGATCCAGATCGGTTGCTCAGCCTGACGGGGATCTGGAGCAGGCAACGCGATTTCTAGAGTTGTCTCAGTTTCAGCTTTATCTTCAGCTTGATCTCCCGCCCGGATCGTCGATTGCAGATTGCTGTTGTAAACGCGCAGCATCTCTACCCCTAGGGCCGGAAATTGGCCGATGTAGAGGAGACTTTGCCGAGTGACGCCATCTGAATCAAACCGTTTGTCAATGTGCCCCCAGTCGCTGTTTTGCGCTAAGGCCGGAACCAAGCCAATTTGCCGACCTTGACGATCGGCGGCGATCGCCAACACTACATTTTGGCTAAAGGCGATCGCCTCAGCCAGCACAGCATCTTCAGCCGTGGGTTCGGTAAACAACACATTTAGCCCCACAACAGCGGGTTGAGAAGCCTCCAAAACTGCCAGCATCTCAGCATAGCGATCGCGAGACAACGGAAACTGCCCGTAGGTTTTGAGGGTTAATTCGTCAATGGCAATCACAACAACGCGGCTATCCCACGGGATCGCACCTCGGGTCTGAAACAGCCAGTTGTAGGCCACATGCTCCAACGGCTCTAGAACGCTGAGCCGCAGCAAGGCAACCACAACCGCAGAGGTGAGCACACCGGGCAGCAATGGTCTGATGGCTTGCAAGCCTTGTCTCCAATTAGGGAACGGCCAGCTCATATTCTTGACGTATTCCGAGGGGAGTAATCACGGTTGCGGCAATCCGGCGAGCCGCCGAGAGCGGCACCTCAAACCTAAAGCGACCATCATCTTCAACGATGCGCGGGACACCCGCAATAATCAAAAAGTTAACCGGATCAATCTGTCCAACAATTTCTGCAGTTTGAGCATCCACAGCCACTAGCCGCCGCAAATTTAGGCGCGTGTCGTTGCGTAGCGGCTCAGGTGGAGTCGGAGGCTCTCCCGGCACGATCAAGCTCTGAAACTCAGGGTTAATCAACACTGTTTCGGCCTGCGCCGTTGCTGCGATTTGTCCTTCTAGCGTGGCGACTCCAGTTTTGCCATCGGGATGAATGGCGACGCCAAAGGTCGTGCCCCGCACACCACTAATGCCAGCAGGCGTTTGAATTTCTAGCCTCGATCCGGACCGATTGAATGAACGCACCTGTAAGCGCACCTGACCTTGAGTCACCTCTAGTCGAGTCACCCGGCCTCCATCGGCAACAACTTGGAGTTGCTGCACCCGCAGGATCGTATTTTCCGCTACATTAACAAATCCCACTCCCGTATCAACGGCCAAAACAGCACTCGAACGCGGGCCAGTCTGCACCGTATCGCCAACCCGCTGCAGCCGAGCACTGTTTTGGGCGGGTCGCAACGGCTGCCCTGCCGGGGCATAGAGGACAGTTCCTACAATTTGACGAATCTCTAGCCAACGATCGCTCGGGACTGAAACCTGCTGTGCCACCACGCTCCAGGTAAGGGTGAGGGCGATCGCCGCCAAACCCAGGGCCACTAACCAAGTTCGTTTCAATGCCAAGGCCTCCCTGCCCCGATGCTAAGATGATCGATATTTTTTGGGGTAAAGTTCAGTGTATTCGATATAGCAAGAGTGCCTGAAATGCCCCATATAATAACAGCGACCTCAAGCTAAAGGCAGAGCAGGGCGAGCTAGATGGATGAAGCTTTGTTTCAAATCAAAAACCTGCGAGTTGCATACCCCCATTCGCGTAGACAACGCTCTGAGGCGATCGCAGATTCTCTCACCGCCCCACCGATCAGTTGGGCCGTAAACGATGTCTCCCTGTCGCTGCGTCCAGGAGAACGGCTGGGCCTAGTGGGGGAGTCGGGCTGTGGCAAGTCTACGCTGGGTCGGGCGGCGATGCGGCTGCTACCCACCTCCACGCACACGGAAGGAGAAATCACCTTTGGCGGACAGTCGGTCTTCGATTTTTCTCCAGCAGCCCTGCGCCGATTTCGAGGGGAAGCCGTGGCGCTGATTTTCCAGGACCCGATGACCCGCCTTGACCCGTTGATGACGATTGGGGATCATTGTCTGGAAACCTTGCTCGCCCACCAACCCCACCTATCCCGCGCTCAGGCCAAAGAGCAGGCGATCGCCACCCTGGAAGCCGTCAAAATTCCGGCCAGTCGCTGGTCTCAATATCCCCACGAATTTAGCGGCGGGATGCGGCAGCGGGTAGCGATCGCCCTCGCTCTGCTCCTTAGCCCCAAGCTGATTGTTGCCGACGAACCGACCACAAGCCTAGATGTCACCGTTTCCGCCCAGATTTTGCGGGAACTGACCCGACTTTGCCAGGAACGAGAAATGGCCCTGATGCTGATTTCCCACGATCTGGCGATGGTGGGCGAATATTGCGATCGCATCGCAGTCATGTATGCCGGAGAAGTGGTCGAAACAGGGCCTGTCGCGTCTGTTTTGAGGAACCCGCAGCACACTTACACGCGATCGCTGCTCAAAGCCGCCCTACATATTCAGGCCAACTCAGACATTCGGCGACCTTCTGGCGTTGAGGCAACCCCAACCGATCACAGCATCCCTCAAGACCGAAAACTCAAAATTACACCTCTAGAATCATCACCACCACTACACCAACAAAACGTATCTCCCCCCCTCCTGCGGCTGCAAAACCTGAAGCAGTACTACACCCTAGAGCAAAACTTTGTGGCTCGCTGGCTCAAGCGCGGGCAGGACTCCAGCATCAAAGCAGTAGATGATGTCAGCCTGGATTTGTATGCAGGAGAAATTTTGGGACTGGTCGGAGAGTCAGGCTGCGGCAAAAGTACCCTTTCTCGCACGATTTTACAGCTGATTCGGCCCACATCTGGACGGGTAGAGTTTCTGGGTCAGGATCTGACTACGCTCTCGCGGCAAGAACTGCGACTACAACGACGTCACCTACAAATGGTGTTCCAAGATCCGCACGCCTGCCTCAACCCCATGATGACCGTGGGCCAGAGCATCACTGATCCGCTCTTGATTCACCATCTCGCCAACGCCGCTAACGCCAAAACTCAAGTTGAGGCCATGCTAGAGCGGGTAGGCCTAACGCCAGCCGAAGACTTCTATCATCGCTATCCTGGCGATCTATCGGGTGGGCAACAACAGCGGGTGGCGATCGCCCGTGCCCTGATTACCCAGCCCAAGCTGCTCGTCTGCGATGAACCCGTCAGTATGCTAGACGCCAGTGTGCAGGCCCAGGTCCTAGAACTCATGTTGGATCTAAAGCAAGAATTTGACCTGACCTATCTGTTCATTACGCACGATCTATGGGTGGCAAGATTTTTCTGCGATCGCATTGCCGTCATGAACGCCGGTCAGATCGTCGAATTAGGCCCCACGGCTGAAATCTTTGCAAATCCCCAACACCCTTACACCCAAACCCTGCTAGAAGCAGCCCCACTCCTAGCCCGCGACTCTAACTAGCTCTAGCTAGAAGTAGAAAAAAATCGGGCAACTTGGGATATTTCCCGAATTATTCCCGTTGTCAACCCATAGCTTGATACGTTTAGCAGCAATTTTGTGTAGTATTCTTAAGGACACCTTTAAATAGGTGGGCTTACTTGTCCCAAAACTTCGCCTGATCAACAGGCATATTCCTAATCGTTCATGTTTGGTTTAATCGGTCACCTCACCAGCCTAGAACACGCCCAATCCGTTGCCAAAGAATTGGGCTATCCAGAATACGCCGATCAGGGGTTAGATTTTTGGTGCAGTGCGCCCCCCCAGATCGTTGACACCATCAAAGTTACGAGTGTTACGGGTCAGCAAATTGAAGGACGCTATGTAGAGTCTTGCTTTTTGCCTGAGATGCTAGCCAATCGCCGGATTAAGGCGGCAACCCGCAAGATTATCAACGCGATGGCCCATGCCCAAAAGCATGGCATCAACATCACAGCCCTCGGCGGCTTCTCCTCGATTATTTTTGAGAACTTCAACCTGAACCAAATTCGCCAGGTTCGCAACGTCAAGTTGGAATTTGAGCGATTTACCACCGGTAATACTCACACGGCCTACATCATCTGTCGTCAGGTCGAGCAAGCCTCCCAAAATCTGGGTATCAATCTTGCCCAAGCAACGGTTGCCGTCTGTGGCGCAACTGGAGACATCGGCAGTGCAGTTTGTCGTTGGCTAGAGGCCCGGACTGGCGTCGGTGAGTTGTTATTGGTTGCCCGCAATCAAGAACGGCTTCAGACCTTACAGGATGAATTGGGACGAGGCAAGATTTTAAGTCTAGAGGAGGCCTTACCTCAAGCCGATATCGTGGTTTGGGTGGCGAGTATGCCCAAAGGGGTTGAAATCGATCCCACCACGCTCAAGCAGCCCTGTTTGCTGATTGACGGCGGTTATCCCAAAAATATGGGTAGCACCATTCAGCATCCCGGCGTCCATGTCCTCAATGGCGGCATTGTAGAGCATTCGCTAGACATTGACTGGCGGATCATGAGCATCGTCAACATGGACATTCCGGCCCGACAGCTGTTTGCCTGCTTTGCCGAATCTATGCTACTAGAGTTTGAAAAGCTGCACACCAACTTTTCCTGGGGACGGAATCAGATTACTCTAGAAAAAATGGATCTGATTGGTGAAGTTTCGCTCAAGCATGGGTTTAGGCCCTTGCTGGTTTAAGCTCTTGCTGGTTAAAGTTTAGCGTCGTCTGTTGTAGGAGTCTGTGTGGTAGGAACCTGTTTCTGCTGCACCCTCCAACAGACGACCCAAACATGCCCTCGTTGAAGCCCCAAATCTCCCCTCAAGCTATGGCCCCTCCAGAACGCCGCCCCATTCTTCTTGATTTTGAAAAGCCACTCGTGGAGCTGGAGTCGCGGATTAGCCAGATCCGCGAACTTGCGGAAGAAAATGACGTCGATGTGTCTGATCAGATCCGTCAGCTTGAGGCTCGGGCCGTGCAGTTGCGTCAAGAAATTTTTAGCAGTCTCACTCCTGCCCAGCGGTTGCAGGTAGCTCGCCATCCTCGTCGCCCTAGTACGTTGGATTACATCCAAGCCATTAGCGATGAGTGGATTGAGTTGCATGGCGATCGCACGACAGGCGCAGACGATCCAGCCCTGGTAGGTGGGGTTGGCCGCGTCAATGGCCGCCCCGTGGTCATGCTGGGTCATCAAAAAGGGCGTGACACCAAAGACAATGTAGTCCGCAATTTTGGAATGGCCTCTCCGGGAGGCTATCGCAAGGCGATGCGGCTGATGAACCATGCCAACCGCTTTGGGATGCCCATTTTTACTTTTATTGATACACCAGGAGCCTGGGCTGGCCTTGAGGCAGAGCGATTGGGTCAGGGAGAGGCGATCGCCTACAACCTGAGAGAAATGTTTCGACTAGATGTGCCCATTCTCTGCACCGTCATCGGAGAAGGCGGTTCGGGTGGGGCGCTAGGAATCGGTGTGGGCGATCGCCTCTTGATGTTTGAGCATTCAGTCTACACGGTTGCCAGTCCAGAAGCCTGTGCTGCCATTCTCTGGAAGGATGCTAGCAAATCTCCCCAAGCGGCTGAAGCCTTAAAAATTACAGCCCAAGATCTAAAAGCCCTCGGTATTCTCGACCACCTCCTGCCCGAACCTATTGGAGGAGCCCATGCGGCCCCCCTGCAAGCGGCTGAGACCCTAAAGGCCATGCTTTTGGAAAATCTGCTCGTCTTAGACCAGATGACCAAGCAGCAACGCCGCGAACAGCGCTATCAGAAGTTCCGCAATATTGGCATGTTTGCTGAGGTTCCGGCGTAAAGGCTGAGTTGCCGCGATAGCATTAAATAGCATCGATAGAGAATTCTATGGAATTCATCGACGTTAGGATGCGATCGCAAGTGTTATACTTCTGTAAGTAACAATTGTTTACAATCCTCTCATCTATTGATTTCTAGTAGATTTCTAGTAATTGACTTCTAGTATCAGTCTCAGATCACGAGTTTGGGGATTGGGCATCACCAAGGGCGGCCTCAAAGCTCCTAGACGTCGGCTAAGATTTGGAAAAATTCATGAGTTCTAGCACCAATCATCGTGTCCTGATTACGGGAGCGAGTAGTGGAATTGGCCGAGCAACAGCTTTGGCTTTTGCTAAGTCTGGAGTTGATTTGGCATTGCTCAGCCGCTCTGAAGAAAAACTGGAGGCTGTCGCTGCAGAAGCGCAAGCTTGCGGGGTTGAGGTCAGGCAATATCCTTTTGATCTGTCTCACCTCGATCAGGTCAAGGCAAAAATTGCGGCGATCGCGTCCGACTTTGGTCCGCTCGATGTGCTGGTCAACAATGCAGGCATCGGTTATACCGGAGACGTGGCAACAACCCCCCTGGCAGACTGGCAGCAGGTGATGAACATTAATCTCACCAGCGTGTTTCAGTGCATTCAAGGGATTTTGCCCAGCATGCGCGATCGCCGCAAAGGTTTAATTATTAACGTGGCGTCGATTGCAGCGTACCATTCCTTTCCAGGCTGGGCTGCATACAACGTCAGTAAAGCGGGCCTGATTTCGCTCTCTAAAACTTTGGCTGCTGAAGAACGTGCTCACGGAATTCGGGTTGTAATCGTCTCCCCTGGTTCGGTCAACACTCCCATCTGGGATACCGATACCGTTAGCGCCAACTTTGACCGCACCCAAATGCTGACGCCCGAAATCGTTGCCCAAACGATTTTGTACGCAGCAACCCTTCCAGAGCAGGCTGTGATTGAAGAACTCACAGTCACGGCCAGTGCAGGGGCGCTCTAACGTTTCATTCGATTTCATTTTCTTGGAGACTTCGTTCTAGATTTACCATGACTACTGCTTCTTCCAACAGCCACAAACAAGGCAACAACCCTCAGTTTGCTAAAGAGTCCACTTCTGCTGAAACAGCGGCTAGCGCTCTTCAAGCTCGTCCCGATCGCAGCACCGCTCACGGTCAGAAGTCTAACCATCATTCTGCTCCAGAGGCTAGCCCCGACGAAATGATGGACGCAGTTCGGACCATGTTGCTTGGCATTGGTGAAAATCCGGAGCGAGAGGGTCTGCTAAAAACGCCAAAGCGAGTCGCTGAAGCCATGCGGTTTTTGACGAGCGGCTATTCCCAATCTTTGGAAGAACTCGTCAATGGTGCCATCTTTGACGAAGGTCACAACGAGATGGTGTTGGTGCGCGACATCAACGTGTTTAGTATGTGCGAACATCACATGCTGCCTTTTATGGGCAAGGTCCATGTCGCCTACATTCCCAACGAAAAAGTGGTGGGCTTGAGCAAGCTGGCCCGGATTGTAGAAATGTATTCTCGCCGTCTTCAGGTGCAGGAGCGTCTGACTCGTCAGGTGGCTGAAGCCGTTCAAACGATTCTGGAACCCAGAGGCGTCGCAGTCGTGATGGAAGCGAGCCACATGTGCATGGTGATGCGGGGTGTACAGAAGCCGGGTTCTTGGACAGTGACTAGCGCAATGGTCGGCGTTTTTCAGGATGATCAAAAAACTCGCGAAGAGTTCCTTAGCCTGATCCGCCATCAGCCTGCCTTCTTCTAACACAGAGGTTCAAACACAGAGGTTCAAACGCTCAAACGCTCGTAATTTTCCTCCCGCGATTGCGTAGGGGTCGGTTTATGTGCCGACCCAATGCAGTCTTTGGGGCTATTCACCACGCCGCCTATAGGGGGGAAGCGAGTTGGAGTTGTTGGAATAAACGCGCCACTTTTCCTAAATCTTTATCGCCGGGAGAACGCTCCACACCGCTAGAGAGGTCAATGCCATCGGGTTGAACCTGATGTAGCGCTTCTAGCACGTTTTCTGGCGTGAGACCACCTGCCAACAGCCAGGAACAGCGAGGCCGAAATTGTTGCAGACTTGACCAGTCGAGGGTTTTTCCGGTGCCGCCTAGCAGGCTAGGGTGATAGGCATCCAGTAAGAGAGTATCGACGATTTCTGAGTAAAGGGCCGCTTGGTCTAATGCTGCTGCATCTCGAATTCTAAGCGCTTTAATGATTTCGACGTTGGGCAGCCTCTGGCGGAGTTGCTGACAAAACTGGGGAGATTCTGTGCCGTGGAGTTGCACTGCGCTGAGGTGGGCGATCGCCACCGTCTCACCAATCCCATCTAAATCAGCATCGGTAAATACTCCAATCCGGTCTACCTTTGGTCCTGGTTTTAGTCCTGGCTTCAGAGCTGGCTTCAAATCCTGCTGCAGCGCTGACAACTGATCTTCTGGCAAATGGTCTACGATCGCTCGAATCTGGTCAGGCTTTACATAGCGGGGCGATGCAGGAACGCAGATAAACCCCAGCGCAGTTGCGCCTAGCTGGGCGATCGCCTGTCCTTGGTCGGGTTGAGTAATTCCACAAATTTTGACGCGCATAGTTTGAGTTTAGGGGAGAACTGAGCCAATTACATAGATTTGTTGCGTTTAGGCCGCAAACTGTAAACTCTTCAAACAAATTTCAGTTCCGGTTCAGGCCACTCTTTATAATCCTTATTGCTTCTAAAAGTCGATCAATATAGGAGATAAATCTTGTTTTACTCACCTTTACTCGCCGTTGCTTCAACCTCTGAATGGTCTATGAGCACTGGGATTGTGATGATTATCTGCAATCTGGTGGCGATCGCCATTGGCTACTACGCCATCCAAAAGCGAGGCGTAGGTCCTTCTCTGCCCGTTGACATGCCCGCTATGTTCACAGGATTTGGTCTCCCCGAATTGCTCGCCACGGCTAGCTTTGGCCACATCTTGGGAGCAGGCGTCATTCTGGGTTTGGAAAACGCTGGCATATTCTAAATATCCCTTTCTCTCTGCGATCGCGCTCGTTTCCATCAACCCAATAAACCCTTAATGAGGGGCAATGTCTGAAGCTAGACAGTAGCCAACCTCCTCCAGAAACTCCTGATCTTCAGAAGTTTCTGATCGAAGGATGTGGTCCGCCAAACTTCAAAGACCTTGCCTCTTCATTTTGGGTAAAATGGCAGTATTGAGAAGATTTTGAAATGATTGGGTTTGGCTCCCTCAGCAAGATCTGAGTTGCATTCTTAAGTTGCATTCTGAGTTGCAGAAAGGGTGCCTTGATAAAAACTGGACTGTTGGACATCCCCCAGCCCCAGTTCAGCATTAGATAGGAAGAAGCGCATGAAATCAGGTTGGCGAATCGGCTCTCTATTTGGCATTCCGCTGTTGCTGGATTCCTCATGGTTTTTTATTCTTGCCCTCGTTACCTTCGTCTATGGATCACTCTGGCAAAGTGGAACCTGGGCCCCTGGCGCAGCCTGGATTGCTGGCTTTTTGATGGCGGTGCTGCTGTTTGGGTCGGTGCTGCTGCATGAATTGGGACATAGCTTAGTGGCGAGATCGCAAGGCATTACCGTCAATTCCATCACCCTGTTTTTGTTTGGCGGCATTGCCTCCATCGACGAGGAATCCAAAACACCTGGTCAGGCTTTTCAGGTAGCGATCGCGGGTCCTGTCGTAAGCTTTAGCCTATTTGTCATCCTGACCTTAGGCAGCCAAATTTTGCCCTTAGCCGCCTTACCCGCCCAGATCATCGGCAGCCTAGCCGAGATTAATTTAGTGCTGGCTCTCTTCAATATGATTCCTGGCTTGCCGCTCGACGGCGGGCAGGTGCTCAAATCTGCCATCTGGAAGGCAACTGGGAGCCGCAGCAAAGGGGTGCGTTGGGCCGCCAAAATCGGGCAGATACTCGGCTGGACAGCCATTGTGTTGGGCATTACAGCCTACCTCACCTCATTTCAGCTTAATCTGCTGTGGCTTGCGCTGCTGGGTTGGTTTGGCGTTCGCAATGCGACAGCCTACAGCCGCATGAATGACTTGCAGGAAGCCCTAACCCAGATCAATGCGGCGGCGGCCATGACCCGCGAGTTTCGGGTTATTGATGCTGGCATGACCCTCCGCCAATTTGCCGATCATTATTTACTAGAAGAAAACCACCCTCCAGTCTACTTCGCGGCGTCTCAGGGGCGCTATCGGGGTATGGTGTCGATCGATGATGTGCGACAGGTTGAGCGTAGCCAGTGGGAAACTCAAACGCTACATGACATTGTTCATCCGCTGACAGAAATTCCTACGGTTACAGAAAATACTCCGTTGATTGAAGTCGTTGCACGTCTGGAGGCCGACCAGTTGCGACGCATTACGGTTTTATCTCCAGCAGATGCCGTGTCTGGTGTGATTGACCGAGGTGACATCGTACGGGCCGTCGCAGGCAAGCTCCATGTGCCAATTTCAGAAGAAATTATTCATCGGATTAAGGAAGAAGGGGTTTATCCGCCCGGTTTGCAGTTGCAGGCGATCGCCAAATCTGCCGCCGATTAGCCCTCACCATCCGGGCTGAAACTAGCCGATGGGTAGAGATTTTATTCCTCGTAGGTTAGATTTCAGATCGGGTTTCTAAAACTCAGCCCTTAGCCTGCCACTGAGCGAAATCGCTCTGCCCGTTCCAAAACGGCCTGCCATTCTGCATCCGAAAGGGGTTGACTCACCAGCTTCATCTCAAATTCTTGCTGGGCTGCCTCAGTCAACGTCTCTATCACGGTTTGGAGCAAGGCTTCATAGGGAGAATTGAGCGACAGATTGAGCGGCAGATTGAGCGGCAAGCCAACTTTTGCCGCCTCGCCAAAGACCTGAGCAAACAAATCAGAGTCGGGCTCCAGACGAATAGAGCCGTGCTGCAAAATGGCTCCTCCCCAACGGAGTTGAGCACTGCCAATCAACTTAGTGCCATCCGGTAACACTAAATCTGCGGCGGTTGCAGTTCCAAAGCAATTGGCATTGTGAATGTAGCCTCGTCCAGCTTCTCCATATTGCAGATTGAGGCCGAGCGATCGCCACCCACTGATTAAAAACTGACATAGCCTCTGGTATGCCTGCATCCGATTCTGAGGAAACCCGGAGGCAATCACAGCATAGGTGAGGTCACCCTGATGCAGCACCGCCCGCCCCCCACTCGGTCGCCGCACCAAATCCACAGGCTTGTTTTTCCAAATCAGCCGATGCCAAGCTTCAGGGTAGCGACGCTGATGATGGCCCAGGGAAATGGCGACTGGAGACCAGGTGTAGAATCGCAGTGTGGCAGGGTGATTCCCTTGGCGATGCTGCTCTAGTAGCCACTCGTCTAGAGCCATTTGTACGGCTCCGGGAGCTTGCAGAAAAGGAACCAGTCGCCAGGTAGCAGTCAACGCCAACTATGCGCCAAATTCGGCTTGCAGGCTTTCGTCCTTGTCGTCGGCGATCGATGCGACAACCGTAATGATTCGCGAAACCTCGCTAGGCGACAGTTCAGCAACAGTGCGAGTAGAGGACACCATGACCTGCTCATCAACGATACAAAAACGAGCCTCAAAGGTTTCGGTCCAGTTCATTTCCAGCAACTTTCGCATCAGCTGCGGTTCATTTTTAGCAGGCAACTTCAATACCGAAGACCATACTGTAAAGGTGTCTTCGTCGTCTTGCCCAGTCAGCTGCACATAGACTTCAGCAGTGCCATACTGAAACTTCCAGAGATACGCTTCTTCGGTGTGGCTCACCATCGCACTCTGGTCTTGCTGAAGGCTGGAGATAACGGTCTCAATCACTTCTACATGATTGGCTGCGATCGCCTCGTCCAGGTTTTGCTCTGGCGCGGTCTCTTGTTCAGTGTCGTAAATCATAAGGCTTATCAGCGATCGGTTGATAAAAATCGATTGATGAAAAACAGACAGCAGATGAAAGTAGCAGCAGCATCTGCTCTAAAACAGCAGATTCTTTCACAACTACCTCTTCCTAACCCAACTCTAGCTGTTCATCCTTTGATTCGCTGAGAGTCTCTTGTTTTTTTTACCTTTTCGTTACCTGCGCGACTCTTTTAGCGCTGCGGCAACAGTGCTGCTGAAAAACCTGTAGAGACTTGCCTGTAGAGACGTGATTAGTCGTCACGCCTCCACCCAAAATACGATGGCCCACTAAAGTTAGGCAGGCTTTTGGGCCACCCAATATTTGCTCATAAAGTGGACATGGGTTGTTACGTCTGTAAAGCCAGCAGTTTGCAGTCGCTCTACTAAGTCATCGGAAATATAGTGACGATAGTAAGGCTCGTGAAACATCGTCGAGAAGTTTCGCATCGGTGCCGCGAGTTCTGGCGAATCATCTAGCTGGATAGAGTCGCAGATAATCAGCACTCCGCCCGGTTTCACCACCCGGAAGCTCTCCTTAATCACCCGTTGACGGGCCTGGGGCGGCAACTCATGAAACAGAAAAACGGAGGTAACGGCGTGGAAGTGGTTGTCTAAAAACGGCATTTCTTCCGCATTGGCCTGCACCAACTGCGGCAACACCCCCGGAATTTCGGATAAGACCTGATTGGCCTTACGCAGATAGGCCGGAGACAAATCAATTCCCACCAAAGACACATCCGGCAACATTCCCCGAATCATCTTCAGAGTGCGGCCTGTACCACAAGCCACATCCAAGATGCGAACTGGGTTTCCGGCTGTCGAAGGCAATCCCTCTACCGCCTGCTTTAGCGGTGCCAGAATGCGTCTCCGCATTGCATCGGCACCCCCATTAAACAAAATCTCAACCTGCAAATCGTAGAGATTCGCAGAGTCGTCACTCAGGTAACCATCAGTCTGGTGATGGAAATTTTGGACATAGTAGCTGGGGTAGCCATCTGTTTTGACCTGGGGCGCAAAATCTTGATGGCGCTTTTGGTTGGCTCGTTCCCAAATTTTGGGCATATCCAGCCACATCATCGGATAAAAGCGGAAGAAATCTTCCCAAGGGTTATCGAACAATAGACTGTCGGGATAAACTCCCTGTTCTGCATCGCGCCAATCTTCTTCTAGCAATTGATTGAGTCGCTTTTGAATCGTTAGCAGGACTTCAACAGTCAAAGGTTCGGTCGGATGCTTTTGGGGCGGAGGGGCTACCCAGTTTAATAATTGAGAACTCAACGTTTTGTGGGCAAGGCCGAAGTAGCTTTTTCCTTGTTGAAACGTTTGATAAGCCAGCTTAGTGAGAGGCTCAGCCATAGGAACCATCTATGCAGTGAAGTACAGCGAGATACAAATTGTTGACTGTAAACAAGTGTAACGAAAATAAATGCTCCTAGCCTCTGTCCTCAAGCCAGGTTGAAACCAACCTTCCGATAGAAGATAGAAGATCAATCCGGGCTAGTTGGGGGAAGAAAGGGATTTCCTAGGGTATTACTAGAGAGTGGCTCCAATTGACATCCAATCGCAAGCGTGGCATCAATGCCTGGACTCCCTGTATTTGAAGGGTTTGGGGTTCAAACATGAGTTTACGCTGCCTCAGCAAACTATAGGACTTTGCATGACGACGAAGAATTTAATTTTTACAGTTTTACTGCTATTTGTTCCAGTTTCCATCCTGGCTGAATACCTGGAGTGGGGAGAACTAATCGTTTTCGTCACGGCTGGTTTAGCTATCTTGCCGTTAGCGGCTTGGATGGGGGCTGCGACCGAAGAAATTGCCGTTGTAGTTGGGCCAACGGTGGGCGGTTTGCTCAATGCCACCTTTGGCAATGCCACCGAGTTGATTATTGCGTTGGTGGCGCTAAGAGCTGGGTTGGTCAATGTTGTAAAGGCCAGCTTGACAGGCTCAATTATGGGCAACCTGCTGCTGGTAATGGGTCTAGCTATGTTTCTAGGCGGGCTGCGCTACAAGGAGCAAGAATTTCAGCCTATTGTAGCCAGGGTCAACGCATCCTCCATGAATCTGGCCGTGATCGCGATGCTGATTCCAACTGCCGTCAACTACACCTCGGTCGGTATTGATGAGCCGACCCTACAGCGGTTATCGGGTGCGGTGGCGATCGTGCTGATTGTGGTTTATGGTCTGACGCTGCTGTTTTCTATGAAAACCCATAGCTATCTCTGCGAGGTGGGAGCCGCAGAACTGGATATTTCTGAGTCAGAAATGGGGGCTGAACTTACCTCAGAAGGACATGCACACAAGCCCAACTTAAAGCTTTGGACGGGCGTGCTGTTGGTGGCAACCCTGCTGGTGGCGATCGAATCCGAACTTCTGGTTGGAGCCCTAGAAGTAGCGACGACCCAGCTAGGGCTGACCGAACTGTTTACCGGGGTCATTTTGCTGCCCATCATTGGCAACGCCGCAGAACATACTACTGCTGTCACAGTTGCCATCAAAAACAAAATGGACCTCTCCCTGGCTGTGGCTGTCGGTTCTAGCCTCCAGATTGCCCTTTTTGTGGCTCCTGTCCTGGTTTTAGCGGGGTGGGCGATGGGCCAGCCGATGGATCTCAACTTCAACCCGTTTGAGTTGGTGGCGGTAATGGTGGCTGTCCTGATTGCCAACTCAATTAGCTCAGATGGACGATCAAACTGGCTAGAAGGAACCTTGCTGTTGGCGACCTACACGGTTCTGGGACTGGCGTTTTACTTCCATCCCGTGATTGAGGGCATTGGATAGCTCAAACTACCCGATTTTGACGAATGCACTCGGCGTACCAATGGTAGCTGGCTTTTGGAATGCGGGTCTGGGTCGGGTAGTCGATGTAGATCAGACCAAAGCGGCGATCGTAGCCCCATGCCCACTCAAAGTTGTCCATCAGGCTCCAGACGAAGTAGCCCTGCAACGGAAAGCCTTCGCTAATGGCACGATGGGCAGCTTTGAAGTGTTGGCGCAGGTAAAGGATGCGATCGCTATCCAACACTTCCCCCTGCTCGTTGACCTCATCTTGAGCAGCACAGCCGTTTTCAGTAATGAAGATGGGAAGATCGGGGCGCTGCACCGTTTCGCTGATGTGGCGAATGCCCCAGTAGAGAGCTTCTGGGACCAACTGCAGCCAAGGCATATGGAGGCGAGGATAGCCTTTGGGGAAGGGCAAAACTTCATAGCCGGGTTCGCGGGCGATCGCCCGCACATAAGTCCCAGAATAGACATTAAATCCTAGGGCATCAATCGGCTGATGAATCGTCTCTAAGTCTCCCGCTTGAATGTCTGGAGCCTGATCGCCTAACTGTTCTAGCAGGATTGGACTGTAGGCCCCAGTCAATGCGGGAAAAAGAATACCGCCGTTGGCTCCGGCCAAGTGAAAGGCTTTTTGAGCAGCAGCAATATCCTGGCCAGATTCCTGTAGGGGCACTGTGACCGCAAAATTATCGACCAACGCAATTGAGCAAGGGCCAGGAGCAGCAGCCCGAATGGCCTGACAGCCTAGCCCGTGAGCAAGCAGCGCATGATGGGAGGTTTGCCAGAGGGCTTTGAGCGATGGCAATTGGGTTCCGGGCGCATGGGGCGGAGCCTGATTCACGCCATAGCCCATATGGGTAAAGCAAAAGATTTCGTTGATCGTCATCCAGTGGGTGATGCGATCGCCCAATCGACTCACCACTGCCGTCACATAGTCAGCAAAATCCTGGGCCATTTCTCGGCTTTGCCAGGAGCCATAACGGTCTTCGAGGGCTTGGGGGCTATCCCAATGAAACAGGGTGGCGTGGGGTGTAATGCCGCGATCGCGCAAGCCATCAACCAGCCGCTTATAAAAGTCGATTCCGGCTTCATTGACCGATCCCCGTCCATCTGGAATGATGCGGGGCCAAGCGATACTGAAGCGATAGTGCTTGATCCCCAGATCAACCATGTGTTGAATATCGGCTTCGTAGCGGTGGTAGTGGTCGCAGGCGATCGCCCCCGTATCCCCATTCAAAACCTGACCTGGAGTTGCGCTGAAGGTATCCCAAACGCTGGGCTTTCGACCCTCCGCCGCTGCGGCACCTTCAATTTGATAAGCTGCCGTCGCAGCCCCCCAGCAAAAGCCAGGTGGGAATAAATCACGGGTCATAGAAATACTGGTTCTACAGGTGTTCTACTACAGATGTTCTAACTATTAAATCGACGCATCAGGTAGGCTACCCCAAAATCTCCGTTGGGATGCTTTTCCAGTAGCTCAGCTAGCTGAAACACTTGATAAGCCAAATCTTCACCGAGCTTGTCAACCGTAGCAGCCCGCTCGCGCTCGCTATACTCCTTCTCTTTGACAAGGGTTTGCCATTCGCTAGAAAACAGCCGCTCAATCGAGGTGTGCAACCCTAGCTGTTCCAGAATTTCCCACTCGCCGCGATCGCACCAGATCCCCCCACAGTTTGAGCAACGCTCTACATAAAAAGGGGTTTTGAGCGCCACCTTAGCCCGCGACAAATAGTGATTACATTCCGGACAGAGAGCTGCCTTTGTATCAAGGGGAGATTGGACATATTCCACATCCAGCGCAGGCAGCCGATCCAGGCTGATTCGTGGCTGCTGACTCCGCCAAACCTCATACTCGTTGGCAGGAATCCAGGTGCCTTTACAATCCTGACAGTAGTGAACTGCCATATCATCCGCCAATTGACTGTCAATGAGCTCTGTCTTTCGATCTTTAGGACACTGCACTTGCTGCTCTCCCAATGGAATCTTTTCAATTAAATCAGGGATTGGGGGCGATGAGGGAGTGGGTAAAACGCTTCACGATTCAACAGGACCCGACAGCATGGTCTCACTGTGAGGCCTCATAGTAAGGCCTCACAGTATTGAATGAGTAACCGGATGCGATCGCTCATTTGAGCCTGCCGTTGCTGCACCGTAGCAGACTGTCGCGCCGCCTGCAGAAAGAGAATATCCATGCCCAACAGACGCAGTTGCTTGTTGATTTCGGTCTGATAAGACTGCACCCGCGCAAGATGAGTTTCTGGAACTCCTTCTAAACCTAAGCTTAAGATATCCTGCTGAAATTGCTGCTGAGCTGCAGTCAGATCACCTTGTAAAGTAGATTGATCGGGCTCTGGTACAGCCACCTGATCTTGAAGCTGCTGAAGGGTTTGGAAAAATTCTTGATAGCGTTTTTGGTATGGTTTGGGCAACATTGAAGAGGAGAGCTTAACGCCACAATAGAGCTTAAGATTGTGTAAAGAAATTTATAAATGTATCATAGGTAGAACAGGGCTCTTATGATAGGAAAATAAGTATTCTACGGTTTTGAGATCTAAACGCAAGCTAGGTTTAAATCACTTTTCTTGCGGAGGATCAACTAATACCCCTTGGTTGAGGCTCCTCACCACTCATGTTGCTCTATCAATAGAGCAGGAGTCAAACCTACTAAATTAAGGTTTTCGTAGCTAGATCTATTCCACCCACCTCTAGACCTCTAGGACTGAGGCAGGCCTTCGGCATTTCAAATTGGTATACCTGAATACACTAGATACCGTAGAATCAGCAAAATATCTATCGAGCCCTCTTGATCTCCAGGCGTGACACTATGAATTTGACGGCGCATCTGACGGCTCCCGCCCTACCCAACGATCTTTCTCTTCCCGAGTGGTTGCAGGAATGTCTGGCTGCTCCGCGATCCCCGGATGTAGAGGCCGATGTATGTGAGTCCCAGGCTTTTGATCCCTCGTTGGTCTGTCAAGCTTTTGAGTTTGCTTACTGTTTACACAAGGGTCAGCTACGGGCTTCTGGAGAGCCCTATATCTGTCATCCGGTGGCGGTGGCAGGGTTGCTGAGAGATCTGGGCGGCAGTGAAGCGATGATTGCAGCTGGGTTTCTCCACGATGTAGTAGAAGATACTGACGTCACACTGGAAGAGATCGAGCGCCGATTTGGGGCAGAGGTGCGTCAGTTGGTGGAGGGAGTCACCAAGCTGTCGAAGTTTAATTTTTCTAGTAAAACAGAGCGTCAGGCCGAAAATTTTCGACGCATGTTCCTAGCAATGGCCCAAGATATTCGCGTCATTGTGGTCAAGCTCGCCGATCGCTTGCACAATATGCGAACCCTAGAGCATTTGCCCGACGAGAAACGTCGCCGCATTGCCCAAGAGACGCGAGAAATCTTTGCACCACTCGCCAATCGGCTGGGGATCGGACGTTTTAAGTGGGAATTGGAGGATCTGTCGTTTAAGTATATAGAACCAGAATCTTATCGCCAAATTCAAGAGCTGGTGACCGATAAGCGGGCTGATCGCGAGTCTCGGCTCAATAATGTGGCGGATGTGTTGCGCGATCGCCTCGATCAGATTGGGATTCACTGCATGGACATCAGTGGACGCCCCAAGCATCTGTACGGCATTTATCAAAAAATGCAGCGGCAGCAGAAAGAATTCCAAGAGATTTATGACGTTGCCGCCATTCGGATCATTGTGCAAAACAATGACGAATGCTATCGCGCCTTAGCCGTGGTCCATGATGCATTTCGACCGATCCCCGGTCGCTTCAAAGACTATATTGGTCTGCCCAAGCCCAATCGCTACCAGTCTTTGCACACCGTCGTCATTGGCAATACGGGTCGCCCAATTGAGGTGCAAATTCGGACGCTGGAGATGCACCACATTGCCGAGTATGGGATCGCGGCCCACTGGAAGTATAAGGAAACGGGCAGCTCGAACAGCAAAATGACCTCGGTCGATGAAAAATTTACCTGGTTGCGGCAGCTGCTGGACTGGCAAAATGACCTGAAGGACGCCCAAGAATATCTAGAGAACGTCAAAGACAATCTGTTTGACGATGATGTTTATGTCTTCACCCCCAACGGAGACGTGGTGCCGCTAGGCCGAGGTGCGACTCCGGTTGATTTTGCCTACCGCATTCACACCGAGGTAGGAAATCACTGCGCTGGGGCAAAAGTGAATGGTCGGATTATTCCCCTCGACTCTGCCCTGCAAAATGGCGATATCGTCGAAATTCTGACCCAAAAGAATTCTCACCCCAGTTTGGACTGGCTCAACTTTGCCGTTACGACCGGAGCCCGTAACCGGATCCGTCAGTGGTACAAGCGATCGCACCGCGATGAAAACGTCGCTCGCGGGCGAGACATGCTGGAGAGAGAGCTAGGCAAAAATGGTTTTGAGACACTGCTCAAGTCTGCCCCTATGCAGGCCGCCGCAGAGCGATGTAATTACCACATTGTTGAAGATTTGCTAGCCGCGCTAGGCTACGGCGAAGTTACGCTCAACCTGGTGGTCAATCGGATTCGAGAAGCGATCAAAGCCCAACAGCCGATCGCCCCTGCGACCACCAATGCAGAAACAGTATTGCTCAATACCAGCACCGTTTCTGCGAGTCAGGCCCAATCTCGCTATAGCGATTCACCGATTGCAGGAGTCGAAGGGCTGCTCTATCATCTGGCTGGCTGCTGCAATCCAGTACCTGGTGAGGCCATTTTGGGAGTCGTGACCCTCAGCAGTCGCGGCATTTCTATCCATCGTCAGGGGTGTCAGAATACAGAAAGTATTCCGGGCGATCGCCTTATCCCCGTCAGCTGGAACCAAAACGGCGAAAGCAACCCCCATCGTTGTCACACCTACCCTGTCCAAATTCAAATCGAAGTGATCGACCGGGTGGGCGTACTCAAAGATATTCTGTCACGCCTCAGCGATCACAACATCAACGTGCGCAGCGCTCAGGTAAAGACCTTTCCAGGGCAAACGGCGATCATCGACCTGGGGATCGATATCAAAGATCACGACCAACTAGAGCGCACCTTTACCCAAATCCGTAAGATGAGCGACATCATCAACCTCCGTCGCATCAGCCAAGTTGATGACTAGTGAGCGATGACTAGGGATCTCTAACTAGGAGTTTCTAAAAAAACCGATAGATACAAAAAATGCCATCTGTTCCTGCGATGGCATTTTTTGTTGAGTTTAGGCTAGTGGTCTAAACAGCCGCTGTGCGTTATAGGGGCAGGAATGAGAAGACATCATGGGTGCCGCCACGGAGGACAGACTCAACGTGCTTACCCTGTAGCCGCTTGCCTGTGACTTTTTCCAGCGCTCCCCAAACAGCGCCTAGCGTAAAGGTACATTTCCGTTCTGAACCTTGGACTTCTCCGGCAGAGCATACGGTTTCCCGGACGTAAGCCCGTAGTTCTTCTCCATTCTGCTCAATCTTATCCAGGATCAACAGACGGGTACCCTCTTCACCCAATGCCTTAGCCATCTGAGCTGCGATTTCGTCTAGCGAAGAAGTGGTTCCCACCAAATTTAAGTCTTCTACTAGTCTTCGACCTCTCGCCCGACCCGCAGATGTAAGGGCGATCGCCGTTGCTTTGTCACCTAGAGCTTCTTCCATCCCTACAATCATGGCTTTTAAGCAAACAATGCTGCTGAAGTCGCCCAGATTTTCGCGTAGTTGAGTAGTCATTGAAAACTCCTTGTATACCTAGTTAGAGACTGTAAAAAGTGAAAAGAAAAGTGAAAGGTGAAAGCGTTTGCAGATGCGGCAAGCCGCTATGACAGCAACGTAGTGATTTCGCTCACAGTTCGCTTGATCTCCAGGAACAACAGCCCTTGCTTCGCGGCTGAACTCGCCAGGATTAGCAGCACTGCATCAAGGCCACAGCCGACGAGAATGCCATAACCCTGGGTGCCTTCGACAAAAATCCGATCGACATTGCCGCGAGAAAGTTCATGGCCGATCCGCTCTCCCAGCGACAGCATGGCAGCTGACATCGCGGCAGTTCGTTCTTCGTCTAGGCCACCGGGTAGGCAAGACACCAAAGGCAAACCATCGGGACTGACCAAGGCTGCACCTTGAACATCAGTGGTGCCGCTGACGAAGTTTTGCAGAATGTCGTGCAGCTTAGAAGTGTTGATCATGGTCTCTGTGGGTAAATATCTGTGGATAAGGAATGGATGAAGAAAGGAATGTGAAGTGTCTTCAGGTCGTCTGGGAAAGCAAAGGTTCTGGAGCAGCAGGAGCCTGCATCAGTTCTTGGATCAAAACGATCAGAGCTTCAGAGACCGATTCCGGATCGGTGGCGTTGATGGAGACAATGGGAGGACGAGACGGCCCAGTCGGCAAATCTAGCGCGAGGGCAATATTTTCGGGATCCCAAGCACCGGGGCAATCTAGATGGGTAATGCCGACCAGCATGGGAACCTGCGCCCGTTTGCTCATGAAGCTGTGAATGCGACGACCGTAGCGAAATTCTTGGGGGCGGTGCGCAGCAACCAACAAAATGTAAGCATGGGCTTTGCGGATTAAAATGTCCCACATGAAATCAAAACGGCTTTGGCCAGGTGTGCCATACAGATGGAGAGCCTGATCGGGGGCAAACGTCAGACGACCAAAGTCAAACGCGACAGTTGTTCCGGCCTTGAGTTGAGCCGTTTCATCGGTGGCGCGTCGGTCGGTGTCTACCACTTCAATTTCGCTGATCGTGCGGATGAGGCTGGTTTTTCCGGCTCCGACCGTCCCTGTCACGACAATCCGTAAGACTTCCATTTAAGGTTTGCTCCTCAAGAAACCGACTAAACCTTGTAAAAAGGAGGCACTGACTTTGGTGGGCTTTTCTGCAACATGGCTTGCTTTGGGAAGCTCGGTCCAAGAGTCCACAGAATCGAGCGCAACTAAAGAAGCGTCCAATGCTGACTTCGGGCTGACGAGCGGACACTCTTCTACGAGGCCTAGTAGCATGAGGCGGAAGGTGGCTTGCTGCACTTTGGCGACAGGTTGGTTGAGTTGTTGGGCGATCGCCTGCAGAGACATCGTGCCTTTGGCAAATTCCCACACCTGCCACTCCATTGCATTCAAGCGAAACTGTGGCTGGCCTGGAGTGAGGTTGTGAACTGCAGAAGCTTGATCTGGCAATGCTTCCGATAAATGGGACCAGTTTTTTAATGTTCTCAATCCGGTCAACGCCACTTCAATAGCTCGAATGCTCAGACCCGTCATTTCAGAGCGAGGGAGCGGCGCTTCTCCATCGAGATTGAAGCGGCCTGTGGGTAGGCTAAACAAACTGCAAACTTCTTGAATCTGAGCACTAAACAGCAAGCTGAGCTGATCGGAGCGTAGAACACCTTGAGTTTTGAGCGTCACACCCAATGGAATTCCTATCATGGAATGATTGCTGAGTTTCTCTAACACCCGCTGAGTCAGCCAGCCTCGTTCAATAATGCGGTTGGTTAGGCCCTGGCCATCGAGCTGACGAGCCGCTGCAATCAGCCGACCTTCGCGAAACCAGATGTGGTATCCCTCTGGTGCATTGGCGATCGCCTGTTCGGAGGAGGGATATACCGTCAGACATCCAGAGCGGTGTCCTTGATCAATCAGTCGAAACAACTCAGCCAGAGAGAAATCTTTGAGGGAACTATTGAAAGCCATCTTGGGAACTCCGCCAAACCAGTGGATGATGCAAACGTGTCAACGCTCTTTTGTTTTTGGGCGCAACGTTGGCCCATTGATCAAGCTCAGCTTGATTAAAGTTGAATCCGGTTGTAAGAAATCTTTGAAGGTTTTGCCTCTAAAAATCAAAAAGTTCTTGAGATTTTAGAGATAAGTAATTCGCGATTTAGTATTCACCTGTTTGAGATTCTGCCGTTTTTGAATTGGCTGGAATCAATCAACCTCAATAATCCTTTTATAGGAGATATCAGATAGCTTTTTCATGGGGCGATCAGCGGAAGTTGCTCCGCCGAAGCGCTTAGAGTGTTTTAAGCCTCATCAAAACAGCTGTTTTTGAGCCTAGAAGTTTCGCTTTCATGCCGTTGCTTAATTGCTTTTTTTGTGCCATTTAGTTCAAAAGTCTCATTTTTAAACCGTTGAGAGTTATTAGGAGGTAAAGTCTGGAATTGAACAGCATTGATTGCCGATACCTTAAGAAAGTTTACAGATTGTTACGACAAGCTACTGAGAGGCAAAGCCACTCGACAGAAAATCCTGGCAGAATCAGGGAAGATGGTTGCATTCGTTTGGTAATTAAATCTTCGATGATCTTTCCTGAAGCGCCCGACTTGACTCATAGCCCCAATCCATTCCTGACGCTAAATTACGAACCGGCGCTGGAATCCCTCGGAGACGATTACTACGATGTTGTCGCTGCTGCCGAATTTCCCCGTCATATCCTGCGGTTTCGCAATGATGATCTGTTGCTGAAGCTGGGACTTGATCCAACCGCTGTGACGGATGCCGATTTTATTCAAGCTTTTGGGCGCTTTCAGGGGCGCGATCGCTTTCTAGCCCTGCGTTATCACGGTTATCAATTTGGGGAATACAACCCCAACCTGGGCGACGGTCGCGGCTTTTTGTATGGGCAGGTTCGCGGCGTCGATGGCGAGCTATATGACTTCGGCACCAAAGGGACAGGCCCAACACCCTACTCTCGCGGCGGGGATGGACGGCTCACCCTCAAGGGCGGCGTCCGGGAAGTGTTGGCTGCAGAAGCGCTGCATACCTTGGGTGTTCGCACGTCGCGCTGTCTCAGCATGATCGAGACCGGAGAGGGACTCTGGCGGGGAGACGAGCCCTCCCCAACGCGCTCTTCGGTGATGGTGCGGTTTAACCGCTCTCACATCCGCTTTGGCACATTTGAACGATTGCAGGTGCTAAACCGCCCCGATCTGATTCAAAAGCTGCTTGACCACACGATTCAGCAATATTATCCGCATTTATGGAATGAGGGCGATCGCTATGCCCGGTTCTACGCCGAATTAGTGCAGCGCGTTGCAGAACTGGTTGCCCAATGGATGTCAGTTGGTTTTTGTCATGCTGTCCTCAACACCGACAACATGTCGATTACCGGAGAAAGCTTTGACTACGGCCCTTACGCCTTTATCGACCGCTACAACCCTCGCTTTACGGCGGCCTACTTTGACTACTTTGGACGCTATAGCTACGGCAATCAGCCGATAATCTGCCGTTGGAACCTCCAAATGCTGCAAGTACCACTCCAGCTCGTCATGCCGGTGGCTGAGATGGAAGCAGGACTGGCTCAGTTTGAAGACACTTACTATTCCGCCTATCGACAGCGCATGATCCAAAAACTCGGCTTTGAGTCGCTGCCTGTAGACCAAGCTGATGATTTGCTCTCCCACACGATTGAGCTGTTGCAGGAAACTCAGGTGGGCTATCACGAATTTTTCCTACAGCTGCGACAGCAATTTGATCCGCAATGGCGAGAAGGCTCTAGCCAGTTTCAAGCGAGTCTTTTGGCGATGTCTTCCAGCAGCATATCTAGTCCTGCATCTGACGCTGCATCTAATCCTGCTGCATCAAACCCTGCATCTAACGCGGCATCCGACGCTGCCAAAAACTGCATCGAACGCTGGCAGCAGCTTTATCAGCAAATCCTGACGAGCCAGCCTGACTCTGAACTCCCCCAGATTGCTCAGCGGCTCAGTCAGCACAACCCGACCCTAGTGCTAGTCCGTCCTGAGATTGAAGCGATTTGGGAACCCATTACTGTAGAGGATAATTGGCAGCCCTTTGAGCAACTCCTGAAAAAAATTCGGACTGCCGTCAATCCTAGTGAGGCATTCGGGATCAGTTAGCGGATCTAGACTGAAAGGAAGGGGTTATGGGGAATTGTTCGTGTTCCCTTGGCCCACTTTCATTTAGGATCGAGTTGAACTCAACTTGGGATGGTCTGTGGCTAAGTCAAGCGCATCTGAATCCTCTACTTCGTCTCTGGCTCACACGCCACTATATCCACTGCACTTGGAGTTGCAAGCCCGCATGACACCCTTTGCGGGATGGGAAATGCCAGTGCAGTACAGCAGCATTAGCCAAGAGCATCAGGCTGTGCGGCAGCAAGCTGGCATGTTTGATATCTCCCATATGGGCAAGTTTGAGATGCGGGGGCCAGGGCTAATCAAACAGCTCCAAAACCTGGTGCCTTCTGATCTGAGTCAGTTGCAGCCGGGGAGCGCTCAATATACCGTGTTGCTCAATCCGCAGGGGGGCATTATCGACGACCTGATCATTTACTATCAGGGGACGAATGCGGCTGGTGAAGAGCAGGTGACCACCATTGTCAATGCGGCGACAGCAGAGAAAGACATGGATTGGATGCTCAATCACTTTACCTTTGAGATTGACTTTGACGACCTTTCCCTAGATCGGGTGCTGATTGCGGTGCAGGGGCCAGAGGCCTTGCAGGCGCTGCAGTCGGTGGTGACGGAAGATCTGCAGTCGGTGAAGCGGTTTGGCCACCTCAACGGGACTGTTTTGGGATATCCCGCCTTCTTGGCCCGGACAGGCTACACCGGGGAAGATGGCTTTGAAGTCATGGTCTCCCCCGATGTGGGACAGGCTTTGTGGCGATCGCTCCTAGCCGTCAATGTAACGCCCTGTGGTTTGGGTGCCCGCGACACTCTCCGCCTAGAAGCCGCCATGCCTCTCTATGGACAAGACATCGATGACTCGACAACACCGCTAGAAGCAGGCCTGGGCTGGCTAGTTCACCTCGATCGCAAAGGAGACTTCATCGGTCGCGCGGTTTTGGAGCAGCAAAAGCAGGTGGGCGTCAGGCGGCGGCTGGTCGGTCTGCAAATGCAGGAGCGCAACATTGCTCGCCACGGCTATCCAGTACTGCAAGGCAGCAAAAAGGTAGGAGAAGTTACCAGTGGCACCCTGCCTCCCGGTGCTCAGCAGCCGATCGCCTTGGCCTATGTAGAAACTCCCCTCGCCAAAGTCGGACAGACGCTATCCGTTGAGATCCGGGAGACGGCCTATCGGGCGATCGTGGTGAAGCGTCCCTTCTATCGTGCAGCTGCAACATAAGTAGGTGGACATAAATAAATGATGCTGTAGGGTGCTGTTAGTAACGCACCATTCCCCAGGCTTTGATGCGTTACGGCTACGCCTAACACATCCTACAAATAATTAAGCTCATCTACTTAATGAGTAGATTAATGTACAAATTAATTACCCTCGATGGTCATTTCAGCAAAGTATTAAGTTATTATTAAAATCAAATTCTGTTTCGCAGCTGATCAGAAGCTGGCTTCAGAAGAACATGATCAGTTTGTGCGAGCCATCGGGCTGAGGGTGCCTCAGCTATTGCAGCCACCCCCGAGATGCCTCGTCTACACTTCTCCAACAAAAACTAACCCGACTACAGCTTTTATGGATGAGTATGGACTTGGAACTCTTTCCGACCTTTGGACTTCAGCCCGTTGTTGCCCGACCTCTGGTTTTGGCGGCAGATGATAACGAAGATAACTTGCTCCTGTTGCTGCATGCGCTGGAGCTGTTTGGCTTTTCGCACGTCAGTACGCTGAAAGGGAAAGCTGTCCCCCGAATGGCCCGAACCTATCAACCTGACTTGATTTTGCTGGATATTGTGCTGTCTGACATCAGCGGCGTTGAAGTGATCCAGACGCTCAAGGCAGATCCAGAAACCTGCCAGATCCCCATTATTGCGGTAACGGCATTGGCAAAATGCAGCGAACGAGATCAGATTCTGGCGCTGGGTTGCCGAGATTATTTAAACAAACCCTACAATCTAGATGAGCTAGAGGCTATGGTTCATCGGAACTTGAGTTTGTTACCTTCTGCTTCTTGAGACGGCTACTTGTGCCGGTTTCGCGCAGCTGAGGAGATTCGGCTAACACGATGATTGTCCCAGTGCGTCCCGTTTCGAGGGTTGCATCGCTGAGGACATCCGTGACTGGAACACCCACGACTTCCTCAATCAGTTGAATCATCTGAGGCCGCATGGCCTTATCTAAATCGGTGCGAACCTGTTCTGCCAACTCATCTTGTCCCACTCGGCTGAGGATTTGTTCAGGTTGAGTAATCGCCTCTTCTAGGAGCAGTGCGATCTGTTGCCCGAAAATATGGCAGGTCACTTTACTAGGCCGATGTCCAAGCTCGTCGAAATAGAAAGCTTCTATGCGTTGGGAAAGAGTCCGTTCCAGTTGACCACGGGTTTGATCCGAAGGCTTCATACACCATCAGGGAGGGGAAATGAGTATCGCAAGCAGACCAGATACGAAGATTTAAAGTCTGCAATATTTCTAATGCTTATTTAATATACTGCACTATTTTGCGTACGGGAATGGGGTGATTGGCTGAGGTTTGGCCGGGGTTTGGCTAGGGTTTGGCTGAGGATAGGCCGAGGAGCAGTTGGCTGGAGGGCAAGGTTTGGCAGCCGTTTTATAGCAAGGTGCCTACAAACAGATCATGTAGATCATTCCGTTGCGAAGCTTGCCGTTATGGGGCTTTACGAGGCTTTATGAGAAGTTTACTGATGCTAGATAGCTGACCAAATCTAGGTTTGGGGATATAAGGGTAGGCCTCCGCTTGGGATTGTCCTGATTGCCGAGGGGGGTGGCCGTATCAGTGGTTAATGCTAAGACATCACAGCGATTTTTAACTGCGTAGATTCTTGGGCTGATCCAAGCTTGTCAGGCTGTGATTCTGAGTCTGCTATGCCTGCTGTGCCTGCTGTACCTAGAGAGGCAGGTAGGCTTAGTGCTTTGAGCGGCTGTGTTCCCAAAGACCCCCTAGATGTAGTGATATGCGTGTTTCGACTGCTGCGATTTATACTTTAGCGGCTCTAGCCGCCAACGAGCTATCTCAGGCTGCGATCGCCCAACCTGTTGATTTTGAGCCTGAGATGCCCGGAGCCGGGGATGTAGCCACGTCTGAACCTGTCGTGGTTGAGGTGGTTGAGGCGATCGCCCCTCCTGAGCTGGTGATGGAGTCTTCTCTCAGTGCCGCTACTCCTACCAAGGTCGAACCGACCCAGGTCGAGCCTGTGGCGCTGCAGTCTGTACCGGATACTGTACGGGGTGCTGCACCCGAGGCTATTACAGTGAGTGCGATCGCGCCTGAAACGATGGAGCTAGAGCGATCGGTCAAGGTTGAGGTGTTGCCAGTTGAGGTGTTGCCAGTTGAGCCGCCAGCCCAGCCAGAACAGCTAGCCCAGTCAGAGCAATTTATAGTGGCGCAAACGCCTGCTCCGACTCCGGTGGCTATTCCCGACCGGACTGAGATTGAAGATCTTCAGTCTCAACTATCGCAAGTAGAGCCAGAGTCAGAGTTTGGTGATGTATTTGCGGGGTCGCCTGCTATTACAATTTCCAATCCGTCGGGCTATGGTGCTGACAATTTGCGTGGCTTTGTGAATGCGAGCTATCAGGCCCGCACGCGCTATGCTAATGTGCCCGACGCCACGATTGGGGCTGGAATCGGCTTGGGAGATGCTCGTGAGTCGGTGGGGGTGCAGTTGTCTTATACGCTGGCGAGCCTGGGCAGCAATCGCGACTTTGGTAGTGGTGGCTTTAATGCAAAGGTGCATCGTCGGCTTTCAGATAGCTGGAGTGTGGCCGCAGGCTGGGATGGCTTCCTCAATCTGGGCGATGATAACGACTTTGAGAATACGCTCTACAGTTCGGTGACGCACATCATTCGGACGACACCCGATATTAATAATCCCTTGAGCCGGATTGCGCTGACGGCTGGGGTGGGTAATGGGCGGTTTCGCTCAGAGCAAGACATTCAAGACGAGGTGAACTCGTTTAATGTGTTTGGCAGTGCGGCGATCCGGGTCATACAGCCGATGAGCGCCATTGTGGAATGGACGGGGCAAGATTTGGCGGTTGGGATGTCGATCACGCCGTTTCCCGATATTCCTTGGGTGATTACGCCTGCGGTGCGAGATTTGGCGGGCGCGGGGGATGGGCCTCGATTTGTGTTGGGAAGTGGGATTTCGTTCCAGTTTTAGGGAAATTGCCCTGAAGAGAGGAATGGAGATGCAGATCATTCACCGAGGAGCTAATTCAATGATGCAGCATCGATGGAATTTAGTTAACCTGGCTCAAATTGCCATGATGGGCGGGGCGATCGCCCTATTTGGCATCGTGCCGGACGCGATGGCCAACAATTTTCCAAACAATTCTGATATCACCGGAAATGTTGTGTCTGAGATGCCGGGGCCAATTGTGGTCGGAAATGTGATCTATGCGCCACCAGGCGTTGCAGAACGAGCGCAGCAGCTTTTGGCGGAGCTAGATGACCAGTATGAAGACTGCCTAGCAGAAGGAAGTCCAGGTGGGGTGTCTTGTGCGCGATTGGCTGAGCTGATTGCAGAGGCGCGATCGCTGCTGAGTAGTTTGCCTCCAGCACAATTACAGCAGCTTCGGGCCAATCCCAGAAGTCGGGTATGGTAATTCTACGAGAGCAGACTTATGTCTCATTCTGCAAATGCAGCTCAGACCGAATTGGTGATTGAGGCCGGACGGACCGAGCGGCAATATTGGCGAGATTTGTGGCGCTATCGAGAACTATTTTACTTTTTGGCGTGGCGCGATATTTTGGTGCGCTATAAGCAGACGGCAATTGGGGTAGTTTGGGCGCTGATTCGACCGTTCTTGACGATGGTAGTGTTTTCGGTGGTGTTTGGGCGGTTGGCCAACTTGCCGTCGGAAGGCGTGCCCTATCCGATTTTGGTGTTTGCGGCGATGTTGCCCTGGCAATTTTTTGCCAATGCGCTGTCGGAGTGTAGCGGCAGTTTGATCGGGAATGCCAATTTGATTTCAAAGGTCTATTTTCCGCGCTTGGTGGTGCCTGCAAGTGCAGTAATTGTCAGCTTTGTAGATTTCTTGATTTCAGGCATGATCTTGCTGGGGCTGATGATCTGGTATGACTATGTGCCCACTTGGCGAATTTTGACATTGCCGCTATTTATTGCGATCGCCTTTGCCGCCTCAATGGGTGCGGGGTTGTGGCTGGCGTCATTAAATGTGCAATATCGGGATTTTCGCTATATTGTGCCGTTTATTGTTCAGTTTGGTCTCTATATTTCTCCGGTCGGCTTTAGCAGCAGCATTGTGCCGGAGCAATGGCGGTTTCTTTATTCGCTCAATCCAATGGTGGGGGTAATTGATGGCTTCCGCTGGGCGATTTTGGGCGGTGAGGCAAAGCTTTATTTGCCGGGTTTCTTGCTGTCGATGGGGCTAGTTTCGCTGCTCTTTGTGAGTGGCATTTGGTATTTTCGCAAGATGGAACGCAAGTTTGCGGATGTGATTTGAGGGAGGGTCGAGGTGGCCTGTAGGTCTTCTCTTTGATTTGTCCCGATGTGGAGAGAAATCAATGAATAGGTTAGAAGATATCTGAGAAGGTTTTGGGTTGAGGCGATCGCCTCTATTGTGAAACCGTCAAAACTATAGTGAGGGTGGGGTAGATAGTGTCGAATCCGGTCATTCGAGTCGAAAACCTCAGCAAGAAATACATCATTGGCCATCAGCAGCAAGAGAAATATACGGCGCTGCGGGACGTGATTGCAAACGGGACGCGATCGCTCGGTCACAAGCTGACCCGACGAAAGCAGGCTGAAGATCCGACAAGAGAGGAGTTTTGGGCACTGAAGGATGTGTCGTTTGAGGTCAACCAGGGCGATCGCGTTGGCATCATTGGTCGCAACGGAGCCGGAAAATCGACACTATTGAAAGTCTTAAGCCGAATTGTTGAACCCACCCAAGGAAGTGTGCGGATTCGCGGACGAGTGTCTAGCCTGCTGGAAGTTGGGACAGGTTTTCATCCTGAGTTGACCGGACGAGAAAACATTTTCTTGAATGGCGCAATTTTAGGCATGAGTAAGGTTGAAATCAAGCGCAAGTTTGATGAAATTGTTGCGTTTGCAGAGGTAGAAAAATTTCTTGATACACCTGTAAAACGCTATTCCTCTGGAATGTACGTTCGCCTTGCCTTTGCAGTGGCAGCCCATTTAGAGCCAGAGATTTTAATCGTAGATGAAGTCTTAGCAGTAGGAGATGCCCAGTTTCAAAAAAAGTGTCTGGGCAAGATGGAGAAAGTTGGCAAGGAAGGCCGCACAGTAATATTTGTGAGCCACAACATGCAAGCGATCCAATCACTTTGTGAAAAAGCTATCTACTTAAAGCAGGGACAACTGATCAGTCTTGGAAAGTGTCAACCTGTCGTAGCTCAATATCTTACGATGACAGGTAATATTGATAGTGAAATAGCTTGGAAAGAAGAGTCTGCACCGGGCAATCAGGATTTTAAGCTTACAGCAGTTCGTGTGTCTTCTCAAGACGGTAATTCTGGCGGCGTCTACTCTAGTAAAAATTCTCTCTTGTTTGAAGTAGAGTTTGTTTCTAGTTCTGTTCATCCTGGTTTGTGCATTGGCTTCGACTTACTAACGCAGGATGGATTTACTGTGTTGAGAAGCTACCAAACTGATCTACCGCCTGAGCAAACTCTTCCAGTTCAAGTAGGGAAAAATCGCTGGTGTTGTAATGTTCCTGCCGGACTTTTGAATGCAGGTATCTATCATCTTGCACCTCGAATTGGGATACACAACCAATATTGGATTGTGCATTTAGATCCGGTTGTTCAGTTTGAAGTAGTTTTAGATCACGGCATTTCTCCCTTTTGGAACTCCCTACAAGGCCGCCGCCGTCCAGGAGCTATTGCTCCTATTTTGTCCTGGAATACACAATTGGTTGCTACAGCACAAACAAATTATGATGTTGAGCAAGTTTAATCACGGTATTACTCACTTCCGCAACGGAACTTTGGTAAACCATGTCCAGCATCGCCTCCAATTCAAATGGCGTCGCTATATTACACCAAAGCGGATTGAATGGTGGAATGCTCAGACTGACTATAAGAAAATAATGGATCTTCAAATTCAGCCAGGTGTAAAAATGCGGCTGTATCGAGATAGTGATCTTTGCCGCCTGATCTATCGAGGAAGATTTGAGTATTCAGAGCGAAAATTTTTAAATGCTTTTCTACGACCAGGAGACACTTATATTGATATTGGTGCCAATATTGGATTGTTTAGTTTAATTGCCGCGAAGTTAGTAGGTAAAACTGGAAAAGTTTATGCATTTGAACCTTCTGGACAAACCTATCAGCGCTTACTAGAAAATGTTAACCTCAATTGCTTTACCCACATTGATTGCTATCAACTTGCGCTTTCCGATCAGGTTTCTGATCTAAACATGACCACATCTTTAGATGGGTTTGATGCCTGGAACTCATTAGGAAAACCTACTGCAGGTAGCGACTTTGCGACGGAAACAGTTAAGGCTACAACATGGAGCTTGTTTGCCCAGGAGAATAATCTAGTGGGGCACGTCACTATGATGAAAATTGATGTGGAAGGTTGGGAATCTTATGTTCTATCAGGTGCTACCGAGATTCTCTCCCGCCCAGATGCTCCTGTGTTACAGGTCGAATTTACAGAGAAGAACTGCAAAGCAGCAAACTCTTCTTGTGAAGCACTCTATCACCAGCTCATTAAGTTGGGATATCAACTCTTTACTTACGATCCTAAATCAAAAAGTCTAGTTCCGGAGGCTTTGCGCGCTCGTTATCCCTATCTTAATTTAATAGCGACCAAGAAACCAGAGCAGGTCAGGGCTAGACTTCAACAGGGAAAACAACCTAGATGGATGAGATAGAATCTATCAGTCACTTCTCAAGATTGCACGAAATTACTGATTGTTGAGCTGTTGTTTATTAAGGCACGTTTTTATTAGGACTTTTTCTGTTTTTTCCTGATTTCGTAGGTGATTTTTGTAAAAAGAAGTAACAGTAAGATAATCGCTTCTTAGCACATTGGAATGATTGTCATTATGTGCGATCGCCCTATCCATTATTCATCTTACAATGCCGATTTGTGCTGTGCCAACTCTCAAAGATTTACCTTTACCTCCATCTGGTAGAACAGGCTGGCCTTGGACGGAGGAAAGCCAGCCGTTACCTGAAACCATGCCAGATGGTTCTGAATGGCCTCAGATTAGCATTGTGACGCCAAGCTACAACCAAGGAGAATTTATTGAGGAGACAATTCGATCGATCCTGCTGCAAGGCTATCCCAATTTGGAGTACATCATCATTGATGGAGGCAGTACGGATGAAGCAGTTAAGATTATCCAAAAGTATGAGCCTTGGTTGGCTTACTGGGTGAGTGAGAGCGATCGCGGCCAAACTCATGCAATCAACAAAGGGCTAAATCTGGCTACAGGCGAAATTCTGGCTTATCTCAATAGTGATGATTACTATCTACCAGGAGCGTTTGCTCGGGTGGCGATCGCGGCTCGTCAGTCTCCTAACGCAGATCTGCTACATGGGAAATGTCGTTATGTCGATGCAGTCGGTTCCAAGACTGGAGAGCAGTTTGGCAATATCACAACCTTTGAAGAAATTATTGATTTGTGGAGAGTTTGGTGGCGCAAGCGGCAATTTGTGCAGCCTGAAGTATTTTGGACACGCAGGATTACAGAGAGGATTGGCGGGTTTAAAGAAGACTTAAACTTCGTCATGGACTATGACTACTGGACTCGCATTCTGCAAGTGGGTGGCCAAGTTCAGTCAATTCATTCAGAGATTTCTTGCTTCAGATTCACGGCTCAACAGAAGTCAAAGCAAAGTCAACTTGTTGCGGATGAACTCCTCACTGTTGTAAAACCTATCATTTGGAACCGAAGCATACAGCTTTCTGATCAGCAACGCCTAATACTTCAAGGAAGATGGCTTTATCAAGCTGTTTTCCTAAAGCAAGTTGAGCAATCTGTTCAAAAAAGTGAACCTAAAGTCATTCGTTGGATTAGATCTATTAGTGTCATCGCTCGTCATCCCAAAATTTTGTTAGTTCCAAAATTTCGTCTGCGAATAAACAGTTGGCTTTATCGTTGATCAACTAAGCTTCTGAATTCATTAGCAATGAGTAGTGTTAGCAACTAAATGAAAGCTTTGGGAGTTGAGTCATTATGTCATTTGGATCTCTCGCACTAAGATTTCATCAAAAGTATAAACATGGTTTAGTTACAGCTCACTATCGAGATACAGTTCGCAATCGAATTCTTAATTCTCTACCAATTTTTAACACAATAGACTCTTCAGTTTGTGAAGTTCATGTTCTGACTTCTGCTGCTGATTATCTCAATCTGATTTGGGCACTTAAGTCTTTTTATCACTATTCTCGTCGTTCTTATGCACTTTGCATTCATGATGATGGATCATTGACGTCAGAGCAGTGCAGCATTCTTAAACATCATTTTCCTAATGCGCGATTGATTTATCGGTTCTTGGCTGATGAAACAGTTTTACCTAGACTAACTGATTATCCTCGCTGTCTAGAGTTTCGTAAGACCAATCAACTCTCGCCTAAAATATTTGACTTTGCTGCTTATTTAAAGAGCGATCGCATGTTGCTTTTAGATAGTGACATTCTTTTTTTTGCTGAACCTACTGAACTACTTAAGCGTGTAGAAGATCCTCAATACTGTCTAAACTCAGTGAATCAGGATGTTGCCACTGCTTATACAGTTGAGCCAGCAGTTGTAAAAGAAAAGTGTGGTTTTGAACTTTGTCCTCGATTTAATTCAGGGTTGGGCTTGATTCATCGAGCTTCTCTAAATCTAGATTGGCTAGAAGAATTTTTAGCACTGCCTGATATCATTGGCTACTTTTGGAGAATTGAGCAGACCTTATTAGCCCTCTGTAGTTCTCGCTATGGTGTCGAGTTGCTACCGGATGCTTACAATGTCCGCCGAGAAGAAGGATTAAATGGGTCTCCCTGCCGCCACTATGTCGGTAGAATTCGACACCTGATGTATCGAGAAGGTGTACGACATCTTGTAAAAGATAAGTTCTTACAAAAGTTGAATCATCCCCAGTCTTAATTGCTTTTGCGCTACATCCCTTAGAAGTTATTAGAGGAGAGAAATATGAATCCGCAGTCAAAGGAGCCGACTCCCATTACATGGCAAAGTTTACCTGGGTGGATTCAAAAGACCTTAAAAGCCGATCGCTATTACTATAAGCCCAATTATCAAACTCTTTCACTGAAGCGATTTCAGAGTTTACTCAAGCCCAATCTTGACAATCCTATTTTTTTAATTGGCTCCCCTCGATCAGGAACAACTTTTTTAGGTGATTGTCTATCAGTCTTACCTGAAGTTTCTTATCATCATGAACCTGTCGCGACTAAGGCAGCGGCACGATACATTTATGAGTCGAATTGGAGTTTCGAGCAGTCTCAACGATTTTATCGCTCTTTCTATGGTCTGTTATTACAAGTCTACTTTGATGGACACCTGAGATTTGCCGAAAAAACACCTCGCAATGCTCTCATTATTCCCTTCTTGAAAGAGGCTTTTCCACAGGCACAGTTTATTCATATTATTCGGGATGGTAGAGATGCGGCTCTATCCCATAGTAAAAAGCCTTGGCTTCAGGCTGCAACAGCTAACTCTGGACGAAGAGAACCCGGAGGTTATCTCTATGGCCCTTATGCCCGTTTCTGGGTAGAGCCAGATCGTAGAGAAGAATTTGAAACAACTAGTGATATCCATCGATGTATCTGGAACTGGAGAGTTTTCAATGAGCAGGCACTTCAAGCTGCTGAAGCTTTAGCTAGTCAGCAGTACATACAGATTCGCTATGAGGCGCTTGTCAGTAATCCTGACGAAGTAGGACAAACTATTCTGGACTTCTTGAAAATCTCAAATGACCACTCTCGTAGACTATTTTCAAAGGCAATGAGTCAAGCAAAATCAGACTCAGTTGGCAACTGGAGAAAGGAGGTCTCTACAAACGAACTGAACCAGATTTACGCCGAAGCTGGTTATTTACTCCAACAACTTGAGTATTTAGAATCTTCCTCATTCAATGCCTCTGAAACTTCACTACCGAGGGTATAGGAAATGGTTGCTGGAGATGTTCCAAAACCCCGGTTACACGTCCTCATGATGCCGGACTATCGAAAAGATAATCCTTACCAGACACTATTGGCAGAAGCTTTAGAACATCAAAATGTTCGAGTCTTTTTCCCGTGGGGCTATCGACGGGTACTTCCCTTGTTTCGGATGGCCACTGAGAAGCAATCGTTTTATCAAGTGCTGCACTTGCACTGGCTAACACCTTATATCAAAGGAGAGTCTTGGCTGGTCAGGCTAATCTATGTGTTGAAATTTTGGCTTGATGTCCTGATGGTGAAGGGGGCGGGCGTAAGAGTAGTGTGGACGGTGCATAACCAGCTATCTCACGATACCCAATTTCCCCGATTGGAGCTTTGGCTACATCGAGTCATGACAAAGTTGGCCGACCAGCTCATCGTCCATCATGCTTATGCACGGGATTATGTAGCTGATACCTATGGGGGCGATCGCTCTAAAATTGCCATAATTCCCCACGGCCACTATCGCAGCATTTATCCACCTGCAATCGATCAACTAGAAGCTCGTCGGCGTTTGGGCCTTCCTCAAACTGGCCTCATCTACCTCAACTTTGGGATGCTCCGCCCCTACAAGGGTATTGAACGGCTACTTCAAGTTTGGAAAGAAAATCAAGACCTTTTCGCGGACCATACCTTATTAATTGCAGGGCAAGCCTGTGATGAGATCTATCAACAAAAGCTAGACCGACTTGCTACAGATAGTAAAGGAGTCATTTTACATCCTAAATTCATCGAAGAAGATCAGGTTCATCTTTACTTCAGCGCAGCCGATCTCGTTGTTTTACCATTTGAAAAAGTTTTGACTTCTGGAACTTTATTGTTAGCTATGTCTTATGGAAAACCTATCATTGCACCTCGGTTTAAAGGCATTATAGAAACGCTAGCACAGGTCAACGAATTACTTTATGAGCTTGATGATCAGCAAGGATTAGCCTATATGCTTCGAGAAAGTTCTTATCTAAACCTTGATGAACTGAGTCAAAAGATGAAAAATACTTGCGATCGCCTGAATTGGCAAGCGATTGCTGACAAAACAGCATCAACATATATTAGGAAATGAAGTATGGAAAGCCAACCTCTTGTTTCTATTGTTATTCCCTGTTTCAACCGAGAAGAGTATTTGTCAGCTACCCTTGAAAGCTGCCTCAATCAGTCTTACAGCAACTTAGAAATTATCGTTGTAGATGATGGATCAACAGATTCAACCCTCTCAATTGCCAAAGGCTATGCTGAGCGCGATCATCGTGTCAAAATATTTCATACTGTAAACCAGGGGCCTTGTATAGCAAGAAATAACGGATTAGGGCTTACAAATGGTGAATACATAAAGTTTTTAGATAGTGATGATTTGTTACTCCCTTACTCTATACAGTATCAGGTTCAAAGTTTAATCCATTTTAACGCTGATATTACAATTGGAAAGATCCTTCTTTTTTGGGATGAAGAGCTAGAAAAAGTTCAAGCTGAAGTTTCTCAAGAAAAGAATTTTTCTGCATTAGATCAGGTTACTGAAGATTCATACTTCAAGTTAACCAGTGAATACGGTTTTACCTTAAACGAGGTTCTTCTTAAGCGAGAAATTGTATTACATGTAGGTGGATTTGAGCCCTGGCTAGGAGGTGCGAATGAATCTAGTTTGAACGCAAGAATACTAATACACTATCCAAATATTAAAGCGGTATTTCATAATGACACTGTTTTGCTTCTAAAGCGAATTGGATATTATTCTTTAGCAGCACAGAACCGAATGACAAAAAAAATTCCTTGGGCACTGATTTCCTACCAAAAATCAGCAGAATATTTCTTGAAGCAAGCCAAGGATAATCCTGAAGCCAAGAGGTTCATTTTTGAAAGATTATATAAGCACATGATGTTTGCATATCGCCAGGGATTTATAGGCTATGTGCTCACAGCCTATAAAGTATGGGAGCAAGCAGAAATAGAACCGCCCAAGCTCCAACCTTACTATCATAATTGGTTGCACCATCACGTTGGTTTTATTGGTGCAGAACAAACTTTGGAGGCTTGTAGAAACATCCTTTCTCCCTTTAGAAGCAGTAAGAAAACCAACAAAACAACATCTTCTTGAACCAAAGGATATATTTACGTATGGCTACGATTAATACATTTGTAAAAGATAGGATTGGATTTGGATCTTTTCAGGTTGCAAAAGCTAATTGTAGCATTTTACCCAAAATTCATAAGTCAGGAGTATGTGAAGTATTAGGATGGGGTGCTAAAGGGCAAGGCTTTGAGAAAGTTGTAGGAATAAGATTCTCCAAAAATTATCAGAGAAAAGTAGTAGGAGTCGGCCTAGGTAAGACAGGAACAACTTCACTAGCCTTGAGTTTAAAATATCTTGGCTATTCTCATCAATGGTATAAGTCATCAATCTTTTTAAGATACAAAGATGATCGTAGTCAAGTTTTAGATGTTCTTAAGAATAAAGACAGCTGTGAGGATTTTCCTTGGCCGTTCTTATATCAAGAAATAGACAGAAGATATCCAGATAGTCTTTTTATTTTAACAACTAGGAAAAGTCCTGAGATTTGGTATCAGAGTTTATGCAAACACTTTGATAGGGGTGGGGAAAACTTAGAGAAACGGTTGGCATACGGATATGAGACTCCGCATGGCTATAAAGCAGAACATATTCAATTTTATCTAGATCATTATCAGTCAGTAATTAGATACTTTGCGGATAAACCTCAAAAGCTATTAATGGTTTGTTGGGAAAACGGTGATGGATGGAAAGAAATCTGCAACTTTCTAGGGCACCCTGTACCTGAGATCTCATTTCCTCATGCGAATAAGGCTCCCAACTGAGTTGAAAGAGTATCTACATCTAAATAGCTAGTCAAGCTATACGCTTATAGAGGCATTATGTTAAAAAAAATACATTTCAAACTTCTTGGCTGGCGCAGGGTCATTTGTGAATTCTTGGGAATCAGTTCATATTCTATGCCTGCCTATGATCAAATTGACATAAAGCTAGAGAAGTATTTACCAAGGGTTGGTGTTTTTGTCGAGGCTGGAGCCAACAATGGCTTCACGAAAAGTAACACCTACTATCTTGAGAAAATTAAGAAATGGAAGGGCATTTTAGTCGAGCCTCTACCTTTCGAGTATCAAGCCTGCAAGAAAATTAGACGACGTTCTAAGGTCTATAATTGTGCGCTGGTTCCGTCTGATTATCCTTATCCAACAATCGAGCTTGTTTGTGGTGGTTTGATGTCATTTGTTGACAGCAGATATCAGACACCTGAGGAAAAAGAAATTCAACTTGATAAAATCAAGAAATTCCACAGTTTTGAAAAGCTAACTGTTGAAGCTAGATCACTTACATCTGTAATAGAGCAATCAGGCTTTGATCAGTTTGATTTTATGTCTTTAGATATTGAGGGACTAGAATTAGAGGTTTTAAGGGGGTTAAACCTGGAAAAGTTCAGACCTAAATTTATACTGATTGAGTGTCGTGACACGCTACAAAATTCTTTGATAATGGATTTTCTTGAATCTCATCGATATATATTTTGCGAACAATTGTCTCACCGAGATTATTTGTATAGAGATATAGGGATACAAAAAGGAGCCTGAGCAGCTATGGGTTTTGTCTTTGTAAGAATTTGTAAACTCTACTTCGATGCAAAATAATGTCAGTATCCTCGTTCCCTGCTATAACGCTGAGCAATGGATCGCTCAAGCAATTGAGAGTGCGCTGAATCAGACGTATTCCAATAAGGAAGTGATTGTAGTTAATGATGGGTCGAGCGATCGCAGCCTCGACATCATCAAAAGCTTTGGCGATCGCATCCATTGGGAAACTGGCCCAAATAAAGGGGGTAACGCAGCCCGAGATCGCTTACTCAAACTTAGCACTGGCGAGTGGTTGCAATACTTGGATGCAGACGACTATCTCTTCCCTGACAAGATCAAGCAGCAGGTTCAGTTTCTCGCTCATGTCCCTCATGCTGATGTAGTCTACAGTCCCAGCGTTCTGGAATATCATCAGGGCGATCGCACCTGGCAAGAACTCTTACCCATCCCTGAACCTCACGACCCCTGGATCTTATTAGCTCGTTGGTTTTTACCTCAAACAGGTAGCCCCCTCTGGCGAAAACAGGCGATCGTCGATGTCGGTGGATGGAAAATAGATCAGCCCTGCTGTCAGGAGCATGAACTTTACCTGCGTCTCCTGATAGCTGGCAAACAGTTTGAATATTGTAGTGATGCTGGCTCAGTTTATCGGCAGTGGAGCGAAACTACGCTCTGCAAAAGAGATAAGCGACAGACCCATCAACAGCGCTTGCAAATCAAGTCCAGGCTAGAACAGTATCTTCGTCAACAAAACATGTTGACCCAGGCTAGGCTCAATGCCATCAATCAAGCTAGGTTTGAATGTGCTCGAATGATTTGGTTATCCAATCCTCAATGGGCTAATAACGTGATTGATCAAATTCGAGAGAGCGATCGCCATTTCATCCCCAGTGGAGCAGCAGCACCTAAAACATATCAATTAGCATATCAGTTCTTTGGCTTCTCTATCGCTGAGAGCACTGCCAAACTCAAACGATTTATTTCTGCAACAAAATCATACTTACGAACTAGTAATACTTAAACGGTGCATGAAACTATATTTTGCTAACAAGACTCGCAGCTACGTTCCTTTTGGGAATTTTGGAGATGACCTAAACCCTTGGATTTGGGATCGGCTACTACCTGGTTTTTTTCAAGAGGAAGAGAACCCAAGTTCAGTTTTCGTTGGATTTGGGACTTTATTAAACCATAAGCTACCCAAATTCAAGAAAACTATTATTTTTGGTACTGGCTATGGTTTTGGTGATCCACCTCAGATGGATGAGACTTGGAAGATTTACTGTGTTCGAGGGCCTTTAACTACAAACGCACTTAGTCTTTCTCCAGAACTTGGAATTGCAGATCCAGCAATTTGGGTAAATCGCTTATATCGCCCTGAAGATTGTGGGAAAAGACATAGTATTAGCCTGATTCCCTATGCTTGGGAAATGAACAGTTCACCTGAGGTCTTTCAAGAGCTATGCCAAAAACTAGGATTTTTTTGTATAGATCCTAGATGGCCAGTAGAGCAAGTTCTTAAAGAGATTAATTCTTCTAAATTAATACTTACAGCTGCAATGCACGGTGCTATCGTAGCTGACGCTTTGCGGGTACCTTGGATCTCATTTAAGTCTAATGCTGGAATTCCTGACTTAAAGTGGACAGACTTCTGCATGTCACTAGAACTAGAGTATGAGCCTAAGAGATTATATCGCTTCTCTCGATTTAGTAAGTCTTTCCCAAAGTACAAACGAGTTGAGATAGAGATTATGGCTCTTTTCTTGAAGAGACTTCTAAAAAACAATGAACCTCAGCTGAGCAAAGATCAGGTTTTAGAAAGAAAATTAGATGCTCTAGAAGAGAAAATGGAGCAGTTCAAAAAAGATATAGAAAATGGTCTCTTTGATAATTAAATTATTATCTAAGTCAGTTGAGAGAAAAATTTAGTTTATGCTAGCCAACGAGAATCATGACACAAGACTTCAAAATTCACTCGATTTGCGTAGTTAAAAATGAAGCAGATATTATTGGTTATTGCTTGAGTGAAGCTTCAAAGTGGTCAGACTATATCTATGTTTATGATGGTGAGAGCACGGATGGAACTTGGGAAAAGGTTCTGTCTATGCAAAGTGAAAAGATTATTCCTTGGAAGCAAGACGGGAAAGTCTTCCAAGAATCCCTACGAGGAGAGGTTTTTTCTGCTTTCAAGCATATGGCCCAACCTGGAGACTGGTGGTGTCATCTAGATTCTGATGAGTTTTATGTCCAATCCCCAAAAAAATTCCTAAGCCAGGTTAGAAAACATATTCATGTAGTTTGGGGAGTTTCTGTTGAGTACTATATCAGTTTTGAAGATGCTAGCTCTCTAGATTTTAGCTTGCCAATGGAAAAGCTCCTTCCACAGCTTAGATACTATAAAGCTGAAAACTCTGAGCCAAGATTTTTTAGACACCGAGAGCGCTTGACTTGGGATACTGGCTCTTGGCCTAAACATATGGGTATTACAAATCCTGAGCGTATCTTGTATCAACATTACAAATATAGAACTCCAGAACAGATTCAAAGAAGATTAGATACGCGTCGTAGCAATAGGGATAGAGGCTTTCCTGGTTGGGCACATGCTGTTGATGATGATTGGAGGAAAAAACTTGTTGATCCTCAAGATTTACATTTTGATGAGCAAACTGGATACTACACCATCAGCACCGAGAAGCTTCCAAATCACTTAGAAACGACTCCGAAATATTTAATGAAGCGGTTTATGCATGGCACTGGCTTATGGCCTTAGATTCCTCATTCACATTCCCAATTCACGTTGTCTAAACTATGGTAGTTTTCTCAACCATCATTCCTACGTTTAATAGAGCTGGCTTCATTGAAGCTACGCTAAAAACGCTGTTAGGACAAGAATGCGACGAGCATGAAATCCTTATTGTGGATGATGGGTCTACAGATGGGACGCTAGAGGTATTAGCGCCGTATGGCGATCGCATCAAGGTCTTACAGCAAAACAACAAAGGTCCCGGTGCAGCTCGCAACTTAGGCATTCGTCATGCTACAGGTCAATACATCACCTTTCTAGACAGTGACGATCTTTGGTTTCCCTGGACACTTGCCACTTTTCAGCAAGCCATTAGTGCGTACGACTCGCCTGCATTCATTAGCGGCACTCCAGTCGTCTTTGAAAACGAAGCAGAAATTCACACCGTCAAACGTAACCCGCTGAGCACCCAGCTTTTTGCGGACTACTATGCATCTAGCCAACAACCCATCTGGATTTTGCCAGGTGCAGCAGCTATTCGAGCAGATATCTTACGCCAAGCTGGGGGCTTCACCGATCGCTGGATCAATGCTGAAGACTCTGACTTATGGCTCAAGCTCGGAACCGCAAAGAGATTTGTCTTGATTCAAACCCCCCATGTTTTGGCTTATCGAAAACATCCCAACACAGCAGTTTCTAACTACAGTAGAAGTCACGAAGGAGCACTTCATCTTCTCCATCAGGAGAAAACTAAACATTATCCAGGAGAGCAAGCTCGGCAGAGAGAGCGATTGGAAATCTTGACTCGTCATATTCGGCCTAAGAGCTTTTCCTGTTTACACAATGGCAATGTGCAAGCGGGTTGGAAGCTTTATCAAGACACCTTCTTTTGGCATCTCAAACTTCAACGAATTCGTTACTTGGTCGCTTTTCCTGCGATCGCCAGCCTGAACTGGTTCTCGCAACTGGCCTCTAAAACAGGTTGGCCAAACTCCCAGACTCAAAACAGCCGCTACAGCTCTGGAAGTCCGGACGGTGACTGAAAAGTGCTGAATAGGTGGCTAGCAGATGAAACTGCAAGTCAATCAGTGGAAAGTCATACATTCTGCTGGTATTGGTCCGCTGCTGTCGTTGAACTCACAAAACTCAATGAAACCCAAGGTATCAATTGTTTGCGTGACCTACAACCGTCGAGAGCTATTGCTTCAGTGCCTACGCTCCTGCGTCAAACAAGACTACCCCAATCTAGAGATTGTCGTTGTCGTCAACCCCAGCGGAGATGGCACGGAGAAAGCCGTTGGTTGCGAATTTCCCCACGCTAAGGTGATTCTCACCCACCGCAACTTAGGCGCATTTCCAACCAAGAATTTGGCGATCGCCAACACCACAGGCGACTACATCATGATCATGGACGATGACGCCTACTTCATGGAATCTAACGCCATCAGCCACCTAGTCCAAGCCTTTGAGGACGAACCCGCACTGGGAGCCGTCACCTGCAACATTGAAGGCCCCTTTGAAAACCCAATTGAAGGACGCGATCGCTATATCAACGTGTTCAAAGACGGCTTCACGCTGATGCCGCGCCAAGTGTTTACAGAATGGGTGGGGTTTTATCCCGATCTTTTTTTCCGGGCCAGTGGCGAAACCTATCTCTGCTCAGCCCTCTGGGATATGGGCAAACCGATCAAGTGCCTTCATCAAGTCAAGATGTATCATGCCCAAACTATGCAGGGCCGATCTGATCAAGACTGGAAATTTTATGGACTCAAGAGCCAGATTCTATGCACTCTGATGCGAGAACCCTGGTACACGATTGCCCCTAGACTAGCCTCAAAATGGCTTAAAAGTCTCTTTCTTTTTATCCGGTGGGGCTACTTTCTCACCTGGGTGCAGGCATGGCTCAGTGCAATTGTTTCGATTCCCGATGCGCTTCAGTTTCGCCGTCCCATTCGTTGGCAAACACAAAAGCTGCTGTGGCGTTTGCAAAAAGAATGTATCTCTGACCTTAGCAGTCTGACAGCACAAGGGATATTCTCAGAACCATCTGTCAAAGATTTGTCTGAAGCACCCTACTAGACGGACGAAAACCAACCGTCGTCATGGCTCATCACTCATCTTGGATTTGCTGCCAGCTCGGTGCTCGCGAACATTACGCCATTCCTAGAGCGCTACATCAAAGCGATCGCCTCTCCCATCTCATTACCGATGCCTGGGTACCACCTCACTCAGCGCTGACCCGCCTGCCCAAAGCCCTCTCCGCCAACCTCAGCGGACGCTTTCACCCCGATCTAGCTTCAGCCTCAGTCAAAGCCTTTACCTCCGCTCTGATTCAGTTTGAGCTAGCGCAACGACTGGGCGATCGCTCCAACTGGCAAGTTATCGCCGCTCGCAATCACTGGTTTCAGCAGCGGGTTATCCGACAGCTCAGAGCCATCAAAGACTCAGAGTTTGAGACAACGCCCCTCTTTTTTACCTACAGCTATGCCGCCCTAGATCTGCTGCGCTACGCCAAAGCGAGAGGGTGGAAAACAGTTTTAGGCCAAATTGACCCTGGCCCCATCGAAGAAACCCTCGTCATCGCCGAACATCAAAACCATCCTGAGCTTTCTCCTAGCTGGCAACCCGTCCCTCCAGGCTACTGGCAGAGCTGGCAAGCCGAATGTGACCTGGCCGACAACATCATCGTCAACTCTGCCTGGTCACGGGATGCCCTCCAACAAGCGGGCATTACATCTCAAAAAATCCACATTATTCCCCTGGCCTATCAACCCTCTGCCCAGGTTGCCGTCCTGCACAAAGCCTATCCGACCCAGTTTTCTGCTGACCGACCCCTTAGGGTTTTGTTTCTAGGTCAGATCATTCTCCGCAAAGGCATCGCTGCCCTGCTTCGGGCTGCACAACTATTGGGCGATCGCCCCATTGAGTTCTGGCTGGTCGGCCCCTCCGAAGTCAGCCCTCAGCCCTCCTCCAACATCCGCTGGGTAGGTCCAGTTCCGCGCAGTGCCGTTGCGGACTACTACCAACACGCGGATGTTTTCCTCTTTCCCACCCTCTCCGATGGCTTCGGCCTCACCCAGCTCGAAGCCCAAGCTTGGAAGTTGCCCCTGATCGCGTCACAGTTTTGCGGCGAAGTTGTCAAAGATCAAGTGAATGGTTTGGTTTTGCCAGAAGTAACAGGAGAGGCGATCGCAGAAGCTCTCACAATCTGTTTAGAGAATCCAGCGCAACTTGCTCAATGGTCCAGCCAATCATGGCCAATCAAAAAGTTTAGCCTGTTACAGCTGAGCGAGAGGCTGCAGACAATTTAGCGTTGTCACTCCAACTCATTGCCGTCAAAAAACTTCTACTCGCAGTTTCCCGATCCAACACCACATCTATGAAAGATGAAATGAGCAGGCTGCTTTAATCCAAAGACATGAACTGAGCCATAGCATCCATGAGTCCCGAAGCTGCATTTAGCCCAGAACTACCATTACTTTATATTCTAGCTGGCATCTTGCTAGCGCTTCTTAGTCTAGAAGCGTTTATCAGAAGAAGGCAAGTTTGGAGGATTCCGGCTCTTGTTGTCTACGCCACAACTGCTCTTTGGTACTTTGTTGAAATTATTTATACCCCTGAAAACTATCTTAGCTTCTCATCCTCTGTCGTGGAAATGAGTTACTTTCAAGTAATTATTTTCCTAACTTTCTTCCGCATCTTCACTCCATTTTTCACCAAAAAACTAATCGCAAAGCCATCTGAACTATACAAAATAGTCAGCCGACTTTCGTTAAATCCAGCGCGACTGCTTGCCTATATCTCAATTCTTTGGTTTCTACTGCTCTTGTATGGAGCAAGCCGATTAAATTGGGATTTCTTTCAAGCACTTTTCCCTCTAGCAGCAAGAGCCGGAAGACAAATGTGGGGACGGGGTGGTGGTGCATCTGCAGGTGCGATGGGATTCATTATCTCCTCGGCAGGCTATACCTATAGTCTCCTCTGTGCATTTTTTGGAGTAATGCTTCTCCTCCAGACTCGATTTCAAGCCAGAGTGATGAACCTTGCTATTATTCTGATCTCTTGGCCATATTTCATTCTGCTGGGAACTCGCAACCAGTTCTTAGCAGTCGCCATGCCAGCCTTCTTCACCTATGTTTTAATTTCCAAACAAAAATGGTGGATAAAAATTGGCGTTTCTTTCTTGTTACTTATCGCCCTAAACTATATTTTCACCATTGTTATTGCCTACCGAAATATTGGATTCGATGACTTTCTCTTAGATCTAGATCAGGGTGGAAGTACCCGAACAGAAACAAAGCATCTAGGTCTAAACATGGCGGAGGAGCTATTTTATGTCAATACTTTCTACACCCAAGGAGCTGTCACCCTTAAATATGGTTTTGACTACTTAGCAGACTTTCTTAACTTCATTCCACGCGTCATTTGGCCTAGCAAACCAATTCTTGGCTATGAATATAACGTCTTAAGGGGATTTGGCAGCGCAAGCAGCGAAATTGGTGTCTTCGCCACAATCGCGGCGGGTTTTCTGGGTCGGGGTGTGCTCAACTTTGGGCCTTGGCTTGGTCCCATCGCGCCAGCATTTTTACTGGGTCTATGGGCGGCCTTTTTAGCCAGACTTTGGAGTCAAAGCTATTCCGTACTGAGACTTTGTCTTTTTCTGGTGGGTCTTGGTATCACACCTAACTTAGGGCGAGATATTACGTTGCTAGTACTCTGGCCAATGATTTTTGGCTATACATTAGTGCGCTTCTTGGAATGGATGGAGCAAAAGAAGCTACAACAGGTTAACTCTGTTTATTCCAGCAACCCCTACTCCCTAGAACAGGAGAATCCCTGATGCAGGAGTCTATCCAGTGATCCGAGTTGCCATTCTATTCACAAACTACGGGCCTTATCATCTCGCCCGCGTCAATCGCTTTTCCCAATCTTGCTTCGAACAAGGCTGGGAAACAATCGGGTTGGAAACTGCACGACAGGAAGAAGAGTATCCTTGGCAAGTTAGTCTCAAAGACTTACCGTTTAAGCTAGTTTCTATCATCAATGACCAATCATTAGAGCAAGTCAAACTTCCCCGCTTGCTATCTGGGCTCTTCGTAGCTTTAAATCATCTTCAGCCCGATGTAGTAGCGATCGCAGGTTATGCTCGACCCGAGATGCTTGCAGCTTTGGCGTGGTGCAAATGGCACCGCAAACCAGCTGTTCTTTTGTCTGAAACTACAGAACAAGACGCTCCACGTCATTGGCTGCAAGAATCAGTTAAACGTTGGCTCCTAAGAGGATACGGAGCTGCCTTAGTTGGAGGCAGTCCCCATGCACGTTATCTCATCAAATTAGGCATGTCGCCAAAAGCCATATTTCCAGGTTATGACGTAGTTGAGAATAAGACGTTTGACCCTAGTCAAATTAGAACTCTACCTCTACACCTCAAACGCCCCTATTTTCTATCTATCAATCGTTTCGTTCTTAAAAAGAATCTTCCACGTGTGCTGCAAGCTTATACAGCATATCGACAGATTGTAGGCAACAGGGCCTGGGACTTAGTGCTTTGTGGTGATGGTCCTCTCAAACCTCAAATTCAAAGCCATATTATTGAGCACAGTCTTCAGGAACAGGTTCACCTTCCTGGCTTTTTGCAACAAAATCAACTGTTACCTTACTTCGCCCATGCTAGCGGCTTCATTCATGCCAGTACCCAAGAGCAGTGGGGTCTAGTAGTCAATGAAGCGATGGCAGCAGGCTTACCTGTTGTGGTGTCTAATCGCTGTGGCTGCTTTGAAGATCTGGTCATTGAAGGCATCAACGGCTTTGGCTTTGATCCAGAGAACACAGAACAACTTACCAATCTGATGATTAAAGTCAGTTCTGACGCTGTTGATCTAGAAAAAATGGGCAGTGCCGCCCTACAGCATATTCAAAAGTTCTTGCCCGACTACTTTGCCCAAAGCTTAACGAAAGCCATTAACTATGCTGTAGAGCATCGCTAACTTGTTATGAAAGTTCTCTTCGTCATACCAGCCTTAGGAAGCGTTTATGGTGGTCCATCTAAAAGTGTTATTGAGCTAGCTGAAGCACTCGGCCAGCATGACATCACGATTGATATTGTTACCACTAACGCCAATGGCAATGCAACCCTAGATGTGCCGTTGCAAACTTGGCTAACCGAGAACAGCTATCGCATTCGGTATTTTCCTTACTGGAACCTGGGTGACTACAAATTTAGCCTAAGGTTTACAAACTGGATCTTTCAGCACGTCACAGACTATGACTTAGTGCATACTAATGCCATTTTTTCTTATCCAGTCTTACCTGCTTATTGGGCTTGTCAGTACCACCATGTGCCCTATATGGTTACTCCTCACGGCATGTTAGAGCCTTGGGCATTAGCCTATAAAGCAGGTAAAAAACGCTTCTACTTTGCCCTTCTCGAAAAACCCGCCCTCCAGCGAGCCAATGCAATGCACATGTTAGCCTCATCAGAAGCGAAACGAGTGCAAACACTGCGACTCAACCCACCGCTAGCGATCATTCCCAACGGCATCCACCGCAGTGACTTTGAGCCATTAGCCGATCCAGAACTGTTTTATCAGCAGTTCCCTGAGACTCGCGGCAAAACCTTGATTCTCTTCTTAGGGCGCATTGACCCTAAAAAAGGACTCGACTTGCTAGCTCCCGCCTTTGCCCAAACTCATCAGCAATTTCCTGATACTCATCTAATCGTGGCAGGCCCAGACAACACCCACTTCTTACCCACCGCCAAAAGCTACTTTGCCCAGGCCAACTGCCCAGAAGCCGTCACCTTTACCGGAATGCTCACTGGACCACTAAAATATGCTGCCCTTGCTGCTGCCAACCTCTATACTGCCCCCTCGTATTCTGAAGGGTTTAGCATGTCTGTTTTAGAAGGCATGGCCTCCGGCTTACCCTGCGTCATCACCACAGGCTGCAACTTTCCTGAAGCCGTAACCGCGCAAGCTGCCTACGCCGTTGAAGCCAAGGCAGAGGCGATCGCCTCTGCATTAATCCAATGTCTGAACAATCCTGAAGATGCTAAAGCAATGGGTCAACGTGCCCGCCAGTTTATCTTGGAAAACTACACATGGAAGAAAGTTGCAACTCAACTGATTGAGAGCTATCAATCTATTCTACAGAGTGATTTAGGGATCTAATGAATTACTCCATCAGAGTTAAATCATAGATTAAAACCTTCACTTTGAATCTACAGGACATCAAGAACTTCAGCTTCTTTTATTAAGCAGCAAGTTATTAAACCCAAAAGTAACAGAACTTCTGAGAAGTAACAATATGAGTTTAATGTGGTTCATTGACCGTTTTTACAATAAGAAGCCAGCAGTGCGGTGGATGATCTCAAAAGTCCTCTTCGGGGATAGAGATGTTGACATCAAACTGTTCGACTTAAACTTGAAAATTAACACGATCAAAGAAAATGGATATTTGAGAGCTTCAAACATGTGTGAAAGAGGTAGTTTATTACGAGATGAGGTTTCAGTTCTTCTAAATTTATCAGCTCTCGTCAATAATGGAGATTCATTTATAGATGTAGGAGCTAACGTAGGAATATTTTCATCAGTTTTTTCCCGTTACAAGAATTTATTTCAAGACTTGAATATTTATTCCTTTGAAGCGAATCCAGATACTTACAAAAGATTGGAGGAGAATTCAAAGAGATATGGATTTGAGCCTTTCAATTATGCTATATCCGATCAAGAAGGTGAACTTGATTTTGTTTTAGGAACAGCTTCACATGTTTTCACAACGGTAGAGAACAGTTCCAAATATCACTACGAAGATAGGATTGTGAGAATTCCATGCAAAAAATTAGACCAATTTAGCTTCGTAGGCAATTCTCTTATACTAAAAATTGATGTTGAAGGTCAAGAGCTAAAGGTATTGAAGGGAGCAGAAACTCTCTTCCAGCAGAAGAGAATAAAAGCAGTCTACTTGGATGGATTTGCTAACCAGAAGGAGGTATTGAATTTCTTAAGCTCGTATAATTTTTCTCTTCTACAGGGCAAACAACTCATCAATACAGACGGCAAGGTATTTTCTCTTCTAGCTGTTTCAGAGAGTATAAATGTTATGGGAGACTCTAGTTGATATTGTTTTCTGCTGTAATTCATTTTGATATATAGAGTTCAATGCTTGATGCCATCACGCCGCTCATCCTCACCTACAACGAAGAACCCAACATCGAGCGCACCCTCCAGCGTCTCACCTGGGCTAAGCGCATTGTGATTATCGACAGCTACAGTGCGGACACCACTCTAGACATCATCAAAGCCTTTCCTAATGTCGAAGTCTTACAGCGCACCTTCGACACCCACGCCTGCCAATGGAATTATGGCTTAGAGCAGGTCACGACGGAATGGGTGCTCTCCCTTGATGCCGACTACGTACTGACCGATGAACTGCTAGCGGAAATTTCCCATCTCGACCCTGCCACACCTATTGATGGCTATTTTATTCCGTTCAAATTTTGTGTCTTTGGCAAGCCCCTACGTAACAACATCTTGCCTCCGCGTCAGGCCCTCTTCCGCAATGCCAATGCCACCTACATCGACGATGGACATACTCAGCTCTTGACTGTCAGCGGCCAATCAAGCCAACTTTCGGCCCCCATTCATCACGATGACCGTAAACCCTTGGGGCGTTGGCTGTGGGCACAAGACCGTTACGCTATCCTCGAAGCCAAAAAGTTGCAGTCCACTCCTACGAGCGACCTAGGCCTCAACGATCGGATCCGGCAGCTCAAAATCGTTGCTCCTTTTGCTGTCCCTGTTTATGCCCTGCTCTTGAAGGGTGGCGTGCTCGACGGATGGGCAGGCTGGTACTACGCTTTTCAGCGAATGTTGGCCGAGTTGGTCCTTTCACTGCGTCTGATCGAAGCTGAGACGCTGAAACGTTCTGAGGAATAGACCTGTATTACTAACGTGCATGTCCGCAGACAGGCCTAGACAGCGGTGTGAGAGCATAGACAGGACTGCCACGGATTCATCTCATGGATTCTCTGTTCGAGATCATTTGCCTATGGACGCCATGCCAAAATCTGACCCTTCTCCAGCGTTTCACCTGTGGTTTCCCAACATCTTTGAGTTTAAGGGTGGCATTCAGGTGTTTTCAGCCGTTTTTCTAGAAACGCTGCAAAGTCTCTATCCCCAGAGCCGCTACGATGTGTTTCTCAAACAGGATCGTCCTGCGTCTATCGATTGGCAGAGTGCGGCTCCGACTCGCTTTCACTGTGCGGGCAATGTTCCGGCTCGGCTGCGAACGCCTGCCTTTGCCGCTCAGCTTTTGAGTCAGGGGGTGCAGCAGCGTCCCAACCTCGTGATCTCCACCCACCTCAACTACACGCCTGTTGCCGCGTTGCTAAAAAGATTAACCCATGTTCCTTTTTGGGCGATCGCCCACGGTATCGAAGCCTGGGACATCCAAAAGCCCTCTCTGCGAAAGGCATTGCACCATGCGGATCTGATTCTGGCGGTGAGTTCTTACACGCGCGATCGCCTACTCAAAGAACAAAACCTGCGGCCCGACCAGGTGGTGGTTTTGCCGAATACGGTGGATGGCGATCGCTTTCAGGTTGCACCCAAGCCAGCCTATCTATTGGAGCGCTACAATCTCCAGCCCAATCAGCCCATTATCTTAACCGTCAATCGCTTGGTGGCAAATGAGCCTTACCGAGGCTATGACAAGGTTTTGGAAGCGCTGCCCCAAATCCGTCAGGTCTTGCCCGATGTGCATTACATCATTGCTGGAAAAGGCGACGATCGTCCCCGGCTAGAGCAGTTTATCGCCCAACACAACCTCCAAGACTGCGTCACCCTGGCGGGATTTGTCCCCGACGAAGAACTCTGCAACTACTACAACCTCTGCGATGTCTTCGCCATGCCTAGCAAGCTGGAAGGCTTTGGCATTGTCTACTTAGAGGCTTTGGCCTGTGGTAAGCCTGCCTTGGGAGGGAACCAGGACGGGGCGATTGATGCGCTCTGTCAGGGCAAATTTGGCGCGCTCATTGACCCCGACAGCGTAGACGAAATTGCTCAAGCGCTGATTGGAATCTTGCAAAAAACCTATTCCAACCCATTGCTCTACCAGCCACAACAGCTCCGAGCCAGTGTGATTGAAACCTACGGTAGGGAAAGTTTTCGCAAAAATCTAGCCGGATTCTTGCAACCTCAATCTCGCTGAGCAACTAAAGTCTTCAAGCCGTGCAGTAAGTAAGGGACTTGATCCTGCCAGCGTTCTCTCATCTGGAGCGGGAACACAGCCGTATCAGCCCGATCTTTCAAGACTTGCAAGATGCCTTTAGAGGCCATTGAGGTCAGCCATCGAGCCTCAAAGAGTTGCTGTTGGATTCTGGCGGCCAACCCTCGAATCGTGGCATCAGCCCGGACTTGCATAGCAATTTCTGGCGGTAGGGGTGCGCCCAACACCTCAGTCGCAATTAACAATCCCAAAAATAGTATGCGTAAGCTTCCCTTGCGGCGAGCCTCTGCCATTACCCAATCCCAGTTGAGCTCGGGCCGCGAATGGATCAGCTCAGCCACATCGCAGACTTTAATCAGCTGAGACTGTCTGCACCAGCCATCTTTGGCAACTTGCACCACCAACACTATTAGCAAATCTTCTGCCGACAGGCTAGGCACCTCGGCCCCCGACATCAAAACAGTTTCCCGTCGCTGCCATAGGTGATCAAACTCGATCGGAAAAGCGAGATAGGGCTGGGTAATGCCCCAGTGCAAGTCAACATTGACTTTGCGGGTATAGTGGCAAAAGTTTTGTTCCCAGGCTGATGCAGTTGTGCAATCGTAGCCTTCGTTTTGGAGGAGGGCGATCGCCTTTGCTGCATCTTGCTCATGCACCAAAATATCCAAATCACAAAACTCTCGCAGTGAAAGATTGTGATAAACCTTCGCCGCTAGCATGGGGCCTTTGTAAGGAATGGCGCGAACTTGAGAGGCATCTAGCTGGCGCAAGAGGTGCAATAGCTCCTGTGCATAAGGCAAGCTGTGCAGGGCATTGGCTTGAAAGTGTTGCTGGAGCGATCGCAAGCAAGCCGGGGGCACGGCTTCAGGGCAAGTGGCCTTCAAGTTCCGATAGAGCAAGGGCATCATACCCTGACAGAGCGCAATTTGAGTCAACAGGGGCCAATCGATCGGCAGCAAGAGGGTCTGGCGGAGGGCTTTTTCCCACTCTGCACTCATTTGCATTCGAGCGCAGCAGCGCACCAGCCTTGCCTCTGGATGCTCTTTTTCTGGAGCAATGGCCAACGAAAAATTCATAAGAGGCGGGTCAGCGATGAAAATGAATACTACGGTTGGGACTTTATCCGGGTGAGGATTCGCAGGCGATCGCATTACCGATGCCCAAATCGGCTTCGATCAGCTGAATCAATTCAGGCATGGCTGCCAGTGACAATTGCCGCGTAAACTGGCGGATTGATGTCTGCTGCACCAGATCCGCACATTGCTGCAAGTGCGCCCGCACTAATTCGGGTGCCTTTAAAACATTGACCATGCGAGTATGGCGGACCAGCTCGATTAGCGCTGTTTGAGGCTCCAGGGGAGAAATTTTGTGATCAATTCCTCGTGCCAGTACATAGATGCGCCGGAGAGGGATTGGCGTCAGTTGAAAGCCCTGGTCAAACCGAAACGCAAGCTTAGAGGCATTGGGAAAGAGCGGTGGCAGATTGTTGGAACCTAATGAGAGAGCGGCATCGGGCCAGAGCTTGAGCTGAGGAAATCCTGGCAGCACCACAGGTGTAGCAGGGTGGGTATCAATGGCCAGCACATCATCGGTGAGAACGCTATAGCCCTGATTGTGAAAAGCTTTGGCTAGAGTCGATTTACCCCAACCGGAGGCACCCAGGAAGGCGATCGCCTCTCCTCCAACCACGACACTGCTGGCATGTAAGACCAATAATCCTCTTTGTCGCAAGAGGACCGACATGGCAGGCCCCAACACGTTAGGGCTCAAAGCTAAATCATCAACACCCGGCTCAGGTTCGATGGTGATAGTGTGTCCTTGCTCAATCAAGAACCACCCAATGCCGGACAATTCTCCCAATACTCGATTTTTATCATTGTTTTTACCATTAAGCGGTCCATCTGCCAACGCTTTAATCTGGCCCAACCGCACCGTTACATCTGGTGCCCCATCAGCAATCGTCAGTTCCTGGAGCGGGAACTCGGAATGAATACAAAGGTGATAAGCCGTGTAGATGTACATCACCAATAGCCGAAGCAAGAATTTGGAGGAAAGGTAGGCCCAGCTTGGTAGAAGTCTTTGAGCTGCGTGTGGGGCAAAATTCTCCCAACAGAACAAAGGTTGAGAACAAAGCTGGGCTAGCCTGATGGAGCAACGTTCCCAAGATGCACTGCCTAAAGAATGGGTTGGCTCAGTCTGAGCTGTGTGACTTAGTTATTAAGGCTCAATCTCGCAGACGCCACCCGCTCGACATCTGAAGTCAGCCGAGCCTTCGCCAGCAATCCCTGCTGGGTTTCCGGAAGTAAATAGTGTGTCTCTAGCCGACACGGCATCAAAGAACTGGGTGAGTTCTTCAATAGTGCCGTGAACTGTGATTTTGGGGGGGGTGTAACTCTTTTTCATTCTGGAGTCTCCTGTTCTTAATCTTCTAGTGAGGTCTTGAAGTTGGTATTGCAGCCCTAATTTTTGGTCATGGTACCGCTTGACCTTGGTGAAGCCACAGCGCCAAGATGGCAGTTCGCCAAATCATCATCAGGTCGCCGTTTCCGACTTTTCCTTCTGTTGAAATCTGGTGATAAACAGTTTGTAAAAAGTCAGCATCCATATACTTCTCTAGGAGGCTAGAGCGGTTGAGAATTGCAGCCTCCAGAGATTGACGATCGAGGTCGAGCAAGCCATGAACAAAATTGGGCGTCATGTCTGTTTTACTGCTGCGCCACTGGATGACCTCCGGCAAAATTCCAGTCAGGGCTCGACGCATGACGATACGATTCCAGCCCTGGTCTAGCTTTTGCTGGGCAGGCAGTGCCAGACAAAACTCAATCAATCGTTTGTCCATAAAGGGATGGCGCATCTCCAGGCCACAGGCAGCCGCATAGCGATCCATTTGCTCTAGCACGTAGGTGCGGACGCCAGAGGTGAGCGATCGCCATTGTTCTTCTCTCACCGTCAATGGCGGGTCGGAAGATTGCCCTTGAGCCTGGATTCGCTGCTCTAGGCCAATCTGACGGGCAAAGCTGGGATTGATCCAGGGCATGGATCTGGCACTGGAAGAGCCAGAACGAAGTCGTTGCCAGAGCTGCTTGAGGCGGTGGGGAATCAGCGGCTTGAGCCCGGTTCTGAGTAGGAGGTGCTGGGGCAACCCACGACAATATTTGTTGAGCTGACGAGCAGCCCATATCCAGGCTCGCCATCGTCCTTGCTTGGCCAATTGCTGTAGATGCAGCTCGCTATAGCTTTGAATCACCGCTTGAGCGGAGAGATCTAAACGGGGGGCGATCGCCTCTGCTTCTTGAACAAAGGTTTGCCAGTCACCTTGATCGAGCAGTTCTAACAGGCGGAGCAATCCGTGCGAAACGGTGGTGTCGCCATCAAATCCGTCTAAAACTACGCGCAGGCCATGCTGCTGTGCCGCTCGGTTGAGGCCCCAGGGCAGGTAATGATTTGGCCCCGTAAAGGCCTCATCTTCGTACTGCCAGATCTCTTTAACGTCTGTCAATGGACCGACTTCATCAGCTTGCACATAGTGAGGGATCAAGTCTCCCTCTGCCAGGACAGCTTGAATGTAGGGACGCTCATCGCACTCAGTAATGGTGTCAAAAATATTTGAAATCGTATGCAGTGGCGCTTGCTCTGCTTCAACCAGAAGCTGTCGGGCCACACAGGTCACTGCCGAAGAATCGAGACCACCACTGAGCTGAGACCCGATTGCAAAAGTACTCCGCAACCGACAGCGCACCGCTTTGGTAAAGATTCGCTGAAATGCCTCTGCATAGGCTGCATCCGACTCCAAGTAAAGCTCTTGTGTCGGGTTGAGTGACCAATAGCATTGGAGCTGTAGCCCCGTTGAGCTAACCGTCATCTGATGGGCAGGTGGCAGCCGCAGAATGTCTTGATAGGTGGTGATCGTCTGATCTTCCATTGCCATGCTGAGGTAGTCGCCAATCCGCACCTCATTGATACGGCGAGGCACTTGTGGCAGTGCCAAGATAGCCTTCATTTCTGAGGCAAAAATAAATTGACCCTCTTGCGCGTAGTAGTAAAACGGCTTGACACCAAAATGATCTCTTGCACAAAACAACTGCTGTTGGTGGGGGTCCCAAATTGCAAAGGCGAAATCGCCCAACAAGTGATCAAGACAGCGATCGCCCCAACATTCATACGCCGCCACAATCAGCTCACTGTCGGTGATTTTTTCGGCAGGGCGATCGCCCATTGCCAGCGTTGCAATCAGCTCCTCTCGGTTATCAATTCGGGCATCTGCCGTAATCACACAGCCCCCCGAACTCACCCAGGGCAAGCGCTCCAGCAAAGACTCAGGCGTTGTCCACAGCATGCGATGCCCCAGCCCAATTGCTCCCTCCAGCCACATTTCTGCACCGTCGGGTCCTCGATGCGCCAACACCTCCACCATCCGCTGCAACTCAGCTTGGTGGAGGTGTTGACTATTGCAGCCATAGATCCCAACGATGCCGCTCATGATCGCCCTCCAACCAGCGACGGCAGCGGCACAAAGCGGGTCAAATCATTTAACTGTCCTATTACCACTCGGCCCTCAGCCTCAACCCAGGCATGAGCCTCTAGCTGGCCTTGGTCTCCCTTCGCGACACCCACATGGAGATCCGCCGCATAGCTATATTGCTTGAGCAGAGCCTGCATCGTTAAGGCCCTCGCCAAACACTTGGCGGTTCCTGGTTGCAGACGACTAGCAGCAGCTACAGCCCAGGCAATTTGAGCCACCGTGACCACCGGACGCAGATCGGTTGAGGGGGCGGGCGATCGCAACCACCAGTTTCGCCACACCGAAAACGGCAGCAGCCATAGCCCCAATCGCACCCAGCCCAGCCGTAAGACTGCTCGTAGCAATAGGAGGCGATCGCCCGCCGACAAGTGCCAGATTCTATGACGCCAAACCCAATACAGACCTTTCATCAGATCTTTCATAAGACCTCCGCCAATCCAGAGGCAATCAGGTCTTGGCAAATCTGCAACAGATCTTGTTGACAGCGCTCTGGCTCCACCTCATATTCAGCCAGCAACGTCTCGCAAAGCATGACAACAGAAGTCGGCTGCTGAATCAGTTCCCAAATGCGAGCCCCAACTTCATTGAGACCGTAATATACGCCTGACTGAAGATTGAGCACTACAGCCTCTCCAGCCAAATCAGCAGAAACTTGTCCTTGAACCGCCACCACCACCGAATGTTCTGACAAAGAAAGCTCGCGCATCAATGCCTGCATATCATCCTGTTTATCGCTAGATATAAAAATTATTGAGTTTGAGTAGCCGCTCTTTAGACTGCCTGCACCGAGATTATACGTAAGCTCCGTTATCTAACGAGTACAGAAACTTTGCCCAGTATCCGGAAAAGCCACGTCAAAATCTTGAAATAGCTTTGTCCGCCCCAAAAATTTAAGTATTACTACTAGGTAACTCAGAAAAAGCCGGAAGTCGTGAGAACGTCTGGGGAAGCATCTTTCTGTCTCTTACCCCCGACCCAAATAAAAATGTCAAAATACTAGCAGCGATTTTGGTGTGTCAGGAGACAAATTTTATGATGGTGGCGATCGCCTGTTTTATCAGTGCATTTGTTCTGGCTAGCTTTGTAGAATATTGGCTGCATCGACTCATGCATGTCTCCGAAAAGATTGGGGAGCGCCATCGCGATCATCACCGCCGCAATGAAGGTCAGGGTGTCGTGTGGGAATTTCGCGACTACGTCAAGGGCAGTGCGATCGCGATGTTTATTCCCTTTTTGCTGTCCTGGCAGGCAGGACTAGGATGGATGCTGGGGGCGATCGCCTACGCGCTATTTTCGGCCTATGCCCATCAGCTTCAGCACGAAAACCCTCGCAAGTGCTTTTGGATGAAGATGCCTGTCCACTATGTCCATCACAAATATGGCATGTGGCATCACAACTTTGGCCTCGGTGTGGATTGGTGGGATCACATTTTCCGTACGTACAAACCCGTTGAATGGCTGACCGAAGAAGAGCTAAACCAACCCGAACGCAACTACCTGGAATTGCGCTGGTGGTGAATCTCGCATGATTTTTCCTATCCCAATTTCTCTTTCACCATTGCCTGAATCTTCTGCCCGTCGGTGCGACCTTTCAAACGCTGCATGGCAGGCCCCATCACCTTGCCCATATCTTTGGCAGAAGAGGCTCCCACTTGGGCAATGATTTCATCAATAATGGTGCCGACTTCTTGATCTGATAGCTGCTGCGGCAGGTAAGATTCAATGATTTCCAGCTCTTGAGACTCTTGCTGCGCCAAGTCTTCTCGACCTGCTTTTTGATATTGCTCAATCGAATCCCGACGCTGTTTGGCCTGCTGGGCGAGCAACTCGATTTCTTGGGCCTCGGTCAGTTCCTCTTGGCCCTGAGGCCGCAGACTCACTTCTTTTTCTAGCAAAACTTTTTTGATGCTGCGGACGGTTTCTAGGCGAATTTTGTCCTTCGCTTTCATCGCAGTTTTGATATCGGCATCAATTTGGCTTCTTAAGCTCATTGTTCTCCCTCGTTTTGCATAGATACCCCCGGACAGATACACCCAGACAGGCACACCTGAACGGCTGCACTTGAATTGTACAAAAACGAGTGGGCGATCGCTTAGCGATGGCTCTCAACACCGACCTGCTGACACATCTCCAGCAATGGGCAGGTCGAACAGTGGGGCCGAGTTCCCGTACAGATATGTTTGCCAAATGGCACTAATAGCTGGTTGATCTCGATCCAGTAAGCTTGTGGCAGATTTTTCTCTAGCGCTACGGTGGTCTTCTCTGGCGATCGCGTCTGCACGTAGCCCCAGCGATTTGTGACCCGATGCACATGGATATCGACGCTAATGTAAGGCTGACCGCAGGCAATGCCTAGCGTCAGATGGGCGCACTTTGGCCCGACCCCCTTAAAAGAAAGCAGCGTCTCAACCTCGCAAGGCAACTCACCACCATAGTCTTCAACGACGCGGCAGGCGATCGCATGAATCTGCTGCGCTTTCCCCTCATGAAACGTGCAGTCCTGGATCAGCCGTTCGATTTCTGTGGGCGTAAGCTGACTCATGGCCGCCGGAGTCCGGGCCGCTGCCAACAGCCGACAGGCCACGGGCAAACTCACCTCATCGTAGGTCCGAATGGAGAGGATACAGCCCACCAGTTGCTCAAACGGTGAACTATATCCCCGCTCGGCCAGCTCAAACATGGCAGCCTTCGGGAACGGCTGTATCGCTTGCCGAATCTGGGCGATCGCCCGATCGATATCAAAATCTTGTTTCACGATCACTATTCTGGAGTAGAGCCACGCCGCTATCATAAGAACCCGATCCCCACTGTTTCATCCGCATGTCTGCAGAATTTTTTCCCACTCCAGAAATCCTCTTAGAACCCGGCACGCTCTGGGATCTGGCTCGGCAAACAACCCAACAGGCGTTGAATTGTGGTGCACTAGAACCGATCGACACTGAATCTGAATATGTAGACGACGGCAACATTCGCTTTTTGGTGCGGGTTTTACCCAGCCTGATTCGCAAAGATCAAGCCAAGGCCGAACAGCAAAAATCTTCCAGGGGCAAAGACTTCAACCCGTTCCTGCCCTACGACGAAAAACTGTTTGTGGCAGAGCTGTCTGAAACCCACGTTTGCCTGCTCAACAAATACAACGTCATGGATCACCACCTGCTGATCGTGACGCGCGCCTTTGAAGCGCAGGACTCTCTGATTACCCTGCAAGACTTTACCGCCCTGTGGGCCTGTCTGGCTCAAATGGATGGGCTGGCCTTCTACAATGCGGGCACCATCGCCGGAGCGAGCCAGCGCCACAAGCACCTCCAGCTTGTCCCCCTGCCATTGCTTCCCCAAGGTCCGGCAGTTCCGATTGAAGCCGCGATCGCCACCGCTCAGTTTTCAGACGGTATCGGCATTAGCCCCGATTTGCCCTTTTTACATACGATCGCCCCCCTCGATCCCGACTGGGCCAACGATCTGGCTCAGGCCGGACAGCTCACCTGCGATCGCTACCAGACCCTTCTCAAAGCAACTCACCTTTGGCACGACTCTACGCCCAAAGCCTATAACCTGCTCGCCACCCGCCGCTGGATGATGGTCATACCCCGTACCGCAGAAAGTTTCGGCGAGATCTCGGTCAACGCGCTGGGATTTGCCGGAACCTTCCTGGCTCGAAACGAACAGCAACTCAACCAGATCAAAGCTCAAGGCCCGCTGGCGCTGCTCAAAACCGTTGCGATTAGCATGGATTAGCAGTTGCGGGATCTGGAAGCCAAGCTAGTTGAGAATGAGGCGATCGCTCCCGCTAGTTTTAGTTAAATCTAATATAATCCCCACCCTGAGCAGGAGACGCGATCCATCAGAAGGGCTTCGGCATCTCTAGAGAGAAGCATGATTGGGCTGGGTAGTTCGATCTTTCCCAATGAGAAACGAGTAGAGCTTGAGCAGAGCTTCTCGATCTACTTTTAGTTAAATTCACTATAATTAAGGTGATCACTTCAGCACCGCCCAGGAAACTGTATGCCAGATCAGGAACTCATCATTCGTCCAGAAGAATATGGCCTGCTCACTGACCTGTACCAACTCACCATGGCAGCTTGCTATGTGGGTGAAGGGTTGGAGCAACGTCGAGCAAGCTTTGAGCTGTTTGTCCGAAAATTGCCCACAGGCTACGGCTACCTGATCGCGATGGGTTTGGCTCAAGTGCTGGACTACTTAGAGAAATTTAGCTTTGGTCCGGCCCAGATTTCAGCATTACAGGCTACTGGACTGTTTGAGCATGTGCCGTCGCGGTTTTGGGACCTGCTTAGCGAGGCCAGCTTTACAGGCGATGTTTGGGCTGTGCCCGAAGGAACCGCTCTGTTTGCCAATGAACCGTTTTTGCGGATAGAGGCTCCCCTCTGGCAAGCCCAGCTTGTGGAAACCTACATCCTAAACGCGATCAACTCTCAGACGTTGGTGGCGACCCGTGCGGCACGTCTGCGGGATGTAGCAGGGCCAGATGCCAAGCTGTTGGAGTTTGGCACTCGTCGAGCCTTTAGTCCCCAGGGTTCGATGTGGGCGGCACGGGCAGCGCTGGCGGCAGGATTGGACGCAACTTCCAACGTTTTGGCTGCCGTCAAGCTGGGGCAACAACCCAGTGGAACAATGGCCCATGCTCTCGTAATGGCGCTTTCCGCCCTAGAAGGCGATGAAGACAAGGCATTCCGGGCCTTTCATCGCTATTTCCCATCTGCGACACTGTTGATCGACACCTACGATACGGTCGATGCGGCTCGACGGTTGGCCGAGCAACAACAGGCTGGCCAGATCCAGGTTTCTGGGGTGCGGCTCGATTCGGGCGACTTAGCAGCGCTATCAAAGCAGGTGCGATCGCTCCTCCCTGAAGCCCAAATTTTTGCCAGCGGCGACTTAGATGAATATAAGATTGCTGAACTTTTGGCCGCTGGAGCCAGCATCGACGGCTACGGACTGGGCACCAAACTCGTGACTGGAGAACCCGTCAACGGCGTCTATAAGCTAGTTGAGATCGACAATATTGCCACCATGAAAGAGTCGAGTCGCAAGGCCACCTATCCAGGCCGTAAACAGATTTTTCGGTACTTTGAGGCGGGGCAAATGAGGGGCGATCGCCTCGCTCTCGTCGGTGAAACCCAAGTGGAAGGTCAACCGCTGCTCCAGCGCGTCATGGCCCAGGGAGAAGCATTGCAGCCGCCAGAGACTTTGGAGGCGATCGCCCGTCGCACTCGTGCCTCCGTCGTCAGCCTGCCCGAATCGACACGCTGGCTAGAGCATCCGGTTGCAGTTGAGCCCAAAATCTCCGATGATTTGCAAAATCTAGCTGAGCAAGTCCACCAGCGAATTCACGGTGCTTATGCTGGACAGCCCGCAGGATAGGGTTTGGCTAAGATCGCTGAATCCAACTCTGTTTGTTCTCAATCGCTCTCTATGGCCGACCCCTATGACTTCCATTGCTCTCTTTGGCACCAGCGCTGATCCACCCACTGCCGGACACCAAAAGATCCTTAGCTGGCTCTCCTATCGCTACGATCAAGTCGTGGTTTGGGCCTCCGACAATCCTTTTAAGTCTCACCAGACGCCGTTAGTACATCGGGAGGCCATGTTGCGGCTCTTGATCGCAGATATCTACCCGCCGCGCAACAACATTGCGCTACATTCAGAATTAAGCAGTCCCCGCACGCTGTTCACCGTCGAGCAAGCCCGTCAGCGCTGGCCCGATGCCGACCTGACGCTCACAGTGGGCTCTGATTTGGTCGAGCAGTTGCCGAGCTGGTATCGGATAGAGGATTTGCTGAAAATGGTGAAGCTGTTGGTGATTCCTCGTCCCGGCTACACATTGCAGGAAGCCGACTTAGATCCCCTGCGGCAACTGGGCGCAGAAGTGGCGATCGCCGATTTAGAGGTTCCAGCGGTCTCCTCGACAGCGTATCGTGAAGAAGGAGATCCAGAAGTGCTGACTCCTCCCATTGAGGCCTATATCCATCGGGAGCAGCTATACGAATGTCAGGACGAGTCCAGAAAAAAACTGCCGACTCACTAAACTCGAAGGCCCTAGCCGATTTTAAGGTCGGGGTTGATAGCGTGATTTTTTCAGTCGATACGGTTCAAAATCGTCTGCTGGTGCTGCTGGTCATGCGCCGGGACGATCCCTTTCTGGGGCAGTGGAGTCTACCCGGCACACTAGTCCAGAAAGGCGAATCCTTAGAAGATGCCGCCTATCGAGTGTTAGCCGAAAAGATTCGGGTCGAAAACCTCTATCTAGAGCAGCTTTATACCTTCGGCGGCCCCGGACGCGACCCCAGGGAAGACAAACATAGCTACGGGGTGCGCTATCTCTCGGTTAGCTATTTTGCCCTGGTGCGCTTTGCCGAAGCTGAGCTGATTGCCGACGGTGTCAGCGGCATTGCCTGGTATCCGATGGATCAGGTTCCCCAACTCGCCTTCGACCACAACCAACTGCTGGAATATGGCTATCGCCGCCTCAGAAACAAGTTGGAATATAGCCCGATCGCCTTTGAAGTCCTGCCCGAAACCTTTACCCTCAGCGATCTATATCAGCTCTATACCACCGTCTTGGGCGAAAACTTTTCCGACTATTCCAACTTCCGCGCCCGCCTACTCAAGCTCGGTTTCCTCTCCGATACAGGCCTCAAAACCTCACGCGGAGCCGGACGCCCCGCCAGTCTCTACCGCTTCGACGCCGACGCCTTCGCCCCCCTCAAAGACAAGCCTCTAGTTTTTATCTAGATATGAAACTTGCGATCGCCCAACTCAATCCCACCATTGGAGATCTAGCTGGCAACGCCCAGCAAATCCTTCAAGCGGCTCAGACTGCTGCTGAGCAGGGAGTTCGACTGTTGCTGACGCCCGAACTTTCCCTCTGTGGCTATCCGCCGCGAGATTTGTTGCTGCAACCCAGCTTTGTGCGGGCGATCGCCGATACTGTGACGCAGTTAGCAAAAGACTTGCCGCCCCAGATTGCGGTGTTGGTGGGGATAGTAGAACCCAATGTGCGATCGCACGAAGACGGCGGCAATCCTCTCTTCAATAGCATTGCCCTCCTAGATGGGGGTGCGGTTCAGCAGATTTTTCACAAGCGACTGCTACCCTCCTATGACGTGTTCGATGAAGATCGTTACTTTGAACCCGGACTCCAGAGCAATTCTTTTCAGCTAGCAGCGCTGGATGGAAATGAGCCTCCCCTCAAGGTCGGTGTCACCATCTGCGAAGACCTCTGGAACGATGAAGCTTTTTGGGGCAAGCGCAGCTATACCGTCAACCCGATCGCGGATCTGGCCAATCAGGACGTTGATCTGGTCGTAAACTTGTCAGCTTCACCCTACAGCCTCGGCAAGCAAAAAATTCGGGAAGACATGCTGCGTCATGCGGCGGTGCGCTATCAGCAGCCGATTCTCTACGCCAATCAAGTCGGCGGCAACGATGATCTGATTTTTGACGGCAGCAGCGTCGGCTTCAATAGTCGGGGAGACTTGATCTGTCGGGCTCGCGCCTTTGCCCCCGATTTGCTGCGGGTCGAGTTTGATCTGGCGCAAGGTGAATTGCTGGCAGGAGCGATCGCCCCGCAACCCGACAGTGCAGATGCCGAAATCTGGTCGGCGCTGGTGACGGGCGTGCGAGACTATACCCGAAAGTGTGGCTTTTCTAAGGTGGTAATTGGCCTGAGCGGCGGCATTGACTCTGCTCTGGTGGGGGCGATCGCCACCGCTGCCCTCGGCTCAGCAAACGTCCTGGGCATACTGATGCCGTCTCCCTACAGCTCCGACCATTCTGTCACCGATGCATTAGAACTTGCCAAAAGTTTGGGCATTGCAACCCACACCTTACCCATCGGTAAACTGATGCAGAGCTATGACGAAACCTTTGCCGAGCTGTTTGCCGGAACCGAATTTGGTATTGCCGAAGAAAATATCCAGTCGCGCATCCGGGGCAACTTGCTCATGGCTGTATCCAATAAGTTTGGCCATCTCTTGATCTCAACCGGAAACAAGTCAGAAATGGCCGTCGGTTACTGCACCCTCTACGGCGATATGAATGGGGGACTGGCTGCGATCGCCGACGTTCCCAAAACCCGCGTTTACTCCCTCTGCCACTGGCTCAACGCAACCATGACCTCCGCAGGCTGCACCAACAACAGCCTCGATCCATCAGCTATGCTGCGGCCCACTTCAGCCTTCGTCATCCCCCCCAATATTCTAGAGAAACCTCCCAGCGCCGAACTCAAACCCGACCAGCGCGATCAAGACTCCCTGCCCTCCTACGACATCCTCGACGACATTCTCGATCGCCTCATCCTGCAACATCAAGCTCCTGCTGACATCGCTGCCGCAGGTCATGATCCTGCAATTGTTGATCGCGTCGTCCGTCTCGTCGCTAGAGCCGAATTTAAACGCAAACAAGCGCCCCCCGGCCTCAAAATTACCGATCGCGCCTTTGGTACAGGCTGGCGGATGGCGATCGCCAAAAAATGGATCGCCAGCAGCAGCTCAGCACCTCGTCCCCAACCGATTTCTAATTCCTCCGCCTTTTAATATTGGCGGACGAATCACAGGCAGCATAAGTACCAGGAGGCCAAAGATGATGTAAACCCCTAATTCATTTTGTGTATTCAATTGTGAAATGGTCATTCTTCTTGCTCTAATGCTGTTTTAAGGTCAATGACTGCTCCAATGAACGCGGCGTGAACAAAGGTTTGGGGGAAGTTTCCTAACATTTGTTTGGTTTCTGGATCAGCTTCCTCAGCAAATAGCCCCAAGTCATTCGCAAACTCTAGTGCTGCATCAATGATCGATCGGGCTCGCTGCAAGTCTCGCCGCATAATCCAATACTGGGCAACCCAAAAAGTTCCTGCCAGAAAAGCGCCTTCCATTTGAGAATCAAAGTCTTGCAGATGGCGACGATAAAGATATCCGGTAGCATAATCGCGTTCTAACACCTGCATTGTTGTAATCATTTCAGGTGTATCAGGCTCAGTGTACGCCCACACCGGAAACAGCGCAGCAGTCACATCAACAGCCTCACTACCTGCGATCACCGCATAGGCTCCTTCTGAGGTGAGGCAGTGCTGAGCAATAAACTGGCGGATAGATTGTTCTGCGGCTCGCCAACGATGGGCTTGGTCGGCAGTTTGGGCAACATCCGCAATGAATTTTAGACCACAGGCAGCAATAACTTTGCTGGAAGTGTATTGCTGTTTGTCTCGTTCTTCCCAAATGCCGTAGTCAGGATCGTGCCAATGATCTACTAGAAAGTCGGCAATCTCAGTAATGAGTGACCAGTGTTCGCGCGTGTCAAAGCGATTGTAGATTAACTTAGCAGCTAACAACACATTGCCATAAGCATCAAGCTGTAGTTGGTCCTTAGCGGCATTGCCAATCATCACAGGTTTACTGTGACAGTAGCCCATCAAATCTAGGGATTCTTCAGAGAGCGCCGTTTCGCCATCAAGCGTGGAAAAAGGCATGAGGGGCTGATTACCAGAATCGCGATCATAGCCGCAGATGAAGTCCAAAAAGCGTCGTGCTTCTGTGCCATCGCTCCCTGCACGGGTGAGCACACTGACAATCATGCCTGCATCTCGTAGCCAAACATAGCGATAGTCATAATTTCGTTGCCCCCCGATCACTTCGGGCAAAGATGTTGTGGGTGCCGCGATAATGCCACCGTTATCCTCAAAGGTGAGTAAGCGCAGTGCCCGAATTGAAGCAGCAACTTCTCGCTCATAAGGCCCATGATAGGTCGCGTGGGTGGTAATTTGTCGCCAGCACTGCAAAGTCTCTTCCAGCCAGAGCTTGAGCTGGTTTTCAATGGGAATGGTCAGCGGTGCATCAACTAAAAGATTCCATCCAGTTTCTCCTTGGGGGATTATGCAGTCAATTTGTTTTCCTTTCAGAGTGAGGGGATGGGATGCATACAAGTAATGTTGCTCATCGATTTGGATGGCCTGTTCTTTGTACTGGAAGTGGGGCGATCGCCGCGCATAGTCTGGGGCAGGCTGTAATGTAATCGTGATGTCAGTGGGAGCTGCTGAAAATTGGCGACAAATTCCGCCAGGAGTATGGTCTCCCATCGGCATCCAATCTGTCACTTGTAATTCGCCTGCCGGAGTGACGAGGGTCGTTTCTAGAACTCCGCTATCTTCTAGATAACTTCGTCTAGCGCAAGTGGCATCAGGAATTTGAACCGTCCAACTACCACCCCGATCTAGATCAAGCAACGCAGCAAAAAGGGAAGGATAATCGAAGCGTTTTGGACAGTACCAAACGATTGCACCTGTGTTTGTCACCAAGGCAGTCGTACGGCGATCGCCAATGATTGCTAAATCTCGAATGGCCGGAAAGCTGCGATCGCCCATTAGGCTCCCTGTCCCATAAATTGCATCAATCCACCATCTACAACCAGCGTAGTGCCGTGAATATACTTGGCATCACTAGATGCAAGAAATACAGCAGCATGGGCAATTTCTTGAGGTTCAGCCGCCCGCTTCATAGGAATAGACTGTACTTGCTTTTCCCAGACTTCTGGATCATCTTTGGCAGATTCATTAAAAGGAGTTAACACCATGCCCGGTGCAATGTTGTTGACGTTAATCCCCTTTTCTGCGACCTCTAACGCCAAGGTCCGAGTCAGGTTGCGCAGACCACCTTTTGCAATGTCATAGTCAGCAGCCCCTGCCCTAGGAATTTCTTGATGGACGCTGGTGATATTGATGATGACACCCCGCTTGTCTTTGCCCTCCAACCCCCGGATAAAGTGTTGACAGCAGAGAAACGGTCCGTAGAGATTGGTCTTCAATGCCTTGTCAAAGCGTTCATAGGACATATCTTTCACCGGAATACCTGCTGAGTCTATCCCGGCATTATTCACCAAAATAGTGGGGGTGCCTAACTGTTGCTGTGTTTCCTGAAATAGGCGATCGATTTGATCCGGATGGGTCTGATCCAACGGCACCACCACCGCCTTTCGTCCTACTTCCTCAACTAACCTACGGGTGTGATCGGCCCCATCGCGATCGTCAAGATAGGTGATCGCCACATCAGCTCCCTCTCTAGCAAATGCGATCGCAGTCGCTTGCCCAATACCAGAGTCAGAGCCAGTGACAACGGCAACTTCTCCTTTGAGGCTTTGTTCTTTCATGATGATTTCTATGCCTTGATTGAAATGCTCAATCCAAGGATAGAGAAAAGCCGCTTGAGCTTTGCTCTATCAGAAGAAACAGACTCCTGATTCTCATCTCATTCAGCGAACGAGATACATTGGAAGGTGTTTGTTTAAGATGCGGTGCTATGTCTATTGAGAAGTCACTTGTCTATCCAGCCAGTCATCAAGGTGATCAGGTCGATGACTATCATGGCGTCAAGATTGCGGACCCTTATCGGTGGTTGGAAGATCCAGACTCTGACGAGAGTCGAGCCTGGATTGAAGCGCAAAATCAGGTGACATTTGGCTATCTCAACGATATTCCAGAGCGGGAAACGATTCGACAGCGGGCGACAGAGCTTTGGAACTACGAAAAATTTGGAGTGCCGTTTAAGCAGGGCGATCGCTACTTCTACTTCAAAAACGACGGCCTGCAAAACCAGAGCGTTCTCTACACCCTCCCTCACCTGGATGCAGAGCCTCGCGTCCTAATCGATCCCAACACCCTCTCCGAAGATGGCACCGTGGCGCTGTCGGGCATGGCCGTCAGTGAAGACGCCAAACTACTAGCTTATGGCCTTTCCAGTTCCGGCTCAGACTGGAAAGAGTGGAAAGTCCGCGACATTGAAACTGGCGAAGACCTGCCCGATCATCTCCAGTGGGTAAAATTTTCTGGTGCCGCCTGGACTCACGACCATCAAGGCTTCTTCTACTCGCGCTACGACCAGCCCAATGAAGACACCAAATTAGAAGACATCAACTATTTCCAAAAGCTCTACTATCACCGCCTCGGCACGCCCCAAACCGAAGACGTTTTGGTCTACGATCGCCCCGACCAAAAAGAATGGATGTTTAACGCCGACGTCACCGAAGACGGACGCTATCTCATCATCTACGTCAGTCGCGGCTCAGAGCCCAAAAACCTATTCTTTTGGAAAGACCTGTCCACCCCTGACGCGCCCATCGTAGAGTTGATCAGCGAATTTGAAGCTCGATTTGAACTCGTAGACAACGAAGGCTCTGTTTTCTGGTTTCAAACTGACCTAGACGCACCGCGTGGTCGCCTCATTGCCATCGATCTAGCCGCACCCGAACGCAAAAACTGGCAAGAAATTATTCCCCAAGCCGAAGAAACCTTAGAAAACGTCGGCACCCTCAACCAGCAGTTTGTCGCCGCTTACCTAAAAGATGCCCATACCGAAATCAAAATTTTTGACCTGCAAGGCAACTTTGTGCGGCAGGTCGAGCTACCCGGACTCGGCTCCGCAGGTGGATTTGGCGGCAAAAAAGCAGATACAGAAACCTTCTACAGCTTTACCAGCTTCACCACCCCCAACACCATCTACCGTTACGACCTGGTCAGCGGTGAAAGCACTCTCTTCCGACAGCCCACCGTCGCCTTCAACCCCGAAGATTACCAAACCCAGCAGGTCTTCTACACCAGCAAAGACGGCACCCGCGTCCCCATGTTCATCAGCCACAAACAAGGGCTGACCCTCGACGGCAACAACCCCACCTATCTCTACGGCTACGGCGGCTTCAACATATCACTCACGCCCTTCTTCTCACCTAGCAACCTAGTCTGGATGGAAATGGGCGGCATCTTTGCCGTTCCCAACCTGCGCGGTGGCGGCGAATATGGCGAAGACTGGCACCAGGCAGGCACCAAACTCAACAAACAAAACGTCTTCGACGACTTCATCACCGCCGCCGAATGGCTAATCGAGCATCAATACACCTCCCCCAAAAAGCTGGCGATCGGCGGTGGCAGCAACGGTGGCCTCCTCGTCGGAGCCTGCATGACCCAACGCCCCGACCTCTTCGCCGCCACCCTGCCCGCCGTCGGCGTCCTCGACATGCTGCGCTTCCACAAATTCACCATTGGCTGGGCCTGGTGCTCAGACTACGGCTCCCCCGAAAACCCTGACGAATTCAAAGCCCTCCACGCCTACTCCCCCCTCCACAACCTCAAACCCAACATCACCTACCCCGCCACCCTCGTCACCACCGCCGACCACGACGATCGCGTCGTCCCCGCCCACAGCTTCAAATTTGCCGCCGCCCTCCAAACCGCCCACACCGGAACCCCCCCCGTTCTGATCCGCATCGAAACTAAAGCCGGACATGGAGCAGGCAAACCCACCACCAAAGTCATCGAAGAAGTCGCCGACCGCTGGGGCTTTTTAGTGAGAGTTTTAGAGGTAGGAGAAGAAGAAGATTAGAGAGAGGAGACGCCAATTTACCGCATTTCCTACCAACCCTTCAACTTTGCAGTTAGAGACATGAATCATCACCAAGTTTATAGGATAATCAGAATTCCTAGAATCAGTAGTGCGGTTGACACAAGAGCGTTGTGAATGGACGCTAAAAACGGTACAAAAAGCTATTGCAGCGGCAGGCGTAAGGTGAACACACTGCCTTTTCCCAGTTCGCTTTTGACTTGAATGCTGCCGCGATGGATGCAAGCGATCGCCTGGGCAATGGGCAACCCTAAACCTGAGCCTCCTGTGTGGCGCGATCGCTCCTGTTCTACTCGGTAAAAGCGATCGAAAATTCGAGCTTGATCTTCAAGCGCAATTCCTACCCCTGTATCTTGCACTTGAATTAGCGCATGTTGGTCAATTCGATTCAGAATAACAGTGACTTGTCCGCCTTCTGCAGTTGCCTGAATTGCATTACTGATCAGATTGGAAACTAATCGATAGAGTTGCCCTTCATCTCCCAGAGCGTAGACAGGTTGATGAACCTGCATTTCCAATGAGAGTTGAGCACCTGCTTCAACAGCTAAAAATGCCAACTCTTCAACAAGGTCACTTACTAAGTTGTTTAAGCAACAGAGTTGGTGCCGTCCTGCCAGTTCGCGCCGATCAATTCGTGCCAACAGTAATAGGTCTTTGATCAACTGAGAGAGTCGCGCAGTTTGTCGCTGAAAAACGGTGACAATCTCTCGGTCTACCGAAGGAGAGCCTTCGGATTTTTGGTGGAGCCGAAGATCAGCTTCAATCGTTGCCTCCATTGCAGCAAGAGGGGTACGAAGCTCATGAGCAACATCAGCAGTGAATTGCTGCATATATTGGTAAGACCGATAGACAGGCTGCATTGCCAAGTCTGACAACCACCAACTGGTTACTCCAAGCAGCACCACTGCAATCGGGCAACCGAGAAACAGCATCCAGCGTAAATCTTCTAAATTCTCGTCCAAGTCTTCAAGCGATCGCCCCACTTGCACATATCCCCAAATCCCATCCTGAAAACGTAGCGGTAAGGAAACCTGACGATAACGATTTTTTTGAGAATCTGTAACGGTTCGCCACTGCTGATCTCCTGGAGTAATTGCTAATTCGTCTAGCGGAATACCGCCAACCATAATTGGATTTCCATCAGGGTCAAGCAAGCGAATATAGTAATCAGCAGGGGATGTCAAATTAGTTAAAGGCGGTTGGGTTTCTGCTATGGTGGGTAGGCACTCTGCCTTGGGCAAGCAAACCTTGAGATAGTTGGCAAGTTGGCTCAACCGCTCTGGTCGCTCGAGAATTGGCTCAATTTGCTGAGCCAGAATTCCTGTCACCGATTCGAGTCCCCGATCAATCGTTTTGCTATAGGCTTCTGCGATCACCCCATAGGTGCCAAACCCAAACAGCGCCAAAGTACATCCCATCACCCCAGCATACCAACCTGCTAAGCGCAGACGAGTTTGATGGAATAGGTGATTTTGCTGCATACCAAGGTGACGAAGAACAATGGTAAAAACTTCTACCGACCAAAGTATGCAATCCAACCCGCCTTTTTGCCTCTCTCTGAAGGGATGAGCTGAAGCTCTAATCAAAGGGTCAGATGTGCGATTGTTGAGTTTTATCAATTGCAACAACGCTGTGCCTAGACGACACAAGCTTGTGATGCTTGCAATCTTTATGTTGCTCTATGATACTGACTGTTGTACATAAATGATCTAAAAGATTGAGCGATCGCACTAAAGGTTCGCGCAGATACACCGTTTGTTTGTGAAGAGCTTGAACGTATTAAACGTTAAGGTACCTATTGAGGTCTAATACATCGCGGCAACGGGCTGTAGAGAGGTATTAGTGAAGTGGCAAAAGTATTGCCAGCCATCGATTTGCTTGAGTTTTCCGTGCGATTGCCATCTTGTAGGTTGCGTTTGCGGTTGCAACGCAACGTCTCAATTAACCGAAGCAACTAAACGATGTCTTTCGCGATTAGCATCAGAATTTCTAAGTTGAACATTGCATACAAAAATGAAATCAGCATGAAACTTTCTCAACCTTCAATATAGAGATATTTAATCGGGTGCATCCCAAACCTCGGAGTATCAGTGGTTTTCTACGGCAGTTGGCTGAAATGCGAGCCCAGCGAAACGGCGACAACCATACTCAAGCAACAGATGACCTATGAGAAGTGTTACGGTTAACCGCTACTTCACCAGCATGACAAATTGAGTTTATGAAAGGGTTGAAGATCTCTCAAGACACGCTCGCACTATTTTGCACCACGTTTGGCAAGTGTTGCGATCGTTTTAGGGCGCAAAAATCAAAGGATCATAGGTTTGGGTTAAAGCGGTAGCCTACCCCATAAATCGTCTCAATCAAACTATTATTGCTGTCTTCTAACTTGCGTCTGAGCAAACGCACTTGAGCTGCAACCACATTACTAACGGGTTCTTCATCTATTTCCCAGAGTTGATTCATGATCTGGTCGCGGTTGACGATCTGGTTGGGATGCTTCATGAAATATTCTAGCAGTTGAAATTCTTTAATAGTGAGTGGAATAACTTGTTTTTCGTTATCAGTCGCACCTTGGCGAGTGACCGAATGAGTACCGTAGTTAAGTGTGAGATTTCCAACCTGGAGTTGGGGCGGCTGAAGCTGGGGCGATCGCCGTCGTAGTGCCCGCAGTCGGGCGAGCAGTTCCGGCATTTTGAAGGGTTTGACTAAATAATCGTCTGCACCTGCATCCAGCCCAATAATCTTTTCTTCCATTCGCTCTTTTGCTGTCAACATCAAGACTGGAAGCGAACTGTGATTTGCTCTCAAACGCTTGCACAACTCCAAACCTGACATTCCCGGCAGCATCCAATCAATAATCGCCAGGGTATATTCTGTCCACTGAGTTTCTAAGTAACTCCAGGCTTGATTTCCATCTAGAATCCAGTCCACTACATAAGTTTCCTGATTAAGCACCTTTTTGATTGCTGCGCCTAGATCCGGTTCATCTTCAATTAGTAAAAGTCGCATTTCTCTAAATATTCCATTTACTCGTTAGTTGTCTTCTTTATTTATAGATACTTGTTAATGGATATATTACGTGTATTACGTTACTAATTCTCTACATTGAGCATTTCACACAAAAATGAAATTTGTATGAAACTTTCGTCATTCAATAGTTTGAAATCCTTCTTCCTCCGTTAGCTAGAAGTAGCGATCGCCTCCAACTTATACGCTTGACCGAGTATAACGACGGAAGAAAAGCCTCAAATAAATATTTTCTAAGGCGACAAGAAAATGAGTAGCCAAAATGACTACAATTCGTCTCCAACCGCCGAGCAGCAAGAGGATAATACTCAACGGATACCCAAACCTCCACAAGGCTGGCAGCGTTTTCTATGGCTAGGTCCCAGCTTCATCTGGATGCTGTCGGCAGCAGGATCTGGAGAACTGTTGTTTACGCCTCGAATTGCCGCTTTTTATGGCTATTCTCTTCTGTGGGCACTGCTAGCAGCCGTAATTTTAAAGTGGTTTATCAATGGTGAGATTGGACGTTTCACTGTTTGCAGTGGAACAACGATTTTGGAAGGCTTTAGGCGGCTACCAGGCCCTAAAAACTGGGCAGTTTGGTTAATCTTAATTCCACAAGTTGTCGTTGCAATTTCTACCGTTGCAGGACTCACGGGAACCGCTTCCACTGCCTTGATTTTGGTGACAGGAGGAACGGTTCAACTCTGGACTGTGCTTATTATTCTTGTAACCGCTGCGATTGTTTTTCTAGGGCAATATGAAGGAGTAGAGAAAATTTCATCTTATATAGGTATTGCTCGGACGATCGCCGTGGTAGTAGCTGCTGTGATTGTTTTTCCCAACCTTGGACAACTCACCTCTGGATTGGTGCCCCAAATTCTATCCGATGTGCGCTATGACGAGATTCTACCCTGGCTAGGTTTTATGTTGGCAGGTGCCGCAGGGCTAATGTGGTATTCCTACTGGGTTGGAGCTAGAGGCTATGGAGCCGCTGCCCTTAAGCAAGAAGAACCCATCGATTTTTCTCAAATTGGACGTGAAGAACGGCAGCACTTGCAGGGGTGGACGATGCAAATGATGCTCTCAAATACTCTGGCTGTGATAGGGGCACTGCTAGCCGCTTTAGCATTCCTGATTTTAGGGAGTGAGTTGTTGCGTCCACAAGGACTTGTTCCCCAAGAAGATCAGGTTGCCGAAACATTGGGAAACCTGCTGGGTGACTTGTGGGGTCCGTTTGGCTTCTGGTTTATGATCGCGATCGTATTTATCACCTTTTGCAGCACGACGCTTTCCGTGCAGGATGGATTTGGACGCATGTTTGCTGATGGCACACAAATCATTCTGCAAGGATTTGGAGTGAGTGGTCGCTGGGTCAATGAAAAGTTTCTGCGTAAGTTTTACATTGTAATTCTGCTAGCAGCACTCCCGATCGCCATCTACTTGTTCTTTGGGAAACCTGTGGGTTTGCTGCAAACGGCAGGGGCTATTGAAGCCGCTCACATTCCCATCGTCACCGGATTAACGCTCTACTTGAATCATCGCATGTTGCCGAAGGAGTTGCGTCCATCGAAGTTTATTTTTGCTGGAACAGTGATAGCAGGATTATTCTTTGCGGCGTTTGCAGTAATCTACCTGTTACAACTAACGGGCGTGATTGGAAGTGCAAGTGGAAGTTAAGTTGCGCGATCGCCCCATTCCTGTCCCTGAGTAGTAATTATCTGAGGAGTTCTCTCTATGCCCCAAACCGAAAACGCTCAATTTACCAAACCACAAGCGACGAAGCCCGTTTGTAACCGAATTGCTGCCGTATTTGACTTTGATGATACGTTGGCTCCAGACACATTTGATTTTCTGGTTGAAAGTTTGGGATGGGATGTGCAGGAATTTCGTCAACAGCGGTATCAGCCGTTGCTAGATGATGGTTGGGATAGTGTTCCTGCACGAGCCTATGCACTAATTCAGGAGTCAAAACAACGTAAACCAGACGAGCGAATTACTCGCGATCGCCTGCATCAATTAGGACAAAAAATTCAACCATTTGATGGGTTAGAAGAAATGTTCACCCGACTGCATAAGCGAGTCCACGAGCTAAACTCAAAAATTGAACTAGAGTTTTATGTGATCTCAGGGGGCATTGAAGAAATCGCCTGTCACAGCTGCATTGCACCCCATTTCAAAAAAATCTGGGGTTGTCAGTTTCACTTCGATGAAAACGGCGAAGTTGAATTTATCAAGCGCGTTATCAGTCACACCGAAAAAACGCGATATTTGATGCAAGTTGCTAGCGGCAATGAAAACATTGAAGAAAGCGGACGTTCCTTTGCCTACCGGGATGTGTCAGAAGAGGAACTGTACGTACCGCTGTCTCAAATTATTTACATCGGCGACGGTGCATCAGACATTCCCTGTTTCTCTGTGATCAATGACGAAGGTGGCATCGCTCTCGGCGTTTACAAAGATGCTCAGGACTGGAATCAGCAAATTCAAGTGAGCGAGAGTCAACGAGTCACAAACCTTGCTCCTGCCGACTATCGCGAAGATTCAGAGTTGATGCGATCGCTCACCCTTGCGGTTGAGAGCCTTTGCAAACAGATTGAACTACGTCAGTTAAGTGTAGGAGAGTAAGTAATGAGTCAACCGATTGGGCAGACCCGTTGGGCGATCGCCGAAGGTTACATTCCATCCTACAGCAACGGACCTGAGCCTCAGTTCACCAGTCACGAAACGGCTTGTCTGCTCAACACATCTGAGCAAGAAGCACATGTTGAAATCATGATCTATTTTAGCGATCGCGATCCAGTTGGGCCATATCGTGTCACCATTCCTCCCCGACGCACCAAGCATCTACGATTCAACGATTTAACCGATCCTGAACCCGTTCCTCGCGACACCGACTATGCCAGCGTGTTGGAATCTGACGTTCCTATCGTCGTCCAGCATACCCGATTAGATTCACGTCAGACAGAGAATGCTCTACTCAGCACCGTTGCTTATGGCAGTGAGTAATTTGATGCATTTTATTGAAGTGTAATTAGAACCTATGGCCGACCTCTGGTATAAAAATGCGATCGTTTACTCCCTTGATGTAGAAACCTTCATGGACTCTGATGGGGATGGAATGGGTGACTTTCAAGGACTGACTCAGCGCCTAAATTATCTTTCCGGATTGGGGATCACCTGCCTGTGGTTATTACCCTTCTACCCTTCTCCAAATCGAGATAATGGTTACGACGTGATGGACTACTACAACGTCGTTAGTGATGCCGAGTTGGTAATATTAGCAATACAGAAATTAGATATGCTTTCTTATCTTAGTTAATCTTGGGGTTTCGTTGAACTTTTAGGTAAAAGGCAATCTGTGGGCGAGTAACTTGATTATCAGCGCAAAATTTGAACATAAGGAGAATCTTCGGTGTCTACAACTCTTTGGAAGAATTTAGCTCGTTGGATGACTGCGGGTGCTTTACTCACTTTTGCGGTTGGTTGTACCCCTGAAGTGGAAGAAGAGGGCGTTGAGGAAGGTGTAGGCATTGAGGAAGGTGTAGGCATTGAGGAAGAAGTGGAAGAGGAAGGTCTTGAAGAGGAGGAAGGGGTTGTAGAAGAAGGAGAGTAGAAACTCATAATCAGACAGCACCGATGAGAAATGCCAAGCTGAGTAAGCTGTGGGATGCGCTCCATTTGTAAATTGGGTATCCCTTCCAGAGCTTCTAGCAACCCCTTGCATCCCACCGAAGCGAAGCGATTTGTGCCCCTCACAGATCAACCCTTACCGAGGGGGTGTGGGGGACGGAACCCGTCCCCCACAAGGGGGTTTGGGGGTACGCCCCCAAGGCTCGGTTCCCAAGCTCAAGTCCCCCAACAGCCAGCCCCCAACAATCATTTCTCAACAATCAACTCCCGAATCATCAAAGCCGTCGCCGGAGCCAACAACACCCCATTGCGATAATGCCCCGTCGCCAACAACACATTCTCACACCCCGCCAACCGCTCAACAATCGGCGCAGGTCGCCCCTCCGGACGCGGACGCATCCCCGACCAAGACCGCAACACCTCAGCCCTTGCCAGATCTGGACAAAAGGCGATCGCTCCCTCCAACACCTCCCGCAACCGCTCCCCATCCGCCACCAATTCTCCCTGCTCCGGCATAAACTCAACCGTCGCCCCCAACCAATATTCCCCCCCACCCAACGGCACCAGATGACTATCATCCCCCGTGATCACTGGCTGAAAGCCCAGATCACCCAACGGCTGCCGTAACCGCAAATGCAACGCCTGCCCCAACACCGGACGAATCTCCACAGGTTGAGCGATCGCCCCCGTCAATCCCATCGATCCCAACCCCGCCGAAATCACCACCCAGTCAGTAGTCAGAGCCTCTTGCATCTCCGCATTAGGAGCCACTTGCAAACATAGCCCAGCCGCGCCAGGTTTGCCTTCTATCCCTTGGACTTCTACCCCAAAGTAAAACCGAACCCCTCGCTGCCGAGACGCCTCCACCAACGCCAACGTCAACGCCGTCGGGTCCAACTGCCGATCTTGTGGAGAATAAACTGCTCCCTGGATCAGGCGATCGCCCAAGTAGGGACAGCGAGCCTGTAGCGTATCGCGATCCCAAACCTCCAGCGACCAGCCTTGCGATCGCCGCACCTCCGCCAGCTTTTCCCAGCGAGACAGGTCTTCCCCCTCAAAACACAGCTTTAAAATTCCCTGCCGATTAAAAGGGAGCGATCGCCCCGTCACCGCCTCCAGCTCAGGCACCCAGCGCTCATACTGCTGCAAACTCGTCTGCCGCATCCGCCAAGCCTTACCCTTCACCTTGTGGCTGATCACCCCCATCAGCACCCCCAAAGCTGCCCCTGTTGCCCCCTGAGCAGGCGGCTGACGATCCACCACCGTCACCGTCAAGCTTGGAACCTGGCTGAGTTCATAGGCGATCGCCGCTCCAACCACTCCACACCCAATGACCACAACCTGGCTCATGGCAAAACCTGACCTTCACATTCCTAATGGCCTACCGTAGCGCAAGCCAAATCAATTTCAGCCGCCATCAGCGTCCCATCTGGCGCAGCTTGTGTTTCAACCAGCGGCAACGAATCAGCTTCAACCAAAGCTTGGTCTGGGCCATAAGACGCCCACGAAACATTAGTAACCGTATGGGTGCGACAATCGGCCACAAATCGATCGATGAGCACTACAGCACCTGACGGTTCAGCCTCGGCAAAAGAAATGAGCGTATCGAAAACCACAACCCCATCGCCAATTTCGGTCACCTGATCGATCTCAACGTGGTAGCGATCGCCCGCCTGGTTTTCTCCAACCCGCACCCAGTCAGCCCGGGCTGGAGCAGAGGCAAAACCCAACACTACAAGAACAGCAACCGGAGTCGCCGCAGGAATCAATCGCCGCAAGATCGTCATGAGCTACCTTCTGATTAGATATCTGACTAAATAAAACAAAGAGTGGTAGGAGAGAATTTTTCACTCCCCTACCACTCTATCCGACTATTTCTGAAGGCTGATCAGCTAAGAAGCGGCTAAGCGGTAGGTGCTGAAGGTTGAGGAGCCAACAAGAAGAAAGCATCGAAGTCGGCGATCGCCTCGTTGTAGTTTCTCAAAATTCTGCGGCTGTCTTCATCCCGCGAAGCCTCATCAATTGCAATCAGGTGGTCAAAAATATCTTGAGCGACCGTCAAAGCTTGCTTCTGCGCATCAGGCTTGAGGGTGCGAGCCAAACGAGTCATTTTTGTACGCAACTCACCCAGCGGCCCATGAATCAGACTAGATACATCATTCCATTTCTGGGTGCGAACCAAGCTGGGAATGTCTTGGAGGCGATCGCGCAGCGCCTCAACATCAGTCGTATATTGCTGAATTTGCTCTAATTGAGCAACCGTGTACCCTGGTTCTTTGACCGTCACAGAAGGATTGCTACAGCTCACCAACAAGGTCGTGATAGCGGCCAAACAGATAGCCAAAATGGATCGAAAACGTGACATAAGCCTTCCTCTCTAACGCCAAAATATAGATTGCCTAAAGATTGCCTAAGTCTGTCCAGACAACAAGTTCTTTTGTAAAGAAATATATCTCAAAATCTTGGTCAGAACTTGCTGCTAGAGGCAGAAATTCGCCAAATCTTACCCAAATCTCCAGATCGGGCCGCTTGGGCTCAGACAACTTGGCGACGCAAAAAAGTCAACAGACATGCACTTACTTTTTCGTGCCAGTCTTCTTGAGGATAATGGCCTACTTCTTCAAGCTGGTTGAGTTCGGCCTGGGGCATTGCTTCCACCAACGACTGAGCCATGCTGAGCGGTAGCCAAGGATCTTCCAACCCCCAAGCAAACAGGGTAGGGTGCTGCCAAGACTTGAGACCTGTCTCGATCTCAGCCATGGCCTGAGCGAGCTGAAGCTTTTGCACGACGGCAAAGAGCGATCGCCCCGCATCTGAACTCTTTAAAAATGGACGACGATACACATCTAAATCGTCATCCTCGACTCGATAGTGTCCGCCCCCTTCCAGCGTGCGGTCTACCAGGAGCGGATCTTGGGTCAGCATTTCCCCCACTAGCGGAATGCCAAGCTGCTTAATCTTCCAGGGCACTTTCGCCGTTGTGGAAACCGGAGCATTGAAGATGGCCAGTCGCTCAATTTGGTCAGGGTGGCGCAGCGCATACTGCAACCCAACCGAACCCAGAAATCCTTGCACGACCAGCGAAAAGCGAGAGATTTCTAAAGCTTGCAGGAAATCACCCAATGCTTCGACATAGGCATCTGGCGTATAGGCAAACTCCCGCCGCTCAGGCTTTCCAGAAAAGCCGAACCCTAGCCAGTCAGGGGCGATCGCCCAAAATCCCTGCTCAGCCAACGCAGGCAATACATGCCGCCAGCCATAGCTCTGAGACGGCAAACCATGCAGCAACAGCACAGGAGGCTTATCAGTCGGGTTGACGGGTTCAGCTTCCCGATAAAACCACTGGAGCGAGCCAACCTCAATTCGCTGTTCCTGAGTTGCCACGACTGCTTGACTCCCTGCGCCACAAATAAACGATTGACCGCCTGCCGACGATTTACAAAAGTCCAAAATCGCCAGACAAACTTCAGCCTTTGTAAAAAAGCGTTGTTGACTGAGCTTACTGCCAGAGCAGACCCCTAAGCAAGACAAGCGGCCAAACCGCTGCTTATGCGGGGATCAACCTTTGGCTTGCAACTGATTTCATAAGAAAAAGTGTAAATTTTTATATTGAAAGTCTTTTTGTAGTCGTTGATACAGAATTTCTCGCTATAATGATTAAGAGAGGCGAAATCTACACCGCTCTCTACCCATCTCTAATTTTTATAAGAACTAGGAGAACCGACTATGTCTGCTCAAGATCAAGCTCGTGCCCTGATGATGCGCCACCATCACATGGTCAAAAATCGTCAACAGTCTATGCTGAGCCGGGCTGCAAATGAAGTTGGACTCCCTGCCGAAGCCGCCGAAGAATATTGGAGCAACGTCCAGGGTAAGATCAACCCTGCTTTTCGGTCATCCTACGATCGCAGCAACTCCTCTCTAAGCTAGTTGAGCAGATCTGTCAGTCACGCTATCGTCACTCTGTCAGTCACAAGGTTCCCTGTTCGAAAGTCCTATGAACGGCAAGAGGCGTTTCCTAAATCAGGAAGCGCCTTTTTTAATGCTCAAGGCTCGCGCACTTCTGCCACCCAGATCCGATCAAAGGGAACCCCAACCCGGCGGTAGGCTGCTCGCAAGGCTTCGGCATCGGGCGCTTCAAACTCACAAATCGTGCGGCGATGATCGGGCGAGACAAACGAACGAATCCATTGCACCTGCCGTTCTTCTAGACAGGGGAAGAGTTTGACATTGCTGGCGTCCCAGTCCTCTTCAGTAAAGGGCGGATCGTAGCTAGTTTCAATCATGACGCGAACCATATTTACCTCACAGGAGTTAGGTGGAGAAGCGTTTGAATTGCGGTACGCGCCCGCAGACTGAGCGTGTGAACCTCGACCTGTCGCCGTAATGCCTGGAGCTGTTCCCAAGCAGAGGCTTGATCGGAGGATGCGTATTTTGCTTGAATTAGAATCGCCCCAGCTAAGGCAATTTCCGTAGGCTGATCGATGGCTTGAGCGGCTTCAAGAGCGGATTGGGCACGAGCGATCGCCCGTTTTACTTCCCCTCGCTGCAAGTCTAGTTCAGCCGCAAAGGTCAGCACGTAGGCGAGCATTCGCTTAGCGTCTAGCGTCCGAAGAGTGGCGATCGCCGCCTCCAACGCTCCCGCATCTTTTGACAAAGCATGATTCGCCAATGCTTCCAACGCCACAGCAAACGCGCCTTCACTGCCTTCCCCGCTCATTTTGGCAGCAACAGCAGCTAGCTCATGACAATGGGCGATCGCCGCTTCCGGTTGATCAGCCTCCAGTTCGGTCATGGCCAAATAGGTCTGGCAGAGACATTCGCGCCAGTGATCTTGTTCGGCTTGGGCCAGTTTCCACGCCTGATGAAGCAATTGTCGCGCTTCAGCATAGTCGCCGTGGTGACGCCGAATACAGCCTAACCCACTGGCGATATCGGCAATTTCTAGCCCTACCCTGGCCGCCAAAAATTGAGCCTCAAGCAACAAAGCCTCAGCATGTGACATCTCACGACCGATTTCGGCCAAACAGGAACCGCTGTAGGCCAACATTCGGGCCGTTGTGCTGGGACTTGCCGCTCGGAAGGTTTCGGCCATCTGGATGGAGTTTTCCTGCACTTGCGCGAAGTTGCCATGCTCAAAGTTCAAGATGATGAGGGCTTCATATCCGATCGCCTCTTCATCTTGGAGTCCGAGCCTGTGGGCCTCTGCCATCAAGCGATTGAGGTCTGCTTCGAGTGCAGAAACCTGGGCCTGAGTGACCCCAGCCAAGATTGTCACCTTCAGCAGAGAGAGGTGTAGTCGTAGCCTAGCCGTCGGCTCCAAAGTCTGACAATGCTCGATGCCTCGCTCAGCGAGGGTTGCAGCTTCTGTGTAGGCAAACAATCGCAGACAGCGTTCTGCGGCAGTCAGGGCTGATTGAGCTGCTAGGGAGCGATCGCCCCCCAAAGCGGCATGATGAAAAATCTCGCTGGCTAACGTCTCTTCTGCGGAGACCAGGGTTTTGAGTGATTGGGCAATATGGCGATGCACCAACTGCCGACGTGGAGCCGAAATTTGCTGATAGGCCACCTGCCGCACCAGATCATGAACAAAGTCATATCCCGTTTCGCCATCCACCGCCGCACCCGGACGAATAATCCCCTGCTGCTCTAGCTCTTCCAGGGCAGTTAGCAACCGGGTCAGAGAAAAATCGGCAATCTGAGCCACTCGCGTGGGGTGAAAGCTCCGCCCCAATGCCGCCGCCCAAGGCAATAGCTCACGGGCAGGTTCTTGGAGCTGCCGCAGACGGTCTTGAATGAGTGTTTCCAAGCTATCTGCATCTGAACCCGTTTCTGAGCCTGTCTCTGAGCCTGTTTCTGAACTTGTCTGCGTGGCCTGCGATCGCGCCACTTCCAGGGCAAATAGAGGATTGCCGCCGCTATCAATAAAGACCTGCTCAGCGTCAAGATTGGGGGCGATCGCCTGCGCCAGTTCTATTGTTTGCTCTCGGTTGAGCAATTGCAGCTCCAGCGTTTGTATCCGGCGTTCTCGCCGCAGCGCCTGCACCAGCTTCAACACAGGCTGATTGTCTTGCAGTTCTCGCCGCCGCACCGCACAAGCCACCCGAATGACATGTCCCAACCGCCGAGTGACATAGTGCAGCAAAGCGGTCGAAGCTTCGTCTAGCCATTGAATGTCATCCAAAATCACGATCAGCGGCGCACTTGCGGCCAACTGTGCCAACAACTGCACCACCGCCTCAAACAACTGGCTCCGATCGACAGGCGGCTGGAGCTGGATAGACCGGGTTGGAAAGAGCGAACTCAAGGCCACAGGTAGATCGGTGCTTGCAATGGCGATCGCCCGCAGTGCATCAGTCCAAGCGCCGTAGGGCCGCAACAATTCTGCTTCAAATCCGCATCCCCATAGCACTTGTCCCTGGACAGTCTGAGTCGCCGCTGCCAACTCCTCCAGGAGGCGAGTTTTACCAATGCCAGGTTCGCCAATTAGCAAGAGCAGTTCGGTTGGCGTCGTAGCCGAGTTGAGCCAGGTGTGAATCGTGGTCCATTCCTGAGCGCGGCCCACCAAAGGCAGGGTGTTGACGCGAGCAGGCGACGGTTCTGACAAAGAAACGCGAGCTATCTCGACAGCAGGTGGAGGAGAAAGTGGCGGAACAGGTGCAGGTGGAGGTGCAGGTGCAGATGAAAACTGAGAATCAGTTTCGTGCAGCAAACGCTCATACAGCGATCGCGTCGTCGGACTCGGATCAAGTCCTAATTCATCTCGCAGCAGCGTCATACATTGGTGATAGAGGCGCAATGCACTGGCGCGATCGCCCTCGCTGGCATAAAGCTGCATCAGTTCACCGTAAGCCGACTCCCGCAACGGATCAAGTTGCAGGAGCCGCTGAGCCGCTCGAATGGATACTGGCTTCTGCTGATATGCCTTGCCAAACCGAATCCACCCGTCCAGAACTTGAATATTCAGCTGCTGGAGCCTTTCACGTTCTGGAGCGATCCAGTCGTCGTGGCAGTTAGGCAACAACTCGCCCCGATAGAGGGAAGTTGCCTGTTCTAAGGCAGCTCGAATGGCGTCTGGATTTGCTGCCAGGTCTGCGGTTTCTAGGTTAGCGATCGCCTGCTCAAACTCAACTACATCCAGTGTCCAGTTGGCCTCAGTTCGCCACTGCAAGGTCTTTGTATCAATTTGCAAAAACTTGTCAGCATCAGGAAGAATCCGGCGCAGATGATATAGCTCTCGCCTCAGATTGGTGCGCGCCTGAGAATCGGTTGAGTCGGGCCAAAACAGAAACGCTAACCGCTGTCGAGGTTGGGGAGACTCGCGATTTAAAATCAGATAGGCTAGCAGGGATTGCAACCGCTCGGTGTTGAGACCCACCACAATGCGATCGCCCTCCAACAGGCGAAAATCACCCAGTAACTGAATTTGCAAGCTGGGAGGCGTGGAACTCATCCCTGGCTCAAGGATTGATTGCCAGACAAAGTTTTGATCAATCATTTGATCAATCAATAGAATCAAATGTACGTCTTGACAACCCGCAATTCAAATAAATTATTTGGAAGAGCTGGAGGCGATCGCAGGTGCTGTTTTTGTTTGGTTTAAGACAACTAAAGCCGTGAGTTTGGCGTTCAGCAGTGGAGAACTGCCTTGCTTAGATTGCTGATAACGGAGGGCAATTTGACACAGTTGGCACATAGTTTTTCCCCAGGATTAGTCTTCTTGCAGTTCTGCGGTCCAGATCCGGTCAAAGGGTAAGCCTGCCATGCGGTAGGAGGCTCGGACAGATTCGGCATCGGCAGCCTCTAGCTCGCAAATGGTACGGCAGTGGTCGAGCGATCGCAACGTACGCAGCCAGCGAATACTACGATCTCTAAAGCAGGGCATCAGATAAATAGGAAGGGACTGCATAGCCAAATTTGACGTTGGATCAAAGGTGGTTTCAACAATGATGCGGGCCATTGATCTGCTCCTACTTTCTGACGATGTAGTAGTTATTTTGGAAATCGTGGCTGAGCTGCTTGACTTCTACCTGCCTAAAGCCTGCTTCCCCTAACATTTGAATCGCCAGTTCTTCACCCCACATTGCGCCTAAGCCCATCCCGCCTGCCGACAGAGAAACGGTCATGCAGTGCATACAAGAAATGGTGTAGAGCAGGGGCGCAACCGGATGCTCTAGATTGCCGCTGACATCGCTGGAGGCTCGAATGTCTTGCATTAGGTAAAGGCCATCTGGACGCAAAGCCCGATATAAATTACGTAAAACCACATCGGGGCGCACCTGATCGTGAATGGCATCAAAGGTGCAGACCAGATCGTACTGCTCAACTTCATTGAGCAAAGCCGCATCCTGAACCTGAAACTGAATGTTGGTCAGACCAAGGCTTTGGGCCTCCGACTGGGCGAAGGCGATCGCCTCCGGTGAAAAGTCATAGCCCCGAAAACGACTGTTTGGAAATAAGGTAGCCATGTGGTTAAGAGCTTTGCCGCTACCACAGCCCAAATCCAACACATCAATGCCTTGCTGTAGGGACTCCGTGAGGCCAGGAATCATCGGCAAAATATAGTCTTCGAGTCCTGCCACGACAGTCTGGCCGCTGTCTTCTGCCATCACCTGATGGAACCGCTTAAATTCAGAATAAGGAACACCACCGCCATTCACAAAGCAGTTCAAAATCTGGTCTTCTACAGTTCCCAGCAGAGGAATGTACTGCATGAAGGCGGCAATATTGTCAGGACTGGCTGACCGAGTCAGAAAAGCCGCATGTTCGGGTGGCAGAGCATAGGTGCAGGTTGCAGGATCATACTCAACAAAGCGAGCCGTCACCATTGCGCCCAGCCACTCGCGCACATAGCGTTCGTTTAGATGAGCTGCGTCGGCAATCTGCTGACTGGTAGCGGGAGGCAATTTTGCTAGCGTATCAAACAGCCCACTGCGGTGGCCAAGGGAAGTCATCAGGGCGATCGCGCCACTATTCAAAATACCAACTAAGCCTTCTGCAAATTGTTCAGCCTTGGTTTGATCTAAGATTTGCGTTGTCATAGGGGGGATTCCTCCGGTTGGGGCAATGCCGTTTTCAACTGAACCCAACCTAACCAAAGGGGCGATCGCAAAGCGTTCCTTCAGCGTTCGGGGTAGATTTGGGCCGCATTTGGTAACACTTGGCAGCGATTGGTAGTGCTTGGGGGGGCGATCGCGATCGCTCTAGCTCCAACTCCAGATGAATTAATTAATCAGGAACGTGTCGTTCAGGCGATGGCTGACGTAAACTAGGCTTCACGTCTTCTTCATAAGGAAACACATATGACTCGCGCCATCATGGAAACCGAGAAGGGCACCATCCATCTGGATCTGTTTGATGCAGATGCACCCAACACGGTCAAAAACTTTGTAGATCTGGCAGAAAAAGGCTTTTACGACGGACTCAATTTCCACCGCGTCATTCCCAACTTTATGGTTCAAGGTGGCTGCCCCAAAGGCACAGGCACAGCTGGCCCAGGCTATACCATCAAGTGTGAAATCAACTCCAACAAACACAAAGCTGGAACACTCTCAATGGCCCATGCTGGCAAGGATACGGGCGGCAGTCAGTTCTTTATTTGCCATGCTCCCCAGCCGCACCTAGATGGCGTCCACACCACATTTGGCCAGACGGCAGATATGGATGTTGTCAATGCCATTCAAAAAGGCGACAAAATCTTGTCAGTCAAAATTGAGCACTAAGATTTGCTCAAATTTACGGTCAACATCACTAAATGGGAGGAGCAATGGCAGACTGGCAGGTGATTCCGGGTGGCGTGACAGCCCCCAAGGGATTTAAAGCGGCAGGAATCGCAGCAGGACTCAAGCCTTCGGGTGCACCAGATTTGGCACTGATTTTGTCGGAAACAGAGGCGATCGCCGCTGGAGTCTTTACGACCAGCCAAGTGCGAGCTGCCTGCGTCGATTACTGTCGTCAGCGCCTACAGGCCAAAACCAGTGCCCACGCCATTCTCTGTAATGCAGGTCAAGCCAACGCGGCCACAGGTGCCCAAGGCTGGACCGATGCTCAGGAAAGCGCACAGTTGTTGGCCCAAGCGCTCAACATTGCACCCGAATCGGTCTTGATTGCCTCCACAGGCGTGATTGGCCAACGAATTCGGATGGATGCCTTGCGGTCTGGAATTGCGCCTCTCGTTGCCTCTGCCTCGGAAGACGGGTCTGATCAGGCCGCACAGGCAATCATTACGACAGACTTGGTGACGAAATCGATTGCCTTAGAAACGACACTGCACGATCGCCCCGTCCGGATTGGCGGCATTTCCAAAGGGTCAGGGATGATTCACCCCAACATGGCCACCATGCTGGCGTTTGTCACCTGTGATGCTGCCATTTCTTCCCATCTCTGGCAGCAAATGCTCAGCCGCGCTGCCGACAAAAGCTTCAACCAAATTACCGTTGATGGCGACACCAGCACCAACGACACGCTCCTAGCCCTGGCAAACGGCCAATCTCGCACACCTGCGATTACAGAAATGGGGCCAGAAGCTGAGAAGCTAGAGGCCATGCTGACAGAGGTTTGCATTCATTTGGCGAAGGCGATCGCCCGCGACGGAGAAGGCGCAACTTGTTTAGTAGAAGTTCGCGTCACCGGAGCCACCGACGACAAATCAGCTCGTCAAATCGCCCGCACTATTGCCGGATCATCCCTCGTCAAATCAGCCATCTTTGGCCGTGATCCCAACTGGGGCCGCATCGCCGCCGCCGCCGGACGAGCCGGAGTTCCCTTCGAGCAAGGCAGCCTCCAAGTCAAGCTCGGTGACTTCTTGCTGATGAACTACGGTCAGCCGCTAGAGTTTGATCGGGGTGCTGCCAGCCACTACCTCAAACAAGCTGCCGCTGGAGCCTACCTTCAGTCCGATACGGTTCTAATCTCGGTCAGTGTCGGCAACGGGCAAGGTGCAGGCATGGCTTGGGGCTGCGACCTCAGCTACGACTACGTCAAAATCAACGCTGAATACACCACCTAGCTACTCGTCCTACTTTCACTTTTCCTGCTCTCACTGGGCTCTACTTTCACTCGGTAGATCAACGAGTTGCGAGGCGTCATGGATGAGTTCTCGGCAGCCGGCCAGTCCCACTTCGGGATTTTGGCAATAGGCTGCTTCGGGAACCCAGATTTGGACCGTGTGGTCGAGTCCGACCCTGTAGAGATAGCCAACCTCAGGGCGATAGTGAATCCCCACTCGCAGGTTGGAGTAGTCATCCTCACAAATTTCAAACCCAAATCGGACTACGAGTTGGGCAACCAAACACTCAGGCGTATCAGAAGATTCTCCTGAGATGTCTCTTTCTTGCCAGAATTTATCTAAAAATCGATTCAAAATAGGTAAAGTCTTGGCGGGCAAGCCATTCCGACTGGCATAAATGATCGCCGGATTTCCTTCTACGATGATGTGACAGGGGGTAGGGCGCATCTGTAAGGCTCCTTGTTAAGTCGGCTCTCCCTTAATTATCAGGGGGACAGGTTCCGCTATTCCAAATTTCCCGATCAAACTAAATCTCGTTATCCTAATCACCATCAACAACATTTAGGAGAGTGTTGAGTGAACGCCGCTGAACAGGCCACTAACTTTGAAGTCGCTAGCAAAATCGCAGCAGTGGTCAATCTGTTCAAGTCCGAGTTTTCGGATGTCAGATCTGACCTCAAGCCCTGGGCCAACGACCAGGATACCCGCGAGCTGATTGATCCCGACTCCATCGATATTGGTTTTCACTTGCCAGGTCGGAGCCGCCTATTTCAAAGCCGCAGTATTTTGGCCCAGATTCGCTTTCACGCTGATCCGCTTACCAATGCCTATCGGGCGATCGGCGTCGAGTTGGCTGGGTTTGACCATCAAGGCAAGCAGTGGCAGTTTTCAACGATCGACCAGTGGGAGTTTATCGGTAAAAACGTCCCTGTGCCAGAAATCGCAGATCAGCTCAAGCAGTTTTGTCGTCAGGTGTTTGAACTCTTCAACAGCTCAGATTTCAATGGCTCAGATTTGGATCCAAAATAGAGAACATCTATGCCAGGTGCTTCTTATCAGGAGGCTTCGGAGGAGTTGAGTTTTTGAGCGGTGCGGAGAATCTGCCCAGCGAGGATGGCAGCCCCAAAACCATTGTCGATGTTGACGACGCCGACGCCTGCCGCACAGGAATTGAGCATCGTTAGGAGTGGCGCAAGGCCGTTAAAGCTGGCTCCGTAGCCGATGCTAGTGGGGACAGCAATCACAGGACAGTCGGCCAATCCAGCTACTACACTGGGTAAGGCTCCCTCCATTCCGGCTACCACAATCAGCACGTTGGCCTCATAGATCAATTCTCGGTTGTTGAGCAAGCGGTGAATGCCGGCCACGCCGACATCCCAGAGCCGCTTGACCCGAAAGCCAGACAGTTCTGCTGTGACAGCGGCTTCTTCGGCTACGGCCAAATCTGCTGTGCCAGCTGACACGAGGGTAATGGTTCCGGAACGGTGAGGCTGTAGATCGGGGGGGGCGATCGCACAAATCCGAGCTAGTTTGTAATAAACTAACTCCGGCACTTGTTCTTGGAGCTGTTCATAGACCGCAGGCTCAATCCGGGTGGCCATCACGACTGGGTTGTGCTGCCGCATCGCCTGCATAATCTGCACAATCTGCTCGGGTGTCTTCCCCGGCCCCCAAATCACCTCTGGAAATCCGGTTCGCAGGGTGCGGTGATGATCAATGTTGGCAAATTCTCCAACGGGCTCAAAGTTAAGATGCTTGAGCTTATCCATCGCAATGTCTGGGCTAACGTCCCCTAGAGCAACTGCGTTTAAGAGATTTCGGAGAGCTTCTGGCTGAGTCACAGGCTAATGGAGGTGAGGAGTGAGCAGGTGAGGAGTGAGCAGGTGGGGTCTAGTTCTACTCATTGAGGAATCTATCTAGTTAAGAGACTAGTTAAGTAGATGAGCTTAATTATTTGTAGGATGTGTTAGCGCCAGCGTAACGCATCAAAGTCTGGGAAATGGTGCGTTATGGCTACGCCTAACAGCACCCTACAGCATCATTTATTTATGTCCACCTACTTAAGTGACTGGTTGAGAGACTAGTTGAAAGATTTATTATTCAGCGATTTCGAGTTCGTGGATATTCCAGAGAGCCCCTCCTAATGCAGAATATTGGACATTCTCGATGCGATCGCGAACGGCAGACAGCGCCAGCGGATTAACCAAATAAATGAAGGGAACGTTGGCCTGCACAAGCTTTTGCGCCTCGGCGTAGATTTCCCGCCGCCGTTCTTCCTCCAGTTCTTGCCCTCCCCGAATGTAGAGACGACTAATCTCTTCTTCCCAGTCGGCAACTTCCCATCCCTCAATCGGCGGCTGTCCATCCATCGGGCGTTGGTTAAAGGCATGAAGACTACCATTGGGAGACCAAATGTTGCGCCCCCCATCCGGTTCTACACCCGCTCCAGAGAAGCCAAGCAGATGGGCTTCCCAATCTAATGTGTCAGAGAGCTTTCGAACCAGCGTATTGAAGGCGATCGGCTGAAAATCGACCTGAATTCCAATTCGGGCCAAATCTTGTCTGATCTGCGCCCCCATCGCTTCTCGAATCTGGTTGCCAGCATTGGTAATTAACGTAAATCGAACGCGATTACCATCTGCATCGAGCAGTTGCCCCTGATTGTTGTATTGAAAGCCTGCACTGAGCAGTAGTTCTCTGGCCCGATCTAAGTCATATTCGTAAACAGGTAGTCCTTCCTCTGGCGACAGATAGTAAGGACTTTGGGTGGGAATCGGAGAATTTTGAGGAACGCCCAAACCTTGAAACGTGTTGTTAATCATGGTTTGGCGATCGATGGCATGGGCCACCGCCTGCCGAAACTCTAGCGTATTAAACCAGCGAGATCGAATCGGATTCACCAGAGATTGACCATCTCGGCTACCTTGATTGAGGTTAAAACAAAGGAAAGTCGTACTTAGGGTAGGGCCACCCTCATAAATGGTGAAGTTGCCTCGATTTTCTTCGCGCTTGATTAAAGAAAAATAGTTGGGTGGAATCGAAATCACATCGAGACCACCTGAGCGAAACTGCATCAGGGCATTATCGTTGGACTCGACGATTTGAATCACAAACTCGTCAATGTAGGGCTGAGGATTGCCCTGGGTGCCTTGCCGCCAGTAGTAAGGGTTGCGCTCGAAGACAACCCGCTGGCTGGTTTCATAGCTTTTGATCCGATAAGGGCCGTTGCCAATAATTTGAGCTGGATTGGTATCGGTCCCCCAAGCTGACACAAAGCGAGGATTGCCATCTGAGTCTGTGGAAGAGACTAACTCTTGCAGTGCATGCTGGGGCAAAATTGTCAGGCCACCTGCATAGCGCAGAATGGGAGCAAACGGTTCTGGTGTCACAAACTCAACTTGGCGATCGCTCACCTTCCGCACGGCTGGAAATCTGCCTTCTTCTCCAATCCGCAAGATATCTCGCTCGCCGCTAGGGATTTGAGGGTTGAAGTAGATGTCGTTGTAGGTGAAAACAATATCGTCAACGGTGAAAGGTTCCCCATCCGACCACCTCAGCCCCTCTCGCAGCGTAAACGTCACCCGCTGCTGGTCATCTGAAATTTCCCACGATTCGGCCAGGGCAGGCTCTAGCTCACCCGTTACGCCATTCTGACTCACCAAGCTTTCGTAAATCAGCCCAAATACACCTGTCGAGACTTGGCTCATCACCGAGTTGAAGGTTTTGGGTTCACTCAATTCGCTGATTATCGCGCGCGGCACTTGGGCGGCTTCGGTGCGAAACGCAGCTAGATTACAGCCAGAGAGGGCGATCGCCAGCAGCGGCACAAAAACAAAGGCCAGCAACCGTCGCCGCAATCTCTTCGTCAGAACATCAGGAAACATGGAGGTCAATCTCACCAATCACCAAGCTTTTTTGCATCATAGCGGCGTTGAGGCAAAGACGGCAGGAAAGCCTGCAACAGTTTTTGGCTGGCAAAACCTAACCCTGCGCGTCGTCTACCGAGTCTGGCTTCTGGTGATGAACCTCAATCACTGTATGGACATTCCCACGGGGCGAGAAGTCGCCTTTGATGGTCACTTCCAGCGGATCGCAAGCGGCAACAAAATCATCCAGAATTTGATTGACAGATTCTTCATGAGAAATATAGCGATCGCGGTAACTATTGATATAGAGCTTGATCGCCTTTAGTTCCACCACCCGTTCACAGGGAATGTAGTCAATGTGAATCGTAGCAAAATCGGGATAGCCCGAAAATGGACATTTGCAGGTAAACTCAGGCAGCGTAATCTGCACGTTATAGCGCCGACCAATGCGAGGATTTGGGAAAGTAATCAGCTGACCTTCCTCAATCTGGCGCTCACCATATTTTGGTTCTGACGGCTGATTTGCTGTGCCAAGTAAAGAATCTTGTTGGGCCGACGGGTAACTCATGATCGTCCAATACAGTTGAGAAACTAAATAACTAACCTTTGAAGGTCTTCTGATCCAGTATAGGTCTAGAGTTAAGGCAAAATTTTGCTGAACAACTGCTAGATTGTTCTAAATTCATCTAATCTGGGGCATATATTCTGTTAAGACCTGCGGCCACTGTTTCAAGTTTGAACAATATCCATGAAATCTAAGCCAAATTCTGATTCCTCTATGCGAAATCCGACGCCCGGAGCCACACCCCCATCTGGTAACAACTACTCGCCTTCAGTGCCGATCTCGGTTTACCGGGAGTTGGCCGCCGAGCTCCAGGCCACCAAAGCAATGCTGGACTCGCTCAACAGCCAAAACCAGAGACTCACCCAGCAAAACCAGCAATTGCAGCAAGAAGTTGGGCGAGTCGTCCAATCAGCGCTCCATTTGCAGCAGGTGGTTGACTCTTTCCAGTCCAACCGACCTACGAGCAGTCGCGTTTCTTCACCGATGGATACGCCCTCGGATCTGTTTAGAGGGCAGTCTTCTCGCCCGAGCAGCCAGCCGATCCCTTCGACAACCAACCCGGTTTCGTTCCCTCCCTTAGATGAAGCTGATCCGCTCACAGATGCGTTGTTTAGCCAGCAGGAAGAACCTAAGCCTCGGCTAACCCGAAGCGCCACCGCTCCTAAAGATATGGGCGGCCTGTGGCTGACAATCACGATTACTGTGATCATCATTACCGCGTTTGGAGCGGGGTTCTTGGTGGTGCGTCCTCTGTTGCCCAGCAGTGACTAACACCCAGCTAGCACCTGGCTAACGCTTGGCTGGCATCTTGGCGAATACCTGGCTGGCGCTTGGCTAACACTTAGCTAACATCTGGGAGCAATTCAAAATGCAAAATCAGATTAAAAATGAAAACCTGGCGGTTCCCCATTTTTAACTGTTGGTTGCTAATGCATTTTCTTGCTCAGTCAACCATTCCAAAAGTCGTGCATTTACAACCTCCGGACGCTCATCATGAGGGCAATGACCTGTATCGGGTATGGACGTAAACTGCACGTGAGACAATTCTTCTGCTAGATCTTGATAGACTTTGGCTCCGCTAATCGGAGTCCAGGGATCGGCTTCTCCCCACATCACCAGCAGGGGTTGAGACACTTTGGGCAGCAGTTCGGTGGGCTGGGGGCCGGGTGGTGCAGCCAAAATGGAGGCAAATACTTTCTGAGCGCCAACATCACAGGACGGCGTATAAATCAGCTCGATTAGCTCATCGGTGACGGCTTCGCGATCGCGATACACCTGCATTAGCGTCCGTCGCAGTCGAGTCTTTTGGCGCACTAGGTCAAACAAAAACGGCCCGCTCACGCTAGAAGTGACGAGCTTAGTAAACGTGCCCATCAGTAACCGTAGTGGCAGGTTGAGTTCTTCTGGTCGATGGTTTAGACCACCGGCAGCATTGAGCAATACGCCACCGCAGGCAATTTCAGGGTGGTCAGCCAACACCATCAAGCTCAGCAATGCCCCGATCGAGTTTCCGACAAAGACGGCGGGTTCCTGAACGCGATCGCTCCAGAAGTCGTAGAGCAATTCTTCCCACAGCTCTAGTGTGTAGGCGATCGCAGGTTTTTCTGAGCAACCAAACCCCAACAGATCGATCGCAAATACCCGATATCCTGCCGCCGCCAACACTGGAATATTTTTACGCCAGTGCCCAATCGAAGCACCAAATCCGTGTAGCAAAATCAGAGGCCGTCCCTCCCCTTGAACCGCATAGCAGATCTTGTAGCCTTTCCAGGTCCAGGTTTGGGTGGTCAGGGGCCAGGTAGAAGTCAATTGAGTCGTCACGGCTAATTTCTTAAAGTTTCTTAAACTATTTTCATCATAAGGTCAAACAGACGTAGAGACGTTTGAGGGGTTATGGGCGCTTGCCGAACATGAAGCGGGGGCGATCGGAAGGGTGGGTGAGGATGCCTTGAGTGGGGCTAAACAGCAGCGCCAAGATGAATAGCCCAAAAATGACTAGGGCGATCGCAGGCCCAGATGGCAAATCAAAATAAAAGCTGGCATACATGCCCACCAGGCTAGACAAGATTCCCAGCAGCGCTCCAACCCCCATCATCAAATGCAACTCTTTGACCAACAGGTAGGCCGTCATCGCGGGGCCGACCATCAGGGCAATGACGAGAATGACGCCAACCGCCTGCATACTAGCCACAATCGTGATTGTGATACCAGCCATTAGCCCCAGATAAATAGCATTCACTGGCAGACCTACCGCTTCCGCACCTAGGCGATCGAAGGTGTAGAACAGCAGTTCTTTATAAAAAATCTTGATAAACAGCAGCACGATCGCCGCAATAATTACCGTTTGCCAGACAGCCCGCTGCGTCACGCCCAAGATATCGCCAAACAGCAGCGCTTCTAGATCCAAACGACTCCGCAACAGCGTCAGCAGTGTAATGCCCAAAGCAAAGAAGCTAGCGAAGGTGAGAGCCATTGCGGCATCGACCTTAACGCGAGATTGGGAGCGAATCCAGGCAATCACAAAGGTGCTCAGCAGCCCAGAGAGAAATGCGCCAATTAGAATTTCTACCCCGACAAAGTTGGCGATCGCCAGCCCCGGCAACACCGCATGGGCAATCACATCACCCATTAAAGACATCCGCTGCACCACCAGATAGGTGCCCACGATGGGGCAAAGCATCCCCACGACAACGCCCATTGTGAGAGCGTTGCGCATAAATTCGTAGCCCAGTGGGTCTAGGAGCCAGTCGAGCATGGAGAGATTTGGATTAGGAGGAGTGCTAGCAGAAGAAGGGCGTTGAGGATGATCCGTTGAGTGAAGGCTGCAGGTTTTCGCCGTAGGCTCGTTGGATGTTTTCGAGCGTCATCACCATCTGGGGGACATCGTTGGCAAGCAGTCGCTGATTGAGTAGGAGAAGGCGATCGTAGTGGTTGAGAGCTTCTCCCCACTCGTGGCTACAAACCAATATCATTTTGCCCTGAGATTTGAGTTCAGCAAAGATATGCAGAATGATGGCTTCGGTTTTTTTATCAATCCCGGTAAAGGGTTCGTCAAATAAAAGCAGATCGGCCTGTTGGGCGATCGCCCGCGCCAAAAACACCCGCTGCTGCTGCCCGCCCGACAGTTCCCCAATCTGGCGATGCCGCAGATGCCACATTTCCACCCGCTCCAAGGCTTCGCATACCAGCCGCTTTGCCCGTCGATCGGGGCCACGAAACCAACCGACCGAAGCCGTTTGTGCCATCATCACCACATTCCAAACCGTGGTGGGATAGTCCCAGTCGATTTGAGAGCGCTGGGGCACATAGGCCGTTTGGCGGCGCTGTTTTTGCAACGGCGTGCCCTGAAATAATACCTGCCCGTCTCGGAACGGCACCAACCCCAACAGGGCTTTCAAAAAAGTACTTTTTCCGGCTCCATTCGGGCCAATCACGCCCACCAGCTCACTCGAAGTGAGGGTAACGCAGATATTTTCAAGTGCTTGCAAGCCTCGATACCGAACAGATAGATTTTGGACTTCTAGCACTACCAATGAACACAATGATAATCGTTCTCACCGATCATACCAAAGGTTCATCGTTTTAGCCCTTTCAATCAGAGTACAAACTCGCCAAGAGATTGCAACTCTACAGATAGAACTAGGTCAACAGAAGTTGCTTGAATTGATTTAAACAAGCTCCATTGCTTTAGCGCAGGGCCAGCAACTATCGTTCCGGATTCGCAGTTTTGAGGGTGTAGAGGGAAGTAGAAGCTTCAAACATCAAGATTTTATGTGCTTACCTCTGTTGATCGTAGTTTCGGGTCTGACTTTCACTAGTTTAGTGGCACATGGCGCTAGAGCAATTCAATCTGGATTGAGCTGGCTCCACGCCCATCATTCTTCCGTTGCTCAACATTATGGCTGTCCCAGAGACACCAGTGAGCGAGGCAGCGGACGTCGGGAGATCTCGCTAACTTTAAGATTTGCTGGCATTTAGGGACATCTGTCCTCCCAGCTATCTGTCCTTGCAGCCGATGGCACTGTCGGAGAGGTTGAGCCTTCTGGCTAGCTCAGCTTGGGTGAGGGGTTGAAGGTGAACCTGTGTCGGGTCAGGTTCGATGGGAAGAGGGAGATGCGAGGGGAGGCGATCGCACTTACTACTTATCACCAAAGTAAGATGCCGATTCTGAAAAATATGTCAAGCCGTCTGCGGAACGAGTAGGATAAGATTATTAAGGCTTCTTCATACTGCGGAGCATCTTTCTGCAAATCTGAACGAAGAGGTTATTCACCTAGCCTTCCGAATCTTTCACTCTGGAACTCTCTATGACTCTCCCTATTCGCAATGTTGCGATCATTGCTCACGTTGACCACGGCAAAACAACTTTAGTTGATGCACTGCTGAAGCAATCCGGCACATTCCGAGAAGGGGAAGAGGTTCCGGATTGTGTCATGGACTCCAATACACTGGAGCGCGAACGCGGTATCACGATTTTATCGAAGAACACCGCCGTTCACTACAAAGAAACTTTGATTAATATTGTCGATACGCCTGGTCACGCCGACTTTGGCGGTGAAGTCGAGCGCGTCTTGGGCATGGTAGATGGCTGCATCCTGATCGTAGATGCCAACGAAGGCCCGATGCCCCAAACCCGATTTGTGCTGAAGAAAGCGCTAGAAAAGGGTTTGCGTCCCATCGTAGTCGTCAATAAAATTGACCGTCCCCAGGCCGACCCCTATGGGGCGATCGACAAGGTTTTAGATCTGTTTCTAGAGCTAGGTGCTGACGACGATCAGTGCGAATTCCCCTATCTATTTGCCTCTGGCCTGTCCGGCTTTGCCAAGAAAGACCTCGACGATGAAGCTGTTGACATGCAGCCGCTGTTTGAGGCCATCTTGCAGCATGTTCCACCCCCAGTTGGCGATCCCGAAAAGCCGCTTCAGCTTCAGGTGACGACCCTCGACTACTCCGAATACCTGGGTCGGATTGTGATTGGCCGGATTCACAACGGCACAATCCAGATGGGTCAGCAGGCTGCCTTGGTCAAGGAAGATGGCTCGATTGTGAAGTCCAAAATTAGCAAACTGCTTGGCTTTGAGGGACTGAAGCGGGTTGACCTGCCCGAAGCCTCTGCTGGACACATTGTAGCGGTGGCTGGCTTTGCCGATGCCAACATTGGTGAAACGATTACTTGTCCCAATGAGCCACAAGCGCTGCCGTTGATTAAGGTAGATGAGCCCACGCTGCGGATGACCTTCTCGGTGAATGACTCTCCGTTTGCAGGACAGGAAGGCAGCATGGTGACGTCGCGTCAGGTGCGCGATCGCCTCATGCGAGAACTCGAAACCAACGTTGCCCTCCGCGTCGAAGAAACCGACTCCCCCGACAAGCTTGCCGTTTCGGGACGGGGAGAACTCCACCTCGGCATCCTGATCGAAACGATGCGACGGGAAGGCTACGAGTTTCAGGTATCTCAGCCGCAGGTGATCTACCGCGAAGTTAGCGGTCAGCCCTGCGAACCGTTTGAGTTGCTCGTCTTAGACGTGCCCGAAGACGGTGTGGGTGGCTGTATCGAACGGTTGGGCCAGCGTCGCGGCGAAATGCAGAACATGCAAGTTAGCACCAACGGGCGCACCCAGCTTGAGTTCATCATTCCAGCTCGCGGCCTGATTGGCTTCCGGGGCGAGTTTATGCGCCTGACAAAAGGTGACGGCATCATGAACCACAGCTTCCTCGACTACCGTCCGCTCTCCGGCGATGTCGATACTCGTCGCAACGGTGTTTTAATCTCCTTTGAGGAGGGCGTTGCTACCTTCTATTCGCTCAGGAACGCGGAAGATCGGGGCGTCTTCTTCATCACCCCTGGCACCAAGGTCTATAAAGGCATGATTGTCGGCGAACACAACCGCCCGCAAGATCTGGAGCTAAACATCTGTAAAACCAAGCAGCTCACCAACCACCGAGCTTCTGGCGGTGAAGAACTCGTCCAGCTTCAAGCTCCTATCGACATGAGCCTAGAGCGTGCTCTAGAGTACATTGGCTCTGACGAACTGCTAGAAGTAACGCCTGAGTCGATCCGCCTGCGGAAGATGTCGAAGAAACTAGCCAAGCGCTAAGACGATCGCTAATTGGTAGTAAAAGGTGGGCATTGACCCACCTTTTTTTGTGGCTATTTATTCGAGCTGATCGGACTTCCGAACTTTAAAAGAAACAGGTTGCTGGGGCGACTGAGGCGACAGATCAGGCAACTGAGGGCCGGGACGAACCTGGGATACTGGGTGGGGTTCACTCACTTCAAATGAAGGAGACGGGTTGGAGGCGATCGCCCCCCGCATACCCGCTTTCAAGTTGGTCACCGACTCAGACTCCCATAAACTTTGCCAGGGCAACCCGGCTCTTTTGTTGGAATTGGAGGCGATCGCCAACGCCGTTCCCCCCAAAATGAACACAGGCATGGGCAGTGTCGCATCTTGCAACCAGGGAATCCCCATGATCCACTGGAAAAGCTCAACCACCCCAAACACCAGCAGGAAACTCACCAACCAAACTTTCATACGTCTATCCGCTCCAATCTCGGCCTGTCCAATCGGTTAAAGATTCAGTCACCCGTCAGCTTTCCTTGAGATCTCCTTTAGTGTAGACAGGTAGCCCTGGTCTCAACAGATCACTAGGCAGAATACCCGATGTTGCCAGCTTCAGCACATTATTTTTAATAAAAACAAGAGAGTTCCAATAAAAAAAGAGAGTAGCTGACTACCCTCCTGAGATTAGGTAACGAGAAATTTAGATGCTTGGCTTAACCGTTGCGGCGGCGCAGCAGTAGCGCTAGGGGGATAATCCCGAATCCCATCATCATGCCCGGTTCGGGTACCGAAGCCGCATCGTCAAACAGGCGCTCCCGCACCGCAAAAGCTGTTCCTGGAAAGTCGGTAAAGACGCCATCAACGCCGAGCGCATAAAACTGCTCATACTCCAGTTCTGGATTGCCGTTGTAATCAGGAGCCAGAAACAATGACTCATTGCGGAAGGTGTAGGGATGCACCAGTAAACCCGCACCATGAGCATCAGTGACGAGGGAGGTAGGAGCCAGCAGATTGCCATTCGCATCAGCCGGGACAATCAGCCGCTTGAAGGGGCCTAAGCCCGCTGCATACTCTGCGATCGCCGCCAAACCCGCAGGCGTGATCAAGTCTGCATAGGTGCGAGTATCGCCGCGCACCACAAAGTCATAGGGCTGAGTATTAGGCGTCAAAATCAACTGCACCAGCGGCAGATCCGTCATAGTGCTCAGCTTTTGCAGGTTGCTCACCTCAAACGACTGAATGAACACCGGATCAGTCGGCTGAGTGTAGCCATAGCTTTCTAACACCGCAATCAGCGGCTCTTCCAGCGATAGACCAATCGAGTCAAAGTAAGAAGGATGTTTGGTTTCAGGATAGACGCCAATCGTGCGTCCTGTTTCAGCACTCTTACGCTGCGCTAGTTCAATAATTTCGGCAAAGGTGGGCACCTCAAACTGACCGTCAAAGGCGGTGTTGCCAGGGCGAATATCGGGAATGCGTTCCTTGGCCCGCAGGGTTTTTAGCTCGGCTAGCGTAAAGTCTTCTGTAAACCAGCCGCTAAATTCAACCCCGTCGATCACTTTCGTCGTAAAGCGATCGGCAAATTCGGGGCGATCGCCCACATCGGTCGTGCCCGAAATTTCGTTCTCATGACGGGCCACTAGAACACCATCTTTGGTGATGACTAAATCGGGCTCAATGTAATCTGCACCTTGGGCGATCGCCAACTCATAGGCTGCCAAAGTATGCTCTGGGCGCAATCCACTCGCACCCCGATGACCAATCACAATTGGAGGAGCCCCCGTCAAAGTTGCCGCCAACACATCCTGCACTGGTAAAAACGTTAAAGCTGCTGCCGTCAGCCACCCTAATTTGGATAGGCGCATATCACACTACTCCTCAATTATTACTGAGTCAGGTATTACCGAATCAGGTTTTCAAAAACCGAGGCCAGATTGCATCAGACCTCGGCAGCTACCAAAGCCTAGATAGTTCGAGAACACAGCAGGAGTATAAGCAGCCAACATTAAGCTCAAAACTGCAGTTGATTAACAACTGCTTAGCCTTGTATTAAGACAACTCGATTTGCTTGACCTGGAGTAAGAAGATACTTCAAAACATTGCAATACGGATCTAAAAACAACGCATAAGAAGTAAAGCGATCGCACAACTGCAATGGGTTTGACCACCAAATCATGAAGAACAGAGCAAGAGCTGACTTCCTTGCTGAACGTTATATAAAGTTCGCTTCTCTGTGCGATTTCATTTAGATCGTTGGGCACATTGAGTAGAACGACACTAATCTGGTTCTGCCCTATTTGCTCCTAAACCCTCTCCCCTCGCATCAACGCTATTTCGAACTCAAAAACTAACAACTTTTGAAACCTTTCAAGAGCCCAGTTCCGTTGCTCTATGCACTCTGCTTTTAGGGCCAGTTTTGCAATGACTAGAGTTGCAAATTCTAGAGAGTGATTCTCCACAAGTTCTATATTTCATTCTCATCCTAAGGAACTCTTCCGATGATCAGCAAAGTACTCGTAGATACTGCAACCCTCCCATCAGCAGTAATCGGCACTAATCAGCCATCCAGCCACAAAAAAGCAGCAGTCTCTAAGGCCCTTGTGGTTATTGATGCCGGTGTTGCAGATTATCAAATGCTTGCTGATGGCGTTATTGAAAATGTAGAAGTCCTAATTCTCAATCCTGATGCTGATGGTATTCAGCAAATCACGACAGCTCTACAAAACCATCGCAATATCGACAGCCTCCACATTGTTTCTCACGGAACTCCTGGCAGTATTGCTATCGGTAACAGCTACCTAAGCTTGGACACGCTTGATCGCTACGCTTGGGATCTTCAGTCCTGGTTTGGCTCTAGCTTCCGCAGCCTAGACTCTACTCGTCAAATTCTGCTTTACGGTTGCAATGTCGCCGCCGGAGCTGCCGGAGTCGAGTTCATTGAAAAACTTCATCATCTGACTGGAGCGGCGATCGCTGCCTCCACCACTCCCACAGGTAACGCTGCCCTCGGCGGCAACTGGGATTGGGAGAAAACTGTTGGAGGAGACATTAACTTAGAAGTAGTCTTCCAAGCCAAAGTGGCAGCATCATATGCCCACATACTGGCGATCACAAATGGTAGCTTCGAGACAGGTAACTTTTCTGGCTGGACAGTTAGTGATTTATCTAACCCCTATAGACCTCTTAAGGTAGAGTCTACAGGGACTTCTCTTGGATCTTTTGGATTTTTCGCAGTCAGTCCAACAGATGGTAACTTCGCTGCAACTCATGGTTTTGACGGCAGCGTTGGCACAATACGTATTGCTCAAGATGTAACTATTTCAACAGAAACTCTACTGTCATTTGATTACCGAGTTGGTTATAACATGACCTTCGGAGCCACCCTTGACAGAGTGTTTTTTGTCAATGTTAATGAAACAGGGGGAGGAGCAAATTTAGCAACCTTCAACCTCTTCAGTACAGACATTGCTACTAAGCAATCTGTTTCTGACACTGGAAATCTAGCAGGCTTTGTTAATTTAGATTCTTTTATTGGACAAACTGTTCAACTTGCATTTGATGTCTTTATCCCACAGAACTTTACTGGACCAGCAGCTTTTCAGTTAGATAATATTCGTCTGACAGATGTCATTGCTCCGGCCGTCAGCCTTACTTCTGATACTGCTGGAGATGTCAATGCACCTTTCACGGTGACGGCCACCTTCAGTGAGGCAGTCACTGGTTTCAATGAATCAGATATCAGCATCACGAATGGCTTGGTTAGCAACTTGACCGGAAGTGGCAATGTCTACACTTTCCTAGTGACTCCTGGGAGTGATGGAGAGGTGAGTGTCAATGTGGGTGCAGGAGCAGCTCAGGATGCGGCAGGCAACGGTAACACGGCAGCCGGTTCAGCCCTAACTCGCACCTTTGATGCCACTGTTCCGGCCGTCAGCCTCACTTCCGATGCTGCTGGAGATGTTAATGCACCTTTCACGGTAACTGCCACCTTCAGTGAAGCAGTCACTGGCTTTGAGGACTCTGACATCAGCATCACGAATGGTGAGATCACCAACTTCTCTGGCGATGGAACTGTCTATACCTTCACTGTTACTCCCACTGGTGAAGGTGAAGTCAGCGTTAATGTTGGCGCAGGAGCGGCTCAAGATGCAGCAGGCAATCCTAGTTCAGCAGCCAGTTCAGCCCTAACTCGTACCTTTGATGTCTCGGCACCGACCGTCAGCCTCACTTCTGCTGCTGCTGAAGATGTCAATGCGCCTTTCACGGTGACGGCTACCTTCAGTGAGGCAGTCACTGGTTTTGAGGACTCTGACATCAGCATCACGAATGGTGAGATCACCAACTTCTCTGGCGATGGAACTGTCTATACCTTCACTGTTACTCCTACGGGTGAAGAAGAAGTCAGCGTCAATGTTGGCGCAGGTGTGGCTCAAGATGCGGCAGGTAATCCTAGTTCAGCAGCCAGTTCAGCTCTAACTCGCTCGTTTGATGTCTCGGCACCAATGGTCAGCCTTACTTCTGAGGCATCTGCCGCCGTCAATGCACCTTTCACCGTGACCGCTACCTTCAGTGAAGCAGTCACTGGTTTCGAGACTTCTGACATCACCATCACGAACGCCTCAATCAGCAACTTCGCTGGCAATGGGACTCTCTATACCTTCCTAGTGACTCCTGGTAATGACGGAGAGGTGAGTGTCAATGTGGGTGCAGGTGTGGCTCAAGACGCAGCAGGCAACGGTAACACGGCGGCAGGTTCAGCCCTGATTCGTACCTTTGATACTCAACCCGCTACGGTCAGTCTCACTTCTGAGGCATCTGCTGCGGTCAATGCATCTTTCACAGTGACCGCTACCTTCAGTGAAGCAGTCAGTGGTTTTGAAGACTCTGACATCAGTATCACGAATGGCTCAATCAGCAACTTGACTGGAAGTGGCAATGTCTACACCTTCCTGGTGACTCCTGGTAGTGACGGAGAGGTGAGTATCAATGTGGGTGCAGGAGCGGCTCAAGATGCGGCAGGTAATGCCAACACGGCAGCAGGTTCAGTTCTGACCCGCATGTTTGATACCCAGGCTTCTAATGTTGGTGTGGTTAAAGTTGGTGCTGCTATTCGTGATAGCAGCATGCCTTCCATCAATATTGAGTTCACTGAAGTTGTGAGTAATTTTGACCTGTCAGATATTGTCTTGACCCGGAATGGCAAGGCTATCCCTCTCGAGAGTGCAAGCCTCACTACAGCTGATAACAAAACCTGGACGCTCTCCAATATTGATGCGTTGACAGAGCGTCGTGGCAACTACCAAATTCAGATTCTTTCGGGCTCTGTCACTGACTCGGCAGGCAATATCTTGCAGCAAGGCTCTATAGATAGCTGGCTTACAGGCTATACAGCTGATCTGCTTAAGCCAATTAACTTTGCAGGCGGCATACAAGGAATTGAACTGACTGGTACCCGAAATAGGGATCTTCTCACCGGAACTCACAACCGCGACGTTTTGAAAGGATCGAGTGGTAACGATCTCCTTAGGGGACTACCTGGTAATGATCGCCTAGAGGGTGGCGATGGCAACGATCGGTTAGAGGGGGGTATGGGGGCTGACATCTTGATTGGTGGGCGAGGTGATGACATTTTGATTGGTGGTCTTCACAACGATCGCCTTGTAGGTGGCGATGGCAACGACACTTTGATTGGTGGACAAGGTAATGACGTCCTCATTGGTGGTCTGGGTCAAGATCTAATGAAAGGGGGGATTGGCACAGATACCTTTGTCTACACCAGTCTTGCTGAAGGGGGCGATCGCATTCAACGGTTTGAACCTTCGAGGGATCTGATCGACCTGCGCAACATCTTTAACGCACCTGAATTTAGCGCTGAAAATCGTTTTGCTCAATATCACCAGTACATTCAACTGGTTCAGGTTGGTGCAGACACAAGAGTACAAGTTGATGCCGATGGTCAAGGAAGAGGTGAAATATGGACCACTTTGGCAACTCTGGAAAACATAACGGCTGAGAAAGTGAATTCTAAAAACTTTGTGCTCGGCTAAGACCAAATTTAGGCGAATCTAGATAAAAATGCGCTTTGGGTTTTTGACATGATTAACCCAAAGCGCATTTTCTGTTGTTGGGCAGACCAAGGCCAATCGGGAGCGTTAGACTAGCCTCTGAGTCTGAATTTCTGGAATGGAGAACTTCCGTGGAACGGGCAACGCCTGAGATACAACAGCGGGTGAAAGAGCTGCGGCAACTGCTTCAGCAGGCAGGTTATGCGTACTATGTCTTAGATGTCCCGATCCTGGAAGACGCTGTCTATGACCAGCTTTATCGCGAGCTGCAAACACTTGAGGCTGAACATCCTGATTTGGTGACGCCAGATAGCCCGACGCAGCGGGTGGGAGAACGGCCTGCGACGCAGTTTCAGTCGGTGCGGCACAACATTCCGCTTTATAGTCTGGAGAATGCTTTTAATCTGGAGGAGTTTGCAGCTTGGCAGGAACGCTGGCGCAGAGTTGAACCAGATGCAACCCATTTTGCCTATGTTTGTGAGCTTAAAATTGATGGCTCGGCCCTGGCGCTGACCTACGAAAATGGGGTGCTGGTGCGGGGGGCCACTCGTGGCGATGGGGTGACGGGAGAAGAAATTACCCAAAATGTCCGCACGATTCGCTCAATTCCCTTGCGGCTAGAGATCGACAATCCGCCGCCGCTGGTTGAGGTGCGGGGAGAGGCGTTTTTGCCGCTGGCAGTATTTGAGCAGATTAACCAAGAGCGGGAGAAAGCAGGTGAGGCTTTATTCGCCAATCCTCGCAATGCAGCAGCCGGAACCTTACGACAGCTCGACTCTCGCGTGGTGGCGCAGCGGCGGCTCGACTTCTTTGCCTACACGCTGCACATTCGGGGAGAGATGGAGGCTGGAGAGCCTTTGGCAGCAGGGCAGAGAGTGATGGGAGAAAATCTGTCACCTGCAACTACTCGTCTGGCTCCGCACACGCAAGGAGAAGCGCTCGAACTTTTGCAGGAACTTGGCTTTCGCGTCAATCCCAACCGCGAGATTTGCGATTCGCTGGATGCAGTTAGAGACTATTACGATCGCTGGTCTACCCAACGCTTAACGTTGCCTTACCTGACCGATGGCGTGGTGGTGAAGCTCAATTCCCTCGATTTGCAGGATCAATTGGGCTTTACCCAAAAGTTTCCCCGCTGGGCGATCGCCCTCAAGTATCCCGCCGAGGAAGCACCCACTCTGGTCGAACGGATTAGCGTTAATGTGGGCCGCACGGGCGCAGTGACTCCTGTTGCAGAGCTACGTCCAGTCCAGCTCGCCGGAACCACAGTTTCGCGGGCTACATTGCATAATCGCGATCGCATTGCCGAACTCGACATTCGGGTAGGGGATACCGTGATCGTCCGTAAAGCGGGCGAAATCATTCCTGAAGTGGTGCGCGTCCTGTCAGAGCTGCGACCTGCTGGGACAGAACCCTACCAGATGCCGACCCATTGCCCAGAGTGTGAGCAACCCCTGGTGCAACCCCAGGATGAAGCCGTGACCCGCTGCATTAATGCCTCCTGTCCAGCGATTTTGCGAGGGGCGCTGATTCATTGGGCTGGGCGGGATGCCATGGACATTCAAGGGTTGGGCGAAAAGTGGGTGCAGCAGTTTGTCGATCGGGGATTGTTGCAAACAGTGGCCGACCTGTATGAGCTGACAGAAGAACAGCTCATGACGGTTGATCGGATGGGGAAAAAGTCGGCCCAAAACTTGGTGAAGGCGATCGCCCACTCAAAGCAAAAGCCCTGGAACCGAGTGCTGTATGGCTTGGGTATTCGTCATGTCGGCAGCGTCAACGCCCAGGTCTTGAGTGAGCAGTTTTCTACGGTAGAGAAATTGGCAGCAGCGGAACCGGGGGCGATCGCAGCCGTCTATGGAATTGGCACAGAAATTGCCCAGTCTGTTTATCAATGGTTTCGAGTTCCGGCCAACCAAACGCTGATTGAGCGCTTGAAAACCGTAGGTCTTCAACTCGAGGGGCAGGATACAGGTCGTCCAGCAGGCCCGTCTCCACTGCAAGGCAAAACCTTTGTGATTACAGGCACCCTTCCTGCGCTCAAGCGAGATGAAGCGAAAGCCTTGATTCAGCAAGCAGGCGGAAAAGTGACCAGTTCGATTAGCGCTAAAACAAGCTATGTGGTGGTGGGTGAAGAGGCTGGATCTAAGCTAGAAAAAGCTCAGGAACTAAAAATCACCCAGTTGTCGGAAGCCGATTTACTGCAAATGCTGTCACCCTGAATAAAGACGTAACCTCCGGCAAAAAGCTGCGGATTACGACTTCGACCCGTCGTAATTCTGAATCAGTGCTGGATACCCGCTAACATGAACCCTCCCGCGCCTATCTCTTCTACCTCCACCCATCCCCCTTGGCTCAGCCGGACTTTGAGAGGCTTCGCGCGATCGCCCCTCTGGCTAAAAGTTGCATTGGGTGCCACGCTAACGCCAGCGATTTTTACCCCAGCGGCTTGGAGCGCTGAACGGATCTATATTGCCTATGGTCCGTTGGAGCGCTCGATTGCGATTTCATCGCTAGAAACCTACGCCCGTGAAGGTCGGCTAGAGCGAGACTTAGCTGCCTACAATCGCTATGCTAGCCCTGAGCAGATGGCAGAGCTGCAAAATATTCTGCTGGCGCGGGCAGATTTGAGTCCGGTTGCGGTTTCGCAGTTTCTCTACACCGATCAGGGCGAAATTTTGCTGAGTCGCCTCGGCCAAGTGATCCAAACGGAGTCTCGTCAGCCTGGATTTTATGCCCTGCGATCCGCTTTGATCTTGGCTGCCGCCGATCCAGATGGAGGGCTAACCCCGCTCAATGTCTTGCAAAAATTTCCGGTTCGGAGCTTGCGAGTTGACCTGGAGCAGGCCTTTCAAATTATCGGTAGCCTGGAACAGCTGATTAATCAAACTTCAGGGGCGATCGCCGCCATTGAGCGCCAGTCGGCAATCGAAGCTGCAGCAGAACCGACCGTAACATTGAACCAACTTCCTGACTTGCGATCGCCCGGAGAATTTCGCTGGGATCTAGAAACGGTGACACTCTTCGACGGTAGCCGCAATCGCCTCTTTCTCACCGATATTTATTTACCTCTGACCGACAATCCAGGGCCAGCTCCGGTTGTGGTGATTTCCCACGGTCTAGGCTCCGATCGGAGTACCTATGCTTATCTGGCCCGCCATCTAGCATCTTATGGGTTTGTGGTCGCCGTACCAGAGCATCCGGGTAGCAATGCCGAGCAGCTCCAGGCGTTGATTTCGGGTCGAGCCAGTGAAGTAACACCGCCCATTGAGTTTATCGACCGCCCCCTCGACGTTCAATACTTGCTAGATGTCCTCGAACAGCTCACGGAATCTGACCCCAAATTTCGGGGACGCATGAATCTGCAACAGGTGGGTGTACTGGGCCAGTCGTTTGGCGGCTATACAGCCTTGGCATTGGCAGGGGCTCAGCTCAACTTCAATGAGCTAGCAGCAGACTGTAGACCCAATGATTCTCTTAATATTTCACTCTTGCTGCAATGTCGGGCCTTGGAGTTACAAACGCCCATCTCCAACTTTCGCGATCCGCGTGTGAAGGCGGCGATCGCCATCAACCCCATTGGCAGCAGCCTTTTGGGTCCAGAGGGCTTCAGCCAAATCGATATTCCGGTCATGATCGTTTCTGGGAGTGCTGACACAGTTGCTCCCGCCCTCCTCGAACAAATTCGGCCCTTCACCTGGATCAACACACCCAACAAGTATTTGCTGATGATCCAGGGAGCCACCCATTTTTCCACCCTGGGGCAAACAGACACAGGCAGTGAAGTCGTTGTGTTTCCATCTGAGGTGATTGGTCCTGACCCGTCTGTGGCACAGGGGTATATCAGGGCAATGGGCGTTGCTTTCTTTGGAACCCATGTGGCCAACCAGGCCGAATATCGCCCTTTTCTGGGAGCGGCTTACGCTAGAGCCATTAGTGAAGATCTGTTACCGCTAAACTTGGCGCGATTCCTAACGGCAATGCAACTCGCTGAAGCGCTCGAAGATACCTCTACAGGCAAAACAACAGCCCTGCGCTTCTAGAAAATTTTCTCTTGAAACAAGCTAGACAACTTTTCAAGTTTTGTCCCCAAACAAGGGGCCACCCTGCGGTAAGCTGATCAAGTGGCTCAAGTCAGCCATCTCCTTAACATCCCTCAATCTTTCCAAACATCGCTTTACAAATGGTTGCTAGTCCTCCTCGTACCATTCGGATCGGGTCCCGCAAAAGCCAATTGGCCCTCGTTCAAACCCACTGGGTTCAAGAACAGCTACAGCAGGCATTTCCTGGCCGAACGTTTGAAGTTCATACCATGAGCACCCAGGGTGACAAAATCCTGGATGTCGCGCTAGCCAAAATTGGCGATAAGGGCCTGTTTACAAAGGAACTTGAGGTAGGCATGATTGAGGGCGACATTGACTTCGCCGTGCATTCACTCAAGGATTTGCCAACCCGCTTGCCCGAAGGATTGGTACTGGGTTGCGTCACCGAACGGGAAGACCCCGCCGATGCGCTGGTGGTGCATGAAAAGCACAAAGATAAGCAAATTGATACGCTGCCCGAAGGAGCCGTTGTGGGAACGTCTTCTCTGCGTCGGTTGGCGCAGCTACGTCACCACTATCCCCACCTGTCGTTCAAAGATATTCGTGGCAATCTCAACACCCGTCTGCAAAAGCTAGATTCTGGTGAGTTTGATGCCATCATTTTGGCAGTGGCAGGTCTACAACGACTAGGAATGGGCGATCGCGTTCATCAAGTCCTTGCTCCCGAAGTATCTCTTCATGCGGTGGGTCAGGGTGCGCTAGGCATTGAGTGTCGCTCAGAAGATGCCGAAGTGCTATCTCTCCTCAAAGCTCTAGAACATCAGCCTACGGCTCAGCGCTGCTATGCCGAACGTGCTTTCCTGCGAGAGCTAGAAGGGGGATGTCAAGTTCCCATTGGGGTTAACACCGTCCTAGAGGGCGATCGCCTCTCCCTAACCGGAATTGTCGCTAGCCTCGACGGTCAACGCATCGTCAAAGATTCCGTCTCTGGTGCCGCCGCAGATGCCGAGCAACTTGGCACCGACTTAGCCAAAATGCTCCGGCAGCAGGGCGCTCAAGAAATCCTAGACGAAATCTTCACTCAAATTCAGCGCCAGTCAAAGTTTTAGCAACGTTGAACATTTTGTAGGGCATCCCTTGGGGTGTCCTATTTTTCTGTGTTGAGTTGGCACAAGCCCAATTTCGATCAAATTCGTGCATCTCTGAGTAAGATTAAGTCTTTCGGCTTTCTGCTTGAGCTCTATAAGCAATCCTCAGCAATTCATCAGAGGGCATTCAAGACGGTAGAGATAGATGGAGGTAGTGGATGACTGATGACATGGTTCAATCGTTGAGTGTTGATCCGCGATCGCTCCTGTTAGAAGCTGCCTCCAAACAGCGGATGCCTGCACAAGAGTTGGTTAATGCTGTTCAAGCTTTAGAACAGCTTCAGCAGCGGGGAAATCTGGCGATGCTGGATGGAGAATGGCGACTAGTTTGGACCAGCGGGACCCAGCAATATCAGAACTTGCTCAAACAGCAATGGCCTACCCCTAGCGACCAAGCTGTAAACCGAGGCAACATTATTCAGCGCGTTAACGCCGACGCTCGACAGCTCGAAACCTTAGTGGATGGGGCGATCGCCACCCTCTGCGTCTCTGGGCCATTTGAATATAGCGATCGCCACCGCCTCAACTTCACTTTCAGCCACTTCACCCTCCAACTCCGCGCTCTCCCGACTCTCCGCCTGCCAATGGGAAGCTGGGCTAAAGGCTGGCTCCAAACCACCTACCTAGACGACCTTCTGCACATCGAAAGAGGAGACAGAGGCGGCGTTTCGGTCTATATCAAGTTATAGGGGTCAAGTTATAAGGGTCAAGTGTTAGGTAAGGACTCATCTAGCTAAAATCCTCTCTTAGCCAGACTCCTTCTCCCTTCGTATCCCCTAATCTATTCCTACCCATTACTATCTGAAAAACAATGGAGGACTACACCGCTGACTTACAAGCTCAGCAAACCCCATTCATTCAACTTCTAGACACTGCCACCACAACCTCTACTCTCACTGGCACCCAAATTCTTGCCACCCTACTGACTGGCCTCCTGATGGCGTTTGCTTTTCAGCTCCTCTTGACCAACCTGGGCATTGCAGCCGGTATCACGGCTCTTGGATTTCAGACGGCTCCCCGTTCTAATCCTGAACCTCCAGCCAACCCTGAACCTAAAGATTCAAACCAGCAGAGCGGCACTATTCGACTCATTGGCATTGCCGCTGGACTCGGAATTTTGCTGACCCTCAACACCGTTTTGTTTGCCGCCTGCTTCCTGGCCGTCAAACTCAGCTTGGTACAGGATTCCTTGCTGGGAGCCATCCTGGGTATTGTGATTTGGTCCGCCTACTTCCTGCTTCTGACCTGGATTAGCTCTACTGCAGTTGGGTCAGTTCTCACCTCGCTCTTGGGCTCTGTCACCTCTGGTCTCCGCAAAATTATAGAGGCGATCGCCCTGCCCTTCCGGCCTGAATCCAGCAGCCTTCAACTCGATGACCCAGAGGCGATCGCCACCCTCCGCCACGCGGTGCAGTCTGCGCTCAACCCAACAGATCTGCGCTCTACCTTAGAAGACTACCTAGAAACTTTGCCACCTCCCCCACCAGATCTGCAATCCGTTCGACAAGAATTTCGAGACTGGCTGAGTCATTTAGATCGTGAAACCTTGGCTCAGATCGACCGCCCCGACCGCCAAACGTTGTTGAACTGGGTGAGCGATCGCCCCGACCTTCCCCCCGAAACCGCTGAACAACTTACAGATCAACTAGAGTCTGCTTGGGAAGAAGTGACAGAACAGACTCCTCCCCAGCCCAGGCAAGATACCCAAGCCCTAAGTTTTTTAGAAACTGCAGACCCCAAAGAACTGCAGAGCAAACCCCTTAGCCATAAGCTCAAAGGGCTAGCGCTAGAATCAGTCAACTTTCGGGCGCTGCTGACCCCATTGCTAAAGCGAGTAGACCTGTCAGACCTGGATGTAGAAACGCTGTGGCATCAGCTGCGATCGCTCTCCCATTCCCTCCCAGGCCCAATAGAAAATCTGCTTGATTGGGATGAGGATCTCGATAATGTCATTCGGTCTGATATTGAAGACTACCTGCTCAACGCCTACCCCTGGCATCTGACCCGCGACCAGCTAGACGCTGAATTTAAAGAAGTCATTTACGACCCAGAAGCCGCTCCCGAGCAGGTGCAGCAGCAGATTGAGCAGATTCAACCAGCTGATTTGGTGGCATGGCTAAAACAACGTCAGGATTTATCGGCTGAACAGGTTGAGGAAATTGGCGATCGCCTGGAAGCAGTTCGTCAAAACGTCTTAGCAGACCTTCATGCTCAGTCTGCTCAAGCTCAGTCTGTGGCCGAAGACCTCCAACAAAAACTCGAATCTTACCTGCTTTACACCAACCTCACCAAGCTGACCCCTGAAGGTATTCAACATAAGCTAGAAGCCTTGCGAGAGGAGATTCCTGGCCACTTGCAAGCCAACCTACCCACCCTCGATCGCGAAGCCCTAGCCGAACTCCTACAACGACGACAGGGGCTAGAGCCTGAGTACCTCAAGCAAATTTTGAGCCAAATTGCAGACAGCTGGCAAGAGTTTGCTCCAGCCGTGGCGGCCCCTGTGGCGAACTCTATGGCGTCATCTGTGGCGGAATCTGTGGATGAGGCCCAGTCGCAAACCGTTGATCTAACTAAAACCCTCTCTGATGCATTCCAACAAATCGATTGGGCTGAGATCGACTTGGAAATAGGAAAACACCATTTGGTTGAGCTACTGAGCGATCCAAAATCTGGTATTCGCAGCATCGGCCAACTTTTGACTCAGGTTGATTGGCGATCGCTGATTCAACAACTTCAGCAAGCCTCCAATTGGGATGCAGAAACCGCCCTATCTCTGGCGCTCCAGATCCGAACGACTCTGCGTCAAAAGGCGCGATTTCCCCGTCGCTGGTTGATTCGGGTGCGCCATCGCTTCAGCGAAATTTGGGGCGATATGTCCGATCTGCCAACCTTACTCCAGGACTATTTGCAGCAGACCAAACTACCAGATTTTGATGAGGACCAGATTCGTCAAGGGTTGCTGTGGCTGTTGGTGGGTTCTGCTGGACTGGCCGGACTGACACAGCTACAATCCGCCTTTACAGGACAGATTAGCCTCAGCCGTTCCAACCTAGAAGACCTAACACAGCGCCTTTCAGCCTTCAGTCCCGAAGAAGTAGGAGCGGCCCTATCTCAACGAGCCGATTTAACTCAGGCTGAGGTGGCCGAGATTGGCGATCGCATTGAATCAGTCCGTCACCAACTCCTCGACCAAATCGAGGATCAAATCGAGCAGGCCCAACAGCAGACTCAATCTTCCCTGGAAGAAGTTTGGTCAGACGTGCAGGATGCCGTCACTCATCTCCAACTACCTGAATTAAGCTATGGCGACCTAAAGCAAGATTTAAAAACCTGGTTTGAGCGATCGCAGCCCGACATCGACGACTTCGTTCAGTCTCTCCAGGCTAGTCTGCTAGAGTCACCCCTAGACCTGCTGCGGGGCACACCACTTGATTCTTTGAAAAAACGCCTGACTCAGTTTGGCCGCGAAACGCTCACCACCCTAATTCAAACCAAGCTGGACTGGCCAGAGACTGTGACCCATACCCTCACTGCTCAAGTCGCCGGAGTTGAAGACTGGATGGAACAGCGACTCACTGACCTAGATCAGCAAATTCAACAGCAAATTAGCGATCTCAAACTTCAGGCTCAGCAACAGGTCGAAGCTACTCGCAAAACGGCGGCGATCGCCTCTTGGTGGTTATTCAGCATAGCTTTAACTTCGGCAACAACGGCGGCGATCGCTGGGATGCTAGCAACCCAAAACCTGCAAATCAGCCTTAGTCTTTTTTAGGAATCTTTTTGAGAGGACTTCTCTAAAGCTGCACTCTTCTAAGGCTGCACTTCTACGGACGAATCTTGAGAGGCCTGAGGCACGGATGGAACGGCCCGATGCACGGTGAGCACAGAGCAAGCGGCCCGATGAAGGACATAGTTGCTGACACTACCCATGAGCAGCTCACTCAAGCCAGAAAGGCCACGCCTGCCCAAAATAATTAAATCTGCCTCCCAATTCTTTGCCTGCTGACAAATGACTCGCCCCGGATTGCCAGGAGTCTGCATAAACTCAACGGGGACTCCTACGGCTTCAGCTTCTTGGGCAAGCGATCGCAGCCAGTCCACTCCCTGCTGCACAAAGTCTTCCCACTGTTGTTGATAAGTCGCCATCGCGGTGGTATTTAGCACCGGGTAATAATAGAGGCCAGACTGCATTGGTAAGACTGGGCTCCCAGCTTCCTCAGATGACAGAACATGCAGCAGCAGCAGTCGAGCTTGAGTTTGAGTCGCTAAAGTCAGCGCTTCCTCAAACACTTGCCGACTCATCTCAGATCGGTCAACTGCAACCAAAATCTTGTGAAACATGTTGCCCTCCTTTAGCTAGGATCAGCCAGAGATAGGTCAGGCTAGGGATAGATATCGAGCAGGATTGAAGCGTTTTGGGCGATCGGCAGCGATAATCATCTCCCAAGATTTCCCGTTCATCGGGTTCCTGTCTCCTATACCTTCATCCTACATCAGAATTACTGGCTGCCAAATATTGCGGTCAGGCCCCTTCCAGGAAGTGACCTACTCCCAAGCTAATATTTTTTGCTGCAAACCAAAAAGCACTCCAGTTTAAGGGAGTGCCTTTCGGAATGGATCAGACGACCCAATAAATCCAAGTTTGCTTATACAGCGGAAGTCATAGTAGACCCACCGCGCGTATGTGCGCCTCGATAGATCAGGTCAAGCGTAGGCTGAAGTATGGTTTTCCGTCGGGTATTCCGAAAACGGAGATCTAACCCCCGATATTTACCAACTGTTTCCTGGTTGCTGTAGTTGACTTGGGGAGGAGTGTACTCGTAACTAACGCCGCGATAATTGAGTTGCATGGTTTCGCCTCTTGAAAACTGTAGTGAAGGTGAGGCGCGTTCCTTCGGGCCGCAGCCCTACTTCCGTCTCTCAGCTGCAATCTCAGCAAACTAGAGAGATGAACGATTTCTTGTCTGTATCCATATTTACAAATTTTGAATTTGATCGTCAAGGCCAATTCAGATTGTTGTTACCAAAGGATGACCATCGCGCCATCACTCCTCCAATCTTCCTTCAAATCACCCTTCTAGAGGAAGATCTACCTCTCTTCCTCTCTATAGTCTTCCTTTCTGTGAGCATCCTCTGCCCCCTGCGGGCAGGAAGAACGTAGGGGGCGTCCAAAGCAACCTTCGAGAGATTTCGAGCAATAGTGACTCTGCCTGCTCAAAGCTCCCTCAGGCTGCTTCCATCCAATCAAAGACTTGATCTAACTCATCAATGGTGATCAGCCCATACTTCCAGAGCACCATTGGCAAAAGACTGGGATGCTCACCATGCCGAACCGCCATATCAATGGAAGCTGCCGGAACCGCTAATTCTTCCTGCAGGTAACGAACCAGAGAGTTATGCATTGTAGGTTCTATCATCTGATTCCTCCTTGCTCTCACTTCAACGGTACAAAACCAACCCAGCACGAAACTGTTCTCTACCTTAAGCCACCCTGAGGAAGTTGCCCTCATCCAAATGACTAACCCGATAGGGTGACTTTTGAATAGCAGTCATACTCCAATTCCAAATCACTGGCAACTAACCAGTGTCAACTATTGTCAGCTTGAGTTGGTTGACCTCTCTAGAGAGGAAACAGAAGAACTCAATCAGATTCAGGAAAAAAGCAATATGGAAACAGTTTGTTACGTTGGCGATCGCCCCTCATTCAAGCAGATAGAAACCTGAAACCGCTACCCTAAAAGGCTTTCATCTTGTAGAGACTATCAAAAAGCCGCTTCGACAACCTGTCTTTATCCCAGTTATATTTCATATTTTTGAGTAGCCAGACATTAATTCCGCCCTTTAGCTTTAAGATTGTCTGAAAACCTTGATCTATAGTCCCTATCAAGCATTTACGACTCAATATGAACAAAGGTGAATTAGTAGACGCGATCGCAGATAAGGCTGGAGTGTCAAAAAAGCAAGCTGATGCAATTTTGACTGCGGTCTTAGAAAGCATTCAGGAAGCTGTTGCTACTGGCGAAAAAGTTACATTGGTCGGTTTCGGCACATTTGAAGCACGACAGCGGCAGGCCCGCGAAGGTCGCAACCCCAAAACGGGAGAAACGATGACCATTCCAGCTACGACTGTGCCTGCTTTCTCGGCAGGCAAGCTGTTTAAGGAAAAAGTTGCTGAATAAGCAGCTCAGTGACGCTATCTCCTCTGAGCAAGCGTCAATCCACAGGCAATCGAGCCCAACCAGCTTACAAAAATATCTCTAAAAACCAGGAGCCATCCCCATCTATCGTTCTATGAACGGTAGTCTCTGTGGCCCTGGCTTTTTTTGGGCGATCGCCCCCTCCTTCAACAGATTTGCAGCCCCCCTCGCTAAAACAGCAGGCCATCCCATAAAATTCATTGGGTGATCTCAGGAACAAATGAGTCCCAATTGCACTCTTTTTCCTGTTGAAACTGAAATAGAGGTGGATGGCAAAAGGCCATTCATCATTACCTTTTTAGCTCCATCGACCTCTACGGAGAATCTATATGCCGAAGCAATCTGCTGATTTAAAATCTACTCGCCTGCTGAAACTGCTAACGCTAAGTGCTGCTGTAGTGGCCTTAAGCGGAATGGTTGCCTGCTCAAATGCCCCTACATCCCAAACCGGAGGAGGCGCTAACTCAACACCCAACTCGACGCCTGCAGTGGAGACATCTAGGAATCAAAATGTTGAACCTTCCGAGGAGGCAAGGCGGGAAACATTAATATCTCTACGCCGAATCGCCAACCATAGTGAAAGAATCTACGGTCAGGCCAGACGAGAAAGCTGGGGAGATGCTGAGGCTAACCTAGACGAAATTCAGGAGGCTTTTCGGCAAGTAGAACTCAATGCCAATGCGTCTGATCTAAATTTGTCAAGACTTGAGCGGGACATTACTAGGCTTCAAGAAACTATCGATGCACAGGAGAGGCGTTCAGTTATGAGAGCTGCCAATCAGGTAGTTTTTGCTGCAGCCCAACTTATGCCGCCTCTAAATCCAGCTAGCCCCACAGAAATTATTCTACTGGGTTATTATGGGCGATCTCTAGATTTGGGGGGGCAAGATGAAGAGCGAACTAAAGCAACTGTCAGTGAACTTCGTAAAACCTGGGATGAGCTGCGTCCTAAAGTAGAGTCTAAAGGCGCAACAAACAAAGCTCAGCAGTTTGATCAGCTCATTCAGCAAGCGGAAGCTGCTCAAGAACGACAGGACTATGCTCGTGTGGGTCGGGAACTAGTAAGGGAGTCCAAGGAAATGACTGAGGTTTTTAGATCAAGACCATCTAACTGATAGAAAAAACTAAGCTTAGGGTGCAGCACTAGGCAGTATGAACGGCTAAACCTGCGCTCTAGATGAGAACAGAGCAGCGCGGCGTTACAGTATCTGAGCTGGGGCAGATCTATGGTGTCAGATCACAGTGATAGAGCTGATATCGGTATCCATCTACTGATTGGGCAGGAGACTCCGTAGTGCAGCGCTGCTCCTGGAGCAGGTTTTGTAAGGGTTGGCTACTAGATAACGACTGAAAGTTTATTAGCCATAGGTTTAAGGGAGAAGATCGCTGGTTGAGGGCCTGCCTCAGGGCTCTGATGGGTGAGGGTTGGTTTTGGCCTTGATGGGCGAGCAAGAAAAGCGGCGAAGCGTCGGAAACAGGGCGCTCTAAACCGGGACTAGGCATATTCTGATGTTGTAGTTCCCAGGCAATGCCCATCAGGCGGCCTGTCTGGCCGTGGGTACGATGGACGATCGCCACCAGTGTAGGTGTCTGCAAATCAGTCTGAATCGCCTGAGCTACCAAGTCAGGTCGATGCGTTTTCTGATATCCCAGATCTGATACAACGGTTAGGCCACCCAAGAGACTCAAGCAGCCAATCAAAATCACCACTTGCCTTTCACGGATGGATGCCGATTGCCTGAAGAATGAAAGTAGTGACGCAAGGGTGAACGGTTGGGGAAGGGATGCGATCGCCGTTGCACTTGTCCAGAGACCTGCCAAGCCCACTCCTACTAACACAACTACAGCCGGGAAATATACAAAGTTGTAGCGAAACGCGCTGGTAACATCCATTCCCAGGACATAGGTAATCCCTAAAAATAGGGCGATCGCAACACCCACAAACCCGCCCAGCGTCTGGACCATCAAACGATGAGTCGGCACCAGTAGATAGCTCCGCAGACCTTTGAACATCTGAGGAACTGTCCATAGCACCAGTCCAATCAGCAACGCCCCAGAAATCCAGACAATTTCCCGAGCAGGAGCCTGGATGGGCAACAGATAAATCATCGTAATCCAGCCTGCGATCGCTTGCCCAATCGGGTCTACCCAACTGAGTCCAGCCCAGTCTCGATAAATCCAACGTGTTAGTTCATCGTCCTGGATGCGGTCGAGAATCGGAAGCCAGACTAATCCGCTCACGACCGTTCCTAGCGCCACCAGTCCCAATCGGCCCCAATAGGAGGGATGTCGAGTGCCTTGCTCGCGCCAGCTTTGGAGGAGACCTAAGCCGCTTACCACAATCGCTTCAGCAGCAAGCGTCAGGACAAAAAAGTAGTGGGTAGCAATCCCCAGACCATTCACCCCGATCCAGACCAGCGCCACCCACACAGGCAACGGGGCACGGTTGCGAATCGCACGGACAGCCACCACCAAGCAGCTCAGAGACGCAATAATCCACAAAATTCCCAATGTGTAATGGCGAGCTTCCTGGGCTAGATAAACCGCAAAAGGCGAAACCGCCATCATCATCGCGGCCAGATGTCCGACCAAGCGAGACCGAAATGCCAACCAGCCCAAGCCAAAAACGGCTGGGATTGAGGCCACACCCAGTAGAACAGAAAGCGATCGCACTCCCTCGACTGAGACTAGAGCATTGGGCGTCGAAACCAGTCGTAGCCACCAATGGGTCAAGATGAAGTACAGCGGAGGATGATTGCTCTCCCGCAGTAAATTGTTGACGACGGCTTGGACGTTAGCCTGAGGAGCCATTTGCAGCGGACTCAACAGCGTTTTGATTGAAATCGCCTGGTTGAGCGGCACCGATCGGAAGCTTTGTCCCAAACTAAAAACAATCGTAGAAAACTCATCAGTCCAAAGAGGCTTATCGGCCAAGTGGGTCCATCGCAAGCCCAGACCAATCGTCAGCCAAACTAAAAGCAGGAGGACATGGAGCCAAATGGGATTGAAAGAAGCTTTTAACTTGTGCTGCATGACAGAACTCAATGGACGCAATAGATAGAGGCAAACTCTATGACTTTAATTCTGTTCTGATCGTCCTTCTAAATCGCCTATTCTGAAGCGTAAAAGTCACGATTCAGGCTCAAAATTGCTAAGCACGACGCTAATCAGGAACAGCAATAGTGAAAAGATCACTATTCGGCGTAGATCTCTACTAATGCACGAGCCAAATCATCATAATCTTCAGAGGTATTGTAAATCTGAGCCGAGATTCGAAGCAATTGCTGCTCAGATGTGGGTGAGGGTATAACCGGAACTTGGATCTGGAAGCGATCAAACAACAGATTTTGCAGTGAAGTGGGAAGTCGTGAAGCGGGAAGCCGTGAATCTGAGAATTGCTCCGGTAAAGGGAGTACGGCCATTGACCCGGTCATTTCTGCTGGACTGGGGGTTATTAGCTGGAGGGCTTCACAGAGCTTTTGGCGCGCCTTTAGGACGGTCTGGTGGTTGTGCTGCATCAGCTCAGGCCATCCACCTGGCAAAAGCCCTCCCAAAAACTGAATTGCGGCGGGGACACACAAGTAAGGGGTTGGATCAAGCGTCCCTAACCAATCAAATTCGAGGTGAAAGCGGGAGCGATCGCGCCGAGGTGAATTAGCCCCATGACTAATTACCAATGGACGGATCAAGTCTTGGCGATCGGGCCGCACGTACAAAAAAGCGGCTCCCTTCGGCGCACAAAGCCACTTGTGGCAGTTTCCGGTGTAGTAGGCCACTCCCAAGGCATCCAGTTGAAGAGGAATCATACCGGGTGCGTGAGCACCATCCACCAAGACTTCAATTCCGTGGACCGCCAGCTTTTGAACCAGCGCTTCAATCGGCAGAATCAATCCAGTTTGACTGGTAATATGGTCAATCAACAGCAGCCGGGTGCGAGAAGAAACTTGCTTTAGAACCGCTTCTACAACCTGGTCGGCAGACTGAATAGGGAAAGGCAGATCTGCGACCACAACCCGCGCTCCAGCCCGCTGGGCGACAAAGTCTAGCGCGTTGCGAGAAGCATTGTATTCGTGGCTGGTGGTCAGCAGCTCATCTTCTGGTTGAAAGGTGAGCGATCGCAATACCGTACTGATGCCCGTGGTGGCATTGGGGATGAAGGCTAATGAGTCTGGATTGGCTCCCACAAAGCTAGCTAGTGTCTGACGCGCCTCGTCTACCAGTGGCTCCAACGCATGAACAAAAAAATCAACAGGTTCTCGCTCTAGTTGTGCTCGAAGCGATCGCTGTTGCTCCAACACTGGAACTGGACAAGCTCCAAACGAGCCGTGATTGAGAAAAGTAATTTTGGGGTCCAGCGACCACAACGTCCTGATCTGAGCAATGTCGAGATCGGAGATATCCTGATTGTCTGATTCGGGTGCCATACATAACTTCAACACAATCTTCCTTAGCAGCTTACGCCCAGAAGGTGTGAAGATTGACCCTACTCAGAGACTACTTCTCACAGACTATTTTCTCACAGACTATTCTTGTGTACTAAGAACTCTGTATTGAGAACTCCCCAGGTAGGACTCGAACCTACGACCAATCGGTTAACAGCCGACCGCTCTACCACTGAGCTACTGAGGAACGCGAATCTAATATTAACGAGAAACAAACCGATTTGGCAAGTACTTTGAGAAACTTTTTTTCTGTGGGTCAACTTTGGTTGTTCTTTCCCCGCTTAAAACCCATGCGGAGTTGGGCCAAACGCTCTTGTGCTGCTGGGTCGAGCGAACTAGCCAAAAGGCGACGCGCAGATTGTCGGTTAGAGTTTTGCTTGCGCCGCACTCGCAACGACACCGACTCCACATCACCCAAAAGCTTATAGGCAGACATCCACTCTGCCCCGTAGCCCACTACCGTCAATTGCTGGGCCCGATCAGAAGTTGCGACAATCAGCCGCTGCTCAAACTTGCGTAAATCGCTACGAAACAGAGCACAGGCTTTCTCAATGTAGGTATCTGCGCTTTGCTGATAGTCGGTGTAGCAGATGGCTAGATTAGGCGTGATCACCTCGCGATTGCCAGGAGTTGCCTGATAGTGGGCGTCAAAGACAAGCTGCGTATCAAAACCCTGAAAAGAGCTGTATCCCACCAGGGTTTCAACGAGGTCTCGCCGTGCTGCTTCTAAGCCCTTGCGATCGCGGGCCTCTTTTAGGCTAGGCCATGCTCCGATGATGTTGTAACCATCGACGAGTAAAACAGCCTGTGGCGAGGAGCGTGGCATCGTTTAGCAGGGGATTTGGTGAATAGCCGAAAGAGTTTAGATTTGTTTCATATTCACCAGTATAATGGCACCTTTTTGTTTCAAGGGGTAATTTTCGGACCTGGATACCCCCTGATTGCGACCTGATCCGCAACTGGATTCGGACTGACAATCTGCAACTGGATTCGATAAAACTCACGAAAATTACTCTTAATCATCCGTGCTGGTGTGCAGTTGCATCAAGCGCTCTCTAAGCCGTGCTGGATCGCCTCGATCGATGACCCGACCCTGATCTAGCAAAAAAGCTCCGTCGCAATAGTTGAGTTCATCAAGACGATGGGTGACCCAGAGGGCTGTCATTCCTCGACTTTTGATTAGGCGCTGTACCTGCACAACTAGATCGATTTGACTATCTGGATCAAGCAGGGCGGTAGGCTCATCAAGCAGCAAAACCTCACAGTGTCGGGCGATCGCCCCTGCAATCGCGATACGCTGCTTTTGACCCCCACTCAGTGCATAAATGGGACGGCGCAGCATATCCAAAAGCTTAACGGCTGCGAGTGCATCCTCAACCCGTTGGTGAACCAACGGCAGGGACAAACCTTCTTCCACCAAACCAAAAGCAACATCAGCTCCAACTGTAGGCATGACAAGCTGATGGTCAGGATTTTGAAAGACGAAGCCAACCGGGGGCAGAATGTTGACTTCACCAGATTGAGGTTGCAGCAGGCCCGACAGCAATCGTAGGAGCGTGGACTTACCGCTGCCGTTGGTTCCTAACAGCATCCAAAACTCGCCCCTCGGCACCTCTAAAGAGCAGCCTTGAAGGACAGAAGCCCCGGTGGACCATTGGAAATAGAGATCTCGAACGGCAATCGCAGGCTTAGCCATATAAAGGAGACCCCTAACGTCAAACAACACACTGTGACATACTCCTGGCGCTATATCACCCTGATCCTGCTGGTCCAGCACAAGGCTCATCGCTTCCTCAGCCCCTCAAAGACTTACAAAAAAGGGGCTAAACCGCTGTATCTGCCCAAAACGGCAGATTGAAATTGGCGAACGCCTATTCAGCTAGGGCAAAGAAACCTGGAGGTCTACCCGAAGCCGCCGCAGTACCCGATTTTTCTGAGATCTGCACTGCAGAGATTTCGCTGACCAAAACCCCGATTTTTTTCTCTGTTTGCTGCTCGCAGGTCAGCTCTAGTGCCACCGGGTTACCACTTTGAATCGCATCTAAAATTTGCTGGTATACCGCCTTGGCGTCTTCTTCCGACTTTCGCTGTACAGATAGCGTCAGTGGAGTGTTCTTCAGGGTAAGGTCGATTATGAACATAGGATCCGAACTACTTAGTGCAAAAAATTAGCTTGAGCGTTGCTCTCTACTCATTATCTTAAATGTCTAGGCCTGCTTGGCGGCAATTGCCTGAGTAATCTGAGAACAGTCTGGGAGCCTCCATCTCAGAAACCAACGCTAAAGTCTGCTTTTTAAGACAGCTATGCAAAGATTTCTTAAAAATTTCTGTCGAGGACAAGGCCTTCATACAGACAATAGAGCGGCCTTTTCCCTGAAAAATCACAGGTAGAGGCAGTTCTTTCACTAGAAGCAGAGTCTAGTAAGATCCAGATATGGCTTGTGTTACGGCCTGAAGAAAATTGCGAAAAAAAAGATTGGGCGATCGCAGGGGATGAAAAATTAGAAAGCTATCGATATAATGACAACACAGTAAAGAAAAGTAAACTTTGCTCACACTTCGTAGTGTTTTGTGTTTGCCAAACTCAAAATGCTCAGAGTCTCTGCTGAACTTATTTCTGTTGTAATACCTGTTTGGAGATTTTCGCGCTATGACCATAGCAATGGGACGCGCGCAAGCCGAGCGAGGGTGGTTCGACGCCCTCGATGACTGGCTCAAGCGCGACAGATTCGTCTTTGTCGGTTGGTCTGGAATCTTGCTGTTTCCCTGTGCCTACCTGGCCGTGGGCGGA
>JBGTGR010000002.1:0-12464 GCA_041746655.1 Elainellales cyanobacterium | reverse complement strand
GGTCACGTTTGCGGCTTCCAATAGCTTTATGACACCGATTGGCTATCAGACCAATACGATGGTCTACGGGCCGGGGGGCTACCGATTTCTCGATTTCTTCCGCGTGGGTACGCCGCTGAATATCATTATGGCGATCGCCATCCCTCCCCTGATTATTCTCATCTATGGTTTGTAAGGCTCAAGCCAAGCGAAACCCGAACAGATTCCAAAACTCGACAAACCAGACGAAACCAATTGCAGCGAGTGTTACCAGTGTGTAATGGAGCTTTTGCCAAACTGCACCAGTAGGATTGCGCCAGAGGATGAGTGTTCCAATCCCCAATCCCACCGTTAATCCAGTTGTAATGGGCGGAACGCACAGCAACAGCAACGCCAGCAGCGGCATCCCTTCATAGAGCACCCAAAAGTCGGTGAGGGCGAGGGTTAAGCCAATGCCAATGATAAAGAGCAGATTTAAACCGCCCATTAATCCAGCTAGGTGCATGGCCCATCGCAGTGTGCGCGATTGGGATGAGCCATGTTTGCGCCAGCGGCGGTAAAGGGTGATGAGTTGAGCCACTCCCATCGATAGGAAAACCAAAACGCAGCCTCCCAGCAGCAGCAAATTAAACCGAACGGTTTCAAACCAGGCCAGTTTCTCAAATACCTGAAAAACACTCTGTCCCAGAAAAATATGGGTAATCTGGCCCTGCTGATTTTGCCGAAAGGCGAGCTGTGATGTGCCGCCGACATGCTGAAACAGGAGCGGTTCGACCTCGGCAAAGGAGGCATTCTGGATATTTAAATAGCCTTCCGGCGTTGCCGCGACTCGAATCTCTGGAATGAGTCCAATCAGAGCGGATAGCTTTTCAAAACTGGTCTGAGGATAGCGATTGAAGCGGTAGGTGCCCGTGAAATGACGCGCTTGCTCTGGCGAGAGCTGGCCAGCCGGAGTGGGGGGCGGTTGGGGTTGAGGATCGGCTGGATAGTAACGAGCCAGGAATGCCTGCATCAGACGTTCCGGTAAATCGAGCTGAAACCCATTGGCCGCTAGAAAAAAGCCCAGATTGTCTTCTGGGATGAGGAATAGCAAACTAGCAAAACCCGGCATAACGCCCCCATGCTCTAAGATCAGGCGATCATTTTGATCGCGCAGGTAAAAGCCGTAGGCAGAACCAGGTAGTTCAGGATGGTGAACAAACTGCTGACGGTGCATCTGGTGCGTGGTCGTTTCGCTCAAGATGCGCCTGTTGTTGAATTGGCCTTCCTGGAGGTTGGCCAGCATGAAATTGGCCATATCCAGGGCAGTGGTGCTGAGGGCGATCGCCGGGACACTCTGCACCCACTGAAACGGCACCGCAGTTCCATCTTCTTCGTACCCCACGGCCACCTCATCGGCAAGGCGAAGCGGCAACGGCTGACGGAAACTGCTGTGTTGCATCTCTAGCGGCTGAAAGATTTGCTGCTCAACATACTCCTCAAACGGAACCCCAGCCACCTCCTGCGCGAGATAGCCTGCCACCGTCATGCCAGCATCCCCATACAAATAGACCTGCTCTGGCGGAATTACCCGTGGCGGTAGTCGCTCTTGCAAAAACTGATCCAGTGGCAGAAAACTAGCTCGCCCCGTGTTGGCGGCACCGATGCCCCAAGCTACATCGAACCCATCGGTATGGGTGAGCAAACTCTCAGCGGTCAGGGGCGATGGGTAGGTTTCCTCAATTTGGAAGGCTTGCAAATAGTGATTAATGTTGTCATCAAGGCGGATTTTCCCCTGCTCATAGAGCTGTAGGACGGCCACAGTGGTAAATAGTTTTGAGATAGAAGCGACCCGAAACAAAGTTGTCTCTGGTCTGACCGGACGCTGTTGGGCGACATCTGCGTAGCCATAGCCTCGACTGGCAATGAGTTTGCCATCTTTAACCAAAGCAAAAGCAGCACCGGGAAGCGATCGCGCTGTCACAAATTGCTCAACAAACGCCTCAACGTCTTGTGGATCAGATAGATCCGCTGGAGGAGCTTCCACTTGAGGAGGAAGTGACTGAGTCTTACCAGAGGGAGATGACAACCACCCGACCCATAGCATCAGCAAGACGGCTAGAACTAGTCCCAAAACTTTGCAAACTGCTTGAAATCTCACACGCTGCTTGGATTGGGCGACGTTATCTTACATTTAATCGTGAAAGCGAAAATTTACTTCCACCACAGGATAGGTGTCTTTATCACTGCGGCTCATCAAGTTGCTTGAGCAGGTTCTACCAAGAATCATCGCAGTGCTCCAACCATAGCCGATAGGCTTGGTTGGTGGTGAAGCGGCGCATGACCGGAGGGAGTACTTCTGATCCAATTGTTCTGGACGAAGTTACGGTAATGCGTCACGTCCAAAGCTGAACCTCACTCCAGCAGTTCTGCTACTGCTGTTTGTCTTCGCGTATCCGATTTTGCGCGCTTTTTGGTTGAGCTTCTTTGATCAGAATTTGGGCACCCAATTGCAGCCCGTTTTTTCAGGGTTATACAACTACACCCGGATGGGCGGTGATGGTTTGATTCCTTGGGCCTTGCCCACTGCCCTGATTGGTCTAGCCTGGGCCTGGATCTTCAATGATCAGTATGGCGTGGTCAATGACATTTTGCTGCGGCTTAACATGATTAACTCAGGCATCAACTGGCTCGGTCAGCCGACACTGGCGATGATTGCGGTGATCCTGGCTGACGTTTGGAAAACCACACCGTTTATCAGCGTCTTGCTATTGGCTGGGCTGCAATCGATTTCAGATGACCTGTATGAGGCGCACTCTCTCGATGGTGCTAGTGGATGGCAGAGCTTCTGGAAAATTACGGTGCCGTTGCTGATGCCGCAGATTTTAATTGCGGTGCTGTTCCGGTTTGCCCAAGCCTTTGGCATCTTCGACTTGATCGCTGTCATGACGGGCGGTGGCTCTGGTGGCGCGACAGAAATGGTTTCGCTCTATATCTACTCCACCGTCATGCGCTATCTCGACTTTGGTTATGGCGCAGCTCTGGTGGTTGTGACTTTCTTGCTGTTGGTGTTGGCGGTGGCGATCGCCAGCTTCTTGCTCAGCCGTTCCCGTCGCAATGCCGCTGGAGTATAGGCATCCTGACCTAACTCATCTCAACTTATCTCACATTTACAGTCTTGTTCTTTATCTGCAAATCGTTCCATGACTGTTACTACAAGAGACTCCACTAGAGTTGCAAGGCCCCCATCTCACGCCAAAAATCGCGATCGCCTGCGAAGCTTCTTGCTGGCTTTAGCCGTGATTGCGGTGCTGTTGATCAGTCTGGCACCCGTCCTCTGGCAGTTGCTAACGTCCGTCAAAGTGAATGAGGATATTGCGGCGGTTCCCACTGTTTATTTTCCGACCCGGTTTACCCTCCAACACTACATTGAGCTGTTTACCCGTCGTCCGTTTCTGCGCTACCTGCTCAACAGCGCCTTTGTCTCAATTACTTCCACCTTGGTTTGTCTGGCGATCGGAACACCTGCTGCCTATGTGCTGGCCCGCTTGCGCCCTCTGGGTGGAAAAATTGTATTAGCCAGCGTGCTAATCGTGACGCTCTTTCCCAGTATTTTGCTGTTCTTGGGGCTACTTGAGATTGTGCAAGTGCTGAGATTGGCCAACAACTACCTGGCTTTGATCATTCCCTACACAGCGATCAACCTGCCGCTGACCATTTTGGTACTGCGAAGCTTTTTTCAGCAATTGCCCAAAGATTTGGAAGACTCCGCCCAAGTGGATGGATACAACACCTGGCAAATGTTGACCCAAATCTTGTTGCCCATGACCGTGCCCGCCATGGTGACAACTGGCATTCTCGCCTTTATTTTTGCCTGGAACGAATTCATTTTTGCCCTCACCTTTATTACCCGTGAAGGCATGAAAACCATTCCTGTGGCAGCCTCCCAAATTGGTGGAGCCTCAGTCTTTGAAATTCCCTACGGCCCCATTGCGGCGGCGACGGTGCTCGGAACATTGCCCTTGGTGCTGCTCGTGCTGTTCTTCCAGCGCAAGATTGTTCAGGGCCTCACAGCAGGTGCTGTGAAAGGATAATCAGCTTTCAAATTTAAATTTTTAATGGGTGAATACAGACATGGCTAGACTCGAAATCAAACGCTTGAATAAAACCTATACTCTGACCGTTGTGCCCGTCAAAGATGTCAGTTTGACCGTGGACGACGAAGAATTCTTAACCCTTCTCGGCCCATCCGGCTGTGGAAAATCCACCATTTTGCGGCTGATCGCAGGGCTAGAACAGCCCACACGAGGACAAGTCTTAATTGGCGATCGCGACGTTACCTATCAGCGTCCAGGCGATCGCAACATTGCTATGGTGTTTCAAAGCTACGCCCTCTACCCCCACCTCACCGTCTACGAAAACCTCAGCTCCGGCCTGCGACTCAAGAAAACCCCTGCCGCCGAAATCAAGCAGCGCGTCGCCCCCGCCACCCGCAGCCTTGCCCTCGACGAACTCATGAACCGCAAACCCGGACAGCTTTCCGGTGGACAACGGCAGCGGGTCGCCCTAGGACGGGCCTTGGTTCGCAATCCCGATGTTTTCTTGCTAGACGAACCTCTGAGTAACCTGGACGCCCTCTTGCGGGAAAACGTCCGGGCCGAACTGAAGCAACTGTTCGACTCCCAGAGAGTCCCCGTGGTTTACGTTACCCACGACCAGACCGAAGCCACGACCCTCTCCTCCAAAGTTGCCGTCCTCAGTCAAGGTTGTGTCCAACAGCTAGACACCCCCTATCGCATCTATCATCAACCCTCCAACCTCTTTGTCGCAGGCTTCGTCGGTAGCCCCCAAATGAACCTGCTCACCATCCCTTGTGATGGCAACAATGCCGTCTTAGGCGACTTCCGCATCCCCATGCCCAACCTCAGCCAGACCCCACCCCGGCAAATCGTCATGGGCATTCGACCCGAACATGTCCGCTTAGCCGAACCCAACGATCAGCGCGTCATTCGAGGTCGAGTCTTCCTCGTTGAAAACCTCGGTATGCATAGCCTGGTTAGCCTCCAAGTCCGGAGTGCTCAGAGCGATCGCCCCCTCATCTTCCGTGCCCTTCTCCCCCCCGAACACACCTACTCCGACGAAGACCTTACCCTGGCCCTCCCCACCGACCAAGTCCACTGGTTCGATGTCGAAACCGGAGACGGATTAGGACGAGGCCTGCGATCGCAAGTTGCCATGCGGTGAGAAAAGGAGTGAGGGGTAGGAGAGGAGATCAGTAGAGCCAAGAGACCAACGTATCGAGCCTCATCTGCTAGAACACAGATCGAGTGGGTCATCATGATTGGACGAAACAGCCTCATCGTTTTCTCAGCGATGCTGCCATTGGGGCCGCTCTTGCGAAGACCAACGGCTCAAATCAGCGGCGGCAGATATGGCTGGAACGAAGCCAGAGGCTGTTAGCCCGTCCGGTGCACGCAGGGGTTAGCTGGCGATCGCTAAAGTAGCAGGAGCAATCACCCCCACTCCAAAATCTAACCACGATGAAAGACGATCGCTCCATCGTTCCAACGATCGCCCCCACTCCCAAACTCACCGTCTGTATGCGATCGCCCCTTGACTTCAAGTACGATCGCCCGTTCATCCATTTCTCAACTACGATCGCCCCTTCACATTCTGCATACGTTGCCCCTTCTCTTAACCCTGCGATCGCCGATCTTCTCAAGTGGCGATCGCCCTCAACGAAACAAAATTATAGACATTGTGATCGCTCCATCCCTCCAGCGATCGCCCCCACCCTCAACCCTATATTGGCATCGACTGGGCTGGCTGTAAGTCAGAGCGATCGCACTACATGGGCACATTGCTAGACTACTTAAAATGCTTAAGGTTAAGTAATCACTGTAATCTCTTGCAGAGGGCATGACCTAGCCCTCGTTCGTCTTTCGGGCGAATCTTGGAATCATAGCCGGGACCATCCATAGAACCACCGTTTGCTAGTCGGGCAATATCCCAAATGCCTAATTCCCTACTCAATAAGTCTTTGTTGACCAAAGCTTCTTCATATGTGACAAGAGTAGAGCCAGATGGACAAGTTTCACCACTCACTTTAAAAACAGCCGCCTCATTCAAAGCACTTGAAGAGCCTTTTGGTACAGTCCTATCTGCCGCTGCAATAATCCGTTTTGCTTGGTCATCTGTAATTGATTCATCAACGCTTTTAACATCTTCAATACGCTCATCGTAAGGGCGATTAGGATGAGTTTTTGCCATATTAAATGCTCGTTCATAGATACCTTGAGCCGATGTTAGCTTTGTTAAAGCAGAAAAAATTATATTTTGCTGTTGCTTAACCCAAGCATCCCAATTATTCTCCTCTACTAGCGGCGTAACACTTCCTAATAATTCTTGAATCTGACTCTTGATTTGGCTTGCTTCCTTATTCATATCAACAATATCCTGCCTAGCGATCGCAATCCCGCTATCAAGATCATCAATATTCTGCTGTAGGGTTTTCTTCTGATCTTCGAGTTGTGCTACGGACAGACCAATATCAAGACCAATAGTAGCTACTGCAAGGACAGCAGAAGCTCTTCCGGCTATCTCACCAATCCTTGCCAGTCTCCCCACTGTTCCTAATACTTCTGCTGTTTCACTACCTGCTCTAATAACTCCAGATGTTTCCCCAGCCGCGGCCCCCACTTCAGATACTTCAGATACTTTTACCACGGCAGATGCCTGAGTGATTCTAGAAATTATGATGGATGTCGTTGCTGCCACACCATCTCCCACACCGGTAACACCCCGAGAAATAAGAATACCTTGACATACGGCATCCCATGCAACACAAGAACTCTTTAGCTTTTTTAGAGTGTCAACTGGAACATTAGATAATTTAGCCCATTCCTGCCAGTAGGGAATTTGATTTGCTTTGGCAAAAACGTTTTCTGCCTCCAAACTGCTTTGCGCTAAAATTTTAATATCATCTAACATTTTGCCCAGCTTTCTATCTACCTCGTTTCGGCTTTGTTCAGCGCTTGTAGCAAGTGGATATAGACGTGTAAGTTCATCATGCTTAGCTTTTGCCTGCTCTCTCATCCCAGGCAAGAAGCTATAATAATTTTTCTCTATGGCATCTGAAGAGCTCAATATACCAGCATTTGAAAGAGTTTTCTTAGCTTCATCCATCTTGTCCTGAAATTGAAAGCCAGTAACCACATTGCCTAGGTCAATAGCTGTATCAGTAACAATTCTAGTTGCGGACGTTCCAATATCTTCGATTGTTCCAACAAATCCTGTGGCAAAATCATCCCAAAAGCTCATTTTTCCTCCTTGTTTCAAAAAAATCTCAAGGAAATCTCAAAGATGATTTCCTTTGTGATTTTCAAATTTATCTTTGGTAAACTTTAAAGCAGGAATGTGTCATTTTTTGAAAAAAACCATGAACTATAGCAATTCTATTTGAGATATAAACAAGGTTGAATTGAACAGCTTAATCCATTGGCGATATTGTTCAAAACTCATTTAGGATTGCTATATGTCTCAATCACTGGATTTTCCTTAATGGAATCCAGGATTTCAATTTTTCTTTTTATAAGGTGACACATTCTCCTTGGAAATCATTAGTCAATTTGCTCAATCCTTTTGGCTGCTTCGGATTCAGAGCATATTGTTAGACTGTTTAAAGTGCTTAAGGTTAAGTATTCACTGTAATCTCTTGCAGAGGGCATGCCCCAGTCCTCGTTCGTCTTTCGCACGAATCTTGGAATCATAGCCGGGACCATCCATAGACCCACCGTCTGCTAGCCGAGCAATATCCCAAGAGCCTAATTTTCTACTCAATGAGTCTTTGTTGATCAGAGCTTCTTCATATGTAACAAGAGCAGAGCCAGCTGGACAGGTTTCACCACTCACTTTAAACACAGCCTCCTCAAAATTCAAGGGTTTGGGGACCTCAGATTTTGGGGGCTCAGGATTCAAGGGTTTGGGAGATTTGATATCCTGAATAGCGAGAGCCAAATAGTCAGCTATATTTTTGATGTTCGTGCCGTCGTTGGAATCTTTAAAGAGGGTTCGGTCTGGATATACGTTATTCAAGTCACTTAGCAAACCTTCGTCTCTGACATAACTTTCTTTGTCGGCATTAAATTCTTCTAACCTAGACGGCCTATTTGCAATTTGCTCTGCTTTATTAACCAGGTACGATTGCACTTTAGTATCTACAAGTGCGTCTTGGTACTTTTCAACAATGTGATTTGTTGCCGAAGAGATAGTTTCGCTTATTATGGTCACAACCTCCCTAGAAGCTATTAATCGATCATTAGCAGTTTTCTTCTTCGTATCCGTTTCGTTTAAAATTGATTCTTGTTTCTTAAAGTCGTTATATCTAGAAGTAATCGTTTGAGTCAAATCAGCCATAGTCTGATCAAATTCTGGGATGTTTTGGTTTACTGCGACAGTAAATACTTTTTGAATTGCCTGGTAAGCTTGATCAAGATCTGTTAGCCATCCCTTCACGTTTAGGTTATAGTTAGTTAAAGTAATTTCTAACCCTTCATTTAATATTTGTTGAGAATCTTGGTCTTCGAATGATAGGTCAGGAGATGACTTCTTAAGGTAATCCTTTACAGTATTGAGCTTTGTTTGATCATTTTTGCAGCCGTGAATCAATGCATCTATGGTGGGTGTATTGCTTTGGTAAGTGCTAATCATTCCATTCAATTTATCAGCTTGGGCCTTACATTGATCGGTTAGTTTCACCACAAGATAAATATTCATGGCGAAAGAACCGATATTAAAGATCATTGTGACAGTTGCTTTTGCCCCTTCCTTTATTCGCCATCCCTTGTCTTGAGCATTAGCTTGTATTTGTGCTGGGGTTGGTGCTGGTCCTGCGTAGTATTTTTTGTATATTGCATTCCCGATTAGAGTGATAATTGTGATACCCAAAAGTGTTGCAGGAATAGCAACATCAGCTGCGCTTATTTCTAACTCTTTAGCAAGTTTTTTTATTTGAGCCTCGCTACTGATGCCCTTTAAATTAAGATCCGTAAGCCATTTATGAGCAGAAGGAACTTTCAGAGATAATTTTCGATTCTCTTCGTCTAGCTTGTTATATATCTCGTTTACGTTTTCCCACCTTTTCTCTAGGCTTTGAGCTATATCCTGTAAATTGTGTATTGCCTGTCTGATATTTTCCATATCAGCACTTATATTATTAAGCCTGTCTATTAATGCGTCGTACTTCTTCCCTTCTGCGAATGCTGTTTCTGTCAGACCTCCAACATTCCATGCCACACATACGCTATTTGGATCAACTGCCTGTGCAATTTGGACACCTGTCATAGATGCATCAAAAGCCACATTTACGATAGTAAAAACCTTATTAACCTTGGATAAAGCTTCAAGAATACTCACAAAACTTGGCATTTTAATCTCCTTTGGACTTTTTGACGTGTTTACAGCGGTTCTCAGTTGAGGTTCAAATTCTCCAACTTGCTCAGCTAACAGCTAAGTTGAACCGCTCCACTAACTTAAGCATCGCCGTGTAGTTAACTGCTCAAATCGTATTCAGCAACTATCGGATTATTTACTACCTTAATTCTGTAGTTTTTTTGATATCAACACCAGTAAAGTTTGCAACTTTAGAAAACAACTTTAAGCAGAAACCTTATATCCTTCGTTGCAAATTCCATATAGCAATTATTAGGAAGTTATGAGATCTCGATACGCCCCCTCCCCCATAAGTTATGTCTGCATTAAGTTAAATATAAAAACTTAACCCCTGCCTAGACGGCTCCATTAACTTACAGAGCTATAATCAGTTCTGTGCCATCTATCTAAAGGCGTAGTGTGCCCCCTTATGCCTCATCCCAATTCCAGGCATCGCAAAGTCGCGGTGCTGACGCCACAGGGCTTTCAAAGGCTCCAGTCTGCCGTTGCTCAGCTACCCTACTGGAACGTCATCACCCAAACTTGCTCCTTGGAGGCATTAAGCGAACAGACTGGACTATCTCCCCAAACCCTCAGTAAGGTTCATGCCCGCCAAGCGAATGTTGACTTGCGTACCCTGGTTCGCTACTTCAACGCCCTGAATCTAGACTTAGATCCCAGTGATTACATTGCTCCACCCCAGCTAGATAAAAGGGAGCCAGTTCCCGCCTCACCATCCAATAGCAGTCCAGCCATCCCACTGCCGATTTTTAATCCCGTCGTCAGTTGGGGCATGGCTCCGCGTATATCCGTGTTTTATGGTTGCAGCACAGAATTGAGTACCTTAAACAATTGGGTGCTTCAGCAACACTGTCGTTTAGTTGCTCTCGTTGGGATGGGTGGCATCGGTAAAACATGGCTAGCAACCCGTCTGGCTGAACAGCTACAAGATAAATTTCAAGCGGTTATCTGGCGCAGTCTAAAACCCCTATCCCGGTCATCCCACTCTCCCTCTTCTTTTAGTGATTTCATAATCGATCTGATCCAACACCTTGCCCCCACATCCAAACGCCCCATACCCGAAATAACCCACGACAAGATTCAATATCTCCTTGACTGTCTGCATCAGACCCGTTGCCTTCTGATTCTAGACAATGTGGAATCAGTCTTGACAGGAGCCCACACGTCCGCTTCTAGAGAAAACAATGGTGCAAGTCCATCCCAGGAGGAGGACTGGACGTTACTTTTTCACTCCCTCAGCCAAGGAAGACATCAAAGCTGCGTAGTGCTGACCAGCCGTGAAGAACCCAAAAGCATTCAGCGAATATCAGGAAGCAACTTGTCAATTCGAGTCCTCCCCCTCCAGGGGCTGCAACTGGCAGAAGCACAGCAGATATTTGCAGCGAGGAGGCTTTCCCAGGGTAGTCCGACCGATTGGAGTCAGTTAGTGACCTACTATGGCGGCAATCCCCTTTTCTTGGAGACAGTTGCAACTACAGTTCAGTATTTATTTTCGGGAAATCTCACTGCATTCATTAACCAAAAGGTTTTAATTTTTGATGAGATTCAAGAATTGCTTGACCAGCAGCTTGGTTGTTTATCCAATCTAGAACAACTCATTATTAAAGCCATAGCAGAGCAGAATAACCCGATGAAATTTGCCGAGTTGCGATCGCACATTCCAGACAAAATCTCAACAGCAACGCTATTAGCTGCCGTGCAACTTCTGACGGCACGGTCTCTATTCGAGAGAGCACCAGAGTGCTTTTCCTTACCACAATTCCTGAGGGACTATATAAAGGAAAGGTATCCAGCCGAACTATCTATCGGGTAGATCCCAAGTACTGTCTGACCGATCGCTTCCTGGGTGCTTTGGGAATGATCGATCGCCCCTCACTACTACCTTCACCGACCGCCTCCTGAGCGCTTTCGCAATACCCCCAAAAAGACTGGATGTGAAGCCAGCTAACGGCTCAAATCAGCGGCGATAAATAGCTTCAAACTCAGCACCGATATCTCTTAGTCGTCCGCTGCATTTGAATTGTTAGCCTGCGGCTGAGTAGCAGATGCTTGATTTTGCTGCATCACCCTCATCAGAAAACGTAGGGCTTCATTCACTGCATCGGCACTTGGAAACATCTCTGCAACATCTGGTTCTAGACGCACTGTTGTTGAGCCAAAACTCTTTCGCCCTGAACCCAGTCTTCTGACTCGTAGGCTTTTCAAGTCATACTCTGTCCGCAAATCATCTTCCATCTTTGATTCATCCCTCCTCATAAGCTTCTCGCTCAGTTCGTGTCACTTCTCTTGCACTGATGAGTCGAATCGAATTTCTTCGTTCGGTGTACGACACAATCAAAACTCGTCCTTGGTTCGACTCTCCAACAATGAGATATCGTTCCTCATCCTCAGAGTGGTCTGGATCGTAGAAATCAATATAGAGGGGATCATCAAAAACAGTTTTTGCTTCCTCAAATGAGACTCTATGCTTTGATAGATTGCGCTCTGCCTTGTTGTCATCCCACTCAAATTGCATAAAGCTATTGTATCGCTGTTCACTTAAACTGATTGTACGCTTTGGTCTGGAAGAGACTTAATAGCACGGCAAAGATCAGCGATCGAAACAATGGCTATCCAAGTATTAGCTCCATGATTGCCAGAAAGAATAAGCTCATGGATGACCTCATCTGCGAAAAATCCAGCCTTATTGGGATCTGCATGGGCGATTTTGTTCAACGCTTCCCTGAGTGGCAAAGGCTCGAAACCAGCTTTCTCGCTATAAGGTGGTCGATAGTTATTTAAGGTGGCAGAGACTTCACTGGTATTGGTAGAGCGATTTAAGGCACCAACAGTTGTACGAATAGAAGGAACGCTACCAAAATCTTGTTCTGAGCGGATTGAAAGGGCTAGCACACGCAATATTTCAATACCTTTTTCGGTAGTCCTTTTTAGTAAAGGGTAAGGAAAATAGATAATAGGTAAAGGTTGTTCTTTGCATCTGCTATGTCAAGCATTCCTCGTTTCCTCCGATGCCCCAACTGTGGCTCTGACGACATCATGAAAAATGGCACTACCCG
>JBGTGR010000001.1:0-103566 GCA_041746655.1 Elainellales cyanobacterium | reverse complement strand
CCTTTGAAGAGCCTTTCCTCGCTATCAGTTTCGTGATTACTCTACCCATAGCGTTCGGTTGTTCGTCTTGACACTGTATGTGGGGCTTCCCTCAGCGCTTTCCTACTATAACAGCATACCCCCAATACCTGTCAACTACTTTCTTTAAAAATGTCTAGGAATGGCTAGAAGCCTGACGGTTGGTAGGGATCTGGCCTGAGATTCGTATCTGAACAGGCTGATTTGGAGGATTTCCCCCACCTATACTCTGGTCATCGACTGATGCGATCGCTTTCTGAGGGGAGTTTTATATTTATGCTTGTCACTCAACAGCCCATGCTGCGGCGGTTTTGGTATCCAGTCATGCCGATCGCCTGCTTGGTCTCTGATCAGCCCCAGTCTTTTCAGCTTTTGGGAGAGAGGATAGTGCTTTGGCTGGATCCCGATGGTCAGCCTGCGGCGGTGCTCGATCGCTGCTGTCATCGAACAGCCCAGCTATCTAGAGGAGTAGTGCGAGATGGCTGTATTCGCTGTCCTTATCATGGCTGGTCGTTTGATGCGGGGGGTACCTGTGTGGACGTGCCACAACTAGCTGAGGAGCAGGCAATTCCGGATAGTTATAAGGTGCAGTCTTCCAAATGTGTTGAGCGCTACGGCTATGTCTGGGTTTGCTTGGACGCTGATCCGTTGCTGCCGATTCCTTATATTCCAGAGGCGGAAGATGCGGAGATGCGGCTGATTCCTCAATTTTGTGAACCTTGGAACTGCAGCGGTCTGCGTTTGATGGAAAACTCGTTTGACAATGCCCATTTTAGCTTTGTTCATGTCAATTCGTTTGGGGATCAGCAGCAGCCTGAACCAGCATCACTTCAGGTTTTACCTATGGAGTATGGGTTGGTGATGACGACGCGGGTTGCTGTTGTGAATCCTCCACTGCAGCAGAAAAACCTGCAGATTGCTGAAGCCACGACGCTTCGTATTAATGAGCAAACCTGGTACATGCCTTTTATGCGGACGCTGAAGATCACTTATCCAAACGGATTGATGCATCTTATTTTTACAGCAGCGACACCAATCAGCGATCGCACTTCTCAAATCATTCAGTTTTGCGTTCGTAACGATACGGAAGCCGACGCTAAGGCTGCGGATATTCTCGCATTTGACCGCTTGGTAACTTCTGAAGATAAGGCTGTGCTTGAATCGACGGATTATGACACGCCTCTGGAAATTTCTACAGAGCAGCATATGGCCTCGGATCAGCCTGGGGTGATCATGCGTCGCAAGCTGGCTGCCTTACTTAAACAACAGGATGCAATCGAAATATCTCTAGATGCTAAAGGGCATAATGCATGCGAACGCTAGGATGAGTAGTGCCTTTTTTCTAGCCAGATTCTCATTTCGTCTTCGGAAGCCAGGTGTGTAGATTTCCCTGTGACAGGATCGTAGGCGTTCCATTGGGGGCGACCTGTGACGTCAAGGGAAAGCCAGACTCGGGGTTCTAAGGAGGGGGTTAGGTAGGCTAACAGGGTTTGCCAGAGATGGCTGAGTTTGGTTTTTAGGCTTTGCTGCTCTTGAGGAGACTTTTGGAAGGTCGATTCTAGTTGTTGAGCGATTCGCCAATTCGTTGCAGACTTCATTTCAAGTTCTTTTGTTTTTTGATATCTCTACTCTATAAATTTGTTACAAAGACTACAAAAACTAGCTTGCATCTGTTCTATGAAAAGGTTCGATGGATTGATATCCGCAAGCGCGCTGCTCCAAAGCAGCGCTAACTCCAACCCACTGCAATGAAAGAGAATCATCAGAATCAGATGAAGCTATCTCAGCTCAGGATTTTGGTTGCGGTGGCCGCGAGTGGAAATTTTAGTGAGGCAGCTTTAAATCTGGAGATATCTCAATCGGCGGTGAGCCATGCGATCGCAGCTTTGGAGACTCATTTGGGTGTGGTGCTGTTCTGGCGTGGGCGACATGGTGCTCATCTGACGCCCGTGGGAGAGCGAATTGCTGAACATGCTCGCGAGATTCTTGCTCGAGCTGAATTAATTACCAAAGAAGCCACATTAGCAAAGGGATTGCAGGGTGGGCAGGTACGGCTCGCTTCTTTCCGCAGTGTTGCCACTCATCTATTGCCGTTTGTAATTGCGCAGTTTCATCAACGCTTTCCCGAAATTACGGTGGGACTTGCGGAGCATGATGACTATCCCCAGGTTGAGCAAGCTTTGCGGGAAGGACGAGCTGATATCGGCTTTACGTTTTTGCCAGCCAGCAATGACTTGGAAGTGTGGGAATTTGTGCGAGATGAGTTTCTTGCGCTACTCCCGTCTACGTTTGAGCTGAAAGGAACGCAGCTCACCTGGGAAGAATTGACGGCCCATCCGCTGATCATGCCTCCGGTTGATTTTGTCATGATGCGGCGAGTCTATGAACATGCCAAAGCAGCGGGGCACAATTTGAAGGTGGCGTACGAGGTGGAGACGGATGCCACGATTGTAAACCTGGTCGCTCAAGGCTTGGGGGCTACTATTCTTCCCCGTCTAGCGGCAGAGCCGATTCCGGCTAAGGTGCGGGCCTATCGGTTGCCTATCCCGCTTGAGCGCATTATTGGGGTAGCCACTTTAGCAGAGGCGCTGCATCCCCCAGCGATATATGCGTTTTTAGAGATTCTGAAAACCAGTCACCTTAAAGCTTATAGCCCAGAACCGTAAGCCTCAGCCAAGCTCTTGCTAAAGCTGATCAATTGCGCTGTTGTCCAGCTATCACGATGGGACTGAGATGTGGCTGAGTCTAAGCTAAACCCGAGGGCGATCGCCTTCTTCTGGCTAAAGTCAATCAGGCGTTGGGTTGTCCAGCTTTGAATGGTGGTGTGGGTTGCAGAGTTCGAAGTTGTCATGGTGGTGAATGGGTTTTATGTCGACTCCTATAGGATATAAAAAAGTAACTAAAGATACAGAAACCAGCTTGCATCCTATTCATGAGTAGGTTTGATGCAATACAGCCATTTGGGTAAGCTGAGGTTCTGTCAATAGAGAAGTGGAGAATGGGGTATGCTGCACACTTTTACTCCACCAGGCTCAGCAGCCGAAACTGAGCAATTTGGGCAATTTCCGTTAAGGCCTGCTCAATTTCTTGATCGGGTGGATTGTCTAGCCGTCGGTTGAAGGCGTCTAAGATACTGTCTTTGGTATGGTTGCGGACTGCCACAATAAAGGGGAAACCAAATTTTGCTTTGTATTTTTGGTTGAGGCTTTGAAGGCGTTCGTATTCTTCGGGCGATAGTTGCGTTAGTCCTGCTCCTGTCTGTTCTTGAATAGAGGCCTCTGCCATCTTGGCCTTGCTGCCCAAATCAGGATGTGCTTGGATCAAGGCGAGTTTTTCGGCCTGGCTCATGGCTGTTACTCCATCCATCATTTTGCGATGGAGTTCTGTGGCATCTTTAAAGGGCTTTTGATGCCAGACTTGACGGGCGATCGCAGGGGTTTCTTCAAAGACAGCGCCCAATGCTTCGACAAATTCATCCTGGCTCATCTGATTGAGAGTTGCGATCGGGTAAGGCATTGGGTTAAGGACTAAAGATTGAGAGCTGAGCGTTTAAGATTGAAGTCAAGATTAAAAGGCAAGATGAAAGAGTGAAATCGTAGACGTTTCTCTTGAAACTAGCTGCCGCGATAGGTGCTGTAGGACCATGGGGATGCTAGTAAGGGGACATGATAGTGACTCGTGGGGTCGGCAATACCAAACTGAATAGGAATGGCATTGAGAAAGGGTGGATCAGGCTGGGCTTCTGAGCAACGAGAGAAGTATTCGCCTGCTTGGAAGACTAACTCATAAACCCCTACGACAAATTCTGCATCGGCTAGCATTGGTGCATCGGTGCGGCCATCGGCATTGGTTTCAACGGTTTTCAATAGGGTCTTTTCTCCAAATTGAGGGCCGAGACGCCACAACTCTACTGTCATTTTGGCGGCGGGACAGCCGTGGGCCGTATCAAGTACATGTGTTGTGAGTTTTCCCATGATGGCTACCATTTACTGTAGAGGCCCTGCCAAGATTGTTTTGGCGATCGCCTTGATGATATTACTCCCATCTTCGAATTGAAGTTCTTCATACCACTGCTGAGTTTGCTCAGGGTCCTTGCCGTGCGTAATATCTGAACGCTTGCGGGCTTTGTATACGACATCTGCAACCCGATCTTTTCGGGCAGTTTCGTAGCGTTTGAGGGCATCTTCTACACTAATGTTGTTGGTTTGCAAGCAGGTTGCCAACACCAATGCATCTTCCATTGCTTGACAGCCGCCCTGTCCGAGATCGGGAGCGGTGCTGTGACCTGCATCTCCCAGGAGGGCAACTCTTCCTTTAATTAGGGTTGAGAGTGGTTCAATATCGTGAATTTCAACGCGATTGGTCTGGAGAGGATTGAGCCGCTGAATTAGAGTTTGCACTGGGTCTGCCCATCCTTTGAAGAAGCTGGTCAGTTCTTCTCGATAGGTTTCGGGTGAGCTGACGGTGCCAAGGGGAAGCGGTACGTCGAAGAAAAAGTAAAAGCGATCGCCCCCTACAGGCATCATGGAAGCACGCTGGTGTTGGCCAACATAGAGGACCCAGGTGTTGGCCGGAGCGAGATCGTCACTGATCGGCACTAGGCCGTTCCAGTTGACGTAACCCACATAGCGCCGTTCGGTGGGTTGTCCCAAGATGTAGTTGCGGATGATGGAGTGGGTGCCGTCGGCAGCAACTAAGACATCTCCTGTGGCGGTGCGTCCGTCAGCAAATGTGGCGGTGACACTGTTTTCATCTTGCTCCACGGCAATGCATTTGGAGTTGAGCTGCACATTTTCTGCACCAAAGGCATTTAGCAACATCGTTTGCAAATCAGTGCGAGCAACCGGATAGGGTCGCTGACCGACCTGTTCTACCAATGACCGTAGGCTGAATTTTGTAAGCTGCTCGCCTGTGTGGCGGTAGTAAGCCATCCGCTCCATCTGGCCACCAATGCGGGCAATTTCCTGGCCTAGCCCTAAGCGATTGAGGACTTTGACGCCGTTGGACCAGAGAGAGATTCCGGCTCCGGCAGGGCGGAGTTCGCTGACGCGATCGTAAATTTCAACGTCGTATCCTGCTTGACGGAGGGCGATCGCCGCTGTTAGGCCACCCATACCCGCCCCGATCACGACTGCTTTTAAATTTTCCATAGCTTTGTAAGGTGTGACAGACTTCTGCAGCACTTGCATCTAGAACTTGTTCTTCTGCAAGATTTTTATCAATGGGGCGATCGCCTGTTTGGGTCATGTTTAGCGTTTTAATAATTGAACAGAAGTATTTGATATAAGCTTTTGATCAAATGAGATATCTATCGATTGAAATCTCGATCGATAGGCTCGAACCTACCCGGCTCTGATGATTGCCCCCCCCATTAGTGTAAAAAACGAGAATAAGTCGAAGAACGCTGGTGTTTATGTTCCAGAAGCTACACTTTGCGGGGTGGGCGATCGCTTGAGATAGGGCGATCGCCTTGCAGTGGAGTCGCGAAAACAGAGCAGCCACAGCGGCAACCTCTTGTGCTAGCGTCAGCATGATGGACCTTTAAGAAGTAGCGATCGATGACTGCGAATCCTTCTCTTGATTTTAAACTGAGCCACCTGCGTCAACTTCGTCCTGCCTTACTCCGCCTCCACAAAGCTCTGTTGGATTCTGAGCGTGTGGTGTACGAGCAGTTCCATGGACGGATTCAAACGAGCGGTGAGTTCTTTCGGTTAGTGGTTGGAGACGAGTGGTTTAGCTGGCTGCGGCCCCTCTCGCAATTCATTGTTCAAATGGATGAAGTTCTGAGTTCTAAAGAGCCTGTGACGCTCGACCAAGCCAATGGCCTTTTAGAAGAAGCCCGTATTCTCGTCAAGCCGCTTGAGCAGGGCACAGCTCTAGAAAAGGGATACTATCGCGCCATCCAACGCGATCCAAACATTGCTTTTGTCCATGCAGAAGTGTCGGAACTGCTGGCGCGCACCTCCGACTAAAATCGGAATGTGTTGGATCAACTCAATCTCCCGGTATAGAGACAGTTTCCTCCTTTAGGAGAAGAGCCGCTGCTGCCTTATCGCTACTGTGGGATAGCTGCTCTGAATTGTTCAAGTTTTGTTTGCCGTACTATCAGGGAGATAAGTATGAAGCCAGGACAACTGTTTGCGCTGATTATAGGCGTACTGTTTTTATCGGCTGGGATAATGGGCTTTATTCCTGCCTTTGTGAAAGAGCCTGTAGCTGGCCATGGCGTGGTCGATATGTTTGATGCTGGGTTTGGATACCTGATGGGCATCTTCCCGATCAACACACTTCACAACATGGTTCACCTATCGGTCGGTCTCTTGGGGCTGTGGTCTTCCTTGGGGTTGGGTGCATCTCGAATCTATTGCCGAGTGCTGGCCTTCTTTTATGGCCTATTAGCCCTGATGGGTCTGCTGCCCTTCGCCAACACCACCTTTGGCTTGATTCCCATCTTCGGAAATGACGTTTGGCTCCACGCCGGAACTGCTGCTCTTGCCTACTACTTTGGCTTTGTTGCGTCACCCGGTTTGCTGGATGTAGTTTCTCAGCAAGAAAAAGACTACGGCTACGAATACCACAGCCCAACTCAGGTCTAAGCTTTCAGGGCTAAGTTTTCGTCTAGTTTTCAAAGTCCCATTGCAGTCTCTATGGTCAACCCAGGAACGAACAAAATTCGTTCCTTTTTTTGTGCCAACTTTGCCCCAATAGTCAGCCTGAAGGTTGCGGACTGCAGTTTGGGCTAAGCCTTGTCTCAAACAAGACTTATACGTATCACTTATAGACTCAATCTGAGACTCAAATGAGACAAATGAGACGGATAAAATTGTGAAAGTTCTCAGAAGTTTTGCTTTGGATGTCTCCTAAAGCGGCAAGTGTATCCATATTAGAGAGAGCTACTGCTTTGATTCTTTGATAGTGCGGATCGAGGGGTACTGCGGTTAGTCTGGAAAAAAGGAAGCTCGTGTTGTATAGATCGCTGAGTAGCGGCGACGTTTGATACTTATGGATGACTCCGAACTTCAGGCAAGGCTGGATCGGTTGGCGGCTGAGGTTGAAAAGGGAACTGCTTCCGAAGCATTCTCACGGCCTCCCGATGGGCCTAAACCTAGCGTTTCAAAACAGGGTAGCCTGATGGAACGGTGGAAAAGTAGTGCTCTGTTGCCGATTCAGATCCTGGCAATTCCTTGGATTCAAGAGACTATAGACCAAATTGTTTTTCAGGGACGGTGGAATTTCCCCATTCATCCGCGTACTGTTGAAGGCATTCCCGGCATCTTCCTAGCAGCCTTTTCCCATGCCAATTTTGCCCACTTGATTGGAAACAGTATTGCTTTCCTGATCTTTAGCTGGCTCATTTTGGCTAAGAGTAGAAAAGACTACTGGATTACCTTCTGCATTGGCTGGTTGGGGGGTGGTTTGGTGAACTGGTTGCTAGGACCACAGAGTGTTCACGGTCTCAGTGGCGTGGTTTACACTCTGTTTGGATATCTCCTGTGGATTGGCTGGCTAGAAAGACGTTTTGTGCCGCTGCTTATCTCCGTTTTTGTGCTCACCAACTACAGCGCCTTCATCTGGGGTATGCTTCCGTCTCACCCGATGGTGGCTTGGTGGGGGCATTTGTTTGGCTTCCTGCTCGGCATCTTTGCCGCCTACGGTGTCTACCGCGAGCCCAAATCCAAGGCTTGAGTAGTTGTGTATCCCGCAAATATTCAAGCCTCCAGATCCCTCTTCCAGCAAAGAGTTTAGAGCTGCTTAGAATTTGCTGGACTAGATTTGGACTAGATTTTTCCCTCTGATTTCGGCTGAATCTATGGGGGTGAGGTTGAAAAGGGAACTGCTTCCGAAGCATTCTCACGGCCTCCCGATGGGCCTAAACCTAGCGTTTCAAAACAGGGTAGCCTGATGGATCGGATTCGCTAAAATCGCCTCTGCCTACAGCTTACCTACAGCTTATCAGTAGAGGGCGATCGCCCCTCTCCTTCCCACCCAGGCAAAAAAAAGGGCAGCACCAAGGAAGAGTTACCTTCTCTAAGAGCTGTCCATGAAACGCCTAATTCTCTCCATTAGGGTAAAGCCTTGGGGGGCTTTGTCGCGGTGATGCAGACTACAGATAGTTAGCTTTCTGGTTGCCGTTAACTACAAAATCCAGTCGCGCACTGCAAAGATGAGGAGAAGATGGACGGGGTAAAATCCATAAAACCAGCGTGCTTTGGCTCCACGCTGGTGATTAGCAGCCAGAAAAATCAGTGGCGTGAGAGCGGCGGGGAGTTGAGAAAGTCCAAGCGCAGGTTGGATTAACGCAATGATCCAATGAAACAGTATCCAGCTGAGCCACCAAATTCCGGTTGAACGAAAGCGGGATATTAGCCAAATCAATACAATTCCATAGAAGCCGTAGTCTACTTGGATGGCTTGCGCTAAAAAGCCAATGCCAATACAGACCATAAAATTAAACTCAGGGAACTGTTTGGCACCCCGCAAGCACACTAGTCCTAGGGCCAACGTAAACAAGATATTGAGATTGCTTCCACCTAGCGCCAATTGATAAAGGGGTTGTGAAATCCCCGCTAAAATCAATAGCCTTAATCCATATTGCCAGACATTGCGAGTATGAATTTCACCTTGAGCAAGTAACCATGCAAACAGCGGAAAGCTAATTCTGCCAACGATTCGGAACGCTACAATTTCTGGGAAGAAAACCAAGCCAACATGATCAATCAACATTGTGACTGCTGCTAGTAGCTTGATGTGGAAGTTGGAGAGCGATCGCCCCCGACTCTCATGCTGTCCGTTATCCCTGGTCACGTTATTCTTGCCCCACTCACCCTTCTTGCCCCACTTGCTATGCTGTCTTAGCAGCCTGTGCTGTCTCAGCCGCCTAGCCTTTTAATTATGAGCCAACTGGTGGGAGGCAATCTCTCCCAAAACAGTGGGATTCTCTCTACTGCCTGATCGCGATGAAGTCCTTAAAATGTATAAGGTACGGCTTAAAGATTGTAAGAGATAAACCAATGGTTCTATTTGGATTTGGCAAAAAGTCAACGCTACCAACATCAGAAAATGCGTTACCTGGACGAAGCGAACCGATGCCGTTGGAAAATCGCCACTATGTCAATGGCAATCCTCTCAAGCCTCCTTTCCCCGCAGGCATGGAAACAGTCGTGGTAGGGATGGGCTGCTTTTGGGGAGCAGAGCGCAAATTCTGGGAGCAGGATGGCGTTTTTACAACAGCTGTAGGCTATGCGGCTGGCATCACGCCGAATCCAACCTATCGCGAAGTTTGCTCCGGCATGACAGGACACAACGAAGTTGTCTTAGTTGTCTTTGACCCCAACGTCATCAGCTACGAAGGTATTCTCAAAATCTTCTGGGAAAGCCACAACCCCACCCAGGGAATGCGGCAGGGGAATGATGCGGGCACCCAGTATCGTTCTGGCATCTACGTCTATTCCGACGAACAGAAAAAGTTGGCCGAAGCCACTCGTGATACCTATCAGCAAACGCTCAGCCAAGCAGGCTATGGCAAGATCACCACTGAAATTCTGGAGGCTCCTGAGTTCTACTATGCAGAAGACTATCACCAGCAATATCTCGCCAAAAATCCGGGTGGATACTGCGGCCTAGGTGGCACAGGAGTTGCTTGCCCAGTGGGTGTCAATGCTTAACTTTCTTCGCTAAATCTTTTCTTGGATCTTGTTTGTTGAATTTTGAAGGATGGGGCACCTGTGATTGGTGCCCTATTTTTTTGCGATCGCCCCTACCACCGATCAAACGACACCTCCTTGCCAACCCTAGCCTGATCTCCAAAACCAGTCTCATGTGAGTCTCATAAGTATAAAGCTGGACTCATTGTAAAACTAGTGAGTCTCACTTGAGACAAAAATTTAGAACTGCTGCTCAGATAGTTTTCCGTCATGGGAAAATATCTTCAAGTTGGCAGAAACCATAGAAAAGCTCACTCAGATGAACTTTATGGCGATCGCCTCTGGTGTGTAAGCTTTCAGGAACAAATCATGCAACCTCAATTGCAAAATAACCACAGCCCTACGACAGGAGCTGTTCATGAAGTTCCCCAGATCAACGGGTTAGACTTTGCACCCAATCTCTTTGTAGAGCAATATCAAAAGCCAGGATTTCCGGTTGTTATTACAGACCTGCTCGATCTCAAAGCCCTTTGGAGCATAGACCAGCTCTGTGACAACTTAGGACAGCTTGAATTTCCAGTCCGTCACTATGGTCGGGAGCGATACACCCAAGACAAACGACAGTGGACCAGCACGGGGAGCGGTGTTGCAGCCCAAACGATGACTTTCCAGCAATATGTTGAGCTATTACAAAACGGTAAAGCTTATGCAGAAGATCTTTATCTGGCTCGATGCTCTCTCAACAACACACCACTTGCTGAAGCACCTCTTTTCAAACAAGCAGAAGCCAAACTAGGTCTCCATTCCCCAGCAACCGCTCTAAATCTGTGGCTTTGCCCCAGTGGACATACATCCTGTCTCCACTATGACCCCATGGATGGCACTCTCATCCAACTCCACGGCAGCAAGCGAGTCATCCTATTTCCACCGTCTCAGCTTTACAGCCTGTACCCATTTTCGGTGCTAAACCAACTGCGCCACGGCTTAAAAATCCGATCGGGCTATAGCCAGGTTTATCCCGATCGCCCTGATTTTGAGGCGTTTCCAAGGTTTTGGGAAGCTCAACAACATCGGTACGAAGTTATTCTGCGTTCAGGAGAAATTTTGTTTATTCCATCAGGGTGGTGGCATGAAGTCACTGCCCAAGCTGCAGATCCGGATACAAATCTGGATACAGATCCGGATACAGATATAGTCTGTTCTGTTAACCGTTTTTGGCATGTTTATCCACTGGTGCGATCGCTGCGGTTGTGGAGCAAATGGCGCGTCCATCTCGGCAGTGTTCTAGCCACTCCACACATCCTAGGTACTTTTTTGCAAGCCGCCGCCAACCCCAAACGAGGAGTTGAACTCCGCAAGCTCTTGCAAAAACTTTGACTTATATCTCCGGGCAAGCCTCTTGAGCAAGTCTCTGGGTAAGATCGATAGTCTCAAAGTAGGACTAATATTGATACGATTGAGTCTACAGTTAATACAAGATTAAACATGGATTCGGAATCATCGCTCCTGTCTCAGAACTTAATGACAATTGATGCAGTGCAATCTGCTCTCAATCGCTCGCGAGCTTCCGTGTACCGCTATGCCAACACGACCCCTGAGAAACTTAACTCTGACTATGATCCGCAACGCTTGAATCCTGAATTGCGTTTGGACAAAGATGATCCCCTCCTTTTCCATCCCAATGAAGTCGCCCGATTTGCTCGAGACATTCTTGGTATCAAGCAAGTTACCATTCAAGTTCAAGAACCGCCTCAAACCGTGACCCAAGAACTTCTTCGCGAAATTTTGGCAGAGCTAAAAAGTATCCATCACTACCTTCGTTCACCTAAAACCTAGGAGAGATGTTGAACTGTTGACAAACATCTAAAGTTTAAGAGCTTTAAAGGCGATCGCATTCAGGCTAAAAGGGATAATTAGGCCTGCAGCAGCTTGAGTGTGATGCAGATCTCACAAAAACAGCAAGTTAATCACACCTTGGCACTTGTGAGAAACAGATAAGATAATGGGTGAGTAGAAATCTCTCTTTTTTTGAGATTGAGGACTACTTCATCTCAAATGCCCAATTTGGTTTACAAGATAAACTCATCCTGTATGGAATCTAGCAGTCAAGCCGATAAACCTCCTGAACGGACTTCCTATCGGCTCGCGAATATCATCGGAACCCTGATTGCCCTGTTAACTCTGACCGTTCCCGTCTTTGTGATCGCCTACTTCTCTTCAACCAACACAAACGTCTGGCCAACGCCAACCAATCCGCTTGTGAGATCCAGAGACTGATGTAAAGGGAAAAAAAGCTTAGACATAACTAAATTCATCTGGCTGATGCCCGCTGAACAGAGATAAGGAATTTTTCAGCAGAATTCCTTACCCCATTCGCTTGGGCATTTGCCGTCTTCCCCTAAAATGCTATCGAGGGGTATGTGAGGTCTTGCAATACAGACTGAGCCACCCCTTTGCCTACTAATTTGGAGATTGGAGATCTGTCGTGGATTTATCGCGCATTCCGCCCCAGCCAAAACCGGGACTGCTCAACGTCTTAATTGAGATCCCAGGCGGCAGCAAGAACAAGTATGAGTTTGACAAAGACCTGCAGGCATTTGCCCTAGACCGAGTGCTATATGCCTCGGTTCAGTATCCCTTTGACTATGGTTTTGTGCCAAACACCCTAGCCGACGATGGCGACCCCCTCGATGGAATGGTGATGATGGATCAGCCCACCTTTCCTGGATGTGTGATTACGGCCCGTCCGATCGGGATGTTGGAAATGATTGACGGAGGCGATCGCGACGAAAAAATTCTTTGCGTTCCTGACAAAGATCCCCGCTACACCCAGGTGAAGTCTCTGAGCGACGTTGCGCCTCACCGTTTGGATGAGATTGCTGAGTTTTTCAGAACTTACAAGAATCTGGAAAAGAAAGTGACTGAAATTCTAGGCTGGAAAGATGTAGATCAAGTTGCAGCCCTAGTTGATGCCTGTGTCAAAGCGGCCAAATAAGGCGGCAGAGGGTATTCCATCCATTCCCTAGGTTTGGGTAGCTGCGTACATCCTCTAGGGCGTACGTGGCTACGACAAGCTGGGTTCAGCATTTTATCTGATCACAAACTCTTAAGTTCAGGGAATAATTGAGATAATTATCCCCTCAGGGTGCATTCTTAGAAACATTCCGTATAATTGCTGAAGCGATCGCTGCTCTGCTACATAAAAATCTCCTCTTCCTATAATCTTGTCTCTACCCATGCGATGTCCTGCTAATAAAGGGTTAATTTCAAGCCAAGATGCCAGAATCTAACCCCCTTGAACCCAGCACTCAAATTGCCAGTAGCTCTGTCAGCAGCTCTGCATCCCCTCAGCTCCCACATTCTGATGAATTCACGGTGCGCTTTTGGGGCGTGCGGGGCAGTATTCCTACACCTGGCATGGAAACCGCCCGCTACGGCGGCAACACCGCTTGCGTTGAGATCCAAGTAGCAGGCAAACGTCTAATTTTCGACGGCGGGACGGGCCTGCGTGTCTTGGGTAAAAACCTACAGCAGCAGATGCCCCTGGAAGCGTACCTCTTCTTTACGCACTCCCACTGGGATCGGATTCAGGGCTTTCCCTTCTTTATGCCCGCCTTCATGCCGGGTAACTGCTTCCATATTTATGGAGCGATTGGTCCCAACGGAGCTTCGATCAAGCAGCGCCTTAGCGAGCAAATGCTCCGTCCCAATTTTCCGGTGCCACTCCAAGTCATGCAGTCTGAGCTGAAGTTTTACGACATCGCTCCAGGCTCGATCGTGACGCTAGACGACGTTACTATCGAAACAATTTCTCTGAATCGTCCCAACAGTGCCCTGGGTTATCGAGTGACCTGGAGTGGTCACTCGGTGGTCTACGCCACTGACACCGAACATGCTAGCGCCGATCAAAGCCTCATTTATCTCGCCGATCAGGCTGACATGTTGATCTATGATGCAGCCTACGCCGACCATAACTACTACGACTCTGAATCGTCGGAAGCCGCGAACAAGCTTGAAACCTGGAAAGCTGGAATTCAAGCGGTCATGCCAGCCCAGGCCAAAAAAATTGTCATGTTTCACCATGACCCCAGCCATGAGGACGACTTCCTAGATCGAATCGAAGCCGACGTGCGGATGCTATTTCCCAACGTTTGCCTTGCCCGCGAAGGCATGGTTTTGAAGGTGAAATAAAGCTTTCAACCTCCAGTCCCTTGATCTCAGAGCTACGTCACTTTATCCCCCAGGTTCGCACGACCTGTCCGGTCAACTGTTGCCCTAGCCAGGGTGTGTTGGTAGACAAGCTATTTAGATGTTGTGGCGTGACCTGCCAAGTGGCCTGTGGGTCAAACAGGGTCAGCTCTGCCGCACGACCTGGAGAAAGCTGGGCAGGCGGTTGCTGTAAACAGCGGGCAGGATTGGTACTCAAGCTGCGCCAGAGTTGCAGGGGAGACCATTCTCCTGTTGCCACAAAGGCTTGCCACAGCAAGGGTAGCGCGAGCTCTAGCCCCATCGCTCCGGGTGGCGATTCTGCAAAGGCAACGGTCTTTTCCTCGTAGGTATAGGGCGCGTGGTCGATGGCGATCGCATCCAGCACACCCTCCTTAATGCCCTCAATCAAAGCAGCCTGATCGGCAGGATTACCCAAGGGTGGATCGAGTCGCAGGCTAGGATCATAGCTTTGTAACGCTGTTATGTTGAGCAGCAGATGCATCCAGGTGGTGCTGGCCGTAATGGGAAGTCCGTTGGCCTTGGCTGCTGCAATCAGCTCAACGCTGCGAGCGGTTGACACCCGCATGATATGGACAGGAATGCCGATCTCAGCCACACATTCGAGTAGAGAAGCCAAAGCTGATGTTTCAGCCATAGCCGGACTTCCTGGCAACCCCAACCGGATCGATTCGGCTCCTTCCCGAACGACGCCATCGCCCGCGAGAGTGCGATCGCAAGGCCACAGTGCGACCGGCTTTTGCAATGGCTGCAAGTATTCCAACAACCGTTGTACCAAAAGTTTTTGCCGCAGCGGTTGAGCATCTGCGAAGCCTGCGACCCCAGCCGCCGCCAACTCCGCTAGTTCTGTCATCTGCTCACCCTTGCCGCCCAGTGTCAACGCGCCCCAAACGTTGATTTGTACGGATGCAGCCGCCAACCTGCGGCTTTGAGCATAGACCTGCTCAACCGCGGCCGGATGATCAATCACGGGCTCGGTATCTGGCAGCAGCGTCAGACGGGTAAAGCCTCCCGCAGCAGCGGCGGCGGCCAAGGAAGCTAAGGTCTCCCGCGACTCAAACCCAGGCTCTCCAGAGTGGCTATAGAGGTCGATCAGACCTGGCCCCAATACTAGACCAGGGCGATCGCACACCTCCGTTCCCTCTGGCCAATCCGCAATCTGATCGGCAACCGCCTGAATTTGGTGGTCTACAATCAGCACATCCGCGACCCGATCGCTCCCCAAAACAGGATCAAGCAACCGGACTTGTCGAAGCAGTTCACCCGTCAAAACTCTTCCTCACAAAGCTCTTCTTCACAAGGCCCCTGCTGCAGTCTTATCGAGAACGCTTCCCAGATGGTTGGTGATGTTCATCGCCCGCAGCACGGGTGGCCCTTCTGGACCCTGCGGATAGTCGATCACGCTCACAGCACCGTTGCCTTGCTTAAAGGCCCAAAACTGCTCTGGCCCCCAACCCACCACATGGCAGAGGATTGCTTTGTTGATAGCATCATGCGCGACCACCATCACCACCGGAACAGGCTTGTCAGGAATCTCAGCCGCTTTGGCTACAATCTGATTCCAGGCGGCGATCGCCCGCTCCCAAACCTGCTGCAAATTTTCCCCCTCTGGCATCTGCACAGTTTCGGGAGCAACCTGCCACTGCTTGAGCTCAGCGTCATAGTCCACAGCAATCTCGGATTCTAACTTGCCTTCCCAGAGCCCGTGGCTGATTTCCCGCAGGTTATCATCCAGGTCTAATCTGACATCTGGATGGTGCTGCAAAATAATCTCTGCTGTTTCCTTCGGACGCAGCATGGGACTACTCACGGCATAATCGACGGCAATAGGCTTCAAAAACTCAGCGGCCTGCTGTCCTTGCTGTCGGCCATTGTCATTTAATGGCACGTCAATTTGGCCCTGAAACCGCTTCTGGCGATTCCAATCCGTTTCGCCGTGACGCACCAGTAATAGCCGTGGCCCAGTTTGTCCCTGACGCAACCGGGGCAGCGGTTCTCCAATTGGAGCGGTGACGTTGAGCGATTCCATCTGGACTGGATCACCCAATCCACCCGAAAAATTCAGAACGCTAATGCCACAGTTGGACTGATAGACCCCAGCATAATATTCAGGGCCTAACCCCATTGCCGTGTTAATCAATACCCGATTGATACCGCTATGGGCAACGACCAAAAGGGTTTGGCCTTCGTGCCGAGGCAGCACCTCTTGCCAAAACTGAATGGCTTGCTCATGTAGGGCAGGAACCGGAAAGAAATCGACGACTCCATCTGGACCCGCAATTTTCATGCAGAGCTGGTGAGGGCGATCGCGCCAGCAAATATACTCTTCTGGAAACTTTTGCTCCACATCCTCGAAGGGCATTCCCTCCCAAAGCACTAGATTAATTTCCTTGAGATGGTCGCTAGTTTGCAGCTCAGTAGCTGCCCCGGCGTCACTCAAACTGGCACAAATCAAGTCTGCGGTCTCTCTGGCGCGTTTGAGGGGGCTACTGTAGGCCGCATCAAACTTCACTCCCTGTAAAGCTGCACCGACTTGGCGAGCCGACGCACGGCCTTTGTCAGTCAGACTCGACTCGTCACAGTGACCCTGAACTTTACGCTGAACGTTGTAGGTGCTCTCGCCGTGGCGGACAAGAATAACGCGAGTAGTCAGGGCTTTATCCTCCGTAAACTCTTTGGAACTTAAGAATAGGAACTTTAGAAATGGGAACTTAGGAACGAAACTCTTTTAACTCGACAGCAGCCTGCTAGCCAAAAGAGATTCCACATTTGCAAACCAGAAGAATTTTACCGTGTCTAGGCCCCCCTCCACATTTCTCAAGCTAGCGAACAATGAGATAATGCCAGTCAGGATGTTGCCAGTCAACAGCTTTAAATTAGGCTTGGGCCTCAGCCTGAACTTTGCAATCTGACCTGCAGATTCAGCATACATAGGGAGAAGGAATGACGCTGAAACAATTGATTTTAGGCGTGCTGACAATCATAGTGGTTGTCCTCGTAGGTCAGTCACTGATCACGAGCTGGAACGAACCCCAAATTACCAGCCGCCTACAGCTTTACCAAACAGATTTACTCCTCCAGTCAGCCGAGTTGCAGGACGAAACGCTGGAAGATACCGATCTCGCTCCGGCTCGCACTGCTCTATTGGGAGAAAATCCCATTGGCACAGCACTAGAGCAATATCAGTCGGTGCGTCAATCTGGACAAGCCGCTCTTGGTAAATTTCAGGAAAAACTCGATCAGCTTCAGGCGGAGGGAGCCCCCCCTCAACCAACAGCGATTTCGCCGACGCCGACCGTTGTGTCGCCGCAGCGGCAGCAACTCCAAACGGTCATTCAAGAACAACAGCAACAGCTCAGACAGTTGGATCTGCGGATTGCAGTTCTACAGACTCAAACGAATGACGTTTCAACAGCATTGACCACCTGGAATGAGCTAGCTGAAACACCCGCTAGCAATGCAGAACAGGAGGCGATCGCCAACACCGCTCAAGTTTTGGCAGGGCTTTGGCGCAACCCTCCCCGCATTCTTCCAGATGCAGAGCCCAAAATTCAGCGAAATCTAGAGGGATGGTTTCGCAATCAAGCACTAACTCGTCTTTATGAGCTGCAACAGCGTCCAGAGGCACTAGCCACTTTGCAAAGTAGCCAACAGGCGATCGCCCAACAAACCTTAGTAAAGCTTGCCTTGATTGGCACAGTCCCCCTGTTGGGTTCTATGGTGGGTGTCGGCCTACTCCTTTTTCTAGGTGTACAGCGGCTCACAAAAGGCAAGGATTCTGTTTTAGCCACCAACGAAGGCGTCAGATGGGAAACTCCCTGGACTTGGGACACCACCCTCCAAGTGCTAATCGTTGGCTTTTTCTTTGTCGGTCAAATTTTGCTCCCGCTGCTGTTGAGCAATCTCGGCATCAGCTTTAGCGCGTTTGGCAGTCGGGCCAGAGCCGCCTATGCCCTGACCTACTATTTGTTGATGGCGGGTTCAGGGCTACTAGTCCTCTACTTGTCGATCAGGCGCTTTCGACCGCTACCCGAAGGTTGGTTTCGCTTTGGTGGCCAAAGTCGTTGGTTTCTCTGGGGCGTAGGAGGCTATCTGACGGCCCTACCGTTGATGATTGGTGTTTCCCTGCTAAACCAACAACTTTGGCAAGGGCAAGGAGGCAGCAACCCGCTGCTGCAAATTGTCTTAGAAGAAGGCGATCGCTTGGCGCTGGCCCTATTCTTCTTTACCGCAGCCGTAGCAGCTCCTGTCTTTGAAGAGTTGCTGTTCCGGGGCTTTCTGCTACCTTCGCTCACTCGCTATATGCCGGTCTGGGGAGCGATCGCCACCAGTAGTCTGATTTTTGCGATCGCCCACCTGAGCGTCTCAGAAGTTATCCCCCTTACCGTTCTAGGTTCAGTGTTGGGATTCATCTACACGCGATCGCGCAATCTGCTAGCCCCCATGTTGCTCCATAGCTTTTGGAATAGTGCTACGATGGCTGGTCTGTTTATTCTCGGCAGTGGGACAACGCCCTAGGGGCTACGAATTTGCCAAGGCAGAAGATTTGCCAGCAAACTCTCGATGTAGATACTGAGTCAGCTTCTGCCACAACGCTGGGTGCTGCACATCGAGCGCCCGGTCATAACTGCTATAAGCCTGCTTGTACAAACCTAGATGATAGAGAGCGACCCCCCTGAAAATCCAGGCTTCTTTGTCATCTGGGTAGAGACTGAGGGCGCGATCGCAACTGTCCAGCGCCTCCTTATATCGCTCCAGATGAATCAGGACAACCCCTCGAAAAATTAAGCTCGCCACATGCTCCGGCTGAAGACGCAAGGCTTTGTCAAAGCTGTCCAACGCTTCAATGTAGAGACCCAAGTTGGCCAACGCCTCTCCCCACTCATACCAAAGTTCAACACTCTGGGGATTGGCCTCACACCGCCGTTGAAAGTCGGCCAGTGCGCTCTGATAGTGATGCTGCTGATAGGGGCTAAGATGAGGTCCACAGGGCTGGCTCATACCTGGCTCAGGCACGAGTGACAGTCGATCCTTTCCGTAGGAAAGACCATATCTCAGTCCAGTTGCTACATCTAATCTCTGCATATTCATCAGTTAAGTACCTACCGAAAGGGGCTAACGAGGCCATTCTCACCACCCATGTACTGACTGGTCCTGGTTGATTCCGGATGATGAGCCGCCAAGTCGCGCCAAAGATTTGGAAATCAAAATCTAGCCATCACGGTTCAAAATGTTTTACACCCTACTCTCGATGTACCCGAATTAGCGACTTTATTCTATTGTTGGCAGCAAATCTTTACAGAAAAAATTCAAGCCGACTGAGTTTTCTTCGTGTCTTTCCAACTCGTTTCAGATTGAGAAAACATTCCAAAATTTAAATCAGAACTGCACTGTTAAAAATGACAGGAACAGAGCAAGAAAACTCCCATCCTTATAATTTTTTAAAGTATCTGGGCTTCATGAAGTAAGCGAACCGCATAACTGAACAGCGCGATCGCCCTTTTGCCTTCCTAGTCTTGATTTCATCCCAAAGATAGATGAAATAAGATCTGAAATTTGTCATTACAAAGTCCGGATTTATAGAGCAAGCCTCCGTATACTTAAGACTTCCGATCTAACGTTTAGAAAAAATTTGACCCCTGAGACAAAGCCCCGAACAAAACAGCAGCACTGCTAAAAGTAAATAATTAAGATTCAAGTCACTCAAGAGAGTAGATCACATACGTATTTACACGTATCCGCCTATTCTTAAATTCTGCAAAATCGCTAAAAATTTGACTTTTTAAGGGATAGCTTCACAGTTTTACATGTTTTGCTGAGTGCTTTTCCGGGTTTCTACTCTAGTGGTTGAAGAGCGAGTTAAGGCTATAGTCAGAACTGCAGGGTTCTCAAATCTGGTGACAGCGCAAAATTACTGAGCCTCTTCGGGAACATGTAATGCTGTCTAGAGGTCAGCCCCAGCCAGTGTGTGACTTAGTGCTGCGAACAATTGCAGCCGATATGTGGTGTTTTGAGGAGTAAGGAAAAATGAAATCAATTCTGGGTGTTGGAAAAGCAACGCCTTCACTGCTTGCGCTTTCAGTAATCGGCTTGTGGGCTGCCAGCCTTTCCCCAGCCCAAGCGACATCTGAGCCCAATCCAATTTCAGTAACAGCAGCCTCTCTCTCGGTAGAAGGAGCCCAGCTTGCAGCCAACCCTGAGTTTTCGCTGGAGGCGTCAACCGTTGATGCTCAAACTGACTCACAACACTCTGCCGCCTCACTTCAAGCCGCGGCCCTTAACGTAGATTCAGTAGATTCAGCAGAAAGCGCTGATCTGGCGATCGCCCCAGTTTCTACCAGCGCAGATCAGACAGGTATTGGCACTAATTCAAGCAACACGAGCTTGATCGATCCGACCGCTGCCGCCCTCTCCATCGAAGCCAGCCAAACAGAGGAAGCCCCATCAGCCTCCATTCTTCCAGTCGCAGAAACCCGGCTAGAGAACAGCATGTCCCAGGTGACCTCTGTCACTCAGCTCTCTGACGTGCAACCCACCGACTGGGCCTATCAAGCACTTCAGTCCTTGGTTGAGCGCTATGGCTGTATTGCTGGCTATCCAGATGGCACCTTTAGAGGCAACCGAGCTCTGACTCGCTACGAATTTGCCGCAGGTCTCAATGCCTGTCTCGATCGCGTCAATGAGCTGATCGCCCTTTCCCTATCAGAATCCGTCACACGGGAAGACCTAGGGACCCTCCAACGGCTCCAGGAAGAATTTGCCGCTGAACTGGCGACCCTCAGAGGCCGCGTCGATGCACTTGAAGCCCGCACTGCCGAACTAGAAGCCAATCAATTTTCAACAACGACCAAGCTGTTTGGACAGGCTGTCATTGGTGTTCAAGGTCGCAACGAAAACGACTTCCAATTTTTCCAGGATACGCTGACCGATACAAACAGCAATATCAATCTCATTACCAACGTCCAGCTCAGCCTCTATACCCAATTCAGCCCTAGCAGCCTCTTGTTGACTGGCTTGCAGGCAGGTGATGGCAACACAGCTGGTAGTCCCCCCACCCTCACCAACTTTGTGGGTCTGAGCTATGAAGGAGACACCGATAACTCCTGGCAGTTGAGCGATCTGAGCTACCGACAGCTCTTTGGCAACAACCTAGCCGTGATTTTGGGGCCTCAAGGCGTTAATGCTGTCAACGTTTTCCGAGGTGCCAACCGCGTTGAGGGAGCTGGCTTTGGCCCGCTGTCTCGCTTTGCCCAACGCAACCCCATCATCAGTATTGGCAGTGGTCGAGGTGGCGTGGGTGTAGATTGGCAGGTGGCCTCTCGTCTGAGCCTGCAGGGCATTTACTCCGCCAGCAACCCTGGAGATCCCAATCAAGGCGGACTATTTGGCGGGGAGAACGGTGTAACCACTGTGGGCGCTCAGTTGGTAGCGACCCCGGTCGATAATTTAGATATCTCGCTGCAGTACCTCAACTCTTACTCTCCCTTTGGTCAGCTTCAAACTGGCATCGGTGACGATCTGCTAGCAACCGCAGATCCGCTCACAGGCAGAGCACCTATGCAAACTAACGCCGTGGGAGCCACCTTGGAATGGGGCATCACACCTAACATCACAGCAGGAGGCTGGGTAGGCTATACCCACTCTGATTTGCGAGGCATCTCTGGAAGCGTAGAGACCATCAACTGGATGGCCTTCCTCAACTTCCCCGATCTATTTGGGGAAGGCAATATGGGCGGCATTTATGTAGGTCAGCCTCCCAAAATCACTAACAGCTCTTTGCCTGCCTCCCGGAATATTCCGTCGCTCGTCAACCGAGCCGATCCATTTGCAGCAGAAGGTGGACAGCCTAGCACAACAACCCATGTTGAAGCCTTCTACCGCTTCCGCGTCACTGACAATATCAGCCTAACTCCTGGTGTGATTGTCATCTTCAACCCCAACCACAACGCCAACAACGACACCATTACGATTGGGGCACTACGAACCACACTGACTTTCTAACCAAACCGATGGAAAACGAGTTGAGACTAGCTGTTTAACCGATGGCCTGGATCAACTCGTTTTTTGGAATGCCAGTTTGGAATGTCAGTACGGACAAACAATAAGGGCAAAATAGCTACAAGCTGTTATGCCTTGAGAGATGTTTTGAAAGATTGGCAAATTTTCGGCAAAATCGGGAACTTTTGGGCAGGAATAGCTTTCTACCGTTCCAGCATTCAAGATAAGCCTGAGCCAGATCAGTAACAGCACGGTGATTTCTTGTAACCTGCAATCTCAAGAAGCTACTTTTACCCCCGTTCTATCTTCTTGATCTCCGCCGATTGCTGACCTCGCTCAGGACAAATTCTTAGAATTTGATGTGGCTAATCCTAGCCCACTTGTCCCAGCCCCCTTACCTCGGCCCCAAAAGATCCCAACTGGCTGAGTTGCTTTTTAACCTGTTGCTCATTCACCGAAGAGTTTTACTTATGAATATCCGTTCAACTCGACACGCCGTTTGGTTTGGCCTATTGGCTGGAAGTCTGGCGATCGCCCCAACTGCCCAGGCTCAGATTCAGATCACCGGAGGAAACACGAGCGGACAGGCTGCTTTCTTCGTTCCGGGCGAAGATGCTGCTGGGAACGTTCGCCTATTTGATGTTGGCCTGCGTACGCTCCGCATTGAAACGCCCAACGGAGTGACCACTACCTCTATTTTCATCCCAGGCGCTGCAAACTTTACAGATGTCGATCAGAGTGGCACCCCCAACGCTGGAGACACAGGCACGCTGCAAGGAACGCTGTCCGGAATTGCTTTTTCGGGTGCAAACCCAATTCCGTTCACAGGTCGTCCTACCGCCATCAACTTCACACTCGACAGCTTTACCAATAACATTGGGAACATTGAAGGCACCCTCATCCGCCCCGAACAAAGAGGAACTGCGCCTTTAGTCTTCTTGCCAGGAGTCGATAACGCAAATATAACGCTAGGTGACTCTGACTTTTTGAGTGATGGCGGAGAGCTGCAGCTAGGAGACTTTGAAGCCACACTTGATAGCGGCTTGATTGCACTACCCTCTAGCCTCCAGTTTCGAGAGGGCACGGGTACTCCTGTCACTCCAGATGTGTCTCTGGCGCGACGCATCAAATTTGAGTTTGCAGGCAGAAATGTCTTAGCTGGAGAAGGAACCGACCTTGATCTGACCGATGACAGCTTCCGATTTGTTGGCCCAGCCAACCACCGCTTCAGAATTCAAAGTGTGGGCACTCGTGCTAGCCGAGAATTCGACATTCGCGGCGACATTGGAGCTGTTGATGTCACGGTTGAAGGCCCATTTGATATCAAGCGAGACGGCACCATTGACACCGATCTTCCCATTGAACGCTATAGCGTGCGGGGAGACAGTGAAGGGCTTGTCTCGTTTTTTGACGACAACGCTGTAGGATTTAGCAGCCTGGATGATGGAGACACCCGCATTGAGTTTAGACAGGGGGATAACCGTCTAGAGGCTAGGAGCGAAGGCAGTGTTGACTTTCTAGCCGTTGCTGGCATTGACGGCGGCACAGGTGATGATGATTTCGATGACTTCGATGATTTCGACGGGTTTGACTTTTCCAGGATTGATTTCCGCACTGTCAATGTCAATGTTAATCAAACCTGTAATGTCTGTGTTACCACCCTTGTCCCAGGCCGAACAGTTGTAATTGACGACAACCGCGTCACCGTGGGTCAGCCTATTGTCGTCACACGGGAAGGCCGCAGCACCCGGACTGCTACAACCTTTACCCGTACGACTCGCTTGGTTCGAGTCACGACCACCAGCACAGATCTGTTTACGTTAAACACAGGCTCAACTGAGACAGCCCGCTACCAATACGGCTATCTGACTGGCTACCGCTACTTCGTCATCGGCGGTGGTGATGCCACAGTCTCCAGAGGTCAGGTAGTCGTGCGAACGATTTCCCGAGGCCGCAATCAGCTGTATGTTGTTACACCCAGCCAAAGCAATCAGGTTCTGGTTGCCTACAGTCAAGTGGGTCCCGGCAGCCGCATTTTCCCAGGATTGGTAGGACTCCGCGAGATTGCCAGCAGCGATGTCGTAGACGATTTAGACGATCTAGATGATGATACAACCGAAGATCTAGATCTAGATGATGACTTCGACAGCGACGGTGATGATGATCTAGATAATGACGATGATCTAGATGATGACAGCGACGATGATGACGATGACAGCGACGATGATGATGATGATGATGACGATGACAGCGACGATGATGATGATGACGATGATCTAGATGACAACAGCGACGATGATGATGACGACAGCGACGATGACGACGATGACAGCGATGATGATGATGATGATGATGACGATGATCTAGATGACGACAGCGACGATGATGATGACGACAGCGACGATGACGACGACGATGATCTAGATGATGACGATGACAGCGATGATGATGATGATGATGATGACAGTGTCACCATCGACGAATCTTCGGAAACCATCGTCATTGAAGAAACCTCTGGTATCACCGGTCTGTCCGAAATTGCAGATGATGACACGACCAGCACAGATGCAACTTCACCTAACGAATAGGCTCAACGAATAGGTATCTTAGAGCCTTAGACGATCGCACCTTCAAGGGTAGGCAATCAATGCCTGCCCTTTTGTGTCTTCAGCCAGAGTGATTGCTAACAATCCCCGACCACTGTACTTTCTTCAGGCGATCGCGCCGATAGGAAAAGAAATGATCTGCATGCTGATAAGTGCAATAGGGAGCGATCGCCATCTGTTCAGGCTTCAAGCCCAACCGCTCCATCTGCAGCACATTTACCTGTCGCACATCTAGCCGCACTCGTCCCGGTTGTGGGTCACTTAGGATAGGCGAGTTTGGCAGACGACTCAGCTCATTCAAAATCCAACTTGGATCATTCGAGCCTGCCTCAGCATCTGACTGAGCCTCTGCCTGAGCCACGGTTGCTCCCACCTCAGCTGCAACCGTTGTCGACACTTGATACTGTTCTCCGGCGATCGCTGGCCCCAGCACCACCCGCAGATTTTGGATTTGACTACCCTGCGCTTGCAGACGGGCGATCGCCATCGGGACAATCGCTGCTGCCGTACCTCTCCACCCCGCATGAACAGCTGCCACATGTCCGGTCTCTGGGTCCGCGATCAGAACAGGTACACAATCAGCACTACAAACCCAAACCGCTTGAGCAGGCTGCTCTGTCAACAGACCATCCGCTTCTGGCAAAGATGGCCCATCCGCATCATTGGAAGTAGTCTCTACCGATGGCACTGCTTCTGATGCAGACAATACAATATTTCCATGAACCTGCTTAATACGATGAACTTTGGCGGCTGAGGTGGCTGACTGGAGTGCCCCCACCAACACTTCTGGGGGACGGGGCCAGCACTGCTGGGTAAAAAAGCCGTGAGACCAGGGTTCTAAAAGGCTACAGGTTAGATAAGGTAATCCTTGCCAGCTTTGCCAGTTCCAGGTGTGCATTCGCATTTCAGTTAAAACCTATGATAGTCTAAGCCACGTTTCGAGAGGTTGCTAGGGTGAGCCTAAATTTACAGCGACTGGAAGCCGCACTTCAGCAAAATTGGTTTCAGATCGGTCTAGCCTCCTCTCAACGTCCCACCTTCAACCTTCAGATCTTCGAAACCCTGACTTCAACCAATCAAACTTTGTGGGAGCTACTCCAGCAAGGGACTCAACCTGGGACGGTGGCGATCGCCCATCAACAGCAGAACGGGCGGGGCCAGTGGGGCAGACAGTGGCAATCTCCTCCTGGCGGCCTTTATCTCTCCCTCGCACTAGCGCCCAACATCGCCGCTGAAGACAGCCCCCAACTCACCCTCTGTAGCGCCTGGGGCATTGCTGCCGCTTTGAGAGAATACGATATCCCAGTCCGGCTAAAGTGGCCTAATGATCTGGTGATTGGCGATCGCAAGCTCGGCGGCATCCTCACCGAGACGCGCGTGCAGCAGGGAAAAGTTTCTCAAGCGGTGGTTGGCGTCGGCATCAACTGGCGAAACCCCGTTCCAGACACCGGCATCAATTTGCAAACCGTTCTAGAACACCAGCCATCTTCTGTAATTGCGTCCCTAGAAACGTTAACAGCCATCGTTTTACAAGGCATCATGGCTAGTTACAACTACTGGCAGCAAAAAGGAATCGCAGCCGTGTTGCCGTCCTACCAAGTGTTGCTGAGTCATCTGGATCAGCCCGTCGTGGTCAATAACCAGACAGGTCGTATCGTCGGGGTATCGGCTCGCGGAGAATTGCAGGTGGCGATCGCCTCTGAGAGCCATACTCCAGCCACTGAAACTCCAGCTACTGAGACCCCAGCTACTGAAATTTTCATACCACCCGGTACTCTTCGCCTTGGGTATGGGGCCTTGGGTATGGGAAAGGGGCAGGCAACAAAAGCTGATTGGGGGTGATCGCTTTACGCCACCGATGTGGAACCCTAAAGCCGGGATCAGCGACTACAGGGAGGACGGATTAGATTAAGCTAGACAGCAGCTAGCTTTTCCTGCTAAAAGACCTTTGGTATGAATTAGCGCCGATCCGTCATCAGTCGTGTCTATCCCCCTGTCACCTATCCTCTGTCACCTACCATAGTTCTTTCCGACACAATCCTCCCAATGGATGAATCAACTAGACGAAGCGCCTGCCGTAAGTTTGGGTCAAAGTAGCATCAGCTCACTCATCTTATGCATCAAGTGCTTTTCTAAAACCGTCATCCATCCCCTAGAGCGAACCTCAATCAGCAAGAGTGAAGATCCCGTAATGACTCAACGACGCGACGATACCCCCATTCGGTTCAAGCCGTTTTACCAGCGTTCTCTCCTGATACAGGGCATGGGTTGGCTGGGGGGAATAAGTATCCTCAGTAGTGGTCTCGTATTGGCCCAAGCGCCAGACCTAGTAGAGGCTGGAGCCGTACCCAGTGCTCAAGATTTACTGATGGCTGACCCAGTTGCGCCCGCCGCACCAGTTGCGCCTATACCAATAGCTCCTGAGCCTCCGCCTGCACCCATCATGTCTGCAGAGCCCGTTGAGCCTGCGCCTGCCGTGAGTGCGCCTAGCGAAGCGCCTGCCGTGGTGTTAGAACTTCACACCCCACCCGAAGCAACTGCGACGCGATCGCCCGCTCCGATCGACCTAGGCAACGGCTACATCGACACAACCGACTACAACGTCGGTGCAACCAGCCCAGAGCGGCCCAACATTGTCTTGTCTGAGCGTTCAACAGGCTGTCAAGCCGTCTTGCAGCAAGGGCAGGCCGTCCCCAATAGCGTTTGCGCCACCGCCCCCTCAGTCGCTCGGCAGCCCAGCGGTCAGTCCAGCGGTCAGTCCGGCAATCCAGGGAATGGTAGCACCGTCAATATCGGCCCCATCAGCGTCAGCGCTAGCGGCTTTGGTGTCGGTCAAACCACGCCATCTGGACGAAACTATTACAATCCGGCTGCCCGTCCGTCTGGGCTATTGGGCAATGGCAACGTAAGTTTGATGTTCCCGCTATCAATGCCAGCAGCCATCACCTCTGCTTTTGGTTGGCGAATTCATCCGATTTCGGGCGATCGCCGCTTCCATGCCGGAACCGATTTGGGCGCTCCGATGGGAACCCCGGTTTTGGCCGCCTATGCGGGACGAGTCTCTGTCTCTGACTTCTTGGGAGGATATGGTCTCACCGTCGTGCTCAACCACGGCGAAACCGAGCAAACCCTATATGCTCACCTTTCCGAGCTTTTTGTCCAGGCTGGAGAATGGATTGAGCAAGGAGAAGTGATTGGCCGACTCGGCAGCACCGGAAACTCCACCGGGCCTCACCTACACTTTGAAGTCCGACAGCGCACACCCGATGGCTGGATCGCAATGGATGCTGGAGAAGCCATCCAATATGCGCTGGCCCAATTTATGCGGGGTGGACAAATCGCCCAAGCAACACCTCCTGTCCCCGCTGATAGTGTTGAAGTTGGGATGGGTGGCCCCAGCGAGCTGATTCTTCAACCGTCTGACTTTGGCAGACGAGCAGAACGAGCCCGCGATGCTCAAACTGCCGCTCTGCTCTCTCAGCAGACAGACAGCTAGAGAGACAGCTAGCTAGAGACAAAAATCAAATCAAATAAGTTTAGGCCTGATCGGGGCTTAGCATTAAGGCAAAAACCTTGCGATGGAGCAAGAGCCATCAGCCCAATGCTAAGCCCTGTTTATTTGGTAGGAAAAGTCACAGGTAGCCGTGGTCAGATAGGAAGCCAGACGTCACCTCATTTTTCTCCAACGAAAGCATCTCCTCCAACTCGGCTCCAACCGCTGGGTGCTGGGCTGGCCCCAGACGCAAAAACTTTTCCACATACTTACCCAACACATCGCCTTCCAAGTTAATCCGACTGTTGGGCTTCAGGTAGCGTAGATTGGTATCCGCGTAGGTCAGCGGAATCACCGCCACCTTAAACCAAGTTCCGGCTGCATTGCAGTCTGCCACTGTCAGACTGACACCATTCACCGAAATACTGCCTTTAGGCACGATATATCGAGACACTCGCTCATCTGGAACCGTAAAGCTCATCTCCCAGGCATTTTCAGTGGGCACAGCCTCTTGCAGATATCCGACACCATCTACATGTCCGGTGACAAAATGCCCGCCTAGCTTACTGCCGACGCGCAGCGATGTCTCTAAATTCACGTAGCGCTCTTCACCTACAGTCATCTGCCCTAGTGTCGTACGATCCAAGGTTTCTGGAGAGGCCGACGCCACAAAGCCACCGCCAAGAATTTTAGTTACGGTGAGACAGACACCATCCACAGATACACTGTCCCCAATTGCCAAATCTCGAAAGACATAACTTGGCGTCTCTGCACCCCATACAATCTGAAGCTGATCTTCGCCTAGTGAGCGAATTGTTCCTAAGGCTTGAATGAGTCCGGTAAACACAATTTCAATGAAGAAAAACAACGGAATGACAACGAGTCGTTGCTCAACGTGAGCAGACTGTAATTTTCTCTGTGGAAGGCTCCATTTCTCATCAAAGCTTCAAATTTGGAGTTATGGATTAGCAACCAGATCAGGGCATACTGGATGCAGCTAAGCTATGAGCGGAGCATTGGTCGATCTAGCTAGATCTTGGCGCATCTGGTCGTAGTTTGGGGAGAAAATTTGCGGATTTTTGAACGCAACCTTTCTGAAGATAGAGGCATCATAGATACAGATGTTCATATCAGCTAGGTAGGCCCAGACGGGCTTTGAGCTGAATGTTATCGTTAGCTCAGCAGAATATAACCAGCAGAATGTATTTTGTCCTTTTCCCCCTTGTTGACTCCTTTTCCCTTTGCTTAACGGATTCTAGAGGCTCAGCCAATGATTGAAATGAAAGTCGCTGGAATTGCCCTGGATGCAGCTACTCGCAGCCCAATTGTGCTGCTTAGAGATGCTGCAGACCGTCGCCAACTGCCCATTTACATTGGTCAAGATCAGGCTAGAGCCATTATCAATGCGCTCGAACACCAGGCTCCACCGCGACCCCTTACCCATGACCTCATGGTCAATATCTTTGAAGAATGGGATATGACCCTGGAGCGGGTTGTGATCCACTCGCTGCAGGACAACACCTTCTTCGCGATTCTGACCCTCAAGCAGGGAGAAGTCAAGAAAGAAATTGATGCTCGCCCGAGTGATGCGATCGCCATTGCCCTCCGGACCGATAGCCCGATTTGGGTGATGGAAGAAGTCGTTGCTGACGCTTCGATTCCGGTTGATCGGGATGCTGATGAAGCTGAGCGGCAAGCCTTTCGGGACTTTATCGCTAACCTAAGTCCAGAGGACTTTAAGGGCGGGCGGTTCAAAAGCGGCGAAGCTTAAGCCTTTTCATGCACTATCGTCGCTTTGGTAAGACCAATCTACAGCTTTCGGTTTTTTCGCTCGGTACAATGCGCTACCTGGAGTCTGAGCAGACTGCCCAAGAAACAATCCAGCGAGCTGTGGCCTTGGGAATCAATCACTTTGAAACAGCGAGAGGGTACGGAAACAGTGAGCAATATCTAGGGGCTGCCTTGAAGGCTGGTTTGGGGCTGCCCCGCGATCGCCTCTATATCACCACTAAGGTTTCACCCGCTGCAGATCCTGACCAGGTGGCCCGTGAGATTGACCAGTCTTTAGCAACGCTGGGGGTAGACTATCTCGACGGCCTTGCCCTACATGGGATTAACACAGCTGAACATCTAGACTGGGTGGAGTCGGGTCGGGGTTGTATGTGGGCAGTGCAGCAAGCCGTTAGAGATGGGCGAGTGCGGCATGTCGGGTTCTCAACCCATGCGCCGTTAGCTGTGATTTTGAGGGCGATCGCCACCGACCAATTTGAGTTTGTTAATCTCCACTACAGCTTATTTTTCCAGCACAATGCTGCAGCGGTAGAGCTAGCTCACCAAAAAGACATGGGGATTTTTATTATTTCTCCAGCCGACAAGGGCGGGATGCTCTACACCCCTCCAGATCGCTTAGCAGAACTCTGTCAGCCTTTTTCGCCGTTGGCGCTCAACTATCGGTTTCTGTTGGGCGATCGCCGCATTACCACCCTTAGCGTTGGACCCGCCCAACCCAGCGAGTTAGATGGGCCGCTAAATTCGGCAGATCAGGATGGGCCGCTGACACCCCCAGAAATTGAAGCCTTGGCGCGACTCCAGCAGTCTCAACAGCAAACGCTAGGGCTGGATCGATGCAGTCAGTGCTATGAATGTTTGCCCTGCCCAGAAGGGATTCACATTCCGGAAGTCCTGCGCCTGCGAAATCTCGCCGTTGCTTACGACATGACCACCTTTGGCCAATACCGATACCGCATGTTTGAGAATGCCGGACATTGGTTTCCAGGCAACAAGGCCAACCGCTGCACCGACTGCGGCGACTGTTTGCCCCGCTGCCCCGAACAGCTCAACATCCCAGATTTACTTCGCGACACCCATGATCGCCTCAATGGGCCTGCTCGCCGCCGCCTGTGGGGATGATGTTTAGCTCCACTCTCTAGCTCCACCCAAAGAAAGATTCCGAAGCAGCAGTTCAGCAGGTATTAGTGGTCTGTTAAGGACATTTAAAAATTCTCCTAGAGTAGAGATTACTAAGTTCTTTAACCTCATGCCCCTGAGGGGGATGTTATCGTAAATGAGAGTAGTCGGGGTGAAAAGAGACAACCCTTAAGGGTTCTGGACTCAGCTGCTCTCAATCGAAATAATTTCAAGATCGAGGTATTTAAAGAGTGGTTGCAACTCCTGAAAAGCTACAGCAACAGCCTCCTGAGCCCACTTCTCCACAAGGGAACGATCGCGTTGCCGTCCTACTGATGGGATACGGTGAAGTGGAAAGCTACGAAGACTTTGCAAACTACAACGAGCAGGCTCTCAATCTTCTAACGGCCAAGTTTGCGCCTGTTCCGGGTTGGATTTATCCCCCCTTGGCCAAGCTGTTGGCGGTCTTTGACCTCCATGAGTGGGGCCACCAACACGATCAGTTTATTTCCCCCCACAACGCCATTTTTGAACGGCAGCGGGCTGGAGTTGAAAAGTGTCTCCAGGAAAAATGGGGCGATCGCATCCAAGTCTTCAAGGCCTTTAACTTCTGTGCGCCCTTTCTCCCAGAACAAGTTTTGGCAGAAATCAAGGCTCAAGGCTTTGACAAAATCTTAATCTACCCGCTATTGGTCGTAGACTCGATCTTCACCAGTGGCATTGCCGTTGAGCAAGTCAACAAAGCGCTGTCTCAGCTGAGCGACGGCTCAGAACATTGGGTCAAAGGAACGCGCTACATTCCCTCTTTCTATAACGAGCCTGCCTATATCGATCTCGTTGCTCGTTTGGTTGAGGAAAAAATCGCTAACGATTTGGCAGTCGCCCATCTTCCGTCCCAAACGGCGATTGTGCTCATGAATCACGGCTGTCCTCACAAAGCCAAAGGCTTTACCTCCGGGATTGACGAAAGCCAAGCGCTGTATGAACGGGTTCGCGAAAGGCTGATCAACCGCTTTCCGCTCATTTCGGTCGGCTGGCTAAATCACCAGACGCCTTTGATTGACTGGACGCAGCCCAACGCAGAACTGGCCGCCAAAAATCTAATCGATCTCGGTGCAACAGCATTAGTCTTCATGCCAATTGGATTTGCAACCGAAAACCATGAAACATTGCTCGATGTCGATCACATCATTCATGGCCTTCGTCGCCGTCGCCCAGATGTAACCTACGTGCAGATGGAATGCGTCAACGATCACCCCGAGTTTCTGCAGATGGTAGCAGACTGGGCAGACGATCAAATTGCGGCGCTGTTGTCAGAGCAGGCGATCGCTGTTAATCCCCAACTTGCTGCCGCCCAGGCCGCCCACGATCATCACGATCACGGCCACAATCATGGTCATAGTCATGGTCACGATCACGCTGGTCATCACCACCATCATTAAGACCTGTCTCCATTGCTAATTTTTTGTGGGGTGAGCATTGCTTGCCTCACTTTTTTTTGGAGTGCCATAATGGCCGATGAATTAGAACAATCGAACTAAAGTCTGATCAGAAATGAAAACTACTATGTAGGCCCATTAGCGGTATTACAGATCACATTTTAGAGCCAGCTTCCAGGCGTGATTGGAAGCCTTTCAAAATGCAAAGAATTGCTAGGAAAACCCCACTCAAGGCCTTATCCAGATTTATCACAACGCATACAGGCGCTGGGTTTATGGCCATTAAGAAAGTAGTAATGCTTAGTTCGCCACTTTAACTGATTTAAGTTATAGTGGCGAAGAGGCTTTGACTCGGTGCAAGTTCAGTTTGTGTAGTGTTGCCAGACGGCTCTCCGAACATCAAATCTCTACGCTTTCACTACTTGGAGTAGCCCATGTCAATTTATGTAGGCAACCTATCTTACTCGGTCACTGAACCAGACCTCACCGAAGTTTTTGCAGAGTACGGTACGGTAAAGCGAATTCAGTTGCCCACCGACCGAGAAACAGGCCGGATGCGCGGCTTTGGTTTCGTAGAAATGTCGTCGGACGCAGAAGAAGCTGCTGCGATTGAAGCTCTAGATGGAGCAGAATGGATGGGTCGTGAGCTGAAAGTTAATAAGGCGAGACCACGCGAAGACCGTAGCTCTTCCAGCGGTAGCTTTGGGGGCGATCGCCGGGGTGGAGGCGGAAATCGTCGCTTTTAAGCCAATGCTTTCTTAAGACAATCTCACCGATTAAGTATCTCACTGGCTAAGTAAGGAGTCTTCAGCAGACCAGGGTAGCGCCGATCGAACAACTACCTTGTTCTGCTGAAGATTTTCGTTCTGGAAAATCCCCTGTGTTTTAGGCAGAAGCACAATCAAAAGCACAATCAAACAAGTGGCTAAATCAAGGAGTATCAACCCGTGACCCAGGTGACTGTAGGCGACAATGAAGGCATTGAGTCTGCCCTGCGACGCTTCAAGCGCGAGGTTTCCAAGGCCGGAATTTTTCCAGATATTAAAAAAAATCGACACTTTGAAACGCCGCTAGAGAAAAAGAAGCGCAAGGCGATCGCCAGAAGACGCAAAAAGCGGTTCCATTCTCAGTAGATAAATACCCATCTCTAAACCGCTAGAGTAAAGATGAGGAACAACATCAAATAAGGATTCATGGACAACGAACCGATTGTCTTACTGTCGAGTCGAGAAATCGACAAAATGCGGCAGGCTGGGCGTTTGGCTGCCCAACTTTTGGACTACCTGGAGCCAATGGTAAAACCAGGAGTCAGCACACTAGCGCTCAATGATGCGGCTGAAGAATGGACCCAGGCCCGTGGAGCAAAAAGCGCCCCCTTGGGATATCATGGCTTTCCAAAATCCATCTGCACCAGCGTCAATGAAGTGGTTTGTCACGGCATTCCCAACGCTAAGCAAATCCTGCGGAATGGCGACATTATCAACATTGATGTGACTCCCCTGCTCGACGGATACCACGGCGATACATCCCGCACCTTTTTTGTCGGTGAGCCGTCTCCCCTCGCGCGTAAGCTGGTAGAAGTCACAGAAGAATGCCTACGTCGAAGCATCACAACGGTTAAGCCCGGTAGTCGAATTGGCGACATTGGCGCAGTCATTCAAGAATATGCAGAGGCGAATGGGTTTTCGGTCGTGCGAGATTTTGTTGGGCATGGCGTCAGTCGCACCTTCCATACGGCTCCTCAAGTGCCCCACTATGGCACTCACGGCAAAGGCAAGAAACTGAGATCTGGCATGGTTTTTACCATTGAGCCCATGATCAACGAAGGTACTTGGGAAGTGGAAGTGCTATCCGATGGTTGGACCGCCGTCACCAAGGACCGCAAGCTATCAGCCCAGTTTGAGCACACGATTGCTGTTACACCAGAAGGTGTCGAGATCCTGACGCTTCATCCCAATTTGGTGACTGCATAAAAAGCTTGTTCTGGTTTAACAGCACCCAGTTTTTCTAGAAAACACTGGGTGCTGTTTCTTTTAAATTGGCGATTAAATTGGCGATCGCCCCAAATTCTCACCAAGAGTCTGTCTAATAACCGATGAATTTTGGAGTTACACTGACTAGATTAAAATTCGGAGGTAGCAAAGGCAACGACATATGATTCGACATCAACGGCAACACGCAATCGGAGTTTTTCTAGAGTCCGAAGCGGCTCAGCAGTGCATTACCCGGTTGAGAGATGCCGACTTTTCAATGGATAAAGTAACCGTTCTTACTCAAGATGAAGCGTCTGGCAAGCGTATCCGAGGAGTCAGAGTTCATCATCATGCCCCCAATAAAGATCTGCGAGACGGTGCGAAAGCAGGTGGCATTACAGGCGGTATCGGCGGTGTAGTTTTAGGGTTGTTTGCAGGCGTTGGTGTTGCTGCTATTCCTGGCCTTGGTCCCATTGTCGTGGCAGGCAGCGCTATCGGCACCGCTTTTGCAACAGCAGCAGCGGGGGGCGTCATTGGTGGAGCTGCTGGCGGCGGCATTGGAGCCCTGATCGGTTGGGGGGTTCCCGAAAACCGCGCCCAAGTTTACAGGGACTGTATTGCTCAAGGCTACTACTTAATTTTGCTGGAAGGCTCCGAGGCTGAAGTTGTTGAAGCAGAACAAATCTTCAGCGGGCACGGCGTCAAAACGATGGATCGCTTCAATGCTCCAGCATCTCTAGCACAACAGCCGCCCAAAGATTCATCGGCTTTCAATCCTGCGGATCAGGAACCGTTTTCAGAATCTTCGATTATCCCCGATCCGAGTGAGCCGAGTGAAGATTCTCCGATCGTTCCCCCTATTGAAACTCGCGAGCATTTTTAATATTTAATTTTTCAACTTGCGTCAGGAAATCGCCACAATTGATTGGATTGAGCATTAGGCTACCCAATCTATTTCTGCTGCCGTAATACAATAGAACCTTGGCTTCCCTGGTTGTGATTAATTGCTTCGAATTCAAGTTATTTTGCGATCGCCCTAAGAGCAGCAAAGACTTCAGCTTTATTCACAGTTTGCTGCATTTACTTTAGTCGCTACAGGTTTTATATGAGTGCTTCGATTGGCTTCCTTATGTGTCCCCCCCATCATTACGAGGTGGACTACGTTATCAATCCTTGGATGGAAGGAAACATTAATAAATCCTCGCGAGAGCGAGCCGCCGATCAGTGGGAGCGGCTCTACCAAGCCATTACCCAATACGCCGCTGTCGAATTGGTGAAGCCTCAGCCGGGATGGCCCGATATGGTATTCACAGCCAATGCTGGGCTCATGCTAGGCAAAAATGTTGTCTTGAGTCGCTTCTACCATCCTGAACGCCAAGGGGAGGAGCCTTTCTTCAAGGAGTGGTTTGAAGAGCAGGGGTACACCGTCCACGAACTGCCCAAGGATTTGCCGTTTGAAGGGGCAGGCGATGCCCTCCTAGACCGGGAAGGCAGGCTGCTGTGGGCTGGATATGGGTTCCGTTCTGAGCTAGATTCCCATCCTTACCTAGCCAAGTGGTTGGATATTGAAGTGCTGTCGCTCCGCCTGATGGATGAGCGGTTTTACCATCTAGATACGTGCTTCTGCCCGTTGACCGACGGCTACTTGCTCTACTATCCTCCAGCCTTTGATGCGTACTCCAACCGCCTGATTGAAATGCGCGTGCCGGCGGCCAAGCGAATTGCGGTGGAAGAGGCCGATGCCGTCAACTTCGCCTGCAATGCGGTCAATGTCGATCGCACCATCATCATGAACGAAATTAGTGTCGGGCTAAGGCAGCAACTAACTGCCGCTGGCTTCGACGTCGTCGAAACACCCCTCACTGAGTTTCTGAAAGCAGGTGGAGCTGCAAAGTGTCTGACGCTGCGTGTAACCGAGCCTGTGCAGGTTGATATCCATGCTAAGGCTGAAGTCGAAAGCCGCACGATTCAACTCGAAGGCCATCTGCTCGACTCCGGGCTAATCAACCGTGCCCTAGATTTGATTGTGGAAGGGGGCGGTAGCTTTCAGATCTTAAACTTCCGGCTGGGTGAGCAGCGCAACAGTACTTCGTCGGCAGAGGTGAAAGTCTCTGCGCCCTCCCATAGCGTCATGACCAAAATCATGGCTCAGCTTATTGATGTGGGAGCCGTTGCCGTTCCCCAAGATGTGCGGGACGCAAACCTAGAACCCATTGAGCAAGATGGGGTCGCACCCGATGACTTTTACGTGTCTACCATCTACCCAACTGAGGTCCGCATCAAGGGAGAGTGGGTGCGGGTTTGCAATCAGCGCATGGATGGGGCGATCGCCATCTCTACAACACCCGAAGGCCTAATTGCGCGCTGTAAGATCTTGCGTGACTTGAAAGTGGGTGAGCAGGTTGTCGTGGGGTCAGAAGGGATTCGTACTGTCCGCAAAACCGAAGTGCGAGACCAACGAGCCAGTCAAGAATTTAGCTTCATGGGGGCAGGGGTTTCTAGCGAACGCCGAGTCGAGCTAGTCGTGGAGCAAATTGCTTGGGAAATGCGCCGCATTCGCGATCGGGGTGGCAAAGTGGTGGTCACAGCGGGGCCTGTGGTGATTCACACCGGAGGCGGTGAGCACTTGTCTCATCTGGTGCGCGAAGGCTATGTCCAGGCGTTGCTGGGCGGGAATGCGATCGCCGTCCACGACATCGAGCAGGCCATGATGGGAACCTCCCTAGGGATGGACATGAAGCGGGGCGTCTCCGTGCGAGGTGGACATCGCCATCATCTCAAAGCGATCAACACCGTCCGTCGCTGTGGCAGCATTGCCAAGGCGGTCGAGCAAGGGATCGTCACCCAAGGCATTTTCTATGAATGTGTACAGAGGGGTATTCCCTTCTCCCTGGCAGGTTCGATCCGGGATGATGGTCCGCTGCCTGACACAAAAATGAACCTGATCGAGGCTCAGGAAGATTATGCTCGCCTGATTGAGGGGGCGGACTTGATCCTGATGCTGTCGAGTATGCTGCACTCGATCGGCGTGGGCAACATGACACCTGCGGGGGTGAAGTTGGTCTGTGTAGACATCAACCCAGCCGTGGTGACAAAGCTCAGCGATCGCGGCTCCGTTGAGTCTGTGGGCGTTGTGACTGACGTAGGTTTGTTTTTGAGCCTGCTCGTTCAGCAGTTGGGCAAGCTGACCCATCCGTACCAGCTCGCCCAAACCTTGTAGGGGGCTTTAGTGGGGTGGGGGCGATCGCTCTGTGAGTAATTGCCTAGTTGATCTTACCTAGAAAACTGGGTAGAACACCGACTAGGCAAAGATGGGGAAAAGCGTGATGATACTGTCATATCAAAAGCGCTGACCCACCCATTTAAGGTTGGCATATACAAAACGAAGCCCTGGCCTATGGTCGGGGCTTATTGTTTTAAACCCTTGGTTTAAGGCACCCAGTCCATCAACGAACCTAAGCATTTATACTTAAGTTTTGTCAAAAATCCAGTCGGACACGTTAGGCTGGAGAAGCTTATGGTTCATTAGGAAATGACAGTGGGTCAAGTGTACGACGTTGTGGTTATTGGAGGTGGGGTAGCCGGAGCCGCCCTGCTTTATTCGCTGGCAAAGTTTACCGATCTAAAGCAGGTCGCGCTACTAGAGAAATATGACGGCGTAGCGACTGTAAACTCTAAAGCCACTAATAACAGCCAAACTATTCACTGCGGTGATATCGAGACAAACTACAGCCTAGAAAAAGCGCTGAAAGTGCGGCGATCGGCTCAGATGGTGGTTCGTTATGCGAGTGAGCTACCGCCTGCAGCGCGAGAGCAGGTGATTCACGCTTTTCCAAAGATGGTGCTGGGCGTTGGCTCCCAAGAATGTGACGTTTTGCGGCAGCGATACGAGCAGTTCAAACCTCACTTTGGCGGAATGCAGCTGTTGGACAAAGCCCAAATTGCAGCAGCTGAACCCAATGTGATTAAGGCAGAAAGGGGCGATCGCCCTGAGGATGTGGTTGCGATCGCCGTTGCCAACGAGTACACAGCAGTCAACTACGGCCTGCTAGCCCAGTCTTTTGTGGAGCAAGCCCAAGCTGTGACGGGTAAAACCGTTGAGCTAAAGCTGGGGCATCCTGTGCAGTCGATTGAGCCTGTGGGTGAAAACTACCGCATCACCACCCCCCACGGCTCCCTCACCGCTCGGTTTGTCGTCGTGTCAGCAGGCGGCCACAGCCTACTCTTTGCCCACCGGATGGGCATTGGCCTAGAATATTCCTGCCTACCTGTCGCCGGAAATTTCTACTTCACGCCTCAAGTCCTCAACGGTAAGGTCTACACCGTTCAAAACGACAAGCTGCCCTTTGCCGCAATTCATGGCGACCCCGATATCACCGCACCCGGCAAAACTCGCTTTGGCCCCACAGCCCTACCGCTGCCGCTGCTAGAACGCCGCAACATGAAAACATTCATCGACTATCTGCAGGTGCTCAGGCTCGACCGGACCGTCGTTGAAGTGATTTGGGACTTGTTCACCGTGCGAGACATCCGCAACTACATCTTTAAAAACATGGCGTTTGAGTTGCCCATCATCAATCGTCGCCTATTTTTGCAAGATGCTCGTAAGATCATCCCGTCCTTACAACTCGAAGACTTACAGTTTGCCCAAGGCATTGGCGGCATCCGTCCCCAGTTGATTGACCGCACCCAGCATAAATTAATTTTGGGTCAGGCTGAGATCGATCCGGGCGGCGGCATTCGATTCAACATTACCCCTTCTCCAGGGGCTACAACCTGCCTGGGCAATGCCGAGCAGGATATCCTCCGCATTCAGCAACACCTAGGTTGTGAGTTTGATCGGGCCTGGTTTAACTCCGAACAGATCCCCGTCGCTCAGTAGCAGGGCAAGCTGTCGCTTGGGGTGGAGCGGTTGGGGGGCCAAATCAAGGTAGGGTGAATAGGAGTCTGAACCTCGCGTCGAGTAGACAGGCGACCAGACTTCTATTCATTTCTATGGGATTTAAGATCATGGCAACTGCTGCCTACATTCAAGATGAAGCCGAATTTGATGCGCTCCTAGCTGCTGAGCCACTGCTGGTAGTAGATTGCACTGCAACCTGGTGTGGCCCTTGTAAAGTGGTTAGTCCTTTGATCGACCAACTAGCAGGAGAATATAGCGATCGCGCCAAAGTTTTCAAGCTCGATCTAGATGCCAACAAAGCGGTCGCCAAACGATTTAGCGTCCGCAGCATTCCTGCAGTCATGATCTTCAAGCAAGGCGAGTTAATCGAAACCATCGTGGGTGTCAAGCCTTACGAAGAGTTTAGCGGCGCAGTAGATCGCAACCTCTAGAACCAAAACTGTTGGGTACGCCCTACCTCGCTCGCCCCTTCCCCCTTGCTTGAATAGTCAATATTTTGGGAAACTAGAAGGCTTAGCTTCCCTAGAGCGGGGGCTAGGGGCGATTCACATCCTCCAATTGACGTTCAGTTTCCTTTGAATTTTTTTATCAAGTTGGCAACCACTGCCACGAGTTGATCGGGTTCTACAGGTTTAGAAAGGTGGACGTGAAAACCGTCTGCTAGGGCGCGAGCTTGGTCCTCCACTCTGGCGTAGGCCGTAAGAGCGATCGCCGGAATCGTTCCTCCCTGAGTTGCGGGGAGCGTTCGAACTTTGCGAATTAGGCTGTAGCCATCTTCCTCGGGCATCCCAATATCGCTAATTAAGACATCGACCGGTGAAGCAGAAATTGTGGCGATCGCCTCTTGTGCCGATGCGACTGGAAACGCGATCGCCCCACAGGCTTCCAGTGATGTTGTTAGTAAATCTCTGGTGTCGGCTTCATCATCAACCACCACGACTCGTATACCTTTCAGCTCAGGGACATCCTGGAGCGGTTGTGGAGGTGTGGTGGGAGCAGAGCGAGTCGGAAAAGAGGGCTCAACTTGAGCAGGTGTGGTAGGCAGCTTAACCGTAAAGACGGCCCCCTGCCCCACCCCCGGACTGTTGGCTTGAACGGTGCCGCCATGCAGTTCGACCAAGTGCCGCACAAGGGCTAAGCCCAAGCCCAGACCGCTATACAGTCGGGTCATGGAACTGTCTGCCTGCCGAAATCGATCGAACACAAAAGGAACAAATTCTGGATCAATTCCCTGACCTGTATCCGTGACTGTAATTTGAATATAGGCAGGAGAGGCATTCTCAGGAGATGTATCCGCAGGAGAGGCATCAGCTATATTGACTTGCTCCAATTGAACCAAGATCTTTCCCCCTCTGGGTGTAAACTTGACCGCATTGGAAAGTAAATTCCAGATCACTTGCTGGAGGCGATCGCCATCTCCTGTAATCTTTCGAACCTTTGGGTCGGGCCAAAACTGCAATTGAATTTCTTTGGCATCTGCTGACGGACGCACCGTATCAATAGCGGCGGCAACAATTTGGGGTAAGTCAACGCTGCCCACATTGAGGCGGAGCTTACCTTGAATGATGCGAGAAACATCTAGCAAATCTTCAACGAGTTGAGCTTGCACCTTGGCATTGCGCTCAATAGTTTCCATCGCACGAGCCGTGGTGGCTTCATCAAAATCGCGGGTATTGAGCAGCTGAATCCAGCCCAAAATCGAATTGAGGGGCGATCGCAATTCGTGAGAAAGGGTAGCCAAAAACTCATCCTTGAGGCGATTTGCCATTTCACTGGCAGCCCGAGCCTCCTGTTCGAGGGCCAGCAGGTGGGCGCGCTCATCTTCAATCCGCTTGCGGTCAGTGATATCGAGCAGGATAAAGACTGCACCGGTAAAATTTCCCTGCTCGTCTAAGACCGGGTCCATTGTTTTGAGAAACCATCTTTCTTTAAAGAAGATTTCCAGGGTTTCTCGATGGCGCGATGTTTTCATGCGGGAAAAGCACTGGCCATCTCCCAACCCCACCGCCTCTTGCAGTAGCGCTTTATGGGGCTGTCCCAAAATCTCTTCCACTGGCCGTTGCAACAGCCTAATCAAGGAGTTGTTGCAGCGCAAAAATCGACCTTCCGTGTCGAGCAGGCTCACCCCATCACTAATCGAGTCAAAGGTGGTTTGCCATTCTCGCCCCAACGACAGCGCCGACTCCTCAGCCTGCCGAATTCGCAAGAGCGATCGCACAGTTGCCACCAACTCAACTGGCTCGACAGGTTGGGCCAAGTAGGCATCCGCTCCACTATCTAAGCCTTGCACTTTATCCTGGCTTCTCACAAAGCTAGCCGAGAGATGCAGCACCGGGAGAAAGGTGGTTTCAGGGTTGGCTTTGATCTGGCGGCAGACTTCAAACCCATTCATTCCGGGCAGTCTCACATCTAAGATCACGAGGTCCGGCTGACAAGCCTCAACAGCCTGAAGGCCAGACTCGCCACTCGTTGCTTCTACAACTTGAAAGCCAGCATTTTGTAAAATACGCCGAACAATATAACGATTCGCTTCGTTATCTTCAATATGCAAAACAGTGGGAGATGACTCAACCATTCTGCCCGTCCCCATGTCCCGCTTCCCCATTAACCAGCTTCATCCCTGCTAGCAGGAGGGCTTGCTGAAGCGGGGCGATCGCCTCCGCCTGCAAAGAAACCTCTTTTGGAAGAATGGCAACACTGTGTTGGGCTAAATCTTGCTGCTCCTGAGCATCCAGCACGGTAGAAGTATGAATGATGACTGGGATTTGTTGCGTGGTGGGATGCTGCTTGAGCTGTTTTAAAAGCTCATAACCATTCATTTGAGGCATTGCCAAATCTAGCATGATGGCATCAGGTGAGCGGGCCTGTGCCAACTGTAAGCCCTCTCGGCCATCGATAGCTTCTAAAACGTTTAAAGATGTTGGAGCGAGCAGTTGTTTCAACACATATCGGGCGGCTGAATCGTCATCAACAATTAGGAGTGTTTGTGTAGAGGGGGTTGTCACAAGAGTATTCAATTTGCTCAACAACTCCCATCTATCTACAGGCTTAATCAAGAAACCATCAGCTCCCAGGGCGATCGCCCGTGACTCATTGTCGATGACTGTGATCACCAAAACCGGGATAGTTTGTGTTGCAGCCCGATCTTTGAGTTCAGAGAGAAAAGACCAGGTCGGCTGATCCTTCAGCAAAATATCTAGAATGATGGCCGCAGGTTCAAAAGTCTGAAGGGCCTGTTGCGCTTCTTCCAACGTTTGAGCGGCAATCATCTGATAGACGGAGCGATCCAGATACTTCTCGTAAGCAAACAGGATGTCAGGCTCGTCTTCCACCACCAACACCGGAATCCGCGTAGCATCGAGCTGCCAGGTGGGTTGAGTTGGGGCAGAATCCTCGTCCGTACCGGGATATACCATCGGAATGGAGAGGGAAAAGGTCGATCCACGCCCAACTTCACTCTGTAGAGAGACCTCACCACCTAGCAACTCGGCCAGCTTGCGCGAGAGGGGTAGCCCCAATCCGGTGCCTTTGACACGAGTTTGCAGGTGAGATTCAACCTGGATAAAGTCTTCAAAAATTCGCTCTTGGTCTGCTGGTGCAATGCCTACGCCCGTATCCGCCACAGAGAAGGTGACAGTGTGGCCTACCGCAACGGCTTTAACCCGAACCTCCCCTTCCTCAGTAAATTTCAGCGCATTGGAAATAAAGTTTCTCAAAATCTGGGCAACCTTACCCTCGTCGGTCAATAGAGGCGGTAGGTCAAGCGGGTTTTCAAAGATTAGCGCAATCGAAGAGTTGTGTTCTAGCAAGGGGCGCAACATGCCGCGCAGCGTCCCAAACAAGTCTTTCACATTAAACAGCTCAGAACGGACGATGGTCTTTCCAGCCTCCACCTTCGCCAAATCCAACAAATCGTTCACCAGGTTAGACAACGCTTCGGCGGCCTTTCGAATGAACGTCACTTGCTTTTCTTGCTCTGGGGCCAAGTCGCCATCCATGCGGCTGAGCAACATCTGCGACAGGGAAACGATGGAGTTGAGCGGTGTCCGAAACTCGTGGCTCATGTTGGAGAGAAAGCGGCTCTTGAGTTCGTTGGCCTTTTGGAGCGAATCCGCCTTTTCATCCAGTTCGGCATAGAGGGCCACCACCCCCCGATTCGTGTCTTCGAGTTCGCGATTGAGATGCGTGAGATCTTCTTCTCGCTTTCGGAGTTCGGCCAGGGTTCGCAATAGCTCTTGGTTTTGCCGCTGGATTTCTTCGTAGGGGCTTTGGGGCGATCGCCCTGACAAATCTTGCTGGACCTGGATGATCTGCTCACGGGTCAGTTGCGGTGACCGAACCATCCGACCCGGTGCTTGTTGAGGTAAGATCTTTCCCAGCCACACGGTTGTCCCCTGCCCCGGTTCAGACTCAATCTCAAAGCGATCCATTAGCCGCTTTGTCCCCAGAATGCCCATCCCCATCCCGGTTGTAGACGTATATCGCCCTGTCAGGATGGCGGGCAGATCGGCAATGCCTCGACCGCGATCGCGAATGCAAGCCCAAAAGATCTGGGGCGACTCGTCCTCCACCCCAAACTCCACCGTGCCGCGCCCCACATACTGAAACGCATTGCGGGCAATTTCTGAGACAGCCGTTGCCATTCGCACCTGATCTTGGGCATCAAATCCCAGCATCTCGGCAATCTGACGGGCTCGCTGACGGGTGAGCACGACATCTTGCTCATACAAAATTTCCAATGTCAGAAGCGTAATCATTAGCGAGCCTCACGCGCCACAACTACTGTTACATCATCTTTTGCCCGATTAAAGTCACGATACAAGATCCCTGCAATCAGGCTGGGGTGTTTTTGGTTGAGTCCAGGATAGCGTTCGAGCTGCCACTGAGACCCCAACCCATCGGAATGTAAAATCAGCAGCCCAGTCGAGTTCCACGGATAGATAAACTCTTGCACTTTGCGAAGGGTATATCCGACCGTGCCGTTGAGAGACACCAGGTTGGAATGGCGCTCTGCACTCAGCACTACACCCGCAATATTGCCAATCCCAGCGAAGCAAAGGGTTTGGGCCTCAAAGTCGATTTGGGCGATCGCCACCGCAGCCCCACGGGTACTCCGCAAGGCCTGATGCGCCGCCTCAATGATTTCTTTGGGCCGCAGATGGCTTTGCCGCTCAAAGACTCGCACCGCTTCCAGAGAGGCTTGAGCCGCTTGGAGGCCATGCCCCAAACCATCCGACACCAACAACAGACAACCCTGCGAATTGTCTCTAGAGGCCCAAGTATCGCCCGCCACATCCTCTCCTGCCTTAGGGAGACAAATCGCACTCAGATCGAGTCGGCCTTGAGTCGCCGTGGACGACAGCGGCATGGACCAGAGCTGCGAAACAATGGCCGTTCCCATTCCGCGAATTGAATAAATATCAAAAAAGCCAGACAGCCGCTTGATTGCACCTAAGCCATTGCCTGCAGTGTGTCCGGTCGAAAAGCCATCCTGTAGGCATTCGTCAATGTTGGCTATGCCCGGTCCTTTGTCGAGAGATAGGATCTCAATGCCCGTTATCGCCTGCTGCTGAATTTCTTGCAAGAGCAGCAAGCCCTCCTGACCATACCGGACGAGGTTGTTGGCTAGCTCAGTCACCACAATGCCAACCTTGCCTCGCTCCGATTCATTGAAACCCAGCCGCAAGGCTAGGGCGATCGCCACACGTCGAGCCTCACCCGCTTGACTCGACTCCGAAACGACTAGGGCAATCGATTCTCTCATGCTTCACTTCCACTTGGTAATAGTGACACAGGTGCCTTTACCCACCTGCGACACAATGTTAAATTCATTGACCAGTCGTTTCGCGCCGCCTAGCCCCATGCCTAGACCGTTACCCGTCGTAAATCCATCCCGTAGCGCTAGCTCAATATCCGCAATACCAGGACCCTGATCTTCAAAGGTCAGGCGCAGCCCCTGCTGAATGCCATTCTCCAAGCTCTCAATTTTGGCAGTGCCGCCACCCCCATAGATCAGCGTATTGCGAGCCAATTCACTTGCCGCTGTAACAATTTTTGTCTGGTCTACCAGTCCAAATTTGAGCGCTACAGCAAACTGACGCACTGCCTGCCGTACCAAAACGACATCAGAAGACGACTGAATGGCAACAACTTCAAGCCTCTCCATCGCCGTCTGTACTCCCTTCGGTGGCCCAGACCCCAACCGTTTCATCTTGATCAAGTGACACCCGCAATAGCGCCATCCCCTTTTCGACATTGAGAGCCGTACGTACGCCCGTCAGCGAGAGTCCCAACTCGACCAACGTGATCGCCACAGCAGGCTGCATGCCTACCACAACGGTTTGGGCATCCAGCACGCGCGACATCTTAGCAATGCTGCCGATTACCCTGCCAATGAAGGAATCTACAATCTCTAAGGCAGAAATATCAATTAGAACACCATGAGCATTTGTTGCAGCGATGCGATTGGTCAGGTCGTCTTGTAGCGTCATTGCAAGGCGATCGTGCATATCGACCTGAATGGTGACGAGCAAGAACTCGCCCATCTGCAAAATTGGAATTCTTTCCATTAGCCCGACCTCCTATTTTGCTCGAGAACGGGCGACACTAAATCCAGTGCGTTTGAGTGCAATCAAAACCGCATCGGCTAGAGTCGCCTTGGTAATCACATCCGTCAAGTCGATGCCCAGATACACAATGGTTTGGGCAATCTGAGGACGAATGCCGCTAATAATGCAGTCGGCCCCCATGAGTCGAGCGGCTGTCACGGTTTTGAGCAAGTGCTGGGCGGTCAGTGTGTCTACCGTAGGTACGCCCGTAATATCAATAATGGCGACTTCAGAACCCGTCTCGACGATTTTTTGCAGCAGTGACTCCATCACGACTTGGGTTCGAGCGCTGTCGAGCGTCCCGATGATCGGCAAAGCCAAAATTCCCTCCCACAGCTTGATGACGGGAGTTGACAGCTCTAGCAGTTCTTCTTGCTGCCGCAAGATCACTTCGTCTCGAATTTTTTGGTAAGCCTCTGTGGTCAAGAGTCCTAGTTTGTCTAAGAGGGTAGTTGTCAGCCAAATTTCGTCTGCGATCACCCCTGACTCTTGGGAGAATTCTTGACGAAATCGATTAAAGAGCGGCTGCTTAAACGAGAAGACAAACATTGCGGTTTCAGAGGGGGTAAATCCTTTGTGCAATCGCCCTCGTGAAAGACTTGCCAATAGATCTCGGAGCGGCTGCCACTCTGCCGCATGTACATCGGTTAGATTTTCTTGCTGAACGGCTGTTTTAAATAAGCTCAAAAATTCTCGGCATTCTTCCCGAAGCTCGGCTTCTCGAATTACTCCTTTGAGAGTGTTGTCGGCCATCAGTTCCTGCACCCAGTCGGCTAGCAGCTCTGCTTCATATTTCTCCAAGATCATCGGAATCCGACTTGCGCTGCTTGGCACCATCTCAAGCTCCTCTCCCTCGACAACAATCTGTTTTTTTTAATCTGTTTTTTGCAACCGCACGATTAGCAAATTAGATCACCTAGACGCCCACTACCACTATCTCAGGGTAGGAATATTACACCCAGAGAGAAAATCGGTGCGGTTTCACTCTCCATCACACCTCGCTAACCATCAACGCTGGTCTAGATAATATTCAAACCGCTCCCGCAGTTGTTCAATCGTTAGATTTTGGGTCCAATATTCTACGAGCGCATGGCCAAAGGCCCAAGCATTGCGATCAGGGGAGGAGGGATTTTCTAGAAGGAGAGGCCAGAGCAGGAGCAAGTCAAAGTTGCGCGATTTGACACTACCCGGATTGAGCAGCGAGAACAGGTCGTAGGCCATTTGGAGCTTGCCAATGACAACGGGCAACTGCTCTACGGGAATTTGTTCAGCTAGCAGGTAGGCGAGGGTGGGCGATCCGGTGGTGAGGGTGGAAAGGAACTGGAGGACAGGGCTTTTGAGCAGGGCCGTCAACCCCTGAGTCGTGGCCATCTGGAAGGTGTAGTGGTCAATGATTTTGGCAGCGGCGACGGTGCGAGCTTCTCGGTTGCGTAAAAAGCGGGCAAACCGCAGTTGCTTGGCTGGGTCGATCGCCTCTAGCAGCGCAATGGAGAGATGATCTAGGTTCCAGGCGACTCGTGCTGCCTGAAGATCTGCGGTGACGACCGGCAAAACCCGATCGCAAAAGTTACTCAGCTGTGTGGCTCGATAGGCCGTTGCCTCGCGGATGGCTTTTTCCTTGGGGCGATCGCCCCCCTGCCAATCGTAGGGAGGTTCCCATTCGCGAATGGGCCGCAGCCGATCGACCTGCGTTACAACGGCGATCGCAGGCAAATCTTCTACCTCGGCCTTCATATCCTTGAGAAAGTCCACATCCATTTGCAGCGATGGATCGAGGGCTGGCGTCACCAACAGCAACAAATCAGCATTAGTCGCATAGTCGAGTACCTGATCTCGAAAATCTGCTCGCTTCACCTGCTCATATCCCGGCGAATCCCAAAGCGTTAAGCTTTCACCCGACTGCGCTTGCCAGTGGTAGCTTTGGATCTGGTCGGTACTGGGCAAAACATCGACCTCAGCCTGATCGGCCTGAAACAGCGTATTGATCAGGCTGCTTTTTCCTGCTCCGGTGCGCCCCACCAACAGGAGGTTAATCGGCTTTTGGGCCACAGCATCGGTAGGTTCGGCCTGCTCCAAGATCTCTCTCAGCGTCTGGGTTTTGGCTTTGAGAATCTGGGGCTGTTCGGTGACGACTTCTAAGTCGGGAGTGGTGCCGCTATAGAGGGCGATCGCCTGCCGACAAAGATTTCGCAGCGCCGCCTCCCGCATCAGCTGCCCCAAATTGACTAGCAGTTGCTGATTGGCCTGATTGCCGTAGCGTTGGCTAGCCTGTCGAGCCACAGCTGCCGCTGGATTGACCACCCACTGCGCCCAGTTCCACACCTGCAAGAGCTTGCGGGCAGAAGGCTCTAGTTTCTGGTAAACCTCGTATGCCTGATAGACTTGCCCCACCGTGACCTGATTGAGCGCCGGAGAGAGCTTCTGCATCCAGCGATCCATGTCATCGACGGTGCCCCGAATCAGGCCATAGGCCTGTGGGACATAAATGTTGAGCAGGGGATACTTCACCTCTGGGTGGTAGAGGTGGGCGATCGCCACCACCAGTTCCTGACAGCGTTGCCAAAATTTTTGCCAGTCTTCCCAGGCCGGTGGGTCGCTGCGAGAAGCCTGGAGAATGGCTTGGAGAGAAGCTTCGGCGCGTTGGGCAGCATCACTTCCAGTCGGCAACACTGCAGCATCGTTGGCGGCTTCCAGCTCTTCCTGAACATCCACCATCACGGATTCTACCTGATCAAAAGCTCCTCGCGTCCACCGGACCAGCAGCCATCGCCACCCTACAAAGATCAGGATAAACACTGCCCAAATCCAGTTAAGGTGCCAAGCCCGAATCTGTGACCCAGCAGCTATCAGCAAAAAGCTGACGATCAGGGCGATTGGGAGAGCCAACACAACCCACTGCAACGGCTTTAGGCGCACCATTTTTCACTCCTGGCAATTCCTGGCAATTCTGTCTCCAGTCTAGGCGCTCCTACGGGCACCGCTCACCTGAAAAGCTCTCACCTGAAATCGGAAACGCCAAGGCAAAGCAGGTTTGCCCCGAATGACTTTCAACCGCAATCGTGCCGCCCAGGTGGGCAATCAGCTTTTTGACCAGAGCTAGCCCGAGCCCCGTTCCGCCTTGGTGCCAGCGATCTGAGCGAGGAATACGATAGAACTTATCAAAAATGCGGGGAATTTCCTCGGCAGAAATTTCGATGCCGGAGTTACTGACCCGCATCTCTAAAAGATTCTGCTGCGTGCGGACAGTAACGGTGATCCGCTCGCCCGGTGGCGTATATTTGCAGGCATTATGCAGTAGCTCAGTCAAAATGCGTCTGAGGTGAATGGCATCAGAAACCAGCTCTGGCAAAGAATCTTCTAGAACAAGCTGCAACTGCTGCTGGCGGGAGTAAGTCCGTTCCTGAAATGATTCGATCAGTGGCAAGAGCAAAGCTTCTAGACAAATCGATTCCTGCACCAAGGGCTGCACTCCGGCATCTACCCGCTGCAAATCAAGCAGGTCGTTGATCAGGTTGATCTCTTGCTCACATTCCCACTCCAAAATTTGCAAATACTGATGGACCCGACGCAGGGCCAGCGGTGAAAAATATAGCTCAGATGGTTCTCTGCCTGGGTCTTTAGGCTCAGATATTTCACTGGAAGGCAGCACAGTCTTAAGCATCTGAATCGCCATTTTCATGTTGGTGATGGGCGATCGCAGTTCATGGGACACCGTGCTCAGAAAATCATCTTTGAGCAGGCCAATCGCTTCTAACCCCTCCACCTGCATTTGGACCGCCAGATAAAGTCGCGCCAGCCGAACGGAAATAGTGCAGTGGTGAGCCACCTGCCGCACAATTTGAGTCTCTTGATCGTCAAAGTTTTCCGTATGGGGTTTAAACAGCCATAGCTCTCCGACCAAGCCCTGCTCATCTGCGATGGGGCAAGCAAACGTGGTAGATGGCTGGCCTAGGGGGTGAGGTGGAGAGCAAATCAAACAAAACTGACAGGAGCGGCCTTGGATGAGTTCAGTCCGAATGCTAGGAGAACCCGTCATCTGAAACACTTGGTCACTGGCGGCTGCCAGAGCAGGCGCATATTCATAGCAAATCAAGGCGGTTGGAGTTTGCTCAGTCGTGTAGACCCGAATCGCACCATACAAAACGCCTAGCGTCTGCCCCAACTCCCGCACCACCGTTTGAAAAATCTGGCTCTCGTCTAAGCTGCCCCGCACTTGGTCAGTGATGTGTCTGAGGTCAATTTCATAGGCTAGGGCTTGCTGCAGCTGGGCGATTTGGGCCTTTGGCTCCACGGCTTTGAGCGTCTGGTTAAGCGCTTGGTTAAGCGTCCGGTCGAGCATCTGATCAACCGTAGCTTCTAAGTCCTGAATGTCAATGGGCTTGGTGAGAAAATCAACTGCGCCCCGATGCAAGGCAGCCCTCACCCCTTTGGTATCACCATCTGCTGCGATCGCCACCGCCTGGATAGTTGGAGCAATATCTGGCAGCGCCTCCAGCAAACTCAGCCCCTCTACCGTAGGGCGACTGATATCAGTCAACACTAGGGCGATCGCCGGATCGCTTCTCAGCTGTTGAATCGCCAGAACACGACTAGAGCAAAAAATAAAACTTAGTGATCGAGACTGAATCCGACGCTTGAACTGCTGATTGATCAGTTGCTCAAAAGACGGTTCATCATTTAAAACTAGAATCTTAGCTGTCACGACTACTCTCACAGTTCCGGACAACAGCTCATGGTTCAGATAAGCGTTTCCAGTCTGCCTAATTGGGAGACTAGTTTCTAGTCTCTTGACTTAATTAGGACAAAAGTTGGGCCATAAAAATCCCTGAGCAGCCTCTTCGTCGCCTCAGTGTAGCACTCAATGTAGCGGGCAAAAAAGACTACTCAGGGATAGATCACTGCAGTCAAACCACTAGGGTTGATTACCCTGCAGAGCTCACATCTTGGAGAGTCAGCTCAGCATTGACCGCATCGGAATGGCCGTTTGGCTCAGCCTTCACCGTTTTGTCTACCCACTTTGAAGTACAAGGGATCTTGCTGCGATCGCACCGATCAGCATACTTCTTAGCGATCTGAGTCACCTCCAACATCAAGCCTTTGCTCAAGGTTGTAGGCTGAAGACCGAGATCGAGCAAGCAGCGATTTTCGACCTGAAGTTCATTTTCCGCCGCTTCCTTGCGGGGATTTTCCAGGTGAGTAATCTCTGCCCCCGTCAGCTCAGATACCATTTGGGCCAACGCCTTCACCCGATGGGTTTCAGTCATCTGGTTATAGATCCGCACCGACTCACCCGACTGCGGAGGATTTTCCAGGGCCAGCTGAATACATCGCACCGTATCCTGAATATGAATAAAGGCGCGTGTTTGCCCACCCGTTCCGTGAACCGTGAGCGGATAGCCGATCGCCGCCTGCATCAGGAAGCGATTCAGCACGGTGCCATAATCACCGTCATAGTCAAACCGATTGATCAACCGCTCATCTAGCGCCGTCTCACGGGTATTGGTTCCCCACACAACACCTTGGTGCAGATCCGTCACACGAACCCCATCATTTTTGTTGTAGTAAAGGAAGAACAGCTGATCCTGGGTCTTGGTCATGTGGTAGACGCTACCCGGATTGGGCGGGTAGAGAATCTTTTGGGCAATGCGATCGCCCGCATCGGTGCTGACCTCTACCGTCAGGTAGCCTTCAGGAATTTTGATGCCTGCCGTCCCATAGCCATAGACTCCCATCGTACCGAGATGCACCAGATGCACATCCAGCCCCGACTCCACAATGGCGCAAAGGGTGTTGTGGGTGGCGTTGAGGTTGTTGTCTACGGTGTAGCGCTTGTGGCGGGGAGACTTCATCGAATAGGGAGCCGCCCGCTGTTCGGCAAAGTGAACGATCGCATCGGGTCGATATTGCTTGATCAACGCCAAGAAACGCTCGTACTCTTGGGCAATATTAATGTTGTGGAATTCGACTGTTTTTCCCGAAATCTCTTTCCAAACCCCTACGCGAACGCCCATCGGTGTGATAGGCGTCAACGAACCTGCCTCAAGCTCATTGTCAATGTTTCGCCTGGAGAGGTTATCGACGATCGCTACATCGTGACCTAGGTTTGAAAGGTGCAGCGAGGTGGGCCAACCACAAAACCCATCTCCGCCCAAAACCATTACTTTCATCTGCGCTTCCCCGATCAACTGTTTATGTTGGTTCCAATGTCGTCAGCGTTTATAAAGACTTCAAAACAAATGAATTGAATGGTGTTGAGCCGGATTGGTATTCTTAGGCGATCGCCAGCCAACCAAATCATCGAAAACTTGGTCAAGATACCGTACTTTTATTTGCCTAGGAATATCCCACAGACCCTGTAATACACAAGGCCTCATTCCGAACCTCAACCATCTCCAACGCATTGGATGATACCGCTGATTAAAGGTTGACCTGCTTATTCTTGAACTAAAGGGGGCATTTTGGCAATGGACTTGACAGAATGCATTTTTTGCAGATCAACCCGTTTTTGACTGATAAAGCCAGTAATCTCCGACTGTTACCTATTTTTCCAGATTATTCATCCCCCTGCAGTTGGATGTTAGTCGAGACGAGGCGTCATGCCTCAAAGCATCTAACTCAGCCATTTGGCGGCTAGCAGAATCACGCAGGTCTTGTACTATTGTCGTTATTACAACTCTTGCAGATCTAAACCATCCTGCTGATGAAGGGGTACGGCGGTACACCCTTCATTCACATTCAAAAACGCTACGGCATGATCAACAGTGTTAATCAGTCTAAATCGCCTCGACACTTACTGATTTCAGAAAAGTTGCGGGAGCAAATCTCCAGCGGCCAGTATGCACCAGGGGGTCAGTTGCCGAGCGAGTTTGATCTAGGGCAGCAGTTTAATGTCAGTCGGACTACGGTCAGACGGGCGATCGCCAATCTGGTCAACCAGGGACTTGTCACCACCCATCGCGGCAAGGGTGTCTTTGTCAAAGAGCGTAGTAAGGTCGTTTTTTCTCTTTCTAACCCGCTCACCTTTTTCAACACGGATCTGGTGCGACAGGGCATTACAGGCAGCGTTCGCAACATTCGCTTTGAGCGAGTGGACCCTCCCCTCGACATTGCCACACAGCTTGGCCTCACTGCCGAAGGAACTGAGGTTTACTGTCAGCAAAAAATCATTTTGACCAACGACATCCCAACGGTTTTAGACATGGTCTATTTCCCAGTTGAGGTTGGAGAAAAGCTATCTGATGCGTTGCAACAGGGATTTACCTACACCACACTCGATCGCAACGGTTTTCCATTAGAGCGAGCCGAAATTACGCTGGAGAGCACCCACGCCACGCCGGAGATTGGTCGCTATCTAGAAGTGCCCATTGGTGCGCCGCTCCTGCTCTACCGATATGTGGCCTATAGTCAGGGCGATCGCCCCGTTGCCTGTGGAGAAGCCATCTCTAGGGCCGACCGAGCCTGCTACTCGGTAGTCTTGACGCGAGGAGACCTGCACACCGAGGACGTTTAGCCGCAATCCATGTCTCAACGCCGACCCGATATTGGTTTTATCCCTGCGCCACCAGAGGCGATAGAAGAAATGTTGAAGCTGGCGCAAATCATGTCGGAAGATGTGCTCTACGATCTGGGCTGTGGCGATGGTCGGATTTTGATTCAAGCCGCTCAACAATTTGGTTGTCGTGGGGTTGGCATTGATATCGATCCGGTTCGCATTCAAGAAGCTCGCGATCGCGCCAAACAAATGGGAGTGGGCGATCGCCTTGAGTTTCGTCTAGAAGATCTCTACGAAAGCAACTTCAGCGAAGCCACGGTTCTGATTCTTTACCTACTCCCCCACCTCAACCTCAAACTGCGTCCCCAGATTTTCCGCCAGCTCAAACCAGGCAGCCGCATCGTTTCCTGCGATTTTGATATGGGCGATTGGGAACCTACTCAGGTTGTTAACATTCCCATTGAAGAAGAGTCAACCGTCTACTACTGGATAGTGCCAGAGCATCCCTCTGGTGGCTAAAGTTGCTTAAAGATAAAGCCGCTTAAATGTGTAGCGAGGTATAGCGTAGTGAAGAGCAAGAGCGTGAGTAAAGCCCCCACTTCTCACGCTCTTGATTCAATTGTGCCAGAGGATATCAGGTAATGCCATCCCCTTCCTGGCTGATCCATTTGGGTGATTGAGATATATACCTAGGGGGGTGCCTTTTGGCTCAGATTTCCTCCTCATAGTCAAACTCCTCCCGATCGCCAAAGAGAAACTCTCGCCAATCTTGCCCTACTTGAATGGTGATATCTGACTGGAGGCTGCCAGAGGTCTCTACAAAAACATTGCCAAAGCCGAGCGATCGCTGAATCAGATTAGCACTATCGCGATCGCCCCGTTGAGCAATAATGCGAGTTGCGTCAAGGGGTTCTCGGCGGGAAGCATCAGAAACATAGACTTCAAGATAGCCCTCCTGCAAGAGATGCTCGATCAGGTGATCGAGGGCTTCTGGGTCGTTGCTGCTATCTTGAATTGCGATCCGGAGGGTCGAAGGTCGGGGCGTCGTGACGTAAGGGCTAGTAACGTCAAAGTGCTGGGCAAGCATATCTTCAATCTGGTAGGGGTTGGGCAGCCAATAGCTCAGTTCGTATTCCCCCTCGCTAAAGTAACCGGGCAGCATCAACAGCTGTAGGTTGTCAGACTTGAGATCAGCGCCAAACTTTGATAGAGCCAGTAGCTCTTCAGGACTAAGATTAGTATCGACGTGGGAGCGAATGATGGCCAGAATATCGGGAAGCTGCAACAGGGTAGCGGGAGTCAGCGCTTGTTCGATCAGGGCACGCATGAAAAGCTGTTGGCGTTGAATCCGACCAATATCGCCCCACTGATCTTGACGAAACCTCAAGAAGCTGAGAGCCTGCGCGCCTTCCAGGTGTTGCCTACCCGCATTGAGATTGATATAGAGCCGTTGGCTATCGTCCTGGTAGCGCATATTTTGGGGCACATCGAGGGTGACGCCGCCCAGCGCATCAATCAGCTTCTCAACGCCCTGCACATTCACCCGCACATAGCGATCGACTGGGAGACCCGCTAGCACTTCACTGACTGCCATCGCACTAAGCGCAGGACCACCCAGTACGTTTGCTGAGTTGATTTTGTCCATGCCGTAGCCTTCGATCCAGGTGCGCGTATCTCTGGGAATCGACAAAACTGTGAGCCGCTGTGAAGCTGGATCAAACCGCAGCAGCAGCATGACATCAGTTCGGCCCTCCAAAGAATCGACTAAGGCGTGATAGCGCGATCGCGGAGAAACAGGCGCGTCTACATCAGTCGTCAACACCTTCGTGCCGAGCAGTAAGACATGAACCGGGCGAGTCAGACTGGGAAAACGAAACGACTGTCTGGCCGTGAGGGGGGCTTCATCGGTTGTAAAAATGGAATCTGCTTGGGCCTCCTGGGTTAGGGCACTACTCCCCAACAGCAAGGCAACGACAGCACCTGCGACAGCAGAGATAAAACTAACCACCGCAAGCGCCATTCCCATCTGCAGAGGACGAAACGGTTTTGGCACAGGGCGCGGTCTAGGCGATCGAGAAGATGGAGACATGGATATTTCAATTCACTCCTGCACACACCGCAGAACTGGAAATTGCACCGAGACTTGAGAATTGCAGTAGTACTGCAAGCAACCGCAGGTTAACGCTTTAAGCCCGAGGAAACAAGTCTGAGCAAACAAGTCCGAGGAAACAAGTCCGAGGAAAACTTAGAAATATTCGTTGAAATATTCGTCAACCTACTTCTTCCTTCCAGGGCTAAGGTTGCTTTCAGGAAAAGCCTCCCAGCCAATTGCCAGTTCTGCGACAGAAATCCTAGTGCTAATCTAGACCACTCTTGCCATTTGGGATGTCTCAAATCAAAAGAAAATTCAGAATTCTTCAGAATTTCATAAAACTCCTTGATAAACCCCCACCGCAATCAAGATTGACAGCGTCCAGACATAGTAGGAGAAAAACCGAAAACGCGCCCGGTAGAGCAGCGTTAAAACCATCTGTAGCGCCCCAATGCCGACGATCGCCGCTACAACGAAGCCAATGCTCAGCGTCAGCCAGCTGATCCCTGTCCAGGTGTCTGTCCCTAGCACCTCTAACCCTTGGACAAAGGTTGCCGCCAAAATGGTCGGAAAGGCGATAAAAAAGCTATATTCGGCGGCCCATTGGCGTTTGAGCCGCGTAAATAGGGCAAACGAAATCGTCATCCCGCTCCGGCTCAATCCTGGAATCAGGGCTAATCCTTGAGCCAGTCCAATGATGGCTGCGACTTTGGGTGTTAGAGCCCGCAGGCCGCGAGATTGGTTTTTCATGGCGTCTGTACACCACAGGAGGATGCCTGTGATGGTGAGGGTGGCGCTGAGGGCGAGGGGTTCTGCAAAAAAGGTTTTGAAAATAGATCGCAGTGGAAATCCAACTGCTGCCGTCACAAACACTGAAAAAAGACCCAAAATGGCTAAACGCAGATAAAGGCGATCGCCCTCTCTCTGACCGCTGGGAAACAGGAGCGATCGCGATCGCATGGCAGACAGTCTCAGCTTTAGGCGGGCTCCACGAGTGGTTGCCTGATCGGGTTCTAGATACCAAAGATCTTTCCAGATCCGCACCATCATCCGGCTGAGGCTGCGGCGAAACACCACCACAATCGAAATCAAGGTTCCAACATGCACCACCAGATCAAACAAGATCATCTCCGGTGAATCGGGGGAGGGCAAGGCGGATCCTTGTTGAATCAGCCAGTGTTGGGTCAGCACTAAATGACTGGTAGAACTGACGGGGAAAAACATAAAAATGCCTTGAATAATCCCCAGCAGAATAGATTCCCAGATTGACATTAAAACCTCCTCACGCAGTTCACAAATGCCGCAGGATAGTTTGCGTTAGTCATCGCTAGACTAGGTGACAGTCTTTGTGAAACACCGCAGACTATCTGCGTTGATGCGCCAATAGCCTAGACTAAATCGCGTTGTAATGACTAGTTCTGATGGCAGAAATTAGAGGTAGTCTTGCAAAAAATCAAAGGGTTCATCTTCCCAGCAGGGTTCCGGACTAAGCTTAGCTAAATGTGCCAAAACATCCGCTTCTATCGCATCCATCGCTTCAAGAGAAGCCTGCTCAAAGATCTCTGCCATCACCTGCATATCTCGCTGGCGCAGTGGCATGAGGGGAGCCGCATGCAGAGCCACACTGGGCTTTTCTGCGTTCTGTCCTGACCCATTATGGTCTGACCAGTTGGCCGCGCTGAGGTGAAAGGCTTCTCCTTGAATCTTGAGCGATCGCCCCCCCTGCTTTTTTTGAGAAATGCGATCGCTAAATTCCTTTAGCTGAGCTAAAGCCGGATCGCTGTCATGATCAGGGGAAGCGATAAACATAGGAAAATGAAAATCGCAGTGCTCTAGCCTGCAACCCTCTATGAAAATGTAAACCTAAATTAAAGAAGCTAGAGCTGAAGGGATGACGATGCTCAGCCGTTAGTTTAACCAATCTCTGAGTCAGATGCTAGCAAAGTACTGATGCTAGCAAAGTGCTAAGGAGATTTTTGCAGCTCATTTTGCAAAAGCTCATGGGGAAGCTTATGGGAAAGCTCGCTGCCACCGAGCAGTCTGACACCAAACACCTCTGCAAAAGATTGGGTGATCTGCTGTCGCACTTGGCTCAACTCTAGATCGGGGACAAACTGGGCTAAGCTGCCTACGGGTTTATCGGCAATCCCACAGGGCACAATCTGCCGAAATCCTTCCAGATCAGGACAAACGTTGAGGGCAAACCCATGCATTGTAATCCAGCGGCTGACCTTGATTCCGATCGCCGCAACCTTACAGCCCTCTAGCCAGACACCCGTAAAGCCAGACACCCGTTCACCTCGCAGACCGTAGGCCGCTAATACGCGCAAAACGACTTCTTCAAGCTGGCGTAGATACCAGTGCAAATCTTGCTGGTAATATCTCAGGTTGAGAATTGGGTATCCCACCAACTGACCGGGGCAATGATAGGTGACTTCGCCGCCCCGTTCAATCCGAAAGACATCCTGCTCTGTTTGGTCAGGATTAAACTTAAGAAAATCTAAACTTGCACCTTGCCCTAATGTGTAGACAGGTGGGTGTTCTAGCAGGATCAAAATATCGTCTAGGGCAGGATTTTCGCGTCGATTCGCTACTAGCGATCGCTGCCAGTTCCAAGCCTGAGCGTAGGGCGTCAGCCCTAGATTGTAAAGATGACAGGAGCGCATATTTTCGATTCCAGTAGAAGATGATCCAGAGATTGATCCTCCAGCCCCGCAGAACTTCAAAAGCTACCTGGAAAACTCAGTAAAAACAAGGGTGATTTGACACAATTTTCTCTAGATCCGGCCTTACTTAAATCAAGAATTATCACAGGATGCAAAAGATTTTTAACGCCCCCGTCGTCCAGAATACAAAGTGCTAGGGTGAAGATATCACCCAAATTCTTAGGGGAGGCAGCTTTATGAAGCTTGTTATCCAGGGCAAAAACATTGAGATCACCGATGCGATTCGTGAGTATGTGCATCAAAAAATTGAAAAGGCAGTCAATCATTTTCAAAACTTGACAACTGAAGTTGACGTTCATCTATCAGTTGCTCGTAATCCTCGAATCAATCCTAAGCAAACTGCCGAAGTCACAATTTACGCAAATGGTGCGGTGGTTCGTGCAGAAGAGAGCAGTGAAAATCTATATGCCAGCATCGATCTAGTGGCCAATAAGATTGCTCGACAGCTGCGCAAATATAAAGAGAAGCGTCAAGCTCAAACTCATGCCCCGGTCAAGACAGCAGAGGCGATCGCCCAGGAACCTGTTGCACCTAGTCTGACTAGCGATCGCGCTCCTGAGCTACCCAGCGAAGTCGTCCGCACTAAGTACTTCGCCATGCCCCCCATGACAGTCGAAGACGCCCTAGAACAACTAGATCTAGTCGGTCATGACTTCTACATGTTCCGCAATGCGGCTACAGGCGAGATCAACGTCATTTACGAACGCAATCATGGCGGCTACGGCGTCCTACAGCCTCGCAACAACAACGGCCACGTCAATGGCAAGCTAGCTGAGATCTCTCATGGCCGCTCGACTGAAGCGACTCGGCCCGCTTCGGTCTAAGTTGCTTTAACTTGATCTTTGACTTGATCTTGATTACTACAGGGTTGCCCGACTCCACTCAGTTCTCCCCGATTGGGAATGCAGGTGTGGTCGGGCTTTTTGGGTTCTGCATTGCATTAATTTAATTCCATGTATACCTATGCTTTTCTGCCCAGCTCTTCTGATGCTCTGACCCTGCCCACCGGAATCGTCGGCTCACTTCAGCTGATCACGGTTGAGCAGATTTCGGCCTTGGTTGAGCCAGAACTGCTGATTGACGATCCTCAACTCAATGATCACCGTCTGGTGCAGGCCGTCATTGCTCACGATGCGATTCTACGCAGTCTGTTTGAGCAAACTCCGATTTTGCCGCTGCGGTTTGGTACTCGTTTTATCTCAGAGCAGGCGCTGATCGATCATCTCACGACACATCAAACCGAGTATCAGAACCAATTGGCTGCCTTAAGTGGCAAGGCGGAATATACGCTCAAATGCGTTCTCCCCGAGTTGCCGTCTGCCAGTCCAGACACCGATTCAACTGGGAAAGCCTATTTTCTTGCTAAAAAACAGCGCTATCAGGCTCAAGCCGACTACAAGCTTCAGCAGCAGTCGGAACTTCACGAGTTAATAGATATGCTGGGTCAAAATTCTTCCAACCTCGTTCATGCAGAACCTCAGGACGGTGTGGAAAGAATTTATATCTTGGGCGATCGCCACCAAGAACTTGCCCTCCAGCAGCAGCTCCAAGCCTGGAAAGCTCAGCACCCCCAATGGAGCCTCACCCTCGGTGAAGCCTTACCGCCCTACCACTTTGTTTAGTTTTGTTAGTTTGGTTTGGTTTTGTCCATCTCAAAGCTATGTCCACACCCCTCAACCTGAATAGAAACGAGGAGCTTTGAGGGTTTGTAGCAAGCCTGACATCCACGGTTTTAGATTTATTTAATAATCTAGACAAAGAATTTAGGGATGTTAGCGATCGCATGGACTATAAGCAGGAACTCATCACCACAATTCACGATTTTAACTGCGACCTGGAGCTGCTTGAAAACCGCCTGATTCAGCTGAGCGAAACATCTCCAACCGCTGTATTAATTCCTGCTCTCTATGAAGAATTAGAGCGGCCTGCCCTTGCTCAGATTCGAGAGCATTTGCGTCAATGTCGCTTCGTCAAAACGATCATTGTCTGTCTATACGCCCAGACAACCGAGCAATATGCCCATGCCGTCCAATTCTTTAGCTCACTGCCACAAAAGACACTAATTATTTGGGAGAATGGCCCTCGCGTGACCCAGTTGCTAGAGCGACTGCGCGACCAAGGTCTTGACTTGACACACTTTCGAGGGAAGGGAAAGGCCGTCTGGTTAGGACTGGGAGTTGCCTCTCAGGTGGCAGAGGCGATCGCCCTCCATGATGCCGATATCACCACCTACGATCGCTCCTATCCGCTCAAGCTGCTCTTTCCGCTGCTCGAAAAAGAATTTGGGATTGCCTTCAACAAAGCCTACTACGCCCGCTTGGGCAACTATCCGCGTAGTTTTCATGGGCGAGTGGTGCGCTTGTTTGTGACGCCGTTGTTGGTCGCCCTGACGGAGCTGTTTGGCTACCGTGACTACCTTCGCTATCTCAGCGCCTATCGCTATCCGCTATCTGGAGAGTTTGCCCTCACCAGTGACTTAGCGCTCAATACCCGCATCCCCGGCAATTGGGGTCTCGAAATTGGGCTGCTGGCGGAGGTCTATCGGAATGTGGCTCAAAAGCGGATTGCTCAAGTCGATCTGGGCATCTTTGAACACAAGCACCAGCCGTTGGGGCAATCTGCCAATGAGGGGCTACAGAAAATGTGCCGCGACATTTTGCGATCGGTGTTGCGAACGCTAACCGAAACTGAGCAAGTTGTAATTTCAATGGATCATATTCACGCCTTGCGGGTCAAGTTTCGGCGGGAAGCTCAAGACTTTACTCGACAGTATTTTGTCGATGCCCGCTTTAACAACTTGCAGTATGACCGTCACCAGGAAGAGGTGACGATTGAGCTGTTTGAAAAGGTCATTTTGGAGGCTGGACAGCAATATTTCTCAGATCCCTCTGGGGCACAAATTCCCGACTGGACCAGAGCATTGGCCGTCATGCCAGATTTGCGTGAGCGACTCGAAGATGCAACACAGCTCGATGCGGCTGAAGTGAAGGCGTTGGGACTGGTGGGCGATCGCCTGCGGCCTGAGCTAGAAATCCCTACGACGGTAGACTACACCTCTGTGCTGGAGGAATCTGCTACGGTGCAGCCCAATTCAACCGCCACTTCTTCGGTCTAACCTCGTGTAACCTCGGTGTAACCCATAGCTTCTAACTGGAGTACGGGTTGGATTCAGGATAGAGTGAAAGACGCTTGAATCCGACTGGACACGATGACCGATTCCCCACTGCAACGCTATCTTCCTCTCATTGATGAACCGGAGCTATTTTGGGACTCTGTCTCCAAGCCTCTCCCAACCTGTATTTGGGCCAATCCACTCAAAACCAACCCCGAAGCTCTAGCAGCCTATCTGGCGAGCGTAGGGATTGATCTAGAACCCGTAGCCTGGTATCCGGGAGCCTTTCGAGCCCGTGGCTGGGAGAAGCCGGGGGATACGCTGCCCTTCATTGCCGGTTGGTACTACGTGCAGGAAGAAATCGCGATGACGGCTGTGCAGGTGCTCGATCCGCAACCGGGCGATCGCGTCCTAGATCTCTGTGCCGCTCCTGGCAGCAAAACCGCTCAGCTGTCCCTGCGCGTGACCGAATCTGGGATGGTGGTTGCCAACGAAATCAAGGTGCCGCGTTTGGCGAGTCTGCGAACGGCGATCGCCCGCCTGGGTCTGCTCAATGTCGTGACCACCAATTCTGATGGCCGCACGATGCCCTTGCCACCCCACTCGTTTGATCGCGTCTTGGTGGATGTGCCCTGCTCTGGAGAAGGCACCGTTCGTAAACATCTGAATCAAACGAGGCGATCGCCCCAACTCCCCAACCTCAATCGACGCATGGCAGGCTTTCAGAAGCAGCTACTCGATCGGGCGCTCCAGTTGGTGAAGCCAGGAGGCATCGTGGTCTATAGCACCTGCACCTTTGCACCAGAGGAAAATGAAGCGGTGCTCGATCAGGTATTGGGCGATCGCGGCTATTTAGAATCCGCTGATATTCCTGGATTGACAGCCATACCAGGGCTACTCCAGTGGGAAAACCAATCCTTTCGTTCTGATCTGGTTCACGCCCGTCGCTACTTCCCCCACTTCAACGACACGGGAGGCTTTTTTGTGGCGCGAATTCGCCGCACAGAGGCCCAGTTGGAGGCCCAATTATCAGAGCCAAGCGAGCTTTCATCGCCCCACCAGACCGCTACACTTGTGAATGATCCCCAGCCACTAGACTGGTTTTGCCAACGGTTTGGCATTCCGCCTGCCACCCTTGAGCCCTTTCAGCTCTGGCGCAAAGGCAAAGATAAGCTTTGGATTGCCGCTCGCAACTGCTACCCTCCAGAGCAACTTCTCACTCAAACCATCGGCATTCCTCTGGTGCGACAAATGCAAAACGATGTGAAGCCTACCACTTTTGCACTACAGCGGTTTGGCGCATCGGTTCGGCACAACGTCATCGAACTAACAGAGCCTGAATCAGTCCAGCAATTCCTGTGCGGGAAAACTTTCTCCTTAGTGGCTACACCCTTAACGGCTACAGTTGATCCTGGCTACGTTCACGTTCGCCACGGCCCCTTTGAGCTAGGCTGTGGCTTTTATCGCCCTGGAGAACTTCAGTCTCAGTTACCCAAGGTTCTCTGGCGAACCTGATGGTCACTCGGTGGTCGTTGGGGAGGGTAAGAAAACGGCCAAGACATTAGAGAGGGGCTGCGGTCGGAACGGGGTAAAGGCAAGAATGCAGGCCACTCCCAGGCTGGCTAAGGTGAGTACATCCTTCCAGCGTTGTCGCTTTCGGTATCTCATGGCGTTGAGGTTGGCCTGACTGAGCTGCATTGCCAAGGTCTCAAGTTGCGATTCGGCTCGTCTCAGGTAAGACTGAGTCTGGCTGAGCTGCGTCTGAGCGGTTTGATATTGAGCTTCGACTTGCTGCAGTAAGTGTCGAGTTTCCGTAAACTCCTGTTGGGCTTGGGTTGATTGGAATTGCGATCGCTCCAACTCACCCTCAAGAACATTGATCTGGTGATGGATTCCTTTTAATTCTTGCTGTTGTTGCTCAAGTTCTTGCTGCTGCTCTGCCAGCAATCGTTTTTGCTCCTCGTTCATCAGCTGGCTGACACTTTCAGCACATTCGCTGAGTCTTTCTGCCTCATATTGTTCAATCCGCTGCGCTGCTGCTGCCTTGACTTGATCTAGCTCTGTGTATGCCTCAGCCTGGAGCGCGCGAAGCTGCTGATGGGCCTGAACTTCAAATGTATTTAAACAGTCTGACAAAGAACCTGTAAGCTGCTCGATCTGCGCTGTCACAGCAGGAGCCAACCCTTGTTTCAACGCTTCATCAATAGCGGGTTGATAGATAGCTATCAAAATCTTTCGAGTGACAGCGCGACTTTTCTCACTTCCCCGCCCCGGACAATCCATTGTAATGGAGTCGTAGTGGCTGCGATACAGTACCCGATGGTCGCCATGACCATTACGAACCTTCCAGCCCTGCTTTTGGGCGATTTCTAGCAAAGCACCACATGTCAGCAAGGGACGATAGCTGTCAATTTTAGCAGCTATGCCTGCAATCTCAGCCCGGATATCATCCAAGGTCGTCATCGTTTAGCCTCCTGCTCGATCCTGGCAACGAGGATATGCCTCTAAAGATGATCCTCCGATTCAAGCCGCGCTATTCCCCAGAGAGAGTGTGAGCTTTAGAGAATCAACACCCAACCGGGAAACTATGTAAAGTCAGACTGAAGCATCTGAGCAGCTTGATTGACGAACCGCCTTTATGTCTGTACGTATAGCGTACCCGCAACTGGGGCAGCATCGCCACCTAAACAAAGGCTAAACCCCTAGGAACGGTAGATTGGGTCGCGATCGCCAACTTTTGCCCACCAATTTTTGCTCCCCAACTTTGGTTCCCCAACCGCTATCAGTCTAAGCCCAGGTGAGGACTAATTGGGTCAGACGGGTTGTTGGCTGAGGCGATCGCGATTGTGGGGCATTTGTAAGTTCTCCATGTCGGGGCCGACGGGGATCAGGCCACCGGGATTGAGGGGAAACAGGTTGCCGTAGTAGTCTCGCTTGACGGCTTCCAAGTTGCAGGTGTCTGCAATGCCAGGAATTTGATATAGGTCGCGAAAATAAGCGCCTAGATGTTCATAGTCTTGAATGCGACGACGATTGCACTTGAACAGGTTGTAGTAAACAATGTCAAAGCGAAACAGCGTTGTAAATAGGCGGACATCGGCTAGCGTGAGGCGATCGCCACATAGATAACGCTGGGTGGCTAACGTAGCTTCAATTTCATCCAGGGTGGCGAACAATTCATTGCAGGCTTGTTCATATGCGGCTTGGGTTTGGGCAAAGCCACAGCGATAGACTCCATTGTTTACTGCATGATAAATCTTGTCATTCCATTGATCAATAGAGTTTCGCAAGAACTCAGAATACAGATCTAGAGCAGGATTTCGGGCAAATTCGTTAAATTCGGCATTGAGCAAAACAATGATTTCAGCACTTTCGTTGTTAACAATGGTTTTAGTTTGGGTATCCCATAGCACCGGAACGGTTGAGCGTCCGTCGTAGCCCGGTTTGGCCATCGCGTAGAATTCTGGCAACGTCTGACAGCCTTCCTCTTCCTGGTCAAACACCCAAAAGCCCTCGTCGGGTGATGGCGAAACAATGGAGACGGCGATCGCCTCTTCCAGTCCCTTCAAGGCTCGAACCACTAGAGTGCGATGTGCCCACGGACAGCCCAACCCGACAATGAGCTTGTAGCGTCCGGCAGCAGGTGGGTAGGTCGGTTCGGCATTGGTGCCGATTACGTTACGAAATTGGCTGGCTGGTCGAATATAGGCTCCCTCTGTATTGCGGGGGGCGAGTTTCGACATCATTGTATGCCAGAGCGTCGTCCAGACAAACTTTCCCAGACGAACGATCAGTTTGGGCGGCAAAGATTTTCGTTTCATCAGGACTCCAGGCATTTGCATCACAATTAGCCCGGCGGGTTTGGCTGGGCCTACTACAACTCTATCGCGACCTGCTTAAATCGCTTGGAACTGCTCTAGCAAATTAGGGGCGATCGCATCTTGACTAATGATTTGCCCCTTACGGTCAAACAGCACCGTACCCATTTTGAGCGGCACATTGGCATACTTCTGCACATAGGCTTGAGCCTTTTGGGAAATCAAATTTGCTAGCGCATCAAACACAGGTTTAGCCAATTGCTGTGCGACTAAAACTTGATAGGCAGCATCAGCCGTTTTTGCTTCAAGAACGGCTTGCACCGTTTGCAAATCTCCTCCTGCCCTGACAACGGCAGCACTGATAATTTCTAGCTTGGCGTCTGCTAAATGGCTAGAAGTATTGAAAATGCCGCCTGCCAGCTTGATCAATTTGCCCTGGTAGCCCAACAGCAGCACCGATTCTGCCCCTCGCAATCCAGCTTCCGCCAAGAGTGCCCCAATCCAGTTCCCCGTTTGCACAATTACCCTGTCTGGAATGCCCAACTTGGCCGCAACCTGCATACCACTACTGCCAATGCAAAAGACTAAATTGGGCTGGCTTTGAACCTTTGTTTGCAATGCCTGACGAAATTCGGCTAGATGCGCTTCTGCAGAAAGGGGTTGTGAAATGCCGCTCGTTCCCAATAGCGACAAACCCTCCAGCACCCCAAAGGCTTCATTGGAGGTGCGTTGAGCCAGTTGTCGCCCTTCTGGCATGATGATCGATACTGTAATAGTTTGATCAGGTGAAATTAACGGCAGCAGATTGGCCTCAAATAAGCGACGAGCGTATTGATAAATGGCTGGATCTCCCGATGTGGTTTTGCCGATGCCTTCCCCAGCCTCCACAATCAAAGGTTCTCTTTGCCGTGGCTGGAGCTTGACCCATGCCCAGATCGGCGTATTGCGCGTCAAGTCTAAATTATCTCCAGGGTCGCTAACCGTAATGGCCAAGGCGCTCCCGGCGTCCAGACGAGCCACCTGCTCAATTGCAATTTCTGCTTCACCGGGTATCAAGTCCAGGCTAATAGTTTTCAATTCAAGCGTATTGTTTTGGAGACGCAACAATGCTGCTTTGGCAGCTGCTACGGCAAAGACGGGGAGTGTATAACCTGTACGAGCCATTGGGAGAGAGGATAAGATTGATTCTCGAAGTCTTATTCTCCCACTAGGCAGGTTGATGGCTCAATCAAAACGAGTGCTGATCTTGGGTGGAACAGGTAATGCAAAAGAATTAGCGGCTAAAGCTACAGCAATACCAGGTGTAGACGTCATTACTTCTCTAGCCGGTCGGACTCGTCAACCCACTATTTCTTCCGAACAAACCCGAATTGGTGGTTTTGGTGGCACTGCAGGACTCAAAGACTACCTGCAAGCCGAACAGATTGATTTGCTAATTGATGCGACCCATCCCTTTGCGGCTCAGATTTCGTTCAATGCTGCCGCCGCCGCTGTCGAGGCCGGGGTTCCTCATTTGATGCTGATTCGTCCGGCTTGGGAAGCTGTCGCGGGCGATCGCTGGATTGAAGTCGAAAGCAATGCCGCCGCCGCCGCAGTTTTATCAGGACTAGCTCAAAGAATTTTTCTCACCATTGGTCGGCAAGAGTTGGCAACGTTTGCCCATTTGCAAGACCTTTGGTTTCTGATGCGGATGATTGACCCTCCTCAGCCTGATGTCCCGGTTCCTCCTGGCAAGCTGCTCTTGGAGCGAGGTCCCTTTTCTTTGGAAGAGGAGCGATCGCTCTTACACCAGTATAAAATTGGGGCGATCGTCAGCAAAAACAGCGGTGGAGATGCCACCTACGCCAAGATTATTGCCGCTAGAGAATTTGCTATTTCGGTGGTGATGGTGCAGCGTCCGCCAATCCCGTCAGGAACGAGGGTTGAGCGTCTTGAAGATGCTCTGGCATGGCTCCGATCTTTTCTTTCCTAGTTAGCTCTTGAAGCCCATTTCTTGACACTTTGCCCCATTCTTTCAATCTAATCTCAAAATGGTGTGATTTTTAGATAGTAAGCGATTTCTTAGTGCGATCGCTCTCAGTAGGTTGAGGTCACGAAACCCAATATTTCAACGGGAACTTGAACGAACTGTGTTTAAGCTTTGGTAGAAAGGCACAGCTCCAATCCAGCTACAAGCGGTTGCCACGTTTTTTCCGAGATGTTGAGCCTAAACCGCACGGGCTGTCAATTTGGAAACCACTGGTACAACATTTAGACTCAACCTGCCGACTTTCTGCAATCCTTGAAGCTTTTGCCCTGTACTTAGAGCTTTGTTACATATTTTACTCGACAAAATGATATTTGATGTTATCCTAACTTGAACGAAGTACACAAAAATGCAGGGTTGCCGAATATGGATTCGCTTCTTGAAAAGCTTACTTGTGAAGGGATTGAGCATTACTCTTCTTCCCAGCTAACCTCAAGATTTGATCTTAATCTGAACGCAATCTGGATGCATTGGCACCCTAAGCCAAAAGCTTGTTTTAATCTAAGACTCCTTCAAGAATTAGAAAATTGGGCGAAGTCTTTAGAGAGTGCCAAAGGCAGATTTCATTATCAGGAAGAGATCTATCCAGTTGATTATATTGTTCTAGCTTCAGATATTCCTTCTGTTTTTAATTTGGGAGGAGATCTAGAACTTTTCGTAAAGTTGATTCGAGAAGAAAATTTTTCTGACCTACTACGCTATGGGCAGTCTTGTGTCGAAGTTTTATACAGAAACTATGTTGCCTATGACTTACCTCTAACTACAATTTCGCTAGTACAAGGTTTGTGTTTAGGCGGTGGGTTTGAAGCAGCTTTATCCAGCGATATTCTCGTTGCCGAAAAAAGTTCACGCTTTGGTTTTCCAGAAATCTCATTCAATCTTTTTCCAGGAATGGGAGCCTATTCACTTTTGAGTAGGCGTGTAGGACAAAAAATTGCTAGCAAGATTATCACAAGTGGGCACCGTTATACGGCAGAAGATTTAAAGCAGTTAGACATCATTGATTATGTGGTTGAGGATGGGCAGGGCATTCAAGCTGTTCAAGAACTCCTTGCCAACCACAAATCACGAAGCAATGGGCTTCTAGGGCTATCGCAAGCCAAGCGCATCATGCATGACCTTCGACTTGAAGAACTTCTTGAGGTTGTTGAAGTTTGGGCAGAGCGAGCAATGCACCTCACCAACAAAAACTTGAAGCTAATGGAGCGCTTCGCTAGATCGCAAAGTCAGTACTGATATGGTACAGTGCGATCGCCCTCCGTAGGTTGAGTTGAGGTCACGAAACCCAACACCTCAACCTGATAGCTAACCCATTCGCATTGCACATACTGATGATATCTACTATTGGGCAAGCAGGTGAGCGATCGCTGTGCCACCACGCCAGGATCCACTATTTCTTTACGGTTGTCACCCATAAACGGCAGAAGGTGTTCCATGTTCCTGAAACAGATGTGATCTCACTATCGGTGGAGATGGCGATTTGACATGGGTTCGGTTACGGTTTCAAAAAATTGACCATGAAAGCCAAAAGGAATAACGTGAGGTACCTCAGCCCTTGCTATCTCTTCAAATGACTGAGCTGCTAAAACGAGCAGAAACGTTTTGCTCTGGTTTGCATCTAAGACCAGAGAGAGAATAACACCTTCATCTTCTGTCGATGCATCAGGAGCCGCAACAAATACAGGTTCACCAGGATAGCAGTTTTGTTGCTGCCAGCTCTTTATGGCTCCTGTATTCACATCTACTTTGACCAGTTGATCGATAAAATTAAACGGCTGTTGGCTGTTGCCGCCGTAGACAAACTGATAGGGATGACCGTTACAGCGTTGATAGTAAATCCGTGGAAATTCGACCAGTGCATCCGCGATTGGTTCAGCTCTTACGGTTTTCCCTTGCAGGGGCACATGGTAACGAGTTAGCTTTCCCTGATGGGTTACTTTAGTTCTTAAACGAAGGTTGTTTAGGTAGAATTCATTGATGATGCTGGCATCTGCATAACTGGATGCATCAATGACAAGATTGCCATCCTGCTCAAAGGCATTGACATAGTGGAATGCAAAAAAAGGATCTCCCTCACAGGTATTTACTAGGTTGCCATTTTCTCGATCGATAACATGAAAGCGAGTTCCCTGCTCTGGATGCCAATCATAGTTCTCGATAAAAGGTGTTTTGTGAAAGCGCGTTGTTGCCAGTTTTAGGGGATTGACTGTGAGTGGGCATTCCACCAAAACGATGTACTTTTCACTCATGGGAAAGCTATGCATGTAGGCTGGCTGTTTCACCGGAATTTTAGCCAGTAAATTTCTCTGCTTCGCTCCCATATCAATGGAGTAGATAGCGTAAGCACTTTGACGACCAAATTGAATCTGATAGCTGATGCTTTGATTGCGCTTAAAGTCGAAATGGGGATGAGCGGTTGTTGTCTGTCCGGCAAGATCATCTGTATATTCGAAATCGCCGAGAGTTTGCAGAGTTATGGGGTCAAAGGCAACGGGAACTGGGGTTTCGGTAACGGCAACAATCTGATTGGCGATCGCAGTCACATTGACATTCCCATTGTCGGTTGACGGGCGATCGAGGGTTAGGGTGAGTAACTGTGTCAAGAGCGAGCGCTGGGGATTCGTTCCAAATTCACCCCGACTGATCTGACCAATTTCTAAAGCATCTCGATAGCTTCCACTCTGCAAGAAACGGTTTGTATAGTGAATTTGGTTATCCCTAAACCAGAACTGGTAGAGCATAGCTAAACCATCAAACCAGTGACGGTAAGACTGCTCACCCACCTCAAATTTTGCAGGTCCAGTTCGCAGCAGTGTTCCAGTCAACCAGCTTGGCAGCGATCCCTGAAGGGATAAATTTGCTTCTGTTACTTCCTGATCGAGCGTCTCTAAACCAATATGGTAAGGGGCTAAGGTCATATCTTTACCCTACTGCTAATAAATATTAAGTGAACTCCCTACTTTGCTTTTATCGTTGCGCCAGTGCGATCGCCTCCAGTAGGTTGGGTTGAGGTACGTAGCTTGCTTCCCTCAGGGTAACCCAACACCTCAACCTGCTAACTAACCCATTCGCATTGCTGATACTGATGATATCTACTATTGGGTAATCAGATGTGCGATCGCCGTGCTACCAAACCAATTGATCAAAACTACGTACTCGCGCTTGTCCTGATCAATCCAAACGGTAGCGAAATCACTTATTGTTTCACGACCACCCACTGCGTCACAGAGGCCATTGCTTTCCAGCCCAGAAATTTGCCCACAGGTTCGGCTCGCTGAATGGCGATGCGGGTTAGATTGCCACCCAGTTGGGCTTGCCACTGAAAGATCAGCTGTTCGCTTTCCACTGTGACAGCATTAGCGACCAGACGACCACCCGAACGGAGGGCTTGCCAACAGGTTTCAAGGAGATCGGGGGCAGTGAGTCCTCCTCCAATGAAAATGGCATTGGGTTGGGGCAGATCTTTGAGTGCGTCAGGAGCCTTGCCTGCAACGATTTTGAGATATGGCACGCCTAAGGCAGCAGCATTGTCGGCAATATATTGTAGGCGGGTCGGGTGTTGTTCAATGGCGATCGCCCCACATCTCCGGTCACTTCGCATCCATTCAATCCCAATTGAGCCACAGCCAGCCCCCACATCCCAGAGCAGTTGTCCCGGTTGGGGAGCCAGGGTAGAGAGGGTGACGGCCCGGACTTCTCGCTTAGTGAGTTGTCCGTCGTGGTGATAGGCACTGTCGGGAAGTCCGGAGGAACGGAGAGAGGGTGGAAAGTGGGGAATAGAGGGAATGCAGGCGAGCGCAATTGTATTCAGGTCGGCCAGGTCGGTGGTTGACCAGTCAGCCGCAACACCTGTGGTAAGACGCTCGAAGGGGCCGCCCATCCGTTCTAAAACGGTGATTTGACTGTTGCCAAAGCCTTTCTGGGTCAAGATTTGAGCGACGGTTGCCGGAGTTGAACGGTCTGCACTTAAGACCAGCAATCGCGCCCCTGGATACAACACCCCATTCAACAAAGCCGGATCACGACCGCAGAGGCTGAGGGTTTCCACCTCGGTGAGCGACCAGCCCAGACGGGCACAGGCAAGGCTAAAGGCAGAGGGAGCCGGAATGATGGTGATTTCGTCAATGGGGATGCGGCGGGTGAGCGTCACACCAATGCCGTACCACATCGGATCGCCACTGGCTAGCACACAGAGCGCCTGTCCTCGCCGCTGCATCATCTCGTTTACCGAGTCTTCGATGGGGGACGTCCAGAGCAGTTTTTCTCGCGGATCGTTGGGGGGCAACATGGCTAGATGGCGATCGCCTCCCACCACGACTTTGGCTTGATCCAGGAGCGATCGCCCCGCTGCGCTCAAACCCTCCAATCCATCCTCACCGATACCAACAATTGATAACCATTTTTGTCCAAAATTCCCGCTGCCCATGTCTTAAGAAAGATTCGACGATTGGAGTTTGCCCACATCGTCTATGCTATGCTTCTCTGGCTCGGAGGTGGGAAAGTCCGGTGAGATTCCGGTACTGTGCCGCAACTGTAATGAGGGGAGTCGGGAATCAGGAAGTGATTTTTTCCTTAAACTCACCACTCTCTTACAAGTCAGAATGCCAACCTCCAGCCCGTCCTGAGGGATGTTGGACCGTCAATTCTCTGCGTCGCACAGAGAAGGAGGAAAGTGTGAGTTGGATCGCTGAACCAAATGTTTGTCCGGGTTTGTTTTATGGAACCTCGGCTCAAGATGGATATTTAATTCGCATTCGCACGCCCGGAGGGTGGCTCAATCATCAACAGGGACGGGCGATCGCCACATTGTTAGAACAATGGAACAGTGAGACGATCCAGGTCACCAATCGGGCAAACCTGCAAATCCGTTCCGTTCACACCGCACCCACCGTAGAAGTTTTACAGTCGCTCCAGCAGCTGGGGTTAGCGGCTGACAATCCAAACCTGGATCACCTGCGAAACATCATGACCAGCCCCACCGCAGGCATTGATCCGCAAGAGCTAATCGATACTCGTCCGCTGGTGCAAGCACTGGATGCCTATATTCAAAGCCATCCTGAGCTAGCTGGACTCCCTGCCAAATTTAGTATTGGCGTTGACGGTGGAGGCGCGGTCGGTATTGGCACCCGTTCCCCTGTGGCTTGGGAGCACCGCTACAACGAAATTCAGCTCTCAGCAGTTTCCGATGGGGAAAACCAGATTTATTTTCGGTTGGCATTGGGAGCCGATAAACAGCTATGTGAGACTCAGGTTTTGATTGAGCCTGGTGATTGTGTGTCGGTTGTGGCGGCTCTGGCAGCGGTTTATCTAGACTACGTGAACCAAGCTCCCCCATCCCAGAAAAAGCCCCGCATGAAGCATTTGCTGCAAGATTGGGGATTGGAAAGCTATCTTCAGCAGGTTAGCGATCGCCTGTCGCGCCCTCTCCAGTGGGTTGGCGATCGCCCAAACTTGTCACCTACTCAACCCACCCACCCCTATGGGCATCTAGGCATTCACCCACAGCGGCAAGATGAATTGTCCCCAGATGAATTTTCCCAAAATAAATTTTCCTATGTCGGCATTAGTCTACCCCTCGGACAACTGACAGCCGCTCAACTGAGGGGATTAGTGCAACTCTCTGAAAGTTTTAGCAGGAGCTTTGGCCGCGAACATCTGCGCTTGACGCCTTGGCAAACGGTTTTGCTGCCTGATATCCCTAACGCACACATTCCAGATCTATTACAAGCACTCTCTGCTTTAGGACTGTCTGCCTCTACCCGTCGCCCGGATACTGCCATTGTTGCCTGTGCCGGAAAACCAGGCTGTGCAGCTTCAGAAACTCAAACACAACGCCATGCAGTAGGACTGGCAGAACACCTTAACCCACGAATTACCCTAGAGCACCCCGTCAACATTCACCTCACAGGCTGCCCCAAATCCTGCGCCCAACCCAGTCCCGCAGAAATTACGCTACTGGGAACTACAATCGAACACCAGGGTAAAACCGTTGAAGGCTATCACATTTATGTTGGGGGTCAGCCCCTCCACTCCAACTCTGAGCTTTGTACGGTCACCGCTGCTGAAATGCCATCGCTGATTGAACAACTGTTGCAGCTTTATCAACGGCATTGTAAACCTGATGAGTCTTTTGGGGCGTTTGCGAGTCGTTTCTCGATCCCCCACTTCTCACTTCCCATTCCCTGCTCCGCCCCATGATCGACTACATCCGCAACGGCGATGATATCTACCGCAAATCCTTTGCCATTATTCGGGCAGAAGCCAATCTGGATCGATTGCCCACTGATTTAGCCCATGTGGCAGTGCGGCTAATCCATGCCTGTGGCATGACCGATATTGGAGAAGATTTAGCGGCTTCACCCCATGCTGTACAAGCCGGACGCAATGCCCTTGCGGCAGGAGCCCCGATTTTTTGTGATGCCCAAATGGTGGCCAATGGCGTGACTCGCAAGCGGTTGCCTGCCAACAATGACGTGATTTGCACCCTCAACCAGCCTGAAGTGCCAGCGATCGCCAAGCGCATTGAGAATACGCGATCGGCAGCAGCGCTAGAATTGTGGGGATCTCGCATGGAAGGGGCCGTGATCGCCATTGGCAATGCACCGACGGCTCTGTTTCGTTTGCTGGAACTGCTAGATGAGGGTGCTCCCAAGCCTGCCGTGATTCTCGGTTTTCCAGTGGGGTTTGTCGGAGCCGCAGAATCGAAAGCCGAGCTGGCAGAAAATAGTCGTGGCGTACCTTTCATCACGCTGCACGGGCGGCGGGGCGGCAGCGCGATCGCGGCAGCAGCAGTCAATGCATTAGCCAAGGAGAACGAGTTATGACCGAGTTAGGGAAATTGTATGGCTTAGGTATTGGTCCCGGCGATCCGGAACTCCTAACGCTCAAAGCCCACCGAATTTTGATCTCTGTTCCGGTGATTGCCTATCCCACGATGGAAAATGGCAAAGTCTTGGCGCGGGCGATCGTCGCAGATTTCATTCGTCCCGATCAGATCGAAATCCCAATGCCCCTGCCGTTTAGCGTGGAGCGATCGTCTCAACCCTATTACGACCTGGGTGCCGAGAAAATTGCCGAACACCTCAGTGCTGGGCGAGATGTGGCGGTGTTGTGTGAGGGGGAGCCAATGCTGTATGGCTCATTTATGTATCTGTTTCAGCGCTTAGCAGGACGGTTCCCCACTGAAGTGGTGCCGGGGATTTCTTCGACGATGGCGAGTGCGGCAATGCTGGGTGCGCCGATTACCTTCCGAAACGATGTGTTGAGCATCATGCCTGCGACGTTAGAGGCTGAAATTTTGCGCGATCGCCTCGCTGTTGCCGATGCCGCAGTGATTATCAAACTCGGCAGACATTTTACCAAAGTTCGCGCCGTCCTAGAGGAGTTGGGCCTACTCGATCGCGCCCTTTATATTGAACGGGCAACGCAGCCCAATCAGCGGATTGTCCCGATCACCGAGCTTGATCCGGCAGAGGTGCCCTACTGGGCATTGATTCTGATTCCCAGCCAAACCCAACCCACCTGAAACCCTCAATATCCTCAATAATAGAATTACGCTTGCTTTCACTCAGCCTGTTGCCATGACTTCTTCCCGGTCTAAATCAATGGCTTCTCAGTTCACGCATTCTCAGCAGTTACCGCCGCTGGAAAATGGCGATCGCCTGACTCGTCCCGAATTTGAGCGCCGCTACCACGCCATGCCTGCACTCAAGAAGGCAGAACTAATCGAAGGAGTCGTCTACCTGGCATCGCCGTTACGTTTTGAGTCCCATGCCAAACCTCATGGACATTTGATCACTTGGCTAGGAGTGTATCAGGCTGCTACGCCCCAAGTGCAAATGGGAATCGAACCAACGGTGCGTTTAGATATTGACAATGAGCCACAGCCGGATGGCGTGTTGTTGATCAGTCCTGAAAGGAGTGGAAACTCAACGCTGAGTGAAGATGGCTATCTAGAAGGGGCACCCGAGCTAGTAGTAGAAATCGCGGCCAGTAGTGCGGCGATCGATTTGGGGGATAAGAAGCGGGCTTATCGACGCAATGGCATCCAAGAATATTTGATTTGGCAGGTTTTTGATCAAAAAATTGACTGGTTTCAATTGCAAGATGGTGATTATGTGGCTTTGATACCCAATCCGCAGGGTATGATCTGTAGCCAAGTTTTTCCGGGGCTATGGCTTGATGTTGCGGCCATGCTGCAAGGCGATATGCAGCGGGTGTTAGCCGTCTTGCAAACGGGAATGAGTTCGGCAGAGCATCAGGCTTTTACTAAACAACCTTAAGTTGTGTGTGAGGTCGCAATCGAAAGGCAATTAAAGTGTTCACTCTCCGTTTACACCTGACAGTTTCGCATCAGAGGTGTATAGCCCGCTTGGGTAAAGTGCTTGTCATAAGCAAGTGCTTCCAGGATTGCATTTTCTTCCATGATGTTGAAAGAGACACAATCTGTATGGCTCCATTGCTTGTCTTTGCGTTGGGTATAAAGCAGAAGTGCCTGATCAAACTGCTGACTGGTTTGAGGAATGATGGTGGTATTGGGATGGGAGCGCAACTCTCGAATTAGTTCAACAGCGACATCTCGTAGATATTCGCCCCGCTTTGAGAAATCATTCAAGACTTCGGTAAGTACCATTTCACTGGTGACAATGTGAACAGGTTGTAGAGCTTGCGCGAGATGTTGTGCCTTTTGATGCAAGTTATCACCTGGATTTAATAACGCAACCCAATAGCCCGTATCTGCAAAGATGAACCTCACGAATCGTCCCTTAACCCCTGGTAATAATCAAATCTCTGAGATAAATCAGAGGGTAATTTTGCCCATTCTTCATCGGGTACTTTAGCAGAAATTCGAGCCGCTAGTTCCCAAATTGGAGTGGCGTTTGGATCATACTTAATTTTTGTTAAATCAATTTTATTGGGGGTCGGCTCATCTTTTGTTGGGCTTGTGGGCTTATTAGCAATCAGGTTTTCAAGTTTGGTTATAGCCTCTTGTTCATTGCGCCAAGCCTCATCGCGTAATTGATTGGCTTTGAGAACTAGATTACCAATTTCATCTCTAATCGCTACATCTGTTAGTGGAATTGGAATAGAGGCAATCATATCTAAATCGATATGGACGATGACTGAACCATAAGATTGTCGTGTAATTAAACGATATCCATAATCTGATGCTAGCCACGCATAAAGATAACCTGGATTTATACTTTCAGATGCTAAAACCCTGGTTGCATCTTCACTAGCTGTCCAATTTGCCATGTATTTAGGGAAGATCTGTACTCGTCCGATCGTGCCAGAACGAGTAACCGCAATCATATTTTCTTCTAATTGAATCTCAGGCAAGTCTTTAGTATGTGCCCCTTTCGCCAGTCGTTTTACATCAACTGGGTCAATTTGGAATATCTGTTTACTGCTGAGTAAGGGAATTCCACCCTTTTCAACATAGGTTCTTTTACGAAACTTGGTGATGGGTCTGATTTCCTTAGTAACTCTTGAATCACCTACTGTAGTGACTTCAACAGACAATTCAGCGAGTTGCTTTTCAGCAGCGATCGCCACCGGATCATGAAAGCTACCTTCTAACCGTCCCATTAGCTGAGATGCCTTGATTTTGGCGATCGCTGATGCATGACTACTAGGAGCGATCGACTTCAGATAAGGCAAATTTAACCGCTCATGGAGGAGGCGATCGGCTTCATCTAAAAGTCGATTTGCCTCATCCCGTAATTCACCCGCTTGACACATCAAACGACCGATCGCAATTCGACGAATCGCTGGTAAATCAGGAATCAAAATCCGCTCTAAATGCTCTGGTTCGATTTGATTAACTACTGAACCGTATGTTCCTTGAATAACTTGAGGGCGACCATACCGACTACGAAGAAAAGCTACTACATAACCTGCAATATCAGGTTCACTAGCTCTAAGTCGAATAGCGTGCTCTGATAGAGCTTTATCTAAAAAAGTTTCAGTTGCTAAGCTGACATTACCTATAGTTCCAGAACGAGAAATCAACACATCCCACTTCTGCGGGAAAAGTGATGCAGATTTTTTTGTATGTTTTCGACTCAAGAAATTATCAGTTTTAGGTCTTAAACTGATAATTTCAGAACTAGACAAAAATGGAATGCCCTTTTCGGCACTGACATAAATTCGCTTGAAACGACCAGGGTAATAGCTTTCTTGACAAAGCCCTTCTTTGCCATAGAGTGGAATTAGTTGTAAACCACTGTTTTCCAAAGCAGTCACCGCATTGTGGGCTTCGATACTAAACGCAGAAGCTTCAAGACGTTCACCCGCAGCTAACACCTCACTGAGCTTGATCGTCGTTGATAGCTTCTCAGACTCATTAGGAGGCGCTATCGGTGTGTAATCCGGTTGAACAGCGTAATTTACCATCCCAGCACCACCTGTTTTTTCCAGTTGATGAACTCATTGGCTACTTGTTCAGTATCGTCATCTGGTTGCTTTAGGCGAGGCGAAGGTCTAACTGTACCTTCTCCAGTTGCAGTACGTTCAAGTAGAGGAATTGAATCTTGATCTTCAGGTGGATACAGTATCTCTTCCCCTTCTTCATTGCGTCTGTAAGTTGTGTTACCCCGCTTATCATGCCCGATCGCCTTCACCTGTGCCATAAAGATTTCATAGTCAGACATGGTTCCCCGGTTGATTTCCTCTTCTGTTTTCTTCTGAAGAATCAGAACTGAGGTTTGGGTGCCATTACGAGGTTGAAATGTATCAGGATGGAGGTCAATCGATGCCACAATTCGGCAGTGCTTAATCATCCAGTGGCGAACATAAAGCAATCCTGGCGCGCCTAAAATTGCATCCGGTAGTACAATTCCCATTCGTCCACCGGGCTTGAGAAATTGCCAACACCGCTCGATAAAGAGAATTTCAGGAGGTGCAGAGGTTTGTAGTTGCTCTGTCGGCTCCCACCAACCCGACTCTGTTTTTCGCCAAACGTGACCCAATTGGTATTGCTTCAAAGTTTCCTGATCTTTAATTGGCAGTTTTGACCCAAAAGGTGGATTGGTCGCAATCAAATCAAAATGACCTAAATCTTTTTCATTGCGTAGACTTTTAGGATCAATATTAAGTGCTTTTGCAAATTGCTTACGGAAGCCATCTTCCCACTGGTGAGGATGCAACAATGAATCTTGTCTCAAAATATTTCCAGAACCATCGTTGTTCATCACCATATTCATTTTGGTAGCTTTAACTAAGTCTGGATTAATATCAATCCCAAAAAAGTTTTCACGTGCCGTTTCCCTAATTCTTTCATTTAAGGCATTTTGCATCCAGGGATCAGATTGTTCAGTCACTCCTGCTTGTTGCTTAAGTTGCTTAATGACTTCATTCATCGCAATCACCAGAAAGCCACCTGTGCCACAGGATTGATCGAGAATCTTATCTGTGACTTTTGGTGAAAGCATCCGAATTGTCATCTTCTGAACATTTCGAGGTGTGAAAAACTCACCGCGATCGCCTCTTAAATTGGCTCCAACCAGTTCTTCATAAGCCTTACCCTTCACATCAATATTGGTACTGAGAAAGCTATAGCGTTGAAGCTCTCCCACGATATAGGCTAAAGAACGAGGTTGAAGCTTAATTTCATCATTAGGATCAAAAATAGCAGGATATTGCTTTTTAACAGCATCGAAAATTTTGCTAATTCTGTTAAAAACTGTTAGCCGACCATCATTACTCTTTTTCTCTTTTGCAGTTGCGTAAAACTCCAACGGATTTGGAAAGTTTCGCTCGTCGTGAATCTTGCAAAAAATTACTTTTAGAAGCTCAAAAAACGCAGGTTGCTTCTGCAAACCATCTGTAACATAGATATGATCATGGCAAATCTTAAAAGAGAAAAGTAAGTTGTCTCCAACCGCATTTTTCAGAGATTCGCGAGTAGGGCGATCGACTTCATCAATATTTCCATCTTTAGAGGGAATATCATTCGGTTCCTCATATTCGATCCCCTCCTCTGTTCTAATGCGGCGCAAAACAGTTTTTTTCTTGCCGTTTGTCCACATTCCCCATTCTGAGTTGTCACAAGCAGCCATATAAGATCTGAGTTGCTCAACTCCATCCTTACTGGCAGAGGGCGGTACAGAATCTTTCTTACATTCAATAATGATCCAAATATTTTCCTGAGTATGCTGATCCCCCTCACGAAAAATAGCTAGATCTACGCGAACTGTCTTACTACCCTGTTTGATTGGATACTCAACCTCAATCTGTTCCGGTAAGTAGCCCAGTTCCAGCACTAAGCGACGCTCGATATTTTGCCTAACATATTCTTCAGGCGTATCATTACGGATTTTCTGGTCTATGAAATCACAGACCTTACCATCTGGAAGTGTCGCCACAAGCTTAGACATCGCCATGCACCGTAACCTTAAGGAAATTTACCCTCTTTAATGTTTTACCAGTAAATGATCTGATATGATTTATAGCTTATTTTAGATTTACATGCCCTAGACTGCTTTCAAAGTAAGTAAGTATAGAACAGCCACGCTCACTTTGAACCTATTATGACTGTCACCCTCTACAAATGGACGCTTGATCGCTATCATGACGCGATCGATGCTGGACTGTTTGACGATCAGCCTGTAGAACTATTGCAAGGAGACATTGTGGTTATGGTTCCAGAGCGGGAACCCCATGCTTGCTACAGTAGTGATGCGGCAGAATATCTGCGGCGGTTGGTAAGCGATCGCCCCTTGGGCGCTGGCAAAGCCAATCGCGCCTCTATCCGAGAAAGTAAACCAATCACGCTGCCAAACAGCTCTGAGCCTGTGCTGGATATTGCGATCGTGCAGCCTCCCCTACGGCGCTATTTAGATCATCATCCCTATCCGGCAGATATTTTCTGGCTAATTGAATATTCCAATACGACACTCGCTATCGATCTGGGTAAAAAGAAACAAATTTATGCCGAGGCGGAAATTCAAGAATATTGGGTGTCAGATTTAAAGAATTCTCAGTTGAAGGTGTTTCGAGACTTGAAGGCTGGATGCTATCACACCGAATTGACGCTGACAGAGGGAACCATCTCACCGTTGAGTTTTCCAGATCTGATCGTAGATGTTCCTCGATTGTTTAGCTAAGATGCCTTTTGCTGTTGTTGTTTTGGGTCAGGTTAGCGTTCCGTTAGCACGACAGGTAATGAGTTGTTTGCCAGATGCAGTTCTGTACGGTTTGGACAAGCGCACTGTCGATGTTGATGTGCATTTCTCGAATTTTGGCGAAACAGTGCGAAACCTGTTCCAATCTGGAACCCCTGTTATTGGGATTTGTGCAGCAGGTATTTTGATTCGCACCCTTGCTCCACTGCTCAACAACAAGTGGCAAGAACCCCCAGTGTTGGCGATCGCCGAAGATGGCAGTGCTGTTGTTCCTTTACTGGGTGGCCTACAAGGTGTCAATGATTTGGCGCGTCAAATTGCCACCATTTTGCAAGTGGCTCCTGCCATTACCACGACAGGAGAACTGCGCTTTCGGGCTGCTCTGTTGTCACCGCCACCTGGCTACAAGCTGCTCAACCCTGATGATGCCAAGACGTTTATTGCAGACTTGCTAGGAGGGGCAACCGTCAAACTGATTGGGGACGCACCCTGGCTAGAAAATAGCCGCTTGCCAATTTCCCCCGCCGGACAACTGACGATTCAAATTGTGCAGGAGAACTCGTCAGAATCTACACCCTTACCCAGTCAAAACTGTCTGGTGTATCAGGTTGATCCTGCCCCAATCAAACCCAGGCAAGGGAAGCTGGCAATCGTGGGTACAGGTCCTGGTTCTCCCCGGTGGATGTCTCCGGAAGCGAAGGAGATTCTGCAAGCGGCAACTGATTGGGTGGGCTACAAAACCTATCTCAATCTGGCGGAACCATTGCGACAACCCCACACCATTCGACATGAATCGGATAATCGGGTGGAACTCGATCGCGCTCGGATGGCACTGAATTTAGCCACCGCAGGTCGAACCGTGGCGATTGTGTCCTCTGGTGATCCGGGCATTTATGCAATGGCATCTGCTGTTTTTGAAGTGCTAGAGCGCGAAGCAAAACCGGAATGGGAGGATATTGAGATTCAAGTTTGTCCTGGCATTTCAGCCATGCAGGCGGCAGCGGCTCAAGTGGGTTCGCCTCTGGGGCACGACTTTTGCACCATTTCGCTATCCGATATTCTTAAACCGTGGGAAGTAATCGCCCAGCGGATTGCAGCGGCAGCACAGGTAGATTTTGCGATCGCCTTCTACAATCCCGTCTCCAAACAACGCACCTGGCAACTCGAAAAAGCTAGGGAAATTTTATTGCAATGGCGATCGCCCCAAACTCCGGTAGTCCTGGCTCGCAATGTGGGCAGACCGGGGCAAACCGTGACCGTGAAGCCGCTTGAAAAACTGGCGATCGCCGATGCCGACATGCGAACCGTCATCTTGATTGGTTCCAGCCAAACCCGCACGATTCAGCGCCAAGATGGAACTCAATGGGTCTATACACCTCGGTTTTATCCCTTGTCTGAAGCCTAAAGTTGACAGCTTGATTTCCTCCTATTGCGGGGCGTTACAATGAAAACCGGAATTCCTGCAACCCTGAATTTGTTTACGAGAGGTTAACTGTGGTCATTGCCGCACCCGAACCCCAAGCTGAGATCCCCCCTGCGGTTGGTGAACAGCGGGCTGTAATCCGAGGGGTATCCTGGGACGGGTATCTGCAAATTTTGGATGCTCTGCCCCAGTCGCGGGGTTCGCGGTTGACCTACGATCAGGGAGTTTTAGAGATCACGGTGCCTCTGGAAGATCATGAGTTTGCTCGGAGTTTAATTGAGTGCTTTATCCGGACATTAGTTGAACTGATGGGGCTGCGAATCAAAACAATGGGGTCAACAACCATGAACTATCCCCACTTGAAGAAAGGTGCAGAACCGGATAACGCTTATTACATTCAAAATCAGCCGCTTGTCAAAGGTCGCAATGTCGATTTCGCTCAAGATCCACCCCCCGATCTGGTAGTTGAAGTGGATATTACCCATACCGATATCCAGAAAAACAAGTTTTACGCCAGTCTAGGAATCCCAGAGTTTTGGCGCTACAACGGCAAGATTTGGCGAATTTATCAGCTTCAAGAGCAGGCATATGTTGAAGTTGAAACCAGCCTAACCTTTCCACAGGTTCCCAAAGAGCGCTTGTATGTGTTCCTAGAACAGGCAAAAGAAGATGAAATTGAAGCAGTGCAGTCACTTCGGGCTTGGTGGCAAAGCCAAGGCGAAGTAGGTTAATCATGGCAGTTGTAATTGCAGGTGAACGCAGCGGCGTTGGAAAAACTACGGTGACGCTGGCGTTGTTAGCCGAACTTTCTCGTCGTGATCGCTCACGAGTTCAGTCCTTTAAAGTGGGTCCTGATTACATCGATCCCATGTTCCATCAGTTTGTCACGGGGCAAGCCTGTCGCAATCTCGATCCAGTACTGACCTCAGAATCCTATGTCAACGAGTGCTTTCAGCGGCATAGTCAAACGGCAGACTATGCCCTTGTGGAAGGGGTGATGGGCTTGTTTGATGGGGTGACAGGCAAAGATGATTGGGCCAGTACAGCCCATGTAGCGCGATTATTGGAATTGCCAATTGTGCTAGTTCTCAACTGCAGTAGCACTTCTCGCTCCATTGCCGCGATCGCCCACGGCTACACCACCTTTGATCCCCGTTTAAAATTTGCGGGTGTGGTCTTGAATCGGGTGGGGAGCGATCGCCACCTAGAACTGCTTCAAGATGCTCTCGAACCCTTAAATCTGCCCATTTTGGGAGTCTTGCGACGCCAAGATGAAATCACCATTCCCGATCGCCATCTTGGCCTCATCCCCACCGACGAACTGCCACAACTCAAAACAGTACTCGATCACTTAGCTCACTTAGGTGAAACCTGCTTCAATTGGGAAATTCTTTTACCATTGCTTCAAGCGGGTCAGCCATCTTGTCAGAGAAAGTCAGAAACCCAGTCGCCACCTCCTACCGCCCATTCCCCAGTCCGTCTGGCCATTGCTCGCGATCGCGCCTTTAGTTTCTACTACGCCGATAATCTTGATTTGCTGCAAGCGACAGGATTTGAACTGGTGGAATGGAGTCCAATGGTGGATCAAGCCCTGCCGGAAGGAGTGCAGGGACTTTACTTTGGGGGTGGCTTTCCAGAAGTATTTGCCGCAGAGCTGAGTGATAATCGGGCTGCCCGTGCGGCGGTGAAAGGGGCGATCGCCGCTGGGATGCCCACCTATGCCGAGTGTGGTGGGTTGATGTATCTGTGCGATCGCATTGTCGATTTTGAAGCCAAAGTGCACCCAATGGTGGGAATCTTGCCCACAGCGGCCCAAATGGGTAAACGGCTGACGCTGGGCTATCGGCAGGCAACCGCACAGCAGTCAACACCTCTTGTCGCAACGGGTGAAATCATTTGGGGGCACGAATTCCACCGCTCTAGTTTAATCACAGAGCCAGAGCAGCCTTTATTTGCAATGCAAAACTACGACAATACCCTGCACAAAACAGAAGGCTGGCAACGATTGCAAGTCCATGCCTCCTATCTACATCTTCACTTTGGCGGCAAATCAATGCTGATCGATCGATTTCTGCAACGGTGCCTCCAACACCATCAGTGATCGACTTGATTCTTTGATCAGACCTACTTGATAAACAACATTTCCTGGTAAGTAGGTAGCGGCCAAAAGCTATCTGCCACCTCGCCTTCAAGCGCATCTGCATAGGTGCGAACTTCATCCATCAAAGGTCGAATGGTTTTCGCACAATACTGCATCTTTTCTTCTGTGCTCGAAAAATTATGGTTGTCTAGTGCTGCACTCAACTGCCCCGTTGCCGAAACCATAGAATTGGCTAGGCTTGCCAGCTTTCGAGCACTCTCCTTTTCAAAGTCGATGCCTAGCTCAGTCAAGCTGGCGATCGTCGATGACAACTTTGATAAGTACTCTACAGTAGCTGGATAAATGATTGTTTTTGCCATATTGATCATCAGCTTGGCTTCAACTTCAATTGAAAGAATATACTGCTCCGCATAAACTTCAAAGCGACTTTCTAGCTCAACGGCAGTCAAAACACCAGTTTTTTCAAACAGGTCTTTAATGTATTCCTCTTTGAGGGTGGGCAACGCATCTGCACTGGTAGGCAAGTTGGCTAAGCCTCGATCTTCAACCGCCATCTTGTGCCATTCTGAGGAATATCCGTTTCCTCCAAACACAACTGCACCATGTGCTTCCATCACTTCCTTGAGGACGGTGATGATCGCTGTGTTGGATTCTACTCCCTTGGATAGCTCACTTTCCAAGCGATTGCCAATCCAATCTAGCGAGTCTGCTAGCATGGTGTTGAGTACAATCAGTGGGCCTGACACCGACTGGCTTGATCCAACCGCTCGAAATTCAAATCGGTTCCCCGTAAAGGCAAAAGGTGAGGTACGGTTTCTGTCACCCGCATCTTTGGTGAGATGGGGCAACACATCAACGCCCAAATCCATAATGCCTTTCTGCTTTGTCTCAGTGACGGTTCCGGTTCTAATCTGCTCAAAGACTTCTTCTAATTGCGTTCCCAAATAAATTGACATGATTGCAGGCGGCGCTTCGTTAGCTCCCAGCCTATGATCGTTGCTGGCTGTGGCAATGGCAGCCCGCATCAACGACCCATATTTGTGAACGCCCCGAATTACGGCACCACAGAAAATAAGAAACTGAGCATTATCATGGGGAGAATCGCCTGGATCAAGCAAGTTTCCTTGAGTTGCATTCCCCACCGACCAGTTGACATGCTTGCCAGAACCATTGATACCAGCAAAGGGCTTTTCATGCAGCAAACAAGTAAAACCATGTTTCTTGGCCGTGTGCCGCAGAACCGTCATGAGCAGCTGCTGATGGTCACTGGCTACGTTTGCAGCTTCAAAAAAGGGTGCAATTTCAAACTGACCGGGCGCAACTTCGTTATGTCTAGTTTTTGCTGGGATACCAAGCTTGTAGAGTGTTTCTTCCACATCTTGCATGAAGACTTGCACTCGCTCAGGAATTGCACCAAAGTAATGATCATCAAATTCTTGACCTTTGGCGGGAGATTTACCAAACAGCGTGCGTCCTGCCAGCAGTAAATCGGGACGTTGACAGGCAAAGTTGGCATCTACCAAAAAATATTCTTGCTCAGCGCCACAACTAGAATTCACTTGGGCAACTTCCTTATGCCCTAGAAGCTTTAAAACTTTGTTGGCTGCTTTGTCCATTGCGGTGATAGAGCGCAAAAGGGGGACTTTTTTGTCCAGTGCTTCACCTGTCCAGGAAACAAAAACAGTTGGAATACACAATGTTGAACCATTGTCTGTTTCCATGATGTAGGCAGGACTGGTGATATCCCATCCGGTATATCCCCGTGCCTCAAAGGTGTCGCGAATTCCACCATTGGGGAAGGACGAGCCGTCTGGTTCTCCTTGCACCAGCACTTTGCCAGAAAATTCTGAAATCACATTGCCGTCTCCTTGGACTGAGATAAAGCCATCATGCTTTTCTGCAGTCAAGTTGGTCATCGGATAAAATACGTGAGCGTAGTAGAGTGCTCCTTTTGACATCGCCCAATCTCGCATCGCGGTTGCAACAGTGTCCGCAATGGAAGGATCAAGTCTTTTCCCGGTGACAATTGTATTTTTGATGGATTTGAAGACGGCTTTGGGAAGGCTAGCCTGCATTTTACTGAGGTTGAACACGTTCGCTGCCCATATCTCTTCCAGGCTTTCTGGAGCCTTGTGGGGCATCATCTTCCGATTGGTGATCTGACGAACGGCTTGAACGCGGGCTGCATTTCCGGTCATGGTTTTCTCTTAGGGTTTGACTGTTAGATGCTACTCAAAGCATATCTGGAAAGTAGATAGCAGGGATACCAAACTCGATTTAATGTCTTCTAGGAGGTTTTATGAAAACTGAGCGCGATCGCCCCCAGCTCGAACTTTGGTCGTTGCCGCAATACAAACTCCGGCCCAGATAAAGGCGATCGCCCCCAGCAATCCGCCCACCACAGGGGATAGCACCGACCCCGCTAAGAAGGAACCAAAAACACTGTTGGCGATCGCCCCACCGCTGAAGTACATTCCAGTCCCCAAACCCGCTTTATGGGGCGGCACCATTGACAGTGCAAAGGGAAGGGTGCCATTGGACACTAAGCTAAAGGCTGCACCAAAGGCGATCGCGATTCCTGTGGCAATCCAGGCATTGTGGCTCAGGCCCATCAAAGTACAGCAAAGTGCCATTAGGGTCAGGCCTATCATCATTGCAACGCGATTGCCCAACGCTAGAGTCAACTGCCCAGCGGGAATGGCAGTAATAGCCAGCGTGATAAAAATCATGCCCAAAATCAAGCCGGGATAGGCAAATCCGCGTGCGTTAAGAATGGCAGGAAAGCTTTGCATCAGCAAACGAAAGCCTAGCCCAACGCCGACCCCAGCCCCAAAGATCAGCGCTAAAGCGGGGATAGAGAGTTGTGGGGAAGAAGGCTGAGGGAAAGAAGCCTGAGGGAAAGAAGGCTGTGGGGAAGAAGGCTGAACTGGTGTTAGGGACTGCGTAGTATCTAATTGCGGTTCTATCTGTTGGTTAGGGTTGACGCTCCGGAGTGCAGCGGCGGCTCCCAGCAAGACAAACGACCCGATGCCAAATGCCACAACAGGTCCCAAACTGAGAACAAACTCCCCGGCTAAAGGTCCTAAAGCACCTGCGACACCGCCCACTAGCGTCAGAATGCTAGCTGCTTGCGGTAAGTTGCTCTTGAAGGCATATCGGCCCAACAGCGATAGAGCTGGGCTGCGAAACACCGTCATGGCTAGCGCCCAAGCCACCAATGTGACAGGCATGATCCAGCGCACCACTTCCAAGCGAGGGCCAAACACAACAAGGGTGGGAATTGCAATGAAACAAGTTGCCGATAAAATGATTCCCACGGCAATGAACAGAAATTTGCCACCAACCCACTGCTGAGTTCGATCGGATAGGCTACCCATCAGGGGTTCCATCACCGCAGCAAGCAAATTTTCTAGGATCAGTAGCCCTGCTGCCAGTGTTGAGGAAAATCCAAACTGGACGAGGAGTTGTCGCAAATAAAGGTTGTAGATCACCCAGGTGAGCGCGATCGCCCCCTGTACCGCCGCTAGCCCCCACACTTGCAACCACAGGACACGCGAACTAGAGGAAGATAGGGTATCCATAAGGCTTGACCTGTTGTTTGGTTAAGACGTTCGGTTAAGACGTCTGGTTAAGACGTACTGTCAGGTTAGCGGACTCAATGCCGTTCTAGGGAATATCTAAGTAGATGAGCTTAATTATTTGTAGGATGTGTTAAGGCATAGCCGTAACGCATCAAAGCCTGGGGAATGGTGCGTTACGGCTACGCCTAACAGCACCCTACAGCATCATTTATTTATGTCCACTTAAGAGAACTTAAACAATTTTTATACGGGCGTTTATTAAGCAAGAATTTATTAAGCAAAATATTAGTTACTTCAAGTTTTCCAGAAAAGAGGTGAGCCAACTGTAGGTGGTGGTGGCGATCGCCCCATCTGGATATCTTTTCAAATATAACTCGAAGAAATTGTCATTGGGCAACAAGCCCCCTGGATCAATAGATAATTTTTCTTTAATACAAGTGACTAAATACATGTCTATGACGCCTTTGTTTTTGGAGGCAATTTTGCCTCGATATCTAAAGTTAAAAAAGTCTTTGACCTGCTCAAAGGTATCTCTAGAAATATTGACGCTGCCTGGAATGCCATCTGACTCCATGCGAGACGCCGTATTGACTGTGTTGCCCCACACATCATAGGCAAATTTCTTGTGACCAATCACCCCAGCCAAGAGAGGTCCCGAGTGGATACCGATACGAATATCCCAGTAGGGCTGATGCCGTCGGGCTTTACTCTCTTTTCGGAGTTGCATAAATAGCTGCATCTCTAAGGCCGCAAGGACGGCATCAACAGCATGGGTCTTGTTGGGGGTGGGAATGCCTCCGACGCACATGTAGCTATCGCCAATGGTTTTGAGTTTCTCCAGATTGTATTTTTCAACAATTTGATCAAAGTAGGAGAAACAGTCATCTAGCTCAGCAACGAGTTCTTCCGGCGGCAGGTGTTCTGAGAGGTGGGTAAAGTCGGTAAAGTCGGTGAAGAGAACAGATGCAGATTGGTAATGAACAGGCTTTACTTTGCCAGATTGTTTCAGCTCATCTGCAATTTCAAGCGGAAGAATGTTGCGAAGTAATTGATTGGTTTTGCGCTTCTCATCTTCAAGAAGAGCATTGAGGTGATTAAGTTCTTCAAACCGCTCTGCATTCCGAATAGTTGAGGCCAATTGAAGTGCCAAGAGATAGCCAATCCGTAAGTCATCTACGGTATAGGCATTCGGTCGAGTCGATGCAAAATTGATGGTGCCGAGCATCTGGCGCTGATTTTCGAGAGGAACGACGAGGCCAGAGGCATGGCTAGATGAAAAGCACTCCGAATGATCCCGAATCAGCTGTGGTTGGCCTGCTTTTAGGGCACGGAGGATCGGATGGGTTGCGGCGATCGCCCCTTGATCGATATCATCTGCACCAAACAGCGTGATCAAACGACAGCTCTCAGAGTTGCACAAGTAGACACTCAGATAGTCAAAGTCGAGCAGCCACTTGGCCTGTCGTCCTACGGTCTGTAGAATTTCATCTAGATTAAGGGATCGGTTGATGGCGATCGCAATTTCATTGACCGCTGCAATGCGAGTAGAAAGCGCTTGGGCCTTAGCCAGAGCATGAGACAGGTCCTCAGCCTGAAATTTTGTCATGAGTTAGGGCATCCTGTGCCTTGAAACTAACAGTTTATTTAGTTTTTGGTTCTCTCGATACAAATTCCGAATGCACCTGATAAGAGCCTACCGAAAACAGAATATAGGAGCAACCTAAATCGAAAAAATCATGTTAAAGCGTATCGACTTCTAGGGCGATTGCATCCGTATACTGGTTAACCTGCGTGAAAAGATTGGCCGTGGCAATGATCTCAAAAATTTCGGATGAGTCTAGCCCGAAGCTCGCCAACTGCTGATAATCAGCGTCTGTGAGCTGTTTGGGCTGCGTGGCAGCTCGTAGACCAAAGCTGATGATAGCTTTCTCACGTTTGGGGAGCGGACAGTTGTCAAAGTCTGTCACCAAGGCCCGCAGAACTTCCTCGCTGATCCCTAGGGCAGAGAGCCCGTGCAGATGGACCTTTAAGGCGTACTCGCTCCCATTGGCTTGGGAAATCGCTACTCCGATCATTTCTTTGATCGTTCGAGGAATGTCTCCCTGCAAAATCGTAGACTTAAACTGCAGCCACTTCGCTTCCAGAAAAGCAGGATCAATCGCCATCGATTTGAATAAGTTGGGAACGATGCCAAACCCAAGCTCGGCTCGAATCTCGTCATAAATCGCTTGGACACGGGGTTGATCCGCACCTGGCTCATGTTCCAGAGAAAATCGAGACATTACTTACCCAAAAGGTAGACAAAATAGAGCCAAATGTAGCCCTATTGCTATCTTGCCACGTTTTAGTTTGATTTGCAGTCCCTAACTTTCAAAAGGCGATCGCACAAGTTTAATCACACAGGTTTAATCACGTTCATCAAGAATAGGATCAAATGCTTGCTTCAGGAACTTTCCCTTTCAACCAATACGTCATCATTTCGCCCCTACCTTTTACAGCAACCATACCTCGGGGTTCAAATAAATAACTGTCACATAACCGCTCATAGGTAGAAGCCGTCACTTGAATTCCGCCGCTCATACCACCTGACTCCATCCGGCTAGCAATATTGACAGTATCTCCCCACAAGTCATAACTAAACTTCTTGGAACCAATGACACCTGCCACCACTGGACCTGTGTGAATTCCAATTCGTAAAGCAATAGATTGGTCTTCTCGCGTCGTGAATTGGGTCACTTTACGTTGCATATCAAGGGCCATAAGCGCAACAGCTTCTGGGTGATGAGCATGAGGCTCTGGTAGTCCACCCGCTACCATATACGCATCTCCAATTGTTTTGATTTTCTCTAATCCATGCTTTTCAGCTAGTTGATCAAACACAGAAAAAATTCGATTGAGCAATCCAACCAGTTCAATCGGTGACACTTGACTGCTCAGCTCTGTAAAGTTCACAATATCGGCAAACAAAACCGTGACATCGGCAAAGGCATCAGCAATAGCGTCAGAATTTTGTTTCAGGCGTTCTGCAATTGACTGAGGAATGATGTTTAGCAGCAGGCGATCAGATTTTTCTTGCGCCAAACGAAGTGCAACTTCAGTGTTCTTGCGTAAGGTGATGTCATGGAAGAAGACGGTCATACCGTCGTAAGACGGAAAGATCCGGATCTCTAGCCATTGTTTGCCCGGTTGATAAAATTCTTCTAGCACAGCGCCAGTTTGTTGACTCAGCGCCCATTGAAATTTCTGCTCAAAGTTAGAACCAACAAGTTCAGGTAAAACCTCCCAAATTACTTTTCCTAAGAGAAGATGGCTCTCTCGCTGCAGAATATTGGTTGCTTCTTGATTGATATAGCTGAAATGCCCTTGGCGATCGGTGGCAAAGAAAGCATCGGTCATATTTTCGAGCAAATCAACAATCTGTTGATCCGATGCCCGTAGTTTATCTTCTGCTTCTTGTTGTCGAGCTTGCTGACGTTCTAGCCGTTTGAGGTTTAGGCGAAGCTCCATTTGGGTCATGACGCAACGCCCCAATATTTGGAGTGCTTCTAGTTGCTCTGAGCTGAGATCGCGAGGAACATAATCTAGTACACAGAGTGTCCCCAGCGGGTAGCCATCGGGCGTGACTATGGGATGTCCTGCATAAAATCGCAGGTTGGGATCTTCGGTAACTAAGGGGTTGTTGGCAAAACGATCGTCGTCCAACGCATTTTGGATCACTAGTGATTGCGTGGGTTCAAGAATGGCATGGGAGCAGAAAGCCATCTCTCGTGGGGTTTCTGGAAGTGGCATCCCCACCTTGGACTTAAACCATTGCCGATGAGAATCTAGTAGACTAATCAGCGCAATAGGTGTTCCGCAGATGTAGGAGGCTAGATGTGTCAGATCATCAAACTCTGTTTCATCAGGACTATCTAGGATATCGTAGCGATCGAGGGCTTCTAGGCGATCGCGTTCATTTTCAGGGAGCGCAGCGGGAAGGAGAGGAGGCTTACTCTCTGTGGATAATTCTGTTGTTCCCATTGCTGTTGTTCCCATTGGCAGAGCCCACCCTTTGTCTAAGGGGGCTAACCGCTGGGCCATCCGCATCAGCAAGCCTGCCAACAGTGACCGGGTAGCCTTTACCCAGGATCTTCTGTAGCGATTTTGCCTTCCCATTGCGTTTTATCCTCACAAAACTATTCTCGCCACTCACACAGGGTTGATTTTCCCTGTCGCAGCGAGAATTAACGGTATTATACAGTACTCAGTACGATGTAAAAAATTGTGAGATCACCCACGGGCGGTGTTTCTAAAGGAAGAAAGGACTCCCCTTCTCATTAGTCTGCTCAAACTGCGATCACCAACAAACTAGCGGAGGATTGAGGGTGTCAACTCCGCTCCTAGACTATTTGTTTGACAAGAAATAGGGTATCTAGAGAGGCTTGGGGGGCTGCTGGGCTGGGGAGGTGGGGGTGGGCGATCGCAATGACTTTGACAATGCTTTTGCTGCGGGGCTGTTGTAGTTGTCTTCAATCAGTCGAGGGTGAGTCGATGGGTCAAACTGTCGCCACTGACACCAGGCTTCTCCTTCAATCAGTTCAAGCTCAATATGATTAAACAACATTGATGGCTTTCCTTAAGAGGGTGATTGAACCACAAACATAATCAACATTAGCGCCCCCTGTAAATCAAACGGTGAGGCTTGTTACAAATTTATTTGTTTCACCCAAAAAGATTGATTATGATCGAGCCAACTTCTAGCCCAGACAGCTCAAGCTTGGTCAGTACTGAGCGAAAAGGCAAGCTAAATGTCTGGGCTAGAAGTTCAACTTGGCAGTGGATGGAACAAGCGGTAGGAGGCTGTTTGAGGTTTCTTGGGGGTTGAAAAGATTGATTTAGTTGTAGTAGAAAAAATTGTAGCAGACAAGAAAGGGCGTTCTCGACAGGATGGGCTCGACAGGATAAGGCCAAGCTGATCGAGAAAGCCCTACAATAAAACGACGCCAAAATCCCTAGGGCAGGGGGTGAAATAGTAAGTCAGGGAAGTTTGCGTTAATCAATGCCCAAGCCGTAAAGGCAAGCGAGATCGCCACTACCGCAAGAACGGGGGCTAAGGAAAGATATTGAAAGAAAAAACCGCCTTGACTGTCTGCTCTTTTCTGCATGATTTGCTCTCTAGACAAAGTAACTTGTTAACAACCGTGGGGCTGAAACCCTTCGAAAAAAAGGAATTCCAGCCTTATCTGTATTTCAAGTTAATAGTCACGACCTGCTAAAACCTCTAACTAAAGAAGGTACTTTTGCAAGATCATTTTTTAGCTTGATTTGGACAAAAAATTACTTGAAGAGGAATTTTTAAGCTTTCCCTGTTTTTAAGCTTTCTCTGTGAAGCACTCAACTCAACTCAACTTGAGCTTTGTCTAGAAGGGCTTTGTCTAGAAAAGGGTTTTCTTCAGTCGTAGGGACAACTGGGAGAGCTGCATTAATTAAAGATAAGAGGGGGCCATTTTGCTCTTGCCCATTGGTAGCAAGTTCGCTGTGACAGAGAAAGATGCGCTCGTTGGCTCGACTCAACAAGTCGAAGAGTTGGCGCTGGAGTCGCTCCTGATCGGCAGCCAGTGCTGCGGCTGCGGTCCAAGGCCGCCCTGTCCATTCTCGCAAAAACAACGGAGCCCCAAACAAAGGCCCGCCACCACTCAGCCACAACGCCGATCCAGCATCAAGCCAAAACTGCCAACGATGAATCCGACGACTTGCCCGATATTGGAAAATGGTGGCGATCGCCACTGCAGGTCGGCTCCCAGTCAGAGGTCGAGCGGGATAGGGATCGGCGGTAATGGTGCCATCTCGCAATAGTTGAATAAATCGACCCACCGTCACAGCAGCTGGTGTCTCACTGCGATCGCTTCTCCGCAAACGATGATCGACCTCCCAATAATGCTGGGCTGTTTCGACTAACTCCCGCAGGGCCGAGAGCTGATCATAAGGAAGGTGGCTCCCGCCATACAAAAATCGCTGGATCGCTCGATCTAGCAATGTGACGGGGCTAGGGAGCATGCGCTGTTGCTGTTGCAGCTTTTGGTCATCAATCCATTCCAAAATCGCTTCGTAAGCCTGAGTCGCCTGATAGCCAAGTCGATCCCAGCGGGGAAAGGTCGTAGACCGCAAGAGCCGAGGATGGTCGGGATCGGCAACGAAACAGTAGTCGGTCAGCAGCCCTGCCCGAACAGGATCAATACCAGCCAGCTCTAATTTGGACTGCTCAAGTTTGAACTGTTCAAGTTTAGACAGCTCAAGGGTCACGCCAGGATTTTGGCTCAGGACAACCAACATTTCGGCGATCGCATCTCGATTGAGCAACCGCCCCAACCCTGGGTATACCAGCGCCATCAGCGTCAGCAGGGCTCGAATCATTGGCGCACTAATCAGGGGCTGTTGATCGTGGAGCGATTCGACTTCGATCCCTTTGTTGGTGAGGATTTCGCGCAGCGTGTAGCGGGCGATCGCATCCAAACCAGGGCCAATGATAGCGACATCCTGCGGCTCTATCTGCCCCAGTTGGATTGCTTCACTGATCACTTCAGCGGTCTGACGCAGCAGTTGTGCCCTCGACATGGTTTGAATGGTTTGAATCGATGCAGGCAAAGTAGGCAACAGCAACGGCTCACCAATCCAGGTGGGCACCTCAGCGCCCCAGGTTGCACCCAGACAGCTATCAGGCCGCTGAGTCAGAGAAATGTGTTGACAACGGGCAGACAGCTCTTCGAGATGCTGAGGATCAGCACCCAAACCCAGCCGTGATGCCCCAGTGGGGTTGTAGGTAAATGCGCCTGGGATGCCCTGGTCGAGCAAAAAATCAAACACTGAGCGGGCGATCGCTGGATACTCATCCACATCATCCGCTAAAACCGCTCGGTAGCGACGGCAGAGATGATGCTGATAGGTTGGGTGGGGGAGCAGGTAACGCCAGTAAAGCTCGGATAGAATTCCATAGCTCAACAGCCCATGCTCCAGACACCAGGCACGCCAGCGGAGCAGCACTTCCCCCATGGTGCTCCAGAGATCGGGCGACAGATCAGGTAAATCCTCTTGGGTCGCCAATCCCTCCTGCAAAACCGTGGGAATATCTTCGATTGGCGTAGCACTGAGGGCTGCAAGTTGCAGAATATCCAGCGTCCGGCGCACCAGATAATATTCTCGTACACCTTCCTGGCGAAGCTGCTCAGTATCCAGTTCAGGTCGCCACAACCGCGTTGCCAACTCTTGCTCGGCTTCGGGATGTAGGCGGAGGGGAAAAGGCGCATTGAGCCGTAGTTTTTGAACCAGCAACGGCCAAAACAGAGTCACCTCATCCTGGAAAAACCCCAGGGGTGTGGTTGAATCAAAGGCATACTTTCCTTCTGTGGCAGCGACAATGCGATCGGCCAACTCAATTCGGTTGTCACCATTGGCAGCAAACACCAGTATCGTTGGCTCTGCTTGCTCTGCAGACACCGTAGGCTGGCTTGCCCAACGACAAAATTGTTGCAGGAGTTCAGCAGTTTTGCCGCTACGGGCGGGACCTGTGATCCAGATAGACGCGGAAGGCACTAAATGATTTAAGGCGAGTTTGATATCATACTACCTACATACTTTACCTTGCAATACTTTAGCTCGCAAATAATGTGCTCTACAGATTCAAAGTAGAAACCGAGAGGTGCTAAAAAGCAAACGTAGAAAAGTGAAAATAAAGAGACTACGCCCCTATTCTTGATCCAGCGTTTGCCCAGTTCTTTGCTTTGAAGTCACGGTCTAATCACTGAAAAGAAGTCTAGCAGCGTTTTTAATTCAGCAGCTCAGAAATCATGTCAGACGACATCTAATCTCATCATGAAGACACCTGCGTCCAATCGGTTTAAGGGTTCTATACGCGCTGCTAAACAATGGTTCTTCAAAACACCTGAAAGAGCTTTGGAAGAGGCCTATCAAGCTGCTTTGGCGATTAAAGGGTTAGAAGATGCCCACTTTGGTGGGAAAAAAATTCTGGAGGATTACAGTAGCTTTAGCCAAAGCGCTCAGGCTTATTTTCGCTCAGAACTGAAGAAGTATATTAACATCGCCAAGGTGAGGCTGGCAGAATTTCGCATCAGTAGCTCAGCCCTCCAAATTTCTAACCAGACCATTACTGAAGTTCAAGTCGAAGATGGTGCGGCAGATTGGCATACCGTCAACATTATTGATAAGCCAGCCGCGATTCTTAAAAAGCTAAAGTTTATTGATGAGATTTTAGCCCGCTATAGCAATCAGGCTCGTCAGCCCAAGTCGGCGATCGCCCCTCCTCCCCAAACCGACATCCCAACCAACCAACTGGCGTTTGAGCCCTCAGAAGCTCTACGGCCTCGTTCTCAACCCAGACGGATGAGAGCAGAAGCCAAAGCGGATTCCGAGTCTTTTGCTGATAATACAAGCGTCTTACCTCGCTCGATTCTCAGAACCGTGGATCGGATCAAGCGAGAACTCGACCCCAAAGCAGAAGAAGAGGTCGTCGCAAGCTTTCGAGACTCCAAGGCGAGAACCATTGTCGCCTTGCGGTTTATTTTGCTGCTGATCATTATCCCGTTGCTCACCCAGCAGGTTTCTAAAAACTTTGTTGTGGGGCCAATCGTCGATCACTTCAGAAGCGACACTGCCCCAACCGTCTTTCTGAATGTGGAGATGGAAGAAGAGGCCCTTCGAGAGTTGCAGCGGTTTGAAGAGCGCTTTCGCTTTGAGATTTTGATTGGGAAAGTGCCTCCAGTTTCGGAGGAGGAGATCGAAGCCATCATGCGGGCGCAGGCCGAAGAAATTGAAGATGTCTATCGGCAGCGATCGTCTGATGCGGTCAAAAACGTATTTTCAGATATCTTTTCGCTCGTCGCGTTTGCTAGCGTCATTTTCTTTAGCCAGCGCGAGATCGCAGTGCTCAAGTCTTTTATCGATGAAGTCATCTATGGCTTGAGTGACAGTGCCAAAGCTTTCATTATTATTCTGTTTACCGATACCTTTGTGGGATTTCACTCGCCCCACGGATGGGAGGTTTTGCTAGAAGGGATTTCTAGACATCTGGGCCTTCCCGCCAATCGCGACTTCATCTTTCTATTTATTGCGACTTTTCCGGTCATCTTAGATACTGTCTTTAAATACTGGATTTTTCGATATCTAAACCGGATTTCTCCCTCGGCTGTGGCAACTTATAAAAATATGAACGAGTAGGCGGGCGATCGCCCCAGCTAACTTGAAGACAAATTTGAGAACCGATTTGAGAGCGCTTCGAGATACCATAGAACTATGGTCAAAACCATTGAGATCCGGGGAGTTCCCCACGCTTACGAGCTAACTGCTCCCACGGATAATGAATGCACGCTCGTATTTGTTCACGGCTGGTTGCTGAGCCGTGAATATTGGCAACCGCTGATTCAACGGTTGTCTTCTACCTATCAATGTTTGTCGTATGATTTGCGCGGGTTTGGCTTGTCGCAACCCCAGACTACAGCTCCAGCGATCGCTCAACGCCCAGCCTCAGCCTTAGTCAGTTCTGGCTACTCCGATAGACGGGAACACTCCGAGTTGCCTGCTAACTTGCCTGAGTTAACTGATCGGGCGATCGCCCCGGTTCTCTCCGATTACGTCCCCGCTGCCTACGCTCAAGACCTTGCTGTCCTCCTCAAAGAGCTAAACATTACCAAAGCCTGGTTGGTTGGGCATTCCTTGGGAGGAAGTATTGCCCTCTGGACAGCTGAGCAAACCCCTCAAACCGTTAGCGGTGTAATCTGCGTCAATTCAGGTGGCGGAATCTACCTCAAAGAAGAATTTGAGCGATTTCGGGCCGCAGGCCAACAACTCGTCAAGCTCCGTCCCCGTTGGCTATGCTACTTGCCACTCATAGATCTACTGCTGAGCCGGATGAACGTGGTGCGTCCGATTGCGCGTCGCTGGGGGCGGCAGCGCCTCATCGACCTAGTGATGGCTCATTCTGAAGCGGCGATCGGCACCTTGCTGGAGTCCACCACCGAAGCTGAAGTTCACCTTTTACCGCAGCTAGTGTCTCGACTCCAACAGCCTGTTTACTTCATTGCGGGAGCCAACGACCCGATCATGGAGCCCCAATATGTCCGTCATCTGGCTAGCTTCCATCCGCTGTTTCAGTGCTCTGGAAACAACGTGATGGAAATTCCTCAGTGTGGCCATCTTTCCATGCTGGAGCAACCCGACGCCGTGGCTGATCAGATTAACCAAATCTTGACCCAGCACCCAACTTAATCCGGCTCTTGCCCTTCCAGTCTTCTGGGAGACTTCCAAACTTCGAAGCCCCCCAGAAGGAAAGATTTAGGCAGTTGGAGGAGCTTTATTTCCTATTCTTCGGGGTATTCCTCGTCGTTGCCATCGCCATCTTCAGGGTGCTCACTCACGGGAGCGACAGAATTGGCGGAGACAACCGCGCCCATCTCCAACTTCTGTCGAACCTGCTGCTCGACATCCTTCACAAACTCAGGCTTTTCCTCCATATACTTGATCGTGTTGTCTCGCCCCTGGCCGATGTTGTCGCCGTTGTAGCTATACCAGGCTCCCCGACGCAGAATCACACCTGTTTCTTCGGCCAAGTCAATCAAACAGCCCAGGGTCGAAATTCCCTTACCAAAGATCACATCAAATTCAGCAATTCGGAACGGAGGTGCCACTTTGTTCTTAGCAACTTTGACCTTGGCGCGAATCCCGTACTCCTCGGTGCCTTTTTTCAAGGTTTGAATCCGCCGAATGTCGAGCCGCACCGATGCATAGAATTTAAGAGCATTGCCACCCGTGGTCGTTTCGGGGTTGCCGTAGGAAATGCCAATCTTTTGGCGCAGCTGGTTGAGGAAAATCACGCTACAGCCCGATCTGCCGATGTTTCCGGTGATTTTGCGGAGCGCTTGGCTCATCAGTCGAGCCTGCAACCCGACATGGATATCTCCCATTTCGCCTTCAATCTCAGCTCGCGGAACGAGGGCCGCCACCGAGTCTACGACAACCAGATCAACCGCAGCAGAACGAACCAGCTGATCCACAATCTCTAGACCGGCTTCTCCGGTATCCGGCTGTGAAACCAGTAGGTTTGCGATGTCAACACCGAGCGCTGCTGAGTAGGTTGGGTCAAGGGCATGCTCGGCGTCTACGAAGGCGGCGATCCCACCATTTTTTTGAACTTCGGCGATCGCATGGAGAGCCAGAGTCGTTTTACCAGAGCTTTCAGGGCCGTAGATCTCGATCACTCGACCTTTGGGTAGCCCCCCTCCCAATGCCAAATCAAGGGTCAAAGCCCCAGTGGAGATGGTTTCCACCTTCATGCGGTTGGCATCCCCTAGGCGCATGATCGTCCCTTTGCCAAAGGTGCGATCGATCTGGCTCATGACCAGATTCAGAGCCTTGGTCTTTTCTGAAGAATTGTCACTGCTGGTTTTAGCCATTAGCCCCTCAAGACAGAATACGGAATGAAATATCAAGCTTCGTCAAGCTTTATCAGGCAACGTCTGGAACAAAAGCGGGTGAAGGTAAACTTCAGTGTTTATCCCGATGGGTCAGACAAAGAAATGTAACCACTTTAAAGACAGAGAAACCCCGCTGGAAATCACATAATGCAGCTCAGCTTACTGTCTGATCTGAATCAGTCTCGTTAATCTATAGAAAGTTACTCACACTCTGCTCATACTCTATTGTATTTTTTTTCGGTTGCAGCTGCATACAAAGGTACTATCCAATCGGGATTCTGGAAACCCCCTTCTGGAAACTCCCTTCTGCCCCCCTCTTGTCAGTTTAGTGACTGATTCACAACTGAGCTCACCTTTCGTTTAGCGCTACCCCTCATCCTTAATGACCTCTGATCTTCCGAATTTACTGGTTCCAGATACAGCGCTCTCGGTAGCAGGCCTCAATGCTTACATTCAGGCCCTGCTAGAGCAAGATGACCAGCTTCAGCAGATCTGGGTGACTGGAGAAGTCTCCAGTGCCAACCGCTACCGCAGTGGCCTATTTTTTACGCTCCAGGATCCAGATGCGAAGGCTGCGATTAACTGCGTCGTCTGGAATAGCCAGATTAGCAAATTAGTGACCCTTCCGGCACCGGGGGAGCAACTGATTATTCTCGGACGGATTCACCTGCACTCCCAGCGCGGCAACTATCAGCTGATTGTGTGGCAGGCTCTTCCGGCTGGGGAAGGGTTGCGGGCTATCCGCTATCGCCAGCTGCGAAAACGCCTAGAGGCCGAAGGGCTATTTGATTCAGCTCGCAAACGCAGATTGCCGGCGCACCCTCAAGTCATTGCAGTTGTGACTTCCCCTCAGGCAGCGGCTTGGGGAGATATTCAGCGCACCCTCAAGCGTCGCTATCCAGGGTTGCATGTGTTGTTTTCGCCAGCACTGGTACAGGGGGATCAGGCTCCAGCTTCGATTTTGCAGGCGATTCGACGGGTGCAGCAGGATGGCCGAGCGCAGGTGTTGATTCTGTCTCGAGGCGGTGGGGCGATTGAGGATATGGCTTGCTTTAATGATGAACGGGTGGTGAGGGCGATCGCCACCTGCCCCATTCCAGTCGTCGCGGGGATCGGCCATCAGCGGGATGAATCTCTCGCCGATTTGGTTGCAGATATTTGCACCCACACGCCTACGGCTGCAGCTGAGCAAGCTGTTCCAGAGTTGGCAAATTTAGTCACTGCCCACCGCAAACGGGTTCTAGCGTTGGAGAGTGCGCTTGCCCAGCAGCAGCGATCGGCCCGTGACCAAATCTATCGACTGCGAGAACGGATGCGACGGCTACAGGTTGAGCGACAGGTGCAGCAAGAGGTTCAGGCGATCGCGTGGATGAAACAACGTTTGATTCAGCAAATGAGCCAGAAAATGCAGCAATCGACTCAGCACTGTCAGCTCCTGCGGCAAAAACTAGGAAGCTTAGATCCCTCAGAGGTGCTGCGACGCGGATATGCTGTAGTTAGGCAGGAAGATGGCACCGTAGCGCGATCGGCCTCAGAAGTTGTTCTGGGTCAAGAACTGCATGTGCAGCTCGCCCAAGGACAAGTCAAAGTCAAGGTTTCTGAAATTCTTAGCCTCGAACCTGATGTCAACCTCTCTCCCGATCTGCCATGAATACCTCCTCCGACTCCAGCAGAAATTTTCCCAGTGGCGATGTGGCAGGCGATGTGGCGGGCGATGTAGCGTTTGATGTAGCGTTTGATGGGCGATCGCCCAGTTTGCCCCTAGCCCCCAACTGGAACTATGAAACGACTGTAGCTGAAGTTGAGGCGATCATTGCTCGACTAGAGATGGGTGAACTAGAACTCGCAGAAACGTTTGACCAGTTTGCGATCGCCGTAGAGTACCTGCGTCAGTGCGAACACTTCCTCAACGGCCAACAACAGCGAACCGACCTACTAATCGAAACCTTGCTAGATGAACCAGAAGCATACTGATGATACTTAGCAATAGAAACTTCAGGCTGATCTCAACAGTTTGCCAAGCAGTTAGACTGGAACCTTAAAAGTTGTTTCCCCGTCTATTCAGATGAGCCAACTTTTGCCGTTTTGGCTTTTTCACGCCCAAGTAAGTTGGTGAAGAGGTCGCTTAAGTTGGTGAAGAGGTCGCTTTAAGCTGATGTAAAGCTATATTTATCTGAAGCTGATGTCAAGTGGAATCCAAAGTCGTACTCAAACATTTGAGCCAGTGGACTACGCTCCTCCCCCATCCAAAACGCATGACTGGACTCACCAGCAAAAAGGAATTGACTACGTTATCGAGGCCGCAACGCCAGACGGGATCGATAAAACGTTTTATATGACAGGCCAAAAGCGCGGGATCAAGCAGTTTGACTGCATCCTCTTGTCATGGGGATCTACACCCACGCGCTATCGGGTTGAGAAAATAGACTACTATTGCCACCCACCCGATATGTGGGTGGCCCTCCTAACTCAGTTGCCCTAGGCAAAGCTGAACAGGGGCCTTGATATCCACTAGGGAGTTACCTCACAGCCCCAGGAAACGATCTTATCCAAAATCTCTGCGGGTGGATGCTCTAACTTGGAGGCAGAACGTGTTTGGAACTTGCCACGCAGCGCGTACCAAGCTAGGGCTGAGTACTCTCGCAGCAGCAGATGGAACTGCTGGGCAGGGGTCCAGTTTGCAGGCAAGCCACTCGGATAGGGAGTGACATCAAAGCCAAAACTGCTGAAGATCAGGTGCGATCGCAGCAGATGAGGGGGATCAGTGACAAGAAGGATTTTCTGAAGACCCTGAGGATAAAGCAAGGCTGAAGTAAACAGGGCGTTTTCGTTCGTATCTTGTGAACACTTTTCTCCAGAAATAGCCTGCATGGGTACTCCCATTTCCGTCAACATCTCTCTGATCTCAGAAACATCCCCCATCCCGCTAATAAAAATTTGAGATGCTCGGCCTTCTTTAAACAATTGGGCAGCAGTTTCAGTGCGAGAAATCCTCAAATCTCCGCCCCTCCCCACTACTACAATGGCATCGTTCATCGCGTTGGCATCTGGAGGAAGCCAGAGCGTGAGCCCCTGACCAGCAAGAGAAATGACTGGTGGGCAAGTACCAAGCAGGTAAACACCCAATACGAAGATCACCGGTATTGTGGCCCAACGCTGCCACCGCCTAGAGCGAGCTATCCATGGCAATCCGCTCACTAGGAGCAGAAGAAGCGTGACGAGTGAAGAGGGCGACATCAGCCAATCTAACAACCAATCTGCCGTTGCAATGACCAATAGCAGAGTCAGTAACCAACCCAGTGCTAGAGTCGTGGACTGGCGTTGCCAACGCTTGAGACGAAACATTCAAATAACTTGACCAAATCAGTGACTTATCTCAGTTGCATTCTTTAGAGCACCCTACTACTGAGCACCTACTACTGAGCAAGATTGGAACTGGAGGATGTGTCTTTAACTCTCAACAGTCCATCAGCAATGACTTGCTTTAGCGCCAACCAAATGAAGAGCGGGATCGTTGAACTGTATCGTTTCCAAAGACGACGCGGCTCTTGGAGCAATCGGTATAGCCATTCCAAACCCATCTCCCGCATCCACCCAGGAGCTCTCTTCTGAATGCCTGCATAGACAGGAAATGCGCCACCCAGCCCAATCATGACGGCCTGGATTTTCTCCTTGTGCAGGTTCATCCAATGTTCTTGCTTTGGGCAGCCTAAGGAGACAAAAACAATACCAGCTCCACTTTGATTAATCTTCTGGATGATCTTCCTATCTTCATCAGGAGTCAGAGGGCGGAAGGGCAACGGCTCCATTCCTGCTATTTTAAGGTCGGGAAATTCTTGTTTCAGCCGCACCCTCATGCTCTCTAAAATCTCAGACTGAGAACCCAAGAAAAGAACACTAATGTCTCGTTCCTGTACTTTCTTGCATACAGCATCAAGAATATCTAAGCCAGCAACTCGTTCTTGCTTCTTGGAGCCCATTAGGCGCAGCATCCAGACCAAAGGCATTCCATCAGGCGTTACCAGATCGGCATTATGGAGCACAGGGCCCAAGTCGGAGTGATGGGCTTCCATTAGCATGTGGACATTCGCAACACAAACAAACTTGGAGAGGCGATCGCCCGCCCAGTTCAAGATGATTTCTATCTGTTCATCAAAAGACTGACAGGTAACCGGAAAACCAATTACGTGCTTGGCAACTGGATGCATGGAAGTCGTCCTTAATTATTGTGATAGCTGGTTTCTCAACTCAATCTCTCAATCCTGTAACCTTTATAGATAGTTAGATTTATTGCTCTACGACTAAACCAAGATGAGGCTTACTTAGATGTTCTTTGCCAACGTCTTTAAGCCTATGAGGAGCTGAGTCTCTTTAACTTGGACTTATACTTAGACACAAAGCATAGGCGAGAACAATACAAGAATAACAAGAGTGTATAAGATAAAACCTTAAAACTCAGCAATTATCCTTAGCTTCATGAAAAACATATACTTTGACCACGTAGTATTTGCTGGAATATTCGGTTTTACATCCTTTCAGGTTTTTCTATGAGCTTTAGTTTAAAGTTTGCGTGAATCTACTGTAAATCTATATGAAGAAGCACCTAGGAGTTTCATAGGCGTAGACCGTACATCAGAATAATCAGAGGGGGAATGGCGATCGCCATAATGATATTCAGCGGCGTACCCACGCGGAAGAAATCGAGAAATCGGTAGCCCCCCGGCCCGTAGACCATCGTATTGGTCTGATAGCCAATCGGTGTCATAAAGCTATTGGAAGCCGCAAACGTGACC